>NZ_BPQE01000001.1 GCF_022179085.1 Methylobacterium aerolatum
CCTCCCTCAGATCCACTGCCGGATGGGATCGACGACCGTCGGACTGCGCATGGCTTCTCTCCCTCACCGCCCGCCGGGGGCGTCGCCGGTGTCTCCCGGTCTCTGGACGCGATACCTCCCACACTCGGACCGATCCTGCCAATCGGCGGACGGCCGGGATTCGTGACTGATCCCGCCCGGCCTCAGCCGAGCCACGCGACCAGGGCCGAGACCGTCGCCACCGACACGATGTGCGAGACGAGGATCGCCCCCGAGGTCACGCCCGCCTGCAGCCCGTAGAGCTTGGCGATGGTGAAGGGGCCGGAGCCGATGGGCAGGGCGCTGAGCAGCACCGCCGCCCGCGCCCAGAGGGGCGGCACGGGGAAGACGGCGAAGACGAGGAGAGCCGTGACCGCCGGCTGGACCACGAGCTTCAGCACCACGAGGAGCGCGATCAGCCGCCGGTCGCCCCCCTGCGCCCGCTCCTGCGCCAGGAACAGGCCGATGCAGATCAGCGCGCAGGGCGAGGCCGCCCCGCCCAGAAGCTTCGCCGAGGTTTCGAGGGGCAGCGGCAGGGGCAGTCCCGTGAGCCCCACCGCGAGCCCGCAGAGGGGCGCGAGGAAGAGCGGGTTGCGCAGGAGGGCGAGCAGCACCCGCCGGACCGTGCTCGCCCGGTCGACGCCCCGGCGCAGGTCGAACTCCACCAGCGCGAGGACCGTCAGGAACAGGACGCAGGCGGTGAACAGCGTGGCGATCACCGCTGCCGGCAGCCCGTCGTGCCCGAAGACCAGCAGGCACAGGGGAATGCCCATGAAGCCGACGTTGCTGTAGCCGGCATCCAACCCCTCGATGCTGGCATCCGCAACGGAGGCGCCCCGCCGCCGTCCGAGCCCGTAGGCGATGGCGAAGGTCACCGCGATCCCCAGGGCGAAGGCCGCCGAGAAGCCGACCTGCCCGATCTCGGCGGGGGTGATCCCCGCCATGGTGGTGAAGATCAGCGCGGGCAGGGCGAGGTAGATGGCGAAGCGGTTGATGTTGTCCGTCGCCTCCCGGGTGAAGACGCCGAGGCGCCCGCACAGGAACCCCACCAGGATCAGCGCGAAGATCGGCAGCGCCGCGTTCAGGACCGCCTGCATCGCACCGTCCGGCAAGGGGGAGGGGGGCCGCCCCCCCGGCGGGGGCGGAGGAGCGCCGAGCCCTACACGATCCCCGCGGCCTGCGGAAACCGCCATCCCGGCCGCGGCACCGCCGGGATCTGTCAGGCCCCGGCCCTTCCCAACCCGGCCAATGCCCCACATCATACGGGCACCGGCCTCACAACGGGACCACCATGGATTTCACGATTCCCCCGCGCGTCGAGGCGTACCGCGCCCGTATCGCGGCCTTCGTCGAGCGTCACGTCATCCCCCTGGAGCGGGACCCGGCCGCCTATGACGGCCACGGCAACATCGCCCCGTCCGAGCTGGAGCGGCTGCGCGCGCTGGCGAAGGCGGAGGGGCTGTGGTGCCTCCAGCTCAAGCCCGAGACCGGCGGGGCGGGCCTCGACAAGGTCGGCATGGCGGTCTGCTACGAGGCGATGAACCGCTCGATCTTCGGGCCCGTCGTGTTCAACTCCGCCGCCCCCGACGACGGCAACATGATGGTGATGGAGAAGGTCGCGACGCCCGCGCAGAAGGCGCGCTGGCTCGATCCGATCGTGCGCGGCGAGGTCCGCTCGGCCTTCGCCATGACCGAGCCCCATCCCGGCGGCGGTTCCGACCCCGGCATGATCCAGACCCGGGCCGAGCGGCGGGGCGACCGCTACGTGGTCACCGGCCGCAAGTGGTACATCACCGGCGCCGAGGACGCGGCCCACTTCATCCTGATGGCGCGGACCTCGGACGACGCCCGCAAGGGCCTCACCGCCTTCCTGTTCCACCGGGACAGTCCCGGCTGGCACATCGTCCGCCGCATCCCCATCATGGGGCCGGAGGAGCATGGCGGCCATTGCGAGATCGCCTTCGAGGGGCTGGAGATCCCGGCCTCCGACGTGCTGATGAACGAGGGCGACGGGCTCAAGCTCACGCAGATCCGCCTCGGCCCCGCCCGCCTCACCCATTGCATGCGCTGGCTCGGCCTCTCCAAGCGCTGCGTCGAGATCGCCCGCGAATACGCCGCCGTGCGCCAGGGCTTCGGGGTGCGGCTGGCCGACCGGGAGAGCATCCAGCTCATGCTCGGCGACCTCGCCATGCGCATCGAGATCGGCCGCCTCCTCGTGGCCAAGGCCGCCTGGGCGCTGGACCGGGGCAGCTTCGCCCGCAAGGAGGTCTCCATGGCCAAGGTCCATGTGGCCAACCTCCTCCACGCGGCGGCCGACACGGCGATCCAGATCAACGGCGCGCGGGGCTACTCCACCGACACGCCGCTCGAATGGATCTACCGCTACGCCCGGCAGGCGCGCCTCGTGGACGGGGCCGACGAGGTCCACAAGATGGTGCTGAACCGGACCCTCGAGGCGGAGGGCGACGCGTTCTGGAGCTGGGACGCGGGGGAGTAGGCGCGCGATGGGCGGCATCTTCGATCTCACCGGCCGGCACGTGCTGGTCACCGGCGCGTCGAGCGGGCTCGGCCGCCACTTCGCCCTGATGCTGGGCAAAGCCGGCGCGACACTCACCCTCGGCGCCCGCCGGGCGGAGGCGCTGGCCGAGACCGTCGCCGCCGTCGAGGCGGAGGGCGGGCAGGCCCAGGCGGTGGTGATGGACGTGACCGACCGCGCGGGCATCGAGGCGGCCCTCGCCCGGGCGGAGGCCCGGTTCGGCCCGGTGCGGGTCCTCGTCAACAATGCCGGCATCACCGCCACGACCCCCACCCTCGACCTCGACGAGGAGGAGTGGGACGGCGTGCTCGACACCAACCTGAAGGGGGTGTTCCTCGTCGCCCAGGCCACGGCCAGGCGCATGGTCGCGGCCCGCACCGGCGGCAGCATCGTCAACGTCGCCTCGATCCTGGGCCTGCGGGTCGCCGGGGGGCTCGCCCCCTATGCGGCCTCGAAGGCGGCGGTCGTCCAGCTCACGAAGAGCATGGCCCTCGATTGGGCGCGCCACGGCATCCGGGTGAACGCCCTGGCGCCGGGCTACGTGCGCACCGACCTGAACGGGGCGTTCTTCGACTCCGAGCCGGGGAAGGCGCTGATCAGGCGCGTGCCCCAGCGCCGCCTCGGGGAGGCGGGTGAACTCGACGGGGCGCTGCTGCTGCTCGCCTCGGATGCCGGCAGCTACATGACCGGCTCCGTCCTCGCCGTCGACGGCGGCCACCTCGTGTCGGGGCTTTGACCATGGACGAGACGCGGCTCGGCGCGTGGATCGCCGGACGGCTCGGGGTGCCCGCCGTCACGATCGAGGAGAGCCAAGCCCTCGGCGGCGGCTCGATCCAGGAGAACCGCCTGCTGCGCTGCCGGATCGGGACGGGACGGCAGGCCGACGTCACCCGCGAGTTCGTCCTGCGCCGGGACGCGGCGGCGACCATCGCCTCCAGCCGCTCCCGGCAGGAGGAGTTCCGCCTGCTGGAGGCGGCCTTCGCCGCGGGCGTGCGGGTGCCCGAGCCCGTGGGCTTCTGCGACGACGTGGGGGTGATCGGCGCGCCCTTCGCCCTCATGGGGCGGGTCGACGGGGTCGGCCTCGGGCCGCGCATCGTCAAGGATCCGACGCTGGGCGGCGACCGGGAAAAGCTCGCCGAGGATCTCGGCCGGGAACTCGCCAGGATCCACGCGGTCCTTGATCCGCGCCGGGACCCGCCCCCGGACCTCGCCTTCCTCGGGCCGCCGGAGCCGGAACCCGCGAAGGCCGAGGTCGCGCGCCTGCGCGGGAGCCTCGACGGGATCGCGGCGGCGCGACCGGCCATCGAGTGGGGCCTGCGCTGGGCGGAGGTCATGGCCCCGCCCTGCGCCGGGCCGACCCTGGTCCACCGGGACTTCCGCACCGGCAACTACATGGTCGATGGGGCGGGGCTCACCGCGATCCTCGATTGGGAGTTCGCCGGCTGGGGCGATCCGGTGCAGGATCTCGGCTGGTTCTGCGCCGCCTGCTGGCGTTTCGGCCGGAAGGACCTGGAGGCGGGCGGCATCGGCTCCCGCGCGGCCTTCGAGCGGGGCTACGCGCTGGGCGGCGGGCGAAGCTTCACGGCGGAGGCGGTCGCCTATTGGGAGGTGATGGCGCATCTGCGCTGGGCGGTGATCGCCCTGGAGCAGGGCGCGCGCCACGTCTCGGGCCGGGAATTCTCCCTGGAGCTCGCCCTCACCGGGCGGATGGTGCCCGAACTGGAGCAGGCGATCCTGCGGGCCACCGCGCCCGCAACCTGGCGCTGACGGGGACTTGGACGATGCGTGACGAACCCTCCGGCGCCGCCCTGATCGAGGCCGCCCGCCGGGCGCTCACAGAAGAGGTCGTGCCCGCCCTCGCCGGCCGCCCCCGCTACGTGGCGCTGATGGTGGCGAATGCCCTCGGCATCGCCCTGCGGGAGATCGGCGAGGCGGAGGCGCTCGCGGACGCCGCCCGGGGCCCCGGCGCCGATGACGGCCTCGTCCGGGCGATCCGCGGGGGGCGCCACGATGCCGACCCCGCCCTCCACGCGGCCCTGACGGGTCAGGCCGACGTGGCCGCGCGGGTCTGGAAGGCGTCGGCGGGCTGACGCGGCGCCGGGGACGCCCGAGGGACGAGCCGGTCGCGGCGGTGACGCGGCCGAGGGGTCCGCGCGCGGATCAGACGAAGGCGGTCGATTCGAACTGGGCGATCCGGCTGCGGAAGAACTCGCTGCCCCACGATTCCGTCGCCTGCTTGTACGCCTGCTGGAGCATGTAGCGCACCAGCCGGACGTTCCGTGCCGGCTTGAGGAGGTGGGCGAAGTCCGGGTGGGCCTCGACGAAGGTCAGGTAGGGCTGGAAGGCCGGGCGGCCCCAGGGCGGGAACGGGCCGTCCCACGGGCGCGGACGCGACATGAAATGCACGATGCTCGGGGCGACGATGTCGTCGAGCTTCCGGCCGATGAAGAACGCCGGGTAGTTCCACCGGAAGGACGCGAGCGTCTGGTTGCCGTCCATCACGATGTTCAGAGCATCCTGATCGGGATAGAGGAAGTCGCTGACCTGCCGTCGGCCCATCACCTGAAGGCATTCCCGCGAGATGGCCCCCCAATCGCTGGAGCGGAACTTCATCACGCCGGTGTTGAAGTAAATCCGCTGGTTCCGGGGCGGGATACCGATCTTGTCGAAATAGGCCTTGCAGCCGTTGAGCGCCTTCGAGGGATGGTTGATCGTCATCGACATGATGTCGGGCACGGCGAGCAGGCTGCCCGCGCGCGGCTGCGCCGCCGCGAGGTCGCCGAGGTCGCCGACGAACTGGGTGTCGGCATCGGCGTAGGTCACGAAGTCGTAGCCGCGCCCGTCGAGCACGTCGCACAGGAACAGGCGCGCGCAGTACATCGGCAGGCCCTTCAGGAGGGACAGGGGGGCGACGACGACCTCGATGCCGTGCTCCCGCCCCACCCGGGCGGCGGCGCGCGTGACGTCGGTCTCCTCGCCGATGCAGACGACCAGGATGTCGTCGGCCCGCTCGTGCAGGTGCGAACGCAGCTGCGTCGCGCTGACCAGGGCGGGCAGGAGGTAACCTTCGTTGACGACGTAGCACCAACAGGACTTGGCCGTCGCGGTCATCGTGCGCCCCGCTTGATCCATGAGTGCGTCGCGACCTCCGGGCTCCCCACGGCGCTCGGATCCGGGTGCCGGGGCATCCGGCCCTCGCACGACCCCGCCGGGTCGCGGCCTTCGAGCGGGGCCCGGGCGGCGACGGCGGCGCAGCTTATAGCGATGAAAGTCGTCAGGTTCGAGCCCACAACACTGCCTTATGAGTGCCCAAACGACCGACCGGACACGGAAATTCTGGTTGTTCGGTTAAAGGCGCCGGGACTGCACAAGACACACGGCCGCGTCTCCCGGTATCGGGACACCCGCCGACACTCTCTCGTGGAATCGCCGGTGACGCCGTGTCCGGCGTCCCGCTCACCCCTTTCGGGGTCGGCGCCGTAGTATCTTTCAAGTGTCTTATGAATCACCCATGCGAGGGAGTCTATCGGTGCGGCGTACGGAATTGTTTGCCGCCGATGACAATCCGGATCAGATATTCTTTTCCTTCAGCACTTTGTCATCGAGATCGCGCGTCAACACATTCGATGGCTTGAGCCGCCCGCGCATCAGATCGACCAGCGCGACGACGTTGCCCTCCAGCCGGCCCCGGTGATCGACCCAGGGTTTGGGCGAGAGGGACTTCCAGAGGTTCGCCGAGATGTTGCGGCCGATCTGCACCAGGGCGCGGCGGGGCGACATGGTCCGCTTGCGGATGAGGTGGAAGGGATTGGCGACCTGGGAATAGCCGAGGCGCCGACCCGGCGTACGCCCGCGCTTCGAGCCGAGATGCACGCCCTGCAAGCGGTGGCTCCGGATCAGGCGCCCGCTGCCCGCGAGCCGCCGGCTGAAATCGACATCCTCCAGCCATCCGTAGAGGGGCAGGTCCTCGTCGAAGCGCACCGCCGTCTCGTTCACGGCGGAGAGCCTCACGGCCATGTTGCAGCCGTAGCCGTTGTAGATCGGCTCGATGCGCGGCGGCTGGGCCGAATCGAACGTCTCCGCGAGGATCCGGTGGGCGTCCGGTACGCTCAGGCCCGGCCCCACCGCGCCGTCCGCATGGACCACGCCGGAGGCGAGCACGATGCCGGGGTCGGCCGTGAAGACGGCGGAGAGTTCGGCGACGTAGGTCGGGGCGACGAAGAAGTCGTCGTCGAGGAACAGGACGACGCCCTCGCGCCGGTCGCAGAGGCGGTCGAGGATCGCGTTGCGCTGCAGGCAGGAGCCCTTGCGGGACTGCACGATGACGACGTCGAGGCCGAGGGCGCGGATCGCCTCCTCGTCCAGGTCGGCCGCCGAGGAGGGTGCGATGAAGACCGTCTTGGGGCGCTCCGTCTGCGTCGCCAGCAGCCCCAGCGTCTCCGTCAGGATTTCCCGGCGTCCCGCCGTGGCGATGGCGACGAAGACTGGCTGCTTCAACACTCGGCTCCCTTTGGAATCAACAGGATACGCAGCCAAACGAACCCGGTCGGAGCGCGCCTGCACCCGTCCGCTCGGCGGGCGAGCAGGCGAGTCATAGGCAGTTTGTGCGACAAATCAGAAAAGAGAGGACATTTGCACCACCGGAATGCGCATGCCAGCCATCATTTTTGATCAGTGGCAACCTGTTTAACGCTCAAACAGGTCAGCTGGTCCCGAGGGGGCGGCCCGTCAACCTGCAAAAGTTCGTGAGACGACTGACGGGATGCCGCACGCCCTGGGGCGGCAAGGCAACAGAATTGTGCGCGCCGCCCGGTCGCGGCGGGCGCGGGCGCGGGCGCCTCATCGCCCCGTCTCACCCCGTGCCGAGGGCCGCCCAGGCGCCGAGCAGCAGGGCGGCGACGAGCCCCCCCTGGATCAGGCAGGCGGTGCGGTAGAGGCGCAGCGCCCGGGCGATGTCGCCGGGCCCGGCCTCCCGGCGGCCGTCGCCCATCACGGCGTCGGGGACGAGGGTGCCGCCATAGACGCGCGGGCCGGCGAGGCTGAGGCCGAGGGCGCCGGCCATCGCGGCCTCCGGCCAGCCGGCGTTGGGGGAGCGGTGGCGCGGGGCGTCCCGCCGCATGGCCCGGAGGGCGGCCCCGGCCCCGTCCCCGTGGCACCACGCGGCGGCCGCGAGGAGCAGCCCGGCAAGGCGTGAGGCCGGGAGGTTCACGAGGTCGTCGAGGCGGGCGGAGGCCCAGCCGAAGTCCCCGTGGCGGGGCGTGCGGTGGCCGATCATGCTGTCGGCGGTGTTGATCGCCTTGTAGAGGGCGCCGCCGGGCAGGCCGAGGGCGCCGATCCAGACGGCGGGGGCGACGATCCCGTCGGAAAAGTTCTCGGCGAGGCTCTCGATGGCGGCCCGGCAGATCGCGGCCTCGTCGAGCCGGTCGGGGTCGCGCCCGACGATCATCGCCACCGCCCGGCGTCCCGCCTCCACGCCGCCGGTCGTGAGCGCGCGCTCGACGTCGGCCACGTGCCGGTCGAGGCTGCGCTGCGCGGGCAGGCTGGCGCAGGCGAGGCCGAGGAGCAGCAGGGCGGCGAGAGGGCCGGCGAGCCGGATCGCGAGCTCCGTGAGGAGCAGGGCGGGCAGGGCCGTGGCGAGGAGCAGGAGGGCGAGGGCGGCGCATCCGGCGAGCCGCCTGCGACGGGGCGAGCCGTGGTTCAGGCGGCGGTCCAGGGTTCCGATCAGCGCGCCGATCCAGGTGACAGGGTGGCCGACGGCCCTGTAGAGCCCGTCCGGATAGCCGGCCGCCGCCTCGATCCCGAGGGCGAGGACAAGGACGGCGAGCGTGTCGGGCGGATGCATTCTCTCTGGAACTCGGCTGTGCGCCCGGACGACATCGTCCACGGCGGCGATCTCGGGGCGTTCCGGCGGACCTTCCCGGCGGCGCCGGAGCCGTGGCTCGATCTCTCCACCGGGATCAACCCGGTCCCCTATCCCCTGCCGGCGATCGAGACCAGGGCCTGGACGCGCCTGCCCTCCGCCGAGGGCGACGCGGCCCTGCGCGCGGCCGCCGCCCGGGCCTACGGCGCGCCGGACGCCGCCCATGTGGTCCCGGCGCCCGGCACGCAGATCCTGATCGAGACCCTGCCGCGCCTCGTGGCGAGGACGCGCGTCGCCGTCGTCGGGCCGACCTACGCCGAGCACGCCGCGGCGTGGCGCCGGGCCGGGCACGCCGTGGAGACGGTGACGGACATCGCGGCGGTCGGCGACGCGGCGGTCGTGGTGCTGGTCGATCCGAACAACCCGGACGGGCGGACCCACGCCCTGAGGGACCGTCTGGCGCTCGCGGGCGCGATGGAGGGGCGGGGCGGGCTCCTCGTCGCGGACGAGGCCTTCTGCGACCTCGAGCCGGCGGAGAGCCTGTGCGCCCATCCGGGACCCGGCCTCGTGGTGCTGCGCTCCTTCGGCAAGACCTACGGGCTCGCGGGCCTGCGGCTCGGCTTCGCCGTCGCCGAGCCGGGTGTCGCGGCGCGGATCGCGGAGGCCCTCGGGCCCTGGTCGGTCTCCGGCCCGGCCCAGGCCGTCGGGGCCGCCGCGCTGGACGATGCGGCGTGGCGCGAGGCCGCGGCGCGGGAGCGGGGCGCCGAGGCCGCCCGACTCGACCGGATGATGATCCGGGCCGGAGGCCGCGTCGTCGGCGGCACGGTCCTGTTCCGCACCGCCGACTTCCCGGACGGGCCGGGCCTCTGGCGCCGCCTCGGCGAGGCGGGCATCGCCGTGCGGCGCTTCGCGGAGCGCCCCGAGCGCCTGCGCTTCGGCCTGCCGCCGGACAAGGAGGCGTGGTGCCGGCTGTCGCGCGTTCTCAAGGGTGGATAGCGAATAGGGTGCCGCGCGAGGCGGGGCGCATCGTGCTCCACCACCGAACGATTCGCGACTCCCTATTCGCCCAATTCTCCCGCTCGGCTAACCTTTCGCCGGCTTGCGGAAATCCCACACCGAGACCGCCACCGCGAGGCCGGAGCAGAGCAGGCCGACGGCGCAGACGCCCGGCCAGCCATAGGCCAGGAAGGCCCGCGAGCCCGCATAGGCCCCGAGGGAGGCGAAGGCGAAGAGCGTGGTGAACAGGACGGTGTTGATCCGTCCCCGCGCGCCCGCCACCAGGGCGTAGGCGCGGGTCTGGTTGGCGATCAGCGCGCTGTTGATCCCGATGTCGATGAGCAGCACCCCGATCGCGATGGCGACGAGCGACCACGAGCCCCCGGCCCACAGGATCAGGAAGGACAGGACCACGAGGAGGCTGCCGCCGAGCACCACGGGCCGCGCGCCCCGCTTGTCGGTGAAGCGGCCGGAGAGGGGCGCCACGATCGCGCCGCAGACGCCGATGACGCCGAACAGCCCGGCGCCGGCCGCGCTCAGCCCGAAGGCCGGGCCCTCGACCTGCAGGGCCAAGGTCGCCCAGAAGGCGTTGAAGCTCGCGAAGAGCAGCCCCTGCGACAGGCTCGCCGTCCGCAGCACCGGCTGGCTGCGGGCGAGGCCGATGATCGAGACCATCAGCGCCCGGTAGCGCAGGCGCTGGGTCTGCGGCGTGTGCGGCAGGGTGGCCGCCGCGACGCCCGCCATCGCCAGGGCGACCCCCGAGGCGACGAGGAAGACGGGGCGCCAGCCGAGATGCGCGCCGAGGAAGCCGCTCACCGTGCGGGCGAGCAGGATGCCGGTGAACAGCCCGGTCATCACCTGGCCGACGATCCGGCCGCGAGTCGCGTCGGGGGCGAGTTCGGCGGCGAAGGGCACCGCCTGCTGCGCCGCCGAGGCCAGCACGCCCACGAGGAGGTGAGCCAGCGCCAGCATGACGAGGTTGCCGCTCAGGCCGACGGCGAGCAGGGCCAGCGCCATGGCGAGGCATTGCAGCACGATGAGGCGGCGGCGGGGCAGGGCATCGCCCAGCGGCACCAGGGCCACGATGCCGAGGCCGTAGCCGACCAGGGCGGTGGTGGGCACCCACAGGGCCGCCCCCTCGCCGAACTCGGCCACGATCAGGCCGAGAAGGGGTTGATTGTAATAGATGTTGGCGACGGCGCCCCCCGCGATCAGGGTCAGGCCGAGACGGGCCTTCCCGTCGAGGGGTGCGGGGGAGGAGGAGGCGGACAGGACAGGCTCTCGCGGTCGGATGACGGGATCTGTGCGGTGCGCGGAATGTCCCGGATCCGGGGGCTCGGCAACCGGCAGGGCCGCATGGCCGCACCCCGCCCCGCGCCCACTGCAACTCGGGCGGGCTGTCCCCATATCAATTCCTCGCGCCGCGCGAGATGGCGCGGCATGAGGCTTGGATAGCGAACCTGCGCCCCTGGCGTCCGGGCCTCCGATGATCCTACGATCGGGGGCGCCTATCCGTTCCCTTCAAGGAGTCGCGGGAACTGCAGTCGAGGAGCACGGAATGCCAAACTACCGGATCGATTTCGCCAAGGAGATCCTCGGGGTGCCGTTCACGATCGGCTCCGTGGAAATCCAGCGCGCGCGCGATCCCGTGCGGGCCCGGCGCGCGGCCGAGTTGCGCTTCGCCCGTCAGCACGGCGTGAGCGACTGGCGCGAGCGGGCGGACCTCGCCCTGATGGCGGCGCGCTCCTGACGGGGCACGCGACCGGCGGGCGGCGCAAGCCCCCGGCGGTCAAGGCAAGCCCCCGGCGGGCGACGCAAGCCTCCGGGCCGCGGTTCCGCACTCCACCGGAGACGGGATTCGGGCGTCCGTCATCCCCTTCGGACAAAAATGCTCTAGCTTCCCCGGTACGCCGCGCGCAGGGCCGGCGACGGGACGGATGGGAGTCAGGCGGGGGCGATGGCGGCGATCTCCTTCTTCGGCGACCTGCTGCAGACCATCAGCGACCGGGGCCGCGATCTTGTGGGCCTCGGGCGAGGCGATCTGGCGGGCCGGGCCGGCGCATCCGAACTCGCCCGTCTGTGCGACGACCTCATCTCCCGCCGGGGCGAGGCTTCCGGCGTCGCCCTGGCCAGGGCCATCCTCGATCGCTACGCCGGCCTCGCCACCCCGGAGCGGCACGCCTTCCTGAAGGCGATCGCCGTCGATTTCGGCGCGGACCACCGGGCCGTCGATGCGGCGATCAGCGCCTACCTCGCCGCCCCGAGCCGCGCCCGCCTCGGCACCCTCCACGAGGCCGCCGAGGCCCGCAGCCAGGAACTGATCCGCCGCCTCAACCTCGCCGGCGGCGGGACGCTGAGCCTCGTGCGGATGCGCGAGGACCTGTTCGACCTGCGCCGCGACCTCCGCAAGGAGGCACGGGACGGCCAGTCCGACCCCGTCCTCCTCGACGCCGCCGACAGCCTCGATTCGGATTTCGAGCACCTGTTCGCCTCGTGGTTCAACCGTGGCTTCCTGGTGCTGCGCCACATCGACTGGACGACGCCCGCGCACATCCTCGAAAAGATCATCCGCTACGAGGCGGTGCACGCCATCGCCGACTGGGACGACCTGCGCGCGCGGATCGAGCCGCCGGACCGGCGCTGCTTCGCCTTCTTCCACCCGGCGCTGGCGGACGAGCCGCTGATCTTCGTGGAGGTGGCGCTCACCGACGCCATCGCCCCGGCCATCGCGCCGATCCTCTCGAAGGACCGCAAGCCCCTGGCGCCGCGGGCGGCGACCACGGCGATCTTCTACTCCATCTCGAACTGCCAGAAGGGGCTGGCGGGCGTGACCTTCGGCAACTTCCTGATCAAGCAGGTGGTGGAGGACCTCGCCCGCGAGATCCCGAGCCTGAAGACCTTCGTCACCCTGTCCCCCGTGCCGGGCTTCTCGGCGTGGCTCGCCCGCGAGCGCCGGGCGGACAGCCCGCAGGGCCTCGTGCCCGAGGACATCGAGGCCCTGCGCGGCCTCGACATCCCCGGTTGGCAAGAGGACAAGGCCCTGTCCGAGACGGTGCGCAAGGCGCTGATCCCGGCGGCGGCGGCCTATTTCCTCCGGGCCAAGAACGAACGCGGGCGGCCCCTCGACCCGGTGGCGCGGTTCCATCTCGGCAACGGCGCCCGGCTGGAGCGCATCAACTTCCTCGGCGACGTCTCGTCCAAGGGTCTGAGCCAGTCGCATGGGCTGATGGTCAACTACCTCTACGACCTCGGCGCGATCGAGAAGAATCACGAGACCTACGCGAACCTCGGCACGGTGGCGGCCTCCTCCGCCGTGAGCCGCGAATTGCGGGCGAAGCTCCCGCCGCCCCGGGCCGTGGCGCTGGCCGACGCGTGAGGCGCGCCGGCTCCCCCGCGCTCCAGGGCGTTCCGCAACGGGGGTGAGTTCGCCTCCGGCGGGGCCTTTCCCTCAGCCGGACAACGGCTTGCCGCCCGAAAGGGCTCGCAGGAGGCGGGCGGGGCGGCTAATGAGGCGGGAAAGACGCCAGTCGCTCACCTTCGGCCCCCTGATGACGAACCACCTCTTCTCCCTCGTCCGTCGCGGCATCTCCGATTTCGCCAAGGACCCCGCCAAGACGGTCATCGAGACCCACGAGGGCACGCGGTTCTCCTATTCCGACCTCCTCGCCCGGTCCGGAGCCTACGCCGCCGCCCTCGTCGCGGCGGGCGTCGCGCCGGGGGACCGGGTGGCCGTCCAGGCGGAGAAGAGCGCGGAGTTCGTCTTCCTTTATCTCGGCGCCGTGCGGGCGGGGGCGGTGTTCCTGCCGCTGAACACCGCCTACACCCCGGCGGAGATCGGCTACTTCCTGGGCGACGCCGCACCGACGGTGTTTGTCTGCGATCCCGGCAAGCGCGAGGCGCTGGGCACGGCGACCGCCTCCGTCCGCCACGTCTGGACCCTCGACGGGGCGGGCAAGGGCAGCGCCGCCGATGCGGCGGACGGGCAGGACGGCGCGGCCTTCGCCGACGTGCCGAGGGGGCCGGAGGATCTGGCCGCGATCCTCTACACATCGGGGACCACCGGTCGCTCGAAGGGCGCCATGCTGAGCCACGACAACCTCGCCTCCAACGCGCTGGTGATGGTCGAGGCTTGGCGCTTCACCGCCGACGACGTGCTGATCCACGCCCTGCCGGTGTTCCACACCCACGGCCTGTTCGTGGCGACGAACACCGTGCTCGCGAGCGGCGGGACGATGCTGTTCCTGCCCCGGCTCGATGTGAAGGCGATCCTGGAGCGGATGCCGCGGGCGACGGCCATGATGGGCGTGCCGACCTTCTACACCCGCCTGCTCAAGGAGCCGGGCCTGACGAAGGAGGTCGCCCGCACCATCCGCCTGTTCACCTCCGGCTCGGCGCCGCTGCTGGCCGAGACCCACCGGGAATGGCAGGCCCGGACCGGCCACGCCATCCTCGAACGCTACGGCATGACCGAGACCAACATGAGCACCTCGAACCCCTATGACGGGGAGCGGATCGCCGGGACGGTAGGCTTCCCCCTGCCGGGCGTCGACCTGCGGGTGGTCGATCCCGAGACGGGGGCGCCCCTTGGCCCGGACGAGGTCGGCATGATCGAGGTGAAGGGCGCCAACGTGTTCAAGGGTTACTGGCGGATGCCCGAGAAGACGGCCGCCGAGTTCAAGCCGGACGGGTTCTTCATCACCGGCGACCTCGGCAAGGTCGACGGCAAAGGCTACGTCCACATCGTCGGGCGGGGCAAGGACCTGATCATCTCGGGCGGCTTCAACGTCTATCCGAAGGAGGTCGAGACCGAGATCGACGGCCTCGACGGCATCGTCGAGTCGGCGGTGATCGGCCTGCCCCATCCCGATTTCGGCGAGGCCGTGACCGCGGTGGTGGTCGGCGGGGCGGGCGCCCCGGACGAGGCCGCCGTCGTGGCCGACCTCGAAGGGCGGCTCGCCAAGTTCAAGTGCCCCAAGCGCGTCCTGTTCGTGGACGAGCTGCCGCGCAACACCATGGGCAAGGTGCAGAAGAACCTGCTGAGGGACGAGTACAAGGGGTTGTTCGGGGGCGCGTGATCCCGCGCCCCGCCATCTTCGCAAGCGTCGGCTGGCCTTCGGAAGCCGATCAGAGATTATGCTCGCGCCGCTCGCCCTGCGGCGGCGTCTCGTCGGCGCCCGTCGCCTTGCGGACCACCTCGTTCAGGTTGTCGGAGTCGAGGGCGGACTGGACGAACTCCCGGCCCCGGTGGGTCATCTCCCGGGCGTAGCGCAGACCCTGGTCCCGAACCTCGTCGGCGTAGGGGCCGAGGTTGCGGTCCTCCTGCCGGGTCCGGGGCAGCAGCGCCCCCAGGAGCAGGCCGGCGGCGACGCCGACCACGCCCACGAGGAGCGGGTTGTCGTCCACGAACCGCTCGACGGTGGTGCGGCCCCGCTGGAGACCCTCGAGGCCCTGCACGGTGAGGTCGTCGAGGCGGCGCATGTTGCGGCGGTGCAGTTCGCCCGCCCGCTCCCGTGCCTCGTCGTAGACGGCGCCGGCGCGCTCGCGGGCCTGATCCGCCGAGCCTCCGAGCCGGTCGTGGACCTCGTCCGCCAGACCCGAGAGGCGCTCCCGCGCCCGGTCCGCGAGGTCGGAGGCCGTGCCGGAGGCGGAGGACCGGGGGCGGGGGTCGTGCAGCCCCTCGGGATCGGGCCGCAGGCTCATGTCGTCGGCACGACCGGCGGGATGCAGCGGGTCGGCGAGACCGTGCGGGTCGGGCCGCAGGGTGTGGTCGCCCGCGGCGGCGGGGGCCGCGTCGGAGTGGAGCGGATCACCCGCCTTGGAGCCGGACGTGTCGGTCATGATCGTGTCCTTACGCTTGTGCGGGGCCTCCGCCCGGAGGGGGCCGGACGGTCGGGTGAGCGCTGCCGCGGGGCGGGGCTCGGAGTTCGGTCTCGCTTAGAGCTCGGTCTTGGCCACCGGATCGTGGGTCGGGCGGGCCGCCGGGGCGTCGGGATCGTAGTCGCGCACCGCGTCGGTGGTCAGGGTGTCCACCCGGGCCGCCGACAGGTGGGTGCGGCGACGCTCCGCCTCCTTGCCCATCCGGCTGAACAGCATGCCGACGCCGGCCGCGATCAGCAGCACCGGCACGGGGTTGCGCCGCACGGCGTCGAGGACGGTGTCGTAGGTGTTGGCGAGCTGCGGCACGCGCCGGGCGTTCCCGAGCATCTCGTCCACGAGGTTCGGGACGGAGAGGCGACCCTGGATCTGGTCGATCGTCTCGTCGAGACGGGCGCGGCTCTCCTCGATCTCGCGCTCGAGGTCGTTCATCGAACTCATGACGGCTTTCTCATCCGGAGACGCGTTCGGACAGGGCCTGGGCGTCCTGTCGAACCTGACGGGTGGTGCGGGTCGGCGCGAGGGTCGAGAGCGAGAGCACGCTCCGGGCCCACAGGGCCATGCCGACGGCGAGGACGACGAGGGTGCCGCCGACGATCAGGGCCGCGAGCCATTCCGAGCCGACCACGGTGGCGAGCCATTTCACGAAGGCGTCGATCAGCACCAGCAGCGCGACGACGGCGAAGACCGCCGCGCCGATCATGCAGGCGAGCCCGAGGACGAGTTGCCGGACGTTGCCCGCCATCTCCGCCCGGAACAGGGCGATCTCCTTGCGGGCGAGGTCGTTGGTCTCGCGCAGGGCGTCGCCGATCAGGCTCTGGATGCTGGAGGCCGCCTGGCGCGGATCGGAACCTTGGCTCATGGTTCAGGCCCTGAAGCTGTCGCGGGGGTCGCCGACGGTGCCGTGCTCGTCCACGGTGTTCGACGACTTGATAAAGCGGGCCGCGAGCAGCCCGACCATGAAGGTCCCGACCGCCACCGCCACGGGCGCCCGCCGGGCGAAGGACTCGGCCTCGCCGTAGAAGTCGGCGAGGCTGCGGCGTTCGATCGAGGTGCCGAGGGTCTCCAGCCCGTCCGCCGCGCTGTCGAAGAAGGCGCGCACATGCGGCTTGTCGGCCATGTCCCGGCCGGAGCCCCGGAGCGAGCGCGCGAGGTCCTGCACGGACTGGGCGGCCTCGCCCTTGCGCCGCTCCACGTAATCCTGGGCCTGCAGCCGGGCCGCGTCGAGGAGGCCGCGCCCCTGCTCCGCCGCGACCCCGGCGAGGTTCTCGACGTCGCCCTGGAGGCCGCGCCACTCGGCCTTCACCCGCTCGCCCTCGCGGCCGGTCTCGCCGGCGGTCTCTCCAGCCGCGCCCTGCGGCGAATCGTGCGGGAATTCGGGTCCGGCCATCGTGACGATACTCCTCGTGCCGCGGGCTCCCGCGACGGCTGAGTAACCGGCTCAGCCTGCGACAGTTCCTCGCTTGTCGCGCGGAAAGCCGCCCCTTTCCATGCCACCGGGGGAGGGGGTGGCATGAGCGATGCTCCTGGGTGCGGTGCCTCGCCCATGCTTGACCTGCACCGAGCTTCGCGCTTGGGTTGACGGCGTTAAGGATCGCGCCTCAGTCCTGCGCGTTCTACACACGGTATCTGTGCGTCGGCGCGGGCTTTTCGCGCCAGGAACGGGAGCCCACCCGCGTGGCACGCCTTGTGATCGTATCGAACCGCGTGGCGGTCCCGGAGGAGGGCGGCAAGGCCGTCGCGGCGGGCGGTCTGGCGGTGGCGGTCAAGGAGGCGTTCAGCGCCTACGAGGGTCTGTGGTTCGGCTGGAGCGGGCGGATCACCGAGGAGCCCTCCGAGGAGCCGACGCTCATCGACCGGGGCCGGGTGCAGTACGCCGTCGTCGATCTCTCCCCCCGGGACCACGCGGAATACTATGCCGGCTTCGCGAACCGCGCCCTCTGGCCGATCATGCATTACCGGCTTGGTCTGGGCGCCTTCTCGCGCTCGGACTATTCCGGCTACAGCCGGGTGAACCGCACCTTCGCGCGGGCGCTCGCCAAGCTCGTGGAGCCCGAGGACATCATCTGGGTCCACGACTACCACCTGCTGCCGCTGGCCGCCGAGCTGCGCGGCCTCGGCCTCGACAACCCGATCGGCTACTTCCACCACATCCCGTGGCCGGCGGCAGACGTGTTCAACTCCCTGCCCGCGAGCGGCGAGTTGCTGCGCGCCATCGTCGATTACGACCTGATCGGCCTGCAGACCGACCCGGACGTGCAGAACCTGCAGCGCAACCTCATCGACTCGCTCCGGGCCATTCCCCTGGGCGGCGGCTCCCTGATGGTCGACGGGCGGCGCACCCGGATCAAGAGCTTCCCCATCGGCATCGACGTGGCGGGCTTCCAGGAGGCGGCCGACAAGGCCTCCACCAACAAGGTGGTGCGCGAGACCATGGCGGGCCTGCGCACCCGCAAGCTGCTGATCGGCGTGGACCGGCTCGACTATTCCAAGGGCGTGCCCGAGCGGATGGAGGCGGTGGAGAGCTTCTTCGCCTCCAATCCCGACCAGCGCGGCAACGTCACCTACATCCAGATCACCCCGAAATCCCGCAGCGAGGTACCGGAATACGAGCAACTCGCCCGCGAGGTGAACGAGAAGGTGGGCGAGATCAACGGCTCGCTGGGCGATCCGGCCTGGACGCCGATCCAGTACATCACCAAGGCGTATCCCCGCCCCGTCCTCGCGGGTCTCTACCGCACGGCCCGGGTCGGCCTCGTCACGCCGATGCGCGACGGGATGAACCTCGTGGCCAAGGAGTACGTCGTTGCGCAGGGGGAGGACGACCCCGGCGTGCTGGTGCTCTCGAAGTTCGCGGGCGCGGCGCGGCAACTGCCCGAGGCCCTGCTGGTGAACCCCTACGACCGCTTCGAGGTGGCCGAGGCGATCCGCATGGCGCTCTACATGCCCAAGGCCGAGCGCGTGGCCCGCTGGCGCCCCATGGCCGAGCGCATGGCCCGCGAGGACGTGGATTGGTGGGCGCGCAACTTCCTGGCGGAGCTCGAAGCCTTCCGCACCACGGAGCGCGAACCTCCGACCACCGCGGCGGCGGCAGAATAGCCATCCCCCAGACCGGACCTCTCCCATGATCGCCGTCGATGACGGGGTGCCGGCCCCCCTCGGCGCCCATTTCGACGGGCGCGGGGTCAACTTCGCCCTGTTCTCCGAACACGCGACCGCGGTGGACCTGTGCCTGTTCGAGCCGGGCGAGCGGCACGAGACCCGCACCGTCCGCCTGCCCTGCCGCACGGACGACGTCTGGCACGGCTACCTCCGGGGCGTGCTGCCGGGCCAGCTCTACGGCTACCGGGTCCACGGCCCCTGGGACCCGGCCCGGGGCCACCGCTTCAACGCCTCGAAGCTCGTCCTCGACCCCTATGCGCGGGAGATCCGGGGCCGGATCCGCTGGCACGACGCCCTCTACAGCCACCGCCGGAGCCTGACCCGGCCGGACCGGATCGACCGCCGCGACAGCGCCGTCTACGTGCCGCGCGGTGTCGTCACCGCCCCCGACGTGCCCGACCTCGCCCTCACCCCGGTGCGCCGCCCCCTCGCCGAGACGGTGATCTACGAGGCGCACGTCAAGGCGCTAACCCGGACCCATCCCGACATCCCCGAGCAGGAGCGGGGCACCTACGGCGCAATGGCCCATCCGGCGATCATCGAGCATCTCGTGAAGCTCGGCGTCACCGCCCTGGAACTGCTGCCGATCCAGACCTTCGCGGACGACCGGTTCCTGACGGACAAGGGCCTCGTGAACTTCTGGGGCTACCAGCCCTACAACTACTTCGCCCCCGATCCCCGCTACCTGGGGGAGGGCGGGATCGGCAGCCTGAAGGCGGCGATCCGCGAACTCAACGCCGCCGGCATCGAGACCTGGCTCGACGTGGTCTATAACCACACCGCCGAGGGCGACCTCACCGGCCCGACCCTGAGCTTCCGCGGGATCGACAACGCGAGCTACTACAAGGCCGACCCCGCCGACCCGGGCAAGGCGCTCGACTGCACCGGCTGCGGCAACACCCTCGACGTCAGCCATCCCCGCGTGATGCAGATGGCGCTCGATTCCCTGCGCCACTGGGTCTCCGCCTACGGCATCGCCGGCTTCCGCTTCGACCTCGCCTCCAGCCTCGGCCGCTCGCCCGTGGACTTCACCCCCCGCGCCGCCTTCTTCCAGGCGGTGGCGCAGGATCCCGTGCTCGCCCGGGTGAAGATGGTGGCCGAGCCGTGGGACATCGGCATGGGCGGCTACCAGCTCGGCGGCTACCCGCGGGGCTGGAGCGAGTGGAACGACCGCTTTCGCGATGCCACACGCGGCTTCTGGCGGGGTGATTCCGGCACGCTCGCCAAGCTCACCCAGGGTCTCACCGGCTCGCGCGAGACCTTCGCCGCCTCCGGCCGCTCGCCGCTGGCCAGCATCAACTTCATCGCCAGCCACGACGGCTTCACCCTGGCCGACGTGGTCTCCTACGAGGAGAAGCACAACCACGCCAACGGCGAGGACAACCGCGACGGCCACGGCCACAACGTCAGCCGCAACTACGGCGTCGAGGGCGACACCGACGACCCCGCGGTGCTGGCGCTCCGCGCCCGCCAGAAGCGCAACATGCTGGCGACGGTCCTCCTCGCGCAGGGCGTGCCGATGCTGCTCATGGGCGACGAGCGCTCGCGCTCGCAGGGCGGCAACAACAACGCCTACGCCCAGGACAACCCGACGAGCTGGATGGACTGGACGAGCGACCCCGATCCGAGCCTGACGGACTTCGTCGCCCGCCTCGTCGCCTTCCGCCGGGCGCAGCCGGCGCTGCGCCGCCGGGCCTTCTTCACGGGTGAACTGATCGACCCCGAGGAGCCCCTGCGCGACGTCCACTGGCTGAGCGCGGACGGCTGCGAGATGACGGGCGCCCAGTGGGGCGACGACGGGCTGCGGGTCTTCGGCATGCAGATCGGCAACGACCGGACCGAGGCCGACCGGCTGTTGATCCTGTTCAATGCCGGGGAGGAGGCCATCCCCTTCCGCCTCGCCCCGATCGTCGGCGGCCCCTGGCTCCCGGCCCTCGACACCACGAGGCCCACCGGCGCCCCGCCCCCGGACGCGCCCGCCATCCCGGCCGTGGGCACCGTCTCCCTGCCGGGACGCTCGGTGCAGGTGCTCACCGCCTCGGGGGCCTTCGTTGGGCCGGCGGGCGTGTCGTAAGCCGCTCCGCCCTCTCGGACGACGCTCCCCTCGTCTCAGCCATGCGTCCGGCGGCATCCCCTTCTCCGTCTCGCGCGCTACGTGTGGCACGCGGGAACCGGATTATCTCCGGCGCCTTCTCCACCATGGCACGCAGCGGCCCCGCTTCGTGGCGGTTTCCGTGAGCAAGGAAGGATGGCGGCCTGATGCGGCATGCCCACAGCATGGATTTCGGGGCCGAGATCGTCGGCGGCGGGGTGCGGTTCGCCCTCTGGGCGCCGACCGCGCAGAGCGTGACCCTGGTGGTCGACGGCACCGACCATCCCTTGCCCGAATCCGGCGGCGGCTGGCGGCGCACCGCCCTGCCGGGCATCAAGCCCGGCGCCCGCTACGGCTTCCGCATCGACGGCGACCTCGTGGTGCCCGATCCCGCCTCCCGCTTCCAGCCGGACGACGTCTCGGGCCTGTCCGAGGTGATCGACGGCCATGCCTTCGCGTGGTCCGACGAGGGCTGGCAGGGCCGCCCCTTCGAGGAGGCGGTGATCTACGAGTGCCACGTCGGCACCGCGACGCCGGAGGGCACCTATGCCGGCCTCGAACAACGCTTGCCCGACCTGAAGGCGCTCGGCGTCACCGCCATCGAATTGCTGCCGCTCGCCGACTTCAAGGGCAGCCGGAACTGGGGCTACGACGGCGTCCTGCCCTTCGCGCCCGACGGCGCCTACGGGCGGCCCGACGACCTCAAGCGCCTCATCGACACGGCCCACGGCCTCGGCCTGATGGTCTATCTCGATGCGGTCTACAACCACTTCGGCCCGGCGGGGAATTACCTCCACGCCTACGCCAAGACCTTCTTCACCGAGCGCCACCAGACGCCCTGGGGCGCCGGCATCAACTTCGACGGCAAGGACAGCGGCGCGACCGTGCGCCAGTACTTCATCCAGAACGCCCTCTATTGGCTGGAGGAATACCGGTTCGACGGCCTGCGCTTCGACGCCGTGCATGCCATCCTGGACGATTCGGGCAAGCACTTCCTGGCCGAACTCGCGGAGACCGTCCGCAAGTCGTTTCCCGGGCGAAGCATCCACTTGATGCTGGAGAACGAGAAGAACGAGGCCCGCTGGCTGGGGCGTGACGCGGGCGGGCGCCCGCGGTTGCACGACGCCCAGTGGGCGGACGACCTCCACCATTGCTGGCACGTCCTGCTCACGGGCGAGGATGCCGGCTATTATGAAAGCTTTGCCGACAAACCGGTGGAGCGCCTCGCGCGCTGCCTTTCGGAGGGCTTCGCCTACCAGGGCGAGCCCTTCCCGACTCTCGACAACCACCCCCGCGGCGAGCCCTCCAGCCACCTGCCGCCATCCGCGTTCGTCACCTTCCTCCAGAATCACGATCAGGTCGGCAACCGGGCGCTCGGCGAACGGCTGAGCCACCTCGCGGACCCGGCCAAGCTGGCGCTGGCGCGGGCGGGTTTCCTGCTGGCCCCGCAGATCCCGATGCTGTGGATGGGGGAGGAATGGTCGGCCTCGACGCCGTTCCTGTTCTTCGTGGATTTCGCCCCCGATGAGGACCTGAATAAGGCCGTCCGGGACGGCCGCCGCAAGGAGTTCAAGAGCTTCGCCGCCTTCGCCGACGACACCTCCAAGATCCCCGACCCCACCGAGGAGGAGACCTTCCTCGCCTCGAAGCTCGACTGGTCGGAGCGGGAGCGCTCGCCCCACAGGGAGGTGCTCGCCGACACGACCCACCTCCTGGCACTCCGCCGGGACGTGGTGGTGCCGCTGGCGAAATCCGGTATCGCGGGGGCGAGCGCCCACCTGCCGCGGCCGGACGTGGTCGATTGCACCTGGACCTTCGACGCGGGCACCCTGCGCTTCGTCGCGAATGTCGGCTCGGAGCCCTTCGCGGTGGAGGCGGGCGGCGCGCGCCTCGTGTGGACGAATGCCCCCGACGGTACGGGAACAAGCCTGCCCCCCTGGACCGGCGTGGTCCTGACGGAGTCCCGTTCGTGAATCGCATCAGGGAAGAGCTCGCCGACCTCGTCGGCGTCGCCGCCGGCTACACGGACGCCTTCGGCCAACCGGTCGAGACGCCGCTGGAGGCCCGCGTCGGGCTGCTCGCCGCCCTCGGCTTTCCCGTGGCGGACGAGGCGGAACTCGCCGAGAGCCTGGAGACCGTCCGGCGGCTGCGCGAGAACCTCGTGCCGTCGCTGCTGCCGGTGGAGGCCCGCCGGGCCACCCGCGTGCCGCTGCGCGTGCCGGGCGGGGCGAAGACCCTGGTCTGGCGCCTCGTGGACGAGCGCGGCGCCGCCCGCGAGGGACGGGCGCCGATCACCGCCTCGGATCCCGCCTTCGAATTGCCGCCGCTGACGCCGGGCTACCACCGGCTCACCGTCGCCGTGGGCGAGGCCCGCGCGGAGTCCTTCGTCATCGCCGCGCCCCAGCGCTGCTGGCGTCCGAAGGCCTATGCGGAGGAGGGCGCCTCCGATTGGGGCTTGGCCGCCCAGCTCTACGGCCTGCGCTCGGCGGGCAACATCGGCATCGGCACCTATGCGGATGCGGGGGAGGCGGCCCGCGAGGCGGCCCTGCGCGGCGCGGCCTTCCTGGGCTTGAGCCCCGTCCACGCCCTGTTCGGCTCCGACCGGACCAAGATCTCCCCCTACTCGCCCTCCTCGCGGCTCTTCCTCGAAACCCTGTTCATCGCGCCCCGCGACCTGCCGGGCTTGGCGGGCTCGAAGGCGGAAACGCTCATGGAGCGATCCGCGCCGTCCATCGCGAGCTTGCGCGAGGCGGCACTGGTGGACCATGCCGGCGTGGCCGCCGTGCTCGATCCGATCCTGCGGGCGCTCTGGGCGGAATCGCCGGCCCGCGCCGGCACCGACGACGCCTTCGTCCGCTTCCGGGAGGAGGGCGGCGAGGACCTTCAGTCCCACGCCGTCTTCGAGGCCCTGTCCGCCCATTTCAAGGGGCGGGGCGCCCACTGGCTCGGGGACTGGCCGGAGGACTTCCGTCGCGCGGGCACGGATTCCGTGCGTGCCTTCGCCGCCGACCACGCCGAGGAGGTGAGCTTCTTCGCGTGGCTGCAATACCTCGCGGACCGCCAGCTCGCCGCCGCGTCTCAGGCCGCGCAGGAGGCCGGAATGCGGCTCGGCCTCTACCGCGACCTCGCGGTGGGCGCCGACCGGGGCGGATCGGAGATCTGGTCCCATCCCGAGCGATTCGCCGACCGGGTCTCCATCGGCGCGCCGCCGGACCTTCTGGCGCCGAAGGGCCAGAACTGGGGCCTGCCCGCCTTCGACCCGCTGGAGATGGAGCGCGACGGGCTCGCGGCCTTCCGCGCCCTGGTGCGGGCCAACATGCGCCATGCGGGCGCGATCCGCATCGACCACGCCTTCCAGCTCGCCCGCCTGTTCCTGATCCCGCTCGGCGAGGGAGCCCATGCCGGCGCCTACGTCGCCATGCCGTTCGAGCCGATGCTGGCGGTGCTGCGGCTGGAGAGCCACCGCAACAAGTGCCTCGTCATCGCGGAAGACCTCGGCACCGCGCCCGAGGGCTTCTCCGACGCGCTGATGAAGGCGGGCGTGCTGAGCTACCGCATCCTCGCCTTCGAGCGCGAGGGCGACGGCCGGTTCAAGGCGCCCGACGCCTACCCCCGCGACGCGCTGACCGCCATCACCACCCACGACCTGCCGACCTTCGTCGGCTGGTGGCGGAGCGTCGATTCCGACACCCGCCAGTCGCTGGGGCTGTACGATCAGGAACGGGCCGAGGCCGAGCGCGGCGAGCGTGTGGTGGAGCGCCGCCGCCTCGCGGAGGCGCTCGCCGCGCAGCAGCTCCTGCCCGATGCCGAGCCCCCCGAGGCGGCGCCCTTCGAGGCCGCCGCCCGCTACCTCGCCCGCGCGCCCTCCGTGCTGACGGCCGTGCAGTACGAGGATGTCGTCTCCGAACTCGCCCAGGCCAACGTGCCGGGCTCGACGGAGGGCTACCCGAACTGGCGGCGCAAGCTCGACCGCGACCTGTCCGAGATCGCCGCCCCCGGCGGGCCGCTCGCCAAGCTCGCCGCCGCCCTCTCGGCGGAGGGCCGTGGCGCCCGCTCGGCCTCGCGGCTCGCTGACGCCCCGCCCCGGGCGACCTACCGGCTGCAGTTCCACAAGGACTTCACCTTCGCGGACGCGGAGCGGATCGTCCCGTATCTCGCCAAGCTCGGCATCAGCCACGTCTACGCCTCGCCGATCCAGAAGGCCCGGCCCGGCTCGACCCACGGCTACGACATCGTGGACCACGGGCAGCTCAACCCGGAACTCGGCGGCGAGGAGGCGTTCATCCGCCTCGCCGACACGTTGCACGGCCACGGGCTGAAGCTTCTCCTCGACATTGTGCCCAACCACATGGGCGTCGGCGGCGCCGACAACCCGTGGTGGCTTTCGGTGCTGGAATGGGGCGCCCTCTCGCCCTTCGCCCACGCCTTCGACATCGACTGGCAGCGCCTCGGCGCGGGCCGGAACCTCGTGATCCCCTTCCTCGGCGAGCGCTACGGCGAGGCGCTGGAGAACGGCCTCCTCACACTCAAGTTCGACCCGGAGGCGGGCGCCTTCAGCGTCTGGCACTACGAGCACCAGTTCCCGGTGCGGCCCTTCACCTACCCGACGATCCTGAGCCGGGTCCTCGCCGCCCTGGGCGCCGTCGACGACGACACCACGGCGGAGCTGCTCGCCATCTCGGAGCGGCTGCGGGCGATGTCGCTCGACACCGACGAGACCCGGCGCCGGGACTTCCCCGAGGAGGCCGAGGACCTGAAGCGGCGGCTGTCCGCCCTCTACGCCGTGTCCCCCCCGATCCAGCAGGCGACGGAGCGGACGCTCGCCCTGCTCAACGGGTTCAAGGGGCGGCCGGACAGCTTCGGCACCCTGCACCGGCTGCTGGAATCCCAGGCCTACCGCCTCGCCCACTGGCGGGTCGCCTCCAGCGACATCAACTACCGCCGCTTCTTCGACGTGAACTCGCTCGCGGGCCTGCGGGTGGAGAAGTCCGACATCTTCCACCGCTCGCACGAGGTGGTGTTCCGCCACGTCCGCGAGGGCCGGATCGACGGGTTGCGCATCGACCACATCGACGGCCTCGCGGACCCGGCGGGCTATGCCCGCGCGCTCCAGGCGGCGGTCGGCCCCGGCTTCTACGTGGTCGTCGAGAAGATCCTCGAGCCCGGCGAGCGCCTGCGGCCCTGGCCGGTGGCCGGCACCACCGGCTACGACGTGCTCAACCAGCTCGACGGGGTGCTGGTCGACAAGGGCAAGCAGACCAAGGTCCGCCGCCTCTACGAGTGGGCGTCCGGGATGGACGAGCGCTACGGCGCTCAGCTGCGCGCCGCCAAGGCGGAGATCCTGGAGATCAGCTTCGCCAGCGAACTCGAAGTGCTGACGAGCGACCTCAAGGAGGTGGCCGACGCCGACCGGCGCACCCGCGACTTCACCGTCAACGCGCTCCGCCGGGCCCTGATCGAGGTCATCGCCCGCTTTCCCACCTACCGCAGCTACCTGCCCGCCGACCTGGAGGAGGGCGAGGTGGAGCCGGAGGACGTGCGGCTCATCGAGGGCGCCGTGGCCAAGGCCAAGCGCTGGTCGAGCCTGCCCGACCGCTCGGTCCACGACTTCGCGCGCGACGTGCTGCTGGGCCGGGTCGAGACCTCCGGCCCCGGGCGGCCGGACCCGCGGGTGGTGCTGCGCTTCCGCCGCCGGTTCCAGCAATTGACCGGCCCGGTCATGGCCAAAAGCCTGGAGGATACGCTGTTCTACCGCTACGCGGCGCTGCTCGGCCTCAACGAGGTCGGCGGCGATCCGGGCGAGTACGGCATCGACGTGGAGCACTTCCACGATCTCCAGGCCGCCCGCGCCCGCGACTGGCCGAACGCCATGATCGCCACCGCGACCCACGACACCAAGCGCGGCGAGGATGCCCGCTCGCGGCTCCTGGCCCTCTCCGAGATGCCCGAAAGCTGGGCTGGGGCCTGGGACCTCTGGCAGAAGACGGCCGGGCCGCACCTCTCGCGGATCGACGGCGAGCCCGCCCCCGACGCCAACGACCAGTGGATGGTCTTTCAAGCCATCCTGGGAGCATGGCCGCTGGAACTGCTCGACGGGGAGGAGGAGAGCGCGGTCACCGCCTTCCGCGAACGGCTCTGCGCCTATGCCGAGAAGGCGATGCGCGAGGGCAAGCGCCGGTCGAGCTGGGTCAACGTGGACGAGACCTACGAGGGCACCGTCCGCAAGCTGTTCGAGGCGATCATTGCGCCGGGCTCGGACTTCCTGCGGGAGTTGCGCCCCTTCGCGCAGCGCCTCGCCCATCTCGGAATGCTCTCCGGCCTCGGCCGCACGGTGCTGAAATCCACCCTGCCGGGCCTGCCCGACACCTACCAGGGCACGGAAGTGTGGGACTTCTCCTTCGTCGATCCCGACAACCGCCGCCCCGTGGACTACCCCGCCCTGACGCGGATGCTGGACGGGGAAGGGGAGGTTGCCCCCCTCCTCGCCTCCTGGCCCGACGGCCGGGTGAAGCAGGCGACGCTCCATCGGATGCTCGGCTTGCGCGCCGCGCGACCCGACTTCTTCGCCCGCGCCGGCTACGAGGCCGTCACGGCGACGGGCACGCATGCGGACCACATCCTCGCCTACCGCCGCACGGACCTCGACCCGGCGGGGGAGGGCGACCTGATCGTCGCCGTACCGCGCCTGTTCGCAGGGCTGATCGGAGAGGGGACATGGTCCGGCGACGCCTTCGCCGGCACGGTCCTCGCCCTCGGGGCAGGCACGCGCTGGCGGGACGTCGTGACGGGCCGGGAGTTCGACGGGGCGGGGGCCGAGGCGAGCGCCCTGTTCCGCGACCTGCCCTATGCGGTGTTGCGGCGGGCGGGGTGAGCATCCCCTCGCGCCGCTTGCGGGGAGAGGGCTTTGCCGACCTCGTCGTCGGCAAACCGAGGCGGCAGCCGGGGGTGAGGGGGCTTCACGTTGGAGCCATGTCCGGCGTACCCCCTCACCATCGCCCTTCGGGCTTGCCTCGCCCCCGGCAAGAGGGGGCTCCGGCCCTCTCCCCGCAGGCTGGGAGAGGGGGCGACGGCGGTGAAGCCCGACGGTTGACCCGAGACTGTCACGGGTCGTGACTTAGGACATGACGCGAAGGCCGGCACGTCAGCCGTGTTGACGCGTTAGCGACCCAGCAGGAGAGACGAACCGCATGAACGCACCGACCAAGGCCGCAGCGCCCGCACAGGCGACGGGGACCCCTGGCGCGCTGCCGGCCTCCCTCGCGCCCCGGGCGGAGGGGCCGCGGATCTACAACCTGTTTCCCCTGCTCGTCGGGCGGGTGTCGGACTGGACCGCGGAACTACCGCGCATCGCCGACCTCGGCTTCGATTGGATCTACCTCAATCCGTTCCACCAGACCGGCGGCTCGCGGAGCCTCTACGCGGTGGCCGACATGGACCGGCTGGACGAGCGCCTGCGCGACGGGGACGGCACGCCCGACGACGAGCAGATCCGCCGCTTCTGCGCCGCCGCCCGTGCGGCGGGGATCGCGGTGATGACCGACCTCGTCATCAACCACACCGCCGACAACGCCCGGCTCGTGCAGGACCGCCCCGACCTGTTCCTGCGCGAGCCCGACGGTTCGATCATGCACCCGGCCGCCGTCGATCCCGACGACCCGTCGATCCGCACCGTCTGGGGCGACCTCGCCGAGCTCGACTACCACAGCCAAGCCGCCCGGCAGGCGCTGACGGAGATCTTCACCGCCTACGTCGCCCGGATGCAGGATCTCGGCGTCGGCGGCTTCCGGTGCGATGCCGCCTACAAGGTACCGCCGGAGGTGTGGCGCGTGCTCATCGCCGCCGCCAAGGAGAAGGATCCGACCTGCCTCTTCGCCGCCGAGACCCTGGGCTGCACCTTCGAGGAGGCGCGGGCGACGGCCGGCGCCGGCTTCGACTACCTGTTCAACTCCTTCGCGTGGTGGGACCTCAAGGCCCCCTGGGCGCTGGAGCAGTACGAGCGCCTGCGGGTGCTCGCCCCCTCCATCGCCTTCCCCGAGAACCACGACATGCCGCGCCTCGCCGCCTCGGTCGGCGGCGGCCGGGAGGCCGTGGCCGCGCGGCTGCGCACCCGCTACGCGCTGGCGGCCTTCTTCTCGGCGGGCGTGCTGATGCCGGTCGGCTACGAGTGGGGCTACCGCCGGGCGCTCCATGTGGTCGAGACCCATCCGGGCGACCGGGAGCACGACACCGGCATCGACATCTCCGACTTCGTCCGGGCGATCAACGCGCTCCGGGCGGAGTTGCCCGCCGCCAACGTCGAGGGGGCGCAGGCGCGGCTGTCCTCGCCCGATGCCGGCTACGTGGCTCTGGCCCGTTACGATACCGGCCACCACGCCTCGGCGGGGAACGCGGTGATCGTGCTCCACAATCCGACCGAGGCTCCCGTGCCGGTGGAGGCCGGGCCGCTCATCGCCCGCACCGGCGGGATGCTCGGCCCCTTCGTGGACCGCACGCCCTCGGCCGAGCCCATCGCCTTCCACGCGGGCAGCCGCGTGACGCTGGCGCCGGGCGAGCTGCGCATCCTCGCCGCCGCCAAGGCCACCGTCGCCCGCCTGCCCTCGCGGGGCACGCCGGACGGCCAGGGCCGGGTCGTCATCGAGGCGGTGAGCCCGGAACTCGACGGCGGACGCTCGGCGGTCAAGCGCGTGGTCGGCGAGGAGGTCCGCGTCGAGGCCGACATCTTCTCCGACGGCCACGAGATCATCGCCGCCGCGATCCACTCGCGCCTCGTCGGGGCGAGCGAGTGGCGCGAGGACCCGATGGCCTTCGTGGACAACGACCGCTGGGCGGGCACCTTCCCGCTGGAGCGCAACGCCCGCTACGAGTTCACGATCGTCGCGTGGCGCGACCCCTTCGCCTCGTGGATGCGCGACACGATCAAGAAGCGCGACGCCGGGGTCGACGTGCGGCTGGAGACCATCGAGGGCGTCGCCCTGGTGGGCACCGCCGCGTCGCTCGCCACCGGCCGCGACAAGGATCGCTTGGCGGCCCTCGTCGCGGCGCTCGGCGCCGAGCAGGGTGGCTCCGCCGCCCAGTTGGATAAAATCCTGGAACCGGCCTCCGTCGCCCTGGTGCGCCCCCATGCCGAGCGGGTGAACTTGTCCCGCTATCCGGTGACGATCCCCGTCATCGCCGACCGCCTCGCGGCCCGGTTCTCGGCTTGGTACGAGATCTTCCCGCGCTCGCAATCGATGGACGTGAACCGCCACGGCACCTTCGACGACGTGATCGCCCGGCTCCCCGAGATCCGCGAACTCGGCTTCGACGTGCTCTACTTCACGCCGATCCACCCGGTCGGGCGCACCAACCGCAAGGGCAAGAACAACACCCTGAAGGCCCTGCCCGGCGATGTCGGCTCGGTCTACGCCGTGGGCTCGGAGGAGGGCGGGCACGAGGCCGTCCACCCGGACCTCGGCACGCTGCAGGATTTCGAGCGGCTGGTGGCGGCGAGCCACGCCTACGGCATGGAGATCGCGCTCGATTTCGCGATCCAGTGCTCGCCCGACCACCCCTGGATCAAGAACCACCCGGAATGGTTCGAGTGGCGCCCGGACGGAACGCTGAAATTCGCCGAGAACCCGCCCAAGAAGTACGAGGACATCTCGAACGTCCACTTCTACGGCGGCGCCCTGCCGTCCCTCTGGATCGAGTTGCGCGACATCCTCCTCGGCTGGTGCCAGCGGGGCGTGCGAATCTTCCGGGTCGACAACCCGCACACCAAGCCGATTCCCTTCTGGGAATGGGTGATCGCCGAGGTGAACGGCGCCTTCCCCGACGCGATCTTCCTCGCGGAGGCGTTCACCCGGCCGAAGATGATGAAGAAGCTCGCCAAGGCCGGCTACCAGCAGAGCTACACCTACTTCACGTGGCGCAACACCAAGGCCGAGCTGATCGAGTACGGCACCGAGCTCGCCGGCGAGATGGGCGACTACTACCGCCCGAATTTCTTTGCGAATACGCCCGACATCAACCCGTATTATCTGCAGACCAGTGGGCGTGCGGGATTCGTGGTGCGGGCGACGCTGGCCGCGACGCTCTCCTCCGTCTACGGCATCTACAACGGCTTCGAGCTGTGCGAGGCCGCGCCGTATCCGGGCAAGGAGGAGTATCTCAACTCCGAAAAATACGAGCTGAAGGCCTGGGATTACGACCGGCCCGGCAACATCCGCGAGCACATCGTCAAGCTCAATCGGATCCGCCGGGACAATCCGGCCCTGTGGGACTTCCGGAACGTCACCTTCACGGCGGCCCATAACGACCAGATCGTCGCCTACGCGAAGATGACTCCCGACGGCGACAACTGCGTCTTCGTGATGGTGAACCTCGATCCCAAGAACCGCCAGGAATGCAGCTACGAGGTGCCCCTCTGGCTCTTCGGCCTGCCCGACGACGGCGCGGTGGAGGTAGAGGACCTGCTCCAGGGCTACACCTTCTCGCTCCGGGGCAAGGGCCACCGCATCGCGCTGGATCCGGCGGAGCGATCCTGCGTGATCTGGCGTCTCACCCCACCACGACGGGTTGCGGGCTGAGGCCGCCCGTGGCACCTGCGGCGGTCTCGACGACCGCCCGGCCGCCGGCCGCCCCTGCGGCCGGTCCCTTCGATCTCACCGATGAGGCAGCGACGCGATGATCGATCGCAGCGATCCGCAATGGTACCGGGACGCCATCATCTACCAGATCCACGTGAAGTCGTTCTTCGACTCCAACGGTGACGGGATCGGCGATTTCGAGGGGCTGACCCAGCGGCTCGATTACGTGCGCGACCTCGGGGTCACGGCGATCTGGCTGATGCCGTTCTACCCCTCGCCCCTGCGCGACGACGGCTACGACATCGCCGACTACGAGGGCATCAACCCCTCCTACGGGACGATGGAGCAGTTCCGCGCCTTCGTGGACGCCGCCCACGAGCGCGGCCTGCGCGTCATCACCGAGCTCGTCATCAACCACACCTCGGACCAGCATCCCTGGTTCCAGGCCGCCCGCGAGGCGCCCCCCGGCTCGCCCGAGCGCGAGTTCTACGTCTGGTCGGACACCGACGAGCCGTACAAGGACACGCGCATCATCTTCCTCGACACCGAGGCCTCGAACTGGACCTGGGACCCGGTCGCCAAGCAGTATTTCTGGCACCGCTTCTACAGCCACCAGCCGGACCTGAACTTCGACAACCCGAAGGTGCTCGAAGCGGTCATCGCGACCATGCGCTACTGGCTCGACATGGGCGTCGACGGCCTGCGGCTCGACGCCATCCCCTACCTGATCGAGCGCGACGGCACGAACTGCGAGAACCTCAAGGAGACGCACGACGTCATCAAGGCGATCCGCGCGGCGCTGGACGAGAGCTACCCCGACCGGATGCTGCTGGCGGAGGCCAACCAGTGGCCGGAGGAGACCGCGCAATACTTCGGCGACGGCGACGAATGCCACATGGCGTTCCACTTCCCGCTGATGCCGCGGATGTACATGGCGATCGCCCGGGAGGACCGGCACCCGATCACCGACATCATGCGCCAGACTCCGGAGATCCCGGAGGGCTGCCAATGGGCCATCTTCCTGCGCAACCACGACGAGCTGACGCTCGAGATGGTCACGGCGGAAGAGCGTGACTACCTCTGGTCCTTCTACGCCGCCGAGCGCCGGGCGCGCATCAACCTCGGCATCCGCCGCCGCCTCGCGCCGCTTCTGGAGAACGACCGGCGCAAGATCGAGCTGATGAAGTCCCTCGTCCTGTCGATGCCCGGCACGCCGGTGCTCTACTATGGCGACGAGATCGGCATGGGCGACAACATCTACCTCGGCGACCGCGACGGCGTGCGCACGCCGATGCAGTGGACCCCCGACCGCAACGGCGGCTTCTCCCGCGCCAACCCGCAGCGGCTGTACCTGCCCGCGATCCAGGACCCGATCTACGGCTTCGACGCGATCAACGTCGAGGCGCAGACCCAGTCGCAGACCAGCCTGCTCAACTGGACCCGGCGGATGATCGCCATCCGCAACAACAGCGTGGCGCTGGGGCGGGGCACGATCCAGTTCCTGTATCCGAGCAACCGCAAGGTCCTGGCCTGGATCCGCGAGCACGAGGGCGAGCGCATCCTGTGCGTGGCCAACCTCTCCCGCGCGCCGCAGGCCGTGCAGCTCGACCTGTCGGAGTTCCGCACCGCCGTGCCGATCGAGTTGACCGGCGGCACCGAGTTCCCGGCGATCGGCGACCTGCCCTATCTGCTGACCCTGCCGGCCTACGGCTTCTACTGGTTCTCCCTCTCGGCCGCCCAATCGGGGGCGATCGGCCCGCAGCGGGAGCCGCCGGAGCTGTTCACCCTCGTCCTGACCGGCGGGATCGAGACCCTGATGGCGGGCCGCGAGCGGGTCGCCTTCGAGCGCACCGTGGTGCCGCCCTTCCTGATGAGCCGCCGCTGGTTCGGATCCAAGGGCTCGCGCATCAAGGGCGTGAAGGTGATCGACTGCGCCGCCCTCAAGGCCGACAGCACGGCCGAGCCGCGCTTCCTCCTGCCCCGCCTCGCCGTGACGCTGGCGAACGGCGAGACGCACGAGTACTTCGTGCCCGTCGGCGTCGACGAGGGCCGGGAGGACGCGGAGCTGATGGAGTTCGCCGTGGCGCGGGTGCGCCGCGGGCCCCGCACCGGCCTGCTCTACGGCGCCTCCGGCTCCAACGACTTCACCGCCTGCCTCATCGAGGACATGCGCCAGAACCGGGAGATCCCCACCGAGGGCGGCAAGCTCGTCTTCGCCACGACCTCCGCCTTCGATCCGGGCGTCACCGTCGACGTGGCCGACATCCGGCGCCTCAAGGCGGAGCAGAGCAACACCTCCGTCGCGGTGGGCTCGAAGATGATGCTCAAGATCCTGCGCCGCCTCCAGCCGGGGACGCACCCGGAGATCGAGGTCGGGCGCTTCCTCACGGAGAAGGCGGGCTTCCCCCACACCCCGGCCCTGCTCGGCACCCTGGAGCACGTGGCCGAGGACGGCACCCGCACCGCGCTGGCCGTGCTGCAGAAGTTCGTCCTCAACCAGGGCGACGCGTGGACCCTGATGCTGGAGGGCCTGCGCCGGGACTTCGAGACCGTGGTGCTGGCCCCCGAGAGCGAGGCGGCGGGCCCCGAGGAGGCGTTCCACGACCACAAGCGCTGGGCCGACCTGCTGGGCCAGCGCACGGCGCAGATGCACGTCGCCTTCGCCACGGAGACGGACGACCCGGCCTTCGCGGCGGAGCCCTTCGAGGAGGGCGACCTCGCCACGCTGGCCAAGGATGCGCGCCACCAGGCCGAGCGGGCCTTCCGGGGCCTGAAGGGCCTCGCCGAGCGCGGCCTCGACGGCGGCAAGGTCGCCTGCGCCGAGTTGATGGGCCGCCGGGCCGAGGTCGAGGCGCTGATCGAGCGCCTGGCCGACGGCACGCCGCGCGGGGCGCACCGGATCCGCATCCACGGCGACTATCACCTCGGGCAGGTGCTGGTAGCGGAGAGCGACCTCGTCATCGTCGATTTCGAGGGCGAGCCCTCGCGGCCGGCGGACGAGCGGCGGGCCAAGTCGATGCCCCTGCGCGACGTCGCCGGGATGATGCGCTCCTTCGCCTACGGCGCCGAGACCGTGATCCGCGAGATCGCGAGCCGCTTCGCCGATTCCGAGGAGCGGGCGCGCGCCGCCGCGGGCGCATGGCGGACCATGATCGATGCGGCCTTCCTCGAAGGCTACCGCGCCGCCGTCGAGGGCAGCCGCGCTGCCGTGACCGATGCCGAGACCGGGGAGCGCCTGCTGCGGCTCTGCCTGCTGACCAAGGCGCTCTACGAGATCGACTACGAGGCGAACAACCGGCCGGACTGGATCGAAATTCCCGCCAAGGGGGTTCTCTCCATTCTGGACCAGGACGGAAGGCCAGAGGCATGACGATGACCGACGACACCTACGCCCCACGCTCCGGGGACGGACTGTCCGGCTCGCCCGCCGAGCCCCGCTCCTCGGGCTCCGCCTCCCCCTCGACCGTCCACCCGGATGCGCTCGCCGCGATCATGGCGGCCAACCACGGCGACCCGTTCTCCGTGCTGGGCCCGCACAAGGTCGGCCCGAACCAGTGGGAGATCCGCGCCGTTCTGCCGGAGGCCCGCGCCGCGAGCCTCGTGCTGGGCGAGCGCCGCGTGCCCTTCGAGAAGCGCCACGCCGACGGGTTCTTCGTGGCCCGCGTCGAGGGCGAGGGGCGGCCCCTCTACGAGATAGAGGTCGAGACCTGGGCCGGCGCCACGAGCCGCCGCTTCGACCCCTACGGCTTCGGCTCCTCCATCGAACAGTACGACGTCGCGAGCCTGCGCGAGGTCGGCACCAACCTCGTCTACCGCATCCTCGGCGCCCAGGCGGGCCGCCTCGACGGGATCGACGGGTTCCGCTTCGCTGTCTGGGCGCCGAACGCCAGGAAGGTGAGCGTCGTCGGCGACTTCAACGAGTGGGACGGACGCCGCCACCCGATGCGCCTCTGGCAGGACGGCGGAGTCTGGGAACTCTTCGTCCCCGGGCTGGAGCCGGGCGGGCGCTACAAGTTCGAGATCCGCGGGCCGGACGGCTCCCTGGTGCCGCTGAAGGCCGATCCGGTGGCCTTCGCCGCCGAGCATCCGCCGGCCACCGGCTCGATCCTGCACGGGCTCGGCGCCTTCGCCTGGCGCGACGACGGCTGGATGGGCAGCCGCGGCGCCAAGGACCCGCGCCACGCCGCCATCTCGGTCTACGAGGTCCACCTCGGCTCGTGGATGCGGGTGCCCGAGGAGGGCAACCGCTACCTCACCTACAAGGAACTCGGCGAGCGCCTCATCCCCTACGTGAAGGAGATGGGCTTCACCCATATCGAGATGCTGCCGATCACGGAATTTCCGTTCGACGGCTCCTGGGGCTACCAGCCGGTCTCGCTCTTCGCGCCCACGAGCCGCTTCGGCACGCCGGACGAGTTCGCCGCCTTCGTCGATGCCGCCCACGAGGCGGGGATCGGCGTGCTCCTCGATTGGGTGCCCGGCCACTTCCCCCTCGACGCCCACGGCCTCGGCCAGTTCGACGGCACGCACCTCTACGAGCATGCCGACCCGCGCCAGGGCTTCCACCAGGATTGGGGCACCTACATCTACAATTTCGGGCGCACGGAGGTGACGAGCTTCCTCGTCGCCAACGCCCGGTTCTGGCTGGAGCACTACCACCTCGACGGCCTGCGCGTGGATGCCGTCGCCTCCATGCTCTACCTCGACTATTCGCGCCGGGCGGGCGAGTGGATCCCGAACCGCTACGGCGGCAACGAGAACCTCGAGGCCATCGACTTCCTGCGCAAGACCAACGAGGCGACCTACAGCCACGCGCCGGGCACGATCACGGTGGCCGAGGAATCAACCTCCTGGCCCGGCGTCTCGCACCCGACCTACACGGGCGGCCTCGGCTTCGGCTTCAAGTGGAACATGGGCTGGATGCACGACACCCTGCATTACATGCAGGAGGATCCGATCCACCGCCGCTACCACCACCACAACTTGACCTTCGGGCTGCTCTACGCCTTCTCCGAGAACTTCATCCTGCCCCTGTCCCACGACGAGGTGGTGCACGGGAAGGGCTCGCTGCTTGGCCGGATGCCGGGCGACCGCTGGCAGAAGTTCGCGAACCTGCGCGCCTATTTCGGCTTCATGTGGGGGCACCCCGGCAAGAAGCTGCTCTTCATGGGCGGCGAGTTCGGGCAGGAGCGGGAGTGGAACCACGATGCCAGCCTCGACTGGCACCTGCTGGACGATCCCCTGCACAAGGGCGTCAAGGACGTGGTGCGCGACCTCAACCACCTCTACCTCTCGTCCCCGGCCCTCCACAGCCGCGACGTGGAGGCCACGGGCTTCCAGTGGCTGGTGGCGGACGACCAGGACAACAGCGTCATCGCCTGGGCGCGCAAGGGCGCGGGCGGCGAGATCGCCATCGTCGTCTCGAACTTCACGCCGATCCCCCGTGAGGGCTACCGCGTCGGTGTGCCGGCGGGGGGCTTCTACCGCGAGGCGTTCAACTCGGATGCCGGCCAGTATGGCGGCTCGAACATGGGCAACAACGGCGGCCGCGAGGCCGAGGCGCACGAGAGCCACGGCCAGCCGCACTCCCTCAACCTGACGCTGCCGCCGCTGGCGACGGTGATCTTCCTGCGGGAGGGGTGAGGGGGCCGTCACTCCTCCCCCTTGCGGGGAGGAGCCGGAGGTGGGGGTGGTTCAGGCGGCACCGTGGCGGCCTATCCGGCACCACCCCTGCCCCTCCCCACAAGGGGGGGAGGGGAACAAAGCGCCCTACGCCGCGCTCCAGCGCAGGGCGACGTTGTTGCCGATGGCCCGGGCGTAGAGGTCGGCGTAGCCGTCGGCCGCGCGGTCCCAGCCGAAGCGGGCGGCCATGGCCTTGCGGCGCATGGCGTTGAGCCGCTTCTTCGAGCCGAACACGTCGAGGGCCCGGCGCACCGCCCCGGTGAGGCCGGTGGGCGAGGGGTCGGAGAAGGTGAAGCCCGTGGCGCCGTCCTCGACCGTGTCGGCGAGGCCGCCGGTCTGGCGGACGATCGGCAGGGAGCCGAACCGCTGGGCGTACATCTGCGCGAGGCCGCAGGGCTCGAAGCGCGAGGGCATCAGCAGGAAGTCGCTGCCTGCGAAGATCCGCCGAGCCTGCCCCTCCTCGAACCCGACCTGCACGCCGACCTGATCGGGGTGGCGTTTGGCGAGCCCACGCAGGGCGTTCTCGAACCGGCCCTCGCCCTGGCCGATCACCACGAGCTGGCCGCCCTCGGCGACGATGGTGTGGGCCGCCTCCAGGCTGAGGTCGATGCCCTTCTGGTGGACGAGGCGCGAGACGATGGCGAAGAGCGGCCCGCGGGAGACGGCGATGCCGAAGGCCCTGCGCACCGCCTCGGCGTTGGCGCGCTTGCCCTTCCAGTCGTCCGCCTCGAAGGTGAGGGCCAGGTGGGGATCGGTGCGCGGATCCCAGGATTCGTCGATGCCGTTGAGGATGCCTGCGAGACGCCCCTGTCCGGCGCGGACGCGCAGGAGACCGTCGAGGCCGCAGCCCATCTCCTCCGTCTGGATCTCGCGGGCGTAGGTCTCGCTCACCGTGGTGACGTGCGAGGCATAGTAGAGGCCCGCCTTCAGGAAGGACAGCTGCCCATAGAATTCGCAGCCCTCGACCTGGAACGCGGCCTCCGGCACGCCGATCCGGTGCATCCCCTCCCGGGGAAACAGGCCCTGGTAGGCGAGGTTGTGCACCGTCAGCACGCTCGGGAGCCGCGAGCCGCGCCACGCGAGGTAGGCCGGCGCCAGGGCCGCCTGCCAGTCGTGCAGGTGCAGGAGGTCGGCCGCCCAGGCCGGGTCGGCGCCGAGGGCGAGGTCGGCCGCCGCGAGGCTGAGGCGGGCGAAGCGGATGTCGTTGTCGGCGAAATCCCCGCCCGCGTCGCCGTAGGGCGTGCCGCCGCGCTCGTAGAGCTCCGGCGCCAGGATCACGTAGACGCGCAGGCCGTCCGCCGTCTCCGCGAGGCCGAGGTCGCAGGCGGGCAGGCCCGCATGGCCTTCGAGCCGCGCCACGACCGGGATGTCCGGGAAGGCGCTGCGCACCTGCGGGTAGCCGGGGATCAGGACGCGGACGTCGTAGTGGGCACGCAGAGCCCGGGGCAGGGCCGCAGAGACCTCACCGAGACCGCCGGTCTTCACGAAGTCGGCCATCTCAGGGGTGGCGTAGAGGATCCGTCGGCGGAGGGGCGAGCCCACCTGCAAGGATTGATAGGCACCCGTTCCCGATCTCCGCGATGCGGATCCGAACCGGTGCATGGGACGCATTGAGGGGCTTCCAGGCTGGGAGAATTGCCCCAGACGCGCAAAGACCGGGTCCTGCGAACACGCCGCGATCTCAATCACGCCTAACGCTCCCTTTTGCGCGCCGGTTCCGCTGCGACGCACAAACGAGGCCACTTTTTCCGTTAAGCTCCGGTTAGCGGCAGCTGCAATGCAAAATATAAATCGCAGCGCACCCGTTCAGCCTTGACGTGCAAGCCCGCGGGACCAGAGGCGGGTCTACCCATTCGGATGCAAGGCCGCCCCGCGCGGGATGGCCTTGATCGGTCCGCTTCTGTGCCTAAAATCCTATTTTCATCGGATCCCGACGGCCCGGAATTGGCCATCTCGCAGGATTTGCCTCGACTTCGCCCGCAACTTTCCACAGACTCGGCGCTTTCGGGCCGTGGAAAGAAAAGCCGTTCACCTCGCGGCAAGACGGGAAGACGGACACTCGAAAAAATTCATGGGGGAACGACTGTGCTCACCGACGTTCTGATACGCGCCGCCGCGTCGGCTTCTTCGTCCGGGACGGGACGCGAGGTTGCAGGTGCGAAGACGGATCCGGCTGCGATGGGGGCGTCCGCGCCGAAACCGGCGCGCCCGGCCGGCGGCGACGCGGTGGTCGACCTGCGCGAGGCGATCCGCGACAAGCTGATCCTGACCCTCGGCCAATCCCTCGAGACGGCGCGTCCGCGCGACTGGTTCGTGGCCACCGCGTTGGCCCTGCGCGACCGGATCGTCGAGGCGGATCGCCCGCAGGCGGGGCAGCCCCCCCACAAGCGGGTCTACTACCTGTCCCTGGAATTCCTCATCGGCCGTCTGATGTCGGACGCGCTGAACAACCTCGGCCTCACCGAGACCGTGCGCGCCGCCCTCGGTGAACTCGGCGTCGATCTCGACGCGGTGCAGGACGCCGAGCCCGATGCGGCGCTGGGCAACGGCGGCCTCGGCCGCCTCGCCGCCTGCTTCATGGAGAGCATGGCGAGCCTGAAGATCCCGGCGGTCGGCTACGGCATCCGCTACGATCACGGCCTGTTCCGGCAGTCCTTCAAGGACGGCTGGCAGCAGGAGGCCCCGGAGACGTGGCTCGCGGAGGGCAACCCCTGGGAGTTCGCCCGGCCCGAGGCGACCTACCGGATCGGCTTCGGCGGCGGGGTGACCATGTCCGCCTCCGGCGACGGCATCGCCCGGCGCTGGGAGCCCGTGGAGACGGTGCTGGCCGTCGCCCACGACGTGCCGGTGGTCGGCTGGCGCGGGTGCCAGGTGAACCGCCTGCGCCTCTGGAAGGCCGAGGGCCCGGCCCCGATCGACCTCGCCCGCTTCAACGGCGGCGACCATGTGGGCGCGCTGGCCGAGCGGATGCGCGCCGAGGCGATCTCCCGCGTCCTCTACCCGAGCGACGCCTCCGCCGCGGGCCAGGAGCTGCGCCTGCGCCAGGAGTACTTCTTCACCTCCGCCTCGCTGCAGGACCTCGTGGCCCGGCACAAGGCGGAGCGCGGCGACCTGCGCTCGCTGCCCGACCACGCCGCGATCCAGCTCAACGACACCCATCCGGCCATCGCCGTGCCGGAGCTGATGCGCCTCCTCACGGACGAGGAGGGCCTCGGGTGGGAGGATGCGTGGCACATCACCACCCATACCCTGCACTACACCAACCACACGCTCCTGCCCGAGGCGCTTGAGACCTGGCCGGTGGAACTGATGGAGCGGCTGCTGCCGCGCCACATGCAGATCATCTACCTGATCAACTGGATGCACCTGGAGGAGCAGGCCAAGGGCGGGCACGGCGACGCCGCCCACCTCGCCTCGGTCTCCCTGATCGACGAGAGCCACGGGCGCCGGGTGCGCATGGGGCACCTCGCCTTCCACGGGGCGCGGCGGGTGAACGGCGTCTCGGCGCTGCACACCGACCTGATGCGCACGACGGTCTTCTCGGACCTCCACGCCCTGGACAGCGACAAGATCGTCAACAAGACGAACGGCATCACCTTCCGGCGCTGGCTCCACACCGCCAACCCCGGCCTCACCCGGCTGGCCGTCGAGGTGGTGGGCGAGGGCGTGCTCGACAAACCCGAGCTGCTGCGCGGCCTCGATGCGCTGGCCACCGATGCGGGCTTCGTGGCCCGCTACCGGGCGGTCCGGCGCGAGCGCAAGCAGGCGCTCGCCGCCCTCGTGGCGGACCGCACCGGGATCGACATCGATCCCGACGCGCTCTTCGATGTGCAGGTGAAGCGCATCCACGAGTACAAGCGCCAGTTGCTCAACCTCCTCGAGACGGTGGCCCTGTACCAAGCGATCAAGGCCGAGCCGCACCGCGATTGGACCCCGCGGGTCAAGATCTTCGGCGGCAAGGCCGCGCCGAGCTACGTTCAGGCCAAGCTGATCATCAAGCTCGCCGCAGACGTCGCCCGCGCCGTCAACGACGATCCCGAGGTCGCGGGCCGCCTGAAGGTGGTGTTCCTGCCGAACTACTCCGTGAGCCTCGCCGAGGCGATCATCCCGGCTGCCGACCTCTCGGAGCAGATCTCGACGGCGGGTCTGGAGGCGTCGGGCACCGGCAACATGAAGTTCGCCCTCAACGGCGCGCTCACGGTGGGCACGCTCGACGGCGCCAACATCGAGATCAAGGATCACGTCGGCGCGGAGAACATCTTCATCTTCGGCCTGGACGCGGAGGGCGTCACCGCCCGCAAGGCGATGCCGGGCTATGCCCGCGCGGCGATCGAGGCGTCCCCGCGCCTCGCGGCGGCCCTCGACATGATCGCCTCCGGCCGGTTCTCGCCGGAGGAGCCGGGCCGGTTCCGCCCGCTTACCGACGACCTGCGCGGGCGCGACCCCTACCTGCTCACCGCCGATTTCGACGATTACTGGCGGACCCAGCGGGCCATCGACGCAGCGTGGCGCGACCCCGCCTCGTGGTGGGCGAAGGCGATCCACAACACCGCCCGGATGGCGTGGTTCTCCTCCGACCGCTCCATGCGGGAATACGCGGACGAGATCTGGCGCGTGCGCTTGGATCAGTAAGGGATCCCCGAGGGCGAGCCCTTGGGTGGAGCGCCGGGGCAACGCCCCGGCATCGCAGAGCGCCGCCCCACACCCGCGAAAGGGCTCGGGCCCTTTCGAAACCGGGAACGAATCGGTGGTACGAAGCAGGTCATGCGCACTGTATCCCGGCTCGCCTTCTGGGGGATCCTGGCCGTCCTGGCCTTCGTGACCCTGTCTCCCATCGGCCTGAGGCCGGAGGTCGGACCCGCGAATCTGGAGCGATGCGCCGCCTATACCCTGTTCGGGGTCACGGCGGCGCTCGCCTTCCCGCGGCACCGGCTGGCGATCCTGCTGATGGTGGTGGCCGTGGCGGGCCTGCTGGAGGCCGGCCAGATGCTCTCGGCGAGCCGCCACGGGCGGATCAGCGACTTCCTGGTCAAGGCCGGCAGCGGCACGCTGGGCTGGCTCGTGGCTAGCGCCTACCTTTCGCTCGCCGTCAGACCGAAGGCGGGATGACGCGCTTCTTTTTTGCCGGCGGGACACGGCACGTCACCTGAGAGCCTGACCGGACAGAGCCTAGGTCTCTCCGTCCTTGCGAGCGACGCGAAGCAATCCAGGGTCGGCGCCTCGTTCTGAAGCGTTCCGTCGCCCTGGATTGCTTCGCTTTCACTCGCAAAGACGACATGCGTGGCCTACAGGCTGAGTCGGCCCCCGACGTTCCACCATGCTCGACGACGCGACGATCGCCCCCATCCCGCTGCGCTTCCGCCGCCACCTCGTGCGCGCCCTGAAGATCCTGTTCGAGGAATTCGAGGAGGCGCAGAAAGGCAAGCTCGCGGACAAGGCCGAGCGCGGGCGTATCCTCAAGGTGATCCTGTACGGATCCTTCGCCCGGGGGACGTGGCGCGAGGACCATGGCTCCGGGTTCGTCTCGGACTTCGACCTGCTGGTGATCGTGAACTCCGAGCGCTTCGCCCGGGAGTACGAAGCGTGGGAGTGGGCCAACGAGCGGTTTGTGCAGGAAGCCCTGCTCCGGGACACGCCCCGGCCCACGCCGAGTTTCGTCGTCCACAGCTACGCGGATGTGAACGACCAGCTCTCACGGGGCCGCCCGTTCTTCGCCGATATCGCGCGCGAGGGCCTCGTCCTCTACGAGGTGCCGGGCTTTCCGCTGAGCGAGATCGGACCGTTCTCGGACGAGGTGCGGCGAGAAGAGGAGTGGTTGCACTACGACGAGTGGTATCCGGACGGAGCATACCGGATCAAAGCAACGCGTAATGCGATGGACGCTGAAAGACTGAAAGCCGCGGCTTTCGATCTCCATCAGGCGACAGAGTATTTATATCACTGTTTTCTGCTCGTGCAGACTTTGTACAGCCCCAAACTCCATTCGCTCCGTGAGCTCCGAAAAAAAGCCGAGAACATCGACTACCGCCTCGTGGAGGCTTGGCCGCGTACCACGCGCCTCGCCCGCCGCCGCTTCCAACTGCTCCACGACGCCTACGTGAAGGCGCGGTACTCCTACAAATACGAGATCACCGCCGAGGAGCTGTCCTGGCTGATCGAGCGGGTCGAGGTGCTGAGCCGCCTCGTCGCCGACATCTGCGCGGAACGCCTCGGTGAGCGGCCGGAAGGCCGCCGGTCCGTCAACGGCGAGCCCTGAAGCCCCTCAATCCTCGTCGCTGATGTACATCCCCTCGGCGATGCCGTCCTCCAGCATCATCCGGGCGCGGGCGCGCAGCTTCTCGGTCTCGCTCTTGAGCTGGCCGCAGGCGGCGAGGATGTCCCGGCCGCGGGGCGTGCGCACCGGCGAGGCGTAGCCGGCGTTGAACACGATCTCCGAGAACCGCTCGATCCGCTCCCAGTCGGAGCACTCGTAGCGGCTGCCGGGCCAAGGGTTGAAGGGGATCAGGTTGATCTTGGCCGGGATGCCTTTGAGGAGGCGCACCAGCTCCCGGGCGTCGGCATCCGAATCGTTCACGCCCTTCAGCATGACGTACTCGAAGGTGATCCGCCTCGCGTTGTTGAGGCCCGGATAGGCGCGGCAGGCGGCGAGCAGGTCGCGGATCGGGTACTTGCGATTGAGCGGCACCAGCTCGTCGCGCAGGTCGTCGCGCACCGCGTGAAGCGAGATGGCGAGCATGGCGTTCGCCTCGGCGCCCAGGCGGGGGATCTGCGGCACGACGCCCGACGTGGAGACCGTGATGCGCCGCCGGGACAGGCCGAGGCCCTCCTGGTCCGACATGACACCCACCGCATCGACCACGGCATCGAGATTGTAGAGGGGCTCGCCCATGCCCATGAACACGATGTTGGTGACGAGCCGCCCGACCTCGCCGCCGTTGGCGTCGCGGCTCGGCATCTGGCCGGTCCAGTCGCCGAGTTCGTCGCGGGCGACGACGAGCTGCTGCACGATCTCGGCGGCCGAGAGGTTGCGCACGAGGCGCTGGGTGCCGGTGTGGCAGAACGAGCAGGTCAGCGTGCAACCCACTTGGCTCGACACGCAGAGCGTGCCGCGATCCGGGCCGGGGATGTAGACGCACTCGATCTCGGCGCCCCGGTTGTGCTCCTGGGCATTGGTCGGCGCCATGCGGATCAGCCACTTGCGGGTCCCGTCGCGGGAGACCTGGCGGTTCACCACCTCCGGCCGCTCCAGGGTGAAGTGCTTGGCGAGTTCCGCCTTCAGGCCCTTGCCGACATTGGTCATCTCGGCGAAATCCTGCGCCCCGCGCAGGTTGACCCAGTGCCAGATCTGGCCGGAACGCATCCGGCTCTCACGCTCGGGCACGCCGGCCTCGATGAGGCGCGCCTTCAATTCCTCGCGGGTCAGGCCGACGAGGGAGAGGCGCTGGCCTGGCAGGGCGCCGGGCACGAAGTCAGGGGTTTTCTCGATTCCCGACACAGGGGCCGCGCGGGCGCTGTCGAGCGACGCCGTCGCCATGGTGAAGTCCATCCGTTCGCGTGAAGAGGTTTCATATAGGCGATTCCCCCGCCGGATGCGACCGTCACCCGCCGACCCGCTCGCGCAGGCGCGCGGCCAAGCGTTCGGCCAAGCGTTCGGCCACAAGCGCTTGCAGGCTCCAGAGGTGCCGGTCGCGGATGCCGAGCGCCTCGCAGGCCTCCACCGTGCGGTAGAGGTATTCCGCGCTCGGCCCCGTATGGCCGCAGGCGGCGGCGATCTTGTCGGCGATCTCGGCGTCGGGCAGGCGGCCGGCGTAGCGGTCGTTCGCCCGGTTGGCCAGGAAGGTGAGGGCGGAGACGGTGCCCTCCTCGGTCCGCACCGGCAGCCAGCGGGCCACGTAGCCGCGCCCGCGCATCTCCCGGCGCCAGACCGGCATCAGCGCCTCGCGGATCTGCGCATCCGGCAGGCGGAAGGCGACGCCCCGGCACAATCCACCCCGGTCGAGCGCCAGCACGAAGCCCGGCGCCTCCGGCGTGCCCCGGAACCGCCGCTGCAACAAGCAGAACCGGCGGTGGAAACCGCGCACCGTGCCGAGCCTCCGCTCGGCCACCGGAAATTCCGGCCGCCACATCAGCGAGCCGTAGGCGAAGACCCACACGGCCGCGCCCTCGCGGCCGGAGACGATCTCCTCGAGGCCGGGGCGCAACTCCTCGTCGGTCATCACCGTGAGCGCGGTGGGGTCGTCGGCCACCGGCTGGGCGTGGGCGGCGCGGATCAGGTCGAGGGTCAGGTCGAGGGGGCGGGGGGCCATGTCACAACCCTCACACAAACCACGGGGATCGCCTATATCCGTCCCATGCAATGGACGGACGAGGCCCTGGTGCTGGGCTTGCGCCGGCACGGGGAGACCTCCGTCATCCTCGAAGCCATGACCGCCGAGCACGGGCGCCATCTCGGCATCGTGCATGGCGGGCGCTCGCGCCGGATGCAGCCGGTGCTCCAGCCGGGCAACCGGGTGCGGCTGGCGTGGCGGGCGCGGCTCGACGAAGGGCTGGGCGCCTTCGCGGTGGAGCCCCTGAGTTCCGAGGTCTCCCGGATGATCGGCTCCGGCCTCGCCCTCTACGGGCTCGGGAGCCTCGCCTGCCTCCTGCGCCTCCTGCCCGAGCGCGATCCCCATCCGGCGCTTTACGAGGCCGCCCGCATCCTCGTGGAGCACCTCGACGACCCCGACATCGCGCCGCCGCTGATGGTGCGGTTCGAGCTCGCCGTGCTCACCGAACTCGGCTTCGGCCTCGACCTCTCGGCCTGCGCCGCCACGGGCGGGAACGACCGCCTCGCCTACGTCTCCCCCCGCACCGGCCGGGCGGTGAGCGCGGCGGCGGGCGAGCCCTACAAGGACCGGCTGCTGGCCCTGCCGGGCTTCCTGCGCGAGGGCGGCGTGCCGGGGCCGGACGGCGTTGCGCAAGGGTTTACCTTGACGGGATACTTCCTCGACCGGCACGTCTGGGGCCCGCGCGGCCTCACACCCCCGGAGGAGCGGGCGCGATTCGTTGCGCTCGGCATCGCGGCGGGGTAATGTTCGCGGTATGTTCTAGCGGCTTCACCGTCATTGCGAGCGGAGCGAAGCAATCCAGGGATCCGCCTCGGTCGGAGACGTCCCGCTGCCCTGGGTTGCTTCGCTCCGCTCGCAATGACGGAGGGGGCAGCGGAAAGTTGAGGAACCACCATGGGTCAGCCCTTCGAGCCGCCGTCCGGCGACGGCATCGAGAGCGTCGAGCTGAAATCCGCGCTGGAGGAGCGCTACCTCGCCTACGCGCTCTCGACCATCATGCACCGGGCCCTGCCCGATGCCCGCGACGGGCTGAAGCCGGTGCACCGGCGCATCCTCTACGGCATGCGCCTCCTGCGCCTCGACCCGAACACCGCCCACAAGAAGTGCGCGAAGATCGTCGGCGACGTGATGGGCGACTTCCACCCCCACGGCGACCAAGCGATCTACGACGCGCTGGTACGCCTCTCCCAGGATTTCGCGCAGCGCTATCCGCTGGTCGACGGCCAGGGTAACTTCGGCAACATCGACGGCGACGGCCCCGCCGCCTACCGCTACACCGAGGCCCGCCTCACCGAGGTCGCCCGCCTGCTGCTCGACGGGATCGACGAGGACACGGTCGATTTCCGGCCCTCCTACAACGGCGAGAAGGAGGAGCCCGTCGTCCTGCCGGCGGCCTTCCCGAACCTCCTGGCCAACGGCAGCCAGGGCATCGCGGTCGGCATGGCGACCTCGATCCCGCCCCACAACGCCGCCGAACTCTGCGACGCGGCGCTCTACCTGATCAACCACCCCGAGGCGACCTCGGGCCAGCTCGCCAAGTTCGTCCAGGGGCCGGACTTTCCCACCGGCGGCATCCTGGTCGATTCGGCGGAATCGATCGCCGAGGCCTACCGCACCGGGCGGGGCGGCTTCCGGGTCCGCGCCCGCTGGCACAAGGAGGATCTCGGCCGGGGCACCTGGAATGTGGTCGTCACCGAGATTCCCTACGGTATCCCGAAGGGCCGGCTGATCGAGAAGATGGCGGAGCTTCTCCAAGAGAAGAAGCTGCCCCTGCTCGCCGACGTCCGCGACGAGTCGGCCGAGGATGTGCGGGTGGTGCTGGAGCCGCGCTCGCGCAGCGTCGATCCCGTCATCCTGATGGAATCCCTGTTCCGGCTCACCGAGCTGGAAGCCCGGGTGCCGCTGAACCTCAACGTCCTCGTCGGCGGCCTCGTGCCGAAGGTGATCGGGCTGGCCGAGTGCCTGCGGGAATGGGTCGATCACCGCCGGGTGGTGCTGCAGCGCCGCTCCCGCTACCGGCTCGGCCAGATCGACCGGCGGCTCGAAATCCTCGGCGGCCTGCTCATCGTCTACCTCGACCTCGACGAGGTGATCCGCATCATCCGCGAGGAGGACGAGCCGAAGGCGGCGCTCATGGCCCGGTTCGACCTCACCGAGGTGCAGGCCAACGCCATCCTCGACACCCGCCTGCGGAGCTTGCGCAAGCTGGAGGAGATGGAACTGCGGCGCGAGTTCGACGCGCTCACCGCCGAAAAGGCGGAGCTCGACGCGCTGCTCGCCTCCGAGCCGGCGCAGTGGAAGGCGATCCAGGCGCAGATCCGCGCGGTGAAGAAGACCTTCGGGCCCGAGACCAAGCTCGGCCGCCGCCGGACCACCCTGGAGAACCCGCCGGACACGGCCGGGGTCGATCTCACAGCGGCCCTGGTGGAGCGGGAGCCGATCACGGTGATCGTCTCCGAGAAGGGCTGGATCCGCGCCCTGAAGGGCCATGTGGCCGACCTCTCGGGCGTGGCCTTCAAGGGCGACGACCGGCTCAAGCTCGCCTTCCCGAGCGAGACCACGCAAAAAATCCTGCTGCTTGCCTCGAACGGCAAGGTCTTCACCCTGGACGCCTCCAAGCTGCCGGGGGGCCGCGGCTTCGGCGATCCGGTGCGGCTGATGGTCGATCTCGACGACGGAACCGAGGTGGTGACGGCGCTGCCCTACCGGCCGGAGACCAAGGTGCTGATCGCGGGCTCCGACGGGCGCGGCTTCGTGGCCCCCGCCGACGCCCTCGTCGCCAACACCCGCAAGGGCAAGGGCATCCTCGGCCTCGACGGTGATGCCACCGCGACGGTGCTGGTGCCGGCGGACGGCGACCACGTGGCGGTGGTGAACTCGGAGAAGCTGCTCCTCGTCTTCCCCGTCACCGAGGTGGCGGAACTCTCCCGCGGCAAGGGCGTGCGGCTGCAACGCTGCCGCAGCGGGCAGCTCACCCAGGCCCACGTCTTCCGCCTGGAGGACGGCCTGCCCTGGCAGGACGGCTCGGCCGAGGGGCGGCTCGCCAACGCGGCGATCCTGGAGAAGTGGCTCGGCCACCGGGCGGAGGTCGGCCTGATGATGGCCCGCAGCTTCCCGAAGTTCGAGCGGTTCGGGCGGTGATGCTCCGCTGGCTGGCGCGGCGGCTTCAGCGGCGGCGCTACCTGTGGATCCGCGCCCGGCGGGTGGCCCGGCGGCTCCCGGAGATCCGGGCGGCGCTGAGGGCGGCGCCGCCCGGCTTCACCCTCGTGGTGGGCGATTCCCACGCGGAGTTCCTGTGCGCGCACCCCCTCGGGACGCGGCCGGTGGTGAACGGCGGCATCGGCGGCATCGAGACCGGCCCCTGCGCCGCCCGCCTGCCCCGGTTGCACCCACGCCACCGGGCGGGGGCCGCCGTGCTGGTGATCGGCTCGAACGACCTTTCGGTCCGGGCGCGCGCCCTCTCACCCGAGGCGACGGCGCGGTTTGAGGCGGCGGCCGCGGCGCTGATCCGCTGGTTGCGCGGCCACGCGGAGCGGGTGATCGTCCTCGCCCTGCCGCCGATGGACCCGGTGCCCGGCCAGGAGCGCGAGGCGGCGGCGGTGGAGGACTACTCGGCCCGCCTCGAACGGCTCGCGGCCGAAACCGGCTGCACCTTCGCCGACCCGTTCTCGGATCTGCGCGCGGGGCGGGGCGGGCTCGCCCGCCCGGGGGCTCTGAGCGACGGCGTCCACTTGACCGATTACGGCCCGGCGGCGCGGCGGGTCGCGGCGCTGTTGGGGTAGCAGCCGCCGTCATTGCGAGCGGAAGCGAAGCAATCCAGGGCAGCGAGACATCGACGGGCGTGGCGCATCCCTGGATTGCTTCGCTTCGCTCGCAATGACGACATGGGCTCCGTCTCAAATTCCCTTCACCGTCAACCCCGATTTTTCGTGCAACCGGTCGTGGATGACGGCAGGCCGAGCCTCGGCTAGGCTGGGCTCAAAGCGGCGCGCTCGGCGCAGCCTCAGACGTCGTGACGGGAGTGGGTGGAATGGGCGCGAGCGCCGGAATCGCCGAGGTGAAGCGCGACAAGCCGTGGATCATCCGCACCTATGCGGGCCATTCCACGGCCGCCGAATCGAACAAGCTCTACCGGGGCAACCTCGCCAAGGGCCAGACCGGCCTGTCGGTGGCCTTCGACCTGCCGACGCAGACGGGCTACGACCCGGACCATGAACTCTCCCGGGGCGAGGTCGGCAAGGTCGGCGTCTCGATCGCGCATCTCGGCGACATGCGGACCCTGTTCGACCAGATCCCGCTCGCCCAGATGAACACCTCCATGACGATCAACGCCACGGCGCCGTGGCTGCTCGCCCTCTACCTCGCCGTCGCGGAGGAGCAGGGCGCGCCGATCAGCGCCCTCCAGGGCACCACCCAGAACGACATCATCAAGGAATACCTGTCGCGGGGCACCTACGTGTTCCCGCCCGCGCCCTCCCTGCGGCTCACCAAGGACGTGATCCTGTTCACGACCAAGGAGGTGCCGAAGTGGAACCCGATGAACGTCTGCTCCTACCACCTGCAGGAGGCGGGGGCGACGCCGGTCCAGGAACTCTCCTACGCGCTCGCCATCGCCATCGCCGTGCTCGACACGGTGCGCGAGGACCCGGATTTCGACGAGGCGAGTTTTCCGGAAGTGTTCGGGCGCATCTCGTTCTTCGTGAATGCGGGCCTGCGCTTCGTCACCGAGATCTGCAAGATGCGGGCGTTCTCGGAACTCTGGGATGAGATCGCGCAGGAGCGCTACGGCATCGACGACCCGAAGAAGCGCATCTTTCGCTATGGCGTTCAGGTCAACAGCCTCGGGCTGACGGAACAACAACCGGAAAACAACGTCCACCGCATCCTGATCGAGATGCTGGCCGTCACCCTCTCGAAGCGCGCCCGCGCCCGCGCGGTGCAGCTGCCCGCCTGGAACGAGGCGCTCGGCCTGCCGCGCCCCTGGGACCAGCAATGGTCGATGCGGATGCAGCAGATCCTCGCCTTCGAGACCGACCTCCTCGAATACGACGACATCTTCGACGGCTCGACGGTGATCGAGGCCAAGGTCGAGGCGCTCAAGGCCGAGACCCGGGCCGAGCTGGAGCGGATCGGCGGCATCGGCGGCGCCGTGGCGGCGGTGGAGACCGGCGCCCTCAAGCGCGCCCTGGTGGAATCGAACGCCAAGCGCATCTCCGCCATCGAGGCGGGCGACCAGATCGTGGTCGGCGTCAACAAGTGGCAGCAGGGCGAGCCCTCGCCGCTGACGGCGGGCGAAGGCGCGATCTTCTCCGTCTCCGAGACGGTGGAGATGGAAGCCGCCAACCGCATCAAGACGTGGCGTGAGACCCGCGACGACGCGGCGGTGCAGGCGGCGCTGGGCGCGCTCGAAGAGGCGGCCCGCTCGGGCGCCAACATCATGCCCGCCTCCATCGCGGCGGCGAAGGCCGGCGTCACCACCGGCGAGTGGGGCTCGCGCCTGCGCGCGGTGTTCGGCGAGTACCGGGCGCCGACCGGCGTGACGCTGGAGACCGCCTCGGCGGGCGCGGCGGAGGAGGCGCGCCTCCTCATCGCCGACCTCGGCGAGCGCCTGGGCGAGCAGCCGAAGCTCGTGGTCGGCAAGCCCGGCCTCGACGGCCACTCCAACGGCGCCGAGCAGATCGCGCTCCGCGCCCGCGACGTGGGCTTCGACGTGACCTACGACGGCATCCGGCAGACGCCCTCCGAGATTGTCGCCAAGGCGAAGGAGACCGGCGCCCACGTGGTCGGCCTGTCGATCCTGTCGGGCAGCCACGTGCCGCTCGTGCGGGAGGTGCGTGCCCAGATGCGCGAGGCGGGGCTCGACCACATCCCCGTCGTCGTCGGCGGCATCATCTCGCCGGAGGACGAACTGGTCCTGAAGAACATGGGCGTGCGCGCGGTCTACACGCCGAAGGACTACGCCATCGACCAGATCATGATCGGCCTCGCCAAGGTCATCGAGAAGTCCCTCGACGGCAAGGCCAACCGCCCGCAGCAGGAGCCGGCGCAGGTCTACTGAAGTCAGGGTGTCCAGAGGGCGAGCCCTCCGGCGGGTGCAGGGCAGAGCCCTGCGAAGGACCAGGGGCCAGATATCCAGGGGCCAGATATCCAGGGGCTTTGCCCCTGGACCCCACCCAAGGACTTGTCCTTGGGGATCCCCTTATCCCACGATGATGGGGAAGCAGCGGGCGCCCACGGCGCCGGCCAGGGCCTGGACCGCGCCCACCGTGGCGACGTCGCCCGCCACGTGGACCACGTCCGTGGCGCGCAGGTGCGGGAGATGGGCGCCGAGCGAACCGGGGCGCACGTCCGGCGGCCTCTGGCGGCCCCGCTCGGCACAGAGCACGATCCGGCCGACGCCGGTGCCGCGCAGCCAATCGAGGCTGTCGCGCATGTAGAGGTCGAGGGCGTCGCGGGCCGAGACGGTGAGCGTCATGTCGCGGCCGGGCTCGATGTAGCGTGCCGCGTGGGCGATGGCCCAGATCGGGCCAAAACCCGCTCCCGACGCGGCGAGGACGAGGCGCCCTCCGCCCGGCCGGTAGTGGTTGCGTCCGAAGGGTCCCTTCAGCTTCACGTCCTGGCCGACGGCGAGGGTGTCGAGGGGGTCGCCGTCGGGATCGCGGGCGAGATGGAACACGGCCTCGGTGATCTCCGCCGAGCCATCGACCCGCAGGGTCGGGGCGAGGTCGAGGGGCGGCAGACCGGGCAGGCTCACGCTGAAATGCTGGCCCGGCTCGTGGAGCGGGCGGCGATTGAGGGAGGCGACGACCTCGACGACGCCCGGCCCGAGGCGGCGCAAACCGGTCAGCGTGCCCTTGAGGCTCTGGCGCGGCGTCTCGCGCGGCGCCCGCGCCGGGGTGGCGGCGTCCGCCCGCGTCTGCGGGATCTCGGGAAGGGCGTAGGGGGCCTCGCGCCCCCGCCGGGACGAGGACCGGCGGCTCGCCGGCGCGGCGGCCTGTCCCAGAAGGTTCACGCCGTGCAGGCCCGGCACCGGCGCGATCATCCCCTCGGCCAGGGCAGCCTCGAGCGGCGTGTCGCCGGTGGAACAACGGACCGAGCGGCCGTTGACGACGAGGGAGCAGCGCGCGCGCATGGACGGACCTTCGCTCCTCACCCTCGTCAGCGGACGCGTCAGCGGCCCTGCAGCAGCAGGCTGTCGACGAGTTCCGCCCAGCGCTCGCGGGTGGCGCGCACGTCGTCGTCAGGGGAGGATTCGGTCAGGACCTTGCGCTGGGCGCGGAGGGCCTCGACCTCCTTGCGCTGCGCCCGCAGCACGGCCTTCAGCACCTCCAGCTCGGTCTCGAGCCGGTCGAGTTCCGGGCGGACGGCCTGGGCGGGGGAGGGCGTCGGCGACGGGGTCGGCGGCACGGGCATCCCGTCGCGGCCGGGCAGGCGGGTCCGCCCCTGATGCGCGAGGCGCACCGGCCGCGCGATCAGGCGGCGCAGCAGATCGGGGCTCTCCGCCGTCTGGTAACGCCTCACCGCCTCGGCCATTTGCTGATCCCCACCCACGCGACCTGTGGAAGACTCTGCGTGTTCGTGGTTAAGGCGGGCTTAATCCGATCCGCGAGGAAGGGGGTCTCACGGCGACTTGCCTTACGCCGCCTCCGGCGCCGCGCCGACGATCTGGCGGGCCTGGAGCACGGTCATCGGCTCGCCGAAGGCCGGGCCCAGCGCGTATTCGCAGCCGAGTTCGGCGAGCGCCACGGCGTCGGCCTCGGATTCGCAGCCCTCGGCCACGATGGCGAGGTTCAGTTCGCTCGCCATCTTCACGATGGAGCGCAGGATGCCCGTCTGGCCCGAGGCGATCTGGCGGACGAAGGCGCGGTCGACCTTGATCGTGTCGAAGGGGAAGCGCTGGAGGTAGGAGAGGGCCGAGTAGCCGGTGCCGAAATCGGACAGGCACAGGCCCGCCCCGAGGTCGTGGATGCGCGAGAGCATCTGCGCCGCGTATTCCGGGTTCTCCATCACGAGGCTCTCGCTGAATTCGAGCTTCAGGGAGCCGGGGAGGGCGCCGGAGCGGGCGAGCACTGTCTTCACATCGTGCAGGAGGTCGTGGCGCAGGAGCTGCCGCGAGGAGAGGTTGCAGGCGGCGAAGATCGGCGGCTCGACCTCGAGGGAGCGCTGCCACGCGGCGAGTTCCAGCGCGGTGCGCTCCAGGGCGAAGATGCCGAGGTTGACGATGAGGCCGCATTCCTCGGCGAGCGGCATGAAGGTCGCGGCCGGGATGCGCCCGAGCTTCGGATGGTCCCAGCGCAGCACCGTCTCGAAGCCCGCCACGGTGCGGTCGTCGAGGCGCACCACGGGGTGGAACAGCACCCGCATCTCGTTGCGCTCGATGGCCTTGCGCAGGTCGCCTTCCAGCATCAGCCGGTCCGAGCGCTCGGCGCGCATGTGGGCGCGGAACACCTCGATCCGGTCGCCGCCCTGGCGCTTGGCCTGGATCATCGCGACCTCGGCGTTCTTCAGCACCTCGTCGCGCTTCAGCCCGGCCTCGTAGAGGGCGAGCCCGATCGAGACGGTGAGGAAGATCTCCCGGTCCGCATAGGTGATCGGCGTGGCGATGGCCCGCTGGATCATGCTGGCGAAGGCCAGGATCCGGTCGGGATCGCGCTCTGAGAGCAGGATCACCGCGAACTCGTCGCCGGCCAGCCGGGCGAGCGTATCCTGCGGCCGCAGCAGGCGGCCGAGGCGGCGGGAGAGGGTGAGCAGGATCGAATCGCCCGCCGAGAGGCCGATGGCGTCGTTGATGCCGGTGAACCGGTCGATGTCGAGGACCAGCACGGTGGGCTTCAGGCGGGGGTCCTGCCCGGCGAAGGCGAGCGCCGCGTCGAGGCGGTCGCCGAACAGCTCCCGGTTCGGCAGGCCGGTGAGGCTGTCATGCACGGCATCGTGCAGCAGGCGCTCCTCGGCGGTCTTCACCTCGGTGATGTCGGCGATGGTGCCGACCACGCGGATCACCTCGCCGTCGGCGCCGATCACCGGCCGCGCCTTCATCCGGTACCAGAAATAGCCGCCCGCCGCCGAGCGCAGGCGGAAATCGTGGACGATGCGGCCGCGCCGCTCCTCGATCACCGTGTCGAGGGCGGCCGAGTAGCGCTCCACGTCGAAGGGGTGCAGGGCGCCGAGCCAGTTCGAGGCGGGGCCTTCCAGCGCGCCGCGCGACAGGCCGAGCTGCGCCTCGATCTCGGGGCCGACGAAGATCTTGTCGGCGGGCACGTCCCAATCGAACACCACGTCGCCCGCGCCGGTGAGCGCCAGCGCCCGCCTCTCCGTGTCGGAGACCAGCGCGTGGGTCAGGCCGCTGCCGGCGAAGGCGTGCTGGAGCACGGTGAAGCCGATCAGCATCACGATCAGCACTAGGCCGCCGATCAGGGCCGGCTGGACCAGCTCGCTGCCGATCTGGCCCGTCACCGCGAAGCCCGCGGCCGTGACCCAGATCATCAGGAGGAGCCACGTCGGCACCAGCAGGATCGCCCGGTCGTAGCCGTTGTGGACCGAGAGGTAGAGGATCAGCAGCAGGCCGATCCCCGCCACCGCCGCGATGGAGATGCGCGCCACGCCCGCCGCCACGGGCGGGTCGAACACCGCGAGCCCGACGAGGCCCGCCAGGAAGGCGAGCCAGAAGAAGGCGACGTGGCTGTAGCGCACGTGCCAGCGGGCGAGGTTCAGGTAGGCGAACAGGAAGACGAGCAGCGTCGCCCCGAGCACGGCTTCCGCCGAGGCCCGGTAGACCCGCTCGGCGAGTTCGGTGACGGGGAAGACCCGCTGCAGGAAGCCGAAATCGATGCAGGCATAGGCCAGCACCGACCACGCCAGCGCGGCGGCGGCGGGGAAGATGATCGCCCCCTTCACCACGAAGACGATGGTAAGGAACAGGGCGAGCAGCCCGCTGATCCCGATGATGATGCCCTTGTAGAGGGTCAGCCCCGCCGTCTTCCGGCGGTAGGCGTCCTGATCCCAGAGGTGCAGTTGCGGGACGTTGGCGCTGCGCAACTCGGCGACGTAGGTGACCGTCGTGCCGGGATCGAGGGTGATGGTGAACTGGTCCGCGTCGGGGTTCTCGTCGCGCTCCGGGCGGATGCCCTGGCTCGCGGTGATGGCCGCGATGCGCGAGCCGCCGAGATCGGGCCAGATCACGCCCGAGCCGACGAGGCGGAAATGCGGGGCGATGAGGATGCGGTCGATCTGCTCGTCGGTGTCGTTCGTCAGCGCGAAGGCGATCCAGTCCGGCCGTCCGCCCGCGTCGCGGGCCTTCACGACGATCTTGCGCTTGATGCCGTCCTTGCCGGCGGCGGTGGAGATCTGAACGAGGTCGCCGTCCGACCGGTAGCGCTCGATGGCGCCGGTGAGATCGATCACCGGCTGGTCGAGGCCGACCCGCACCGCCTCGACGGCGTGGGCCGCGCCGCCGGTCACGAGGCCGCCGACCAGGATCAGGAGGAGGGCGAGGATGCGCAAAGGGCTGACGTGTCCGGCCGGGGTGGTGGCGACGGCCGCCCAGGCGGCCCCGATTGGTAAAGGCGACGTGAAAAACCGGCAAGGCCACGGGCGCGCCGGTCCACCGTTCGCGGATCGCGCTCCTTTGCGGCCAAATCAAGTTGATGGGGATTTACGCCGAGCTTTCCCCTCCCCCTTACGGGGAGGGGGAGTGCCGCGTATCCAGGGCTAGGCCCGCAGCCCCGCCGCGATCCGATCCACAGACGGCAGGCCCTTGATCGGGCCGATGGCGGCGAGCGTCGGGGTGCCCGCCAGCATGGTCTTCGCCACGGCGCGCACCTCCTCGACCGTCACCGCATCGACTTTGGCGATGACCTCGGAGGCCGGGATCACCCGGCCCCAGGCGAGGATCTGGCGGGCGTTGCGCTCGATCCGGCCGCCGGGGGTCTCCAGCGCCGAGAGCAGCGAGACCTTGAGCTGCGCCTTGGCGCGGGCGATCTCGGTGCCGTCGAGGTCCCTGGCCGCGCGGGTCGTGGCCTCCAGGGTCACGTCCACGAGTTCGGCCACGTCCGAGCCCGCCGTGCCGGCGCCGATGCCGAACAGGCCGCAATCGGAGAAGGGCCAGTGGAAGGCCTGGATCTCGTAGGCGAGCCCCCGCGTCTCGCGCACCTCGTGCCACAGGCGCGAGGTCAGGCCGCCGCCGAGCACCTGCGCGAACATGTGCAGGGCGTAGTAGCCCTCGTCCCGGAAGGAGAGGCCGGGCAGGCCGATCACGAGGTTCGCCTGTTCGAGCTTGCGCTTCAGCCGCCGCTCGCCGCCGCCGTAGCGGCCGGGCTCCATGGCAGGGGCCTCGGCGGCCGGGAGGCCGCCGAAATGCTGCTCGGCCGCCGCCACGATGGCCTCGTGGGTGATGCTGCCCGCCCCCGCCACGACGAGCCGGTCGGGCGTGTATTCCCGGGCGAGGTAGGCGCGGATGCCCGCCTCGTCGAAGCTCTGGATGGTCTCGGGCCGCCCGATGATCGGCCGCCCCACCGGCTGGCCGGGGAAGGCGGCCTCGGTGAAGGCGTCGTAGACCACGTCGTCGGGCGTATCCTCGATGGCCGCGTATTCCTGCAGGATCACGCCCTTCTCCCGGGCGAGTTCGGCCGCGTCGAAGGTGGCGTTCGTCAGGATGTCGCCGATCACGTCGAGGGCGAGGCCCGCATCCTCTCCGAGCACCCGGGCGGTGTAGCTCGTGGTCTCCGTGGAGGTGGCGGCGTTGATCTCGCCGCCGACGTTCTCGATCTCCTCCGCGATGTCGCGGGCCGAACGGCGGCTGGTCCCCTTGAACGCCATGTGCTCGATGAGGTGCGACAGGCCGCTCTCGTCCGCCCGCTCGTGGCGGGAGCCCGCGCCGACCCACACCCCGAGGCTCGCGGTGGCCACCCCCGGCATCGGCTCGGTCACCACGGTGACGCCGTTGCCGAGCCGCGTGACCTTGAGGGTCGGGGAGGCGGCGTGGGTCGAGAAATGCTGGTTCATGGGGAGCTTCAGCCGCCCTTCGTGATGCGGGCCCGCTCGCGGATCAGGCGCTCCACGGCTCCCTGGTCGTTGGCGATGCGGGTCAGGCGCTCGGGCCGGTCCATCAGGTCGGCGAGGTGCGGGGGCAGGGCCGGGCGCTGGCCGCCCGTGGCCTTCGCCACCGCATCGGGGAACTTCGCCGGATGGGCGGTGGCGAGCGCCACGACCGGCGTCGCCGGGTCCTTCGCCAGCAGCCGCCGCCCGGCATTCACGCCGATGGCGCTGTGCGGGTCGAGGGTCACGCCCGTCGCCGCGTGGGTGAAGGCGATCTCCTCCATCACGGCGCCCTCCGGCACCGCGTGGGCGTCGAACTCGTCGCGGATCGTGGCCAGCACCGCGTCGTCGAGGTGGAACCCGCCCGATTGCTTCAGCCCGGCCATGAGGCGCGACAGGCTGGAGGAATTCCGGCCGAGCGCCTCGAACAGCAGCCGCTCGAAATTCGAGGAGATCTGGATGTCCATGGAGGGCGAGGTGGTGGGTTCGACGCCGCGCAGCTCGTAGGCGCCGTGCTCCAGGGTGCGGACGAGGATGTCGTTGGCGTTGGTGCCGATCATCAGGCGCCGGATCGGCAGGCCCATCTTCTTGGCGACCCAGCCGGCGAGGATGTCGCCGAAATTGCCGGTCGGCACCGCGAAGGAGACCTCCCGGTGCGGGGCGCCCAGCGCCACGGCGCTGGTGAAGTAGTAGACCACCTGCGCCGCGACCCGCGCCCAGTTGATCGAATTCACGCCCGAGAGGCGGACCTCGTCGGCGAAATCCCCGTGCTGGAACAACGCCTTGACGATGTTCTGGCAATCGTCGAACGTGCCGTCAAGGGCCAGCGCGTGGACGTTGGGGGCATCGACCGAGGTCATCTGCCGCCGCTGCACCTCCGAGACCCGCCCGTGCGGGTAGAGGATGAACACGTCCACCTGATCGAGCCCCCGGAACGCCTCCACGGCGGCCGAGCCGGTATCGCCCGAGGTGGCGCCGACGATCGTCGCCCGGGTGCCGCGCTGGCGCAGGACATGGTCCATCAGCCGCCCGAGCAGCTGCATCGCCACGTCCTTGAAGGCGAGCGTCGGGCCGTGGAAGAGCTCCAGCAGGAACAGGTTGTCGTCGAGCTGGGTGAGGGGGCAGATCGCCGGGTGCCGGAAGGTGGCGTAGGCGTCGTCGATCATCCGGTCGAGGGCGGCGTCGGCGATCTCGCCGTCCACCAGGGGGCGCAGCACGCGCTTGGCGGCCTCGGCGTACGGCTTGCCGGCGAGCGCGGCGATCTCCTCGCGACCGATTCGCGGCCAGGTCTGGGGCACGTAGAGCCCGCCGTCGCGGGCGAGCCCCGCCAGAAGGGCATCCGAGAACGAGAGCGGCGCGGCCTCGCCGCGGGTCGAGACGTGGAGCACAGGGGCCTCCGTGGGAAGGCGGTCCGTCTACACGATGCGGCCGTGCGTGTCGAAGTCGGATCGGTCTGGAAACCTCACGCGCTGATCCCCGGGGCCTTGGTCAGGCGGCAGCCGGTGATGCGCCATGTGCCGTCGGCCTGCCGTTCCAGGGTGTATTCGGCGGTCCAGTCGGTGCCGCCCTCGTCCTGGATCGCCACGCTCTGGCTCACCGTGGTCTCGCCGAGGTCGCGGGCTTGGCCGAAGACGAAGCTGCGGTGGCGGTACACCGGCTGGTACTGGCTGCGCACCATCCCGAGGAACAGGTCGGCGTTGGGGAAGATCTCGCGGATCGCCGGGGCGGCCTGGGCGTAGGCGGTGGGGGCGTCGTCCCGGCCGAGCGCCTCCGTCTGCAGGACGATCACCGCCCGGGCGGCCGCCTGCTCGGGCTCCCCGGCCACCGCCGGGAAGGGGGCGGCGCCCATCGTGGCGAGGAGGGCGAGGGCGAACCTGACGCGCATCGGCAGTCACTCCATGGGAGCAACTTCCGATTGTAGGCGCCGGGCAAGGCCCGGCAAGCGCCGCAGCGCCCTTTTCCGCCGGCCGTCCCGGCTCAGCCCGGCACGCCCATCGCGAAGGCCGCCACCGGCACGGCGACGAGATCGACGGCGGCGGCGGCCACCGGCATCAGCGCGGGCCAGCGGCGCGTGGGCCCCGCCTGCGGGCGCAACCGGGCGAAGGCCAGGATCAGCATCGGCGCCAGCGGCAGGAGGTAGCGGCCCTGCGGCCCGATGATCCGGATCTCGCCGACATTCGTCCAAGTGACGTACTGCGACAGGATCACCAGCCAGAGGCAGGCGAGCGCCGCCGCCGTCAGGACCAGGCGCTCGGCCGCCGGGGGCAAGGGATTTCGGCGGTCGGCCAGGAGGATCGGGCCGACGAGGGCCACGGCCCAGAGGAGATAGAGGGGGACGGGCAGGGGCCGGTCGAGCCAGCCGAAGATGCCGATGGCGCCCTCGGCGAGGATCGTCAGGCGCTTGGCCGTGCCGAGGAAGCGCCCCGGCAGGGTCAGGAGGCGCGAGGGGTCCTCGAGGAGGACGCGGGCCTGGGCCTGCGGATCGGTGGCGGTGAAGGGGGCCGGACGCGGACCCGACCAGAGCGGACCCGCCTCGTAGGCGTGGCGCGGCACCGGCGTCGCCACGGTGGCGGTGGCGGCCACCGTCCAGATCGCGGCGGGCAGGACGGCGAGCACGGCCGCCGCGAGGCGACGCCCCATCCCGAGCCCGCCCCTTCCGCCGGGGAAGGGCACGAGCAGCATCGCCGCCAGCGCCGCGTAGGGGGGCTTGGCCAGGGCCACGAGGGCGATGCACAGGATCGCCCCCGAGAGCCGCGGGCCGGTGCCGCCCCCGGCGAAGGGCCGGGGCGAGAGCAGGGCGGCCGCGAGGGCGGCGAGGGCGACGATCAGCCCGTCCTGGTTGAACGAGGCCGCCAGCGACAGGGACATCGGCAGGGCGAGCACCGCGAACAGGGCGGGGCGCCCCCGCCGCGCCACGGCCAGCGCCAGGAGGCCGGCCACCAGGGTGGCCGTCGCGTTGGCGAGCCGCCCGAGATAGACGCAGGTCTCCGGCGGGAGCCCGAGCAGCCGCCCGGCCGCGAGGCCGGAGGCCGAAGGCAGGTACAGGAAGGGCGGATAGGTCGCGACCGTGTAGAGGGGCACGAACACCCGCCCCTGGGCGTCCGGCTCCCCCTCCACGGCATCGAGGATTCCGCCGAAGCTCTTCGGCCGCGAGCGGGTCACCTCGTCCCAGGCGGGGTCGATCCGCACGCCCGCCGCGACGTGGGTGGAGCCGTCCGCGTAGCGCAGGGTCTCCCGGTGGCCGACGAATTCACCGTTCATCAGCGCGGCGGCGCGGGCGAGGTGGGCCCCCTCGTCGGCCACCTCGCCCGGCGGCACGATCAGCGCGAGGGCGATGCAGACCGGGCCGCACAGGGCCAGGAAGGCGAGGCACCAGAAGGTCGCGCCCGTGGCGGCGGCGAGGAGGCGGGTCACGCGGGAAGGTTCCGCTCGGACAGGCCGGGCACGGCCTCCCCCGGCGCCCGGCGGGCGAGGATGCGGCGCAGGCGCAGCATCAGCAGCACCGTGGCGAGCGCCCCGGCCGCCAGCACCGCGAGCCGCAGCCCTTCGGCCCGCCCCACCCCGGCGGCGAGGTGGCCCCCGCCCTGGCCGAGCGCCCCGAGGGCGACGTAGGCGAAGAGCGCGGGCAGGGCCGCCAGGGTGCCGATGGCGTAGTCCCGCAGCGCCACGGCGCTGGCCCCCAGCGCGAGGCTCGTCGGCGCGAAGGGCATGATCGGCGAGAGGCGGATCAGGCAGACGAGGCGCCAGCCCTCCGTCGCGAGGGCGCCGTCGAGAGCGGCGAGGCGCGATCCGCCGAACCGGGCCAGCGCCCGCGCCCCGATGACCGAGCGGGCAAGGGCGAAGGAGAGGAGGGCGCCGGCCATCGTTCCCGCCGCCGCGACGGCGAAGCCCAGGACGGGACCGAGGAGGGCCCCCGCCGCGATGCCGATCGCCGAGGCCGGCAGGACGCCGGAGGCCGCCACCAGGGCCTGGATCGCCAGCAGCATCGCCGGCCCGGCCGGGCCGAGCTCCGCGACCCGGGCCGCGAGGTCCCGGGCCGCGTCGGGCGCGAGGATTCCCGCGGCGAGCGGCGCCGCGGCCAGCCCCGCGAGGAGGCCGAGGCCCGCGAGGCGGGTGAGCGGCGGGAGCGTCACGGGCGCGCTCCGAGCGGCGTCTCCTCGTCGGCGAAGAGCGGGTCCGAGCGCAGGCCCGAGAGGTGCAGGCGGTAGGCGAGGCTCGTGCGCAGCACGCCGAGCCCGTAGAGGCAGGAGCGCCGGAAGTCGATCGAGGAGGCGTCGTCGAAATACCGGGTCGGGCAGGAGATCTCGCCGATCCCGAAGCCCTGCGCGAACGCCTGCGCCAGCATCTGGTTGTCGAACACGAAGTCGTTCGAGCAGCGGTCCAGCGGCAGGGTCTCCAGCACCGCCCGGCTCCAGGCGCGGTAGCCGGAATGGTACTCGGAGAGCTTCTGGCCCATCAGGAGGTTCTGCACCAGGGTGAGCGCGCGGTTGGCAACGTACTTGTAGACCGGCATCCCGCCCTTGAGCGCCCCGTTGCCGAGGATGCGCGAGGCCAGCACCGCGTCGTACTCGCCCGAGACGATCATCGAGGCCATCGCCGTCACGAGGCGGGGAGCGTACTGGTAGTCCGGGTGGAGCATCACCACCACGTCGGCCCCGCGCTCCAGCGCCGTGCGGTAGCAGGTCTTCTGGTTGCCGCCGTAGCCGAGGTTTTGCGCGTGGCGCACCGTGTGGATGCCGAGGCGCCGGGCCACCGCCACCGTCTCGTCCCGGCTGGCGTCGTCGATGAGGATCACGTCATCGACGATGTCGAAGGGGATCTCCCGGTGGGTGCGCTCCAGGGTCGCCGCCGCGTTGTAGGCGGGCAGGACGACGGCGATGCGTTTTCCGTGAAGCATGGGCAGGTCTTCGTCGGCGCTCAGGCGCTCGCGCCGGGGCGCGGGCGCGCCGGGGCGGCGGGGGAGGGAAGGGGGTTTGACCGGAGGTCCGCGCGGATCGCCGGGAGGGCGGCGGCGAGCAGGCGGGCGGCCCGGAGCACCTCGCGCGCCTCGGCCCCGGAGCGGCGGGCCCCTGCCTGGGCGAGGCGCAGGGGGATCTGGCCGCAGAAGGCGGCCGCCGCGAGGGCGAGCGCCCAGGCCCGGCCGTGATGCTTGCCCGCGTAGAGGATCTCGCTGCGCAGGATGTAGAACAGGCGGTGCGCCTTGGCCTGCCGGGTGGTGCCCTGGCCGAGATGGCGGGCGGTGGGGCCGGCGAGGTGGCGCACGGACCGGCCCGTGTCCCAGGCCCGGCGGCACAGGTCCACGTCCTCGTAATAGACGAAGAACCGCTCGTCGAAGCCCCCGAGCGCGGCGAAGAGGTCCCGGCGGATCATCAGGAAGGCGCCCATCACCTGATCGACCTCCCGGTCGGTTCCGTGGTCGAACTCGCGCAGGAAGTGCGGCGGGACGAGGCGCAGGCGGTCGAGGGCGAAGGCCCGGCCGAGCATCGCCCCCGGCGCCGGGGCGCGGGCACAGGAGCGGGCGGTCGTCCCGTCCGCCTCCAGCAGGCGGGCACCGACGATGCCCGTGCCGGGATCGGCGAGGAGGGCGGCGAGGGCGCGGACCGGCGCGTCGGGGGCGACCTGGGCATCGGGGTTGAGGAAGAGGATCGCCGGGGCCTCGCCCCAAGCATCGCCCACGTCGAACGCACCCTGGTTGCAGGCCCGGCCGAAGCCGCGGTTCTCGCCGTTGCGGATCAGCCGGAACGGGCCGGGGAGGGCGGGCAGGCCCTCGAGGGAGCGGTCGCTGGAGGCGTTGTCGACCACCGTCACCGCGATGCGCTCCGCGCCCTCGGCACAGGCCAGCGCGGCGAGGCACTGCCGCAGCAGGTCCCCGCCGTTCCAGTTGACGATCACGACGTCGAGGTCGGCCATCAGTCGAAGCTCCTCGGCGGTCCGAGGCGGCCCAGGAGGCCGTCCCGCGCGGCGGCGGCGAGGCGGGCGAGCACGGCGGGGCGGCAGCCGGAATCGGCCCAGTACAGGGCCGCCTGGGCGGGCAGGTAGAGCCCCTGCCTCAGCTTCCATGCCAGGGGCAGGTGGGGCAGGCGCCACGCGTAGACGCTGTTCCTCAGGTAGGTCGCCATGCGGAACAGGGGCTGGCGCGGCATGGCGATGCCGAAGGCGCGGATCGTCCCTCCCCCGACCCGGTGCGGGAGGGAGACGGCCGGATCGCAATAGCAGCCGTGGCCGAGGCTCCAAGCGCGAAAACACCATTCGAGCTCGACGGCGTCGATGAAGAAATCCGTCCGAAAGAGGCCGACCCGTGCGGCGGCGGGGAGGTCGATCAGCGAGCCGGAGGTCGCCAGGAACTGCACCGGGCGAAGGGCCTCCGCCGCGTCGGCGCCGGGACGGAACGGGTAGGCGGGGACCTTGTGGCCGGGCGCCGCCGCCGGGGCCGGGCCGACCACGGCCGGGGACAGGCCCCGCGCCGCCAAGCGGTCGCGCCCCGCCAGGAGCGCCTCCGGCAGGCCGGGATCGGCCGCCGCGTCCTGATCGAGGCAGTACAACGCCTCCAGCCCCGCCTCCCGCGCCGCCGCAACGAGGCGGTTCAGGGCCTCGGCGATGCCGAGGTTGGCGCCGGGGCGGACGGGATCGGTGAGCACCGTGATGCCCGCCCGCGCCAGCGCCTCGGCCTCCGCCGGGGCGAGCGGCGAGTTGGCGAAGGCGAAGCGGCGCCCGAGCCCGGCGGGCAGGCGCTGCGGCAGGGCCGCGATCTGGGCCTCCGTCGGACGGAACAGGGTGATCCCGGCGGCGATACGGCCGAGCCCCCCGGCGGGGACGGCAACCGCCGGCTCCGGGGAAGGGGACGGCATGGAGGAACGGATCCGGCTCTCGGCTTTCGACGCTTGCGTGGTGAAGGGCGCAATGCGGTTTTCATGAGGCCGAGGGGGCGTGTGGGGGGCTTGGCCCGTGCGGAACGGGGGGGTGCCCCCCCCTCGTCGGGGGCGAAGCGAGGCGGCAGCCGACGGTGAGGGGGCGTGCCGAACGAGATACCTCCGGAAGACCCCCTCGCCGCCGCTTCCCCCCGGACACGACATGGTGTCCGGGGGGCCTCTCCCAGCAGGCGGGGAGAGGGAGAACCCGCGCCGACGGCCCCGCCCCCTTCTCCAACACCACCACCACCCCTAGAGTCCCCCGGCAATGGCGGCTCTCGCCACCGGAAGGGGCAGGGATGGCCGCTCGTCTGTGGATTGCACTCGCCGCCGTTCTGCTCGCCGGGACGGGCGCGGCCTGGGCCGCCTCCGCCCCCGCCGTCGAAGCCGAGAACGGGATGGTGGTCTCCTCGCAAGCCCTCGCCTCGCGGGTGGGGGCCGATATCCTCGCGGCGGGGGGCAACGCCGTCGATGCGGCGGTGGCCGTGGCCTTCGCGGAGGCCGTGGTGAACCCCTGCTGCGGCAACCTCGGCGGCGGCGGCTTCCTGCTGCTCCACACCGCCGACGGGCAGAGCCGCTTCGTCAATTTCCGTGAAAAGGCCCCCGAAGCGGCCTCACAGGACATGTATCTCGACGGGGCCGGCAACGTGGTGAAGGGGGCGAGCCTGCGCGGCTGGAAGGCCGCCGGCGTGCCCGGCACGGTGCTCGGCCTCACGACCGCCCTCGCCCGCTACGGCACCCTGCCGCTGGCCCGCGTCGTCGCCCCGGCGGTGGGGCTCGCCCGCGACGGTTTCGTTCTCACCCGGGGCGACACCGACATCCTCGCCACCGGCACCCGCCGCTTCGCGAGGGATCCCGCCATCGCCCGGATCTTCCTGCGGCCGGACGGGACGCCGTTCCAGCCCGGCGACCGGCTGGTGCAGGCGGACCTCGCGGGGACGCTGGAGGCCATCGCGAAGGGCGGGGCGGACGCGTTCTACAAGGGCGACATTCCCCGCGCGGTCGAGGCGGCCTCCCGCGCGGGCGGCGGCCTCCTCACGGCGGCGGACTTTTCCGCCTACACCGTCACGGAGGAGGCGCCGCTCACCTGCACCTATCGCGGGGCGACGATCCTCGCCGCGCCGCCACCCTCCTCGGGAGGGACGACCCTGTGCGAGATGCTGACGATCCTCGACGGCTACGACATCGCCGGGGCGGGGTTCAACTCGGCCCGCAGCGTCCACCTCATGGTCGAGGCGATGCGGCGCGCCTATGCCGACCGCAACGCCACGCTCGGCGACCCGGCCTTCGTGAAGAACCCGGTCGCGACGCTGATCTCGCCGGACTACGCGGCCCGGATGCGCGCCACGATCCGCCCCGACCGGGCGACGCCCTCCGCCGAGGTGCGGCCGGACCCGTCCCTGCTGCCGGAGGAGAAGCGGGAGACCACCCACATCTCCGTCCTCGACAAGGCGGGCAACGCGGTCTCGCTCACCTACACGATCAACGGGTATTTCGGCGCCGGGGTGATGGCGCCGGGCACCGGGTTCTTCCTCAACAACGAGATGGACGACTTCACCGTCAAGGTCGGCACGCCCAACCTGTTCGGGCTGGTGCAGGGCACCGCCAACGCCATCGCGCCGGGCAAGCGCCCCCTCTCGTCCATGGCCCCGACCCTGGTCCTGCGCGAGGGCAAGCCGGTGATGGTGGTCGGCTCGCCGGGGGGCTCGCGGATCATCACGATCAACGCGCAGACCATCATGAACATGCTGGATTTCGGGATGCAGCCGCAGGAAGCGGTGGACGCCCCGCGCATCCACCACCAATGGCTCCCGGACACGGTCTACGCCGAACCCTTCGCCCTCTCGGCGGACACGCTGGCGATCCTGAAGGGCATGGGCCACGCCGTCCAGGTCCAGACGCCCTGGGGCGCGCAGGAGCTGATCGCGGTGAGGGGCGCGGCGCCGACGGGGGAGGGGCCGGATTCCTCCGGCAACGATTCCTCACGCACCGAGGGGATGCGCCCCGGCCTGATCTACGGCGCGAACGACAACCGCCGCCCGGCGGGCGCGGCGATCGGGCATTAGGCGGAATGCCGGAACCGGTGCGCCCGGCGGGGGTGGGGCTGCGATCAGTTGATCACGCAGAACCCGGCGCCGGTGCCGATCTTGCGCTCGGGCGGGCAGGGGGGGCGGGCGGCGGCGGCCGTCGTGGGCCCCTCGATCGAGCCGGTGGTACCGGGCTCCAGGCCGCGCAGCCACGGCTTCGCCGGCTGCACCGGCGGCGCGCGGAAGGACTCGGCGCGGCTCGCTTGCGCCGGGGCGGCGAGCATGAGCCCAGTGGCGGACAACGTGGCAGCGAACGCAGCGAACCGCTTCATCGAATCGTCCCCTTCCCACTGCCCTCGCACCCTGGATGGGCGAGGCGCCGCGGGAAGTGTCCTCGACAGGCGTTAAGGCCGCGCGAAGAAGGGTGGTTAAAGGAATCTCGGATCGTCTCACGCCGAAACGGATGTGGCTCACCCGATCGGCCACGGCGTCAGAACCCCGGCCACGCTCCGGGGACCGTGCCGCCATAGCCCCAGCCCGTGAAGGGCGGCGCCGCGACCCGCTCCCGGGTCGCCGGGGCGAGGCGGCTCTCCGGGGGACGCCCGTCCTCCCAGGCGGGCCAGAGGGCGGACCGGTCGCGCAGCGCCATCCGGGCGAGGCCGCGCTCCGAATCGGTGGCCGTCCCGGCGTGGCGGGGATGGCGCGGGCGCGCCTCCGCCGGACAGGCGGCCGTCACGAGCAGCGCGGCCGCCAGCAGACCCGTCGCCGTCCGGGAGGCGTTCACGGCCGCCCCCCTCAGAAGCCGAGGTCGTCGCCGAAGGCGGGGCCGTAGCCGTCGATCCCGGCCGGGACGTCGTAGTAGCGGGGGCCGTAGCCGCGGGCGCCGGTGCTCCGGGCGGGGACGGCGTAGGTGACGCCGCGCATGCCCATCTGGTCGTCGTCGTAGGAGGCGGCTCCGGCGCCGCGTCGGGCGCTGCGTACCCGCTCCCGGCCCTCGGCGACGTAGGGCGAGGCGCCCTCGATCCGCACCTGCGTGCGCCCCATGCCCTGCGCCTTCACGAGGCCGAACAGGGTCGCCGCGTTGCGCACCGAGAGGCGGACGCAGCCATGGGAGGCGGGCCGCCCGAGGCTGCGGACATGGTTCGTGCCGTGGATGGCGTGGCCCTGGTTCGTGAAGAACATGGCGTAGGGCATCGGGGCGTCGTCCCACTCCTTCGAGAAGTGGGTGCGCTCCATGCGGAAGGGGCGGAAGCTGCCGGAGGGCGTGTCGTAGCTCCCGGCCCCGGTGGAGACCGGCCAGGAGTAGCGCGGCACGCCATCGACCGCGACGCTCATGCGCTGCGTGTCCTTGTCGACGGTGATCGCCACGTCGGCGCGGGCCGCCGGGGCGGCGAGGGCGAGGAGGAGGACGGACAGGAGAGTCGCGGATCGGGCACGCATCTGGGGGTCCCCCAAGGACTCGGTGGCAAGGGATTCGTGAGCGGAACGTCGAGGGCGAAGCGGGCAGGGGCTGGGCGCTCGCCCGAGTGACGGACGACCCTTCGCGAGCTACGCCGTAGGACCCCATCGGTTCCCGGTCCACCGGGTCACGATGCGGAGCCGGGCGCGGGCGGGACTCGCGTTCGCTCCGGGACTGGATTACCGCAGCACCTCCCTGCGTGGTCTGACCCCGCCCCCAACCCCGGACCGGCCGATGAAGCTGCTCTATTCCCCCGCCTCGCCCTACGCCCGCAAGGTGCTGGTGCTCGCCCACGAGACCGGTCAGGCCGACGCGATCACGGTGCAGGGCGCCACCCCGTCGCCCACCGCCGGCGCCCCGGACGTCACCGCCCACAACCCCCTCGGCAAGGTCCCGGCCCTGATCCTCGACGACGGCAGCTGCCTGTACGACAGCCGGGTGATCTGCGAATTCCTCGACGCCCGGTCGAAGGGTCCGCGCCTGTTTCCCGAGGGGGAGGCGCGCTGGGACGCCCTGGTCCGGCAGGCCCTGGCCGACGGCCTGCTCGATGCCGCCCTCATCACCCGCTACGAGCGGGTGCTCCGCCCGGAGGGCCTGCGCTGGGACGCCTGGGACGCGGGCCAGATCGGCAAGATCGAGGCCGCCCTCGACCGGATCGAGGCCGTCGTCGCCGACATGCCGGTCCTCGACATCGGCACGGTCGCGATCGCCTGCGCCCTCGGCTACCTCGACTACCGCTACCCCGACCTCGCCTGGCGCGAGGGGCGGCCCGCCACCGCCGCGTGGTACGCGGTGTTCGAGGGCCGGCCCTCGATGACGGCCACCGAGCCGCCCAAGGGGTAAGGCGAGGGCCGGGCGGGATCCGGTCCCGCCCCCCCCCGAGGGCCGTGCGGACCGCGCCGGGAAGCCGGTCGCGCCCGACGGCGCCATTGCCGAATACCGATGATGATGTCCGGTGGCGCGCACCGATGCTTCGCACGCGAGGCATCGGTGCGTCGTTCCGCCAATTCGATTGCGCGGGCATCGCACGAATTCAGATCAGAACAGTCCATCGGCGCGCCGTGGCACGCTCGATGCTTACACCCTGCCGCATCGAGGCCGTGTCGTGGCCTCGCCTCCGGTCAACCCGGCAGCAAGCCGACCGCCCGGGGCGAGGCTCGGCAGGGCGCCGATGCGCGCCACTCGACAGTATTCGAAGATCAGGATCGGTGTTCGACGCCGCGATTCCGGGGATTGCGGTCCCGTCCATGATGATTTCCACCGGATCTCGCCGGTGACGGGCATTTACTGGCCATTAAGCTGGTTGCACGTTGCTTATCACCTCACGCCGAGCTTGTGGTAGGAGTCAAGTATTCAGGCGGATGCATAAAATTTGCATCAATATTGCCGAATTTTTGTGCCGATCAGAGGATAAACGACCGTGATCGACCTGACTGGCTACAAGCTGACGTTTTCCGACGAATTCAACGCGCGCAGCATCTCGCAGACCGGCGCCGGCACGACCTGGGCGGACATCCGTTCCGAATGGCGCTACGACGCCCATTCCGACATCGGGTTCGGCAAGTCCTCCTTCGTCGATCCCGCCTCGGGCTACGATCCCTTCAAGGTCGCGGGCGGCGCCCTGGCGATCACCGCCGTCCCCGACCGGACGCCCTCGGGCTATCCGGGCAGCTGGGAATCGGGGCTGATCACCACGCAGGGCCATTTCTCGCAGACCTACGGGTATTTCGAGATCCGGGCGGATTTCTCCGACGCCAAGGGCGGATGGGACGCCTTCTGGCTCCTGCCGGACAAGCCGGCGCCGAACCCCAACCAGCGTCCGGGCTGGCAGGAACTCGACGTGGTCGAGCATTACGGCGTCAACGACAAGGGCGTCTACAGCACGATCCATACGACGGATCAGACGCCGAACATCCCATGGCAGGTGAACCGGCAGGTCTACAGCGAACTCGGCCAGGCCGGCGGGTATCACACCTACGGCATGGACTGGCAGAAGGATAAGATCAGCTTCTACGTGGACGGCCAGTTCGTCGGCGCCCAGGCGACCCCGAGCGACATGACCGGGCCGATGTACCTCCTGGCCGATCTCGCGACGCAGGACGATGCCGACCCCGCCGGCGGGCCGATCACGATGAAGATCGACTACATCCGCGCCTATTCCAAGGATCCCCACGCGGTGGCGGTCAACCTCGACACCGTCTCGCCGCCCGACGGGAAGGATCCCGGCCTCTACGGCGCCACCAGCGCCAACTCCCCCGCCCCCGTTCCGGCCGGGTCTTCCTCCCCGGCGAGCCTCGGCACCGGGCCGGACACCCTGGTCCTCAAGATCAGCCAGGACGCCTACAAGGGCGACGCCCAGTACACCGTCTCCGTCGACGGGAAGCAGGTCGGCGGCACCTACACGGCCCATGCCGCCCACGGCGCCAACCAGTTCGACACCCTGACCCTGCACGGCGACTGGGCTCCGGGCGACCACAGGGTCTCCCTGACCTTCCTCAACGACGCCTACGACGGCACCCCCGCCACCGACCGGAACCTCTACCTCGACGGCGCCACCTACAACGGGGCCGAGGTTGCCGGGAGCCACCTGACCTTCCTCAGCGCGGGAACGCAGTCCCTCGCCGTCCACGACTGGCTCCTGGCCTGACGTCCCGCGCCCGGGCGGGGGCCCGCTCCGGCCCGGGCCCGGGACCTCAGCGCGGCGCTACGGCGTAGGGATGCGACGAGGCGAGCGGGTCGGCGAAGAAGCCCTCGACCGTGGCCGCTCCGGTGCCGAAGGTGATGAGCAGGAAGCCGCCGGCCAGCGCGATGTTCTTCAAAAAATCCCAGAACAGCTCCCGGCCCCGCCCGCCGGTCCAGAAGTCGCCGGGCGCCCAGAACCGCTTCCAGAGGAGCGCCGTGACGCCGCAATAGCCGGCCATCACGAAGGCGGCGGCCCGGTCGCAGATCCCCGTCAGAATGCAGGCCGACATCCCGATCTCGACGCACAGGCCGAGCAGGATCAGGACCACGGCGGGGCCGGTGGCATGCACCGCCTGCTTCGCCTGGCCCACGGCGCCGCGGAAGTTCAGGATCTTGTCCAGGGCGCTGAAGGGCAGGAACAGCAGCACGAGGAGCAGGCGGACGAGGAAGGCGATTCCGACGCCGAGGCTGAGGCTGGTCATCCGGGCTGTCGTCTCCGATCCGGCCGGGGCAGGCTGCCGACGAAAGCCGCGAGGACGCCGAAGGTTTCTCGCCGCCGTCCCGTGACAGGGGCGGCGGATTGATAGGAAACCCCGCCGAAGGCCCCCCGGACGCGCTTTCGAGCGGAGCCGTTCGGGACTAGTCTGCCTCCGCCCATCACGACGATGCGGGAGAGACCGGGACCGTCCGCGTAGAGACGGCCCGGCGCCGACGGAGCAACCGCCCCGGAAACTCTCAGGCACCAGAACCGTGTCGTCTGGGCGATCTGGAGAGCGGTGCGGCGGTCATCCCGCTGGCACCCGCCGAAGGGGACGTCCGGCCACACCGCCCCGCCAAGGCGGCGCCGGATCAAGCTCTCAGGCACCGGGACAGATGGGGCGCAACCGGCCGGCTTCACACGACGCCGGCGCTCTGCGTCCTCTGGTTCGGAGTGCCACTCCCATGACCCATCTCGCCGTGATCGGCGCCGGCATCACCGGCGTGACCACCGCCCACGCCCTCAACGCCCGGGGCTACCGAGTCACCGTCCTCGACCGCAACCGCTACGCCGCGATGGAGACCTCCTTCGCCAATGGCGGCCAGCTCTCGGCCTGCAACGCGGAGGTCTGGAACAAGGTCTCGACCGTCATCCAGGGCCTGCGCTGGATGACGCGGCGGGACGCGCCGCTGCTGATGAACCCCACCCCCTCCTGGCACAAGCTGTCGTGGATGGCCGAGTTCGTCCGCGAGATCGCCCATTACCGCGAGAACACCCTGGAGACGGTGCGCCTCGCGATCCGCGCCCGGGAGACGCTGTTCGCCATGGCCCGGGAGGAGGGGATCGACTTCGACCTCAAGACCCGCGGGATCCTGCACTTCTACCGGGACGAGGCGGCCTTCCGGAAGGCGCACGGCGTCAACGCCCTGCTGACCCAGGGCGGGCTCGACCGCTACGCCGTCACGCCGGAGGAGATCCGGGCCATCGAGCCGACCCTCTCGGGCTCGTATTTCGGCGGGTTCTTCACCCCCTCCGACGCCACGGGCGACATCCACAAGTTCACCCGCGGGCTGGCCGCCGCCTGCGCCCGCAAGGGCGTTCGCTTCGTGCAGGATGCCGCCGTCGAGGCGATCCTGCCGGAGGAGGGCGGGCACGTGGTGCGCTGGCGCCCGGCCGGGCGGGGGGAGGCCGCGCCGCAGGCCGAGCGCTTCGACGCGGTGGTGATCTGCGCCGGCACGGCGAGCCGCGAGTTCGCGGCGATGCTCGGCGACCGGGTGAACGTCTACCCCGTGAAGGGCTACTCGATCACCGTGAACCTCCACAGCCCGCGGGCGCAGGCCGCCGCGCCCCAGGTCAGCATCCTCGACGAGGCGACGAAGATCGTCACGAGCCGCCTCGGGGACGACCGCTTCCGGGTGGCCGGCACCGCCGAGTTCAACGGCTTCAACCGCGACATCCGCCACGACCGGATCCAGCCCCTGGTGGACTGGACCCGCGAGCAGTTCCCCGGCATCGACACCGATCGGGTGGTGGCCTGGAGCGGCCTGCGGCCGATGCTGCCGTCCATGCTGCCGAAGGTCGGGCGCGGGCGCCGGCCGGGGGTGTTCTACAACACCGGCCACGGCCATCTCGGCTGGACCCTCTCGGGCGCCACCGCCGGCCTCGTCGCGGAGGCCGTGGGGGCGGAGCTGGCGCCGGAGGCGGCGGGGGTGAGGCTCGCGGCGTAGGGGAGGGAGTCTCTTCTCTGGGTCACGGCGTCATCGCGAGCAAAGCGAAGCGACCCAGGCACGCGCCGGCATCGCAAGCGGCCCGCTACCGTGCGTTGCTTTGCTGCGCTCGCGCTGACGCCAAGGGCCCGAAGCACACTCGCAATTTTGAATAATGAATGCGCGGCGCTACGATCGCCGCCGGAAGGCGCGATGATGACCGAACCCGCCTACATCGACCCCGTCGACGGATCGACCTACCCGATCGACACGCCGCGCTGGCGCTCGGAGGCCGGGCGGCCCCTGATGGTCACCGACCTGCCGGGCATCGGGCGGGAGGGGATCGACACGGGCTCGCGCTCCCTCTGGCGCTACGCCGGGGCCTTCCCCGTGGCGGTCTCCGACCCGATCACCCTGGGCGAGGGCTGCACGCCCCTCGTGCGGCGCCCCTGGGACGGCGGCCACGCCCATTTCAAGCTCGAATGGTTCTCGCCCTCCGGCAGCTTCAAGGACCGGGGCGCCGCGGTGATGCTCTCGATCCTGCGGCAGCAGGGAATCGGGGCGGTGCTGGAGGATTCCTCCGGCAACGGCGGGGCGGCGGTGGCGACCTACGCGGCGGCCGCCGGGATGCGCGCCAAGATCCTCGTGCCCGCCTCGACCTCGCCCGCCAAGACCGTGCAGATGCGGGCCGCCGGCGCCGAGATCGAGCTCGTCCCCGGCACCCGCCAGGACACCGCCGACGCCGCCGTGGCGCAGGCCGAGTCGATCTTCTACGCCAGCCACAACTGGCAGGCGCATTTCCTCCAGGGCACCAAGACGCTCGCCTACGAATTGTGGGAGGATCTGGGCTTCCGCGCGCCGGATGCGGTGATCATCCCCTGCGGCGCGGGCAGCAACGTCCTCGGCTGCGACATCGGCTTCCGCGAGTTGCTCGCCCGGGGCGAGATCGCCCGGCTGCCGCGCCTCTACGCCGTCCAGCCGGCCCATTGCGCGCCCCTCCATGCCGGCTTCGCGGCGGGGGCGGAGGCGGCCCTGCCGATCACGCCCCGGCCGACGCTGGCCGAGGGGGCGTCCATCGCCCAGCCGGTGCGCGGGCGGGAGGTGCTGGCGGCGCTGCGCCGCTCCGGCGGCGGCACCGTCGCGGTGTCGGAGGAGGCCATCGAGGCGGCCCTCCACCGGCTCGCGCGCTCGGGCCTCTACGTCGAGCCGACCTGCGCCATGGCGGCGGCGGCCCTCACCGACCTGACCGGGCGCGGGGCGATCCGCGCCGGGGAGACGAGCGTCGCGGTCCTCACCGGAACCGGCATCAAGTCCACGCCGCGCATCGCCGACCTGCTCGACGCCCGAGCCTGACCCCCACACCCAGGAGGAACGCCATGGCCCACACGAGCCCCGCCACCGTCGGCATGCCGGTCGAGGAGATCGACACCCCCTGCCTCGTGGTCGATCTCGACGCCTTCGAGCGCAACGTCGACAAGCTCGGCCGCTACATGAGGGATCACGGCCTGCGCCACCGCGCCCACGCCAAGACGCACAAATCCGCCGACATCGCCAAGGTGCAGATCGAGCGGGGAGGGGCCTGCGGCGTCTGCTGCCAGAAGGTCGGCGAGGCCGAGGCCCTGGTGGAGGCCGGCCTCCGCGACGTGCTGGTGTCGAACCAAGTGGTGGCCCCCAAGAAGATCGCGCGGCTCGCGGCGCTGGCCACCCGCGCCAGGGTGCTGGTCTGCGTGGACGACCTCGGCAATGTCGACGACCTCTCGGCCGCGGCGGTGGAGGCGGGGTCCACCCTCGAGTGCCTCGTGGAGATCGATGTCGGCGCGGGCCGCTGCGGCGTCGCGCCGGGCGAGGCGGCAGTCGCCCTCGCCCGGCGCATCGCCGACCGGCCGGGGCTCGCCTTCGCCGGGCTCCAGGCCTACCAGGGCCGGGCGCAGCATGTCCGCGACCACGGGGAGCGCCGGGCGCTGATCCAGACGGCCATCGACGAGACGAAGCGCACCGTGGCGCTTCTCGAGGCCGAGGGGCTCCCCTGCGCCATCGTCGCGGGGGCCGGTACCGGCAGTTTCGAGATGGAAGGCGCGAGCGGCGTCTACAACGAGCTGCAGTGCGGCTCGTACGTGTTCATGGACGCGGACTACCAGCGGGTGCGCGATTCGGGCGACCGGCCGATCTCGGAGTTCGAGAACAGCCTGTTCATCCTCACGGCGGTGATGAGCAAGGCCAAGCCCGACATCGCGATCTGCGATGCCGGCCTGAAGGCCCAGAGCGTCGACAGCGGGATGCCGCTGGTCTTCGGCCGGAGCGACGTCGAATACCTCAAGGCCTCCGACGAGCACGGGGTCATCGCCGATCCGGGCAACGTGCTCCGGCTCAACGACCGGCTGAGGCTGATCCCCGGCCATTGCGACCCGACGGTGAACGTCCACGACTGGCTGGTGGGCGTGCGCGACGGACGCGTCGAGGCCCTGTGGCCGGTGACGGCGCGGGGGGCCTTGTTGTAGGAGGCCGCCCGACGGCGGGGGAGTTCCCCGCCCTCGCGAGCGGCCGTGCAGGAAGGGTCCGTTTGCGCTACGAGCGCCGGTGACATGACCGAGACCCCGATCCCCAAAGACATCCGCGTCGTCGGCATCGGCACCGGCGATCCCGAACACCTGACCCTGCAGGCGGTCCGCGCCCTCGGGCAGGTCGATGTCGTGTTCGTCCTCGACAAGCGCGCCGAGACGGCGGACCTCGTGGAGGTCCGGCGGCGCGTCTGCGCGGCGCACATCGCCCGGCCCTATCGCCTCGTCACCGTGGAGGACCCGCCCCGGGAGCGGCGGCCGGCCGATTACGGCGCCACCGTCGAGGCGTGGCACGCCGCCCGGGCCGAGCGGCTGGAGGCGGCCTTCGCGGACCATCTCGGGGCAGGGGAGGTGGGCGCCCTCCTCGTCTGGGGCGACCCCGCCCTGTACGACAGCACCCTGCGCATCCTCGACCGGATCGCGGCGAGGGGGCGCCTCGCCCTCGCCTGCCAGGTGATTCCCGGCCTCTCCAGCGTGCAGGTGCTCTGCGCCCGGCACGCGGTGCCGCTCAATGCCATCGGCGGGGCGGTCTGCATCACCACCGGCCGCAGGCTCGCGGAAGGCTGGCCGGCCGGCGCCGAGAGCGTCGTGGTGATGCTCGACGGCGACCCGAGCTTCGCCGGCCTCGACCCGGACCTGACGATCCACTGGGGCGCCTATCTCGGCGCGCCGGAGGAGATCCTGGTGGCGGGCCGCCTCGGCGACGTCGCGGACGAGATCCGCCGCGTCCGCGCCGAGGCCCGCGCCCGCCACGGCTGGATCATGGACATCTACCTGTTGTCGCTGGGAAAACCGGGGATCCCCAAGGACAAGTCCCTGGGTGGGGTCCAAAGTGGCGCCCCTGGGCAGAGCCCCTGGGAGACGCAGGGCTCCGCCCCGCACCCGCCAAAGGGCTCGCCCTTTGGGAACCCGTGATGCTGCGGCTGCGGGACTATCAGCGGGCGAGCCTCGATGCGCTGGACGCCGCCTGGGGGCGGGGAGGGGAGACGGGGCTCCTCGTCGTGCTGCCCACCGGGGCGGGCAAGGCCCTCGTCATCGCGGCCCTGGCGCGGGAGACCCTGGCGCAAAACCCCCTCGCCCGCGTGGCCATCGTCACCCATAGCCGGGAACTCGTGGCCCAGAACCACGCGGAGCTGCTGCGCCACTGGCCGGAGGCCCCGGCCGGGATCTTCTCCGCCGGACTCGGGCGGCGGGAGGCGGGGGCACAGGTGCTCACCTGCTCCATCCAGTCCGTCGCCGACCGCCTCGATGCGGTCGGCCCCCGGGACCTCGTGATCGTGGATGAAGCCCACCTGATCCCCCGCGCGGCCGAGACCCGCTACGGGCGCTTCCTGGCGGGGCTCTCCGCCCTCACCCCGGCGATGCGGGTGGCGGGCTTCACCGCGACCCCCTACCGCCTCGATTCCGGGCGCCTCGACGAGGGCGAGGGCCGCCTCTTCACCCGCATCGCCTACGAGGCCGGGACCGGCGACCTGATCCGCCGGGGCTACCTCGCGCCGCTCATGTCCAAGGCGACCCTGACCCAGCTCGACGTGACGGGCGTCGGCCGCCGGGGCGGCGACTACATTCCGAGCGAGCTGGAGGCGGCGGTCAACCGCGACTGGATCACCAGGGCCGCCGTGGCCGAGATGGTGGAGTACGGGCGCGACCGCCGCTCCTGGCTCGCCTTCTGCGCCGGCCTCGCCCATGCCGCGGCCGTGCGCGACGCGGTACGGGCGGAGGGCTTCTCCTGCGAGACCATCGAGGGCGGGACGCCCAAGCGAGAGCGCGACCGCCTCGTCGCCGCCTTCCGGGAGGGCCGGATCCGCTGCCTCACCTCGGTGGGCGTGCTGGGGACGGGCTTCAACGCCCCCGGCGTCGATCTCGTGGCCCTGCTGCGGCCGACCCGGAGCACCGGGCTCTACGTGCAGCAGGTCGGGCGGGCCTTGCGCTGCGCGCCGGGCAAGGACGACGCGCTCATCCTCGACTATGCCGGGCTGGTGCGGATGCACGGGCCGGTCGATGCCGTCACCATCCGCACCGCCATCGCCGTACGGGCCGGGGCAGGGGGCGTGCGCGCCAAGCCCTGCCCCGGCTGCGGCGCCCTAATCGCCCTCAACGCCTCCACCTGCGAGGCGTGCTGGACCGAGCCGGAGACCGAGCGCGAGCCCGGCCACGACGCCGCCGCCGAGGACGAGTTGCCGATCCTGTCCGAGGCGGCCCGCCGTCCGGAGGGCCCTGCCCCCGACGGAGCGTGGCACCCGCTCACCGCCTGGCACCTGGAGGCGGCGCCGGACGGGCTCGACGTGGTGCTCGCCTGGACCGAACCCGCCGCGGGCGAGCAATCCTGGCGGGTCCGCCTGCGCCCGGAGGGCAGGGGCTACGAACGGGAGAAGGCGGTGCTGTGGTGGCGGGGCCTCGGCGGCGGCCGGGACGCCCCGATGGACGCGATGGAGTTCCTCCGCGCCGCCGACGACCTGCCGGGCTTGGGCGCCGTCCGGGTGACGGCCAAGGCCCTGTCGCGGGAACTCGCCTGCCGGGCCGCCGACGGCCGGATCCTCGGCGACGTCCACCGCCTCGCCGACCGCGCGGCCTGATCCGGCGGGGCAGGGGATGGGAAATGGGGGATGGGGGATGGGGGCCGGTGGACGGGCGGCGGGCGCCTTCGGTGCAACGGGCTGCACCACCTCAGGACCGCCCTCGCCCCCGGTCTCAGCCCCTCGACGTCATGGCGCGCGAAGCGAAGCCATCCAGGGCTGCGCCGCGGCGGGAAGCGGCCCGCCCACCAAAACCCACGCCCACGATGACGAGGGGCCGGGGCAGGGGCCTCGGACCGCCCTCACCCGAGCGCCGCGTCCCGACGCGCGGACGGGGTCATCCAGGGCTGCACCGCAGTCTGAAGCGTCCCGCGTCCCTGGACGGCTCCGCTCATTGAGACGGGGGGATGGCGCCGCCACCTAAGACCTTAACCATGGGAGGGGTACCAGCGCCCGACGAGACACCGAAGCCCCCTTCCCCCAGCCCGCCCATCTCGCGAAGTTCCATAATATATCTTATGCGAATTGCGGATGAGCGTTGGGGTACCCTGCGGTTCAGGGATCCTACCCTTACCGGACAGGGTTTCCGGGTCCGGCCGAAGAGGTCGTGGCGGATGAGAACGCCCTCCGCATCCTTGCGAGCGGAGCGGGGCCATCCAGGGCAGCGGGGCATTTCCAGGCGCGGCGCGTCCCTGGATGGCGTCGAGACGGCGGGAATCGTGACCTGTCCGGTCGGGCTCCCGGCAGGACGAGGAGGGGGATCGAGCACCCGGTCGGGGCAGGAGGTTCGTGGTCTCCGGGACCCCCTCCCCGCGCCCCCGGCCGCGGGGTGCTCCGGATCGGACCAGCCAGCCGCCGCGCGCTACCGCACCAGCATCTTGACGGCGACCTCGTAGCCGGAGCCGTCGGCGTTGATCACGAGCATCCGGAACGCGTCCGTTCCCTCGAATTTCTCGTCGGACTCGAAGGTCACGCGCTTGCCCGGCACCTTGCGGGCGTTGCAGGCGGCGAGCGGTGAGGCAGGTTCGTAGCGCGGGAAGGAATTCTCGTCCTCGACGGTGACCCGCCCGTGCTTCGGCTGGCTCAAGAGGCGGATGACGACGGGGCCCTGGCTCGAGCAATCCGGGAAGAGAGAGGTGAGGAAAGCGATCGCCCTCGCCTCGCCCTTCGGGACGATGCGGGTGAGCGGGAAGGCGATGGGCGTCTCGCTTTCAAGGACCGGCGCGGGCTGGGCAGGGGCGGGCTGGGCAGGGGCGGGCTCGGCCGCAGGCGCGGGCGCCGCCGAGACCGGGCCGGCCGTCAGTGCGAGGGCGAGGATCGCGGCGGCAAGGAAGGACAAGGCTGACATCCCCGTGACGAGCTCGCCCGCGACGCTCGCCGGGGCCCGACCTTCGGGCCTGCGGGGCAGGGCGGGGGTGACGATAGGGATCGTTCCGCTCGATCTCCGTCGTCGCCGCGCCACATCCTGTCGAAATCCGAACGAAGGCGGCACTTCGTCGATCGAATATACAATTACATCGAGATATTACTATGCAGATACAACCGAGGATTTGATCGGCTCCCGCACGGGACGATCCGGCGCGAATCACCTCGCCCGGTGCATCCGGCCGTCCCAACGGGGGCGAGGGCGCTCAAGCCCCCCTGCCCCGCTCCAGGGGCATGTCGAGGCGGAACACCGCCCCCTGCCCCGCCGCCGGAAGGCTCAGCGTGCCGCCGAGCTGGCGGGAGAGGCTGCCGACCACGCGCATGCCGAGGCTCTTCGAGGCCCGGCCGATCTCGAACCCCGCCGGCAGGCCGATACCGTCATCGGCCACCTCGACCCGCAGCCCGTCCCCGTGGAGGGTCGCCCGGATGCGGATCTCGCCGCCGTCGGGGAAGCGCGCGGCCGGATAGGCGTATTTCAGGGCGTTGGTCACGAACTCGTTCACGAGCAGGCCGATCGGGATGGCGAGGTCGGCCGACAGGCGCAGGGCGTCCGCGCGGCAGGTCAGGCGATGGGGCGGAGCGCCGCTCGCGAGGTTGCCGACGAGCTTGTCGAGGAAGGGCGCGAGGTCGATCTCGCCGGGGGGCGCCTCCCCTGCCCCGTCCACGCCCGCCTGATGGCCCTCGCGCCAGAGCTGGTCGTGCACGGTGGCGATGGCTTCCACGCGGCTGCGGGCATCCTGGAGGGCGGCGAGAACGGCGGGCTCGCCCTCGTGCGACCGGGCCTGGAGGGTCAGGAGGCTCGCCACGATGGCGAGGCTGTTCTTGACCCGGTGGCTCATCTCCCGGGCGAGCAGATCCTGCCGGGCCAGGGCGGCGCGCAGCAGGCCCTCCGTCCGCTGGCGCTCGATGGCGCTGCCCAGCAGGTTGGCGAAGCCCTGCATGAAGGCGATGTCGGCCTCCTCGAACATGCCCTCGCGGCTGTCGTCCACCTCCAGCACGCCGAAGGCGCCGTCCCGGTTCTCGATCAGGACGTTGATCGCCCGGCGGATGCCGTGGTCGGCCATGAGCTGCGGCGTGCGGAACCGGGTCTCGTCGGCGAGGTGGTTCGAGATCACGGGGCGGCCGGTCTTCAGGGCGAAACCCGCCGGGGAGGCGAGGTCGGCGCCGACCCGGGCATGGCCGATCACGTGCGGCTTCCAGCCGACGCCGGCCCGCACGAGCAGCGTGTCCTCGCCGCGCAGGTATTCCAGGGCCTTGCAGTACTCGGCGTCCATCCCCTCGGCGCAGAGTTCCGTCGCGCGCTGGAGCAGGGGATCGAGGTCGGTGGCGCGCAGCGCCTCCACCCCGAATTCCGACAGGATCGCCTGCTGGCGCAGGCGGCGCCCGGACGCGTCGCGGGTGTCGGGGGCCGAGTCCTGCTCGGGGCTCGGCTCGATGCGGGGGTCGTCGGGACGGGTCGGCATAGCGGGGCGAAACTTATCAGCGCGATGGGTTGGGCGCGAGGGTGTTGCGCGGCAGTGAACGACCCCGCGCGGCGTTTCGTCCCCGGCGGGACCCGGACGCCGTGCCGTCGCGTTGCGCCGCTACCCTCCCGAAACCCACAGGATCCGACGATGGCCGACGTCAAGGGACTCTCCGACCATGCCCTCTCGATCCTGGCCTTCGCCGCCTATCACCGGCTGGTAAGCGGCGAGCGCGTCACCTCCGTCGTGCGCAAGGACGGCGCGGGTCACGAGGCCGATCCGAAGGGCGTCGAGGAACTGACCGAACGCGGCCTCGCCACGGCGGGCGAGACGGAGATCGCGCTCGGAGACGAGGCGCAGGAGACCGTCGAGACCCTCGTCGCGGCCCTGCGCGGGGCCGTGGGGCGCTGACGCTCCCGCGGCCGGCGCAACGGGCCCGCCGGGGGCGCTCCGTCGCCTCCCCCCAGCCGTCGCGGCAGCGGCCGTCGGTGACGTAGCGCACATTTCTCGGACCAATGGGCTCGCCGCTCCGGTCCCCTCGTCTACTTGTAACCGTTCCAGCCTCACGCTGCGGAAGTGCGAGCATGACGATACCCATCAGGCTTACCCTGAACGGGAAGCCTCACGCCATCGATCTGGACGATCCCCGCATCACCCTCCTCGATCTGCTGCGGGAGCGCCTCGGCCTCACCGGCGCCAAGAAGGGCTGCGACCGGGGCCAGTGCGGCGCCTGCACGGTGCTGGTGGACGGTCGGCGGATCAACGCCTGCCTGCAACTCGCCGTCAGCCTCGACGGGGCCGAGGTGCTGACCATCGAGGGCCTGTCCGAGGGCGACGCCCTCCATCCGGTCCAGGCCGCCTTCATCGCCCATGACGGGTTCCAGTGCGGCTTCTGCACGCCGGGCCAGATCATGAGCGCCGTGGGCCTCATCCGCGAGGGCCGGGCGGGCACCGATCCCGAGCGCATCCGCGAGGGAATGAGCGGCAACCTCTGCCGCTGCGGCGCCTATGCCGGGATCCTGGAGGCGGTGAAGGACGCGAGCGCCCGCATGGAACCTCGGGAGGACGCGGCGTGATCCTGTTCGACTATTCCCGCGCATCGAGCGTCGCCGACGCCATCGCGGCGGCCCGGCAGCCGGGCAGCGCCTTCCTCGCCGCCGGCACCAACCTCGTCGATCTGATGAAGGGCGGGGTCACCAACCCGGAACGGGTCATCGACATCACCCGCCTCCCCGGCCTGTCGGGGATCGAGGCGAGGGCCGACGGGTCGCTCCGCATCGGCGCGCTCGCCCGCAACAGCGACGTGGCCGACGACCCGCATGTGGCCAGGACCTACCCGATGGTGGCCGAGGCGCTGCTGGCCGGCGCCTCTGCGCAGCTGCGCAACGCCGCCACCGTGGGCGGCAACCTGATGCAGCGGACCCGCTGTCAGTACTTCACGGACGCGGTCTCCCCCTGCAACAAGCGCCAGCCGGGCTCGGGCTGCGCGGCGCTGGGCCATGCGACGCGCATCCACGCGGTCCAGGGCTGGAGCGAGCACTGCATCGCCACCCACCCCTCGGACTTCTGCGTCCCGCTCGCCGCCCTCGACGCGTCCGTCGAGATCGAGGGGCAGGGGGGCAAACGGAGCGTCAAGCTCACGGAGTTCCACCTGCTGCCGGGCGACCATCCGGAGCGGGAGACCGTGCTGGAGCCGGGCGAGTTGGTGACCGCCCTCACCCTCCCCGCCGAGGCCGCGCAGTTTGCCGGCAACGCACGCTACCTCAAGGTCCGCGACCGGACCTCCTACGCCTTCGCCGTGGTTTCGGCCGCCGCCGCCCTGACTCTCGACGGCGGCCGGATCGGACAGGCCCGCCTCGCCTTCGGCGGCCTCGCCCTGAAGCCCTGGCGGGTGCCGGAGGCGGAAGGGTCGCTCGCCGGCAAAGCGCCCTCCCCCGAGGCCTTCGCGGAGGCCGCCCGGATCGCGCTCGACAGCGCCAAGCCCACGGGCGAGGCCAACGCCTTCAAGGTCGAACTCGCCCGGCGGGTGGCGGTCCGGGCCCTCACCTCGGCCGCCGCCGGAACGCCCGCGCGCATCCCGGCGCTGCCCGCCTCCCCCTTCGGACTCGTCTGAGGCGGCGCCGTCATCGCGAACGAGAGCGAAGCGACCTGAGGCTCGGCGGGCCGCTTCGGAACTCAGCCTGTCCCCGGATTGCTTCGCTCCGCTCGCACCGACGGGGTCGGCGAGCCGTCCATCGTCTTTCCGATGAGGATCATCCCATGACCTCGACCATCGAACCCACCCGCCACGGCTCCAGCATCGGCCAGCCCCTCACCCGTCGGGACGGCCCCCTCAAGGTGAAGGGCCAAGCGCGCTTCGCCGCCGACAACCTGCCGCCGGGCACCCTGCACGCGGCCCTCTGCGTGGCGAAGATCGCCCGCGGCCGGGTGAAAAGCCTCGACGTCGCGGCGGCCGAGGCCCATCCCGGCGTCGTCAAGGTGATGACGCCGGAGAACGCCCCGAAGCTCGCCAAGGACCCGGACCTGAAGGACGTGCCCTTCACCTTCCGGATCGACGTCCTGCAGAACGATCACGTCCGCTACGCCAACCAGCCCATCGCCGTGGTGATCGCGCAGACCCTGGAGGCCGCCACCGAGGGCGCGCGCCTGCTGGCGCCGACCTACGAGGAGGAGACCCCGCGCATCGGGCTCGATTCCGGCGAGGTCTTCACCCCGGATTCCGTCGGCGTCGGCGCCCCGGCCGAGCAGGTCGACGGCGACGTGGAGGCGGGCCTGGCTGCGGCGGCCAAGACGTTCACCGGCACCTACGAGACCCCCGCCCAGTACCACAACGCCATGGAGCCGCACGCGGCGGTGGCGAGCTGGGACGGCGACAAACTCTCCCTGTTCATGCCGACGCAGGGTCTCGCCATCGCGCAGGGGCGTCTCGGCGCCCTCTTCGGCATCAAGCCCACCGACATCCACATCGAGAGCCCCTATCTCGGGGGCGGATTCGGCTCGAAGGGCGTGCCCGCCGGGCCGCAGGTGCTGGCCTGCATGGCGGCCAAGCTCGTGGGCAAGCCGGTGAAGCTGGTCCCGACCCGCTCGCAGATGTACGGGCCGATGGGCCACCGCGGCCCGACCCGGCAGACCCTGCGGCTCGGCGCCGACGGGGCCGGAAAGCTCACGGCGCTCGATCACCACATCCTCACCGCCTCGTCGAGCTTCGACGACTTCTTCGAGCCGGCGGGCCGGGTGACCACGACCCTCTACGCCAGCCAAGCCACCGCCATCCGCCACGAGGCGGTGCGGCTCGATACCGGCACGCCGCTGTTCATGCGCGCGCCCGGCGAGGCCTCGGGCAGCGTCGCCATCGAGAGCGCGCTGGACGAACTCGCCTTCGACCTGAACATGGACCCGCTGGAGTTCCGGCTGGCCAACTACGCCGAGGTCGAGCCCTTCTCCGGCAAGCCCTTCTCCTCGAAGGCGCTGCGCGAGTGCTACGCCCGCGGCGCGCAGGCCTTCGGCTGGGCCGGGCGCCCCCTGAAGCCCCGGCAGACCCGCGACAAGGACGGCTTCCTCGTCGGCACGGGCATGGGCACCGCGACCTTCCCGGCGCTGATCTTCGAAGGGATGGCGCGGGCCGAGATCCGGGCGGACGGCTCCGGCACGGTGGAGATCGGCGCCCTCGACATGGGCCAGGGCGCCTGGACGGCGCTCGCCCAGATCGCCGCCGACGGCCTCGGCCTCGGCATGGAGGCGCTGACCTTCCGCATGGGCTCCTCCGACCTGCCGAACGCGGGCATCGCGGGCGGCTCGGGCCACACCGCCACCGCCGGCAACGCGATCCACGCGGCGGCCAAGGACGTGATCGACCAGTTGACGGCGCTCGCCGTGAACGACCAAGCCTCACCGCTCTTCGGCGCGGGCAATGCGGGCGTCACCGCCGCGGGCGGGCGCCTCACCCGTCGGGACGACCCGAGCCGCAGCGAATCCTTCGCCGACATCCTCACCCGGGCGGGCAAGGCGGCGGTCGAGGGCAAGGGCAAGGCGGGCGCCGACCCGGCCGCCCAGAACTCCTACGCGATGCACGCCCACGGGGCGGTCTTCGCGGAGGTCAAGGTCGATCCCGACCTCGGACAGGTGCGGGTGAGCCGTCTGGTCGGCGCCTTCGCGGCGGGGCGGATCATCAACCCGCACCTCGTGAGGAGCCAGTACTACGGCGGCATGATCTGGGGCCTCTCCTTCGCCCTCCACGAGCGGGCGGAGATGGACCCGCGCACCGGCCGGTTCCTCAACGACAACCTGGCCGAGTACCATGTGCCCGTGAACGCCGACATCCCGCCGATGGAGGCGATCCTCGTCGCCGAGGAGGATTCGGTGGTGAACGCGCTCGGCGTGAAGGGCGTGGGCGAGATCGGCATCACCGGCACGGCGGGTGCCATCGCCAACGCCGTGTGGCACGCCACCGGCGTGCGAGTGCGCGACATCCCGATCACGCTGGACAAGCTGCTGGGCTGAGACGGTCCGGGCGAGGGGGCTTCCCCCTCGTCCCCTCTCGCACGTCATCGCGAACGCAGTGAAGCAATCCAGGGCGGCGGGCCGTTTCCGAACGCGGCGCATCCCTGGATTGCTTCACTGCGCTCGCAATGACGGGGGGTGCTCGACGGCCGAGCCGACCTCACGTCCCCGCCTTGGGCTGCTGGCGCGGTACCGCCGCGTCGCCGTCGCGCAGGGAGGCCGGCGGGGCGACGACCACCTGCTCGCCGCCCGCGAGGCCCGCCCGCAGGTCGAGGGTGGTGTCGAGCTGGCGCTCAATCGCCACCGGGCGCATCCGCACCACGAACCCCTGCCCCACCCCGGACGGCTCCAGCACCGCCACGCGGGTGCCGGTCTGGTCGAAGATCAGCGCCTCGTTGGGCACGCTCACCACCGGCGCGGGGCGCGGGATCGACAGGGTCACGGTGATGTAGAAGCCCGGCTGCAACTCGCGGGTCGGGTTCGGGATGTCGACCTGCGTCACCAGGGTCCGGGAGGCGTAGAGCAGGGCCGCCGAGGAGCGCGAGACCGTGCCGGGAAAGACCTTGCCGGGGATCTGCGCCACCGTGATCCGCGCGGGCAGCCCGTCGCGGACCCCGTCGGCGGCGTAAAGGGGCACGTTCACCGCCATGCGCAGCACGTCGTCCCGCACCAGGGTGGCGAGCGGCGTTCCGGAATTCGTGTCCGCCGTCACGGCGTCGCCCTGATCGACGCTGCGGGCGGTGACCACGCCGTCGAAGGGCGCGCGGATCTCCTCGAAGCCGGTGAGCACCTTGAGGCGCCCGACCTGGGCCTCCTGCGCGGCGACGTTGGCCTCGGCGACCTTCACCATCGCCTTGGCGGCGGCGAGGTTGGCGGCCTGGGTCAGAACGCCGGCCTGGGCCGTGTCGGCGTTCTGCGCGGTGGTGGCGCCCGTGGTGACGAGCGTCGAGGTGCGCTTGTTGTTGACGTCGGCGAGGTGGCGGTTCGCCTCGGCCTGATCGACCATCGCCTTGGCCTGGGCGAGCGCCGCCTGGAGCTGCACGACCTGCGATTGCGCCTGGGCGAGCTGCTGGTCGAGGTCGGGGGCACTGATGCGGAAGAGGAGGTCCCCCTTCCTCACCCGCGAGCCGATGTCGATCCGCCGCTCCGCGATGTAGCCGGTGGCGCGGGGAAAGAGGTTGGCCGTGTCGAAGGCCTGGGTCGTCCCGGTCTGCGTCAGGTCCAGCGTGTCGGCGAGGCGGCGGGCGGTCGCCACGCGCACGGAGACGGGGCCGCTCCCGGCCGGACCCGCCTGCGCGCGCGGGGGCACCGCCGCCCGCGACGGCTCGGACCATGTGCGGTAGCCGAGGAAGCCCACACCGGCGAGGGCGAGCAGCATCAGCCACGACACGCCGCGCAAGCCCGCCCGTCCGGATTCGCCCTCGTCCGCCATCCGTCTGCCGTCCGCGACTGAAAGGAGACGCCGCCGGGCGAGCCCCGTCGGCGCCGCAGCACTCTCCGTGACATGTGTTTCCGGGCCGTGTCCGTCCGGACCGCGGGGACCCTTTAGCCGGAACCGGCGGACAGGGCGCCGATGCGGAGAACGCACGAACCGCGTCCGGCGGCCCATCCGGCGGCGCGACGAATGTGCTCCCCGCTCGAACCGCCACGCCCCCTCGCCCGTTAGCGGCCGCCCATCGACCTCTCGCCTCGACCTTGGCCTTGGCGACGCCACCGGAGGATCCTCCCGATGACCGACTTCTCCCGACGCGGACTGATCGCCGCCGCGGCCGGCGGCGCGCTCGCGGCCTCTCCCGCCGTCGCGCAAAGCCCCTCCCCCGCCCAGGGCGCGGCGCCCGTGCCGGAGCGGGGCCCCAAGGGCGCGGACATCCTCGGGCCGAAGAACCCGCAGCGGGAGGCGCAGGATCCCTACACCGTCGCCCCGCCCGCCACCGACCACGGCACCATGCCGAACCTGAAATGGTCCTTCGCCGACAGCCACATGCGGCTGGAGGACGGCGGCTGGGCCCGGCAGACCACGATCCGCGAATTGCCGGTCTCGAAGGCGATGGCCGGAGTGAACATGCGCCTCAAGGCCAACGCGGTGCGAGAGATGCACTGGCACAAGGAGGCGGAGTGGGCCTACATGATCAAGGGCCGCGCCCGGATCACCGCCATCGACCAGGACGGCCGGACCTTCGCCGACGACGTGGGCGAGGGCGACCTCTGGTACTTCCCCTCGGGCATCCCCCATTCGATCCAGGGGCTCGACGGGCCGGCGGACGGCTGCGAGTTCCTGCTCGTCTTCGACGACGGCGGCTTCTCGGAGGATTCGACCTTCCTCCTCACCGACTGGCTGGCGCATACGCCCCGCGACGTGCTCGCCAAGAATTTCGGTCTGCCGGAGAGCGCCTTCGCCGCCGTTCCGCAGAAGGAACTCTACATCTTCCCGGGGCCCGCGCCCGGCCCGCTCGCCGCCGACAGGACCGGCGGCGCGGGGCCGATCCCGAAGAGCTTCAGCCACCGCATGCTCGCCCAGGAGCCGGTCCGCACCAAGGGCGGCACGGTGCGGATCACCGATTCCTCAATCTTCCCGGCCTCGGCCACCATCGCCGCCGCCCTCGTGGAGGTCGAGCCCGGCGGGATGCGGGAGCTGCACTGGCACCCGAACGGCGACGAGTGGCAGTACTACCTCTCCGGCAAGGGCCGGATGACGGTGTTCGGTTCGGAATCGAAGGCCCGCACCTTCGACTATCAGGCCGGCGACGTCGGCTACGTGCCCTTCGCCATGGGCCATTACATCGAGAACACCGGCACCGAGACCCTGACCTTCCTGGAGATGTTCAAGAGCCCGCGCTACGCCGACATCTCCCTCACCCAGTGGCTGGCGCTGACCCCCCACGCCCTCGTCCAGGCGCATACCAAGATGGCGATGGCGCAGGTCGACGGCCTGCCGACGGGGAAGCACCCGGTCGTGCCCGGTTGACGCGCCCCGGAACCCGCGACAGGGCCGAAGCGTCGGCCTACACTCGCCGCACGGTCTTCCGGGAGACATCCATGCGCCCCTTCCACGCCCCAGGCGCCCTCGCGTTCGTCCTCACTCTCACCCTCGCGGCGGCCTCCCCCGCCGCCGCGCAGGTCCAGCTCGGCAATCCGAACGCCGCCAACTCGTCCTTCGCCCTACAGAGCCAGTTCCGCAGCCAGCAGTTGCAGAGCACCTCCGAGTTCAACACCCTCAACATGCAGGCGCAGCGCAACGTGCAGTTCGCGCCCTCGACCCAGGGCTTCCCCGGCGCCTACGGGATCGTCGGGCGGTCGCGCCATCGGGCGGTGGGCCGGGTCACGCGGGGGACCGGCCATCGCGGCTTCGACATGGGGATCTGCACCGGCTGCTGAGGGTCCCGCCCCGGCGGGATCGGTACGGCCCGGCACGGCGTGCCGCTGAATCAACCGGGGGACCGGCACGGGACAAGTCGAGAATAGGCCTTTTCTCGCCCCGGCCGAGGGTCCAAAACCGGGGACGATGATGGTCCAGGCATGAAAATCCTCCTGATCGGTTCCGGCGGACGCGAGCACGCCCTCGCGTGGCGCCTGTCGCAGAGCCCCCTCTGCACCCAGCTCTTCACCGCCCCCGGCAACCCCGGCACCGCGCGCCACGGGACCAACCGGCCCGACCTGAGCGTCGCGGACCATGCCGCCGTGGCTGCCTTCTGCCGGGCCGAGCGGATCGGCCTCGTCGTGGTGGGCCCGGAGGCGCCCCTCGTGGCCGGCCTCGTGGACGACCTCAAAGCCGCCGGCATCCGCGCCTTCGGCCCGACCCGCGACGCCGCCCGGCTCGAAGGCTCGAAGGGGTTCACGAAGGACCTGTGCGCCGAGTACGGCATTCCCACCGCCGCCTTCGCCCGCTTCACCGGCCTCGCGGAGGCCCGCGCCTACGTGAAGGCGCAGGGCGCGCCCATCGTCGTGAAGGCGGACGGCCTCGCCGCCGGCAAGGGCGTCACCGTGGCGGAGAGCGTGGAACAGGCCGAGGACGCCCTGGAGGCCCTCTTCGCCGATCCGGGCGCGGAGGTGGTGATCGAGGAGTGCCTGTTCGGCGAGGAGGCGAGCTTCTTCGCCCTGTGCGATGGCACCCGCGCCATCCCCATCGGCACCGCCCAGGACCACAAGCGCGTCTACGACGGCGACCGGGGGCCGAACACCGGCGGCATGGGGGCCTACGCGCCTGCCGCCGTCGTCACCCCGGAGATCGAGGCGCGGGTGATGGCCGAGATCATCGCGCCGACCCTCGCCGGCATGCGCGACCGGGGCTGCCCCTTCACCGGCATCCTCTATGCCGGGCTGATGCTGACCGCCGACGGGCCGAAGCTCATCGAGTACAACACCCGCTTTGGCGATCCCGAGGCGCAGGTGCTGATGCCGCGCCTGTCGTCCGACCTCGTGCCGGCCCTGCTCTCCGCCTGCGACGGCGACCTCACCGGCGTCACCCTCGAATCCGATCCCGCCCGCGCCGCCCTCACCGTCGTGATGGCGGCGGCCGGCTATCCCGGCGCCGTGGTCCGGGGCTCGGTGATCCGCGGGATCGAGGCCGCCGAGGGCACCGGCGTCCACGTCTTCCAGGCGGGCACCCGCGCGGAGGGTGACAGGCTGCTGGCCGATGGCGGGCGCGTGCTGGCCGTCACCGCCCTGGGCGACAGCGTGACCGAGGCCCAGGGCCGCGCCTACGCGGCCGTCGCCCGGATCGACTGGCCGGAGGGCTTCTGCCGCCGGGACATCGGCTATCGGGCCGTCGCCCGCGAGGCGGAGGGGGATGCCTCGGACGCCGCCCCGGCGCACGCATAGCTCCCCCGTGAGCCTCGCCGGGGAAGGAACTGGTCGCGGCCCCGTGCCGCGCTAGAACCTTCGTCTCCCGGACCGCCCTCCGCGACGCCCCGCGCCGCGCTTCCTCGCGGGCGGCCTCCCTTCCCGCCGCGATCCCCGCCCCCGTCGGCGGGTGCCCGGCGTTCAGGACAAGGCAGGACGCGTGCCCCTCACCGACCAGCGCGACGGCGCCCTCGCCGCGGCGGCGAGCGCCGACCCGTCTCCCGGCGCCACCTCCCCTCCTCCCGCCGCCGGAGCCGTTCCGCCCCCCGCGCGGACCCGCCTCGCGGCCCACGAGATCCGGGCGATCGTCGCGGGCCTGATGGCGGCGATGCTGCTCGCCGCCCTCGACCAGACCATCGTCGCCACCGCGATGCCGACGATCGGCCTCGATCTCGGGGACGCCGCCCACCTCCCCTGGATCGTCACCGCCTACCTCCTGGCCTCCACCGCCGTGACGCCGCTCTACGGCAAGCTCAGCGACATCCACGGGCGGCGGGTGATGCTGCTCATCGCCATCGCGGTCTTCAGCCTCGGCTCGCTGGCCTGCGCCCTGGCGCCGACGATGATCGCCCTGGCCTTCGCCCGGGCCATCCAGGGGATCGGCGGCGGCGGGCTCATCGCCCTCTCGCAGACGATCCTCGCCGACATCATGACGCCCCGGGAGCGGGCGGGGTATCAGGTCTACATCGCGGGCGTGTTCGCCACCGCCTCGGTGGCGGGGCCTCTCCTGGGCGGCGTGCTGTCCCAGCACCTGCACTGGTCGCTGATCTTCTGGATCAACCTGCCGATCGGATTCCTGGCCTTCTGGCTCACCAACGACAAGCTGAAGCTCCTCCCCCGCCACGGGCGGCGCCACCGGCTCGACTACGCGGGTGCGCTCCTCCTCGTCGTCAGCTCCACCACCCTGCTCCTCGCCCTGAGCCGGGGCGGGGTGCAGGACCCGTGGCTCTCCGCGCCGGTCCTCGGCCTCCTCGGGGCGGCGCTCGTCTTCGGCGGAGCCTTCGTCGCCCGGCTCCTCACGGCCCGGGAGCCCTTGATCCCCACCGCCGTCCTGGCGAACCGGATCGTAGCCTGCGCCACGCTCGCCGCCTGCTTCGCCATGGGCACCTTCATCGGGCTCACGATCTACGTGCCGATCTTCCTCGAGGGGGTGGTCGGGCTGTCGGCGAGCCAGTCCGGCCTCGCCCTGGTGCCGCTGATGATCGGCACCGTCACGGGGGCGACCCTGTCGGGCCGCTCGATGCTGTATTTCCGGCACTACAAGCGCGTGCCGCTCGCGATGATGGTCGGCAGCCTCGTCGCCTGCCTGACGCTCGCGGTCTACGGCCGGGACCTGCCCTTCTGGCTGATGGAGGTGGCGCTGGCCTTCCTGTCGATCGGCTTAGGGACGATCCTGCCGCTCTCGACGATCACCATCCAGAATGCCGTCGCCCCGGACCAGCTCGGCATCGCCACGGCGGCGATGAACTTCTTCCGCTCCCTGGGCGGCGCGCTGATCGTCGCCCTGTTCGGCACCCTCGTCCTCGGGGCGGCGGCGGGCCAGACCGGGGCGGACATCGCGGGCCTCCTGCGCGGCGCCGACCCGGCGCTGCTGGCCGGAGCCTTCCGCGCGGTCTTCGTGGCGGCCTGCCTGTGCCTCCTCATGGCCCTCGCCTTCCTGGCGCTCCTGGAAGAACGCCCCCTGGGCGAGCGCCCGAAGTAAGGGGTTCCCCAAGGGCGAGCCCTTGGGCGGGTGCAGGGCAGCGCCCTGCGAAGACCCAGGGGCTTTGCCCCTGGAGCCCACCAAAGGACCCGGTCCTTTGGGATCCTAGGGCTCGCTGCGGTGCAGGCGGGCGGCGAAGAAGCCGTCGAGGCCGTGGCTCGGGAGCGTGCGCAGGTCGCCGTTGGCGTCGATCAGCTCCGTTCGGCCGCCGACCTCTTCCGGCCGCACGGGCACCCGCGTGAAGCGGGAATCGCGGGCCAGGAAGGCGCGGATCTGGTCCTCGCCCTCCTCCGGCTCCAGGGAGCAGGTGCAGTAGACCATCCGCCCTCCCGGCCGCACGAGGTCGGCGGCCCGGTCGAGGAGCGCCGTCTGGAGATCCGCGAGGCGGCCGATGTCGGCCTCGGCCTTCGTCCAGGCCACGTCGGGGTGGCGGCGGATCGTGCCGGTGGCCGAGCAGGGGGCGTCGAGGAGCACGGCGTCGAAGGGCTCCGCCGCGTAGGTCGTGGCGTCGGCCACCGCGACCTCGGCGGAGAGGCCGAGGCGGGCGAGGTTCTCCCGCAGCCGCCCCAGGCGCGGGGCGGACCGGTCGAGGGCCGTCACGGTGGCGCCCCGGCTCGCGAGCTGCATGGTCTTGCCCCCCGGCGCGGCGCAGAGGTCGAGGACCCGCTCCCCCTCCCCCACGGCCAGCAGCCGGGCGGGGATCGCGGCGGCGGCGTCCTGCACCCACCACGCGCCCTCGGAGAAGCCCGGCAGCTCGGGGATCGGCGCCCCGTCCGCAGGCAGGCGCAGGGAGCCCGTGGGCAGCGCCTCGGCGCCGAGGCGTTCCTCCCACACCTCCCGGGCCCCCTCGTCCCGCAGGGTCAGGTCGATGGCGGCGCCGGCGAGGTGGGCCCGCGCGATGGCCTCGGCCGTCTCCGCGCCGCGGGCGGCGGTCCAGCGGCGGGCGAGCCAGTCCGGCGTGTTGCCGGACAGCGGGTCGGCCCCCGCGAGAATCGCCTCGCGCTCCCGCGCCACCCGGCGCAGCACCGCGTTGACCATGCCCGCGAGACCGGCGGTCCGCCCGTCGGCCTTGGCGAGGCGCACGGCCAGATCGACGGCGGCGTGGTCCGGCACCGACAGGTCGAGGATCTGGGCGCAGGCGGTCGTGAGGATGGCGACGAGGCGCGGCTTGCCCGAGGGCAGCCCCCGGTCGAGCCGCGCGGCGAGCGCCCCACGGATCTGGCCGAGGCGGCGGAAGGTCGCGACCGCGATGGCCCGCGCCAGGGCGGCGTCCCCCGGCTCCAGCCGCTCGGCCCTGAGCGCCGTGGCCAAGGCCTCGTCCAGGGCGGGGGGACGCTCCTGGCCGATCAGCTCCGCCACCGCCCGCACCGCGACCCGGCGGGCACCGAGCCCCGCCGCGTCCCGATCCTGATCGCCCTGCGCTTGATCGTCGCCCGCCGCGTTGCGGACCCTGCCTCGAGATGCCACGTTTGGTGCCTGATCTTTGCCGCCAGGCAACGCCCTCCCATCCGAGACCGCCCGATGCAAGACCGAGACACGCCCCACGCCGAGGATGCGACGCCCGGCGGCGACGACTCCGCCCCGCGCCGCCCCCTCAGCCCCGCCGCCGAGCGCGCCCTCGCCGAGGCGGCGGAACGCCGCGCCGCCATCGATGCCCGCGCCGCCGCGATCCGGGCCAAGCCCGAGCGCCAGGGCCGGGGCGGCCTGGAGCCGGTGCGCTACGAGGATTGGGAAGTGAAGGGCCTGGCGGTCGACTTTTAGCAGGGCATCCGCCCGGAACGGCCGCCGCCTGCACCCGTTGCCCTGCCATTCGATCGGGAGAACGACGATGGCGACGAAGGTTTCGGCCAAGCAGGCGGTCGAGGGGCCGCACGGGGAGATCGGCCTCGCCGCAGGCGAACGCGTGGCGATGCGGCTGTGGCGCAACGAGGAGCCGAACGCCGACAAGCCGGCCACCCGCTCCGAGCACGAGACGGTGGGCTACGTGGTGAGCGGCCGGGCGGAACTAATCCTCGGCGGCGAGACGGTGAGCCTCGCGCCGGGCGATTCCTACCTCGTGCCGGCGGGTACGGAGCACACCTACCGCATCCTCGAGACCTTCACCGCCGTCGAGGCGACTTCGCCCCCGGCGAAGTAGGACACGACCCGGACGTCGGCGGACTGCAACAGACCGTCTTCGCACCGTCGCGGGCGTGGACGAACGGTCGATCGGCTGTCGAGGAGTGGGCGCGGCCCCTCCCCGGCAGCCCGTCAGTGCATCATCGTGACCGAGGTGCCGACATCCACCCGCTGGTACAGATCGACCACGTCCTGATTGTACATGCGGATGCAACCATAGGACGCCCAGGTGCCAATCGAGCTGGGGCGGTTGGTGCCGTGGATCGCGTACTGACCCCCGGCCAGCGTCATGGCGGCGGCGCCCATCGGGTTGTGGGGCGAACCGCCCGCGATGAGGTTGGGCAGGCGCGGGTTGTCGCGCTTCACGTCCGACGGCGGGGACCAAGCCGGCGCGACGTACTTGCCGTCGATCCGCACCGTGCCGAACCATTGCTTGCCGGGCTTGCCCACCGCGACGGGATAGCGGATCGCCGTGCCGTCGCCGTTGACCAAGTAAAGTTTGCGCTGGGACACGCTGATCACGATCGACCCGGCCGAGGCCGCATCGAAGGGGACGACCTCCCGGGCCGAGGCCGACCCCGCCGCGAGCAGCGCGGCCACAGCGAACACAACCGACCCCCGACGAGACATCCCGGCAACTCCGCAAGCGTGAGCGTATGGGCCATCAATTCACGGCTGCGCTTGCGCGTTCCAGAAAAAGCTATGGTTTATGGAGTCCTAGCCCCCGGAACTCTTGGGTTGGGTAAAGAAGTGAAGTGAATCGAGCGGACGATTGCTGAGAACTACTGAGAGCGAAGCCTCACCGCTCATACAGCTCGGCGCCGCTCGGATCCTCCGCCTGCCAGCCATGGCGCTCCAGTTCGGGATCCGGATGCTCCTCCTGCGGCAGGCCGAGGCAGAGATAGGCGACGAGCCGCCAGCCCGGCGGCACCGCCAGGATCGCCGTGACGGCGCAGGGATCGAGGATCGACACCCAGCCGAGGCCGAGACCCCGGGCCCGGGCGGCGAGCCACAGGACCTGCACCGCGCCGACCACGGAATAGTCGAGGGTCTCCGGCATGGTGTGGCGGCCGAGGCCGAGGCCGGCGGCGGTCCCGCCGTCGCAGAAGACCGCGAGGTGGACGGGCGCCTCCCGCAGGCCCGCGAGCTTGAGGGCGCGGTAGCGCGCCGCGCGCTCGCCCGCGTAGCCCTCGGCCGCGGCGGCGTTGCAGGCGGAAAAGCTCGCCGTCACCGCCTCGCGGCGGGCGGGATCGGAGACGCGGACGAAGCGCCAGGGGCGGCTGTTGCCCACGGAGGGCGCCCGGTGGGCGGCGGCGAGGCAGGCCCGGAGCATGTCCTCGTCGATCGGATCGGGGCGGAACCGGCGCACGTCCCGGCGCCACGCGAGGAGCGTGTCGAGCCGGTGCACGAAGGCGGCGTCGAATTCGGGCGGGGCCATGGTGCGACAGGCCATATCCGGTCCCGGGGTCATCCTGCAAAAGCAAAAAAAGACCGCCCGGGTGGGGCGGCCTTTGAAGTCGCTTGGGTCTCGAAACCTCGGAGTGCCGGTTCGACCGGGATGGACGGCGGCCGGAGCTGGGGGGCACGGTGTCGGCCGACGGCCGGGCTGAGCCGGCGAGGTTCGATCTTTGTTGTACGCGCGCAACATGGCTCGAAAAAGGAGCAAATTCGGCAAAACGGTGAAGTTTGTCGCTTGATCGTGTCGCGTGTAACACGCGGACCCGCACTCGCCCAGACCCCTCACCGCCCCCTCGCCGCCCCCTCGCCGCCCCTTGGGCAGCCCCCTTTGGCGGCGCCCCGGCCGCCCCCTTGCGGGCCGCGGCGGCGGGGACCATCATCCCGGCTAAGGGTTTACCAACGGCCTCGGCCGGGGCTGACCCTTGCTGCGAGTACCAGGAGCGATGATGAGCGAAGGGACCAGCGCTGGGTCGCGGCCGGACGAGGCGGGCCACGTCATTCCCTTTCCGTCCCCTGGCGCGCCGCCCCAGGTGGCCTTCCAGCGGGACGAGTTGCGGGTGATCTTCAACCTGTACGGGCGCCGTGTCGCCGAGGGCGAGTGGCGCGACTACGCCCTCGATTTCCGGCGGGACAAGGCGGTGTTCTCGATCTACCGCCGCACCTCCGAGATGCCGCTCTACCGGATCGAGAAGGATCCGAAGCTCGCCCGCCGCCAGGGGGCCTATTCGGTCATCGCGGCGAGCGGCCAGATCCTGAAGCGTGGATCGGACCTCGCCCGGGTCATCGCCGTGCTGGACGGCCCCCGGGCGGTGTGAGTCCCGGACGTTTGGGAGCACGACCGCACGGGCCGCACATACCTGCGTCATCGCTTCGCCGTCGCTCGCCATGACGATGGGGGTTCAGGGGATCGCCGGGGTCGTTCCCGCCCCGCGTTCAGGCGAGCCCCATCGCCCGCACCGTCGCCAGCGCCTGCGCCCGCACCGCCTCCGGCAGGGGCTGGAGGGGGCGCGGCAGCACGGGGCGGCCGAGGCCGAGCGGCTCGGCGAGGCCATGGACGATCCGCAGGCTTGAATGGGCCTTGAACAGGTCCCACAGGGGCGTCATCGCCGCGTCGAGGTCACGGGCGCGGTCCGTCTCGCCGGCCTGCACGGCGCGGACGATCTCTTGGCAGGGGCGGGGAAACAGGCCGGCGGCCACGGAGTACCACGCCACCCCGCCGGCGATCATCGCCTCCGTCGCGTGCCAGTCGCCGCTGAAGCCGAGGGGAAACCCTCCGGGCACGGTCCCGCGCAACTCCGCCACGGTCCGGGCCACGGCCTCGGGTGACGGGCCGGGGCACTTGACGGCGGCCACCCCCGGCAACCGGGCGAGGCGGCCGATCAGCGCCGGGGTGAAGCGGAAATGGGTGGTCGCCGGATTGTCGTAGATCACGAGGGGCAGGCCGCCCTCCCCCGCCACGGCGGCGAAGTGGTCGAAGACCTCCTTCTCGGTCAGCGGCGTGTACGAGACCGGCGCCAGCAGCCCCGCCGAGGCCCCCGCCTCCCGCGCGTCGCGGGCCAACCGCACGGCCTCGTCGGTGCGCAGCGCCCCGATGCCGACGAGGAGCGGCACCCGGCCCGCCACCGCCTCGGCGGCGACCGCAACGGCGCGGCACCGCGTCTCGCGGGTGAGGTAGGCATAGGTGCCGGTGCTACCCAGCACCCCGATCGAGTCGACCCCGGCCTCGACCAGGGGCGCGAGCAGGCGGCGCAGCCCCTCTTCGTCGAGCCGCCCGGCGGCGTCGCAGGGCGTGATCGGGAAGGCGGAAAGGCCGGTGAACGCGCTCATGGATCGGCTCTGGTCGAGGATCCCAAAGGACTCGTCCTTTGGGATCCCGCAACAAAAAAGCCCCGGCGGTGTCCCGCCGGGGCTTTCTTTCGTCCAGTCCGTCTCGTTTAGCGGCGGTCGCCGACCAGCGAGAGGAGGAACTGGAACATGTTGATGAAGTCGAGGTAGAGCGTCAGCGCGCCGTTCACCGACATCTTGGCCGCCATCTCACCGTCGAAGCCGCCGTAGAGATACATCTCCTTGAGCTTCTGGGTGTCGTAGGCGGTGAGCCCCGCGAAGATCAGCACGCCGAGCACCGAGATCGCGAACTGCATCGCCGACGAGGCGAGGAAGATGTTCACCAGCGAGGCGATGACGATGCCGATCAGGCCCATCATCAGGAACGAGCCCATGCCCGAGAGGCTCCGGCGCGTGGTGTAGCCCCACAGGCTGAGGCCCGCGAAGGCCGCCGCCGTGATGAAGAACACCTGGACCACGCTCGCCCCCGTGAAGACGAGGAGGAGGGTGGACATGGAGGCGCCCATCACCGCCGCGAAGGCGAAGAACATCGTCCGCGCCGAGGAGGCCGACATGCGGTCCATGCGGAACGAGAAGACGAAGATGAAGGCCAGCGGCGCGAGCATCAGCAGCCACTTGAGGGGGCTTGTGTAGAGCGTGGCGCCGAAGGGCGTCAGCACCGGCCGCGTGCCCTGGTAGGCCGCGACCGACGCCATGTTGAGGCCGAGCGCTACGAGGCCGGAGATCCCGAGCCCCACGATCATGTTGTTGTAGACGCCGAGCATGAAGGTGCGCAGGCCCTGGTCGACCTCGACCTGGGTCCCGGCATAGCCGGCCGGCTGCTGCTGCTGGCCGTAGCGGAAGGGGCTGTTCTCGAAGGCCATGGGAGTGTCCTTGCGGAGGCTCTCTACAGCGTGGTGTTTCGGGCGAGGCCCACGCAGGACCTCTGGCGCCGGGTGGCGCCTCGGCCAGGAATATGTTGCGGGACGAGGCCCGGCACAAGGCCCGGCCGAGGTTCGGCGCGCGGTTTTCGACGCTCCGAGCATGTAAATTTGTTCATGTATTCCGGGATTAAACCCGAACCTTGCCCGGACGACCCGACTTTCACTGGTCGAAGGACTCACGGAATCCTTACAACTCCCGAAGGTATGGCGCCGGCTTCTGGCCGAGGATCCGCGCCGTGCCCGCGAGCCCAAGCAGCACCGCCAGCGCCACCGCCGCGCCCGCCGCGAGCAGCGCCCCCGAGAGATCGAGCCGGAACTCGAGGTGCATCACCTTGGCGACGATCACCCACCCCGCGAGGCTCCCGGCGAGGAGTCCGAAGACGGCGGTGGCGAGGCCCAGCGCCGCGTATTCGAGGGCGTAGGCCGTGAGCAGCCGGGAGCGGCTCGCGCCCAGCACCTTCAGCACCACGGCGTCGTAGAGCCGCGCCCGGTGGCCCGCCGCCACCGCCCCGCCGAGGACGAGGAGGCTCGCCAGGATCGCCACGCCGCTCGCGCCCCTGATCGCCAGGACGAGGCGCGAGACGAGGTCGCCCACCGCGTCGAGGGCGTCCTTCACCCGCACGGAGGTGACCGAGGGGAAATCCTTGGCGACGCCGCGCAGGATGCGGTTCTCGGTGGCGGCATCGGGTCCGCCCGGCAGGCTCAGGGTCGCGAGGTCCGAGTGGGGGGCGCCCTTGAAGGTGCCGGGCGAGAAGACCATCACGAAGTTGATGCCGAGGTTGCGCCACTCGACCTTGCGCAGGTTGAAGATCGTCGCGGTCACGTCGCGGCCCAGCACGTTGACGGTGACGGTGTCGCCGACCTTGAGGCCGAGCAGCTTGGCGAGGTCGGCCTCGAAGGAGACGAGGTGGCCGGCCCCCTCCCCCGCATCCCACCAGCGGCCGTCCACCACGCGGGTCCCCTCCGGCGCCGCCTCGGCGTAGGTTACGCCCCGGTCGCCGTCGAGGACCCAGGCGGCGTCCTCCGGCGGGCGGATCTGGCGCACGGGCACGCCGTTGAGCGCCACGATGCGCCCGCGCATCATCGGCACGTCCTCGATCTTGGCCGCAGGGGCCTGCGCCCGCAGGGATTCCCGGAACCGGTCGGCGTCCCGGGAGGGGATGTCGAGGAAGAACAGGTTCGGGGCCTTGGCCGGCAGGGTCGCGCTGATGGTGCGGCGGACGTTGGCGTCGATCAGGCTCAGGGTCACGAGGAGCGTCACGCCGAGGCCCAGGGAGAGGACGATGGTCGGCGTGAGCGCACCCGGCCGGTGGAGGTTGGCGAGCGCCATCCGCGGCGCCGCCCGCGCCGGATGCGGCAGGCGCCTGGCCGCCGCCATGAGCCCGAGCGCCACGCCGTGCAGCAGGGCGAAGGCGATCCCCGCCGCCGCGATGAAGATCATCGCCACCCGCCGGTCGAAGGCGGTCGCCACCGAGAGGCCGACGAGGAGCGCCAGCGCGAGGGCCAGCGCGATCCGGTATCGCCGCCGGGGCGCCACCCGCGCGGGATCCACCGTATCGCGGAACAACCCGGAGACCGGCACGTCGTGGGCGCGCCCGAGGGGCGTGATCGCGAAGGCGAAGGCCGTGATCAGGCCGTAGGCGGCGGCGAGCGCCAGCTCCCCCGGCGCGAGGGAGGGGTTGAGCGGCAGGGGCAGGCTTTCGGAGAACAGCGCCTCCACGAGAAAGGGCAGGCTCGCCCCGACGGCGAGGCCGACCAGCGTGCCGAGTCCGGCGATCAGCATCACCTGCGTCAGGTAGAGGGCGACGACGGTGGAGCCCGGCGCGCCAATGCTCTTCAGGGTCGCGATGGAACCGCGCTTGCGCTCCACGAAGGCGTGGACGGCGTTCGCCACCCCGACGCCGCCGACGATCAGCGCCGTGAGCCCGACGAGCGTCAGGAACTGCGTGAACCGCTCGATGCTCTGGGCGAAACGCGGGTCGGCGTTGGACCGGCTGCGGATCGACCATCCGGCCTCCGGCGAGGCTTGCGCGATCCGCGCCTCCACCGGCTCCAGGGCGGTGCCGGGGGGGAGCTGCACCCGGTAGCTCCAGCGGCTGAGGCTCCCGGGCTGGACGAGGCCGGTGCCGCGCAGGGCCTCCTGCGAGACGATCAGGCGCGGCCCGAAGCCGATGCCGCCCGCGATCTTGTCGGGTTCGGAGAGGATCGTGCCGCGCAGGGTGACCGGATGCCCGGCGAGCGTGATCCGGTCGCCGGGCTTGAGGTCGAGGCGGGTGAGGAGGGCGGGGTCCGCCAGCGCGCCGGGCACGCCGTCCGTCCCGGCGAGGAGGTCCGCGAGGGGGGCCTGCGGTTCGGTCACGAGGTCGCCCGCCGCCGGGTAGGTCGCGGGATCGACGGCCTTCAGTTCCACCAGCGCCGCGTCGCCGACGGGCGCCACCGCCATGGCCCGGAGCGACGCGACGACGTCGAGGCGCCCCTCCCGGGCGAGCACGGCCCGCTCCTCCGGCGTCGCCTCACGGTTGACGAGGCTGTAGCTGAGGTCGCCGCCGATGATCCGCCGCCCCTCCCGCCCGAGCCCGTCGGACAGGGAGCGCGACACCGAGGCGATCCCGGCGATGGCCGCGACGCCGAGCGCGATGCAGGCGAGGAACACGCCGAAGCCGGAGAGCCCGCCGCGCAGCTCGCGCAGCGCGAGGCGCAGGACCAGCGGGTTGCGGCGGGGAGCCGGATCGGGCCGGGTCAGGGTGCCGTGCATAGGGTGCCGTGCATGATGTCTACCGTGTCCCTCATCGTGCACATCCCCCTCGCCCGTGGAAGGGAGGGCGGATCAGCTCTCACGCCGCGACCGCCTCCTCGACCACGCCCGAGCGCAGCCGCACCGTCCGGTCGCACAGCCGGGCGAGGCCGTTGTCGTGGGTCACGAGGACGAGCGTCGCGCCCCGGTCGCGCTTGAGGCGGAACAGGAGGTCCACGATCTGGCGGCCGGTCGTCTCGTCGAGGTTGCCGGTGGGCTCGTCCGCCACCAGGATCGCCGGATCGGGGGCGACGGCGCGGGCGATGGCGACGCGCTGCTGCTCGCCGCCCGAGAGCTGGGCGGGATAGTGGTGCAGCCGGTGCCCGAGGCCGACCGCCTCCAGCTCGGCCCGCGCGCGCGCGTGGGCGCCGGGCCGGTCGGCGAGTTCGAGCGGCAGGGCGACGTTCTCCAGCGCCGTCATGGTCGGGACGAGGTGGAAGGACTGGAACACGATGCCGATCCGCCGCCCCCGGAAGCGGGCGAGCGCGTCCTCGTCGAGGCCGACGAGATCGGTCTCCTCAACCACGACACGCCCGGCATCGGGCCGCTCCAGCCCGGCCATCACCATCAGGAGCGTCGACTTGCCGGAGCCCGAGGGGCCGACGAGGCCCACCGCCTCGCCGCGCGCCACCGCCAGCGAGATCCCGCGCAGGACGTGGACCCGCGCGGCGCCGCGCCCGAGGCTGAGATCGATGCCCTCCAGGCGGATCGCCGTCGCCGGGGACGCCTTGCCGTCGCTCATGGTCTGTCCGATCTGTGGGCGATGAAGAACACGAGACGCACGGCTTCGCGCCGGTTGAACCTTCGCCGCGATATGGGTGATGCAATGCGGCTGCGCCATGACAGGCGCCGCCGTTTCCCGTATCCCGCCGTGATTGCCGCACTCATGAGCCTGATCTTCTCCGCCGCCGCGGCGACCGCCGCGCCGCGCCCCGTCAGGCTCGTGGCCTTCGGCGACAGCCTCACCGCCGGCTTCCGCCTGCCAGCCGACGCCGCCTTCCCCGCCGTGCTGGAGCGGATGCTGAAGGCCAAGGGCCGGGACGTGACCATCGCCAATGCCGGCGTCTCCGGCGACACCACCACCGGTGGCCTCGACCGGCTGGACTGGTCGGTGCCGGAGGGCACGGACGGAGTGATCATCGAACTCGGCGCCAACGACATGCTGCGCGGCACCGACCCGGCGGTGGCCCGGCGGAACCTTACCGCCATGCTCGACCGGATGAAGGCCCGGCACATCCCCGTCCTGCTCGCCGGGATGCAGGCGGCGCCCAATCTCGGGCCGGACTACCGGGCGAAGTTCGACGCGATCTATCCCGATCTCGCGAAACAGTACGGCGTGATCCTCTACCCGTTCTTCCTCGACGGGATCATCGGCGATGCCGGGCAGCACCTCGACGACGGGCTGCACCCGAACGTGAAGGGCGTCGAGACGATGGCGAGCCGCATGCTCCCCACGGTCGAGCGCTTCCTCGACACCCTCCCCGCCCGGTAGAATCCGGGATCCCAAAGGACTCGGTCCTTTGGCGGGTGCAGGGCGGAGCCCTGCGCGACCCCAGGGGCCTTGCCCCTGGACCCCACCAAAGGACTTGTCCTTTGGAAACGCTGAGTCGACCGTGAGACGATGCCGCGCCTGTTCACCGCCCTCGCCGTGCCGCCGGAGATCGCCGCCGGGCTCGCGCCCTTCCAGGGCGGGCTGCCCGGCGCCCGATGGATCGAGCGGGAGGATTTCCACCTGACCCTGCGCTTCCTGGGCGACGTCGAGCGCACGGTCGCCGAGGATTTCCTCGACCTGCTCGGCGAGATCCGTCCGCGGGGGCCGCTCGGCGTCACGCTGGAGGGCTTGAGCGTCTTCGGCGGGGGCAAGCCGCGGGCGATCCTGGCCGCGGCCGACCCCTCCCCCGATCTCCTCGACCTCCAGGCCGAACAGGAGCGCCTCGCCCGGCGGGCGGGGCTCGCGCCGGAGTCCCGCCGCTTCACGCCCCACGTCACCCTCGCCCGGCTCCGCCGGGAGGCGAGCCCCGAGGCGGTGGCGATGTACCTGTCTCAAGCGCCCGTCTTCACGCCGCTGACCTTCACCACCGACCGGGTGACGGTGTACTCGGCCCGCGAATCGACCGGCGGCGGCCCCTACGTCGCGGAGGCCGAGATCCCCTTCGCCTGACGGGACCTCAGCCGGCCTTCAGGAAGGTCTCCATGGTGGCGCCGAGGCCGCCCGAATGCGCGGCGAGGCGCTCGGAGATCTCCCGGACGGTCTCGGCCAGGGCGCCCGTCGCCCCGGCGGCGGAGGACACCCCGGCGATGTTGACCGTCATCTCCTGCGTCGAGGCCGCCTGCTCCTCGACCGCCCCGGCGATGGCCAGGGTGAGCTGGGACAACTCGGCCACGGCCGAGGTGATCGTGCCGATGGCCGAGACCGCCTCGCCCGTGGCGTTCTGGATGGCGTGGATCTGCTGGGTGATGTCGTCGGTCGCCCGCGCGGTCTGGCCCGCGAGCTCCTTGACCTCGGCCGCGACCACCGCGAACCCCCGTCCCGCCTCCCCGGCCCGCGCCGCCTCGATGGTGGCGTTGAGGGCGAGGAGGTTGGTCTGGTCGGCGATCGACTTGATCATCGCCACGACGGAATCGACTTGGCCGGTCTTCTGCGCCAGCGCCCGGACGGTCATGTCCGTGGTGCCGGCTTGGTCGGCGATCTCGGTCGCGCGCTCGGAGACCCGGCCGACCTGGCCGGAGATCTCCTTGATGGTGCTCGCCATCTCCTCCGATCCGGCGGCAACCGAGGACGCGCGCCCGCTCGCCTCGTCGGCGGACCGGTTCAGGCCCTCGGCGGAGCGGCGCATCTCCTCGATGGCGTTGCCCAGCGCCTCGGCGATCTTCGACACCTCCGCCGCCATGGCGACCTGCGCCGTCACGACCTTCCAGGTCAGCATCGGGCCGATGTAGTTGCCCGTCGGATCCTTGATCGCCGAAACCTGGAGATCGAGGGTCTCGGGCCCGACCCTGATCTTCGTCCGGTGGGGCAGGCGGCTCTCGTCGGCCAGCATCGAGCGCTGGTGATGCGGGTTCTTGTGGAAGATGTCGAAGGACTGGCCGAGCATGTCCGCGACCTTGATCGGCAGGTGATGCTCGATCGTCCCCAAAGTCGTGGTCGAGGTCCTGTTGAGGTAGTTGATCCGGAACTCGTTCTTCGGATCGGCCGTCATCACCGCGACGGGCATGTCGTCGATCATGGTGAGGAGGCGGCTGACCTCGTTCTTCTTGGTGGTGATGTCGGCGGCGAACTTGACCACCTTCACCGGTTGGCCGCCGGGCCCCACGACCGGGTTGTAGGTCGCCTCCAGCCAGACGTGGCGCTTGTGCTTGTCCAGACGCATGAACTCGCCGGAGACGAACCGCCCCTCCCGCAGCGTCGTCCAGAACTCCTCGTAGGCGGCATCGCGCGCGGTCTGCTCCTCGACGAAGATGCGATGGTGGCGGCCCCGGATCTCGGCGAGATCGTAGCCGATCACCCTCAGGAAATTCTCGTTCGCCGTCAGGATCGTCCCGTCCATGTCGAACTCGATGATGGCGAGCGACCGGTGAAGCGCCTCGATCATCGACTGCGCTTCGCTGTATTTCGGCCGCCCAAACATCGTCCTGACCCCCTCGGCATTTACAGCCTGTTGGTCGCACAAACGTTTTAGCGAACCATGACTCCATAGGGTGAGGCCGGCGCGATCGGTGACGTGAATTCAATCAATCTCCGCCCGCAGGGCCGAGCGCCGTCCCGGCCCGGCGCGGATCCTCCGTCGGCCCGCCCGAATCGTGCGGCATCGCACAATCCACAGGCCGGGTACGGCCGGATTGATGCAGCGCACGCAGATCCGGTCTGATGCCGCCGCGCTAACGGTTTGGCGAGGCTCGGCGCATATTGCTGCGACGCAATACGCCGGATCGTTCTATCCGGCCGCTCCGGAACCGACCCATGACCATGCTCGCCCAGGCCCTCGTGCGTGAGATCTCCACCACGGCCCCGCGCCTCGTGACCCGCCTCGGCCGGGCGCTCAGCCGCTGCGGCGCCGCCCAGTACGCCGAGCAGCGCGCGCAGATCGAGCGCACCGGCTTCGGCGGGATGCTCTGAGGCCGGCGACCGGTCGCCGGCCGCGGCGGGACGACCCCGCCGCGACGTAGTTTCGTCGCTTTCCCCCCCCATCAGATCGTCTCCGGCCGCGCGGTGAACGGCGAAGGCCGACGGCCGGAACGGCGGGAAGACGACATCCATGGCGGCAGAGCTGACGACAACCGCGCGGGGCGGCAACCCGTACAGCCCGCTCGAATCCTACCTCCACGTCGTCCACGCGCTGATGCTGCGCGACATGCGCACCCGCTTCGGCGGCACGCTGTGGGGCTACGCCGTCGTGGTCCTGTGGCCCTGCATTCACATCTTCGCGCTCATCGGCATCTACACGTTCCAGCACATCCCCGCCCCGGTGGGAACGAGTTCGGCCCTGTTCTTCGCCACGGGCGCCGTGCCGGTGCTGATCTTCCAGTACATCTCGCGGGAGGTGATGAAGGCGGTCCTGGTGAACCGCCCCCTCACCTATTACCCCCAGGTCAAGCTGTTCGACCTGATCCTGGCCCGGGTGCTCGTGGAGATCGTGACGGGATTCATCGGCCTCCTGCTCATCGTCTCCGTGCTGGTCGCCCTCGGCATCGATCCGCGGCCCACGGACAGCTTCGTGGCGGTGACGGGCTATCTGGCGGCGATCCTGCTGGGCATCGGGGTCGGCGTGGTCAACGTGGCCATCGTGGGCTTCTTTCCCGGCTGGCTCATCGGCTACGCCCTGTTCAACATCGTGATGTACGTGGCCAGCGGCATCATCTTCATGCCGAGCTTCCTGCCGGAGAAGATCTACGTCTGGATGAAGTACAATCCGGCGCTGCAGCTCACCGAGTGGGTGCGGTCGGCCTACTACCCCTCGGTGGGGCTCCGGGTGGACTACCTCTACGTCGTCATGTTCGCCCTCACGAGCCTGTCGGTCGGCTTGCTGCTGGTGAAGCACGTCGTCAGCAAGCGGACCTGACGAGGCCGGGCGGAACGGAACGCCCCGGCTGCCGTTGGCGGCGGGGGCGAGGAGGGTCGGCCATCCCCGCGGCTCGCCCGTCCTGAGACCCGCCCTCCGGCCCGTCTGCCGACCCGTCCGGGAACCATCGAGTGCGCGAGACCGTCCCGCTCCACACCCTGCTGATCGCGGCCCTGCGCGACGGCTCGGGCCATGTCGGCCGGATGCTGACGCTCGCGCGGATGGAGACGGATGCGAATCTCCGCGCCTGGATCCGCCTCGCCGCGATTCTCGGGGCGATCCCCGTCCTGGCGATCGTCACCTTCTTCCTGGGCCTCGATGCCCTGGTGAAGATGATCGCCGCGCTGACGGGCGCCCCCCTGGTCTCGGCCTTCGTCGTGGCCCTGCCCTTCATCGCGGTGGCGGTGACGCTCGCGGTCCTGGGCCTCCGGCGCCTCGCGCTCTCGAACCTGGAGCCGTGGCGCAGCTGGGCCCGGACCGGCCGCCCCGGCGGTTCGCCGCCCGCGCCGTAGGGATCGGCAGGGCTTGCGCGTCAGGCGGCCGGATCGTCCCGGCCGCCGCGGGGCACGACATGCAGGAAGCTGCGGTCGCCGGTGGCGGCTTCCGCCACGTGCTCGATGGCATCGAGCAGGTCGCCCACCGGCCGGGGGGCACAGGGCCGGAAGCGGGCGATTCCGGCGACCCGGCGCGGTGCCATACGGCCGGCGGCCAGTTGCGCCTCGCTCAGCGCATCGAATGTCCTGCGTCGCGGCATGGCCCCGGCTCCTTCCCCGGCAGGGTGGGCAGACAGGGTTGACGAAAGGTTAACGCAACTTGCCCGTTCCCCGCGCGTCGTCCCGCCGGGGCTGTGGGCACGGCCTGCCGGGGGCTTGGAAAGAGCCTGCCGGGGGCTTGGAAAGAGCCTGCCGGAAGCGGGAACCGGACGGGGGACGATGGGCAAGACGGTGGTGATCGGGGCGTCCGGCGGGATCGGCCGCGCCCTCGTGGCGCGGCTCTGCGAGGGGCGGGCGGACGACCCGGCGGCCGGGCCCGTCGTCGCGCTGTCGCGCGGCCCATGCCCCCTCCCCGCCCCCGCGACGGGCGGGCGGATCGACCTGACGGACGAGGCCACGATCCGCGAGGCCGCCGCCCGGGTGGCCGGGGACGGGATCCCCGTCGCCCGGGTCATCGTGGCGAGCGGCGTGCTGCACGGGCCGGGAATCACCCCGGAGAAGGCTTTGAAGGCCCTGGATCCCGATGCCCTCGCCTTCCTGTTCGCGGTGAATGCGACCGGCCCGGCCCTCGTCGCCAAGCACTTCGTGCCGCTCCTCCCCCGGACGGGACGATGCGTCTTCGCCGCCCTCTCCGCCCGGGTGGGCTCGATCGGCGACAACCGGCTCGGCGGCTGGTACGGCTACCGGGCCTCGAAGGCCGCGTTGAACCAGATCCTCCGCACCCTGGCGATCGAGGTGGCGCGGACGCGGCCGGAGGCCGTCGTGGCGGGGCTCCACCCCGGGACGGTGACCACGGACCTCTCCGGCCCCTTCCATCCCGATCCGGACCAGCCGGGCGTCTTCACCCCCGCCGAGGCGGCGGCGAACCTCCTCGCGGTGCTCGACGGCCTGACGCCGGCCGAGACGGGCCAAGTCATCGCCTGGGACGGCCGCCCCGTCCCACCCTGACGCGCGATCCCTCCGTTCACCCCGCAGAACGAGGCTTGCCAGACCGAAGTGGCCCGTCTAGGACACCACCACCCTTGGGGCGTCGCCAAGTGGTAAGGCAGCGGTTTTTGGTACCGCCATTCCCAGGTTCGAATCCTGGCGCCCCAGCCAAAGGCTCAAGATTCTCAGTCGGCCGTTGATTCTCCGGCTGTTTTCGGACCCGCCCGGGCCGACCACTCCGTCCAGGTCCACTCGGGAGGTCCACTCGTCTGGACGGCAGGGATTCCTGCCTTGCCTAGCACCCACCTCCGCCGCCGCCGACAAACGGTCTTTTTTCGCCGTATCATCCCCCATGACCTGCGCCAGCGGTTTGGCCAGCGCGAGATCCTGCGCTCGCTTGGGCAGGCCACGCCGGGGGAGGCTCGACGGATGGCGCAACAGCTGTGGGATGAGACGGAGAAGATATTCACGATCGTCCGTTTCGATCGGTCGCTCACACGCGCCGACATTGCCCGGCTCGCGGAGCAGTACCTAGACTCCGCGTCCATCAAGCACGAAGGCCTCATTACGTACATCGGGCGCTACCCCAAGAGCGAGAATCTTCCTGGCGTCGACAACGCGACACCTGAAGACGGAATAATCGAGGGCATCGATTTCGTCGGAGATGGTCCGAAGGGCACCCTCAATGATCCGGCCGAATGGGTGCTTCTCTATGAGGGCCGATTGGAAGTCCTGAAGCGTGACCGCTCACTCAACAATCTCGCATCCTATCGCAGCGCGGCAGGGGAGCTCGCTTTCCGCAACGAGATCGACCTCGACTCGACCGCTCATGAAGACGCGCTTTGCCGCGCGCTGCTCGACGCCGAAATCAAGGTTGCCGAGGACATGTTGACCTACCTGCGCGACGTCGTCCTGCCTCATCATCCCCTTCATGCGGCCGCTCATCGTTCGATCGTCTCAAATCCGCCGTCGCGGTCTGACACGCCGGCGAAAGATAAGGCACGTCAAACTCGAAGGTTGTTTAGCGACGTCTGGGTGGCCTATACCGGTGACCGCGTCAGACATAACGAATGGAAAGAGTCTATTGCCCGCCAAGCTCAGTCGACAGGGCGTCTATTCACCGAGATTTGTGGCGACAAACCACTCGTAGACTATGGTCCGGCCGATGCCGCGGAATTTAGGCGTGCTCTGCTCAGCCTACCTGGTAACTACGACAAGTGCATCGAGTGGCGCGACATTCAGCGACGAGCCGGCATTTGCGGCCTGATCGAGCATTGCAACGGTAAGACCGGCATCGATCGGCTGAAGCCGCAAACCTTCAACCGGCACCTCGCGGCTTTGTCGGGTATCTGGCCGTGGGCTCAGGTCAACGAAGTCGTCGCCAAGGGTGCGCCATCGATCTTCGAGGGTCTGCACATCAACGTGAACCGCGCCCGAGGTCGGCATCACAGGACACGGGATGAGCGTCCAGCCTGGAATCAAGCCGAACTCGAAGCCGTACTAAATGCAGATTTGTTCTTTGGAATTCGTAGTCGCCGCAGTTGGAAGAAGGCGGGCTTACAGGTCCTGCGCGATGAGCGCTACTGGGGGATCCTGATCGGCGCTCACAGTGGCATGCGGCGCGGTGAGATTTTCCAACTCCGGGTACGACACGTCGTGAAAGATGCAGAGACCGGGATCTGGCACTTCAATCTTGTGGATCCGGCCCTGGAGCTGAAAGCTGAAGGGAGCGCTCGGTGGATCCCTCTTCATCAGAATCTGTTGAGCCTCGGCGTGATCGAGGCTTTGGTGGAGGGGAGAGGCGAGAATGAAATGCTCTTGTGCGAGGGTGAGGCGGGCGCCGAGAAGAAGGATGTTCTTAAGGACGGAGAGAGTACGTCATTCGGTAGCTCTTTCGGGAAATGGTTTCAGCGCTTTAAGTCGCATCACGGCGTACGCGACGAGGTCGTGTTTCATTCTTTTCGACATTCTGCGACAACGCTTCTTTGTAACGTCGGCGTTCAGCGTGCTTTCGTAGAGGAGCTTATCGGACACGAGAGTTCGGTGAGACGATCCGAAATGGATCGTTACAATAAAGGCCAGACCCTGCAGACGCTCAAGGATGTAGTCGATCGTCTTGTTCTGCCAATTGACGTCCCGAGGATGATCGATGCAGCGCGAAATCGAAAGCCCGTCTAAAAAACAGCGACCAAGACATATATCGGCAGTTCATGGTGTCCGCGATCAGACATCGCAGGCGTAGGTGGAACCCGACGAGGGGCAGTTGATCCTAAAACCGGAGCGATGCCCAAAAGCAGAAGCTTTGCAATTTGTCTTCAGTCGATTACTCCCTTCTCGGATCTGTGTGCTCGGAAGCTACCGTAGTTGATGGAGTGCCGGCGACCGACCTGAGTGGATTTCCGTCCATCTGGTTTCGAGCAGCGCCAGCATCGAAGCGGACATAGCCGAAGGACCGGTCACCATCCGTTGCGGACGAATGGGCGTTTGCCGCTAGACCATCCCTGATTAAGAAACAGACAGGCATCCACGTACGGCGCGCCGATCATGTCGGCTTCGCTGTCGCTTCCCTCGACGAGGCGCCTCGTTTCTGGATCGATGGGCTCGGCGCACGGCTTGTGCGGACGGGGGGATGGGGGGAGAGTTCCTCGGTCAGGTGACCGGGACACCTGGGGCGAAGGTGCGCATGGCAATTGTTTCGCTGGTGGACCAGACGATTGAACTCCTGGAGTATCATGGCTGGGAGCGACCAAGCGCGCCAGCCAAGCCGTTCGACCCTGGCTTCGCGCATCTGACCCTTGTCGTCGATGACAGCGACGCGCTCCTGGTGCGGATCGCCGACTACGGCTGGAAGGCGCAAGGCATTCCGCAGTCAATAGCAAGCGGCGCGCGGGCTGGAACGCGGGTGATCTATGCCGTTGGCCCCGACGGCGCGACGATCAAGTTTAAGCAGTAAGGCTGGGTGGTGAGGTCAGTGCAATCACTCCGACCGAAATCCACTTTCACCACCTGACGCACTACACGAAGCCAGGGCAATCCGCGGGCGTACCGATCTAGATGTTCGGTCGACGATCTCTCGCGCGACAGTGTTTACAGATTAAATATCAAGATATGATACGTACAATTTTTGAATAAGCAAATAAAAATACAAAACAGCAAAATGCAGATATAATCAATCAATCAAACATGCAATATATATTGCCGGCAAATTTCTCGTTACGCGCCCATGCTAACGCAGACCGATTTAGGTTGGTAGTTTTGTTATAAGCATCGATAATCGTACACTTATTACCTTCTACTCTAAATTTTATATAGTTTTCATAAACCCCCTTGCCGACAGCAAATTCTCCAGTAAAACCACCAATAAACGTATAAATATTTCCTCTTTGACGTGCTTCCAAAAAGAATACTGCCGGAACTCCGTCTTTAATTTCTGAAACAGATACTCTTCCGGCATTTAATTTGGCGGAAATATTTTGTTTGTCGGATGTAAATCGGTCGCCATCTAAACAAAAATTGCTAGAGTCAATCGTTGTAGTTGATGTAAATCGTTCTTTCTTACTCGAATTATTCATCATTATTTCTGCGGTTTGCACAGAAGATTTGTACTTAGCACGTAGACACGCTGCTGATGCAGATCCCGGATAGAATATCGACCCGCCTACCAACACCAAGCAGGGCAAACTAAAGAAGAGCGTTTGCATATTAGATGCTCCAATTCGAGAGATAAGCTGCAAAAAATATTATTTTAATCAGAGATGCTATAGTCGGGAATTTTAAGATATGACGCCTTGCTGTTTCTCAAAAAAGTCGCTTTAATCGAATTGGCATTCTATATTGCTTAAAAAATTCTCGTTTCTGGCAACACCTAGACCGCTACGATTCAAACTAGTGTTGTAGGCATGACCGGCAATGATTTTGCACTGACTTCCTTTTACACTAAACTTGACATAGACGTCCAAGACGCCCTTACCGGTCATACCAAATTCACCAGTGAATCCGCTGTGAAAAGTATATATATTTCCAGATCTAGTTCCCTCAAGAAAAAACGTAACTGGAACTCCATCTCTAACTTGTGACAGAGTCGCCTTCCCCCCATTCAGCTCGGCTGACAGATTGTCTAAGTCAGCAGTAACCCTGCTTCCACTCAAACAATACTTGAGTTCATTATGTGACTCTGTAACAATTGCTTGAGTTTTTTTATCAATACCAACAAAATTGGCTACAAACGCCTTTGTTACTGACGCTTTATATTTACTCCTGAGGCACTCCGCTGATGCAACCTCTGAGTGGATTAATAAGCAAGCAGGTGCTAGCAAGCAAGTAAAGACTCTATACTTTGTTTTCATGGCTGCAGGATATCTTACAAGCTTCATTGCCATATTGCCCCAATTCACAGAACCTGTGACGTTTATATTTAGCAGGCACTTATGCCATTGAAATACTGACATCCGCCTATCTTACGAGGAGTAAGGTCGTCTCCGAATAATCTACGGCCGCTCGGTTTAATTTTGTTATTAGCTAGACGATAATTATTTGATTTCCTTCTTGTCTCAGTAGGACGATTGTTATTCACTTTATTATTCGAGATTTCTTCTTGAATTTTTCTAGTAGGGCGTTCAATTTTAGCGCATAGGCCCATCGAGTCTTGTCGAAATCCAAATTTGCAGGTGATTGGAACACATTTATCGCTGACAATATGCTCTCCCCGACTGCAGACCAGCGGGCAGATACGTTCAGAATGCCCTCGTACGGCCTCCAGCGCTTCTATTGTCGGCTTTGCTGTCTCGAAGCTGACGTGAGTAAAGCGGTTGTAATTTATCATCGCCCTTGTGGACGCGGGTCCCCATGTCCCATCAACAGAGACTGGGTCACATCCGACGCGCTTCAGTTCGGTTTGGAGGACGCGACCAAGGTCGACTTGGGGAACCACGATCGGAGTCGGCGGGGATGGTACCGGTACATTAACAGGTTGCTCCGGCGCACGCTTTGTCTCCGAGGCGCTGCCGAGCGTCGCGATGTGCGCTCGGAGGTCGGCAGCAAAGCGTCCAGCGGGGTAAAGGAGCAGATAGGCGCGCGAGAGGTCCGCTTGATCTGAGTTGAGCGCCCTCTGCACCATGCGCTGCTCCTGCACGGCTTGGAGCTGACGCACGAACCGCGCTTCACTGGGGAACTGCGTGACGGCCGACGTGCAGGCCTCCAGGCCGGCTTCCAAGTCGGCTTTGAGCACAGAGGTCGCACTCGCATCGGCGTCTACGAGGCGGTCGCAGCTGTTCTGGGTCGGCACCTCGGTCTCCTGCGACTTCGGCCGGAAATAGAACTCGCCGAGCAGCTGATCGTAGTAGCTCGGGATCTGGCTACGGCCGTTGCCTGAGAGCGCGGCCTCACGAACCTCGGCCCGCAGACGCTGCACCATCGGCCGGATCTCAAGGCCCTCCTGGCCGATCAGGGGCAGGAGTTTTCGGGTGAACAGACCGTTCGGATTGGTGTCCTGCGACCCAAGGTTGTCGATCGCCTGCTCGCCGACGCCCGCGGAGAAGATCACGAAGGTACCGCGGGGCGGGTCGACCCGCCCCAGGCCCCGTGTCGCACCGAGCGATCGCGTCGTGGCGCCGCCATTCGCCTCGCGGAAAGGATTGTCGCGGCAGGCGTCCAGGATGACGAGGGTGACCCGGGGGGATCGACCTTCCAGGTCGAGCAAAAGGTCCGTGAGGTTCGCCCCTTCGGTCCGGAGCATCCTCTCCTGATCCGGTGAGAGGGCCGGGATGTCGACGGGCAGCAGGTAGTTCGATCCGTTCAGCTCGACGCCGTGGCCGGAGTAGTAGACGAGCACCTCGCTGCCTGGCTCGATGCGGGCGAGGAAGCTCGTGATCGTCTCGTTCATGCTGCGCCGGTCGAGGTCAGTCGCGTGCACGACCTCATAGCCGAGTCCCCGCAGCTTGACGGCCATCGCCGCCGCATCGCTCTTGGTGTTCCTGAGGCCGGGCACGTTGCGGTAGGCGCTGTTGCCGATCACCAATGCGAAGCGTTTCGTCGAGGGAATTGCTTCGCTTAGTTTGACGGGTGTCGCTCGTATAGCCTCCTGAGCGAAGGCGGTCGCGCTATGATCAAATATCTGAGCGACGACCACAAACGCTATCAGAGTTGCTATACGAATAGCACTATTAAAAGTACTTAGACTGCCTGCCATCTCTCGATCCGCCGTTGCAGGCCCAGTGAGTCCCGCTTATGACTCAAAGCTCGGCCGTTGAAAAGCTGATTACGAGATGGTTCACATGTTGCGCGGCCTTGCGAGTTCGGTTTTAGCGATCGCGTGCATCGTGAGCGCCACCGCTACCTGCGCGGTCGGCCAACCTGTCGAGGCCGAGGAGCAGCAGGGTACAGGCTCGCAGCCGCTCTCTCCTGAGGAATTCGCGAAGCTCCCGAAAACTCCGGAATACCGAGCATTCCTGCCTGGGAAGACTGACTTAGCTTCTCACTTTCCGAGGCCTGGAAGCCAAGGTAACCAGGGCTCATGTGTTGGCTGGGCAGTCGGATACGCTGCCCGTGGCTACTATTCTGAAGCGGCCGAAGGGCGGAACGTTCATGAAGCAAGCAATATTCCAAGTCCATCCTACATATATAACAACATAATACCTAATAAAAATCAATGTGACTCCGGCGCAAGTATCGTTAGCGCCCTCAATCTACTGCGGGTTTCGGGCTCGCCGTCGATAAAAAACTACCCTTATAACCCCTCTAAATGCAGCGCTCCTGGATCTGACAAGCCGTATCAAACGAGCGACTTCAAAATCGATCGGTGGCTTGCTGTTGATTATCGCTCACTAGATCAAGTCAAGGGTGAACTTGCGAAGGGACATCCTGTAATTGTGTCGCTGAGATCGACAAAAGAATTTCATAAACTTCGCCGTGGCCAGATTTATCAAGTTGTTGGGGCCCAAGGGGATGTATGGCACGCAGTCTCGATTGTTGGCTATGATGAGAGACGTCAGGCGTTCAAATTTATCAATTCCTGGGGAGAGCAATGGGGTGATCAGGGATTTGGTTGGATAAGCTACGCTTCCTTTCAGTCAGAGGTCCGTGAAGCCTACGTAATGCGACCCTTGAAGCCAGTCGTACCCGAGCGGAAGGAGACGCCGGTTCCTTCTCCACCTGTGGTGCAGATCAAGCCGCCGACGCCTACACCAGCTCCGACACCGGTCGTCCATATCGATCCGAAGCCTTTGCCTACACCCACGCCAGTTCCGGTAGCGGAGTTCAAGTGCGGGCACGTCGAGGGCAAGAGACAGGGTGAGAAGGTCACATTCTCTGGGTTCGTGGGTTCCGACGGTGATTTGCTGACGCTCAGCGAGCGCGCCCAGGCGATGAATGCTGATGTCAATGTGGCTGTTCGGCCCTGGCCGCAATGCGAGGTGCTGCTCACGCTCGAAAAGGCGTTGGCTCAGGCGGATAGGCCGAAGGTCAAGATCGAGGGCATCGGCAAAGGCACACAGGAGGGCGACTACCTGCGGATCACCGTCGAAAGTCCAGCCTATCCAAGCTTCATCCACGCCGCCTACATCCAGGCTGATGGCTCGGTCGTCCATCTCATCCAGCCCGACAATCTGCACCTCAAGGCTGTGCCCCCATCAGACAGAATGGTTTTTGGAGCGCTCGACGGCACAGGCCCCAAGTTCAAAGTAGCCCCTCCGTTCGGTCGCGAGATGTTGGTTGTCCTTGCTTCACGCAGCCCACTTTTTGCCTCCCCTCGCCCGACGCAGGAAACCGAAAGAGAGTTCCTGACCGCGCTGAGGAAGGCACTTGCAGCCAAGCCTGACCCGACGGCCCCTGACCGGGTCGTCTCTGCCGGCGTTGATGCGATCATAACCTCAAAATCTTCCGTGATCCCGGCGTGGTTGGCTCTGCCATGAAAATTACTGCTCTTGCTCTGCTTGGAACGCTTCTAAGCGGGTCAGCTTGTTTCGCGCAGGAACCGTCTTCATCAATTCCGACGACGGAAGAAATCATACGCTCTCTCAATCCCGCGACGGCTGCTGAAACCCGGTCATTGCGGGGTATCAAGGTTGTCCCCGGTAAAGAAGCAGGTCCTCCCTCGATTGATCTTACAATCAATTTCGCCTATGACTCCGCGAAGCTTGGCGGAGAAGAGATGTTAATTCTCAAACGGCTTGGAATGGCGTTTCAGGATCCACGATTGGCGCAGTATTCCTTCCTGATCGCCGGACATACCGATGCAAAGGGAAGTGAGCAGTACAATCAGCGACTGTCTGAGGCCCGTGCCAAAGCCGCACGCGACCACCTCATATTCTTCTACGATATCGATCCAAGCCGCCTGCAAGCAGTTGGGTACGGCAAGAGCAGGCTCGTAGCACCTAATCAACCCGACAGCCCAGCAAACCGTAGAGTTCAGATCATAAACCTGGGGCCGAACAGCTAAATTGCTTGGATATCATTTTAATTATTTTGAAAATGAGATCGCGAATTATACGAGATACTGCCGAAGGAAATCTGTAGCCAAAGGGTGTGCTAGACAAAAACTTTCGGCGATAAAACCGGGGTAAAGATTTGGATATTTTTATTAAAATTCTGATATGTATGATTTTTCCAGTTTATTCTTTAGATGCAAAACCGTTATCAAATAGGAGCTTGATGCTGATATTGATGTCAATTGCAATATTGACAATTTTATTATTGGTCTATAGAGCATAAATATATTCAACGCGATGGAGGGTAGTTGTGTTTGATAAAGATGCGATCCGAACATTTGGTAGTGCAATGACGATCGCGGGCGCATTTGTTGGTCTAACTATTTTTGTATATAACATGAACAGCAAGGTCAATAAAAATGAGCAAAATATTAAATTAATAAACGAATATCTGATCCCGCAGAAAAAGATGATGTCAGAAATATGTATCGAACTTGGGAGAGCAGTGTTAAAAATGAACACTCAAGGTGCGTTTGATACAGCTGGTCAAGTATCAAATAACATGAAAAACATGGGATGCGGAGATGCATCCGCGAATATTAAATGAGATTTTTATATTGCTTTATTATATTGCGCTTGCCGCAAATAGATGATTTAATTATCCCGATTTGGAGTCGGCTAGTAGGACCTGAAGCAGCCGACTGACATGGTCTGGTTTGGGTATGTCTAGGCGAACCATAGCCACCGGTCCGTTGTGGATGTTTTGGTAAGACCATCCAAAACGAACTTTCTCAAACAAGCCGTTCATAGCAGACCGGCAAGCTGGACTGCCACGTATCGGACATTGCGAGGCGCTTCTTCAGGTCGGGAGCGGGCATGGAGGCGGTGTCCGCTTCCGTTGATTGCCACCCGGAAGCGGACCGGCAGTGGTTCACCCTGGGCAGCCGTCCGGCTGTCTCAATCTCTGTGTCCGGAAAACGAACGTTTTCCCGACGATCGCTGGGTACGCGTGTTCGGCCGCCAAAATGGCTGCTAGCCCGTCGGAAAACCGTGTCAGCTATTCAAACGTCGGCGAAACGTAGCTTTCCGACGCTAGCAGCGAGTATGCTGGGATGTCCGGTTTCCTGCATCGCGCAACCGAAAGCAGACCAGCAGCTTTCGGCCAGCTACCGGCATTTGGTCGAGAGCGTCTCCGTGATAGCGGACCAAGCCGGTGCCCCCTGTTTGCGCCGTCATTCGTTCCATATTCGAGGCATAGGTCCTATCGGGATTTGTACGCGTACCCAAACCTCTGGCCCCATCGCTTTCGACCCATGCCTATTGATCGTGACGGGGGAGGAACACCGCCGATGAAATGACATCGGCGGTGAGGCAACAATATTGGTTACGCAGTTCGGCGGCGCAGGCTCGCGATACGATCGTGCAGAACGGTGCGAAGCTCTTGGATCTCTCCGTAAGCGGCTTCGGCTTTCTCGAAGGCCGCCAATCCATCCTTCCGGATCTCTTGGGTCAGCGCTTCGATGCGCTTGACCGCCATCAGGAAGCTGGGTGTCTTAGTCGTCTGGTTCTCGGTCATGATGTAATTCCTCGTTGAGGAGCTTCGCACCGTTCTGCACGATCGTATCGCGAGCCTGCGCCGCCGAACTGCGTAACCAATATTGTTGCCTCACCGCCGATGTCATTTCATCGGCGGTGTTCCTCCCCCGTCACGATCAATAGGCATGGGTCGAAAGCGATGGGGCCAGACCATGATGAAGACGGTGCTCGCGCCCGCCTTCAAG
>NZ_BPQE01000002.1 GCF_022179085.1 Methylobacterium aerolatum
GTTGCAGTGCGGCTTGGTGCGAGAGAACTTTTCCTTGCCCATGATTCCCGTTCCTGCGGCGGGGGCAGCGAGACTGCCCCGGATCCTGCTCGGACGCCCCGACGCATGACGGGGACGAAAAGCGCCGGACGCTTAGAGGGTCGGCCCGTCCGGATCAAGGGCTACCCCCGGTTGAGACCGCGCGGGCGCTGGAACGCGCGCGTCATGCGCCCCCCACGCGCATCTCACGCGCCCTTCCGCGCGCCGCCCGACGCGCATCCCCGCGCCAGCCTCCGGCGGCCCGACCGCCGCAACCGAACGACAACACTGTTCCTTTCAAGCGTCACTGTGGCTTCTAGGGCATAGGCACACCGATGGCCGGGCTTTAACTTGGCTGCATAGTCTCAGCGCTCAAACATCAGGCCCCGCCGACATGATGAAGAAAGTCCTCCTGGCCACCGCCGCAGCGGCGCTGGCCACCTCCGCCCAGGCCGCCGACCTGCCGCGCCGCGCCGCCCCGCCGCCGGTGTTCACGCCGGTGCCGGTCTTCACCTGGACGGGCTTCTACGCCGGTCTCGAGTCGGCCTACACCTTCACCGACAACCAGCGGATCACCACCGTCGGCCTGAACCCGGTCACCGCCGGCAACGTCGCCGCCGGCCGCCGCCCCGCTTCCATCACCGCGTCGCAGGATGGCTTCGCCAACATCGGCGGCACCGCCGGCTACAACTACCAGTTCACGCCGGGCTCCGGGATCGTCGTCGGTATCGCGAACAGCATCGACTGGACGGACATCACCAAGAACCGCTTCATCCTGGGCGCGCCGCTGGCCGGCGGCGTCCTGCCGAACCCGAGCGCCTACCGCCAGAGCCTCGACTGGCTCGGCACCCTCACCGGCCGCGTCGGCTATGCCTTCGACCGCGTCCTCGTGTACGGCACCGGCGGCCTCGCCTACGGCAACGTCTTCCACGACGTGAACTTCTACACCCCAGGCGGCGCCCTGCAGTTCGCCGGCCGCTACGACGACTTCAAGACCGGCTACGCCTACGGCGGCGGCATCGAGTTCGCCCTGCCGACCGACAGCTTCCTGAACACCTTCGCCGTCGGCCGCTACCTCGGCATCAAGTACGACGCCATCACCATCAAGGCCGAGTACATCCACTACGACCTGGGCACCCAGAACGTCGTGGTGAACTCCGTCGCCACCGGCGCCCCGTCCTACCTCTCGCGCTTCAAGACCGAGGGCAACATCGTCCGCGCCGGCTTCAACTACAAGTTCGGCGGCTTCTAGGACCGAATCGCTCCGCCGGGGTCGCGCGCCCCGAACGAGACCTTGGGGCGGGTGCCGGATGCGGTACCCGCCCCTTTTCGTGCCCGCCCGAGCGGTGCGGCGGAGGCGTGCGTCGCCAAAAAGAACTGAACGACGCTTTGCGTTTTTTCCCGATTTAGGGATCACGGCAAACGCGCTAGAACCTGTCACGGCGACGGTTTGCGGAGCTCGATCGGTGCATCTTTACGGCAATTGGCGCTCGGCGGCAGCTTTCCGGGTCCGGATCGCCCTCAAGCTGAAGGCCATCCCCTACGAGGAGACCTTCATCGACCTCGACGCGGGCGACCAGCACAAGCCGGACTTCCGGGCGATCAACCCCCAGGGCGCGGTCCCGGCGCTGTTCGACGGCGAGGGGCCTCCCCTCACCCAGTCCCTCGCGATTCTCGACTATCTGGAGGAGACCAGGGGCGGGCCGCGCCTTCTGCCGGAGGATGCGAGGGCGCGGGCCAGGGTCCGTTCTCTGGCACAGCTCGTCGCCTGTGACACGCACCCCCTCTACGTGCCGCGCGTCCGCTCCTTCCTCATGGAGGAGTACGGCCTGCCGAAGGAGCGCATGATGGGCTTCGTGCGGCACGCCTTCGAGGGCGGCCTGCGGACGTTGGAGACGCGGCTGTCCTCCGAGGACGGGACGGGGCGGTTCTGCCAGGGCGACGCGCCGACCCACGCCGACCTGTGCCTCGTGAGCCTCTGGGTCGGGACGGGCATCTTCGGCGTACCGACCGACCCCTACCCCACCGTGGCGCGGATCGCGCAGGCGTGTCTTGCCCTGCCGGCGGTGGCCGAGGCGCATCCCCTGCGCCAGCCCGGAGCGCCGCAGGGCTGAGCCCCGCGCACCCGGCGGCACGTCGACGCGTCGAGAGAACTCTTCCCGTGTCGGCGCCGGTTTAATCCTTTCAAAGGCCGCGGCAGACGAAAATGCGGCCAACCGTGATGAGGGCGTCCATGGTCCAGACCAACAGTGAGACCGGCCGGCATCGGATCGTGGTGGTGGGTGGCGGCGCTGCGGGGCTGCAGCTCGTGACCAAGCTCGGCGAACGCCTGGGCAAGCGCGGCAAGGCCGAGGTCGCGTTGGTCGACCGGGCGCGGACCCATATCTGGAAGCCCCTGCTCCACGAGGTCGCCGCCGGCAGCCTCGACGTCGGCCACCATGCGGTGGACTACCTGCACCACGCCCACCAGCACGGGTTCCGCTACAGGATCGGCCAGATGGTCGGCCTCGACCGGCACGCCAAGCAGATCCGGCTGGCCGCGAGCTACGACGGGGAAGGCCGCGAGGTGACGCCCGAGCGGCTCGTGAACTACGACACGCTGGTTGTCGCGGTGGGCTCCACCACCAACGATTTCGGCACCCCCGGCGTCGCCGAGCACGCGATCGCCCTGGACACGCAGGAGCAGGCGGTGCGCTTCCACCAGCGCCTCGTCAACGCCAGCCTGCGCGCCCACACGCAGTCCGGTCCCGTGCGGCCGGGCCAGCTGCACGTGACGGTCATCGGCGCCGGCGCGACGGGGACGGAGCTTGCCGCCGAACTGCACCGGACCCTGCGCCACGTGGTGGCCACCGGGCTCGACCGCATCGACCCCGACAAGGACATCCGCATCACGCTTGTGGAGGCGGCGGACCGCGTCCTGCCCGCCGTGCCGGAGCGACTCTCGGCGGAGGTGATGCAGCTGCTCTCCTCGATCGGCGTCGATGTCCGGCTCAAGGCGCGGGTCACCGAGGTGCGGGCGGACGGCGTGCAGCTCGCGGACGGGACGTTCCTGCCCTCCGAACTCGTCGTCTGGGCGGCGGGCGTGAAGGCCCCGCCCTTCCTCCAGGGCATCGGCGGGCTGGAGACCACCCGCACGAACCAGCTCGTGGTGACGCCGACGCTCCAGACCACCCGCGACCCGGACATCTTCGCCCTCGGCGACTGCGCCTACTTCGTCGAGGCCGGCTCCGACCGGCCGGTGCCGCCCCGCGCCCAGGCCGCCCACCAGCAGGCGACCCATCTCATCGGGCAGATCGAAGCCAAGATCGCCGGACGTCCGCTGACGCCGTTCAAGTATCGGGATTTCGGCTCCCTCGTCTCCCTCGGGGAGTACTCGACGGTGGGCAGCCTGATGGGCTTCATCCGCGGCAAGAACATGCTCATCGCCGGCCTGTTCGCGCGGATGATGTACCGCTCGCTCTACAAGATGCACGAGCGCGCCCTGCACGGCACGATCAAGACCACCCTCGATGCCCTGGCCCGCGCCCTCACCCGGCGGACGGTGTCGCGGGTGAAGCTGCACTGAGCCGCACCGCTCCGCCACACCGTCGGCACAGCCCCGTCGCCGCCGGCCCGATGCAACGAGCCGGCGGTTCCTGCCGTTTCCGGTTGCGGCGACAGGCGGCTCGGGCCAAAGCCCAGTGAAGGGGCGCCCGACGCCGTCGGGCCAGCCAGGGAGGAAGCCGATGATCCTCGTGACCGTGATGTATCCCACCGGGCCGAAATTCGACCGGGACTACTACCTGAAGACGCATATGCCCCTGGTGCGGGAGCGCTGGTCCGGCATGGGCCTGCATGACGCGACCGTGGTGTTCGGCCAGAGCACGCCGGATGGCGGCGCGGCGCCGTTCCAAGTGATGGCCCTGCTCAAGTTCGAGTCCGCCGACGCCTTCGCCCAGGCGGCCGCCGCCCATGGCGCCGAGATCTTCGCCGACATCCCCAACTTCACCGAGGCCCAGGCCCAGGTGCAGATTAACGAATTCGCGTGATCGACGTCATCGAAGCCGTGAAGGAGGCCGAGCCCACGCTCGGCTCCTACGTCCTGGTCTTGCGCGGGGATGCGCGGGCCCTGGCCGGGCCGGACAGCTTCACCCCCGAGGCGAAGGCGTGGCTCAACGCCCACGCCCCCGAGGCCCGGCTCGTCCGGGTCTCCGTGAGCCTCAGCCCCTATCCGGGGGCCGAGCCACAGCCGCGGACCCTCAGCGTGGCCGCCTTCGCGGACGGGCGCCAGCTCGCTGCCTTCGCCAGCACCTGGACCGGCGATCCGATCGAGGAGTAGCGCCGGGGCACTCCCCTCCCCGGCCCGATGCCGGGGGCCCGCCCCCGGGCGGTCCCCGCAGGAGGGCGCCGGCTCACGCCGCCCGGATGGTGCGGATGAGGCGCAGGGCCTTGGCGCGCTGGGTCTCCAGCCGCCTCATCAGGTGAGAGAGGTCGTCGCCCGCCTGGGCGGCCGCCTCCAACTCCCGACAGATGTCCGAGAGCTTGCCGAAACCGAGCATCCCCGCCGCCGAGACCATGGCGTGGGCGTCGTGGGCGATCTCCCACCGGTCCTGGACCGCCAGTCGGAACCGCTGCGAGAGTTCCCCCTCGAGAAGGTCGAGGAGGCCGTTCACGCGGACCGTCCCGTAGCGCTCCCGCATCGCATCCAGCACGGCTGTGTCGTGAGTCTGCGGGTCCGGCAACAGCGTCGCGGCGCGGGGGCGCGGCGGATTCCGGTGGCGGGCCTCGGGCGCGGTCCACCGATCGATGGCGGCGACGAGCTCGACCCGGCGGAAGGGCTTGCCGACATGGTCGTCCATCCCGGCCTCGCGCAGGTCCTCCACCTGCTCGGGCAGGATGTTGGCCGTCATGGCGACGATCGGCACGTCGCCGGCGGGCGGCGGCAGGGCGCGGATGCGGCGTGTCGCCGAGAGACCGTCCACGCCCGGCATCTGCACGTCCATCAGGACGAGGTCGTAGCCGTGGCCCAGGGCGAAGGCCGCCTCTACCGCCGCGAAGGCTTCGGCGCCGTCGGCGGCGGTGGAGACCTCGTACCCTTCCGCCTCCAGCACGGCGCAGGCGAGTTCCCGGTTCACCGCCACGTCCTCGGCCAGGAGCAGCCGCAGCGGCTTGGTCCAGGCCGGGGCGGCCTCGCCCGGCGGCTTCGGCGCCTCCGCGGATGCCGCCGGGATGGCACCCGACTCGGCCGTGTGCGAGGCCGCCGGCCCGTCCTCCCGCGGGAGGACCAGGGTGAACCAGAAGGTCGAGCCGTGGCCCTCCCGGCTCTCGACGCCGATCTCGCCGCCCATCAGGCCGACGAGCTGGTGCGAGATGGCGAGGCCCAGCCCTGTGCCCCCGAACCGGCGGTTGATCGAATCATCCACTTGGCTGAAGCGGCGGAAGAGCCGTTCCCGGTCGGCCTCGGCGATGCCGATGCCGGTGTCGGAGACGGAGAACCGCAGGGCGTCGCCGGGCGATCCATCGGGGGCGAAGCCCCTGCCCTCGCGGCTCACGCGCAGGGTGACGGAGCCCACCGCCGTGAACTTCACCGCATTGTTGAGGAGGTTGAGCAGCACCTGCTGCAGGCGGCTCGAATCGCCGATCACCCGCTGCGGCAGGTCGGGGCTGGTCTCCGTCTCGATGGCGAGGCCGCTCTTCAGGGCGCCGCCGCGCACGATGGAGATCGCCGCGTCGATCAGCGCCGGAAGGGCGAAGCCCCGGCTTTCGAGGGTCAGCTTGCCGGCTTCGATCTTCGAGAAGTCGAGGACGTCGTTGACGACGGTGAGCAGCGCGGCACCGGAATGCTGGATCAGGTCCAGACGCCGACGGTCCTCGCCCTGGATGGTGTCGCCGTCGAGGAGCAGCTCCGCATAACCGAGGATGCTGTTCAGGGGCGTGCGGATCTCGTGGCTCATCGCCGCGAGGAAGTTGCTCTTGGCGGCGCTCGCCCGCTCGGCCTCGGCGCGGGCCGTCTCCGCGTCGCGGGTCGCCGCGCGCAGGGCCGCCTCGATGGCCTTCGAATCGGTGACGTCGAGGTGCAGGCCGACCATGCGGACCGGCCGGTCGTCCCGGCCGTAGACGGTGCGGCCCCGCGAATGGATCCAGCAATCGCCGACGCGGAACTGTGCAGTGAAGATGGACCGGGCGTCGATGGCGCGCAGGACCTCGTTCCAGGTCTCGCCGGCATCGTCGGGATCGAGCAGGGCGGTCCACTCGGCGGCGTTGAGCCGGCAGGACTGGTCCTTATGCCGCGTGAGGCCGTGCATCCGGGCGCTCTCGGGCCCGAGGGTCACGATGCCCGATTGCATGTCCCAATCCCAGGTCCCGGCGCCTGCCGCATCGAGGGCGAGGCCGAGCATCTGGCGGGCATCCTCGACGGCGAGGCGGGCGGTGATGATGTCATCGACATCCAGCGCGGTGCCGATCCATTCGAGGATGTCCCCGTTGGTGTCGAGCAGCACCGGCGAGACCGAGATCTGGTGCCAGCGGTAGACGCCGTCGTGCCGCCGGATCCGCCACTGGCCGGAATAGCCCCGCCCGGTCTCCAGGGCGGTGCGCCACGCGGCTTCCATGGCCGATGCGTCGTCCGGGTGGTTGCGGGCGAGCCGCTCCGCCCGAGCCGGCCCGATGGGACCGAAATAGTCGCGGAACTGCGTGTTGACGTAGGTCGATTCGCCGTCGCGGACGCGCATCGTCCAGACGAGGAGCGGCAGGTTCTCCGCGAGGCCCCGGTAGCGGACGTCGCCGCGCCGCGCCGCGTCCTCGACCCGGCGGGTGTCGGTGACGTCGATGAGAACGCCCACGAGTCCCGCGACCTGCCCCCCCGGCTCCTTCCGGGACACGCCCCGGACGACGACGTCCCGGATGGTAGCGTCGGCCCGCAGCACCCGCGCCTCGTAGGAGAAGGCGTCGCCGTCGGCGATGGCGCGGGCCACGACCGCCTGCACCCGCTCCCGGTCGTCGGGATGGTAGAGCGCCGGCAGTTCGGACAGGGTCGGCGCCGGGGCGGTGGGATCGATGCCGGTGATGCGGAACAGGCCGGGGGACCACGTTACGATGCCGTCGGCGAGGGTGACCTGCCACGTCCCGATCGAGGCGAGCCACTCCGCCATCATCAGCTGCGCGTCGGCGTTCTCCTGGGCCCTCGCTCGGGATTCGATCTCGCCGGTCTGCTGGACGATGACGGCCTCCCGCTCCACCGCCGAGGCCGCCTCCCGGTGGCGCTCCGTGTCCGCGAAGGCGAGGCGGAGATGGGCGAGGACCGTCTCGGCGAGGTCGTGGAAGGTGGCGATGTCCGCCTCCGAGAGCTCGCGCGGCACGGTATCGACGAGGCAGAAGGTGCCGATCGGCAGGCCCGGCGTGAGGGCCAGAGGGATCCCGGCATAGAAGCGGATCGCCTTGTCGCCCCTCACCGCCGCGAGGTGTTGGAAGCGCGGGTCCTCCCGCGTGTCGGGGGCGATGATCGGCTCGCCCGCTTCGATGACCGCGTGGCAGAACACCTCGCGCCGGGGGGCGGTGGTGGGGATGAGGGTGCAGGGCGTCTTCAGCCAGACCCGATCGGCACCCATCAGCGCCACGAAGGCGTCGCCGACGCGCAGGACGCGCCGGGCAATGCGGCACACCGCCTCGAAATGCGGCTCGGGCCCGGTATCGAGCAGCCCGAGGGCGTCGAGGGCGGCGAGGCGCAGGTTCTCGTCGCGCGGCGGCGCGGACGAGCCGATGGCGGGCGATCCGTCGCCCTGGGTCGTCGCGTCAGGCTGCGTCATGGATCGCGCCTCCGTGTCCGGGCTTCCGCCCGGCCCGGTTGTCGTCCCCGCGGACCGGGACCGGGATGGTATCCGGCCGCGTAAGGGGGCCGGACCTGCGTTGGGGGCCGGACCTGCGTTGGGAGCCATGGCGCCTCCCTCGGCGAAGCGCCGCGCGTTCCCGTGATCCGACATTCACGCGAAAAAGGTTGATCGCCGGTAACGACGTGCGTCGGGCGGCGGAAGGAGCCGGAGCGGCCGGCCGGCGGCGGGTCACGCAGACGTGTTCGAACGCCCGGCCGAAACCGCTTTGCGGCTCGCGATGCGCCCGCGCCCGGCTCCGCCGCGACATCGCACGGAAACATCCGGCCGTCAGCTTCGGCCTCGGGAGGTATCGGCGATGCTTCACGACGATCTCGACGGGCCCCGTACGCGGATGATCGACAACGCGCTGCTGTGCGCGGCCTTCGTCTCGCTCTGCTTCGGCCTCACCGCGATGATGGCGGGCCTGCTGAGGTGACCGACCGCCTGCACCGGAACCGGGACGAATCGCGCCGACTCGCCCTCATCCTCATGGGCAGCGGCCTGCTGCTCTTGAGCGCGGCCCTGGCGCTGGGTGGATGGCCCTGAGGGAGCGGAGCGGATCGGCGCGGCCCATGGAACGGGGTCGGCGCGCGGCGGTTACGATGGGATGCGTGCCCTCGTCACCATCGCCAGCGGATTTGCCGCCTGCCTCGTGCTCCTCACCCTGGCGGGCGCCCTGATCGGCCCGCCCGTGCCGGGAGCCGACCGGCCCACGGGCCTCACCGCCGCGACGATCCTGGGTTCGGACGACACGCCCCCGGCCCCGCGGCGGAATCCGCCCCCGCCGTCGTCCTGATACAATTTCAGATCGTGCGCGGCTTGCCGCCGCGCTTCACCACCACGCGGGCATTCACCGGGACGCGCTCGTAGAGGTCGGCGATGTCCTCGTTCAGCATCCGCACGCAGCCGGAGGACATCTGCTCGCCGATGCTCCACGGCTCGTTGGTGCCGTGGATCCGAAACAAGATGTCGCGGTTGCCCTGGTAGAGGTAGAGGGCGCGGGCGCCGAGGGGGTTGTCGAGGCCGCCCTTGCGGGTCCTGGGCAGGTCCGGGTTGAGGGAGACCATGGTCGGTGTCGGGCTCCAGTCCGGCCAGACGCCCTTGCGGCCCACCCGCGCCTCGCCCTTCCAGGAGAAGCCCTGCTTGCCGACGCCGACGCCGTAGCGCAGGGCGGTGCCGCCCTCCTGCACGAGGAAGAGCTGGCGCTGGTCGATGTCCACGACGATCGTCCCCGCCGGCTCCAGGCCCGTATAGGCCACGGTCTGGCGGCGGTACTTCGGGTCGAGCCGGTTCGTGTCGACCAGGGGGATGTCGAAGGGCTTGTCGGCCTTCGCGCCGATGTACCACGCGGATTCGTCGTCCTGCGCGAGCTGGGACTGCCGTGTCTGGCAGGCGCCCAGGGAGATCGCGGCGATCAGCGCGAGCAGGACCGGCCGGAGGACGGGGCGGCTGTTGCGATGAACGGCGGGCATGAACGTCCTTCTGCGCGTCTGTGCCGCTTGCCTAACCCGGCCGGGCACGCGCCGATGTAGCTTTTGCGCCGCATGACCACTGTTATCGGCGCGTCGCCTCGCCACCGAAGCGCCCTAATTCATTGTGCGCAGCGAGCCCGTCGCGCGCCCTCGTCCATCCGGGAGACCCACGATGCCCGACACGCAGGTTCTGCCCGTGGAGGAGGCGACGATTCCGGAGGCCGCCCTCCGTCCGGCGATCCATCTCGACCATTGCGTGATCCATGTCAGCGACTGGGAACGCTCCAACGCGTTCTACCGGGACGTGGTGGGAGCCGAAGTCATCACGCGCGGGCCGGGCTTCGCCTACCGTTTCGGCGGCGTCCAGTTGAACTGCCACGGTCCGGGGGTGCTGGCGGAGCCCGTCGCCGCCGAGCCGGTCATGCCCGGCAACAGCGACCTCTGCTTCCGCTGGTCCGGGAGCCTGGAGGAGGCCATCGGCCATCTGGAAGCCCACGGCGTGAGCGTGGAGCTCGGCCCCGTGGAACGGCACGGCGCCGCCGGCGCGGGCGTGAGCGTCTACTTCCGCGACCCCGACGGATCGCTGCTCGAATTCATCACCTACCCGACCGAATGACGGCGGGCCGCTCAGCCCCGGCTTTCGGCCAGCGCCTGGTTCGTCTGTTCGAGGCGGGTGGCCAGCACGCGCATCAAGGCGATGCTGATCTGCGGGAACTGGGCGAGGAGTTCGAGGAAGACGCCCCGGTCGATTCGCAGGGCGGTGACGGCGGTCTCCGCCATGACGGTGGCCGAGCGGGGTTGCTCCGCCAGGATGCCCATTTCCCCGACCAGCGCGTCCGCGCCCAGCAGGGCGAGGCGGATCGGCCCGGCCGGGCCGTCGATCGTGACCTCGGCACTGCCCTCGAGGATGACGTAGGCGGCATCCGCCACGTCCCCCCGGCTGAAGAAGCGCTGGCCGGGCTCGAAATGCACCCGCTCGCTGGTGAAGGCGAGGAGCTTGAGGCGGGCCGGCTCGACCTCCCGGAACAGCGGGACCTGGCGGAGGGACGAGACCTCGTTGTCGAGGGTCATGGACAACTCTGCGACCAAGGGAACCTTCGGGTCCGAACCCGCGAGGCAGTGCGCGCATCCATGCGATTCAACCGCACTTTGTCCAGTGCCGCGGGCGGATTGGCCCTCCTGACCACCCTTGCCGCACCGGATTCCGCGCAAGCGCGGCTCGTGAAGGCCGATCTCGACCGGGTCGCCGTAACGCCGCCGCCCGACGCCCGCGCGCCCCTCGATCTTCCCGTCACCGACGCCGCCACGGGCGAGACCGGAACCCTCGGCGCGGTTCTGGCCGGACGCCCCGCCCTCCTCCTGCCTGTCGACTACACCTGCGGCAACGTCTGCGATCCGATGATCGGCCAGTCGGGGGACGCCCTCGGCACCACGGGCCTCGACCCGGCCGAGTGCCGCCTGATCCTGTTCGGGCTCGACCCCAAGGACGACGCGGCCATCGCCCGTCGTCGGGTGGCAGACCTCTGGGGCGACCGGCCCGGCGCCCCGGTCGTGCTGGTGGCGGGACCGGCCGGCATCGCACGCCTCACGGCGGCGCTGGGCTACCGATACGTCTACGATGCCGGCACCGACAGCTACGCTCACCCCGCCGAAGCGCTGGTGCTTGCCGGCGACGGGCGCCTCACGCGGGTGCTCTCGCCCCTCGCCCTCTCGGGGCGGGACCTGCGCCTCGCTTTGACCGAGGCGGGAGAGGGCAAGGTCGGCGCCCTCACGGACCGCTTGGCCCTGCTCTGCTACGGCTACGATGCGGCCAAGGGCCTCTACACGCCATTGGTGGGGCGGATCCTGACCGTGGCCGGGGCGACGACCGTGGCCGCCATCGCCCTGCTCCTCCTGGCCCTCACGCGCATCCGCCGCCGACAGGAGCGCGCCGCCGTGCGCGCCGACTGAAGGCGCGAGAACGGTCGTCGGGCGAGCTTCAGCGGCGCGTGGCGAGGCCCTGCTTGCGCTCGCTCGGAGGTTCGCGGTCCGAACTCGCGTTCGGCTGGGGCGAGTCGATCGGATCGGTGCGGGTCGTGGGGGTGGCGGCGTCCTCCGGGGCCGGCATCGGCGGTAGGGGCGCCGTGTTGGGCTCCACCTCCGGCTTCGCCTTGGTCACCATGTTGCGATTGGTCATGCAAAGGTTGTCCCGCGTTGCGCGCGCCGGAGCCGTCGCCCGGTGCTTTCGATCTTAAAACAACGTCTTGCGCAGCCGCCGGTTGCTCCCAAGCTTAGCCGCAACCCAACGTGGCTGTTCGGCGCTGTCGGAACCTTGGTTATTGCTGAAGGTTGTTGCCGGGTGAAGCGAAGCCTGAGGAGGAACTGATGGCATCCGGAAATTCGACCTCGAAGCGAGGGTTTGCCTCGATGGATATCGAGCGGCAGCGTGAGATCGCGAGCAAGGGCGGGCGCAGCGTGCCGGCGGAGAAGCGCTCCTTCTCGCAAGACCGCGAACTGGCCTCGTCGGCCGGTCGCAAGGGCGGCCAATCGACGGGAACCGGCCGCGGCGAGTAACGCGACCGTCTGAGTATGCGTACGGCGGCCGGCCCTTCGGGGTCGGCGCCGCTCTTCGGCCAACCAACGACCAACGACTTCGAGTCCGTCAGCGCTCGCTTCACCGGCGCGACGAAAAAGCCCCGCGTTTTGCGGGGCTTTTTTGCGTTCGCAATGTCGATGCGAGGCTCACTGCCCCACACCCCCTTACGAGATGCAGCGTCCGGGGGTCAGGCGGCGCGCCTCGGGACCAGCCAGGGCGCTCACGGGAAGCTCACAGCCCTCGCGCACAAGACGCCGCAACGGCTTCATCGGCTTGGGACCGATCTCCTGCGCCTCTTCGGTCGCGGGCTTGGTCTGGCCCGAGACCGCCCGCTCCACACCCGCGAGGCGGGTCGGGCTGAGGGCGATGGAGGCCGGGCGCATCCCCGGTAGGGTCTGCGGCGCGATTGCGGCGATCGGAGCGGCGGGCGCCCAGCCATCGGCAGAAGCCTGCACGACCGGCTGTGCCCAGAAGGTCAGCACCGCAGCCGAGACACCGATTCCGAGGTAGAAACCAGACCGCCGCATCGCCGAACCCTCACAAAGAGCTTGACAGGTTGAACACTCAACGCCGCATCGGAACTTCAGTTCCTCGACTGTCACGCTTTGTTAGTATCTGAGTATTCGATCCGATCCCGCGTCGGCGTGCGGGTGCGCACCCCCGTTGTCCACAGGCCGCCCTGTGGCAGAGAAATCACGCTTCCCAATAAATCGAAGGAACCGTACGGCGTCCAGCCCGTTCTCAATCAACCCGGCCACTTGGTCCTCCCCGCATTCCCCTTGTGCATCGGCCGGAACCTGTTGACGGGCTGGAGCGTGCTCCGGCCCGTTTTTTCGTGCGCGTCTCGCTGACGGCTCGCGACGATCCGGCGAGCCAATGCACGGGCGACGCGCTCTGTCGCGGCGCATCGTGAGACGTGGTGAACACGGCCGACGCCCGGTGCAGTGGGGCACCCCACGCACAAAAAAGCCCCGGCCGGGGCCGGGGCTTTCGGTGGTGCTGAAACGGCTCGAAAGGCGGCCGGATCGCCCGCTGGAGGGCCGACCTTGATCAGGCCGGCTCTTATCAGGCGGACTTGGCTTCCCGCCGCCGGGCGGTCTGCTGGAAGAACAGCGCCTGGCTGATGACGGCCGAGACGTTCGCCGGCTGGAAGGGCTTGGCGATGAGGAACGCCGGCTCGGGCCGCTCGCCGGTGAGGAAGCGCTCGGGGTAGGCGGTGATGAAGATCACCGGCACCTCGAAGGTCTTCAGGAGGTCGTTCACCGCGTCGAGGCCCGAGGAGCCGTCGGCGAGTTGGATGTCGGCGAGGATCAGGCCCGGACGGCGGTCGCCGCCCGCGATCTTCACGGCCTCGGTGCGGGTGCGCGCGACGCCGATGACGTTGTGGCCCAGACCCTCGACCAGCGCCTCAAGGTCCATGGCGATGAGCGGCTCGTCCTCGATGATCAGGATACCGGTGGCCATGTCGGCCGCGAGCTCGCGCCCGGCCTCGTCCACGAGATCGCGGACCTCGGCGACATCGACCCCCAGGATCGTGGCGGCGTCCTCCTCGGAGAAGCCCTCCAGGCAGGAGAGCAGGAAGGCCTGCCGGGGAAGGGGCGTGATCTGGCCGAGCCGCACTTCGGCGGGGAGATCGTGCTGAACCTGCTCGCCACGGCCGTTGACCGAGAGCGAATTCCAGATCCGGGTGAAGACGCGGAAGAGGTCCGCCTTGATGTTCGTGCTGCGCCCGAGGGTGTCGGGCTCGTTCACCAGGGTTTCGAGGGTCGCGGCGACATAGGCGTCACCGGCGACCTGGCTTCCTGTGAGAGCACGCGCGTAACGACGGAGGTACGGCAGATGCTGCACCACGAGTTGCGATGTCGACATTCTTTCTACCTGTGCCTCGCCTTTCACCCCGGCCACATCTCAACCCGTCGTCAGATCGGGCTGTGCCGCGGCCGGCGCTGATGTTTCTTCGGCCTCCCGCCCAACGCAGGGGCTGCGGCTCCGTTCCACCGGGGCGGAACCGAAAAGCGGCGGAGGCGTTGCCGCCGAAGCCATGACGTAACTCGAGCCGCAGCACAATGTGGCCGTGTGCGTTCGCACAACAAGGGGCCATTGGATGACGGACGAGAGATCTGCATCGGATCTCAGGGATCAGCGTGTGGCGTCGAGTGCGAGTCCCGTTCCGTCCAACGGTACCCCGGCCGCCGCCGAATCGCCCCTGCGCGATCTGCCCGATCCGTCGGCGGAGACTTCGCGCTCCGTCCGGCAGGGCCTTTCCGTGCAGTCCCGCGACCGGATCGCGAACCAGCTGCGTGCCATGTACGACACCGTCGCGAATCAGCCGGTCCCGGATCGCTTCGCGGAGCTGATCGCCAAGCTCGACGCGGCCGACCGCAGCGCCTGAACCCGGACCCGCAAACGAAGCGGGCCGCCCTTGCGGAGCGGCCCCTTGTGTCATCCCCGGTGTCCGGGGCGCTTACGTCAGAGTGTCGGCGAACGGCCGCGCATCAGGCCGACGACGGCCGAGATGGCGAAGAGCACGATGGCGACGAAGAACACCAGCTTGGCAGCCTCCATGGCGGTGCCGGCGATGCCGCCGAACCCGAGCAGGGCGGCCACGAGCGCCACGACGAGGAATGTTACGGCCCAACCGAGCATCGCTTTGATCCTTCTCCGTAAACCGACTGGGACGAAATCCCTTGCGGTGATTGCCTTCAAAACGCCAAGTTTCGTTTCCGGTTCCCGGTGCACCCCCGGGGCGGCGCGGCAATCCGACCGATTCCCGGGGATAGACCCGAAACGGAACAGTCGGGGTCACGGGACGTTCGTGGTGTGGTCACTGGAGGCTTCGGGATCATCGATGCCGGCATTCGCATTCAAGACTGCGCGCAAGGAACTTCGCTCCACCCCCCGCACCGGGATGGCGGCCCTCGGCTCGCGCCTCGCTGGTATCGGCTCGGCGGTCGCCGACGCGGTAGCCGGGATCCTGCGGGGCCTGATGCCCGCGCCGGCGCTGCAACCGATCCCTGTGCGCGTCCGTCCGCGCCGCCGGTCCTGATCCCGCCACTGACCGGCTTCGGGCATTGCGCCGGACGCTCCCCCTGCCCTACTGACCGGGCACGGATGGGAGTGACATGGCGGACACGGACGACACGCAGCCGGCCTTCTCCAGGGCCATGCCAGAGCCCGGCAGGATCGAGGCCGTCGCACCGCTGATCCGGCGCAGGGTCGCCGGAAACCGCAGTCCCTTCACGGCGACGGGCACCTGCACCTACGTGGTCGGCCACGGGCGCGTCGCCCTGATCGATCCGGGACCGGACGATCCCACCCATCTCGACGGGCTCATGGCGGAGCTCGCCAGCGAGACGATCGAGGCGATCCTCGTCACCCATACGCACAAGGACCATTCCCCCGGCGCCAAGCGCCTCGCCGCGCTGACCGGCGCGCCGGTCCTCGGCTGCGCACCACACAAGGCCGCGCGGGCGCTCATCGACGGCGAGACCCCGGCCCTCGACGCCAGCGCCGACCGGGACTACCGGCCCGACCGCGTGATGACGGAGGGAGAGGGCGTCTCCGGGCCGGGCTGGACCCTCACGGCGGTGGAGACCCCCGGCCACACGATGAACCACCTCGCCTTCGCCTTTCCGGAGGCCGATGCCCTGTTTTCCGGTGACCACGTCATGGCGTGGTCCACCACGGTGGTCGCCCCGCCCGACGGGCAGATGCGCGCCTACATGGAGTCCCTGGACAAGCTGCGGGGCCGCACCGAGGCGACCTACTGGCCGGGTCATGGCGGCCCGGTGACGGACCCGGCGCGGTTCGTGCGCGGCCTCGCCGGGCACCGCCGCCAGAGGGAAGCCGGCATCCGCAACCGCCTCGCGGCGGGCGACACCCGCATCCCGGAGATCGTCCTCGCCGTCTACAGCGGGCTCGATCCGCGCCTGCGCGGCGCGGCGGCCCTGTCGGTCTACGCCCATCTGGAGGACATGGTCTCGCGCGGGCTGGCGACCTGCGACGGCCCACCCCGGATCGACGGGCGCTACAGCCCCGCCTGACCCGCCGGGCCTCCGCCGAAGTCGACCTACTTCGCCGCCAGGGCGAGGTTGGCCACGTCGTCGAGATAGGCCCGGATGCGGTCCGCGTTGCTGCCGAAATCGCGGGGGCCGAGGCGCGAGGCGGAGCGCACGTCGATCCGCGCCCCGTCCGCGCGGGGGCGGACCCGCACGGTGACGTCGGCGGGCAGGTTGAGGAGGAGGCCGCGGGAGACCGCATCGATCCGGCCCTGGCCCATGCGGCCGCCGGGGCGGATGGCTTCCACGATCTGCCAGCGCCGCTTCACCGCCGCCTGCCGGGCCAGCTCGAAGGCTTGGTCGGCATCGATGTCGAGGGTCAGCGGTGCGATCTGCGGGTAGGCCCGGCGCTGGGCCTCGCGGGCGGCCTTGCCCGGCTCGGGCGGATAGCGCCCCTCGCGGGCGGCGAAGGCGACGCGGGACCGGGAGAAGGCCGGCGGCGAATCCGGATCGGTGGAGATGTCGGCGACCGCCGGGAGCCGCACCCCGCGCAGGCCCGCATAGGCCGGATAGGCCAGGACGAGGATCGCCAGGAGAAGCCCTCCGAGGGCGGCCCCGAGGCCCCTCGCCCCGTCGATCCAGATCCGCACGAAGGCGAAGGCCGCCGCGAGGATCGCGAGCAGCGCCACGGCGAGCCCGGCCCCCAGGGCGGCCAGGGCGGCGTTCACGTCGGCCCGCGGATCGCGCACCACGAGGAGCGCGATGCCCGTCGCCAGCAGGGCGAACACCGCGAGTGACCGGGCCAGGGGGCCGGCGCGGGTGACGGGATCCTCGGCGAGCAGGCGGCGCATGACGCTTTCTAGGGCCGAAAAGCTTGATGAACCCTGCGGTCGCGGGAAGCGGCCGTCACGGCGCGTAGGCCCGCGCGGGGGCCGGAAGGTCGAGCACCGCCGGGACATGGAACCCGCCGGGCATCCGGGCCTCGGTGGGGACGCGAATGGCGGGCTCGTCGGCGTCGCTCCGCCGACCCTGGGCGGTCAAGTCGTCCCACGGGCCGCTGATCGCGATGCGGATGCCCCGCCGGGCCTCCGCCGACTGCCGCGACGAAAGCAGGGCGACGAGATCGAGCCGCTGCTCCGGCAGGGAGACCTGCCCGCTCAGCGTCGCGGCCACGCCCGCCCCGCGCAGGTCGGCCTCGGCGATCTCCCCGATCCCGTCCGAGAACCGCAGGACCATCGCGGCTTTTTCGAAACCCGTCCGGCCGTTGCGGCGCGCGAGCGCCCCCGGCGCGAGATGGCCGTTGCGGTGGATGATGTCGGCGAGGTCGAGGCCGGAGAGGGCTCCGTCCTCGATGGCGACGTTCACCCGTCCTCCGACCCGCCCGATCAGTCCGGCGACGTCGCGGGCATGGCTGTCGAGGACGAAGGTGCCCTGCAGGGGGCCCGAGACCCACCGCGACGCCCCGAGATCGGCCATCAGCCCGCCGAGATCGATCTGATCGACGCCGCCTTGGACCCGCAGGTCGGTCTCGGCGGGGTCGGCGCCCTTGGTGAGGGTCAGGCGGGCCTTCATCACGCCGCCCTTGAGGCGCGCCCGGTTGAGGGCGATCTCCAGCGCCGCGTCGCGGACGAGGACGCTCGCCGCGAGGTCGTCCATGGTGAGGGGGCCGACCCGGGCCTCGGTGGCGGACATGCGCAGGTCGAGGTCGCCGCGGGTGAGCGGTTCGAGGGCGACGGGGGCCGCGCCGTCGCCGAGCAGGGTGAGGAGGGCGCCGGTCAGCGGCCCGACATCCAATCGGTCGGCGGCGAGGGTCGCCTGCACCGAGAGCCGCGGCACCTTGCCCGCCCCCAGGCTGAAGGCCCCCGCGCCTTCGAGGGTGGCGTTGCCGGTGCCGACCCGGACCACGGGCCAGGAGACCGCCCGGCCGTGGGTCTCGAAGCTGCCCTGGACGCTGAACGGTCCGGCGAGCGCCGCCAGGGGCGCATCCTGCCCGATCCACGCCAGGGTCCGCGACAGGGATTGCGTCTCGAACCGCGCCCGGCCGGCGAGGGTGACGGGGGCCTCGCCGTCCGCGTCGAGGGCGGCGGTCCCGTCGAGGGCGAGGCCGCCGTCCTCCCAGGCCAGCTCGGCGGCGAAGGGCGAGCGGCGCCCCTCCAGGAGATCGCCGCCGCGCAGGCGGGTGAGGGAGAGGCGGGCCGGCACGCCCCGCCAGTCGAGGGTCGCCCGCGCCGTGAGTGCCCCGCTCCACAGCGGCCACGCCACGTCGAGGTCGATGGCGCGGGCCTCGTCCCCGTCGCCGATCCGCGATCCTGCCAGGACGAGGCGCGGAGGGACGGCGCCCGCCCCGAAGCCCCGCCGCAGATGGGTGAGCGGGCCGCTCCAGGCGGCGAGGTCGGGCGAGAGGCGCGCCCGATCGAGACGGATCTCGCCGACCATGCCCCGTCCGGCGATCCAGCCGACCGGATCGAACTCGGCCGCCATGCGCTCCCCCTCGGCCAGCACCGCCCCGTCCGGCGCGGCGACCCGCACGCGCTCCAGGGTGAGTTTCGGCAGGGGGAGGACGCGCAGGGTCGCCGGCCCCTCGGCGGCCAAGCTGAGGCCGTAGGGGGCGAGCGTGCCGTTGGCCAGGGCGACCGCGCGCCCGTCCTTCAGCGGCCAGTCGCGAAGGCCCAGACCGGCGACGGCCAGTGCGCAGAACGCGAGGACGAGGATCGGGCGGCGTTGGGACATCAGGCTCCGGACGGAAGCCACGGGTGCCGGCCGCACCGGCGGATCCGCGCCGGCGCAGCCCGGCAGGGCTCGTCGATGACCGAACCCCTTAACCCTTTCTGGAGCCCGTGTCTGCCCGAGGAGCCGGACGGGCCGCGGAAGCTGTGGTTCGAGCTGTGGTTAGCCGGCATCGCGGGCGATCCGCCGCAGGGGCGATGCCGCGCGGGCGTGACGGAACGGCGTGGCTGCCGCTCGGACAGAGCTCTGCCACTGGACCCCGGCGCCGGAATCGAAGACACGGGTCCGGCTTATGCATACCGCGATGCCGGATGGCAGGCGGGAGGAAGGACGGTTCGATGCGGAAGGTTCACAAGGGTGCGACGGAGGCGCTGGCCGGCCTCCTGCGCGACGACATGATGATCATGTGCGGCGGCTTCGGCCTCTGCGGCATCCCGGACGAACTCATCGACGCGGTGCAGGCCTCCGGCGTGAAGGGCCTCACCATCGTGTCGAACAACGCCGGCATCGACGGCGTGGGCCTCGGCAAGCTCCTGGAGACCCGGCAGGTCGCCAAGATGATCTCGTCCTACGTGGGCGAGAACAAGGAATTCGCCCGGCAGTACCTCGGCGGCGAACTCGAGATCGAGTTCAACCCGCAGGGCACGCTGGCCGAGCGCATCCGCGCGGGCGGGGCGGGCATCCCGGCCTTCTTCACCAAGACCGGCTTCGGCACCAAGGTGGCCGAGGGCAAGGAGACCCGCGAATTCGACGGCGAGAACTACGTGATGGAGCGCGGCCTGTTCGCCGACCTCGCCATCGTCCACGCCCATACCGGGGACACCGAGGGGAACCTGCGCTACCGGATGACCGCGCGCAACTTCAACCCGATGATGGCGACCGCCGCCAAGGTCACCGTCGCGCAGGTCGAGCACCTCGTCCAGCCGGGCGAGATCGACCCGGACACGATCCACACCCCCGGCATCTTCGTGAAGCGCATCATCGCGGTGAACACCGGCGAGAAGCGCATCGAGCAGCGCACCACCCGCAAGCGCGGCGACGCGACCCCGGCGGCCGCGGCCGGCGGCGGCACGCACTGACAGACATTCTCCCCTCCCCCCTTGCGGGGAGGGGCCGGGGGTGGGGGTGGTGCCGGACGAAGCTCGGCGGTGCCTCCTGAGCCGCCCCCACCCCTTACCCCTCCCCGCAAGGGGGAGGGGAAACCCATTCCGTCAGGAGTCTCGATATGGCCTGGACCCGCGAGCAGATGGCGGCGCGCGCCGCCAAGGAGCTGGAAGACGGCTTCTATGTGAACCTCGGCATCGGCATCCCGACGCTGGTGTCGAACTACATCCCCGATGGCATGTCGGTGCAGTTGCAATCCGAGAACGGGATGCTCGGCATGGGCCCCTTCCCCTACGAGGGCGAGGAGGACCCGGACCTGATCAACGCCGGCAAGCAGACCATCACCGCCCTGCCGACCACGAGCTACTTCTCCTCGGCCGATTCCTTCGGGATGATCCGCGGCGGGCACATCAACCTGTCCATCCTCGGCGCCATGCAGGTGGCCCAGAACGGCGACCTCGCCAACTGGATGATCCCCGGCAAGATGGTGAAGGGCATGGGCGGCGCCATGGACCTCGTGGCCGGCGTCAAGCGCGTCGTCGTCGTGATGGAGCACGTCGCCAAGAACAAGGACGGCAGCGAGAGCGCCAAGCTCCTCAAGACCTGCGACCTGCCGCTCACAGGCACGCAGGTGGTGGATCTGGTGATCACCGATCTCGGCGTCTTCACCATCGACAAGAAGGGCGACGGCGGCATGACCCTGATCGAACTCGCCGACGGCGTAAGCGAGGAGGACATCCGCGCCAAGACCGAAGGTGAGTACAAGGTCGGGCTGAAGTAAGGACGGAAACCCGTCGCCCCGCTTGCGGGGAGAGGGCCGCGACGACCTCGTCGTCGGCGCGGCGAGGCGGCAACTGAAGTGAGGGGGCGTACCGGAGGAGTCTCGTCCTGCCAGCCCCCTCACCTCCGTTTCGGCTTCGCCTCCATTTCCCCGCAGGAGGGGAAAGGAGACGGCGAGACATCACATCGGCGGGGTCAGGCCGTCCTTGCCGACCGCGACCAGCTTGCCGTCGAGCTTGCCGCCGGTCTTATCGACCACCGCGAACACCTTCGCGCCGGGCTTGAGGGCGCTGTTGTCCGCAGGCTCAAAGGCGACGATGGGGGCGGAGGACGGGACGACGATCTGCTTGGAGCCGTCCTTGTCGTAGGCAACCGTGAGCGTGCGCTCGCCGCCGGTCGCCTTGTCGGCCTTGACCGTGCCGTTGGTCATCGCGCTCTTCACCTTCGGACCGCCGGAGGTCTCGGCCTTCACGGTGCCGTTGGTCATGGCGCTCTTCACCTTGGAGCCGGTGCCGGCCGTGTGGTCGGTGATGGCGTCCCAGGCGTAGTGGCCCTCGCCGGTGCCGCGCATCGCCTCGGGGAACAGCACCACCTCCAGCGCCGTCATCGGGTTCTCGCCCTTGGTGGCGGTGCCGATGAAGGTGCCTTCCTTGATCTGGTCGAGGCTCGACGGAACCACGGACACGACCTTTGCGCCGGTGAGCGCGATGGTCTCGGTGCCGGTCTCGGTCTTCAGGGTGAGCGAGCTGGCATCGGCCTTGTCGATCGTGCCGCGCACGCGCTCCAGCGCGGAGGCGGCGGTCACGCCCGCGAGGCCGATCAGGCCGGCGGCGGCGAGGCGGAGGGTGAGGTTCTTGCGCATCAGCGGGTCTCCATTCGAGGATTGGGGGCAGCCGGACCGGCCCGGGATCACATCGGCGGGGTCAGACCGTCCTTACCGACGGCCACGCGGGAGGCGGTGAAGCCGCCCTCGTTGCGGGTGCCGACGACGAAGACCTTGGCGCCCGCGCTCAGGGCGGTCCGGCCGGCCGGCTCGAAGGTGACGACCGGCGCCGTATGCGGCACGACGATCGTGCTCGACTGGCCGCCGCCGTAGTTCACGGTGAGGATGCGCGTCCCGTCCTTGGCGGCGTCGGACTTGACCGTGCCGTTGGTCATCGCGCTCTTGACCCTCGGGCCGCCGGTGCTGCCGGTCGTCTCGGCCTTCACGGTGCCGTTGGTCATGGCACTCTTCACCTTGGGGCCGCCGCCGGCGGTCGTGTCGGTGATCTCGTCCCAGGCGTACTGGCCCTCGCCGGTTCCGCGCATCGCCTCGGGGAACAGCACCACTTCCAGGGCCGTCATCGGGTTCTCGCCCTTGGTGGCGGTGCCGATGAAGGTGCCTTCCTTGATCTGATCCAGGCTGGCCGGGACCACCCAGGAGATCTTGGCGTCGTCCTTCAGCGCGACCTTCTCGATCTGGCCATCGCGGGTCTTCAGGGTGAGGGCCGTCGGCTCGATGGATTCGATGGTTCCGCGCAGGCGCTCGGGCGCAGCGGCGTGAACCGGTGACACGATGCTGGCCGCGCCTGAGGCGATGACGCCCGCGAGCATCATCCTCGAGAAGACAGACATGGGCTTTGTCCTGGTTACGGGGCCAGGAGATGGGGCGGGCTGCCCACAAAACAAGTTTGTGCGCGATTGATAAGTGTCATCTGAGAGAACGCGGCCGCGGCCCGCGGTCCCGGCCGTCGACGGCGGGCATGAAAAAGGGGCGGCGCCCTCCGGCGCCGCCCCCCGATCGTCGGTCCGCGTGATGCTTACGCCGCGAGCGAGCGCAGCACGTAGGGCAGGATGCCGCCGTTGCGGAAGTACTCCAGCTCGTCGAGCGTATCGATGCGGCAGGTCAGCGGGACCTGCTTCACCGAGCCGTCGGCGGAGGTGATCTCGGCGGTCAGCGTCTGGCGCGGCTTCAGCTCACCCGCGAGGCCCTTGATGGTGACGGTCTCGTCGCCCTTCAGGCCCAGCGAATCCCAGGACGTGTCGCCCTGGAAGACCAGCGGCACGACGCCCATGCCGACGAGGTTCGAGCGGTGGATGCGCTCGAAGCTCTCGGCGATCACGGCGCGGATGCCGAGCAGCTTGGTGCCCTTGGCCGCCCAATCGCGCGAGGAGCCGGTGCCGTACTCCTTGCCCGCGAAGACGACGAGCGGCGTGCCCTGCGCCGCATACTTCTGCGCCGCGTCGTAGATGAACATCTTCTCGCCGGTCGGCTGGAACAGCGTGTAGCCGCCCTCGACCACGTTGCCGGAGCCGTCGCGGACCATCTGGTTCTTGATGCGGATGTTGGCGAAGGTGCCCCGCATCATCACCTCGTGGTTGCCGCGGCGCGTGCCGTACTGGTTGAAGTCCTGCACCCGCACCTGATGCGATTGCAGGTACTCGCCGGCCGGCGAGGCCGCGCGGATGTTGCCCGCCGGGGAGATGTGGTCCGTCGTGATCGAGTCCTGGAACAGGCCGAGGATGCGCGCGCCCTCGATGTCCGTGACCGGCGCCGGGGTCTTCTCCATGCCGACGAAGTAGGGCGGGTTCTGCACATAGGTCGAGCCGCCGTTCCAGGCGAAGGTCTCGGCCTCCGTCACCTCGACGCCCTTCCAGTTGTCGTCACCGCCGAACACGTCGGCGTAGCGGCTCTTGAACAGCGCGGAGGTGATGGTCTTCTCGATGAAGCTCTGGATCTCGGCGGCCGAGGGCCAGATGTCCTTGAGGTAGACCGGCTGCCCGTCCGAGCCCGTTCCAAGCGGCTCCTTGGCGAGGTCGATCTGCATCGAGCCGGCCAGCGCGTAGGCGACGACCAGCGGCGGCGAGGCGAGGTAGTTCGCCCGCACGTCGGGGTTCACGCGGCCCTCGAAGTTGCGGTTGCCCGAGAGCACGGCGGCGGCCACGACGTCGTTGTCGTTGATCGCCTTCGACACGGCCGCCGGGAGCGGGCCGGAATTGCCGATGCAGGTGGTGCAGCCGAAGCCGACGAGGTTGAAGCCGAGCGCGTCGAGACTGTCCTGGAGGCCGGCCTTGGCGAGGTACTCGGCCACGACTTGGCTGCCGGGCGCCAGCGAGGTCTTCACCCACGGCTTGGAGCGCAGGCCCTTGGCGACCGCGTTGCGGGCGAGCAGGCCGGCGCCGATCATCACGCTCGGGTTCGAGGTGTTGGTGCAGGAGGTGATCGCCGCGATCACCACGTCGCCGTGGCCTATGTCGAAGTTGGTGCCCTCGACGGGGAAGCGGCCGGAGATGTCGCCGCCCTTCTTGAACTCGGTCTGCATGGACGAGGCGAAGCCCGCCTTGGCGTCGGAGAGTAGCACCCGGTCCTGCGGGCGCTTCGGGCCGGCGAGGGAGGGCTGCACCGTGCCCATGTCGAGCTCGAGCGTGTCGGTGAAGACCGGGTCGGGCGTCTGCGCGTCGCGCCACATGCCCTGCGCCTTGGCATAGGCCTCCACGAGGGCGATCCGGTCGTCCGCACGGCCGGTGACCTTGAGGAAGTCGATGGTCTTCTGGTCGACGGGGAAGAAGCCGCAGGTGGCGCCGTATTCGGGGGCCATGTTGGAGATGGTCGCCCGGTCGGCCACCGGCATGTCGTCGAGGCCGGGGCCGTAGAACTCCACGAACTTGCCGACCACGCCCTTCTTGCGCAGCATCTGTGTGACGGTGAGCACGAGATCGGTGGCGGTGGTGCCCTCGGGCAGCTTGCCCGACAGCTTGAAGCCGACCACCTCGGGGATCAGCATGGAGAGCGGCTGGCCGAGCATGGCCGCCTCGGCTTCGATGCCGCCGACGCCCCAGCCGAGGACGGCGAGGCCGTTCACCATGGTGGTGTGCGAATCGGTGCCCACCAGCGAATCGGGATAGGCGATCTCCTCAGAGCCTTCCTTCTTCGTCCAGACCGTCTGCGACAGGTATTCGAGGTTCACCTGGTGGCAGATGCCGGTGCCCGGCGGCACGACGGAGAAGTTGTCGAAGGCCGACTGGCCCCACTTCAGGAAGGTGTAGCGCTCGCCGTTGCGGGCGTATTCGAGGGCGACGTTTTCATCGAGCGCCTTCGGGGTGCCGAACTCGTCCACGATCACCGAGTGGTCGATGACGAGATCCACAGGCACCAGCGGGTTGATCTTCTGCGGGTCGCCGCCCAGCGCCACCATCGCGTCGCGCATGGCGGCGAGGTCCACCACGGCCGGCACGCCGGTGAAGTCCTGCATCAGCACCCGGCTCGGGCGGAAGGCGATCTCGACCTCGGTCTTGCCGCGGTTCTCCAGCCAGCCCACGGCGGCGGAGACGTCGGCCTTCTTCACCGAGCGGTCGTCCTCGAAGCGCAGCAGGTTCTCGAGCAGCACCTTCATGGAGAAGGGCAGCGAGGCGGCCGACGGGAGGCCGTTCTTCTCGGCCTCGGGAATCGAGTAGTAGGTGTAGGTCTTGCCCCCGGCGCTCAGCGTCTGGCGGGCCTTGAAGCTGTCGAGAGATGCCACGGCTGGTCGTATCCTCGCTGCGAAATGATCGAACACGCGCAGGCATAACCCGCGCCACGAAGGTGTTCGGCCTGTGAAGCGCCCGACGGGCGCGCGCCGCCCCGGGAGTGCCCGGATCGAACGGTGCGCGGGGGGCGATTTGGACGCCCTGAATGCCGCGCGGCGCAGCCGTGGCTCGTATAGAACGTTTCGAATCTGGCGGCTACCGGCCTGTGATGACAGGCGCGGGAGGGTGTCGTGCTCAGGGATGGGTGAGCAGCCGCGCCGCCTGCTCCTCTCTGCGGGGAGCGTTGCGAGACGCGGTCGTCGCTTCCGATTCCGCGCTCCACGTCATCCTGGGAGACTGGCCGGGAAGGTCCGGGCGGCCCATGAAGCCCGACGCGTCTTTGCGAGCGGAGCGAAGACGGAGGGGCAACAACCTTTCCGGCCAGACATTTAGGACGAGGACGAGGCTGGTACTGTGTTACCCGCCCCCCTGCGGGGTGGATGTGGGGTCAGCCCCGCTGTGCGCGGGCCAATCCGTCCTTGAACCGGTTCGGGGACGCCGCGAGGCGGCGGAGCGCTGCGACGTTGGAGGCCGCCTCCTGCGGGCCCATATCCTGCCGCAGCACGGCCTCGGCCTCCTCGTACCGGCCCCTGAGGCCGAGGACGAGGGCGAGGTTCGCCCGCATCTTCGCATCGGCGCCCGGCAGCGAGACGGCGAGCCGCATGGTCTCCTCGGCCCGGTCGAGGTTGCGCGAGAGGGCGTAGGACAGGCCGAGATTCGAGAGGAGCGACGGCTCGTTCGGGCGGATCTTGAGGGCCGCCTCGTAGAAGCCCTGGGCGGCGGCCTGATCGCCGAGCTGCGCCGAGGCCGAGCCTTCCGCCGAGAGGACGCGCCAATCCGGGTTGGCGGGGGAGTGGGCGTTGGCCAGCACCTCCAGCGCCTCCCGGTAGCGTCCGGCCTCCACCAGGGACTTGCCGTAGGCCGCGAGGATCTGCGTGTCCTTCGGGTTGCGCAGCGCCGCCTGTTGCAGCACCGCGCTCGCTTGGTTGACCTGATCCGTAGCCCGCAGGGCGCGGGCGTAGCGGAAGGCGGTGCGCGGATCGCCGGGATTGGCCTTGTAGGCTTCGGACAGGCCGTCGAGGTCGCGCCGGGCCGCCGAAGCCGCCGCGGAGGCGCCGGTCTCGCCGATGGATCCGGTGGTCTCCACGGAATCGGTGTTGCAGGCCCCAAGGCCGAGGGCGATGACGGCGACGGCGGCGAGCCCCCGCAGGCCGCTCGCCGCCGGGAGACGCTCGGTCCGGACCGGGGCCGCTCTCATGGTACGCTCCACACTCAGCAAACGGCGGGGACGGGAGGGATGCGCCCCGGGCGCTTCTCCGTCCCGAAGTCAGGGTGATAAGGCGTTAAGCCTAATCCGGGGTTAAGGGGCGGCCGTGCGGCCCCCGCCGGGCGTGGAGGACACATGAGCGACGCCGCCGCCGACGCGGACCCATCCGCGACCATCGCCGAACTCCTACCCGCGGGAAGCGACGGGACCCCGGTGGTCTGCGTCCCGGCCTCGGGGTGGGAGGCGGGCCTGGCTCCGGCGGAGCGGGCCTTCGCCTGGGCCACGGGCTTCACCGGCAAGGCCGGGAGCGTCGCCTACCTGCCGGCGCCGGACGGGGGGCTGGCGCGGGTGCTGTTCGGCCTCGGCGACCCCGGCGCCCCCGGAGCCGACCCCTTCGTGGCGGGCCGCCTGCCGGGCCTCATGCAACCGGGCGTCTACAGGCTGGAGGGCGCGCCCGACCCGGCGACGGCGGCGCTGGCATGGCTCCTCGGCAGCTATCGGTACGACCGGTATCGCACCGCCGACAAGGCCATGGCCTGCCTCGTCGCCCCCGAGGGCGTCGACGCGGCGGAGATCACCCGGATCGCCCGCGCCGTCGCGATGGGCCGCGACCTCGTCAACACCCCCGCCAACGACCTCGGCCCGGCCGAGATCGAGGCGGCGGCCCGGACCGTGGCGGAGCGGCACGGGGCCGCGATCACCGTGGTGAGCGGCGCCGATCTCGCCCGCGAGTATCCCCTCGTCCACGCCGTCGGCGCGGCGGCGGCGCGGGCGCCCCGGCTCATCGACATCTCCTGGGGAGACGACGCCGCGCCGAGGGTCACCCTGGTCGGCAAGGGCGTTGCCTTCGATACGGGCGGGCTCGACATCAAGCCCTCCTCGGCCATGCTGCTGATGAAGAAGGACATGGGCGGTGCCGCCGTGGCCCTCGCGGCCGCCGACATGGTGATGGGCGCCGGGCTCCGGGTGCGCCTGCGGGTGCTGATTCCGGCGGTCGAGAATGCCGTGGCCGGCAACGCCTTCCGCCCCGGCGACGTGCTGCGCAGCCGGGCGGGGCTTTCCGTAGAGATCGGCAACACCGACGCCGAGGGCCGCCTGATCCTGGCCGACGCCCTCGCCCTGGCCGAGGCCGACGACCCGGCGCTGATCCTCGACTTCTCGACGCTCACGGGGGCCGCCCGCACCGCGCTGGGCCCCGACCTCCCGGCCTTCTTCACGGAGGACGAGGACCTCGCCGCCTCCGTCGCTCAAGCCGCGGCCAGGGCGCACGATCCGGTTTGGCGGCTGCCCCTGCACCGGCCCTATGCCAGCCTGCTCGATTCGAAGATCGCGGACCTCAACAACGTCTCGAACGGCCCCTTCGCCGGGGCGATCACCGCCGCCCTGTTCCTGCGGCGCTTCGCGCCGAAGACCAAGCGCCACGGCCACTTCGACCTCTACGGCTGGAACCCCTCCACCAAGCCGGGCCGTCCGGAGGGCGGTGAGGTGCAGACCGCGCGGCTGGCCTACGACCTGTTGAAGTCCCTGTACGGGGGGTGATGGCTGGGTCGCGCTTTCGGTGCCGCCTCACGCCGGTGAACCAGCTTGAGGGTTCCAGAACGTTGCCCGTTTTTCGCGCCGCCGCTTCGTCGTTCTGAACGACATCGAAGCAATGACGGCAGGTGAAGCAATCGTGGAACGGGAGACGCGCCAGCAGGCGCGTTTCTCTACCCCTCCACCGGCAACCCCGTCTCGATCAGCCGCGCCCAGAGCGCCGCGCCGTAGGGCGCCGCCGCGTCGTTGAAATCGTAGAGCGGGTGGTGGAGCGAGGCCGAGTCGCCGTTGCCGAGGAACATGTAGGCGCCGGGACGGCGGCCGAGCATGTAGGAGAAGTCCTCCGCCGTCATCATCGGGGCCACCGCGCGGTTCACCCGCTCGGGTCCGACCACGCCCTCCGCGACGTCGGCCATGAAGTCCGTCTCGGCGGGATGGTTCTCCGTGACGGGGTAGCTCGCTCCGAAATCGACGGTGCCGGTCGCGCCGAAGCCGGCGGCGATCTCGCGGACGAGCGTCGCGATGCGTGTCTTGATGGCCTCGCGGACCTCCTGGGACAGGGTGCGCATGGTGCCGCGCATGGTCACGCATTGCGGCAAAACGTTGAACGCCTCACCCGCGTCCAGCGCGCAGACCGAGACCACCGCCGACTGGAGCGGATCGAGATGGCGCGCCACGATGCTCTGGAGGGCGATGATGACGTGGCTCGCCACGAGCACGCTGTCGATCGCGTTCTGCGGCAGGGCGGCGTGGCCGCCCCGGCCCTCGACGGTGACGGTGAACCGGTCGGTGGAGGCCATGATGGGGCCGTGGCGCACGGCGAAGGTGCCGACCGGCATACCGGGAATGTTGTGCATCCCGTAGACCGATTCGATGCCGAAGCGCTCCATCAGCCCGTCCTCCACCATCGCCTCGCCGCCGCCGCCGCCCTCCTCGGCGGGCTGGAAGATCATCACGGCGGATCCGTCGAACCGGCGGGTCTCGGCGAGGTACTGCGCGGCACCGAGCAGCATCGCCATGTGCCCGTCATGGCCGCAGGCGTGCATCTTGCCCGGGACGGTGGAGCGGTAGGGCAGGTCGCGGACTTCCTGGATCGGCAGGGCGTCCATGTCGGCGCGCAGGCCGATCGCCCGGTTGGAGCGGCGGCCGTGGTCTCCCCCTCCGCCCCGGATCACCCCGACCACGCCGGTGCGGCCGATTCCGGTGACGACCTCGTCGCAGCCGAACTCGCGCAGGCGCTCGGCCACGAAGGCGGCGGTGCGCGCGACGTCGTAGAGGAGCTCGGGCTGGGCGTGCAGTGCCTGCCGCCACCCGGTCATTGTGGGGCCCAGGGCTTCGATCCGTGCGGGAACGGGCATCCGGCGGGGACTCTCTCGGGACGGTCCGAGGCCCCGAGCAAGCCGGAGGCCAAGCGCGGCGTCAACCGGACTTTACGGGTTTGCCCTCCCCGGCCGCCAGATCGTCGAGGATGGGACATTCCGGCCGGCCGTCGCCGCAGCAATCCTCGGCCAGCCGCTCCAGGCTGCGGGCCATGCCCTCCAGGGCGGCGATCCGGCGGCGCAGTTCGGCGATGCGGCTTTGCGCGATGGCCTTCACCGCCGCGCTCGGCCGGTCCCGGTCGTGCCACAGCGCCAGCAACTCGCCAATCGCCTCCACGTCGAAGCCGAGGTCGCGGGCGCGGCGGACGAACTGGAGGGTGCGGATGTCCGCCTCGCCGTAGTGACGGTAGCCGGCGGCCGAGCGGGCGGCGGGTGGGAGCAGGCCCCGCGCCTCATACCAGCGGATCATCTTGGCAGAGACGCCGGTGAGCCGGGCCGCCTCGCCGACGGTGACGGTGCCCCCGCTCATGCCGCGCCCCCGGCCGGGCGGTAGCCGCCGGCCCGGCGCAGGCGCAGGGCGTTGCCGAGGACGAACAGGCTCGACAGGGCCATGGCCCCCGCCGCCAGGACCGGCGACAGCGACGGCCCGCCGAAGGGCACGAGCAGACCCGCCGCCAGCGGGATCAGCGCCGCGTTGTAGGCGAAGGCCCAGAACAGGTTCTGGCGGATGTTCGCCATCACCGCCCGCGACAGGGCGAACGCCTCAATCAGGGCGCCGGGCGCGGCGCCCATCAGCACCACGTCGGCGCTCTCCACCGCGATGTCCGTGCCGGTGCCGATGGCGAGCCCGACATCCGCTTCCGCCAGGGCGGGCGCGTCGTTCACGCCGTCGCCCACGAAGGCCACCGGGCCGTGCGCCGCCCGGAAGCGCCGCACCGCCTCGGCCTTGCCGCCGGGCAGCACGCCCGCCGCCACCTCTTCGATTCCGAGATCGGCGGCGACCCGTCGAGCCGTCGCCGGATCGTCGCCCGTGACCATCGCCACGGCGAGGCCCCGCGCCCGGAGCGACGCCACGGCCTCGCGCGCGCCGGGCCGGACCGGATCGGCCACCGCCAGCGCCGCGACATGGCGGCCGTCGAGGACGAGGTGCACCGGGCTCGCCCCCTCGCGGGCGTCGGCCTCGGCCCGGGCCACGAGGGCGGGATCGCGGGCGACGCCGAGGCGGTCGAGGTAGCGCAAGGCACCGACCGCCACCGCCCGTCCCTCGACCCGCCCGGCCACGCCGAACCCCTCCACCGCCTCGAACCCGTTTGCCTCCGCGAGGGTCAGGCCACGGCCCTGGGCCGCCGCGACGATGGCCCGGGCCAGCGGATGCTCCGAGCGTCCCTCCAGGCCGGCGGCGAGACGCAGCGCCTCGTCCTCCGCGAGCCCCTCGACGGTCGCCGCGCCGGTGAGGCTGGGTCGGCCCTGGGTAAGCGTGCCCGTCTTGTCGAGGGCGACGAGCCTCACGCCCCGCAGCGCCTGCAACGCGGCGCCGTCGCGGAACAGCACGCCGGCCTCGGCGGCCCGCCCGGTGCCGACCATGATGGCGGTGGGCGTGGCGAGGCCCATGGCGCAGGGGCAGGCGATGATGAGCACCGCCACCGCATGGACGAGGGCCTGCCCCAGCGCCGGAGCCGGCGCCAGGGCGAGCCAGCCGAGGAAGGTCGCGAGCGAAAGTCCGATCACCACCGGCACGAAGCGGCCGGTGACGCGGTCCACCAGGGCCTGGATCGGCAGTTTGCCGCCCTGCGCCCGCTCGACCATGGCCGCGATCTGCGCGAGCACCGTCGCCGCCCCGACGGCGCCGACACGCAGATCGAGGCTGCCGCCGCCGTTGAGGGTTCCGCCGACGACCGAGGCGCCCACCGTCTTGCGCACGGGGGTGGGCTCGCCCGTCACCATGCTCTCATCGACGCGGCTTTCCCCCGCCACGACCGTGCCGTCGGCGGCGATGCGCTCGCCGGGCCGGACCCGCACGATGTCGCCGACCGCCAGCGCCGTCAGCGGCACCTCGGTCTCGCCGCCGTTCCGGACGACCCGCGCCGTCCGGGGCGACAGGTCCATCAGCCGGGCGATCGCCTCCCCCGTGCGCCCCCGCGCCCGCGCCTCGAGGCTGCGGCCGAGGAGGATCAGGGTGACGACGAGGGCACTCGCTTCGAAATACAGGTGCGCGGAGCCCTCCGGCAGGATCCGGGGCGCCAGGACCGAGACCAGCGAATAGAGGTAGGCGGCCCCCGCCCCGAGGGCGACGAGGGCGTTCATGTCCGGGTGCCCGCGCAGCAGGCCGGGAATCCCGGCGCGGAAGAATCGCCGGCCCGGCCACGCCAGGATGAGGGTGGTGAGAATCGCCTGCACCCACCCCGCGGCGGAGCCCCCCATGGCGGGCAGAACGGAATGCCCGCCGAGATGCCCTCCCATGTCGAGGACGACGACGGGCGCGGAGAGCAGGGCGGCGATCCCGAACTCCTGCCGCAGCGCCCGCGCCTCGGCGACGCGCCGGTCCTCCCGCGCCTCCGGAGCGGCTTCGGACTCACCCGGCACCGAGAAGCCCGCCGCCCGCACCGCCGCCGCGAGGTCGGCGGCCGGGACGATGCCATCCCCGTGCGTCACCCGCGCCTGCCCGGCAGCGAGGTTCACGCTCGCCCCGGTCACGCCGGGGATGGCGGCCAGCGCCGCCTCGACCCGGCCGACACAGGAGGCGCAATGCATCCCCTCAACCGGCAGCACCGTCTCGACCTCGGCCACCGGATAGCCGGCCTCGGCCAGCGCGGCCGCGACCTCCGCCGGAGCGGTTTCGGCGGTGAGGGCCAGGGCCGCCCGGCCGGTGGCGAGGTTCACCGAGACGTCCCGCGCGCCGGGCAACCGGTTGAGGGTTCGCTCGACCCGCGCCACGCATCCGGCACAGGACAGGCCGGTGACCGGGAGGCTCAGAGAGATCGGCTTGGAGGGGGCGACGGTGTCCATGCCCCCTCAGATGGAGCTTCCCACCGTGGGAAGGTCAAGGGCGGTTGCCATCGTGTCTCTCAAGACCTGCGTTGGCTCTTCCGTCATTGCGAGCGAAGCGAAGCAATCCAGGGATACGTCACGATGGGACACGGCCCGCTGTCCTGGATTGCTTCGCTGTCGCTCGCAATGACGAGGGCGTGCGTGGGAGCTCACAAGACCTTTCCGGTCAGCCCCTCGGGGTCACTCGTCCCCCGCCGCCTCGGTCCAGCGCGCCGAGTTCCGGTCGGCCGCGCCGAATTCGGGCAGGCTCACCCGGGCCACGGTCCCCCGGCCGACCTCGCTCTCGATCGTCAGGCTGCCGCGGTGCCGCTTGAGGCTGTGCTTCACGATGGCGAGGCCGAGACCCGTGCCGCCCCGCGCGCGGCTGGAGCCCACATCCACCCGGTAGAACCGCTCGGTCAGGCGGGGAATGTGCTCGGGCGGGATGCCGGGGCCGTCATCCGTCACCGACAGGACGATCCGGCGACCGAGGCGTGGATCCTCCTCCCGGCGGAGGCCGACGCGGATGGTGCTGCCGCCATACTTCACGGCGTTCTCGATCAGGTTCTCGATCACGCGGGTGAGTTCGTCGGCATCGCCCGGCACCGGATAGGGGCCGTTCCCGTCGCTCAGGGAGACATCGGCCCCGCGGGCGGCGGCCAGCGGCGCCTGGGCGTCCACCATCTGCCGGGCCAGGGCCCCGAGATCGACGACGCCCGTCGGCGCGACGTGCTCGCGCAGCTCGATCCGCGACAGGGACAGGAGGTCATCGATCAGCCGGCGCATCCGCTGCGCCTGCCCCTGCATGATCTCCAGGAACCGCTCCCGGGCCGCGGCGTCGCCCTTGGCCGGTCCCTGGAGCGTCTCGATAAAGCCGATGAGGGAGGAGAGCGGGGTGCGCAGTTCGTGGCTGGCATTGGCCACGAAGTCCACGCGCATCGCCTCCAGCCGCCGGGCGGAGGTCAGATCGCGCAGGAACAGCACCGCCCCCGCGCCCGACCCATCCGGCACTTCGAGCGCGCCGATCTGCACCTCGAAGGCCCGCTCCACCGGGATGCGGACCTCGTAGATCACCCGTTGTGGCGGCCCGCCTGCCAGCACGGTCTCCATCGCGTCGGTCACCTCCGGATGGCGCAGGGCGAAGGAGAGCGGCCGGGAGAGGTGCAGGGCGGGCAGGAGTGCGCGGGCGGCGGTGTTCGCCTCCAGGACGCGGGCGCGCCGGTCCACGAGGATCACCGGATCGGGTATCTGGGCGAGCAGGGCTTCCGCGATGGCGTGGCGCGGGGTGCCCGCCCTCGGTTGCGTCGGCGGCGCCTCCCGGCGGCGCCCGCCGACGAGGGCGCCCACGACGACCGCCAGCGCCGCGAGGGCGAGGAAGCCGGGACCGGCGCTTCCGTCGATCAGCCCCGCGAGGGCGATCAGGCTGCCCGCCACCGCCGCGCCGGTCCAGGCTGCCGCCCTGCGGGAGACTGCGTTCACGGACGGGAAGTCTCCGTCAGCCGCCCGACCCGTCCGGCGGGGATCCGCCGGGCCAGGACTTGCCGGAGGGTCCGGCCGTCCCCTCCGGTGGGACCGTCCGCCCCTCCCGGTCGGACGAATCGGAGGCGCCGCCCGCCCGCTTCACGATCTCGTAGAGGCCGAGCATGGCGAGCGCCGTCACGAAGGGCACGACGTAGTAGCACCCCCGGAACAGCAGCAGCGAGGTCAGCACCTCGTTGCGCGGCAGGCTCGACAGGGCGAGCAGGATCGTCGCCTCGAACACGCCGATGCCGCCCGGCGCGTTGGACGCGATACCGAGCATCGCCGCCAGCACGTAGATCGCCAGGAAGGTCGTGAAGCCGATGGCGGTTTCCGGCGGGAGGAGGACGTAGAGCACGGCGGCGGCCGCGCAGACGTCGCCGATACCGACGATCATCTGCCCGATGGAGACCGAGGCGCCGGGCAGTTCGAGCCGCCACTGCTTCACGGTCACGCTGCGCCGCTTGGCCGAGACCCAGGCGAGGTACCCGACCACGGCGAGCAGGGCGGCGAACCCGACCCCCTGGTTGAGTTCGATGGAAGTGAAGGCGAGCCCGGCGAGTTGCCCCGCCTCGATGATGAGGGAAAGGCCCAGCACCACGCCCATGCCGAGCCAGAAGGTGAACCCGGCGATCACCGTCAGCGCGGCGATCTTGGCCGGCGAGAGGCCCTGGCGGGCGTAGATCCAGTAGCGGATCGTCCCCGCCGTCAGCAGCGGGAAGCCGAGGGTGAAGCTCACCGCGTAGGAGGTGAACGAGGCCAGCGCCGTGATGCGATAGGGCACCTTGATGCGCAGCTGGCGCAGCGCCAGGGCATCGTAGCCGGTGAGGAAGACGTAGCTCACGCCCACGAACAGGAAGGCGAGTCCGAGCTGCCGGGCGGAGGCGTTGTGCAGGGCGTCGGTGACCTCAGCCCAGGAGACGCTCTGGACGAGCTTCCACAGCACCCCGAGGGACACGGCGACGAGGATGATGCTCGCGGCCGTCCCGATCCAGGCATACTTGTTGCGAGAGAAGCCCATGCCCTTCTTGGGCGCCGCGGGAGCGTCGCCATGCGCGGCCCCGTCGGCGGGCGCGGTCTCTTCGACCGGCCGGGCCGAGGCGACCTCGTTCCGGTGCTGCCCCTGAAAGTTCATACCGATCGGCGTCCGTCCCCTCGCTCGCGCGGGCCGGACGGGAGCGGGCTCCCATGCCGGATCATCCCGGACCGCGGCCCGTCGCCCGCATGTAAGCCGAACCTGCCCTCATGACCAGCGAGGCCGTGGGATCTCTGTGCACTCCGCATCTGAAGTCGAGGCTTATCCCTGACGCAACACCCGCGCCGCCGCTGCTAATCCCTGCCCGATGCGAGCGGGCACCTCCGGCGAGGTGCAGACGTAGGTCGGACTCGGATGCGGGATCGCGATCACCGGCAGGCCGGGGTGCAGCGCCGTGAGAGCGGGGGCGCACTCGCGGGCGAAGCGCCCGGCGAGGACCGCGACGGCGAGGTCCGGCAGAAGGGCGAGGAGGGGCGCGAGGTAGGGCGCGGCGGCCCGTGCCTCCGCCCGGCGGGGGGCGCGGTTGAGGGCGCCTTCCACGTGGATCACCCAGGGCACGGCATTCCAGATCAGCGTGTCGCGCCGCGCGATCTCCGCCTCGGCGAGGAAGCGGAAGAGGTTGGCGGCGGTCCCGTTGGCGCTGTCGCGGGTGACGAAGCCGGTGCGCAGCACCGTGGGCCCCGGTGTCTCCAGCAGGAGAAGCAGGCGCGCGGCGGTTCCGCCATCCAGGGGATCGGGATCGGGAACCGGTGCGCCCCGTTCCGCCGCGATGCGCCGGGCGAGAGCCCGGATCGGGGCGATGTGGGACGCGTCCCGCAGGGCATGGCGCGCCGCCAGGGCGGCCGGGTCGGCGAGGCTCTTCGGCGCCGTCGGTTCAAGGACCATCGGGGGCGGGAAACGGCTCCGGCAGGCGGCCGGTGAGGCGGAAGCGCTCGATGCCGTTTTCCCGGGCGAGTTGATCGGCCAGCCCCGCCGCGCCGCCGAACTGGAAGCCGATCTGGCTGGCATAGGCGGCGCAGGCCGCGAGTTTTTTGGCCTGGGCCGCCCCGTCGAAGGCGAAGGCGCGTGCCGGCGACGCCGCATGGAGCGGCGCGAGGGGCTCCTTCGGGCTCGCCTCACGCACCGTGTAAGGAAAGTCGCGCCACCACAGGATCGGCGTCGCGGGTGTGACGGCCCGGAGCGCCCGCACCACCTGCACGTGATCGACATGTCCGCCGACCGCCTGCGGCGCCAGGATCAGGTCGGGCGTCTCGGCGGCGATCAGGTCGGCCAGCGCCGGGGCGAGGTCGCGGTCGATGGTGTCGTCGTCACGAACCTCCGCGAACAACTCCGGCGCCGAGCCGTAACCCCGGTGCGGCGCCTCGCGGAAGGGTAGATGCAGGGGCGCGGCGATGCCGAGCGCGTCGGCCGCCGCCTGATCTTCGGTCCGGCGGAGCGCCATGTAGTCGATGTCCGGGCCGAGGCCCTTGTCGAGCTGGCAAGCGAGGGCGAAGCCCTTCGGATCGGGTACGCTCTGCGTGAAGGTGGTGGCCATCACCACCCGCCAGCCCCCGGCCGCCAGGGTCGCGAGGAGCCCGCCCGCCGAGAATGCGGCGTCGTCGAGATGGGGCGAAAGGGCGAGGGCTGTCGGCATGGTCTTTCCCTCACCCCCTCGTCATCGCGAGCGCAGCGAAGCAATCCAGGGGCGGCGGGCCGCTTCCGAAGGCAGCGCATCCCTGGATTGCTTCGCTGCGCTGGCAATGGCGGCGGAGACCCATCACAGCAGGTGCGGTTCGGCGCGGAAGCGGCAGGACGGGTCGAAGGGTAGTTCGTCGGCAAAATTCGAGTCGGGCCGCTCGTTCACGACCTTGGCGTAGACGCCCATGATCTGGCGGCCCACCGCCTCCCAGGAATAGACCCGGCGGCACTCCTCCAGCCCGGCGGCGGCGAGGTGGCGGCGCAGGCCCCCGTCGGTGATGATCCGCGTCAGGGCGGCGGCCTGGGCGGGGACGTCGCCGGGCACGGTCAGGAGGCCGTTCTCGCCGTCCCGCAGGCAATCGGAGACGCCGACCGCGTGGCAGGAGACCACCGCGAGCCCCGCCGCCATGGCCTCCAGGATCGTGTTGGAGAAGCCCTCGGCATAGGTCGGGGAGGCGAAGACGTCGGCGTCGCGGTACAGGTCCGGCACGGTGGCGTACTCGGCGTAGCCGGTGAAGCGAATTGCCTCCGGGCCGAACCCGTGCGTCTCGGCCAGCGCCTTGGCGGGATCGACATCCGGGCCGATGCCGGAGATCGTCGCCGCGAAGGGCGTCCCCTGCGCCCGCAGGATCACCAGGGCCTCGATGAAGTCGAGCACGCCTTTCCGGCGGTCCACGCGGCCGTGGTAGAGGAGGCGGACGGGCCCGTCATGGGGCGCAGGCAGGCCGTCGGCGGTGTCTCGCGCGAAGCGGGACGTGTCGACCGCCCCGGGCACGATGGTGAAGCGGGCGGGATCGGAGCCGAGCCGGTCGCAGACCTCCTCTACGAAGGAGGCGCCGCCGATCAGCAGGGCGTTGGCGTGGTCGAGGACCTCGCGCATCCCGACCCGGTGGGTCTCGCAGCAGGAGCCGACCCAGTGGCCGTCGCCGCCCTGGATCGAGACCACGTTCGGCACGCCGAGGCGCTTCGAGGCCAGCAGCACCGCCCAGCCGGTCGGGTAGCCGTATTGGGCATGGAGCACGTCGAAGGGCTTTCTGGCGTGCTCGGCGCAGATGGTGTCCACCATCACGCCGATGTCCCGCTCGAAATCGCCGCTCGTCTGCTCGCCGACCTGCTCCAGGCCGATCACCGTGACGCCCGGCACGGGTGGCGGCGGCCCGCCGCCGTAGACGCGGGTGCCGAATTCGTCACCCCGATACTGCGAGACCATGGTCACGTCGTGCCCGGCCGAGACGAGTTCGCGCAGCAGGTTCTGGGCGTAGACGCTCATCCCGGAAATCGCGGGGAAGTAGCGGCGGCTAAGGAAGAGGATTCTCATTCGGGCGTCGTGTCCATACGGGCAGTCGTTCTTGCGAGCGGAGCGAAGCAATCGAGGGAGCCGCTCCGATCGAAAACGTCCCGCTGCCCTGGGTCGCTTCGCTGCGCTCGCGGTGACGGAGCGGGTCTTCGGCCGGCGCGGCCTTTCCTCACACCTGCCGCCGCGTTTCCTGCCCGGCGGCGACCACCGGCCCCGGACGGCGGCAGGTGCGGAGGTACTCCAGCGATTGCGGGATCATCACGTCCGCCCGGTGGCTCTCGCGGGACAGCTCAACGCAGATGAGCTTGCCGTAGCCGACCTCCTCCAGCGCCGTCAGGACACCCGGCACGTCCATGTCGCCCTCGCCGAAGGGCAGGTGGATGTGGCTGCCACGCTTCATGTCCTCGATCGCCACGGTGCCGATGCGGTCGGCGAATTCCCGCACCGCCGCGGCGGGCTCGCGCTCGCCGGTGACGAGGCAATGGCCGGTGTCGAGGGCGAGCTTCAGGCCCGGGATGTCGAGGGCGGCGAAGTCGTCGAGGGTCTCGACCAGCATCCCCGGCTCTGGCTCAAGGCAGGGCGTGACGCCCGCCTCGTCGGCGAAGGCCGCGACCTCGACGAGGCCGTCCCGCAGCCAGCCCCTGGCCTCCTCGCGGTCGACGCCCTCCTTGGGCACGCCGGCCCAGAAGGAGACCGCCTCGGCGGAGAGCATGGCGCCGATCTCGCAGGCCCGCTTCAGGAAGCCGACGCGCCGGGCGCGCCCCGCGGCGTCGGCCGTGACGAGAGTCGGCTCGTGCTTGGCGCCGGGGTCGAGGAGGAACCGGGCGCCGGTCTCGATCACGCAGGCGAGGTCGAGCTTCTCCAGGAGGCTCGCGACGCGCCCGGCCTCCGCCGACCAGGTCTCCGCGAAGGGATCGAGGTGGTGGATGTCGAGCGTCAGGGCGACGCCGTCGTAGCCCGCCGCCTTGATGAGGTGCAGGGCGTCGTCCAGCCGGTGGTTGGCGGCGCCGTTGGTGTTGTAGGCGAAGCGAAGCGTCACGCCGCCCTCCCCTTCCGTTGCTGCAACCGGAAGGGCGCGTGGTGCGATTCCGGCTCGCGGTAGAGGGGATAATGCCGCCCGACGATCCGCTCGGCCAGGGCCACGTCGAACAGGGGCTGGCCGCCGAACCGCTCGATGGCCTCCGGCGTCAGGCGGACGGGGCGGAGCGTCTCGCTTTCCGTGCCGAACTTGATCAGCGGGTGGTCGCGGTCGATGAGCTTCTGCGTGTTGCGCTCGCCGATCCGGTAGTAGCTCATGGTCTCGACTTCGAGACCGGGCACGATCGCCTTCACCACGCCGACGCCCCCGCCGTGGGGCGAGCAGTCGACGTAGAGCACGTCGAACCCGGCCTCCAGGAGCCGGTCGCAGGCAATCTTCCCGCGGGCGTGCCCATCCTCGGCCGGGGTGGAGGGCAACTCCGAAAATCGCTTGGTGGAGCGCTCGGAATAGACGGTGTCGGCCAGCACCTCCCGCAGGCCGGCATTCGGCATCTCGATCCAGTCGAGCATGGCCTGGAGCGCCCTGCCCTCCTCGAGGTCGAGGCTCGGAAGCGCCTTCTGGATGAACGCATCGACGTAGCCCGGCGGCGTGACGGTCCCGGCGAGGTCGAGGGGGCCGTGGCCGAAGGTTTTCCGCACGCGGGCGGCCTGGAATTCGAGGAGCGCCTTGCGCAGGGCCCGGTCGCGGTCCGGGTCGCAGGCCTCACCGCAGGCCGACAGGGCGATGGGCGCGGGCGCCCGGTCCGGGTCCTCGTCGTAGCCGACGACGTAGAGGTTCGTCAGGCCGAACTGGTCGGTGGCGAATTTCGGGAGCGCCCGGATACCGAGATCCTTCAGGCGCGCCAGCATCGCCGCATTTTCCGGCCCAATCCCGTCGAGATCGAGCATCACGCCCTGGTCGAGGGCGCGGAACAGCAGGCCGTTGCCGTCGCGCTGGAGCAGTTCGAGCACGCCGTGGCCGAGCGCGAAGGGCACGTCCGGCCCGGCGCCGAGGCCGTTGGTGATGAGGTTCGTGAAGGGCTGATAGCCCTCCGACAGCTCGAAATAGTCCGTCGCCGCGATGTCGAGGGGCATCATGACGATCTCGCCCGTGGCGTGGCGCACGGCCGGGGTCCATTCGAGCACCGTGTCCCGGCCCACGGGCGAGCCGGCGGGCAGGCACAGGGTCAGGGGGTCGGCCACGGATGTCGCGCCGTAGACCCGGACGAGGTCGGCATAGCTCGCCCGCTCCTTGGCGCGCGGCAGCACCGCCAGCGACGGCATCAGGTTCTCGGCGATCTCGGCCACCGCGCCGATCAGCGCCTCGTCGTCCGTGGCGCCGTAGCCGATCCCTGAAGGCATCGCGCCCACGAAGAACGGATCGTCAAGGAACAGCGAGACGAACCAGACCGGCACGCCCGTCCGGTCCAGCGGCGCCAGGGGGAAGCCGACGATCCGGCCCTCGGGCAGGATGTCGAGGTAGGCGCGCACGGGATCGGGCAGGCGCTCGGGCAGGCCCTCGATGCGGCGCGGCGCGCGGAAGGCATAGGGGCGGGGCGCCTTCAACCGCTCGTGGCGGGCGCGTTCGTCCTGGGTCTGGCTCACGTGATCGGTCCGTTTCCCTGTCCGTCGTCATCGCGAGCGCAGCGAAGCGACCCAGGGCCGGCGCCACTCACGGAGACGGCCCGCTGCCCTGGATTGCTTCGCTGTGCTCGCAATGACGTCATGGATGGCCATACGCCTCCACCACGAGCCGCATCGTGTGCAGGTCGCGGGCGGCGCTGTAGGCGGTGCGTTCGGCCGGGTTGCGCAGCGCCGAGCCGAAGGCGCGGACCTGCTCCGTGAAGGGCGAGGCTTCCCCGTCGAAGGCCACGGCCTCCGTGCGGCCGGTGGCACCGTCGTGGAAGGTCAGGCTGCCGCCCGGCGTCTGGCCCATCGTGTTCTCGGCAACGAGCAGGCCGTTCGTGCCGACGATCTCCAGGCGCCGCCGGGGCAGCGCGTCGGGACAGTTGTAGGCAACGTGCAGGCTCGCGAGCACGCCGCCCTCCGTCCGCCCGATCAGCAGGGCGCCGTCATCGACCGCGTAGTCCTGAACGCGCGCCTGGGTAAGGGCGGTGATCGCGGCGAGGGGTTCGCCGAGGAGGAAATCCACGAGGTCGATGCCGTGGGGCGCGAGATCGATCAGCGCGCCGCCGCCCGCCTGGGCCGCGTCGATCCGCCAGTTCGGCTGGCCCGCCGCCGACCAATCCCGCCCGAGCCAGCAGGCATAGACGATTCGCACCGCCGTGACGGTGCCGAGGTCGCCGCGAGCGATGCGCTCGCGGATCGCCCGGTGGGCCGGATGATGGCGCTGGTCGAAGGCGGTGCCGTAAAAGATCCGGCCGGCCTCGACGGCGCGCACCATCGCCTCGGCATCGGCGAGCCCGGCCGCCATGGGCTTCTCGCAGAGCACCGCCTTGCCGGCGCGCGCCAAGGCTTCCACCGCCTCCCGGTGGAGGTGGTTCGGCGTCGCCACATAGACTGCCTCGACCTCGGGGTCGGCCAGGAAGGCCGCGAGGTCCGCATGAGTCCGAGCGCCCTCCGCGGCGGCGGCCTCGCGGCAGGCTGGGTTGGGGTCGCAGACGGCCACGAGCCGGTGCCCCGCCTGCCGGATGCCCGGCGCCATGTAATCGCGGGCGACCCAGCCGTAGCCGACGATGCCCCAGCCGACCGGTGCCATCACCACCGCTCCGGCAGATCGACGAATTCCCGCGTGCGCACCCGGGCGGTCTCGGGGGCGGACATCTCGCCCGCGTAGGTCAGGCGCTCGGGTCCGGGCGAGCGCTCCGGGTAGGTGACACGGGGGCCGTACTCGGCGGCGTAGCGCTCGGAGGGGAAGCGGATCGCGTAGGTCTCGCCCTCCGGCACGTAGAGGGGGTTGAGGCTGAGATGCGTCCCGGCCTTCGGCAGGGTGAGGCCGTCGATCACCGAGCGCGGCGCCGGGCGCATCCCCGGTCCGGCCACCACCGAGAAGGCCTCGCAGGTGCGCAGGTCGCCCGGCTCGTGCGGGATCGGCGCGCGGGCCTCCTCCAGGGAGCGCGTCAACTCCTGGTCGTCATAGACCAGGGCGTCGGGGAAGAGTTCGGCGATGTCCTCGACGGCCACCGCCTTGCCCGCCGAGAAGCCGGGGCAATCCCGGTTGTGGATGTGGCTGATCGAGAGCCATCCCTCGTCCCCCGCCATCTGGCGGAGGGAGTCGAGGACGCGCGGCTTATCGTCGAGGAAGTAGAAGGCGTCGTTGCAGAGCACGAGATCCACCGGCGCGCCGGGAATCGGCCAGTGGGGCGAGCCGGCATCGAAGCAGACGAGCTGCGCATTCTCGCCCACCACCCAGTGCCGGGCGACCCAGAGCTTGGCGAAGACGACATCCGCCCCCGAGACCTTGCAGCCCCGCCGGGCGAGTTCGCGCAGGTAGTGGCCGATGCCGCAGGCGAACTCGAAGACGCAGACCGGCTCGTTCCAGTGGGCTTCCAGCAGCGCGAGGCCCGCCAGGTAGGTCGGGTCGCTCCAGCGGTGGAGGAAGTAGTCGCCCACCCGGCCCCAGCCGAGGAGGCGCACGGCATCGCGCAGCGTCGCCGTCCGGCGCTCGCGGATCAGCGTGATCAGGTCGGCCGGGTCTGCGGGCGGACCGTTCCACCAATCGTCCTGGTCGGCCAGGATGGCGCACAGCGCCTCATCCATCTCGCCCGCGTCGAGATGGGCCAGCACCCGCTCTCGCAGGGCCTCGCGACCGACGCGGAGATAGGGGATCGCGTCGATCACCGGCCAGCGCTCGCCGGTCTCGGCGTCGCGCAGGGCGTGGGGCCCGTCGGGCTTCAGCGGGTGGCCGGTCGAGGGGGAGACGAGGGCGAAGGGGATCATGGCACTCACGGACTGGATCGGCAGATGGGCGCGGGCGCCCGTCGATCAAGCCGTGGCCTCAAGGGATGCGCATATCCCGCAGGACCCTGTCATGGAACGCCTTCACCGGCCCGGCATGGACCAGTTCCATCTCGTCGAGCACCGTGCCCATGGTGAGGGAGGCCGCCCGCAGGTGCTGGGCGATCTGGAGCACGCGGTCGATGCAGTCCGCCGCGTGGAAGGCCCGGCCCTCGGCGGTGGAATCGTCGGGCAGGATCGCCCGCGCGCGCTCCACCTCGACCCGAAGATCGCCCGCGTCGTCGAGTTCGGCCAGCGCCCAGCCGGTCGCGACCTCCATGATAGGCAGGAGGTGGTCGCCGAGCAGCATCTCGCCCGTGAAGCCCGCATCCGGCATCGCGGCGTTGTGGAAATGGTGCGCCATCGCCGCCAGGAAGACCGTGCCGGGATCGGCCCGGTAGAACGGGGCGAGGCAGACGCCGTAGACCGCCACCATCAGGCAATGCTCGGCGTGGTTCTCCGGCGGCTCCAGCAGGATGCGCGGCTTGCCGGGGCAGGTGACGCCCGCCCGCGGCTGATCGGCCAGCGCCCCGACGAAGCCGGGGACGGCGCCCATGTCCGGCAGGTCCTGCGCGGTGAGCCGGGCGCGCAGCCGCGCCCGGAGATCGGGATCGAGGTCGGGGGTCACCTCGTCGAACCCGGCCCGCAACACGTTCGCCGCCTCCGCCACCGAGAGCCCGGCGGCGGTGAGGAAGGCGGCGTCGAGGTCGGTGAGCCTCGTCGCGGCGAGCGCGGTGGCGGTGATGTCGAGGGCGACATCCTTCGCCCGGGCGCCGCCGGTGAGCATCGCCCAGCCCTGCGCGAACAGGCGCTCGGCGATGGTGCCCTGGCGCCCGGCGGACCGGACGCGCTTGAGATCGTTGAGCTCGACGAGGAGCTCACGCAACGCGGGGGGCGCCGCGGCGCCCGCCCCTGTCCCGTCCCGCATCAGTGGCGGCCCAGCCACTCGAGGAGCATGGTCTCCTGCTTGCCGAAGGCGTGCTCCGGGCCGTGGCCGTTCTTGACCATCGGCGCCTTGAAGAAGGTCGAGAGCTGCTCCTGCACGCCGCCGTCGCCACGCTTCTTGGCGAGGTCGAGGACGCGGGCGATCTCGATCACCAGCGGGGCGGCCAGGATCGAGTCCTTGCAGAGGAAGTTCACCTTCACCTGCATCCGCTGGCCCATGAAGCCGGTGATGTCGATGTTGTCCCAGGCTTCCTTGTCGTCGCCGCGGGGCCGGTAGTAGTGGATGTGCACGAGGTGATCCTCGACCGGATAGCCGAGGATCGAATCGAGCACCGTGCCCTTGGTGTTGAGCTTCGACTGGAGCGAGTTCGGATCGTTGAGGGCCAAGCCGTCGCGGTTGCCGAGGATGTTCGTTGAGAACCAGCCGTCGACGTGGAGCGCGCGGGCCTTGAAGGCGGGCGCGAGCACCGTCTTCATCATGGTCTGGCCGGTCTTGCCGTCCTTGCCGGCCACCGGAACGTTCAGCTCCTTCGCCAACTCCAGCAGGGCCGGAACGTCGGCCGCGACCGACGGGGTGAAGTTCGCGTAGGGGATGCCGCTCTTGATCGCGGCGTAGGCGTAGAGCATCGCGGGCGAGATCGCCTCGTCGCTCGAATCCAGCCCCTTCTCGAAGGCGGCGGTGGAGTTCAGCGTCGGATCGGAGAGGTCGGGCCAGCGCTCGGTGGAGGCGAGGTTCACCACCACGACGTCGTCGAGGTTGCTCTCCTTCTTGAAGCGGCTCAGGTCGTTGGCGATGACCGAGACCGCCTCGCGGTGGTCCTTGGCGACGATGCGGTTCTGCCCATCGATGTTCTTGCAGAACTTGGCACTGCCGACGGCGGGCCAGGGAATGATGCCCTTGAGGACCTGGGCGCCGTTCTCGATGTCCTGCTTGGTCAGGACGCCGTGCCCGGCGGCGGCGGAGGCGAGGTCGTCGCCGTTGAGGTCCCAGCCACCGAAGACGAGGTCCTTGTAGTCCGCCATCCCCGCCACGGGGACGCCGGCGAGCGGCAGACCGTCGAGCCTGTTCGATCCGGACTTGATCATCTCGATGCCAGCGATGGCGGTGGTGGCGACGGCGCCGCCCATGCCAACGAAAGCGACGCCGACACGGCGACCGGTCTGCATGCTCATGGGAAACTGGTGTCCTAGTAAGGACGCAGAACGCGTCCGGGATGGGAAGGCGGAACCCCCGATTGCCCGGGTTGCGGGCCCTACCCAACTGGAACGCGCCTGCTTCGTTCCAACCCCTCGTGCGACATCTTGCAACCTCGGCCGTTACGGGCGGGGGGGCCTTTCGCGCCTCGCCGCACTCCTTTCCCAATGGTTAACGCCCGGCCGGCGCTGCCACGCTGAGATCATGGCCTTGTCCCATTCTGGTCACGCCCGGCGTCGATAGAGGCGCCGCCAAACGCACGATCCGGCCGCCAGAGCCGGACCCTCAAGGGGACAACAAGAGGACCAGTGGATGGGGCTTTACCCGGAGCCGGCGCGTTGCGCCGACGACGTGGGCGGACGCATGCCTGCGACAGTAAGTGCAGGCCACGGCGCGTCCAGGAATGAGGTCGACGGCATCGTGTGGCTGCCCCGCAGCCCCTGGCCGCGTGATGACAGAGGAGTTTTCATCCCGGCCGCCGCCCGTCGCGGTCGCCGGATCCGGGCGCTGAGCGTCGCCCTCGGCCTGATCGCCGGGCTCGGCCTGCCGCAGGGGATGTTCGCCCCCTCCGGGCTGGTACCGCCCGCGCAGGCCCACGACCGCATCGATCTCGGGCCGAAGGCGACCCTGCCGCTCGCCGGCGCCGCGGGCCCCGCGGTCTGGGACAGCCTGACGCCACCCGAGCAAGACCCGCCCACCACCGCGCTGGTGGAGGACAACCTCGCCTCCCTCCCCCGCCTGACCCAGGAGGACGGGGAGGACGCCGTCCGCTTCGGGCCGCGCAGCGTGCCGCTGAAGGTGGTCGACACCATCGTGAAGGCCTCCGAGGAGGCGGGCGTCGATCCCGTCTACATGATGGCGCTCGCGGACAAGGAGTCGAGCTTCGACACCGATGCGAAGTCCTCGGCCTCCTCGGCTCAAGGGTTGTTCCAGTTCGTCAAGGCGACTTGGCTGGAGCTGATCCGCGACTTCGGCGCCCGCCACGGCCTCACCCAGGAGGCGGCGGCGGTAAAGGGCACCGGCCCCGGCATCACGGTCGCCGGGGGGATGCAGCAGCGCGTGCTCTCGCTGCGCAACGACCCGCGGGTCGCGGCCCAGATGGCCGCCGAACTGATCAAGCGAGACCGGGAGCGGATCGAGGCCCGGGTTGGGCGTCCGCTCTCCACCACCGAACTCTACCTCGCCCACTTCCTCGGCACCGCCAGCGCGGGACGGTTCCTGTCCCTGTCGAGCGAGCGGCCGGACGAGACCGCCGCCCGCGCCTTCCGCTCGGCGGCGAAGGCGAACCGCAGCCTGTTCACCCAGCGGGCCGGCGGAAAGCGGCGCCATCTCACGATCGCGGAGTTCCACACCCGCATCGAGGACATGATCGACGCGCGCCTCGCCCGGTACCGCGGCGTGACGGCGGTGGCCGCCGCCTCCGCGACGATGGCCACGGCCACCGCCGAGACCGACCTGCGGGACGCCGCCCCGCAGCGGATCGAGGTGACGGAGGCCCTGCCGTCCGAGGGCCTCTGAGGCGCCCTGCCCCGTGGCGCGACGGCGACCATGTCGTGCGCGCATCGCTGAGCCGTTGGTCGCGGCGGAACACCCCGTGTATGGCCGCGTTTCGCGGGCATCAGACGGAGCTTCGCAGCCATGACCAGCGGCCCATTCCCCGATTCGCGGTCCACTTCGCCCTCGGGCGTGCCCCTCGTCGGCGTCGCGCGCCTCGACGCGATGAGCGCCTCGCTCGCCCGCAACTGGTGGCTCGTGGCCCTGCGGGGCGTCGTGAGCATCGCGTTCGGCGCCATCGCCCTGCTGGCGCCGGCCGCCTTCGTGCTCTCGCTCGTCCTGTTCTTCGCCGCCTACATGCTGGCCGATGGCGTCTTCACCATCGTCGGCGCGATCCGGGCGGCGCAGCGCCACGAACGGTGGGGGTTCCTGCTCTTCGAAGGGCTCATCGACATCGTGGTCGGCGCGGCGGCCTTCCTCGTGCCGGCGGCGGCGGTCTGGGCCTTCGTGCTGCTGCTCGCGGCCTGGGCCTTCGTCACCGGCGCGCTGATGATCGCCGCCGCCTTCCGCCTGCACCTGCATTACGGCCGCTGGTGGCTTCTCCTCGGGGGCGCCGTGTCCCTGCTGTTCGGGCTCGCGCTGGTGATCGAGCCGGGCATGTCCGCCCTGGTCCTGACATGGTGGATCGGCGGATACGCCGTCGCCTTCGGCGTGCTCCTGGTCATCCTCGGCCTCCGCCTCCGCAGCCGCCACGCGGCCGGACCGGGCGCACTCAATGGCCGGTTGTGAATACCCGTAGCGGCGGCGCCACCGGTCAAGGTACACTCGCGTTCCAGAGTGGCCGATGGCAGGACGACCGGACAGGATGAGGCCCGACGCGTCCGAACCACCGGAGCCGGGCCTTCGGCCCCGCGAGACCGGCTCGCCCCCCGGCGGGCAACCCGATACCCGCGCCGCCGGGCGCGAGGTCCTCGGAGCCGCCTCGGCGCTCGTGCGCAGCCTTGGCGTCTTTGCCGGCCGGGCGGGGGGTGACGCGGTCCGCTCCGCCCGGGCGCGGATCGCGGCCGCCGCTGCCGACCGGCACCGCCGACGCGCGGCGCGGGCTTCTGAGAGTGCCGCTCCGGCATCCACCGACAGGCCCGCCCGGGCGCACCTCGAAGAGCCCGTGTCGCGGGGATCCGGGCGCGGCGCAGGACTGCGCGCCCTCGCCGCCCGCCGCCCCGTCCTCGCGGGTTTCGCGGCGCTGATCCTCCTTCCGGTCCTGCTCCTCTCCCTCTACGTCGCCGCGGCGCTCGTGACCCTGCCGCCCCTCGGCAGCGGAGCGGCGGTGACGGGCCAGCGCGCCGTGACCGTGGAGGCCGACGACGGGCGCGTCTTCGCCACGCGCGGCAGCTTCCGCGGCAACCGCCTGACGCAGGCAGACCTGCCGCCGAACCTCGCCCACGCCATCGTCGCCATCGAGGATCGGCGGTTCTACCACCATTTCGGCATCGACCTGCGTGGGCTCGCCCGCGCGGCGTGGCGCAACGTTCGCGGCGGCGGCGTGCGCGAGGGCGGCTCGACCATCACGCAGCAATACGTCCGGCTCGTCACCCTGAGCCAGGAGAAGACCCTCTGGCGCAAGACCCAGGAGGCGCTCCTCGCCCTCCGGGCCGAGGCCACGATGAGCAAGGACGAGATCCTGCTCGGCTACCTCGACGCGGCCTATTTCGGCGCCGGCGCCTACGGGGCGGATGCCGCCGCCCGGCGCTATTTCGGCAAACCCGCCAAGGCCCTGACCCTGCCCGAGGCGGCGATGCTGGCGGGCCTCGTGCGCGCCCCGTCCCAACTCGCGCCGACCCACAACCTCGGCGGCGCCAAGGAGCGCGCCGACGTGGTGCTCCAGGCCATGGTCGAGACCGGCGCCATCACCCAGAAGGACGCGGATGCCGCCCGCCGCAAGAGCGTGACCCTGAAGACCCCACCCGAGGCGCCGCCGGGCACGAACTACTTCCTCGACATGATCGCTCCCGACCTGAAACGGCTCGCGGGCTCGGAGGGCGACGTCACGGTCCGCTCGACCCTCAACCTCGACCTCCAGAGCCTCGCCGAGGCGGCCGTGGCGCGGCGCCTCGACAAGGACGGCGCCCGCCGCAAGGTCGGGCAGGCGGCGATGATCGTGCTCTCGAAGGAGGGGGCGATCCTGGCCATGGTCGGGGGCAAGGATTACGAGGACAGCCAGTTCAACCGGGCGGTGCAGGCCAAGCGCCAGCCCGGCTCGCTGTTCAAGATGCTGACCTACCTCACGGCCTACGAGAAGGGCATGACGACCGAGACCGTCATGGTCGATCGTCCGGTGAGGATCGGCGATTGGGCGCCGGACAACGACGATGGGCGCTTCCGGGGGCCGGTGACCCTGCGCACCGCCTTCGCGCTCTCGATCAACACGGTGGCGGCGCAGATCGGCCAGGAGGTCGGCATCCCGGCCATCATCGAGACGGCGCGGCGGCTCGGCATCCAATCGGACCTGCCGGCGGTGCCGAGCCTCGTCCTCGGCTCCGGCGCGGTGAGCCTCCTGGAGATGACCCGCGCCTTCGGCTCCGTGCTGGCCGGCCGGGAGCCGCTGGAGACCTACGCCATCAACGCCATCAGGGGAGCGGACCCCAAGCCGGTCTTCGTCCGCGCGGATCCGAAGGGAGCGGCCAACCTGCCCATGGAGCCGCGCACGATGATGCTCGACTCGCTCCAGGCGGTGGTCGATTCGGGCACCGGGCGGGCGGCGCGGGTGCCGGGCCAGATCGTCGGCGGCAAGACCGGCACCAGCCAGGATTTCCGCGATGCGTGGTTCGTCGGCATGACGCCCGATCTCGTGGTCGGCGTCTGGGTCGGGAACGACGACGACAGCCCGATGAACCGGATGTTCGGCGGCGAGATGCCGGCGGGGATCTTCCACGACTTCGTGCAGAGGGCCTCGTCCCTCATCGCCAAGGGCCGCACCCGGCCCACCGCCTCCGCCGCGCGGGCCGAGACCGTGCCCGCCGCCGAGGTGCCACCGCCGCCCGTGCCGCCCGCGCCCGTGGGCAGCGACGAGACGCGGGGCGTCCCCACCGTGATCGACACGGGCACCCTCGGCATCCGGGGTCGCACGGTGCGGCTGCTCGGCGTCGAGGGCCAGGGCGGCCACCTCGCCCGGCAGCTCGCCGCCTATCTGCGCCGCCGGGAGGTGGTGTGCGCGCCGGGGCCGGAGGACGGCACCCGCTGCACCCTCGACGGCGCCGATCTCGCGGGCCTCATCGTGGCGGCGGGCGGCGCCCGCGCCCGGGAGGATGCGCCCGCCGACCTCCTCGAAGCGGAGGATCAGGCCCGCGCCGAGCGGGTGGGTTTGTGGGGGCGGTGAGCGGGAGAACCCGCGCCATTCGTCGCCCATGCCGTCTTCGCCAGCGCGGGCCGAAGCAACCCAGGGCCGTGGAACGCCTCCGGACGGTGCGCGTCCCTGGATCGCTCCGTGGCGCCCGCGAAGACGGGACGGCGCGGTGATGCGCCGCTACGACGGGGCGCGGAGTGTCGCGAGGGTCCGCTCGTCCCGCCCGCCGTCGTAGAACCGGTCCAGGGCCCGTTCGAACAGCGGATCCCCCGGCGCGGCCGCCGCGAACAGCGTCATCGACGAGCGGAACTTCAGGTCGTCGGGGCTGCCGAACAGGTCGTGGGCCGAGCCCGTCGCGCCTGCCAACGCGGCCTGCGTACACTCCCTCAAGCGCGGCCCGAGCACGGGATGGGCGAGATAGGCCCGCGCCTCGTCGAGGGAGGCGATGGCGTAGCGTCGCGCCATGGGACTCGATCCGAGCCCCGCGATCTGGGGGAAGACGTACCAGATCCAGTGGGAGCGTTTCCGGCCCGCCCGTAATTCGGCCAGCGCCGTCGCGAGGGAATCGGCCTGGGCCTCCACGAATCGGCAGAGGTCGAACGGGTCGTCGGGGCGGGACGCCATGGCGGAGTCTCTCTGCGTGGGGAGGCTGGTCATTCCCCTCAACGCCCCTCCGGTCGAACGGTCACCTCCAACGACAAAGCCCCCGGCGAGGGTGTCGCCAGGGGCCTTCGATGGGAGCGGAGGGGCCTCGCGGCCCGCGGCTTACTTGATGAGGGCGACGAGGGCCTTGCCTGCCTTGGAGTTCAGCTCCTTGGCGTCGAGGGTGCCGTCGTTGTCCGGGTCGGCCATCTTGAAGCGCTCGGCGACGGCGGCGAGGTACTCGTTCTTGTCGAGGGTCCCGTCGCTGTCCGGATCGGCGGACTTCACGCCGGACTTGCTCAGGCGGCCCTTCAGCTCCTTGGCATCGAGGGTGCTGTCGGCATCCTTCTCGAGGCGGTCGAAGGTGGCGGAGGCAACGGCCTGCACTTCCTTCATGTCGACGGTGCCGTCGTTGTCGGTGTCGATCATCCGCACCGCCGACGCGCCGCCGGCCGGCTTCGCCATGGCGGCCGGAGCCGAAACGCCCACGATCGTGAGGGCCACTGCCGCGAAGCCGCTGATAGAACGAAGGGTCATTGCCACTTTCTCCCGAAATGAGTGTGGCAATCTCGTAGTCCGTGGGACGCCATGACGCAAGTGCGAAATGAAGTATCCGGTCATGCTCCACAGCGGCACAGGAAAGGAGAGCCAGCGGTGGCTGGCCCTCCCTCAACGATCCGGTGGGATCAGTAGTCGTAGCCGCGACGATAGGCGCCGCGCCGCTCGTCGTCGTAGCGCTGACGCCGGTAGTAGCGGTCCTCGGCCTCGCGATCCCTGCGGTATTCCTCGCGCCGGTAGTCGCGCTCACGCTGGGCGCGGGAGCGCAGGTCGATGCTCGGCCCGCCGGGACCGATCTCGATCGACTGGGCGGCGGCGGGAACCACGCTCGCAAGCGAAGCGGCGACGATGGCACTGGCGAGCAGTGTCTTCATAGCGTTCTCCAACTCGTGTTCCGGGAGGCAACACGAATTGGTGCGCATTGTTCCAGCCTGTCCCGCAATTCAAGCCAGCGTAGTCAGGTCCTGGAACCAGTGTTGAGCCTGAACATACTGTGAGACGCGATTCGATAAAGCGTGGGGATTGGTGTCGTGGACGACCCAGACTTGCACGGCGTCGTTCACCACGATCTCGTGGATGCGCGCCAGCAACCGATCCTGTTCGGCGGTGTCCAGACTGGCCTTCACCTGATCGCAGAGGCCATCGACCTCGGGATTGCGGTAATGGCTCCAGTTCACCCCGTTGGGAGCCACCTGCCGTGAATCGTAGAAGCGCAGGATGGCGTAGAACGGATCGGAGGTGACGTAGGCGATGTTGCCGGCGCTCACGCCCTTCTGGCTCGGGTCCGCCGCGCCCTGCCGCCAGCCCGTGTAGGCCACCTCCAGCTCCACCACCTTGAACTCGGCCTGGATGCCGACCTCGGCCCAGCTCTGCTGCACGAATTCGTTGATCGGCAGCGAGAGCATCTGGCCGGTGCCGCCGCTCGGGATCAGGATCGTGGTCTTGAGGGGGTTCTTCACCGAGTAACCCGCCGCCTCCACGAGCTTGCGGGCTTGGTCCACATCGGTCTTGATCGCGAACTCCGGCTTGCCGAACCACGGGCTCGACGGCTGGACCTGCCCCACGGCCGGGGTGGCGAGGCCGCCCATCAGCTGCACCACGCCCTCCCGGTCGATGGCGAGGTTGGCGGCCTTGCGCAGCCGCAGGTCGCGCCAGGGCGAGCCCTCCACCATGGAGAGGTGGTAGTTCCAGACATGCGGCGTGTCGTTGCCGACGACGCGCATCCCCGCCCCCTTGAGGCGCGGCACCGCGTCGGGCGCCGGCGTCTCGATCAGGTCCACGTTGCCGGAGAGGAGCGCGTTCACCCGCGCCAGTTCCTCGGGGACGCAGGCCAGCGTGAGCTTGGACAGCTTCGGGATGCGCTTCGGATTCCAGTAGCCGGCGTTCGGCACAAGTTCCAGGCTCACCCGGGGCGTCAGCTTGGCGAGCTTGAACGGGCCGGTGCCGGACGGCTCGAAGGCGAACTTCGCCCAATCCCGGCCGACCTTCTCGTACTGGGCGGGCGAGGAGATCAGGAACCAGAGCATCTGGTAGGGAAAGAGGCTGTCGACGGACTTCGTCGTGACCTGCACCGTCTTCGCGTCGAGCTTCCTGTAGGTCGCGACGCCGGGGAGGCGCGGGCGGACCTGGGCGGCCTGCCGCTGGTCGAAATGCGGCGCCTCCTTGTTGAGCACCTTGTCGAAGTTCCAGATCACTGCGTCGGCATCGAAGGGCGAGCCGTCGTGGAAGGTCACGCCCTCGCGCAGGTGGAAGATCCAGGTCTTGCGGTCGGCCGGGTCGCTCTCCCAGGAGGTGGCGAGGCCGGGCACCATCCTGCCCGGGCGGTCGGCGACGGCGAGGTCCCAGGCGACGAGGGGATCGTAGAGGGTGAGGCCGGTGAACTGGTAGCCGCCCGCGCCCCGGTCCGGCTGGCCGGTGGTGAGCGGCAGGTCGGTCATCGAGATGCCGTAGGTCAGGGACCGGGGTTCGGCCGCCTGGGCCCGGCCGAGGGTGCCGAGGGACGCGAGCGCCGCCCCACCTGCCATGAGGGAACGACGCGTCGGCACGATCACAGTCATCGGGACTCCCGGAATGCACGCAAGGGCTGCCTCCGGTATCTTGCATACTTCGTGCCTAGGGCTCGGCGCGCCCCGTCGGTGCGGGCGTCGTGACGTGCCGGAGGGGAAACGTCGTCGCCCCCGGCGCATCCCTCACCGGCTTCGCCGCGCGCGCACGGACGAGGGTCAGCCCTCCCAGACCTGCCCCGGCCGCAATGCCACGAAGCGCTCCTGCGCCATCCCGACGGCGGAGAGCGCGGCGGCGAGATCCTCGGCGGGACGCTCGACGCCTTCGTCGGTGAGCTGGAACGTGCCCCAATGGTGGCCGAGCGCTTGGTGCGCCTCCAGGATCCGCGCGATCTCCACCGCCTCGACGGGATCGACGTGCTGCGGCCGCATGAACCAGCGCGGCTCGTAGGCGCCGATCGGCAGGGTCGCGAGGCGGGGCGCCCCGAAGCGCCCGCGGACCTCGCGGAAGATCGCCCCGTCGCCGAGCCCCGTATCGCCGACGTGGTAGTGGAAGCCCTGGGGCGACAGGATCGCGAAGGCGCACCACAGGGCCATCCGCCGGTCGTTCACGCCGCGGGCGGACCAGTGGTTGGCGGGGGTGAGGTGGACGGACAGCCCGTCGCCGAGATCGACCGACCCGCCCCAGTCGCGGGTCTCGACATGCATCGTGCCGTCGTAGTTCCGCAGGATCGTGTCGTTGCCGAGCGGCGCGATCACGAGGGGCTGGTGTGCCTGCCACAACCGCGCGAGGTTCGGCCCGTCGAGATGGTCGTAGTGGTTGTGGGTGATCAGCACCGCATCGATCGGCGGCAGGTCCCCGAAGGCGATGCCGGGCGGGTTGACGCGCTTGGGCCCGGCGAACCGCACGGGGCTCGCCCGCTTGGCGAAGACCGGGTCGATCAGGATGTTGCGCCCGGCGACCTGCACAAGATAGCTCGCATGGCCGATCAGCACGACGCGCAGGCCCGCCACCCGCTCCGGCGGCCTGTCGGCGGGGAACGGGCTCGGGTAGGCCGCGGGCCAGGCCGTGCGCCGCCGCTTGGCCTGCCATTTCAGAACGTCGCCCAGGCCCCGATCGGTATCGACGCCGGGCAGGAAGAACCGCACACCGTCGAAATGGTCGGTGGCCGGCCCGGAATAGTAGGGGTTGGCGTTGCGCCGGTGCGCGGCATAGCCGACGCCGCCGAGGGTCATCACCGTGGCCGCGCTGGCGACCGTGAGCAGGCTGCGCCGTTTCATGACATGGGAGATGGCGACCCCGCCGCCGGGGTCAAGCGAGACATCTCGCCGGAGGGCATGCCGGGCGGCCGCGTCGGCGGCGGGCTCAGGCCCCCGCTTCGAGCAGTTCCGTCGCGAGGGAGAGGCGCACGCGGTAGACGACGTTGCCCCCGTCGTCGCGCACGCCGGCCACGTAATCCTGGCGCTCGACATCCGGCAGCATGTCGCGGGCGATGGCCGACATGATCCGCGCCACCTTCGCCCGGGCGGCCGGCAGGTCCGGCAGGTCGAAGCCGACCTCGTCCTTGATGGGCTGCGTGCCGTCGTGGAGATCAATGAAATAGCGTGGCATCGAGCGGTGAGTCTCACGGGATCGGTCGGCCGTGAGCCTAGGGAGGCGAAGGTTAACGAGACCTTTCCGTCCGACCCCTTACGACCGCCAGCGTAGCTCCCGCCGCTCTAGGGGATGGTGGAACGGACGTCCGGCCAGCGCCGATTCCAGGGCCTCGCGCTTCAGCCGGAAATACCATTGCGAGGGCAGGTCGCCCTGCCCGAGCAGCACCATGGTCGGCTTCCGGTCGAGGCCCTTCTGTGCCTCCTGCAGGACCTGCCGGTCCTGATCGAGGAACTGGCGCATCAGCGGCCGGGCCAGCGGCTTCAGGAGGTTCAGGGCCGGCATGCTCCAGTAGAGCGCGTTGGTCAGCATCGTCCGGTTGGGACCGAGGGGTGTCGCGAAGGTGTAGTTCGCGACGGTCTTCGTGCCCGCACGGATCCGCTCCAGCCGCACGCCGGGCAGGCGGAACTCGATCTCGACCTCGGGCACGCCGCCCAGCAGCCGGTACACCGGGCTGCTCGTGGTGGTGGCGTGGCTCGCCATGGTAAAACCGTGCGTCACCGGCTCGAAGATCTTCACCTTCTCCCGCAACTGCTTCGAGGGGCGGAACCACCACGAATCGTGGACGAAGGCGACGTGGCCGGGATCGACGAGGCTGAGCACCGTGAGGTCGAAGGACGCCTCGACCTCCAGTTCGACGACCAGGGAGCCGGCGGGCGCGAAGTCGAGCGTCGGCAGGGCCGGCGGCTCTCCGGCGGCCGGGCCGAGGAAGGGGTTAACCCAAAGGAAGCCCGCGCTTTCCCGGACGGGGAAAGGCTGGACGCGGATCCGCGAGAAGTCGGACGCATCGTGCTCCGAGAGGGTCGGCACGTCCCGGCAGCCGCCGTCGGTGCCGAACCGCCAGCCGTGGAACGGGCACATGAGGGTGTGGCCGTCGAAGGGCCCCTTGGACAGGGCCATGCCCCGGTGCGGGCAGCGATCCCGCAGGGCGAAGAATGCCCCGTCCTTGCCCCGGCCGAGGACCATCTGCTCGCCGTTGAGGGCGACCGCCCGGAGCCTGCCGCCATCGAGACTCCGCGCGCGGCCGACGCAATACCACGCGTTCGGCAGGGGCTGGCGCATCGCCTCGGGGTCGAGGGCGGCCTCATCGGCGCGCGGCGGGGGGGCCTGAACGTTCACGGGCGGGATCGCGGTGGAGGGATCGGGGTTCGCCCGCCGTCTTACCCTCGGCGGCGCCTGGCGACAAAGCCATCTGCGGGCATGGCCGCCGGCGCGTGGCGGCGATGGGCGAAGCGACGCAGCCCTGCACCCTTCACAAGCCGGCCGCAGCCGCCTACCTTCTTCTCACCCGCAACTAACGAAAGGAGGTGATCCAGTGTCTCATTGTCATCAGCCGACCGTCTCGGCTTCCCGGACCTGGACCTTCGCCTCCAGCGTGTCGCTCTAAGGCGCGCTAGAGACCCGAAACACGGGACAGTTCCGCCGGACGCGTCGGACCGGCAATGGAAGGGCCATCCTCGAAAGGGGGTGGCCCTTCGCCGTTTCGGAGGTGCGGGCCGTCTCAGCGCTTGGCGTGCTGGAAGATCGGCTGGGCCAGCGCCTCCGCCCGGGCGCGCCACAGGTCGCGGTCCTCCCGGATCATCTCGCGCTCCGCGAAGACGGCCTCGCGTTCGGTCCTCAGGGCGTCGCGCTCGTCCGCGAGCCGGTCGCGCTCGTGTCGCAGGGTGTCGCGATCCCGGCGGATCTGTTCGCGCTCGGCGCGGAACTCGTCGTACTCGGCCTTGGCCGCGACCTGCTCGGCCTGCAGCTCCTCGAGGGAACGCATCTCGTCCGCGATGTGCTGGCGAAGCTCGCGGATCTGGTCGGCCAGGGCGGCCTGGAGGGAATCCTGGCGGTCCAGCTCGACCTGCAGCTTCGCCTTGAGCATCATGTTCTCGGCCATCAGTTCGGAGACGTCGGAGGTATCCTCCAGCGCCTCCGCCGGCTCCACCAGACGCGGCCCCCAGGACACGTCCTGCGGCGGATCCCGGCGGGCCTCGCGCTGGCGCAGGGGATGCGGCGGCACCTCCGTCGCCGGGGCGGACGGCTGGCGCATGGCGGAAAGCCAATCCCGCAGGGGGCTGGGCACGCCGTCGCCGTCTTCCTCGGGAAACGCGAAGGAACGGGCGGGTTCAGACATCGTCAGGCGTCCTAACGTTAACCCGCCCACCCAACCGAAACATGCTTAACAGCCGGTAAAGGGTGCGGCACCTTTGCCGCACCCTCCCTCGCCGGCGGCGCGCGCCGCTGGGCGCGGAAGCGCGGAAAAATTGACAAGTCCCGTCGGCGAGGCTAACCCGCCCGTCCCGATCCCGAACGATCGACCCGAATACCCGCCGACCGGCCCGAGAGGCCGGAGGTCAACGCCCGACAGCGCGTCTGCGCCCTCGGGCGCGATGGGCGTTGGCGCGATCGCCGGGGCGGACCCGATGGCGGAGGCATTCACCGCATGGTGGCCGAGCAGAACGTGCTGAAGATCGAGGACGCGGTGAACGACACTTGCCCGTGGTCGGGCAAGCCGATCGCGGCCGATTCGCTCACCCTCTACAACGGCGCCGTCGTCGGCTTCTGCAACACCGAGTGCCGGGACAAGTTCGCCCGCGCGATCCAGAGCTTCGAGGCGTCGCTTCAGGCCCGGCGGGTCTCCCGCGCCGGGCTCGAGCAGTAGCGGGCCGCGACGGGCATGTTCGAAGGACTTTCCGACCGTCTCTCCGGGATCCTCTCCGGCCTCACCCGCCGGGGCGCGCTGACGGAGGCCGACGTCACCGCCGCCATGCGCGAGGTGCGCCGCGCCCTGCTGGAGGCGGACGTCGCCCTCGAAGTGGTGCGCGGCTTCACCGAGCGGGTGCGGGAGAAGGCCGTCGGTGCCACCGTCCTGAAGTCGGTCACGCCGGGCCAGATGGTGGTCAAGCTCGTCAACGACGAGCTTGTGGCGATGCTCGGCACCGACGCCGAGGTGATCGACCTCAACGCCCCCGCCCCCGTGCCGGTGCTGATGGTCGGCCTTCAGGGGTCGGGCAAGACCACCACCACCGCCAAGATCGCCCGCCGCCTCACCGAGCGCGAGCGCCGGAAGGTGCTGCTGGCCTCCCTCGACACGCGCCGCCCGGCCGCCATGGAGCAGCTCGCCGTCCTGGCCAAGCAGGTCGGCGTCGAAAGCCTGCCCATCGTCGCCGGCCAGTCGGCGGTGCAGATCGCCCGCCGGGCGATGGAGGCCGCCCGGCTCGGCGGCTTCGACGTGGTGATGCTCGACACCGCCGGCCGCACCACGGTGGACGAGGCCCTGATGGCTGAGGCCGCCGAGGTGAAGGCGGCCACGAACCCGCACGAGGTGCTCCTCGTCGCCGATGCCCTCACGGGCCAGGACGCGGTGAACACCGCCCGCGCCTTCGACCAGCGCCTTGGCGTCACCGGCATCGTGCTGACCCGCATGGACGGCGATTCGCGCGGTGGCGCGGCGCTCTCGATGCGCGCCGTCACCGGCAAGCCGATCAAGCTCGTGGGCACAGGCGAGAAAGTCGATGCCCTCGAGGAATTTCACCCGGCGCGCGTCGCCAACCGCATCCTCGGCATGGGCGACATCGTCTCCCTCGTCGAGAAGGCGGCGGAGACGATCGACGCCGAACAGGCGATGCGCACCGCCGAGAAGATGCGCAAGGGCAAGTTCGACCTTGAGGACCTGTCGATGCAGCTCGCGCAGATGGAGCGCATGGGCGGCATCGGCGGCCTGATGGGGATGCTGCCCGGCATGGGTCAGATCAAGAAGCAGGTGGAAGGCGCGAACCTCGACGAGAAGATGTTCAAGCGCCAGCGGGCGATCATCTCCTCGATGACCCCGCAGGAGCGCAAGAACCCGGACCTGCTGAAGAACTCCCGCAAGAAGCGCATCGCGGCGGGTTCGGGCGTCGACGTCTCGGAGATCAACAAGCTCCTGAAGATGCACCGGACCATGGCCGACATGATGAAGGCGATGGGGTCGGGCAAGCGCGGCATCGGCCAGGCGCTCGGCTCGATGTTCGGGCTCGGCGGCGGCGGGATGGGCGGCGGCATGCCCGGACTGCCGCCGGGGATGCCCGAGCCGACGCCGGAGCAGATCGCCGCGCTGGAGAAGCAGTTCGGCGGCAAGCTTCCGCCGATGCCGCCGGGCCTCGGAGGGGGCGGCGGGATGCCGAAGTTGCCGGGTCTTCCGGGCCTCGGCGGGCCGAAGCTCCCCGGCCTGGGCGGAATGCCGTTCGGGAAGAAGAAATGACCATTCTCTCCGCGCAAGCCGTCGATCCCGAACTCGCGCGCCTGCGCGACAGCATCGACAACTTCGATGCCGCCCTGATCCACCTGCTCGCCGAGCGCTTCCGCTGCACCCAGCGGGTCGGCGAGCTGAAGGCCCGCAAGGGGATCCCCCCTTCCGATCCGGACCGGGAGGCCCGTCAGGTCGCCCGGCTCCGCAACCTCGCGGTCGAGGCCAAGCTCGACCCCGATTTCGCCGAGAAGTTTCTGGCGTTCGTCGTCAAGGAAGTCATCCGGCACCACCAGACGATCGCGGCCGAGCACGGTGCCACGATCGATCCGCAGAACTAGGACCTAGGAACACACCATGTCGCTCAAGATCCGTCTGACCCGCGGCGGCGCCAAGAAGCGCCCCTACTACCGCATCGTCGTCGCCGACGCCCGCTCGCCCCGCGATGGCCGCTTCATCGACAAGGTCGGCGCCTACGACCCGATGAAGGCCAAGGACGATCCGGCCCGCGTCGTGCTCGACACCGACAAGATCCAGAGCTGGCTCGCCAAGGGCGCGCAGCCGACCGATCGCGTCCTGCGCTTCCTCGACCAGGCCGGCCTCGCCAAGCGCCCGACCCGCAACAACCCGCAGAAGGCCGAGCCGGGCGAGAAGTCCAAGGAGCGGGCCGCCAAGCGCGCCGAGAAGGCCGCCGCCCCCGCCGAGGACGCCGCCGCGTAAGGCCCGGCCCCGTGACGCGCCGCCCCGCCGGTCCCACCTCCCGCGACGGCGGCCGTCGCCCACGGCCTGCGGCCCTGCCGCCGCAGGCCGCCACCTCGCCCAAGCCCCCGGCTCCGAAGCCGCCGGCCAAGCCGGCCGATCCGGACCTCGTCCTGATGGGCGAGTTCGGCCGGGCGCAGGGGCTGCACGGCGAGGTGCGCCTGAAATCCTTCACCTCCGATCCGCAGGCCATCGCCTCCTACGGTACCCTGACCACCGCCGACGGCCGCGCCCTCACCCTCGCCGAGGTGCGCCCTGCCCCCGGCGCCGCGTCGGACATGCTGATCGCCCGCGTGCAGGGCGTCACCGGCCGCACGGCCGCCGAGGCGCTGAACCGCCTCGCCATTTACATTCCGCGCACCCGCCTCGGCACGCCCGAGGAGGAGGACGAGTTCTTCACCACCGACCTGATCGGGACGACGGCGGTCGATGCGGCCGGCACCATCGTCGCCACGGTCGTCGCGGTGCCGAATTACGGCGGCGGCGACCTCCTGGAACTGCGCCCGGCCGCCGGCGGTGCGACGGCGCTCCTGCCCTTCACGAAGGCCTTCGTGCCGACCCTCGACCTCCCGGCCCGGCGCATCACCGTCGCTCTGCCGGAGGATTTCTTCGAGCCGCCCGGCCAGAAGCCCGCCGACGATCCGGGCTGAGGGGCGACAGCCGAGCCGATTGAAAATGCGGTTCCGAGGATTTAACATCATAAGCGGAACCGGAAGAGAGCCACCTCCTCCGGTTCCTTTGCTCCAGCCTTAGAGCAGTTTGAGCGCCAGCGTGATGGTCACAGACCATCCGCTGGCGTTTCTGCTCACGGTGATGGTGAGCATCGGAATGCCGATCACACGAATCACCTCCTCTCCGATCGATCTCCTCACCCTTGCGGGGGCGACGGCCGATCAGGTCCGCCGCAAGCCCCGTGGCCGGGGCCTTCGGGCCGGAGAGGTGCCGGAAGCGTGGCCGTTATGATGGCCGGGCCTGGATTGCTCAAGCAACGCTGCGTTGAGCCGTCGAATTCTTCGCTCTCATCACCTTCCCCGGAAATGTCTGCGTCGTCAGTGCGAGTAATGTGAAGCAATCCAGGGCAGCGCGACGCGTGAAGACGTGGCGGATCCCTGGATAGCTTCGTGTTGCTCGCAACGACGGAGATACGCCCTGCCGCCTCACCGCTTCGTCGCGGTGTCCCGGCAAGGCCGGATCGCCGCCGGCTTCGGCAGATTCTCCGGCGCAGGCGCCTCGAAGATGGCGAGGTAGGCGCCTCCGGGGATCGGGTGGAACCCCGTCTCCCGGTAGCCCACGGCCTTCAATTCGCAGCGCAGGAGCGCGGGTGGCGTGCCGTGGCGGGACGGGATCGTGTCCGCATCGAGGATGCCGACCCGGCCGCCGGGCCGCATCGAGGCGGCGAGGTTGTAGAGCAGGCCGAAGGGCTGCGTGATCTCGTGGTACATGTGGACGAGCACCACCGCATCGACGGAGGCCGGCGGCAGGCGCGGGTCGTGGGGCTCGCCCTGCACCACGGTCACGTTGCCGAAGGGTTTCACCCGCCGCTCGAGGGCCGCGAGATAGTCCGGCATCACGTCCTCGGCGAGGATCCTGCCCGTCTCGCCGACCTTCGGGCTCAGGCGGACGACGTAGTAGCCGCTGCCCGCGCCGATATCGGCCACGGTCTCGCCGGGGCGGATGCGCATCGCCTCCACGACCGTCTCGAACTCGCCGGTCTTGTCCCGGTCCGCCTCTGGCGACCATTGCGGCGCGATGATCTCCGCCACCGGGCGATCCGGCTTCGGGAACGCATCGGCGGGGGCCCCGGCGGGCGCCAGCGGGCCGGCCGCCTCGGCGGGGAGGACGAAGGCGGCGGAGAGGAGGAGCAGGAGACGGATCATGCCCCATAACCGCGCGAATGCGGCGCCGGTGCCGCCTGCGTTGACCGTGCCGCACCGGACGGGCGATGGAGCGCCATGACCGACGCAGACACGACGCCCGCGGGACCGGCGCGAGCCCCCTCGCCCTGGCGGGCCACGATCCTCACCCTCTACCCGGAGATGTTCCCCGGTCCGCTGGGCCTGTCCCTCTCCGGCGATGCCCTCGCCCGGGGCGATTGGAGTTTGGAGGCGCGCAACATCCGCGAGCATGGCCTGGGGCGGCACCGCGCCGTGGACGATACGCCCTCGGGCGGCGGCGCGGGCATGGTGCTCCGCTGCGACGTGCTGGCCGCCGCCATCGATGCCGCGACGGTCGCCGACGATCCTCGCCCCCGGCTGCTGATGTCCCCCCGGGGGCGCCCCCTGCGGCAGGAGCGGGTGCGGGAACTCGCGGCGGGCCCTGGCCTCCTCGTGGTCTGCGGCCGGTTCGAGGGGGTGGACGAGAGGGTGATCGCCGGGCGCGGCCTGGAGGAGGTCTCGATCGGCGATTACGTGCTGTCGGGCGGCGAGATCGCGGCGCTGACGCTGCTCGATGCCTGCGTGCGCCTGTTGCCCGGCGTGATGGGCAAGGCCGCCTCGGGCGAGGAGGAGAGCTTCGAGGGCGGGCTCCTCGAATATCCCCACTACACGCGGCCCCGCGAATGGGAGGGCCGGGCCATCCCGGAGGTGCTGTGCGGGGGAAACCACGGCGCCATCGCCCGGTGGCGCCGGTCGGAGGCCGAGCGGATCACCGCCGAGCGGCGGCCCGACCTGCTGCGCCGTCCGGACTGACTTGGACGGTCAGGCGGCTTCGAGGTCCAGCACCGGACCGTCCGGATCCATCAGGAGCGGATCGAATTCGAGCCTCTGCACCTGGGGGCGCTCCAGCGGTTCGCCCCGCCGCGCCCGCGGCACGAGCATCAAGCTGCAGGCGAGCACGAGCGCGCAGGCCACGACGGTCGCGGCATCTTCGAAGGACATGATGCACCTGAAACACAACGCGGTACGCCACCGACCCTAGCGGGCCGGTCTTAACCGGCGGTATGTCGGCCCGCCGGGGTGCCGTCCCGGTGCGGGGCGGGCTTGCTTCGGCGGGCAAATCGGCGCATGCGCGTCGGCGGGACACTCCTCCCCAACGAGGAGCGCCCATCTGCAAGGATGGATCATCATGAGTGCTCGCCCCACCACGCGCCCGCGCGTGAACCATTTCTCGTCCGGCCCCTGCGCCAAGCGCCCCGGCTGGACCCCGCAAGCCCTGGCCGATGCCGCGCTCGGCCGCTCGCACCGCTCCCCCCTCGGCAAGGCCAAGCTCGCGCAGGCGATCGACCTGACCCGCGAGATCCTCCAGGTTCCGTCCGATTACCGGATCGGCATTGTCCCGGCCTCCGATACGGGCGCCGTCGAGATGGCGATGTGGACGATGCTCGGCTGCCGCCCCGTGGCGGTCGCCGCCTGGGAGGCCTTCGGCAAGGAGTGGGTCACCGACGCGCTCAAGCAACTGAAGATCGACCCCACGATCCACCAGACGCCCTACGGCGTGCTGCCGGACCTCGCGGCGATCGACACGAAGCACAGCGACGTGGTCTTCACCTGGAACGGCACCGCCGCCGGGGTGAAGGTGCCGGACGGCGACTGGATCGCCGCCGACCGCGAGGGCCTGACGATCTGCGATGCCACCTCGGCGGCCTTCGCGCAGCCGCTCGCCTGGGACAAGCTCGATGTCGTCACCTTCTCCTGGCAGAAGGTGATGGGCGGCGAGGCCGCGCACGGGATGCTGATCCTCTCGCCCCGCGCCGTGGCGCGGCTGGAGAGCCACACCCCGGCCTGGCCGCTGCCGAAGGTCTTCCGCCTCACCAGCGGCGGCAAGCTGATCGAGGGCATCTTCAAGGGCGACACGATCAACACGCCGTCCATGCTCGCGGTGGAGGATTACCTGGACACCCTGGCCTGGGCGAAGGGACTCGGCGGCCTGGCCGCCCTGCACGCCCGGGCCGACGCCAACGCGGCGGCGATCTATGCCTGGGTCGACCGTACCCCCTGGGTGGCGCCGCTCGCCGTCGATCCGGCGACGCGCTCGAACACCGGCGTCTGCCTCGTGATCGCCGATCCCGACGTGCTGGCCAAGGGCGATGCCGCCGTCGCCGCCCTGGCCAAGGGCATCGCCGCGCGGTTGGAGAAGGAGGGCGTCGCCCTCGACATCGCGGCCTACCGCGACGCGCCCGCCGGCCTGCGGATCTGGTGCGGGGCCACGGTGGAGACCGCCGACGTCGAGGCCCTGCTGCCCTGGCTCGATTGGGCCTTCGCCCAGGAGAAGGCCGCGCTCACCGCCGCGGCCTGAAGACCCGCGCCCTCCCCTCGAAGAGGACGCTTCGACCGCTCGAAGCCTCACCCGTCATCGCGAGCGAAGCGAAGCAATCCAGGGATCCGCCACGGTTCGGAATTGCCCTGCTACCCTGGATCGCTTCGCTGACGCTCGCAATGACGGCGAGGGTTCGAGGCTCGCCGCCCCCTCAGCGACGGGGATACGCGCCCGCACGTCCATCCCCCTTCCAGCGCCGGAGGCCCCATGCCCGCGCACACCCAGCCCCCCAAACGCGTCCTCGTGTCCGATGCCCTCTCCGAGGCGGCGATCCGCATCTTCCGGGACCGCGGCATTGCCGTCGATTTCCGGCCCGATCTCGGCAAGGACCGGGAGGCCCTGATCCGCGAGATCGGCGCCTATGACGGGCTCGCCATCCGCTCGACCACCAAGGTCACTCCGAAGGTGCTGGAGGCCGCGACCCGGCTGAAGGTGATCGGCCGGGCCGGAATCGGTGTCGACAACGTCGATGTCCCCGCCGCCACGGCCAAGGGCGTGATCGTGATGAACACGCCCCACGGCAACGCCATCACCACGGCCGAGCACGCCATCGCGATGATGTTCGCCCTCGCCCGCCAGATCCCGCAGGCCGACGCCTCGACGCAAGCCGGAAAGTGGGAGAAGAACCGCTTCCTCGGCGTTGAGCTGACGGGCAAGACGCTCGGCGTCGTCGGCTGCGGCAATATCGGCGCCATCGCCGCCGAGCGCGGCATCGGGCTGAGGATGAAGGTGATCGCCTACGATCCCTTCCTGTCGGCGGAGCGGGCGGTGGCGCTCGGCGTCGAGAAGGTCGAACTCGACGATCTGCTTACGCGGGCCGACGTCATCACCCTGCACGTCCCCCTCACCGAGAAGACCCGCAACATCCTCTCCGCCGGGGCGCTGGCCCGGACGAAGCCCGGCGTGCGGATCGTCAACTGCGCCCGCGGCGGCCTGCTCGACGAGGCGGCGCTCAAGGCGGCCCTCGATTCGGGCCATGTGGCGGGCGCGGCCCTCGACGTGTTCCTGGAGGAGCCGGCCCGTGAGAACCCGCTCTTCGGGCATCCGAACGTGGTGTGCACGCCGCATCTCGGCGCCTCCACGGCGGAGGCGCAGGAGAACGTGGCGCTGCAGGTGGCCGAGCAGATCGCGGCCTATCTCAATGACGGGGCCATCGCCAACGCCGTGAACTTCCCTGCGATCAGCGCCGACGAGGCGCCGCGCCTGCGGCCCTTCGTGGAACTGGCGGAGAAGCTCGGCTCCTTCCTCGGCCAGCTCACGGAGGCGCCGGTCACCGGCATCCGCGTCGTCTACGAGGGCGCGGTCGCGGAGATGAACACCCGCGCGCTGACGGCGGCGGCGGTGACGGGCGTGCTGCGGGCCTTCCGCTCCGACGTGAACATGATCTCTGCGCCGAGTCTCGCCCACGAGCACGGCATCGTGGTGGACGAGGTCCGCCGGGGCGGGGCGCTGACGACCTTCGAGTCGGTGGTGCGGATCACCGTCGAGGCGCAGGACATGCCCCGCGATGCGGCGGGCACCGTCTTCCAGGACGGCAAGCCCCGGGTGATCGAGATCCGCGGCATCGCCATGGATGCGGGCTTCGCGCCCCACATGCTGTACGTGCGCAATCACGACAAGCCGGGCTTCATCGGCCGTTTCGGCAGCCTGCTCGGCGAGGCGGGGATGAACGTCGCGACCTTCAACCTCGGCCGGGACCGGGAGGGCGGCGACGCCATCGCCTTCGTGGCGGTGGACGGTGCGGTGCCCGCCGAGGTCCTGGCACAGATCGCCGACATTCCGCAGGTGAAGCGGGTGCGCCCGCTGCGGTTCTGACGGTCCCCGGCCCGTCGCTGCGAGCGAATCAGCCCGGGGACGGAGGCCAGACTTCCGACCTTGGCGCCTCCCTGAATTGCCTCGCCTCACTCGCAATGACGTGACGCCAAATGAAAACGGCCCCGGCTCGCGGGAGCCGGGGCCTTCTTTCTTCTCACCCGGAAGGGATCAGTAGTTGTAGGCCCGCTCGCCGTGGTCGGCGATATCGAGACCCTCGCGCTCCTCCTCCTGCGTGACGCGCAGGCCGATCGTCAGGTCGACGAGCTTGTAGAGGATCGCCGAGCCGATGCCCGACCAGAGCAGGGTGAGGCCGACCGCCTCCGCCTGAATGATGACCTGGCTCATCATGTCGTAGGCGCCCACGACCAGCTCACCCGGCTTGGTGGAGTAGTCGGGGATGCCGACGCCGCCGAGCTTGGGATCGACGAGGATGCCGGTCGCCAGGGCGCCGAGGATGCCGCCGACGCAGTGCACGCCGAAGACGTCCAGCGAGTCGTCGTAGCCCAGCGCGTTCTTCACCGTCGAGCACATGATGAAGCAGACCACGCCGGCGACGAGGCCGAGCACGATCGAGCCCATCGGGCCGGCAAAGCCGGAGGCCGGGGTGACGGCCACGAGGCCGGCGATGGCGCCCGACACCATGCCGAGCAGAGACGGCTTGCCCTTCAGCGCCCACTCGGCGAACAGCCACGCCACCGCCGCGCCGCAGGTGGCGACGAAGGTGTTGAGCATGGCGAGCGCGGCGGTGCCGTTGGACTCGAGGTTGGAGCCGGCGTTGAAGCCGAACCAGCCGACCCACAGGAGCGAGGCGCCGATCATGGTCATGGTCAGCGAGTGCGGGGCGAGCAGGTCACGGCCGTAGCCGATGCGCTTGCCGAGCATCAGGCAGCCGACGAAGCCGGCGATGCCCGCGTTGATGTGCACCACGGTGCCGCCGGCGAAGTCGAGGGCGCCCTTCTGGAAGAGGAAGCCCGCGTCCTTGTTGACGGCATCCAGCGCAGCCTGGGCGGTCGCCTTCGAGGCGTCGTCCGTGGCGGCGGCGAGCGCCTTGGCGGCGGCGGCGATGGAGTCCGGCCCGGCCCAGTACCAGACCATGTGGGCCATCGGGAAGTAGATGACCGTGATCCAGAGGATCACGAACACCACCAGCGCCGAGAACTTCATCCGCTCCGCGAAGGAGCCGACGATCAGCGCGGGCGTGATCATGGCGAAGGTCATCTGGAAGCAGATGTAGACGTATTCCGGGATCACGACGCCGTTCGAGAAGGTCGCGACGTTGGAATTGGCATCGACGCCCTTCAGGAAGACCTTGGAGAAGCCGCCGACGAAGTCGTTGAGGCCGCCACCGTTGGTGAAGGCCATGCTGTAGCCGTAGAACACCCAGAGCAGGCCGGCGATCGCGACGATCGCGAAGACCTGGGTGAGGACCGAGAGCATGTTCTTGGTGCGCACGAGGCCGCCGTAGAAGAGGGCGAGGCCGGGTACGCTCATCATCAGCACGAGGGCCGACGACACCAGCATCCAGGCGGTGTCGCCCTTGTTCGGGAGGGGCGCCGGGGGCGCGGCGGTGGCCGCCTCGGGCGCAGGCGTCTGCGCGAGCGAAGGCTCGATCAGGAGGAGCGCGAGGGCCGCTCCTCCCAAGCCGAGCGAGAGGGCAGTACGGAGTTTCATGGGCACAAGGCTCCCGGTCGCTGTCGCGTTATGGAAGGTCTGAGAGGGACGAGGGTGGTCGCAAGGGCGCTGCGGGCGGGGCCGGCGCGCACTCGTCGATCGATCAGAGGGCGTCGGCGTCGGTCTCGCCGGTCCGGATGCGCACCGCCTTCTCGAGGGGCATCACGAAAATCTTGCCGTCGCCGATCTGGCCGGTGCGCGCGGCCCCGGCGATGGCGTCGATGACGCTGGAGGTCAGGTCGCTGGCCACGGCCACCTCGATCTTGAGCTTCGGCAGGAAGCTCACGGCGTACTCGGCGCCGCGATAGATTTCGGTGTGGCCCTTCTGACGGCCGTAACCCTTCACTTCGGTCACCGTCAGGCCGTGCACGCCGATGCCGGTGAGGGCATCGCGCACCTCTTCCAGCTTGAACGGCTTGATGATGGCCATCACGATCTTCATGGGTGGCACCCCCTACTTGATCCTTGGGATCCGTCGCCGCTGCCCGACCGGCGCGGCACCCCGATCCGGGTGGCCCACATGGCCGGGATGGCCTGCGGTTGTGCCCCTCTATTCAAGGACTGTGCCAGCCAAGCTCGGCCATTGGGGCGCCGCGCGCGGCGGCCCATGCCTGCCCGTTGATCAGGGCGGCGCCCATCGAATGCGCATGCGCACGGCTTGATGCCTATCGCTTAGGCAAGCGGCGCAGAAATGTTCAGAAACACCACGCCACGTCGGCGAGGGTGCTTTAATCCAGGCGTGGGCGGATGAGCCCTTCCTGCGCCACGGAGGCGATGAGGTTGCCCGCGCGATCGAAGATCTGGCCCCGGGCGAAGCCCCTTGCACCCGTGGCCGCCGGGCTGTCCTGGGCGTAGAGCATCCAGGAGTCGGCGCGGAACGGCCGGTGGAACCAGAGGGCGTGGTCGAGGCTCGCCGCCTGGACCTGCGGATCGAATACCGAGCGGCGGTGCGGGATCAAAGACACATCGAGCAGGGTCATGTCCGAGGCGTAGGCCATCACCGCCTGATGCAGCGCCTCGTCGTCGGGCAGGTCGGCGGCGGCCTTGAGCCACACGTTGAAGACCGGCGCGCGGGGCCCGTCGTTGCGGTAGCGCTCCCAATCCACCGGCCGCAGCAGGATCGGACGCGGGCGGGCGAAATAGGCGGCGATCGTGTCCGGCAGCTGCGCGTTGGCCGCGAGTTCCGGCCCGCCGGGCAGCCCGTCCGGCCCCGCCACGTCGGGCATCGCGGGCTGGTGGGTGAACCCCTCCTCGCGGATCTGGAAGGACACCGTGGTGGCGAAGATCGCCCGGCCGTTCTGGATCGCCTTGACCCGGCGGGTGGTGAAGCTCTGCCCGTCGCGGAGGCGCTCGACCTCGTAGACGATGGGCACGCGCGGGTCGCCCGGCAGGAGGAAGTAGGCGTGGAGGGAATGGGCGGGCCGGTCCGCCGGCACCGTACGGGCGGCGGCGACGAGGGCCTGCGACACCACCTGCCCGCCGAACACGCGCCGCCACCCGGTCTTCGGGTTCTGGCCGCGAAACAGGTCGACTTCCAGCCGCTCCAGGTCGAGGATGGCGATGAGTTCCGCCACGGCCTCGGTCATCGCATCGGTGTCGGCGTCGGACATGGGTCAGGGATCCGGGGGCCGGTGGTTTCCGTTCTCGGCCCAGACGCGACATAGGCTGGGGCCTCGGCGCGGTCCATGGGTGGCCGGGCCGCCCGCTCCATGGCCCGCTCCATGGCCAACGCCCGCTGACAGAGAGCTTGGATGACCGCCACCGACGCGACCCGCCCTTCCCCGGAGGCCTCCCGCCGCCCGAGCCGCGCCGTCCTGATCGCAGGCGGGGGTCTCGTGGGCCTGACCCTGGCCCTCGCCCTCAAACGCGCCAACGGCCCGGCGCTCGGCGTCACCGTGCTCGACCCGAACGGCGTGGCCCCGGAGCGCCAGCGCGGCCGTGCCTACGCCGTCGCGGCCGGCGGTCGGCGGATGCTGACGCAACTCGGCGTCTGGGCGCGCCTGGAGGGCGCGGCGGAGCCGATCACCCGCATGGAGATCAGCGACAGCCGGGTCTCCGACCCGGTGCGGCCGACCTTCCTGAGCTTCGACACCGAGACCGGGCGCAGGCCGGAGGATCCCTTCGCCCACATGGTCGAGGCGGAGCCCTTCGCGGCGGCGCTCGCGGCGGCCTGCGCCGAGGCGGACGTCGCCGTGGCGCGGGCGGGCGTGGTCCGGGCCGCCTGCGAGGGTCCGCGGATCGTCGCGACCCTCACCAGCGGCGAGACGCTGGCCGCCGACCTCCTTGTGGCGGCGGACGGAGCGCGCTCCCGCCTGCGCGAGGCGGCCCGCATCGGCTGGGTCGGCCGGACCTATCCCCAGGTCGGCATCGTGGCGACCATTGGCCACGAACGGCCGCATGGCGGCCGAGCCTTCGAGCATTTTCTGCCCTCCGGCCCCTTCGCCATCCTCCCGCTCCCCGATGGCGGGTCCCTCGGCCACCGCTCCTCCATCGTCTGGACGGAGCGGGCGGACGAGGCGGAGGCCCTCCTGTCGGGCGGGCCCGACGAGGTCATGGAGCAGATCGAGCGGCGCTTCACCCTCGATCTTGGAGCCCTGGCTCTGGAATCCGGCCCGTCGAGCCATCCGCTCGCGGTAGGGATCGCGCGGGCGTTCCAGGCCGAACGCGTGGCCTTGCTCGGCGACGCGGCGCACATCATCCACCCGATCGCCGGGCAGGGCCTCAATCTCGGGCTGGCGGACGTGGCGGCCCTGGCGGAGGGCGTGACGGAGGCGCTGCGCCTCGGCCTCGATCCCGGCGCGCCCGAGGTGCTTCGGGCCTACGAGCGGGCCCGGCGCTTCGACACGGTGGCGATGGCGGCGGCCACCGACGGGCTGAACCGGCTGTTCTCGAACGACACCCTTCCCGTGCGGCTCGCCCGCGACCTGGGCCTCGGCCTCGTGGACCGCCTGCCGGGCCTGAAGGGCTTCTTCATCCGCGAGGCGGCCCAGCGCAGCCGCACCGTGCCGCGGCTGATGCGGGGGGAGGCGCTGTAGGGGTAGGGCGCACCTCCTTTTCGTCATCGCGAGCGCCAGCGACGCAATCCAGGGAAGCGGGACGTCTCCGGACGTGACGGATCCCTGGATTGCGTCGCTTCACTCGCAATGACGGTGGCGTTGGAAGCTCAGCCCTTGTTCTTCGCCCGCTCCATGCCCTCGGCGATGAGGCGGTGAGCCTCCTCCTTGTCGCCCCAGCGGACGAACTTCACCCACTTGCCGGGCTCGAGATCCTTGTAGTGCTCGAAGAAGTGCTGGATCTGGTGGATCGTGATCTCGGGCAGATCGGTGTAGTTCTCGACCCGGTCGTAGCGCTTGGTCAGGTGGCGGGAGGGCACGCCGATGATCTTCTCGTCCTCGCCGCCCTCGTCCTGCATCACCATCACGCCCACGGGGCGCACGCTCATCACCGCGCCCGGCACCACGGCGCGGGTGTTGGCGACGAGCACGTCACAGGGGTCGCCGTCACCCGACAGGGTGTGGGGGATGAAGCCGTAGTTCCCCGGGTAGAACATCGGGGTGTAGAGGAACCGGTCCACGACCAGGGCGCCGGACTCCTTGTCCATCTCGTACTTGATGGGCTCGCCGCCGAGCGGCACCTCGATCACCACGTTGACGTCGTGCGGCGGGTTCTTGCCGATCGAGAGGGCATCGATTTTCATAGGGTCGCTCCCGTGTGCGGATCTCGCCGCCATCGGGCGTCTCATAGACATGCGGGCGCGATCTGAGAATTGCGCAGCGGCAACGGAACGGAAAAACCGTCACGCTTCCGTTTAGCCGAATAAATACCCCACCTTCGCCAGGGTGATCCCGGCCAGCCTGTCGGGGACGAGCGGTCCCCGCGTGCCACCCATACTTTCGTAGAAGGCGCTCGCCCGGACATTGTCTTCGAGAGTCCAGACGCCGAGGCGGCCCAGGCCGTAATCGGCGAGATCGTTGCGGACGGCCCGGAACAGGCGCCGCCCGAGCCCGACGCCCTGGAATTCCGGCAGCAGGTAGAGTTCGTCGATCTCGCCGTCCGCCCCGAGCGCCCGGCTGCGGGCCCGGCCGTAGGACGCGTAGCCGACGACCGTCTCACCGGTCTCCACCACGGCGACCGGGCGCCCCCGGCTGAGGGCTGCGCGCCACCACGGGCGGCCCCGCTGGGAGATCAGTCGCTCCAGGGCGACACCGGGGATGATGCCGCGATAGGCATCCCTCCACGCCTCGTCGAACACCCGCGACAAGCCGCCGACATCCCCGTCCCGGGCCCGGCGGATGCTCGTCGTGCGCGTGCTCATGGGCGAGATCTCCCCTGATCCTCCGGCGGACAACACCCGGGCGGCCCGGAGGTTCGCTGCCGATCTGGACTGAGTGAAGGCAAGATCGGCGCCGATCTCGCGCGGCGGCACCGGCGGCGGCACCGGCGGCGGGGCGAGGGCCGGGGGCGATCGCGGAGATTTGCCCCTCCCCCGGACGGCTGGTACAGGCGGGCATCGTCCCCCGGATCGACCGTGTTCAAACGTTTCCTCACGCCCGAGCGGCGCTACGCACGCCGGATGGCCCGCATCGCCCGCTTCGAGCGACCGATCGGCGGTCCCGGCAGCCGCCTCATGGCCTGGGCGAACATGCTCCTCATCGATCACGGGGTGTTCCGTCTCGCCTATCTCAACAGGCACCGGGTCGGCGACGGCCGGATCTGGCGTTCGGCCCAGCCGGGTCCGCATCAGCTCGCCCGCTTCCGGGCCGAGGGCATCCGCACCGTCATCTCCCTGCGCGGCGGGCGGGAGCACGGGTCCTGGCCCCTCCAGCGCGAGGCGTGCGAGCGGCACGGCCTGACCCTGGTGGAATTCGTGCTGCGCTCCCGCGAGGCGCCCGATCCGGACACGATCCTGGCGGCCAAGCGGTTCTTCGCCGAGATCGAGTACCCGGCGGTGATGCATTGCAAGGCGGGAGCGGACAGGGCGGGCCTGGCCGCCGCCCTCTACCTGATCCTGCACGAGGGGCGCCCCGTGGCGGAGGCCGCGCGCCAGCTCTCGGCCCGCTACGGCCATTTCCGGTTCGCCAAGACCGGCATTCTCGATGCCTTCTTCGCCCGCTACCTCGCGGAGGGCGAGGCGAAGGGCCTCGACTTCCTCACCTGGGTCGAGACCGTCTACGACCCCGAGGCGCTGAAGCGCGACTTCCGGCCGGGCTTCTGGTCCGACGTGGTGGTGGACCGGCTGATCCGGCGCGAGTAGCGGCCCGGATCCGGCGCCCCTACCCCCCCGGCGGCCGCGCCGCCTCGCGGAACGGGTGGGCCGGATAGGTGCCCACCACCCGGACCTCGCGGGAGAAGTAGCCGAGTTCGTCCAGCGCCCGGCGCAGGCCCGGCTCGTCGGGGTGGCCGTCGACCTCCGCGTAGAACTGCGTGGCGGTGAACTCGCCCTCGACCATGTAGCTTTCGAGCTTCGTCATGTTGACGCCGTTGGTCGCGAAGCCGCCGAGCGCCTTGTAGAGGGCGGCCGGGATGTTGCGCACCCGGAAGACGAAGCTTGTGACGAAGGCGCCCTCCCCGTCGGCCGCCTCCGGCTCGGGGGAGAAGACCACGAATCGCGTGGTGTTGTGGGCGGCGTCCTCGACGTCGCGGGCCAGGATCTCCAGGCCGTAGACCTCCGCCGCGAGGGCGGGGGCGAGGGCGGCGCGGGTCCGGTCCCCCGCCTCGGCGACCTCCCGGGCGGCGCCCGCCGTGTCGCCCGCCACCACGGAGCGCAGGCCGAGGCGGCGGATGATCCGGCGGCATTGTCCGAGCGCGTGGACGTGGCTGTGGGCCGACTTCAGCGCCTCGATGGGCGTGCCCGGCAGCGCCATCAGCTGGAAGTGGATCGGCAGGAAGTGCTCGGCCACGATGTGGAGCGGCGAGAGCGGGATGAGGTGGTGGATGTCCGCCACGCGGCCCGCCAGCGAGTTCTCGATGGGGATCATCGCCCGCTGGGCCCGGCCCTCGGTCACCGCCGCGAAGGCGTCCTCGAAGGTGGCACAGGGCAGCGGCGTCCAGTCCGGATAGGCCTGGCTGCAGATGATGTGGGAGTTCGCCCCGGGCTCGCCCTGGTAGGAGATCGTGCGTGCGGACATGGTCTCTGGCGTTTCAGTTGAGGCGGCGGCGCTGCATCAGCGCCCGGGCCTTCTCGAGGTCGGCCGGGGTGTCGACGCCGAGCGGCAGGTCGTCGACGACCACGGCGTCGATGCGCATCCCGGCCTCCAGGGCGCGGAGCTGTTCGAGCTTCTCGCGGGTCTCGAGTTCGCCCGGCGGCAGGGCGACGAACCGCGTCAAAGCCTTCCGGCGGTAGGCGTAGAGGCCGATATGGTGCCACAGCGGCCCCGGGCCGTAGGGCGCGCGGGCGCGGGTGAAGTAGAGGGCGCGCAGGCGGCGCGGGCCGACCTCGTGGCCGACGAGCTTGACCACGTTGGGGTTGTCGGCCTCCTCCAGGTCGGTGATCGGCGCGCAGAGGGTGACGATGTCCACCGTCCGGTCGGCCAGCGGCAGGATGGCGGCGCCGATGATGCCGGGATCGATGGTGGGCAGGTCGCCCTGGACGTTGACGACCACGTCGTGCCGCCCCTCCGGATCGACGGCCTCCAGCGCCTCGGCGAGGCGGTCGGAACCCGACGGATGGTCGGGCCGGGTCAGCACCGCGAGCCCGCCCACGGCCTCGATCACCTGCACGATCTCGGGCGTGTCGGTGGCCACCACCACGGGGCCGATCCCCGCCTCCACCGCCCGGCGCCAGACGTGGACGATCATCGGCTCGCCGGCGATGTCGGCGAGCGGCTTGTTCGGCAGGCGGGTGGCGGCAAGACGCGCCGGAATGAGGACCAGGGGATCGGACATGGCTTCATGGACCCGTGGGAAGCGCCGGTCTGTATCAGGACCGCGACCCCTTGTCGTCCCTCGGGGTCGGTCGTCCCTCGGGGTCTTCCGGGCGGGTCCGGTAACACATCCGGCAGAAAATTGCCGATGCCCCCACCCGCGACCCTGCGTGCGGGGCCGGCGCCATTGTCAAGATCGGTGCGAAGCGGCTAAGGCACCCTCGAAACCTTCCAGGGTGCGGCGGCGTGGCCCGGTCCGCTCGCCGAGGCGCGCCCCCGGGACGTTAGAGAGGCCCATGAACGCGTTCGAGGTCAACAAGATCGCTGGCGCCGTACTCGGCGCCCTGCTGTTCGCGGCGGGATCCGGCTTCGTGGCCGAGCTGATCTACCATCCCAAACCAGCCGGCAAGGCCGGCTACGACCTGCCCGAGCCGGAGCCCGCGGCCGCCGCGGCCCCGGCCGAGACGGCGAGCGTCGAGCCGATCGCCGTGCGCCTCGCCAGCGCGAGCGCCGAGAAGGGCCAGGGCGGCACCAAGGCCTGCCAGGCCTGCCACAGCTTCGAGAAGGGCGGCCCGAACAAGGTCGGCCCCGACCTGTGGGACGTGGTGGAGCGCAAGAAGGGCGGCCACGAGGGCTACGACTACTCGGCGGCCCTCAAGGAGAAGGGCGGGACCTGGACCTACGCCGACCTCGACGAGTTCCTGACGAGCCCCAAGGGCTACATCAAGGGCACGAAGATGGGCTTCGCAGGCATCGCCTCGCCGACGGAGCGGGCGAACGTGATCGCCTATCTGCGCAGCCTGTCGGACAGCCCCAAGCCGCTGCCGGCCGCCGAGAAGGCTGAGGAGAAGCCCGCCGCCGCGCCCGCCGCCGCCAAATCCGAGGAGAAGGCGGCTCCCGCCGCCCCCGCGGGCGACAAGCCCACCGCCGCCAAGCCGGCCGAGAACAAGCCCTCCGAGGGCAAGGACAGCCCGGCCAAGCCCGCCGACACCACGACCGCCAAGCCGGCGATCGAGAAGCCGCCGGGCAGCCCGCGCCCCGAGGGCAACGGCAGCGACCGCAACGCCCCGAGCCCGCCGGCCAACGCCCACGACAGCGACCAGCAGGGCCAGCCTTCGAGCCTGATCCCCCCCGAGCCGACGGCCCCCTCCGCCCCGGCCGCGAAGGAGCCCCCCGCCCAGGCGAATCCCGAGGCGGTGGAGAAGGCCAAGGAACTCGACATCACCGTCCCCAAGAAGGACGAGACACAGGCCCCGAAGCCGTAAGCGCACGGGAGCCGATGGGGGCCGGGCCTTAAGCCCGGCCCCTTCGCCATTCGGGTCCGGTTCGTGCCGGCCGATCCGGGCGCCCGGCGCCCGCGGATCGCAGCCATCGGGCTCCACCCGCCCGCTTCGCCTCCGCTCGACGACGCTCCGGGGTTTCGCGCGTGCCGGACGACACCTCCGATCCACCGGCCGCCCGGCGCGCGCCCCTCGCCCTCCTCGTCGCCGTGACGATGACCGGCACGGTGGCCCTGCACATCTTCGTGCCGGCCCTCGCGGCGGCGGCGGCGGATCTCGGCACTACGGCGGCGGCCGCGCAGGCGACGATCACCGTCTACCTCGTCGGCCTCGCGGGCGGCCAACTGGTCTACGGCCCCCTCTCCGACCGGTACGGCCGCCGTCCGGTGCTGATCGGCGGCCTCTCGCTCTACCTCGCGGGACTGCTGCTCGCGATTCCCGCCCCCTCCATCGGCGTGCTGCTGGCGGCCCGGCTGCTGCAATCGCTCGGCGCCTGCTCCTGCCTGGTGATCGGCCGGGCGATGGTGCGCGACGTCTCCACCCGCGAGGACGCCGCCCGCAAGCTCGCGATCCTCGTCACCGCCATGACGCTGACCCCAGCCCTCGCCCCGGCCATCGGCGGCGTGGTCAGCCAAGCCTTCGGCTGGCGGGCGGTCTTCGCCCTGCTCGCGGGGACGGTCGCCGTCCTCACGGCCCTCGTCGTCCTGACCCTGCCCGAGACCAACCGGCACCGGATGGCCCTGCCGGGGGTCGGCGCCGTGGCGGCGGCCTACCTGCGGCTCCTGCGGATCCCCGTGCTCCGCGCCTACCTCGTGGCGGGTGCCTGCGGCGGGACGAGCCTCTACGCGTTCCTGGCCGTGGCGCCCTTCCTGCTGGTCGACCGCCTCGGGCGTTCCCCGCAGGAGGTGGGGTTCGATTGCCTCGCCGTCGTCTTCGGGATGGTGGCGGGGGCGGTGCTGGCGAGCCGGATCGCGGCCCGCGTGTCGATCCGCCGGGCGGCGCGGGGCGGCAACCTCCTGTGCATCGCCTCCGCCCTGATCCTGCTGGCGATCGACCGGAGCGGAGCCCTCACCGTGGTGAGCCTGATCGTGCCGCTGTTCGCCTACGCCGTCGGCGTCGGCCTTCTCAGCCCCAACGCCGTGGCCGGGCTCATGAACATGGCCCCGCACGCGGCGGGTTCGGCCTCCAGCCTCTACGGCTTCACGCAAATGGCCTTCGGCGCCCTCTTCACCGTGGCGGCCTCGTCGTGGCCGGCGACCTCCGCCACGCCCGTCGCCCTCACCCTGCTGGCGGCGGGCCTCGTCGCGGCGGCGGCCCTGCGCCGGGCCTCGTGAGCCCTATCGGGCGGGTGCCGTGCCGCCCCCCGGCGCGAGGGGTCCGGTGAGTCCGGCGGCGAATCCCTCCGTCAGTTCCAGCCAGAGCAGGCGGGCCGGATCGACCGGGCCGGGCATGACGAGGCGCCCCATGGGCACCGGCGCGAAGCCGAAGCGGGCATAGTAGGGCGCATCGCCCACGAGGATCACCAGGCCCTCGCCCGCCGCCCTGGCCGCGTCGATGGCGGCCTTGGTCAGCGCGGTGCCGATGCCCCGCCCCTCGAAGCTCGGATCGACCGCCAGCGGCCCGAGCATCAACAGCCCCGAATCCCCCACCCGCACGGGGGTCATGCGCACGGAGCCGACGAGGAAGCTGCCGACCGAGGCCGTGACGCCGAGATCGAGCCGGTGCGGATTGCCCTCGCGCAGGCGGTAGGCGGTGCGCGCGAAGCGCCCCGGCCCGAACGCGCGGGCCTCCAGCTTGCCGATGGCGGCGGCGTCCTCCGTCCGCTCCGAGCGGACGACGAGGGAAAGGTTGGTCACAGGTCGGCGGCTCCGCGGGATCGTAAGCCGCGTAACAGCGTGGAGGCGTGGGGGCAAACGCCGATATTGCCCGTCGTCGCGAGCGGGAGCCGATGCCATCCAGGGCAGCGTCCTGGCCGGACAGCGGTCCTCCGCCCCTGGATTAAGTCGCTCCGCTCGCAATGACGGACAGTCAGACACCCCTGGCAGAAAAATCGATGCGCGGATCGATCCAGACGTAGATCAGATCGGAGAGCAGATTCACCGCCAGCCCGATCAGCGAGAAGATGTAGAGGGTCGCGAACACCACCGGATAATCCCGCCCGACGATGGCACGGAAGGAAAGCTCCCCGAGCCCGTCCAGGGAGAAGATCGTCTCGATCAGCAGGGAGCCGGTGAAGAAGGCCGCGATGAAGGCGCCCGGAAAGCCCGCGATGACGATGAGCATCGCGTTGCGGAAGACGTGGCCGTAGAGCACACCGCGCTCGGACAGGCCCTTCATCCGCGCGGTGAGGACGTATTGCTTGCGGATCTCGTCGAGGAACGAGTTCTTGGTGAGCAGGGTCGAGGTGGCGAAGGCGCCGATCACCAGGGCGGTCAGCGGTAGCACCATGTGCCACGCATAGTCCGTGACCTTGTGCCAGGTGGAAAAGTTCTCCCAGCCCTCGCTGGTGAGGCCCCGCAGGGGGAACCACTGGTAGAACGAGCCGCCCGCGAACAGGATGATCAGCATCAGCCCGAACATGAAGCCCGGCACCGCGTAGCCGACGATCACCACGGCGGAGGTCCAGCGGTCGAACCGCTCCCCGTCCTTCACCGCCTTGCGGATGCCCAGCGGAATCGAGATCGCGTAGGACAGGAGCGTCATCCACAGGCCCAGCGAGATCGAGACCGGCAGCCGCTCGCGGATGAGCTGGATCACGCTGACATCGCGAAAGTAGCTGCGGCCGAAGTCGAAGCGGATGTAGTTCCACAGCATCATCGCGAAGCGCTCGGGCGCCGGCTTGTCGAAGCCGAACTGCTTCTCGAGCTTGGCGATGAATTCCGGGCTCAGCCCTTGCGCCCCGCGGTAGCGGGAGTTGCCCCCCGTGGCGCCGGCGTTGCCGCCCCGCGAGCCGCCGCCGAGGTCGCCGCTGCCGCCGGTAACGCGGGAGAGCGCGCCCTCGTTCTGCCCCTGCATCTTCGACAGCACCTGCTCCACCGGGCCGCCGGGGGCGAACTGAACGATGGCGAAGGTGATCAGCATGATGCCGAACAGGGTCGGGATCATCAGGCCGATGCGGCGGAGGATATAGCTCAGCATGGCATTGCGCCCTCCGCCTCGGTCCCATGCTCGACCGCCATCGCGGGCGGAACGAAGCTTTCCACGAGCGGCGGGCCGACTCGGACCGTGGCGCTACCCTGGATTGCTTCGCCTTGCTCGCAATGACGGGATGGATCGATGGTCATCCTCAACCCCGTCCGATCCGGCGCGCCTTCTCGGCGTCGAACCACCATGTGGCCGGGGCGGCGAGGTCGTATTTCGGCGGGTTCGCCGGGCGGCCGTAGACGTCCCAGAGGGCGAGGCGGTGCTTGTCGGCGTACCACATCGGCACCCAGTGACGCCCGGCCCGCAGCACCCGGTCGAGGGCGCGGCAGGCGGTGGTGAGGGCGGCGCGGGACTCGGCCCCCGCCAGGACCGTCAGCAGCGCATCGACGGCCGGGTCGGCGATGCCGGACAGGTTGTTGGAGCCGGGGGTCGCGGCGGCCCGCGAGCCGTAGAGGTCGCGCAGGTCGGCGCCGGGCGTCACCCCGCCGCCGTAGCGCCGGGCCGTGAGGTCGAAATCGAAGTCCTTGAGCCGCGCCTGATACTGCGACGGGTCGACCATGCGGCTCGACGCCTTGATGCCGAGGAGCGCGAGGTTGCGGATGAAGGGCTGCGTCACCGGCTGAAAGACGGGGTCGTCGTCCAGGAATTCGAGCGTCAGGGCCTCGCCGGAGGGCAGGCGCAGCTCGTTCCCCGACCGGACGCAGCCGGCCTCGCGCAGCAGGGCGTCGGCCCGCTTCAGGAGCGCCCGGTCCTGGCCGGACCCGTCCGAGACCGGCGGCGTGACGGGATCGCCGAACACCTCGGCCGGGAGCCTGTCCCGCAGGTGTTCGAGGAGCGCCAGTTCCCCGGGCGAGGGCATCCCCGTGGCCTTCAGGTCGGAATTCTCGAAGAACGAGGCGGTCCGCCGGTAGGCGCCGTACATCAGGTTCTTGTTCGACCACTCGAAGTCGAAGCACAGGCCGATGGCCTCCCGAACCCGCGGATCCTGGAACTTGGCCCGCCGCCCGTTGATCCACCAGCCCTGCGTGCCGGAGGGGCGCGCGTCGGGCACCTCGTCGCGCACCACCCGGCCCTCGGCCACCGCCGGGAAGTCGTAGCCCGTGGCCCAGACGCGGGAGGTGAACTCCTCCCGGTAGGTGAAGGCACCGCTCTTGAACGCCTCGAAGGCCACGGTGCGATCGCGGAAATACTCGTAGCGGATCGAGTCGAAATTGTTCTGGCCGATGCAAACCGGGAGGTCCGCCGCCCAGTAGTCGGCCACCCGCTCCAGGCCGATGGACCGGCCGGGATCGACGGCGCCGACCCGATAGGGGCCGGAGCCCAGCGGCGGCTCCAGGCTGGACGCCTCGAAGTCGCGGCCCGCATAGTAGGCGGCCGAGAAGATCGGCAGTTGCGCGATGGTCAGCGGCAGGTCCCGGGCGCGGCCCGGCGCGAAGGTCACGACGAGGCGCTCGTCGCCCTCGGCGCGGGCCTCGCTCATGTCGCGGATCGTCTCCGCAATCTCAGGGTGCCCCCTGTCCCGCAGAATCGTCAGGCTGAAGGCGGCGTCCTTCGCCGTGAGGCGCGATCCGTCGCGGAAGCGGGCCTGGGGCCGCAGGGTGAAGGTGTAGGTCAGCCCGTCGGGGCTCACGGTGACGGCGCGGGCGACGAGGCCGTAGATCGCGTCGGGCTCGTCCAGCGCCCGGACCATCAGGCTGTCGAAGGTCAGGTTCATCCCCGCCGCGCCGGCGCCGCGCAGGACGTAGATGTTGAGGGTGTCGAAGGTGCCGAGCGACTGGTTTCCGATGGTCGAGGCGAGCTGACCCGAGAAGCGCCCGCCCTTGGGCGCCAGCGGGTTCACGTAGGCGAACCGCTCGAAATCCTTCGGGTATTTCAACTCGCCGAAGCTCGACAGGCCGTGCCGCTCGTCTCCCTCGGCCGCCCGCGCGGCGGTCGGCGCGAACCGGGGCAGCGCCGCCGCGGCGAGACTTCCGAGGACGAGGCCGCGCCGGGTCGCCCTCACCGGGGCGCCCCCGTCTTGGCGGCCAGCGCCTCGTCGTACCACCACGTCGTCGGGAAGCCGGACGCGCCGTAGAGCGGCAGCACCGGCGGGTGGCTGAACCGGTTCCAGCGCAGGGTCCGCTGCCGGTCGGACGCCCATTGCGGCACCACGAAATCGTGGGCGAGCAGCACCCGGTCGAGCGCCCGGGTGGCGGCCACGACGCCCTCGCGGTCGGGGGCGAAGACGAGCTTGTCGATCAGCGCGTCGATGGCGGGATCCTTCACGCCGATGAGGTTGCGCGAGCCGGGCTTGTCGGCGGCGGCGGAGCCCCAGTACTCCCGCTGCTCGTTGCCCGGCGAGAGCGATTCGCCCCAGCCGGTGGTGGTGATTTCGAAGTCGAAGTTGCGGATCCGGTTCTGGTACTGCGCCTGATCGATCACCCGCAGGCTCGCACCGATGCCGATGAGCTTGAGCTGCGCCGAGAAGGGCAGGATCACCCGCTCGAAGGTGTTCTGGAATTCCAGGAACTCGACGGTGAGCGGCGTGCCGGCCTTGTCGATCATCTGGCCGCCCTTCAACTCGTAGCCCGCCTCGCGCAGCAGGCGCACCGCCTCACGCAGGTTGGCGCGCACGGCATCCGACGTGTCGCTGACGGGGTTCTTGTAGGGCGTGGTGAAGACCGAGGCCGGGACCTTGTCCTTGACGCTCTCCAGGATCTCCCGCTCACGCCCCTCGGGCAGGCCGGAGGAGGCGAGTTCGGACCCGAAGAAGTAGGAATCGATCCGCTTGTACAGGCCGTAGAACAGCGCCTTGTTCATCTCCTCGAAGTTCATGGCGAGGTTGAACGCCCGGCGGACGCGCTGATCCTTGAACTTGTCCTTGCGCGTGTTGAACACGAACGCCTGCATGATGCCGTTGCCCCGGTCGGGGAAGGGCTCCTTGATGAGGCGACCCTCCTTCACGGCGGGGAAGTCGTCGTAGGCGGTGGCCCAGTTGCGGGCGATGTTCTCGATGCGGAAGTCGTAGAGGTCGCCCTTCAGGGCCTCCACCAGCACCGTGCCGTCCCGGAAATACTCGTAGCGGACGGTACCGAAGTTGTTGCGGCCGACATTCGCGGGCACGTCCTTGCCCCAGTACTCGGCGACACGGGTATAGGTGGCGGTGCGGCCAGGCTCGAGCTTCTCAAGCCGGTAGGGGCCGGAGCCGAGGGGGATCTCCAGGGTCGTCTCGGTGACGTTGCGGGCGCGGCCTTGCGCGTCCTTGCCCGTCCACCAGTGCTTGGGCAGCACGGGGAACTGGCCGACCACCTGCGGCAGCTCCCGATTGCCCTTCTCGGAAAAGGTGAAGGTCACCTCGCGGGGGCCCGTTGCCTCCACCTTGGCGACGTTGTGATAGTAGGAGGCGTAGAAGGGCGAGTTGCCCTTCAGCGTCTCGAAGGACCACACCACGTCCTCAGGCGTGATCGGCCGGCCGTCATGCCAGGTCGGCCCCTCGCGCAGGCGGTAGACCGCCGAGCCGAGATCGGGGCCGACCTTCACCGCCTCCGCCAGCAGCCCGTAGGCGCTGGACGGCTCGTCGGAGGAGGTCGTGGTGAGCGTGTCGTAGATCTGCTGGATGCCGCCTTCGAGGTCGCCCTTCAGGCCCGAGACGACGATGTTCAGGTTGTCGAAGCCGCCCTGGACGCCGAGGCGCACGAGGCCGCCCTTGGGCGCCTTGGGATCGGCATACTCGAAGTGGGTGAAGCCGGGCGCGTATTTCGGGGCGCCCATCAGGGTCAGCGCGTGGGTCCACTCGCCGTCGGGGGTCGCCGGGGCGGGTTGCGCGCCGGCGGGCCGGACGAGGCAGGCCGCGAGCAGCGTCCCATTGAACAGGCGGCGGGTCACGACGGGTGGCTGCGTCACGGGCGGGCTGCCTCCGAACCTCTGGGACTCGGGCGGCGGGGCGCCGCCGGTCACGAGGCCGGGTTTAGGGCGATGGCCCTGACGCGTCGAGTGCGCAAGCGCCCGCAGGCCCGCGCGGGCTCAGTGATGGGAGCGGCGCGCGATCTGCGTCCCGACCTCGAACAGGGCGAGATCGAGGGCGACGCGGACGTGGCTGGGTACTTCGGCCCCGGACTCGTCGAGGGCCTTGCGGGCCTCCAGCAACAATCCCGCAGCCCGGTCGATGGGGTGCTGCACACGTTCCTTGGGCATCGCGACGTAGCCCTGGCTCTCGTCGCGGCTCTCGGTGATGTCGATCAGGATGCCCTTGGAGCGGACGGGGCGGCCGTGGGGGTCCTGATAGATCCGTCCGCGGCTCAGCAGCCAGCGGACCTCGCCGCGCGCCGACACGACCCGATACTCCGCCAGGAACACGCCGCCGATGCCGACCGATCGTCCTACTTCGTTCCGGAGCCAGACGCGGTCGTCGGGGTGGATGCCCACCATCGCCATGTCGCCGCGGATGTCCCGGCCCGCGAGGTCGGGATCGAGGGCGAGGAGTTCGGCGGCCCCACGGTCGTAGCGGGCGATGCGTCGCACGAGATCCCAATCCCAGGTGCCGACCACGCCGCTGGCATCGAGGGCGGACTGCAACTGCTCAGAGAGGCCGCCGGACTCGTCTTTTCCATGGGCGGTCACGCCTCAGAACCCCCAATACTTAGCGATTTGATGCACATTCGCCACACGCACGGAGCGAACTTAGTTACCAAACCGTGTCGACTTGCGCACTGGCACACAATGTACGCGCTGCTGAGGAACTCTAGTAGCCGCAGCGATACGGTTATTTTTCGTCAGAAGCAACCACGTCCTTTGGTCAAATTTCACCAGTCCGCGGCGCCGCCTTGGCGCCACAGAGCGAAGCGGTTGCTACATTCGCGTCGACTATCGAGGACAGGAACAGTTTTCGGGCAGGGGTCAGGGGCGGTCGCGACGGTAATCCAACCCCGACGCGGGCGCCGGGCTCAGGCCGCCCGGCCGCGCCGCCCTTCCACGAGCCACATGGCGAGCAGGGCCGCCGCCAGCGCGGCGAGGGCCGCCAGCCCGAGGGCGAGCGGATAGACCTCGACGCCGCGGATGTTGGCGCTGTCGCTTGGGCGGAAGCCGATCCAGTCTGCACCCGCGAGGCGCGCGCCGCGCTGGACTTGGAGCCGCGGCACCTGCACCGCGCCGGAGGCATCCGCGAGGCGGCGGACCGATCCACCGGAGCCCTCCGCCGCCGGGCGCAGGCGCTCGGTGTCGCTGAACACGTCGGCGAGTTCGCGGGGGTTGGCGGGGCCGACGCTCACGAAGGCGACGAGGTTGCCGGAGCGCAGGGTGTGCAGGCCCAGGCTCTTGGCCTCGAAGGTCGCCGTGAACAGGCCGGGCTCAGCGGCCTTGAGGGGAAGGGTCGTGACCGTGCCGGTCGGGCCGGTCACCGTCACCGGCTCGGCGGTGTCGGCCATTGTCTGCCGCTCGATCCGCACCTCGCGGCCGTGGCCGGTCATCTGGGCGCGCAGGGCCTCCTCTTCGAGGGCCGGCTCCTTCATCAGCCAATGGGCGAGGCGCCGGAGCAGATCGAGATAGGGGCCGCCCTCCTGGTAGCCCCGCGCCCAGAGCCAGGCATGGTCGGAGAGCAGCAGGGCGACGCGGCCCTTCTCCTCCCGCGAGAGGGCGAGCAAGGGCAGGCCCTCCGCCCCGGAGAGGACCGGCTGGATGCCGGGGCGCATTCGCGCCTGGACGATCCGCAGCCAGTCGCCCCAAGCGGGCGGGTTCGCGTCCGAGCCCGGCAGGGCGCGGGTGACGGGATGGCGCTGGCCGGTCTGGGTCGGAGTCGCCTTGTAGGGCCGCTCCACCACGCGCCCGTCGGGATCGCCCGGCAGGATCCCCGCGAGCCGGGTGCGGGCGAGGCTCGCCGCGCCGGCATATTCGGGCCCCGCCGCGATCAGCAGCGCGCCGCCGTCGCGGACGTAGCGGACGATGTTGTCGAAGTAGGCCTGCGGCAGCACGCTCTGGTTGGCGTACCTGTCGAAGATGATGAGATCGAAGTCCTTGATCTTCTGAACGAACAGTTCGCGGGTCGGGAAGGCGATCAGCGACAGTTCGGAGATCGGCGTACCGTCCTGCTTCTCCGGCGGGCGCAGGATGGTGAAGTGGACGAGATCGACGTTCGCATCCGACTTCAGCAGGTTGCGCCACGTGCGCTCGCCCTGGTGCGGCTCGCCGGAGACGAGGAGCACGCGCAGCTTCTCGCGGATGCCCTCGATGGGCAGGACCGCCCTGTTGTTCACCGTGGTCAGCTCGTTCGGAAGCGGCTCGACCTCGATCTCCACGACGTTCTGGCCGCCGTGCTCGATCCGGGTGGAGAGGGAGAACGGCTTGCCGGTCGGCACGTCGCGCCGGTCGATCTCCTCGCCGTCGCGGCGGGTGACGACCACGGCATGGCCCGTGCCGCCGCGCTCCATCACCTCGGCGCGGATGGTCAGATCCTTGCCGACGATGCCGAAGCGGGGGGCCTCCAGCAGCTTGATCTGCCGGTCGCGCTCGTCGGCATGGCCGGTGACGAGGACGTGCAGAGGCGCCTTGATGCCGAGCTGCGCCAGGGAGGACGGAATGTCGTGCACCACGCCGTCCGTCACCATCACGACGCCGGCGAGCCGCTCGGGCGGCACGTCGGCCAGGGCTTGGCCCAGCGCCGCGAACAGCTTGGTGCCCTCGTCGCCCTCGCCGGCATCCGGCACGTCGATGAAGCGGGGCTCGATGGTGGCGAGGGAGCCGAACCGGCGCTGCAACTCGGCGCGGACCTGATCGGTCATCTGAGGCCGGTCGCCCAGCGCCTGGGAGGCGGAACGGTCGATCACCACGGCGGCGATGTCCTTCACCGGCTCCCGGTCCTCCCGCACCAGGGCGGGATTCGTCAGGGCGGCGAGGACCAGGGCCAGCACGAGGGCGCGCAGCAGGGCGGCGCGGCCCCGGGCGACGACGGCCAGCACCGCCAGGACCAGCGCCACGACGCCCAGCGCCGCCAGGACCGGCCATGGGAGAAGGGGCGTGAAGCTGAGGCTCAGCATGGGCAGGGATCCAGGGCAAGCGCGACGCAGCCTCCCTCCCCCTTGCGGGGAGGGACCGAGGGTGGGGGTGATCCCGGAGAGACCGCGGCGGTGCCTCCTGCACCACCCCCACCCCTACCCCTCCCCGCAAGGGGAAGGGGAGAGACCGCACGGGCCTGCAAAACACTCACTGCCCCAACCGCTCCAGCAGAGCGGGCACATGGACCTGATCCGCCTTGTAGTTGCCGGTCAGCGTGTAAATCACGATGTTGACCCCACCCCGGAAGGCCATCTCCCGCTGGCGCTGGTCGCCGCCGGTGATCGGATAGAGGGGTTCGCCCCGGCGCCCGACGGCCCAGGCGGCGGCAAGGTCGTTGCTGGTGATGATGATCGGGCTGACCCCGTCGCCCGCCCGCGCCGGGCGGCGCTCCCCGCCCTCGGCGGCGGGGGGCAGCGTCTCGACCCAGGTCTGGCCCGTGGCGTAGCGGCCGGGGAAACTGTCCACGAGGTAGAACGCCTTCGTCAGAACGTGGTCGGCGGGGACCGGCTCCAGTTCCGGCACCTCCAGGGTGGCGAGCATGGTGCGCAGGTAGGTCGCCTCCGGGCTCGGCGGGCCGCCGGGGCGGTTGGTGAGCGCGTCGCGGGTGTCGAACAGCACGGTGCCGCCGTTGCGCATGAAAGCGTCGATCTTGCGGATCGCCGCCTCGGAGGGCTGCGGCCGGTTGGCGGCGATGGGCCAGTAAATCAGCGGGTAGAAGGCCAGCTCGTCCTTCGCAGGATCGAGCCCCGCCGGCTCGCCGGGTTCCAGCGCGGTGCGGGCGGCGAGCATCTGGGTCAGGCCGGTGAGCCCCGCGCGGCTCGCCTCGTCCACGGCGGCATCCCCGGTGACGATGTAGGCGAGGCGGGTGATGAGGGCCGATTCGATGCCGTTCGGCCGGTTCGCCGCCGGCTGCTCCGCCCGCGCAGGAGGCGCCGGAAGGGCGAGGACGAAGGCGGCGATCAGCAGGGCGGCCGGGCGCCCCCTCAGGCTCCGCAGCCGCCCGAGGAAGCCGCCGAGCCACAACCCGGCCAGGGTGTCGAGGACGAGGAAGAGCAGCGCGGCGCTGAACAGACCGGGCCGGAGATCGACGGTCTTCGCCCCGGCGAGCGTGCCGGTGCCCACCGCGCCGAGGGGTGCGAAATCGAGGGCGGCGAGACGGTCGTCGGGCTTCAGGGGGTTGACGCTGATCCCGCCGTCCGGCGGGCCGTAGAAGCCCGGCGGATGCTCGCGGCTGCCCCGATCCGCGTAATCCGCCGGAACGGCGGTCGCGGAGGCCGGGGGGGAGCCCAGCACCCCGAACCCGTCGAGGGTGGCCCTCGGTGCCAGCACCGCGACCCGGGCGCGGCTGCCGTCGGCGGCCTGGGTCCCCTCCGCCGGTCCGGCGCCGGCCAGGGCGACGACCCGCCGGAGCATGTCGATGAACAGGCCCGACAGCGGCAGGTTCGACCACGTGGTGTCGGCGGTGACGTGGAACAGCACGATGCGCCCCTGCCCCCGCTTCTGCGCGGTGACGATGGGCGTGCCGTCCTGCAACGAGGCCCAGGTCTTGCCCGGCAGGTCGCCGTCCGGCTCCGCCAGGATCTGCCGGCGCACGCCGATGTCGGCGGGCGGGGTCAGCCCGGCAAAGGGGCTCTCGGGCGGGAAGGGCGCCACGGTCTTCGGCGCATCCCAGGAGAGGGTGCCGCCGAGCGTCCGCCCGCCCCGGCGCAGGCGCACCGGCACCAGGGGGTCGTTGCCCGCCGCCAGCCGCGGCCCGGCGAAGCGCAGGAGGAGCCCGCCATCATCCACGAACTTGGCGATCCGCGCGGAGGTCTTGTCGTCGAGGGCGCCCACATCGGCGAGCACCAGCACCGACACTTGGTTGTCGAGGAGCTGGTTGATCGACTCCGACAGGCCGATCGCCCCCCGCGGCTGCTGCACGTCGGCGAAGGGGTCGAGGGCGCGGGACAGGTAGTAGAGGGGCGCCAGCAGCGGCTGCGACTGATCGAGGGTGCCGCCGAAGACGAGGCCGACCCGGCGCCGCCTGCCGCGCTCGTCCACGAGGCTCACCGCCCCCGCCGAGCGCTCGTTCGCGATCTCGATCCGGCTGATCCCGTTGCGGAGTTCCGTCGGCATGTCGAAGGCGACCTCCGCGACCGTGGCATCGGGCTTGAGGGCGAAGTCGCGCTCGGCCAGCGGCAACCCCTTCTGGTCGAGGGCGCGCACCACGCCGACGTCCCGGCCGTTCGGCGCGGCGCGGAGCACGCGGGCGACGAGCTTGCCGCCCGCGTCCGAGGCGGCGAGGCCCAGCGCCGGCGGCCGGTCGGCCTTCAACACGGTGAGGGAGGCGCCCGCCCCGCCGACGAGGTCGCCGAGGCCCTTCACGAAACGCCCCGCGGCGTCGGCCGTCTCACCGGCCACCCCGTCGGTGATCCAGACGAGGGCGGCGGCGCGGTTCTTGTCGAGGAAGGTGCCGATGCTCTGAAGGTGCGGGTCGCGCGGCGACAGGTACGGGCGCGGGGCCAGCGCCCGCAGCCGCTCCAGGGCGGCGGCGGGGGTCTGCGCGTCCACGGGCGCGGCGGGCTCGGCGAGGCCGATCACGGCCACGGCGCGCCCATCGCGGGCGGCACCCTCGACCGCATCGGTGGCGACCCTCAGGCGGTCCCGCCAGTCGTGGGCGGCGGTGGCGCCGTTGTCGAGGAGCACGAGAAGGGGAGTCTTGCCGCCCCCGAACCCGGCGCCGCCGGGGCTCCAGACGGGACCCGCCACCGCCAGGATCAGGGCGGCGGCGATGAGCATCCGCAGGATCAGCAGCCAGGGCGGCGTGCGCGCCGGGGTCTGCCGCTGGGGCAGCAGGTCCGCCACGAGCGCCAGCGGCGGGAAATCGATGCGGCGCGGGCGCGGCGGCGTCACCCGCAGGAGGATCCACAGGGCCGGGAGGCCGACGAGGGCGGCCAGCGCGAGGGGGGCGGCGAAGGTCAATCCGAGCATCGCGATCCCTCAGCCGCCACGGGCCATGACGAGGGTCGCGAGGCGCAGGGCCGCCTCGCTCGCCGGACGGTCGGTGCGGTGGACGGTCAGGGTCCAGCCCTGCCCGCGCACGATCTCCGCCAGCCGATCGCGGTGGGCGGCGATGCGCGCCCGGTAGCGGTCACCCCAGGCCCCCGCGTCACCGATATCGAGGCTGGGCGCCCCCTCCAGGCCGTGCAGCACCGCCTGGCCGCTGAAGGGAAAGGTCTCCTCGATCGGGTCGGCCACGAGGAGCAGGTGCCCCCGGCTCCCGGCGGCGGCGAGCCCCGACAGGGAGGCGGCGATGCGCTCCGGCGGGGTGAGGAAGTCGCCGATCAGCACCACCTCGTCGAACCGGGCGGGCTGGGCGTCGGGCGGCAGGTCCCGGTCGAGCCCGGCCCTGTCGGCCACGAGGGCCTGGGCGAGGTGCTCCACGATGCCCCGCGAGGCCCGCGCCCGCGTCAGGCCGAGCAGCCCGACCCGCTCGCCGCCATCCACGAAGGCGTCGGCCAGGGCGAGGCCGAGCACCAGCGCACGCTCGATCTTCGAGGCTCCGGCGAGGTCCGAGGCGAAGGCCATGGAGGCCGAGCGGTCGATCCAGAACCAGATGTTGTGGGCCGCCTCCCATTCCCGCTCGCGGACGTAGAGCCGGTCGTCCCGGGCGGAGCGGCGCCAATCGACCCGCGCGGCGGCCTCGCCGGTGACGAAGGGCCGGAACTGCCAAAAACTCTCGCCGGGCCCGGCGCGCCGACGCCCGTGCAGCCCGTGCGCGAGGAGGCTGGACACCTGCCGCGCCTCCAGCACGAGGCGGGGCATCCTGGCCGCCAGCGCGGCCGCGCCCTCGCTCTCCCGCCGACCGGGGCGGCGCGTCTCCGCCGCGAGGGCCTTCGTCGCCACCAAGGTCAGAGCTTCTCCGCGAGCTTGGCGATCAGCCCCTCGATGGTCTCGCCGTCGGCGCGGGCCGCGTAGTTGAGGGCCATGCGGTGCTTCAGCACGGGCTCGGCCAGGGCCTTCACGTCGGCGACGGAGGGCGCGACGCGGCCCTCGATCAGGGCGCGGGCGCGGGCGGCGAGCGTCAGCGCCTGGCTGGCGCGGGGGCCGGGACCCCAGAGGAGCTTGTCCTTCACCAGGGCGTCGCCGCCCGTCGGCCGCGCGGCGCGGACCAGGTCGAGGATCGCCTCCACCACCGCCTCGCCCACCGGCAGGCGGCGCACGAGGCGCTGTGCGGTCATCAGCTGGTCCGTGGACATCACCGCCGCCGGGCGGTGCTCCTCGGCACCCGTGGTCTCGATGAGGATGCGCCGCTCCGCCGCCCGGTCGGGATAGCCGACGTCGATCTCCAGCAGGAACCGGTCGAGCTGCGCCTCGGGCAGCGGGTAGGTGCCCTCCTGCTCGATCGGGTTCTGCGTGGCGAGCACGTGGAACGGCCGGGGCAGGTCGTGGCGCTCACCGGCCACCGAGACGTGACCCTCCTGCATCGCCTGGAGCAGGGCCGACTGGGTGCGGGGGCTGGCGCGGTTGATCTCGTCCGCCATCAGCAATTGCGTGAAGACCGGCCCCTTCACGAATCGAAAGGCGCGGCGGCGCTCGGCATCCTCCTCCAGGATCTCGGTGCCGAGGATGTCGGAGGGCATCAGGTCGGGCGTGAACTGGACGCGCCGCGCATCGAGGCCGAGCACCGTGCCGAGTGTCTCGACGAGCTTGGTCTTGGCGAGACCGGGCAGGCCCACGAGAAGGCCGTGGCCGCCGGAGAGGATGGTCACCAGGGCGAGGTCGACGACCTTCTCCTGCCCGAAGATCACCTTGTGGATCGCCTCGCGGGCCTGGCCCACCGCCTCGAGGCAGCTCTCGGCCGTGGCGACGATGCCGTCATCGAGGCTGGTGGCGGGGCTCGCGCCCTGGCTGGCGGCCTGGATCATGCCGATCTTCGTCTCCTCATGACGCCGCGAAGATGATGTCGCGGAAGGGGCGGAGTGTGGGCCCGTTCCGGGGCGGCTGGCAAGGTCGGGATCGCCGCACGCCTTTCCGTGATTGCCCCCCGGCATTTCGTCATCGCGAGCGACGGCGACGCGATCCAGGGACGCGCCACCATCGATCGGCGGCCCTCGGCTCCTGGAATGCGTCGCTCCGCTCGCGAGGACGGCTTCGCCTCCCGGCCGGCGGGCCGGTCGCGTGCCCTCACGCCCTCCGGTCCTGCCCCTCGGTGAACTCCCGCCACAGCAGCACCAGGGCCGCCATCACCGCCGGGCCGAGGAACAGGCCGAGCAGCCCGAAGGTCTCGACCCCGCCTAGGATGCCGAGCAGCACCCACAGGAAGGGCAGCTTGGTGGTGCCGCCGATGAGCGCCGGGCGGATGAAGTGGTCGGCGACGAAGGTGACGACGAGGCCCGCCGCCGCCACGACGAGGGCCGCCGTCACCGAGCCCGCCGCCACGAGAAGCAGCGCCGCGATGGCGATGGCGAGCGCCGCGCCGAAGGGGATCATCGCCGCCACGGCGGTGAAGGCGCCGAGCAGGACCGGATGCGGCACCCCGGCGAAGTAGTAGACGATACCGAGGATCACGCCCTCGCCCAGCCCGACGAGGACCAGCCCGTCCACGGTGCCGTGGACCGACGCCACCATCTGCCGGCCGATCCGCTCGCCGCGGGGCCCGAACAGCCGGTCGCAGGCGGTCAGCGCCTGCCGCCGCACGGTCTCGCGCTCGCGGAAGAGGAAGAACAGGGCGACGAGGCTGAAGCCGAACAGGACGAGGCGGTGGACCACCTCCCGGCCGACGTTGCGCCCGGTGCCGATCACCGTTCCGTTGTCGAACCGGCGCAGGATCTCCGAGCCCGCCTTGGCGTGGCCGAGATTGTCGTTCCACCACGCCGTGGCCTGGGCGGCGCCGTAGGGCAGCCGGTTCAGGAATTCGGGGGCGGGGATGCCGCTCTCCTCGGCCTTGCGCACGAACTCGGCCACGTCGTGGGCCTCCCGCGCCGCCTGGACGCCGAGGACGACGAGGGGCACGAGGAAGACCAGCGCGACGGCCAGCACCGCGAGGCTCGGCAGCAGGATGTTGTGGCCGGTGCGCGGGAAGGCGCGTTCCAGCCGCGCGTAGAGCGGCCCCAGCGCGATGGCGAGGACCACCGCCCAGGCGAGCGCCGGCAGGAACTCGTGAAGGATCCAGATGCCGAGGGCGGCCAGCGCCAGCACGAGGAACACCCGGGCCACGCCCTGCCCCTTCGCCCGCTCCACGGGCGGAAGGTGGGACGGGTCCGGCCGGGTCTCCGAGAGGGGCCGGGAGGGCGGCACGGGTGCCGCCAGGGGCTGCATGGGCGGCGACAGGGACTGGGACTTCATCCGCCTACTCCGATTCGCACGCCGCCGGTCCGCGCCGGGCGGGCGTGACGGCGACGGCTCCGATACGCCTCCCGTCGCCCGCCCGCCAGCGCGGGCCGACGGGGGATGATCCTCCGTGCCGTGGTCCGCCCAACGCGCGCCACCCGGCTAAGGTTGCCGCACCGGAACCCCTCGTGTAGAGGTCCGCGCACCCGCAGGCGGCGCGTGGCGGGCCGGTGTTCCGGTCCCGCCCCGGCCGCTTCACGGCCCTGAGGTATGAGACGCCGGTCGCCCGGCGCGGGGGCACCTCCCGGCCGAACCGGAACCCGTTCAGAGCCCACGAGAAACCATGTCCGACGATCCCGCCACCGGCAGCGCGACCTTCCAGCGCGTCGCAGACATCATCGCCGAGACGGCCGACATCGAGCGGGACAAGATCACGCCCGAGAGCCACGCCATCGACGATCTCGGGATCGACAGCCTCGCCTTCCTCGACATCGCCTTTGCCGTGGACAAGGCCTTCGGCATCAAGCTGCCGCTGGAGCGGTGGACGCAGGAGGTCAACGAAGGCAAGGTCCCGGCCGAGCAGTACTTCGTGCTGAAGAACCTCTGCGCCCGGATCGACGCGCTCGTGGCCGAGAAGGCCGCCAAGGCCTGAACCGGCCTCATGCCGCGCTCCGCCCGAAAGGACGGAGCCGCCTCCGCGCTTCGCCCGGAAGCCTGAGTGCCCCACAGTCCGGACCGCCATGCGCCTTGAATACTTCGAGATGATCGACAGCGTGGTACGGCTCGACCGTGCCGCCGGACAGATCGAGGCCACGGCCCGGGTGCCCGAGGCGAGCCCCGTCTTCGAGGGGCATTTCCCCGGCCATCCGCTGGTGCCGGGAGTGCTGCTCACCGAGACGATGGCGCAGGCCTCCGGCTACCTGATCCTCGCCCATCTCGGCTTCGAGCGGATGCCCTTCCTCACCGGCGTCGACAAGGCGCGGTTCCGCAGCTTCGTCGGCCCCGGCGCCACCCTGTCGGTGAGCGCCACCCTGGAGCACGACGGCTCCGGCTACGCGGTGACGAAGGCCGCGATCCGTCACGACGGCAAGGCCCTCTGCGACGCGGAACTGCGCTTTCGCACCATGCCCTTCCCGGACGGGCTCGACGGGCCGATGCGCCAACGCGCCGAGGCGATCGGCCTCCTCGCGCTCGCCGGGCTCGGCGGGGGAGCGGCCGCGTGAGCCGGCCCGTCGTCGTCACGGGGATCGGGCTGGTCTCCTGCGCGGGCGAGGGGCCGGAGGCGCACCTGGCCGCCCTGGACGCGGGCGCGCCGCCGCGCCTCGATGCCGGGAGCTTCGCGCCCTATCCGGTCCATCCGGCCCCCGCCATCGCGTGGGACCGGCAGATTCCCAAGAAGAGCGACCAGCGCCAGATGGAGGCGTGGCAGCGCCTGGGCGTCTACGCCGCCGGCCTCGCCCTCGATTCCGCCGGCGTGAAGGAGGATGCCGCCTTCAAGCAGTCGCTGCACCTCGTGGTGTCGGCGGGGGGCGGCGAGCGCGACTACGCGGTGGACGGCACGATCCTCACCGGCCTGCGCGATGCGGCCGATCCCGGCGCCTTCCTCAACGAGCGCCTGCAGAACGATTTGCGGCCGACCCTCTTCCTCGCGCAGCTCTCCAACCTGCTCGCGGGCAACATCGCCATCGTCCACGGCGTCACCGCCGCCTCGCGCACCTTCATGGGCGAGGAATCGGCGGGGGTGGACGCCCTGCGGATCGCCCAGGCGCGGATCGCCTCGGGCCAGAACGAGACCATGCTGGTGGGTGGCTCCTACAGCGCCGACCGGCCGGACGTGCTCCTCGTCCACGCGATGGGTGGGTTCGCCTTCAAATCGGCCGGGGACGGCGCCTACGCGCCGGTCTTCGGCCGGGGGGCTCCGGGCGGCTTCATCCTGGGAAGCTGCGCAGCCTTCCTGCTCCTCGAATCGACCGAGCACGCGGCGGCCCGGGGGGCCACGCCCCTCGCCCGGCTCGACGCGGTGGCGAGCGGTCGCACCCGCCGGGAGCCCGGAGCGGTCTCCGAAGCCCTCTCCGCGCGGTGGACCGAATCGGGCACGGCCGCGCCGGACACAGTGATCTCCGCCGCCACCGGCGTCGCGCCGATCACGGCGGAGGAGGACGAAACCCTGCGCCGCCTCGCCCCGGCGGCCCGGCGCATCGCGCTCGGCGATCTCGTCGGCCACGGCCTGGAGGTCGCCGCCCCCTTCGCCGCCGCCCTCGCCGCGGTGCTGCTCCGGGACGGCCGGGCGAAGGATGTCGCCGTCACCACCGTCGGCCATCGCCGCGGCGAGGGCGTGCTGCGCCTGACGGCGGCCTGATCCGGCGGGATCACACCCGGGGGCTCCTGCGCGCGGCGCCCCTCACCCACCCCCGAACCGCACCTCCACCCGGCACCCGCCGCCGGGGGCATCGGTGACGACGGCCGTGGCGCCGTGCACTTGGGCGATGGCCGCGACGAGGCCGAGCCCGAGGCCGTGGCCGGCGGTGTGGCGGGCCGCGTCGGCCCGGTAGAACCGGCGGAAGACCTGCGCCCGCTCCGGCTCGGGGATCCCCGGTCCGGTATCCTCCACGGCCAGGACGGTGTGCGCGCGTCCGCCCTCCACCAGGACGCGCACCTCGCCTCCCGGCGGGGTGAACTTGATGGCGTTGTCGAGGAGGTTCGCCAGGACCTCGCCGCAGAGGTCCCGGTCCCCCTGGATGACGGCCGGGCCGCCGACGGCGCGCAGGCGGAGGCCGCGCTCCTCCGCCAGGGGCTCGAACAGCTCGACCGCCTCGGCGGCCAGGGCCGCGAGGTCGAGGGGGCCGAAGGCGGCGCGGCGGCGGGAATCCTCCATCTCGCCGATCCGCAGGACGGCGGTGACCATGCCGAGCGTCTGATCGATCCACGCGAGCCCCTGATCGACGGAGAGGCGCAACTCCTCCAGGGAGCGCGCCTGGTCGCGGCTGCGCTCCAGGCGGGTGCGCAGCCGCGTGAGGGGCGTGCGCAGGTCGTGGGCCACCGCGTCGCCGACGCTGCGGATCTCGGCCATGAGGTGCTCGATGCGGTCGAGCATCCGGTTCACGTTGCGGGCGAGGCGGGCGAACTCGTCGTCGCGCGCGCCCACCGGCAGCCGGTGGCGCAGGTCCCCCTGCATAACCCGATCGAGGGCGGCCTCCGTGGCGGCGAGGCGCCGTCGCCCCCTGTCCGCGAGGAAGAGGCCGCCGGCCATGGCCAGCACGAGGGTCGGGGCGAGGGCGAGGCCGAGGGCCCGCAGGGTCATGTCCCGCATCCGGTCGAGCTCGTCGGCATCGTGGCCGATGAGCGCGGTGTCGCCGTTCGGCAGGGAGAGGGCGGCGGCCCAGATCACGTCGTCGAGGCCGCGCCCCGCGAGGGCGATTCGGGCCGGGACCCGCACGGCATCGCCATCGCGCGACAACCCGGCGGGAAACGCGGCGACGTTGCCGAGCCGGGGGGTGCCATCCGGCGCGAACACCCCGCCGTAATGGGTGGCGTGGGGATCCATGGCGATCCACGTCTCGACCCGCGTCGTCGTCAGGGCCGGGTCGGCGGCGGCGGCGCGGATCTCGAGGCGGAGCGTCTCGGCCAATTCGTCCCGCAGCAGGCCTGCCGTCTGCCAGTAGACGAAGGCGAAGAGCGCGGCGGCGAACAGCACCGTCCACAGGGCGATGCCGAGCGCCCAGCGGAAGGCCGTGGAGCGCAGGAGGTCAGCCATCGGGGTTCAGGCTGAATCCGGTCCCTCGGACGCTGGCGATGACCGGCGGCTCGCCCCCCGCCTCCAGCTTGCGCCGCAACCGCCCGAGATGGACGTCGATAAGGTTCGATTTCGGAGTGAAGCGGTAGCCCCACACCTCCTCGAACAACATGGCGCGGGTCACGATCTGGCCCGGGCGCCGCATCAGGTAGGCCAACAGCTTCAGTTCCCGGGGCAGGAGTTCGAGGTCGCGCTGGCCGCGCTTGGCGGTGTTCGCCATCAGGTCGAGTTCGAGGCTGCCGAGGCGCAGCACGGTCTCGCGCGGCTCCACGGGCCGCCGCAACAGGGCTTCGATGCGGGCAGCCAGCTCCCCCAGGGCGAAGGGCTTGGTGAGATAGTCGTCGCCCCCCGCCCGCAGGCCGGCGATGCGCTCGTCCACGTCGCTCAGGGCGCTGAGGACGAGGGCCGGCGTCCGGTCTCCCCCCTGCCGCAGGTTGCGCAGGAGGCTAAGCCCGTCGAGGCCCGGCAGCATCCGGTCGAGGACGATGACCCGGAAGCCGCCCTCCCCGGCGGCGGCGGCGCCCTCCGGCCCGGTGGCCGCCCAGGCGACCTCGTGGCCCCGCCCGCGCAGGTCGGCGAGGACATCCTCGGCCGTCTCCGCGTCGTCCTCGATCAACAGCAGCCGCGCCACGCTCGTTTCCCCCGGATGACCCCATTGCCCGCGCGCCGGGACTTCGTCGCCCCGCCACGGCGACAATGAACCCGAATTTAATGGCGGGCGATGGCCGGCCTCCCATTATTTGGAACAACTCTAATTCGAAACACGGCGCCGCATCGTCCCGCCCTGCCTCAGCCGGATCGGGACGGTGCGGATCGCCGGCATGGCGGATCGGCGGACATGCGCGTCAGCAGGAGGGCTCCGAAGGAGTCCGGGGGTGTCGGGAGTGCCTAGGAAGCGGCGGCCGAGACGGCTCATCAACCGATATGCGCAGGCGCGGCTCTACGACGTCTCGACCCAAACCTATGTGACGATAGATCGGCTGAAGGAATGGCGTTCGGAGGGGTTCGAGGTGGTGGTACGCGAGGTCGAGACCGGCCGTTTCGTGACCGACTGCGTGCTGCCCTCGGGCTTCGACGCATGACGGCCGTGCTCGCCCTGCCCCCCAACCCCGCCCGCACCGCCCCGCGGACCGGCGCCGCGTGCCGGCGTGCCTTCGCTGGCGACCGGCCATGGCGTTGAACGACGGCGCCGAGTTCCACGGGGAGACCCGCGCCTCGGACGACACCATCGGCTCGGCCCCGGCCGCGAGGCCGCCCGCGCCTGCGCCGGACACCGCCCGCCGGGGTCGTGGGCGCGGCCTCGTCGTGCTCCTGATGCTCGCCGCCCTCGCGGGGGCGGCTTGGTACTGGCGCGCGCCGCTCCTCCGGGCCGTCGGCTACGGGATGGCGCAGAACGGAGACGGCCAGGGCTCCGCCAAGGATCCGGCCGGCGAGGCCGACAAGGGCGGCGAGGACGGCGCCTCCAACACGGTGACCCTGGACGCGGCGGGCCAGAAGCGCATCGGCCTCGCCTTCGGCACGGCCGAGACGCGGCCGATCGTCCTGCCGGTCCGCGTGCCGGGGACCGTCGCCTTCGACGAGCGGCGGGTGACGCACCTGAAGCCGCGCACGCAGGGCCGCGTCCTCAGCCTCGCGGTGCAGCCGGGCGACCGGGTGAGCGCGGGCCAGACCCTGGCGACCCTCGACGCCGCCGGCATCCTCGACGCCCGCAACGGCCTCGCCTCGGCGGAGGCGTCGCTCGGTGAGGCGAGGGCCTCCGAGGCCGCCGCCGCCCTCCAGTTGAAGCGCGGGCTGGAGCAACTGTCCTTCGGCGGCGTCGCCAAGGCCGAGGTGGAGAAGCGTCAGGTCGATCTCGCCAAGGCGCAGGCCGCCGTGAAGTCGGCCGAGGCCAATGCCGCGACGTTCCGGGCGCAGGTCGAGCGCCTCGCCCCCGCCGAGGGCGCGAATCCCGGCACCAGCGCCATCGTCACGCCCATCGCCGGGGTGGTCACGAGCGTCGGCGTCACCCTCGGCGAGGTGGTGGATACCGGTCGCGACGCCTTCACCGTCGCGGACCCCTCGCGGATGCTGGTGCTCGCCAACCTCTACAGCCCCGACATCGCCCGGGTGAAGGCGGGCGACGGGGCCGAGGTCGAGGCCCCGATTCCCGGCCACGCCGCCTTCACGGGCCGGGTGGGCGCGATCAACGCCGCCCTCGACCCCGCGACCAACACCGCCCCGGCCCGGATCGAGATCGCCAACCCGGACGATCTCCTGCGGGCCAACATGTTCGTCTCGGTGACGATCGCCGCCAACCTCGGCCGGACGGGCGTCACCATCCCCGCGGCGTCCGTCCAGCAGACGGAGCAGGGTCCCATCGCCTTCAAGCGGACGGGGACCGACACCTTCGAGCGTCAGGCCCTCACCCTCGGCATCCAGCGCACCGACTGGGTGGAGGTGAAAGAGGGGATCGCCGTCGGCGACACGGTGGCGACGCAGGGCAGCTTCGGGCTGAAGGCGATCCTGCTGCGCAGCCTCCTCGGCTCCACGGATTGAGGGCGCGATGAAGGGCTGGTTCGGCGCGCTCGTCCGGCGACGGTTCCTAATCCTCGTGATCGCGCTCGCCGCGGCGGCGGGCGGCGTCGTGAACCTCGAAGGCGTCTCCATCGACGCCGTGCCGGACATTTCCCCCAAGCAGGTGATGGTCCTCACCCTCTCGCCCGGCCTCGGGCCGATCGAGGTGGAGCGCCTCATCACCTTCCCCGTCGAGAACGCGATGGCCGGGGCGCCGGGCATCGAGAGCATCCGCTCGACGTCGCGGGCCGGGATCTCGGCCGTCTACGTGACCTTCCACGATGCCGTGCCGATCCGCGAGGCGCGGGATCAGGTCTTCCAGCGCCTGCCGCTGGCCAAGAGCATGATGCCCGCGGGCGTCGGCGACCCGGAGATGGGGCCGATGGCGACGGGCCTCGGGGAGGTCTACCAGTTCGAGTTGCGCGGTCCGGGCACCTCCCCGATGGAGTTGCGCCGCATCCTGCAGTGGACGATCTCGCCCAAGCTGAAGCTCACCCCCGGCATCGTGGACGTGAACGTCTATGGCGGGCAGATGCCGACCTACGAGGTCCAGGTCTCGGCGGAGGCCCTGCGCCGCTACGGCGTGACCCTCGCGCAGGTGTACACGGCCCTCAGCGACAACAACGCCGACGGCGGCGGCGCCTATCTGGAGCACAACGACCAGCAGGAGACGATCCGCGGTCTGGGCCTCGCCAAGGGGCCGGCGGATATCGGCAACAGCGTCGTGACGACCGGGCCGGGGGGCGTCCCGGTGCTCGTCTCGAACCTCGGCCAGGTCGTCGAGGCGCCGAAGGTGCGCCTCGGCGCCGTGACCCACGACGCGGCCGGCGAAACGGTCGTCGGCATCGCGCTGATGCAGTACGGCGAGAACGCCAGCGCCGTGGTGGAGGGGGTGAAGGCGACGATCGAGTCGCTGAAGGGCCAATTGCCGCCCGGCGTCGAGATCGTGCCCTACTACGACCGCAGCACCCTCGTGGAGCGGACCATCCACACGGTCGAGCACAATCTGCTCGAAGGCGCGGCACTGGTGATCGTCGTCCTGCTCCTCCTCCTCGGCAACCTGCGTGCCGGGCTGATCGTCGCCGTGGCGATCCCGCTCTCCATGCTGATGGCGTTCGCCGGGATGCGGCTCATCGGCCTGTCCGGCAACCTGATGAGCCTCGGCGCCATCGATTTCGGGCTGATCGTCGACGGCGCGGTGGTGATGATCGAGAACGTCCTGCGCGCCAGGGCCGAGCATCCCGAGCGGGACCCCCTCGACGTGGTGCGCGACGCCACGGCGGAGGTCGCCAAGCCGGTGATGTTCGCGGTGGCGATCATCATCGTCGTCTACGTGCCGATCCTCGCCCTGCAGGGCGTGGCCGGCAAGATGTTCGTGCCGATGGCCCTCACGGTCATCCTCGCCCTCGTCGGCTCCCTCGTCGTCACCATGACGCTGATGCCGGCGCTGGCGGCGATCTTCCTCACCGGTCGCGGCGTCGGCGAGCACGAGACGCGCCTCGTCCACTGGGTGCGGGGCGCCTACACGCCGTTCCTGCGCTTCGCCGAGCGGCGGGCGGGGCTGACCATGCTCGTTACCCTCGCCCTGTTCGGGGGCTCCTGCTTTCTCGCGACGCGGCTTGGCGGCGAGTTCCTGCCGCAGCTCGCGGAAGGCTCCATCGTCATCACCTCGGAGAAGCTGCCGGGCATCAACCTCGATGCCTCGCTCAAGACCGTGCACCGGATCGAGCAGGTGCTGAAATCCTTCCCCGAGGTGAAGAAGGTCGTCTCGCTGACCGGCAGCGCCGAGATCCCCACCGACCCGATGGGCGTCGAATCGACGGACAGCTTCATCACCCTCACCGATCCCTCGACCTGGAAGACCGCCGACAGCCAGGACGGACTGGTGGCCGCCTTCGACAAGCGGCTGAAGGAGGAGGTGCCGGGCGTCGCCTATTCCTTTTCCCAGCCCATCCAGATGCGGATGGAGGACCTGCTTCAGGGCGTGCGCGGCGACGTGGCGATCAAGCTCTTCGGCGACGACCTGAAGGTCCTGGCCGACAAGGCGGCCGAGATCGTCAAGGCGGTCTCCGGCGTGCAGGGGGCGGCCGATGTGAAGGCCGAGGCGCAGGCGGGCATGCCGACGCTCACCATCGCGGTGGATCGGGGCAAGGCCGCCCGCTACGGCATCAACGTCTCCGACGTCCTCGACGTGGTGAAGAGCATCGGCGGCCGGACCAGCGGCGTCGTCTACGGCGACGACAACGCCATCACCGAGATCGTGGTGCGCTTGGCCGCCGCCGACCGCAGCGACATCGAGCGCATCCGCAACTTGCCGGTGGGCAGCTCCGGCAAGATGATGATGCCGCTCTCCATGGTGGCGACGGTCGATGTCGCCTCCGGCCCGGCGCAGATCAGCCGCGAGAGCCTCCAGCGCCGCATCTCCGTCCAGGCCAACGTGCGCGGGCGCGACGTGCAGAGCTTCGTCGATGCGGCCAAGGCCGCCGTCCAGCAGCAGGTGAAGCTGCCGCCGCGCTACTCCCTGGAATGGGGCGGGCAGTTCCAGAACCTGCAGGAGGCGACCGCCCGGCTCACCCTCGTCGTGCCGGCGGCCCTCGCGGCGATCCTCATGCTCCTCGTGGTGATGTTCGGCGACATCCGCCTCGCCGGGCTGATCTTCCTCAACGTGCCCATCGCCGCGACGGGGGGCATCGCGGCCCTGTACCTGCGCGGCCTGCCCTTCTCGATCCCCGCCGCCATCGGGTTCATCGCGACCTTCGGCATCGCGATCCTCAACGGCGTCGTGCTGACGAGCTACATCCGCGACCTCGAACGGGACGGCCTCTCTCCGCAGGAGGCGGCCACCGAGGCGGCGGAGATGCGCCTGCGGCCGGTGATGATGACGGCCCTGGTGGCCACCCTCGGCTTCCTGCCGATGGCCCTGTCCACCAGCGCCGGCGCCGAGGTGCAGCGCCCCCTCGCCACGGTGGTGATCGGCGGCCTGATCACCGCGACGCTGCTGACGCTGATCGTGCTGCCCGCGATCTACCCCTACGCGGCGAGGCTGCGCCTGCCGTTCCTGCCCGCGCCGGAGCGGAAGGAGGGGCGGCGGTCCCCGGACAAGCGAACCGAAACGGCCGCCTGATCCGCCGCCGGGGCGGGCGGGCGGGCGCGGCCAGGGACGGGTCACTCCATCGGCGCGCCGCGCAGGCGCTTGGTGGTTCCGCGCTTGGTCTTCTCCTCCAGGCGCCGCTTCTTGGAGGCCAGCGTCGGGCGGGTGGGGCGCCGGGGCGTCGGCGGGACCGCCGCCTCCGCGACGAGGGCAGCCAGCCGCTCCCGCGCATCGGCCCGGTTGCGCTCCTGCGTGCGGAAGCGCTGGGCGTTGATGACGAGGATGCCGTCATCCGTGAGCCGCCGACCGGCCAAGCGCATCAGGCGCACCGCCACGGCATCCGGCAGGGCGCGGGAGCGGCGCACGTCGTAGCGCAGCTGGACGGCCGTCGAGAGCTTGTTGACGTTCTGCCCCCCGGGACCGGAGGCCCGCACGAAGGTCTCGATCAGCTCCCCGTCGGGAATCGCGATCTGGGGCGTGCAGACGAGGGTCACGGCAGGCGTCCGGTCATGGCGGTTAGGACGCCTCGGCCGGGGTGCGGGCGCGCAGCGCCAGGGCGTGCAGGCCCCGGGCGAAGGCCTGATCGAGCAGGCCGTTCACCAGCCGGTGACGCTCCACCCGGCTCTTTCCCTCGAAGGACGCCGACACGATATCCAACCTGTAATGCGTCTCGCCGCCGGGCCGGGCCCCCGAATGGCCGGCATGGAGGTGGGATTCGTCGATCACGTCGAGATGCTGGGGCGTCAGCTCCGCCCGCAACCGCATCTCCATCCAGTCCCGAAGCGTTTCAGCCATCCAAGCGTCCTCCTCCTCCGGGGTGCGTCAAGCCCGATCCCGCGCATGCGTCATCAGGCCCAGCGCACTTGTGTCTCGGAGCGACCCCCTCATAATCGGCCCGTCATGGATCTCAACTCGCGCCTGTTCGACAGCATCCGGATCAAGCCGTCCTGCGACGAGCCGAAGGCCGCTGCCGAGGCGACGTGCGAGGCCGAGGGTTGCACGGCGCCCGGGCTCTACCGTGCGCCGAAGGGGCGCAGGGCGGAAGGGCAGTATTGGCGCTTCTGCATGGACCACGTGCGCGCCTACAACGCCTCGTACAACTACTTCGACGGGATGAACGACGCCGCCGTCCAGGCGTACCAGAAGGACGCGCTCATCGGCCACCGGCCGACCTGGGCGATGGGGGTGAACCGCACCGGCCCGTCCAAGCCCGAGGGCGAGGCGGCCCGCGACTGGGCCTATGTCGATCCGCTTGGCATCCTCCGGGCGAACGGCGTCGGCGACAAGGGCCGCCGGACGAGGCCCGAGGAGCCGGAGCGGCCCAAGCGCTCCGGCGCCGTGCGCAAGGCCCTCGATGTGATGGGCCTCGACGAGGCGGCCGATTCCGCGGCGATCAAGGCCCAGTACAAGACCCTGGTGAAGCGCTTCCATCCGGACGCCAACGGCGGCGACCGCTCCTTCGAGGATCGCCTGCGCGACATCATCCGCGCCCACGACGTCCTGCGGGCCGCGGGGCTGTGCTGACGGGACCGGCCGGGACCGACGCCGGGGTTGCAGGGGACGCCGCCCCGGCACGATCAATGCACCGCCCCGCTCGAAGCGATGGCCTGTGGGCCTATATGAAGGGTGTCGTTCCTCGCGGTAGCGGCTCTCCGCGCCGCCGTCTAAGGTTCCGCCGCTCGCGGACACCACTCCCCTAGCGTCTCCCGCGCGGATGCGGCCTGACGGGCCGCCCCGCGCTCCAAGAGGTTCCGAATGTCTTCTGCCGACACGCCCGCCCGGCTCCCCGACCGCACCGTCTCCGTCCGCGACGTCTTCGGCATCGACCTCGATCTCAAGGTGCCCGCCTTCTCCGAGTCGGAGGAGCACGTGCCCGACCTCGACCCGGACTACATCTTCGACCGGGAGACGACGCTCGCCATCCTCGCCGGCTTCGCCCGCAACCGCCGCGTGATGGTCACCGGCTACCACGGCACCGGCAAGTCGACCCATATCGAGCAGGTCGCGGCCCGGCTGAACTGGCCCTGCATCCGCATCAACCTCGACAGCCACGTCTCGCGCATCGATCTCGTCGGCAAGGACGCGATCGTGCTGCAGGACGGCAAGCAGGTCACCGCCTTCCAGGACGGAATCCTGCCCTGGGCGCTCCAGAACAACGTCGCCCTCGTCTTCGACGAATACGATGCCGGCCGCCCGGACGTGATGTTCGTGATCCAGCGGGTGCTGGAGGTCTCCGGCCGCCTGACGCTCCTCGACCAGAAGCGCGTCATCCGCCCCCACCCGGCCTTCCGCCTGTTCGCCACCGCCAACACGGTCGGCCTCGGCGACACCTCGGGCCTCTATCACGGCACGCAGCAGATCAATCAGGGCCAGATGGATCGCTGGTCCATCGTCACCACCCTGAACTACCTGCCCCACGACCGCGAGGTCGACATCGTCCTGTCGAAGGCCACCCATTACAAGGGCGATGGCGGGCGCGACATCGTCAACCGCATGGTCCGCGTCGCCGACCTCACCCGCAACGCGTTCATGAACGGCGACCTCTCCACCGTCATGAGCCCGCGCACGGTGATCACCTGGGCGGAGAACGCCGACATCTTCCAGGACATCGGCTTCGCCTTCCGCGTCACCTTCCTCAACAAGTGCGACGAGCTGGAGCGGACGCTCGTGGCCGAGTTCTACCAGCGCGCCTTCGGCAAGGAGCTGCCGGAAAGCGCGATGAACGTCGCCCTGAGCTAGCGGGATGGAGGAGAGCGTGGGACGTCTTGCCCCGAGCCCGGAGACGGAGGCCGACGGCTTCGCGCCGCCGCGCGCGGGCGCGACGCGCCACGAGGCGGATGTCTACACCTGGGTGCAGGAGCAGGTGGCGCTCCTGCGCGCGGGCCGGGTCGACGCTCTGGACCTCGAGAATATCGCCGAGGAACTGAGTGACGTGGGTTCGGAGCAATATGACAAGCTCGAGAGTGCGATCGAGGTTCTCGTGGCCCATGCCCTGAAGTGGGATTTTCAGCCCGAGCGCCGCAGCCGAAGCTGGACGCTGACCATCGCGGAACAGAGGGTGCGGATCGAGCGACAGCTGCGCCGAAACCCGGGCCTCAGATCCCGGATCGCGGAGGCGACGGCCGAGGGTTTCCGCACCGGCCGCCTCCGCGCCGCCCGCGAGATGCGCCGCAAGCCGACCGCCCTCCCGACCGATTGCCCCTACAGCTGGGACGACATCCTGAATCGTCCCTTCGACTACGATTCCGATCGGTAGCCCCGCATGTCCCTGTCAAACCGCAAGCCCGGCGAGCGGCGCGAGCCCGTGGCGGAGCCCCTGAAGCGTTCCGTGGCGGGGTGCCTGCGCGCCATCGCCCGCAAGGCCGAGATCGAGGTCACCTACGCCACCGACCGGCCGGCGCTGACGGGCGACAAGGCCCGCCTGCCCGAGCCGCCGCGGAAGATGTCGGCGGGCGATGTCGCCGTGCTGCGCGGCAACGCCGACGCCATGGCGCTGCGCCTCGGCTGCCACGACGTCTCGCTCCATCGCCGCTTCGCCCCCGAGAACGCTCCGGCGCGGGCGGTCTACGACGCCGTCGAGCAGGCCCGCGTCGAGGCCATCGGCTCCCGGCGCATGGCGGGCGTGGCCAGCAACATCTCGGCGATGCTGGAGGATCGCTACCACCGGGGCGGCAAGTACGAGACGATCACCGACAAGGCCGATGCGCCCCTGGAGGACGCCGTCGCCCTGATGGTCCGCGAGCGGCTGACGGGGCAGGCCCCGCCCGAGGCCGCCACCAAGATCGTGGACCTGTGGCGCGAGCATATCGAAGCCAAGGCCGGGCCGAACCTCGACGGGCTCATCGGCTCCATCGAGGACCAGCGCGCCTTCGCCCGCTCGATCCGCGACCTCCTCACCTCCCTCGACATGTCGGACGAGACACCCTTCGACCCGGAGGACGACGAGAACGACGACGAGAACGATGCCCAGGACGACGAGCAGAACCCGAGCGAGGGCGACGCCGAGGAAAAGTCGGAAGGGGATCGGGCCGAGATCGAGACGACGGAGGACGCCTCCGACGAGATCGAGGAAGGCGCCCAGGAGCAGGCCGACGCGCCCTCCGGTGAGTTGCCCGACGAGGCCGAGGATGCCGAATCGGAGGAGGCTTCCGACGCCTCCCGCCCGCCGCCCCGGCAGGCGAACGAGGCGCGCGGTCCCGAGTATAAGGTCTTCAGCCCGCGATTCGACGAGGTGATCCACGCCGAGGACCTCTGCGACGCGGACGAACTCGCACGGCTGCGCAGCTACCTCGACAAGCAGCTCTCCCATCTCCAGGGCGTCGTCGGACGGCTGGCGAACCGCCTGCAGCGGCGCCTGCTCGCCCAGCAGAACCGCGCCTGGGACTTCGACCTCGAAGAGGGCCAGCTCGACCCCGCTCGCCTCGTGCGGGTGGTGACGGACCCGTTCCAGCCCCTCTCCTTCAAGCAGGAGAAGGACACGAACTTCCGCGATACCGTCGTGACGCTGCTCCTCGACAATTCGGGATCGATGCGTGGACGGCCGATCACCGTGGCGGCGACCTGCGCCGACATTCTGGCGCGGACGCTGGAGCGCTGCGGCGTGAAGGTCGAGATCCTCGGCTTCACCACCCGCGCCTGGAAGGGCGGCCAGAGCCGCGAATCGTGGCTCGCGGCGGGCAAGCCGCCCACGCCCGGCCGCCTGAACGACTTGCGCCACATCGTCTACAAGGCGGCGGACGCCCCCTGGCGCCGGGCGCGCAAGAACCTCGGGCTGATGATGCGCGAGGGGCTCCTGAAGGAGAACATCGACGGCGAGGCGCTCGATTGGGCGCATCAGCGCCTGCTCGGCCGCCCCGAGCAGCGCAAGATCCTGATGGTGATCTCCGACGGCGCGCCGGTGGACGATTCGACCCTGTCGGTGAACGCCGGCAACTATCTGGAGCGCCACCTGCGCTGGATGATCGAGGACATCGAGACCCGCTCGCCGGTGGAACTGCTGGCCATCGGAATCGGCCACGACGTGACCCGCTACTACCGCCGGGCCGTGACGATCATCGACGCCGAGGAACTCGGCGGCGCGATGACGGAAAAGCTCGCCGAATTGTTCGAGGAAGACAGCGCCGCTGCACCGGTGCGGATGGCGGCGGGCGGGCGGCGTTAGGAGCCACGTCGAGGGGAGCGACTCACTCCGCGAGAAGTTCCCGCTCCAGCCGTTCCAGCGCCCGGACGAACACGGCTTGATCCCCCAGCGCCCTGGCGAGGACCAGGGCGCCCTGGATCGCGAGAACCGCGTGCTCGGCTCGCTCGGATGCCTCTGGGCGGTTGGCCCGCATCAGAGCCTCGGCCAAGGCGGCCCGCCACGCCGCGAAATACGCGGCGATGCGTGCAGCGAAGCGGTCGCGGGTATCCCCCAGGGCGAAGGCGCCGATCAGGCAGACTCGGCGGCCGGAACGGAAATACGAATCCGTCTCGCGCAACATCCGCCGGATCGCGGCCTCAGGATCGGCATCGTCCCGCAAAGGAGAAAAGATCGCGCGGGTGAACCATCCATCGATCTCGGCCAGGACAGCCTCGGCCATCTCCTCCTTTCCGCCGGGAAAGAAGTAATAGAGGCTGCCCTTGCCGAGTCCTGTCCGCGCCGTGATGGCCGAGAGGCTCGCTCCCTCGAAGCCGTGCTCGCGAAAGACTTCAGCGACGGCGGCGATGGCTGCGGCCCTGTCGGCAACGGTGCGGCTCACAGGCCGAGGTCGCTCAGGCTCGGATGATCAGCCGGGCGGGGGGACGAACGATCCCAATGGAACAGGCGCTCGCCTTCTTGGATCGGCAGGTCGTTGATGCTGGCATGGCGGGCCTGCATCAGTCCGTTCGCATCGAACTCCCAGTTCTCGTTGCCGTAGGCCCGGAACCACGCGCCCGATTCGTCCTGGAATTCATAGGCGAAGCGCACCGCGATCCGATTCTCGTGGAACGCCCAGAGCTCCTTGATCAGCCTGTATTCGTGCTCCCGGCTCCACTTGCGGGTCAGGAACTCGACGATGGCCGGCCGACCCGAAAAAATCTCCGCGCGATTCCGCCAGCGGCTGTCTGGCGTGTAGGCCAGCGCGACCTTTTCGGGATTACGGCCGTTCCATCCGTCCTCGGCGGCGCGGACCTTCTGCGCCGCGGAGGCGGCGGTAAAGGGCGGCAGCGGCGGGCGCGACTCGGACATGGCAGGCTCCTCTGATCTCTGTACCGATCGGTACAGAGTCGGAAACGACCCGTCAATCCCACCGCCTGCGAGAGGACCGGACATGCGAAAGCGACCGGCGCCTTGTGGGCGCCGGTCGCTTTCGAATCAAGCAGGAAGGACGCCTCAGGCGGCGGCCGGAGCCTCGGCGAGCTTCTTGTGCAGCTCGCGCTTCAGGAGGCGCGCGGTCTGCGACAGCTCGCCCTCGGACGCCTTCGCCAGGAAGGCATCGAGGCCGCCGCGGTGCTCGACGGTGCGGAGGGCGTGGGCGGTGATCCGCAGACGCACGCGCTTGCCGAGCGCATCTGACTGCAGCGTGACGTTGCAGAGGTTCGGCAGGAACCGGCACTTGGTCTTGCGGTTCGAGTGGCTCACGAGGTGGCCGACCAGAACGGCCTTGCCGGTGAGTTCGCAGCGGCGCGCCATGACTTGAATAATCCCGTTTCGTTCCGCCGCGGGCCAGATCGCAGCCTGCGCAAACCTTCGCGCCGCGGGCCGCGCCCGTGCGTCAAACCAGGTCCGGCGGAGTCCTGTTGAAGGCGGCGGCTATAGGCGACCCATGGCCGTCCCGTCAAGGCTGGAACGCGGATGACGTGCACGGCGGGCGTTCCAACCCTCTGTTAACCATGGCATGGGGATAACCGGGTTTCCACCGCCCGGCCCGTCCGGCGCGGCCCCTGGATTCGAGCCGGACCATGCGCCTCACGATTCCGGTCAAGACGTTGGCGGCGGCCGGACTGGCCGCCACCCTCGGCCTGAGCCCCTCCGCCAGCGGCGCCCGCCCCCGGGCGGCGAAGGCCGCCGCGTCGTCCGTCGAGATCGACTACGCCATCGCCCTCGCCGGGCTGCGGATCGGCACGGCGCGCCTCTCGGGGGCCTTCGAGCGCGACGCCTACCAAGTGGACGTCTCGGCCACCCTGACCGGGCTCGTCGGCGCCATCACCGGCGGCCAGGGCTCGGCCCGCTCCTCGGGCGTCATCACGAGCGGCGCCCTGCCGAACGCCTTCGCGATCGCCACGCGCACCGCCAATTCCGGCATCACCGTGCGCATGGCGTTGGCCCGCGGCAACGTGGTGCAGACGGCCATCGTCCCGCCGCTGGTGGACATGCAGGACCGCGTTCCCGTGACGGCGGCCAACCGGCGGGGCATCGTCGATCCGGCGAGCGCCCTCGTCATGCCCGTCCGCGCGGGCGCCGGAGCCCTCGATCCGGCCAATTGCGACCGCACCCTCCCGCTGTTCGACGGCGCAACGCGCTTCGACGTGGTGCTGAGCTACGCCGAGACGCGGGAGGTGCAGAAGCCGGGCTATGCCGGGCCGGTGCTGGTGTGCAGCGCCCGCTACCGGGCCATTGCCGGGCACCGCCCCGACCGGCCGGGGGTGAAGTTCATGGAGGACAACCGCGAGATGTCCGTCTGGCTCGCCCCCGTGGAGGGCACACGGGTGCTGGTGCCCCTGCGGATCTCCGTCCTCACCGAGATCGGGACCAACATCATCGAGGCGACCCGGTGGGCCCGGAGCGGCACCGCCGAGCCCGCGACGGTCGCCGCCGCCCCGGCCCTCGCCCAGGCGGGACAGCCCGCCGAGTAGCCCTTCCCTTCGCGCGGCAAGGGACCTATCCCCGCCGGGCGGCAGGCGCCGCGGGAGGCACAGCGATGGCCAAGGGCTACATCATCGTCCGCATGACGGTCACGGACCCGGAGACGTACAAGGAGTACGCCGCCATGGCCTCCGAGGCGATGAGGAAATACGGCTGCAAGCCCCTCGTCCGGGGCGGGCGCAGCGAGGCGCTGGAGGGCGAGGCCCGGCCGCGCAACGTCGTGCTGGAATTCGAGTCCTACGAGGCGGCGCGGACCTACTACTACTCCCCCGAGTATCAAGCGGCCGTGGCCAAGCGCCTGCCCGCCGGCACCGGCGAGGTCGTGCTGGTGGAAGGCGTCGACTAGATCCGGTCGCGGCGGGGTCGGCGGGACGTCCCGGAAAGGAGCGCGTCACCGGATCGCCTCGCATCGCCCGCAAAGACGGCGGCGGATCTGCCCACCTCATCGCTGACGACGTGAGGCGATCCAGGGCAGCGGGACGGATCGAGACCGGGCGCGCGGCCTCGGTTCGCTCCCGCCAAAGGCGGTGGATGACGCACCCTTCGGTGGAACGGCGCCAGACAATCTTTACCGCGCCCGGGCGCAATCATCGGATGCGCGCCCTCGCTCTCCTCGCCCTCCTCCTCTGCGCCGCCCCTGCGGCGGCCCAGCCACTCACCGCCGGCTCGCCCTGCGGCGGCGACGCCTTCTCCTCCGCGCAGGTGATCGAGCACCGGCCGCCCCGGCGCGGGCCGCTCACGGCGGTGCCGGATACACTCTGCGCCGACGTGGCGCCGCAGCAGCCACCGGTGGACCTGCAGATCCAGGCTTACCCCGTCATCGTGCCGCAGGTTGGCAGGCGCGGTCACGGTGGCCCATATTAGGGGCGTCCGAGGCCGTCCGCAGGGATCTTTCCTCGGAACCGGCCCTTCCCCGACGGTCGCACGACCGAAGGACCCCCGATCATCGACTCCCTCCTCCGCCCCGCCCAGCGCTCCCTGCACCGTGACGCCCGCGCCCGCGGCGTGACGGCGGTGCTCGGGCCCACCAACACCGGCAAGACGCACCTCGCCATCGAGCGGATGCTGGCGCATCCGACCGGGATGATCGGGCTGCCCCTGCGGCTGCTCGCGCGGGAGGTCTACCTGCGCGTCGTCGCCAAGGTCGGCCCGGAAAAGGTCGCGCTCGTGACGGGCGAGGAAAAAATAAAGCCGGACCGGCCGCGCTACTGGATCTGCACCATCGAGGCGATGCCCCGGGACCTCGACGTCGCCTTCGTGGCCATCGACGAGATCCAGCTTGGCGCCGACATGGACCGGGGCCACGTCTTCACCGACAGGCTGCTCTACGTGCGCGGCCGGGAGGAGACGCTGCTCATCGGCTCCTCCACCGTCCTGCCGCTGGTGCAGAGCCTCATCCCCAACGTCTACACCACCACCCGGCCGCGCCTGTCGAAACTGACCTTCGCCGGGGAGAAGAAGCTCTCGCGCCTGCCCCGCCGCACGGCCATCGTCGCCTTCTCGGCGGAGGAGGTCTACGCCATCGCCGAGTTGATCCGCCGCCAGCGCGGCGGCGCGGCGGTGGTGCTCGGCGCCCTCTCGCCCCGCACCCGCAACAGCCAGGTGGAGCTCTACCAAAGCGGCGACGTGGACTACCTCGTGGCCACCGACGCCGTGGGGATGGGGCTGAACCTCGACGTGGATCACGTCGCCTTCGCCGCCAACTGGAAATACGACGGCACCCGCTTCCGGCGGCTGACGCCCTCGGAGATGGGCCAGATCGCGGGGCGCGCCGGGCGGCACCTGTCCGACGGCACCTTCGGCTCCACGGGCCGCTGCCAGCCCTTCGAGGCGGAACTGGTGGAGCGGCTGGAGCACCACGACTTCGATCCCCTGCGGATCCTCCAGTGGCGCAACCCGGATTTGTCCTTCACGAGCCTCGACGCCCTCCAGGCGAGCCTGGACGAGCACCCGCACGAGGCGGGCCTCACCCGCGCGCCGATGGGCGAGGACCAGCAGGCGCTGGAAATCCTCATGAAGGAGGAGGACATCCGGGACATGGCCCGCACCCCCTCGGCGGTGCGGCGCCTGTGGGACACCTGCGGCCTGCCCGATTACCGGAAGGTCCATCCCCAGGTTCACGCGGATCTCGTGGCGCAGCTCTACCGCTTCTTGATGAAGGGGATGGCGGGCCGTATCCCCGACCAGTGGTTCGCCGAGCACGTCGCGATGATCGACCGCACGGACGGCGACATCGACACCCTCTCCCGGCGCATCGCGCAGGGGCGGACCTGGACCTTCGTTGCGAACCGGCCGGACTGGCTTCGCGATCCCGAACATTGGCAGGGCGAAACGCGTCGGGTAGAGGACAGACTGTCGGACGCCCTTCACGAACGCCTCGCGAGCCGCTTCGTCGACCGGCGCACCAGCGTCCTGATGCGGCGCCTACGAGAGAACACGATGCTCGAAGCCCAAATTACCCCCGACGGGGATGTCACCGTCGAGGGTCAGCATGTCGGCCAGTTGAACGGGTTCCTGTTCGTGCCCGATGCGAGCGCCGAAGGCCACGAGGCCAAGACGCTGCGCAGCGCCGCCGACAAGGCGCTCTCGAGCGAGTTCGAGGCCAGGGCGGAGCGCTTCTCGGCCACGGCCGATTCGACGCTCGTCCTGTCGCACGACGGCACGATCCGCTGGACCGGCGCCCCGGTGGGCCGCCTCGTGCCCGGCGACAAGCTGTTCGCCCCGCAGATCCGCGTCCTCTCCGACGACAGCCTGGAGACGGCGGCGCGGGAGAAGGTGCAGGCGCGCCTCGACGCGTGGTTGAAGGCCCAGGTGGCGCGCCTCCTCGGCCCGCTCATGGAGATCGAGACCGCCGCCGACCTTACCGGCCTCGCCAAGGGCATCGGCTACCAAGTGGTCGAGGCGCTGGGCGTGCTGGAGCGCGCCAAGGTCTCCCATGAGATGCGCACCCTCGATCAGGACGGCCGCGCCGCCCTGCGCAGGCACGGCATCCGGTTCGGCGCCTACCACATCTTCCTGCCGGCCCTGCTGAAGCCGGCGCCGCGGACGCTGGCCGCCCAGCTCTGGGCCCTGCGCAACGGCGGCCTCGACCAGCGCGGCCTCGACGAGATCGCCCACCTCGCCGGATCGGGTCGCACCTCGATCAAGGTCGACAAGGAGATCGCCAAGGGCCTCTACCGGGCAGCCGGGTTCCGCGTGTGCGGCGAGCGGGCGGTGCGGGTCGATATCCTGGAGCGCTTGGCCGACCTGATTCGTCCGGCCATCGCCTACCGCCCCGGCACCACGCCGGGCGCGCCGCCGGACGGCACCGCCGACGGCGAGGGCTTCGTCGCGACGGTGGGCATGACCTCCCTCGTCGGCTGTTCGGGCGAGGACTTCGCCTCGATCCTGAAGTCGCTCGGCTACGTCAACGAGAGCCGCCCCGGCCCCGCCATCACCGTGCCGCTCCTGCCCGCCGCCGCCACGACCCCCGCTGCGCCGGCCCAAGCCCGCCCCCCCGCCGAGGGTGAGGGCGAGGCCGGAGGCGAGGGTGCCGCATCGTCGGAGACCCCCGCGACCGAGGCGCCGTCCGAGGCCGGGTCTGCGGTGAATCAGGGCGCGACGGCGGCGGAGGACACGCAGTCCCAGGCCGACACGCAGTCCCAGGCCGACGCACAGGCCCAGGCCGACGTGCAGGCCGAGCCGGTCCCGGCCGAGGCCGCCCCGGAGGCGACCTCCGAAGCGGAGGCGCCCGTCGCAGAGGCGGCGCCGGCCAAACCGGAGCCCGCCGTCGCCGAGGAGGCCGATGCGCCGGCCGCCCCCGCGGCGACCGAGGACGCTGCGGCGACGGCGGAAGCCGCCCCCGGCAGTGCCGAGGGTGAGGCCGAGGCCGCCGATGGCGCCGCTGAACCGGGGCCGGAGAGCGCTGCGGCCACCGAGGTTCCCCAGGTCGAGGTGTGGCGCCTCCAGCGCTACCAGCGTCCGGCAAATGCCCGCCCGACCAACCGTCCCCGGGGCGGTGGCCGCCGGGACGGCGCGCAGGCGGGTCAGCCGGGCGGCGAGCAGCCGCGCCGGGCCGAGGGAGAGGCCGGACCGCGCCAGGGGCGCGACGGCCATCGCGACGCGGACCGCCGCCGGGATCGCCCCGAAGGCGGCGGGCGGCCGGACCGCGAGGGCCGGCGCCAGGAGTTCCGGCCGGATCGCAGGCCGGATTCCCGCAACGAGCCGCGCAACGCCGGGCCCCGCCCGGACCAGCGGCCGCCCCGCCGGGAACGCGCGCCGGATCCGGATTCGCCCTTCGCCAAGCTGGCGGCACTCAAGGCGAAGCTCGAATCGGGCGACGGCGGCAAGCGCTGACCGGCGGGAGGCGCGATGCGCGATGGGCGCCAGCGCCTGGACAAGTGGCTATGGTTCGCGCGCTTCGCCAAGACGCGGACCCTGGCCGCCCGCTTGGTGACGGACGGCCATGTCCGTGTGAACGGCACCCGGACGGACAACGCCGCCAAGGGCTTGGCCCTCGGCGACGTGGTCACGGTCTCCGCCCCGTACGCCACCATGGCGATCCGCGTCGTGGACCTCGGCACGCGCCGGGGACCGGCGGAGGAAGCCAAATCGCTCTACGCCGCGTTGTCCGAGGGGGCAGAGTGATGAGACGGCGCCACAGGGCGGCGCTCTCCCCCGGGCGCGGCACCGTCACGCTTGTCAGTGCGGAAGGCAGCGTCTAGAGCCCTTCGCAGAACGCCTGCGCAGCGGCGCAGCCCCCCGGATGCGTGGGCCGAACCGGCCCCGTCCGGTCGAGCGGGCCCTGAGGACGAAGACAGCCGATGACCTACGTCGTCACCGAGAACTGCATCAAGTGCAAGTACATGGACTGCGTGGAAGTCTGTCCGGTGGACTGCTTCTACGAGGGTGAGAACATGCTCGTCATCCACCCGGACGAGTGCATCGATTGCGGCGTCTGCGAGCCCGAGTGCCCCGCCGAGGCGATCAAGCCCGACACGGAGTCGAGCCTGGAGACGTGGCTCAAGCTCAACGCGGACTACGCCAAGAGCTGGCCGAACATCACCCAGAAGAAGGACGCCCCCGCCGACGCGAAGGAATGGGACGGCGTCTCCGGCAAGCTGGAGGCTCACTTCTCGCCGAACGCCGGCTCGGGAGACTGATCGACCCCGGGGCGTCGCCCGCCGTCGCCCCTGCGGCCGGCCGACGCTTTTACGGGTTTCATCCCGCCCGAGACCTGCGTGAAGGGAAGATCAGCCCCGCATTCGACCCCTAGGTCTCCCTGCGCGCCGGTGTAAAACCGAGGCGCGAAGCGGGGCGGCACCCGTGCGTCGGCACGAGGATGCTTTGATTCCGGCGCGGATTGTGGTACACAATCTGCCTGCCGTCGCTCGCGTCAGACGTGCTCACTCCGCGCCGAAACGCATTTCCCATCCGTGGGTTGCATGTGTTCGGCCGCCGGGCTTCACCCCGGCGGAGGGCTCAGTCGCGTGCCCGGCTTCGCCGTCCGACGGAGCCGCCCATCCGGGCGGCCACCGCGCTCCGGCGATCCTACCCGGGTCCGTCGCCCGGGAACAGCGGTTCGCGCGGGCGGCTCTGTCCCGCGCGTCAGTGGAGGCCCTTCACGCATGACCACAGCCAAGAAGACGACCGCAGTCCGGCAAGGCTTCAAGACCGGCGAGGCCGTCGTGTACCCGGCCCACGGCGTGGGTCGCATCACCGCGATCGAGGAACAGGAGATCGCGGGCTACAAACTTGAGCTGTTCGTCGTCTCGTTCGAGAAGGACAAGATGGTCCTGCGGGTCCCCACCGCGAAGGCCAATTCCGTCGGCATGCGCAAGCTCGCCGAGCCGGAGGTGGTGAAGAAGGCCCTCGACGTGCTGACCGGCCGCGCCCGCGTCAAGCGCACCATGTGGTCCCGCCGCGCCCAGGAATACGAGGCGAAGATCAACTCGGGCGACCTGCTCGCTGTGACCGAGGTGGTCCGCGACCTGTTCCGCTCGGAGGCCCAGCCGGAGCAGTCCTACAGCGAGCGTCAGCTCTACGAGGCGGCCCTGGACCGGATCGTGCGCGAAATCTCCTCGGTCAACCGCATCACCGAGACCGAGGCCCTCAAGCTCATCGAGCAGAGCCTCGCCAAGTCGCCGCGCCGCGCCAAGGCCGAAGCCGAGGCGGAAGCCGAGGGCGAAGGCGAGACGGACGGGGACGACATACAGGAGGAGGCCGCCTGAGGGCGGCTTCCCTTCCCAAGCGATCCATCAGCCCGGCCCGCAAGGCCGGGCTTTTTCGTGCGCGGGGCTTGTCGTGGGCTCGCAAGCGTCGCGACCAAGTGCTGACCGACGATGTCAGCGATCACGTCGGCCGCGGGGAAAAATGACGGCGCGTCATTTTTCCCCCTGGACAGACCGAGAAAGACTGGACGGCGCGCTTTCGCGACCCATCTTTCAAAAAGTTGATGAAAAAACCTGCCTGACGGCGCGTTTTTCCGCATCGGAGCGGCGGAACCTTCGTGTTCGCGCTTCCGTTGTCGGAGGCTTGGCGTCGTCCCTTCTCGATGCCTCGCGCGCCGGCCATGGGACCGGTGCCGCACAAGCACTCGTTCGAGAGAGGCAGGCGGGATGGCCGAGATCGCAGGCATTCGTCGACAATTTATCCGGACCGCGATGGAGGCGCCCTTCCTCGCCCGCGACGAGGAGCGGGACCTCGCGGTTCGGTGGAAGGACCGGCGCGATGAGCGCGCCCTGCATCGCCTGATCTCGGCCCACATGCGCCTCGTCATCGCCCTGGCCGGACGTTTCCGTCACTACGGCCTGCCGATGGCCGATCTTGTCCAGGAAGGCCATGTCGGCCTCATGGAGGCGGCGGCCCGGTTCGAGCCGGAGCGGGAAGTTCGCTTCTCCACCTACGCCACCTGGTGGATCCGGGCCTCGATCCAGGACTACATCCTCCGCAACTGGTCCATCGTCCGCGGTGGCACGTCCTCCGCCCAGAAGGCCCTGTTCTTCAATCTGCGCCGGCTCCGCGCACGGCTGATGCAATCCACGGAAGAGCATGTCGGCGACGAGATCCACCGCCGCATCGCCACCGCCATCGGCGTCTCCCGCGACGACGTCGCCCTGATGGATGCCCGCCTCTCTGGCCCCGACATGTCCCTCAACGCCCCGATCGGCGAGGACGGCGACACCGCCTCCGAGCGGATGGACTTCCTCGTGGATGGCGCCGCCCTGCCCGATGAGACCGTCGGGGCGGCCGTGGACGGCGAGCGCCGTCTCGGCTGGTTGCAGCAGGCGCTGGGTGTCCTCTCCGAGCGCGAGTTGCGCATCCTTCGGGAGCGCCGCCTCGCCGAGGATCAAGCGACCCTCGAAGCCTTGGGCCAGCGGCTCGGGATCTCGAAGGAGCGCGTGCGGCAGATCGAGAACCGCGCCCTGGAGAAGCTCCGTCGCGCCCTGGCCGACCGCTTCCCCGCCGAGACCGGCAGCCCCTACGTGGGCTGACGGACGACCGTGGGAGGATCCCAGTGGCCTCGCCCCCTGGATCCCCCGCGTAACCGGTGCTTGCTTTCAGGCCGCCTTGGCCTTCTTGGCCTCGGCGAGACGCTCCCGGCGGCGGCTCCGGCGTCCGGATTCGGGCGTCGCATCGAGCCAGATCACGAGGCCCAGCGCGACAAGGCCCGGGAGGCCCAGGGCGAAGAAGGCCGGAGTCCAGCCGAACCACGAATAGGCGAGGCCGCCGTACCAGCCCGACAGGGCACCGCCGATCCCCTGGACGGCGAAGGCGCTGCCGAGGGCGGTCTGGGTTCTCCCCGACCCCCACGTGAGGTCCGCGACCACGACGGGCACGGCCACGCCGACGATCCCCGAGGCCACGCCGTCGAGGACTTCGGCGCCGATCAGCCACCAGGGATCGTCGATCAACCCCGACATGGCCGCGCGCACCGGCAGCACGGCGAAGGCCACCATCAGGAGCAGGCGGCGGCCCCGCCTGTCGGCGAGCGAGCCCGCGAACAGGGCGACGGGCACCATCACCAATTGCGCCACCATGACGTAGCGCGCGGTCCAGGTCGTGGCGTCCCCCGCCGTCGCCACGAGCTTCTGGCCGAGCAGCGTCAGCATCCCGCCATTGCCGAGGTTGAACAGGGCGAGCGCCACGGTGAGGACGAGGAGACGGCGGTTGCCGAGCACCTGCCGGATACCGCTCCGCTCGGGCTCGTCGTCGCCCTCTTCGTCCCAGCCCACCGCCCTCCGACGGCTCCAGGCGTCGCCGGGGGTCGAGACCGTCGCGACGATGGCGGCGACGGCCATGCCGCCGAGGATGTAGAAGGGAAGCGCCGGGCCGAACATCGTGCCGACGCTGATCGCGCCGGCCGCCAGCAGGATGCCGACGTGGTTGAAGGCTTGGTTGCGCCCCTGCTGCTTGGGGAAGCGGTCCTTGCCGACGATGCCGAGGGTCAGGGCCGCCACGGCGGGCAGGAGCAGCGTGCCACCGGCCGCCGCCAGGAACTGCGCGGTGAAGACGGCGAAGAAGCTGCGGGCCGGAAGGAGCAGGAGCGTCCCCGCGAGGATCGCCGTGCAGGCCATCCCGATGAGGAGACGCGGCCGCGCGACGCGGTCCACCAGGGCGCCGGCGGGCCCACTCAGGAACAGGGTCGCGAACCCGACGAGGGTGATGACGAGGCCGACCCGCGCGGGGCTCCACTCGCCGGTCTCGGCGAGCCACGTCCCCAGGAAGGGGCCGAGCCCTCCCTGGATGTCGCCGATGAACAGGTTGATCAGTGCGAGGTGGGCGGTGGGGCTCATGCGATCCGGTTATCGTTGGACGGCCCGCACTGGGCCGCCCCGCGCCAACCGTCAAGCTTGCGACGCCCCCGCGCCGTCATGACCGGGGGCGCGAGCGCCCCCGCCGACTCAGGAAGCGAGGGGGCCGGGGGCGCCCTGCTGCTCCATCATCTTCTGCCGGTAGAGGCCGACGAAATCGATCGGGTCGATGTACAGGGGCGGGAAGCCGCCGTTGCGCACGGCCTCGGCCACGATCTGCCGGGCGAAGGGGAAGAGCAGGCGCGGGCACTCGATCATCACCGCCGGGTGCATCTGGTCGTCCGGGATGTTGAGCATCCGGAAGATGCCGGCATACTTCACGTCGAAGGCGAAGAGCACCTCGCCGTCCATCTTGGCGTCGCCCTCGAGGGTCAGCTCCACCTCAAAGTCCGTCTCGGCGAGCTGCGAGGCGTTGACGTTGACCTGGATGTTGATCTGCGGACCCTGGCCCTCCTTCGGCTGGAGGGAGCGCGGCGCGTTCGGGTTCTCGAAGGAGAGGTCCTTCACGTACTGGGCGAGGGCGTTGATGGTCGGGGCGGCTTGCTGCGCGCCGCCGTTGCCGTTGGCTGCCGGGGAATCGGCCATCGGGTCATCCTTCTCGATCAAGCGTCCGGCATGGACGGCGAAACGATCATCGCCCGGCGGGATTCGGCATCCCGCGGGCGTCGGCGCCGCTAACACGCCCGCTCGGGCGCGACAAGCGAAGGGCCGCGGCGCCCGGAAAAGGGGCCGTCCGCCCCTGCATCGCGCGCCTTCGTCGCGGCACCTCCGCGCGTCGATCAACAACCGGCTCGATCCGGGCGCGTTGGTCGGATAAGACTGGTCGCTTAGATGCAAGCGACATGGCCTAGTCGCGCGGGGCGTTGAGACGCGCGAGCGGCCGCAATCGGATCGGTGATGCAGGACGGCTTCGATATTACCACGATCATCTTCCTGGCTCTGGCCGTGTTCGTGATCTGGCGTCTGCGTTCGGTGCTGGGGCAGAAGACCGGCACGGAGCGCTCTCCCTTCAAGCCGGTGGAGCGCAGCCGCACGGAGCCGCAGGGCCGCGCCGAGCGCGACAACGTCGTGCGGCTGCCCGGCGTCGACCGGGTGTCGCAGCCCTCGGCGCCCGCCGCCCCCCGCGACTGGCGGGGCATCGCCGAGCCCGGCTCGGAGGTGGCCCGCGGCCTGGAGGCCGTGGTCCAGATCGAGCCGGCCTTCGATCCGAAGGCCTTCATCGAGGGGTCCAAGGTCGCCTACGAGGCGATCATGATCGCCTTCGCCAAGGGCGACCGGAAGACCCTGCGCAGCCTCCTCTCGAAGGAGGTGGGCGAAGCCTTCGAGCGGGCCATCGCGGAGCGCGAGCGGAACCGGCAGACCCTGGACACCACCTTCGTCTCGATCGACCGGGCCGAGATCGTCGCTGTCGATGTCCGGAACCGGGTGGCGCAGGTCACGGTGCGGTTCCTCTCGAACCTCATCACCGCCACCCGCAACGCCGAGGGCAAGGTGGTGGACGGCAGCGCCGAGACCGTTGTGGAGGTGCCCGACGTATGGACCTTCGCCCGGACCCTGGGCTCCCGCGACCCCAACTGGCAGCTCGTCGCCACCGAAGCCGGCGCCTGACCCCTCGAAGCCGACGCCACAGCCGTGCGAGCGCAGCGCGTTCCATCCGGAGAGGGTCCGGCCGTCCCGGTGCGGGCCGCCCTCGCTTCTGCCCCTGTCCTCGCCGCGCTGCTCCTGATGATGGCGGGGGCGGCGGCCGCGCCCGGCGAGGTCGGCGGCGCCCGCCTGGAGCCGGTGTCGCCCGCCGAGTTGGCTGGTTTCCCCGGGCCGGATGCGGCCAAGGTGCTCGCGGCCTTCCGCACGCTCTGCACGGCCCCTCCGCCCGCCCTCCCGCAGGCCGCCTCCGTGGCGGGCGACCCGCAGGATCTCGCCGCCGCCTGCGATGAGGCCGCCCGCGTGCCGCCCGAGGGCGCGGCCGCCTTCTTCCGCGAGCGGTTCGAGCCCTTCCGCATCCGGCGCACCGACGGGCGCCCCGGATTCCTCACGGGCTATTTCGAGCCGGAACTCGCGGGCTCCCTGGAACCGGGCGAAGGCTTCACGGCGGCGGTGCTCGCCCGGCCGGACGACCTCGTGAGCCTCGGCCCCGGCGAGACCCGCCCCGGCCTCGATCCCACCCTGCGGGCCGCCCGCGCCACGGCTGCGGGCTTCGAGCCCTATCCCGATCGGGCGGCGATCGAGGACGGCGCCCTCGGCGCGAAGGCCCGGCCGATCCTGTGGCTGCGTGACGGGATCGACCTTCTGGTCCTGCAGGTCCAGGGGTCGGGCCGGGTCCGCCTGCCGGACGGGCGGGTGGTCCGCGTTCTCTTCGACGGCAAGAACGGCCGCCCCTACACGGCCGTGGCGAAGCTGATGGTCGAGGCGGGGCACCTGCCCCTCGACGGACTGACTTTGGCGAAGTGGACCGGATGGCTGCGGGACCATCCGGCGGAGGCCAAGGCCCTCATCCGGCGCAACGCGTCGTACGTCTTCTTCCGCCTCGCCCCCGTGGAGGATCCCGGCCTCGGGCCGCCCGGCGCCGCCAATGCGCCGCTGCCTCCCGGCATCGGCCTCGCCGTGGATGCCACCCTGTGGCGGTACGGCCTGCCCTTCTGGCTGGAGCCCCAGGACGGACGGAGCCGGCTCACCCTCGCCGCCGACACGGGCTCGGCCATCGTCGGCCCGGCCCGGGGGGACCTCTTCCTCGGCACCGGAGCCGAGGCGGGGATCGCGGCGGGCAACCTCCGCGACGCGACGGGCTTCACCGTTCTGCTGCCCCGCCCCCGGAGGGCGCCGTGAGAACGCCGCGACGCACACGCCCCCTTTCTTCGGGGGAGGCGCGCCTGTGGCGCGAGGTCGCCAAGCGCGTTACACCCCTGCGCGGTCGCTCCCTGCCGGAGGCGGCGGACGACGATGCCCCCGTCCCGGCTGCGGCCGCCGGCCCGCGGCCCGCGACGCCCGCCTTCGCGACGCCTGCCTTCCCCCAATCGCGCCCGTCCCGTCCGAGCACGCCCGCCGACAAGTCGGGCAAGGACAAGCCCGGCAAGGCGGCGAAGCGGCCACCGCCGACCTTCGCCCCGCCTCCACCGCGCACGGCCACCGCCCTGCCCTATCAGGCACCACGGCAACAGCCCCTCCCGACGGAGGGACTGGAGCGGCAGGCCCGCGTCGCCCTCCGCCGGGGACGCCGCGCCATCGAGGCCCGCCTCGACCTCCACGGGATGGTACAGTCGCAGGCCCATGCCGCCCTGACGGGCTTCCTGCTCCAGGCCCGGGCCGCCGGGCACAGCTACGTCCTCGTCGTCACCGGCAAGGGGGGCGAGGGCTACGCGGACCCGTTCGGCGAGCGCGGGGTGCTGCGCCGGAGCGTGCCCCACTGGCTGCGTGGGCCGGACCTGCGGGCCATCGTCCACGGCTTCGAGGAGGCCGCCCGCCATCACGGCGGGGGCGGCGCGCTGTATGTGCGGCTGCGGCGGCGGTAGGGCGCTCAGAAGGCCTCGGGCAGGCCGGCGTCCCTGAGGATGCCGTTTGCCGTATGAACCATGACTGTGTTGCGGGGGACTGTGAACCGGCGCCCGGTGATCGGACTGAACCAAATCTCGTGGGAACCCTTCGCCGCGCGCACGAAGGTGCACCCTGCGCTACAAAGCAGCCGGATCAGATCTGGGTAGAGATTGCCCCCATTCAGGCGGCGCGGGCCCGCTTGGCCAGGGCGATATGCTGGATGCAGACGGGTATTCCGGCCGCATCGCCCGCGGACGACTCCGGAGCCCCGACGAGATCAGGCGTCACATCTTCGATGACGGCGATCAGGTCATCGAGGGTTGCCGCCTCGGCATGGAGCCCCGGGATGTCGGATTCGTGCACGAACCAGACACCGGCCTCCTGATCGTGACTGACCTTGACCGTGAAGGACATCGACGCACCATCGATGGGCTGACGTATGATGATTGCGGCACGGCGGCAAGCATCTCGCCCGCGCCCACAGCCCGCATTGCGGAAAGCGGCGAAGCCGCCGATATCGGGGCTCCCGCGCCGGCCCGCGCCCCCTTCCCTGACCCCGCCCGACACCGATGCCCGAATTGCCCGAGGTCGAGACCGTTCGCCGGGGCCTTGAGCCCGCGATGGTCGGCGCCCGCTTCAGCCGCGTCACCCTCCGCCGCCCGGACCTGCGCTTCCCCTTCCCGCCGCGCTTCGCCGCCCGGCTCGAAGGGCGCGCGGTGACGGCCCTGGCCCGCAGGGCGAAGTACCTCACCGCCGCCCTCGATTCCGGCGAGACGCTGATCATGCATCTCGGCATGAGCGGCCGGTTCGACGTCGCACTGCCGGACGGGCGCAACCTCTCGCCGGGGGACTTCTACCTGGAGGGCAGCCAGGGCGTGCCGAAGCACGACCACGTCGTGATGGCGATGAGCACCGGCGCGACGATCACCTACAACGACACCCGCCGCTTCGGCTTCATGGACCTCGTGCCGAGCGAGACCCTGGCCGAGAGCCGCCACTTCGCGCGGATGGGCGTGGAGCCCCTCGACGGGCTGACGGGCGCCGTGATCGCAGACCTCTTCCGGGGCAAGATCACGCCGCTGAAGGCCGCGCTCCTCGATCAGCGCCTGATCGCAGGGCTCGGCAACATCTATGTCTGCGAGGCCCTGCACCGGGCGCGCCTCCACCCCGAGGCCCCGGCGGGTAGCCTCGCCCGGCCCGACGGCCGCCCCACTGCCGCCGCCAACGCCCTGGCCAAGGCGGTGGTGGCCGTCCTGAACGAGGCCGTCCGGGCCGGCGGCTCGACCCTGCGCGACTATGCCCACACCGACGGCAGCACGGGGGCCTTCCAGAACGCCTTCCGGGTGTACGACCGGGTCGGCCTGGCCTGCACCCGCGCCGGCTGCGGGGGACAGATCGCGCGCGTGGTCCAGGCGGGCCGCTCCACCTTCTTCTGTGCATCCTGCCAGCCGGAGAGCCGCCAAGCCGCGTCCGCCGGTGCGGCCGGACGGCAATTTCGCCACAAAAGCGGTTAGGGTTGCGGGCTGAAGCGATAACCCGTTGCGGGCGGCCGGCCCGGACCCATCCGTGAGGGGGGATCGGCCGGACCGCCGAGGATCCCGATGTTCTTTCGCCGTTCCAAGACGAAGCCCGGCCCGGGACAGGAGGCGGCCGAGCACGACGACGCGCTCGACGGGCAGGCCCTGCCCCAGCGCCTTTCGCCCCGCTCCCCGAGCGAGGCGATCAAGCCCATCGCTGCCCCGCCCCCGCCGGACCGGCCGGAGCGTGAGCGCGGCGGTATGATCGGCCTGTTCAGCGGCCTCCTGACGCTGGCGGTGGCCGCCGCCCTGGCGGGCATGGTGACCCTGACGATCTACCAGCGGAACGTACAGGAGCCCGGCCCGCTTCCCGCGGACAAGGTCGTCGTCATCCCGAGCCACAGCGGCACCGTCGAGATCGCCGAGACCCTCGCGAAGGAAGGCGTCATCCAGCATACCGGGCTGTTCGAGTTCGCCGCGCGCTTCGGCGGGCGGCCGCCGCTGCGGGCGGGGGAGTACCTCTTCAAGGCCCATGCGAGCATCGCCGACACCCTCGACACCCTCGCCACGGGACGGCAGATCCAGCACTCCATCACCTTCCCCGAGGGTCTGACCTCGGAGCAGATCGTCGCCCGCCTCAACGACAACGACGTGCTCGCGGGCGACATCAGCGAGACCCCGCCCGAAGGCTCGCTCCTGCCGGACACCTACAAGTTCGAGCGGGGCGCCACCCGCCAGATGATCGTCAACCTGATGAAGGCGAAGCAGAAGGAGGTGCTGAACCAGATCTGGCAGCGCCGCAGCGCCGACATCCCGGTGAAGACCCCGGCGGAACTCGTGACGCTGGCCTCGATCGTCGAGAAGGAGACGGGCCGGGCGGACGAGCGGCCCCGCGTCGCCGCCGTGTTCGTCAACCGCCTCAACAAGCGGATGCGCCTGCAATCGGACCCGACCATCGTCTACGGCCTCGTGGGCGGCCGGGGCACCCTCGGGCGCGGCATCCTCCGCTCGGAGATCGACCGGCCTACGCCCTACAACACCTACACCATCGAGGGACTGCCGCCGGGGCCGATCGCCAATCCCGGCAAGGCGGCGCTGGAGGCGGCGGCCAACCCGTCCCGCACCCGCGACCTCTACTTCGTGGCCGACGGCACCGGCGGCCATGCCTTCGCCGAGACCCTCGACGCGCACCAGCGCAACGTCGCCCGCTGGCGCGCCGTGGAGAAGAGTCGCCAGTCCCCGCCGGACGCGGTGGACAAGGCCGATCCCAACGCCGACTCGGCCGCCCGCCCGACGGGCCCCGTGCCGGGGGGCACCAACGCCGCCCTCCTCGACCCCGCCTCGCCCGAGGGGCGCTCGCGCGCCTTCGACGCCTCCGAGGGCACCAAGCTCGATCCCCTCAAGAACAAGACCTACGACCTCGGCTCGCCGAAGAACGTCCCGGTCCTGGCCGAACCCCCGGCGCTCAAGACGCGGCAGCGGTAGGGGCCTCCCCCTCTTTTCTCCGCGACGATCCGTGCTACAGCCGCCCTCCTCTCGGAGGGTGGCGGTATCCATGGCCCAGATCGCGAGCATGACGGGTTTCGCCCGCGCCGCCGGCGCCACGGGCCGGACGCAATGGGCTTGGGAGGTCCGCAGCGTCAACGGCCGGGGGCTCGACGTGCGGGTCCGGGTGCCGAACGGCCACGAGGCGGTCGGCGAGACGGCCCGCACGGCCCTGCAGCGGACCCTGGCGCGCGGCCAGTGCCAGCTCTCCCTCAACCTGACCCGGGGCGAAGGCGCCCCGAACATCCGGATCGATGAGGGGCTTCTCGCGAGCCTGGCCGAGGCGGTGGCGCGTGTCCCCCGGCCGGAGGGCATCGCCCCGGCGACGATGGATGGGCTGCTCGGCATCCGGGGTGTGATCGTCTCCGACGACGAGGCGGCCGACGACGGCGCCCTGGCCCGCGACCTGACGGCGGGCGTCGCGCAGCTGGTCGCGGACCTCGTGGAGGCGCGCCACACCGAGGGCCGCCAGCTCGCCGAGGTCGTCTCGGGCCAGATCGACCGCATCGCCGCCCTGACGGCGGCGGCGGAGGACGAGCCCGCCCGGCGGATCGAGGCCGTCCGCGCCCGTCTGGCCGCCAGCGTCGAGGCCCTGTCCGGCACCGGGCTGGACCCGGAGCGGCTGCATCAGGAAGCCGTCCTGCTCGCCGCCAAGGCCGATGTCCGCGAGGAGCTGGACCGGCTGCACGCGCATGTCGCCTCCGTCCGCGAGTTGCTGGCGGCGGGCGGCACCATCGGCCGCCGCCTGGACTTCCTGGCCCAGGAACTCGGCCGCGAGGCGAACACCCTCTGCGCCAAGGCCGGGGATGTCGGCCTGTCCCGGATCGGCCTTGAGCTGAAGTCCGTGGTCGAGCAGTTTCGCGAACAGGTGCAGAATATCGAGTGAGTCGCGTGGGCGACGCGAGCACTTTCCGATTTCCGGCGCCCCACACCATCAGAGAAAGCTCGGGTAATCCGTGATCGACGAGACAACCATCGCACGGCGGGGACTGATCCTCATCCTGTCCTCGCCCTCCGGCGCCGGGAAGACGACCCTGACGCGTGCCATCGCCGGGGATCCGAGCTGGGCGCTCGAACTGTCGATCTCGGTCACGACCCGGGCACGCCGACCCTCGGAGATCGACGGGCGGCACTACCATTTCATCGAGCGCGAAACCTTCGAGGACCTGCGCGCCCGGGACGACCTGCTCGAATCCGCCGAGGTCCACGGCAATTGCTACGGCACGCCCCGGCGTCCGGTGGAAAAGGTCCTGGGCGCCGGCCGGGACATGATCTTCGACATCGACTACCAGGGCACCCGGCAGGTCCGCGGGAAGCTCGCCGGTGACGTGGTGAGCGTGTTCATCCTGCCGCCCAGCATGGCCGAGCTGCGCCACCGCCTGGAACGCCGCGCCGAGGACTCGGCCGAGACCATCGAGCGGCGGCTGTCCAACGCCCGCACCGAGATCCAGCGTTGGAGCGAGTACGACTACGTCATCGTCAACGACGACCTCGACAGCGCCTTCACCGCCCTCAAGAATATCCTGGCCGCCGAGCGGCTGAAGCGCACCCGCCGCACCGGCCTCGCCGCCTTCGTGGAAGGTCTGCTCGCCGAAGGGGAGCGGGGTTAGCGGGCCGCCTCACGCCGCCACGGCGAGCCACCGCCGCATCGCGTCGAAGGTCCCGTTCGCCGCTGCGACGACTGTGCCGGCCTCGCCGCCGTAGGTGTCGAGGCGGCTCCGGAAGGCGCCCCACATCGCCCCGGTCCGCGGGCCGTGGGCGGTGTAGTAGGCCAAGCCGTCCTCCGCGAACCCGTGGGTCGCCGCCACGTGCCGGCCGATGACCTTGCCGCCGAGAGTCGAGCCTTCCAGCACATAGAGCGCGCCCATGGCCGCCGCCGGGCCGGGGAGCGCCGGAGCGGGCGCCGTGGGCAATCCGTCGATCCGCTCCGGCGGGAGACCGAGGAAGGCGAGGTCCCGGGCGAGGGCCGCCACCCGGCGCCGGGCATCGAAGAACGCGCCGTCGGACAGGGCGGCGCCGATGGCGGGCTCCCAGCTGCGATGGAACCCGTAGAGGCGGGCGAGGAGGCTGCGGTAGCCCTCCAGGGTGGCCACACGCGGCGCCCAATCGAGCTCGTGCTCCAGGGCCACATGGGCGGGAGCCGTCGCCTGCCTCAGGAGCAGATGGAGAGGCCCGTCGGTCATTCTCACGCGGTGATGGTGAAGCAGGCGCCGGGGCTGTTCACGACGTCGAGGCGCGCGTTGATCTGGTCGAGCATGGCGCGGATCAGCTTCATGCCGAGGCCGGACCCCTGGGCGCTGCCCTTCGGCTCGGCCCAATCGTCGGGGAGGCCCTTCCCGTCGTCGCAGACCTTGAGCTGGACGCCGCCGGCATCCGCCGCCGAGACCGTGACCTCGACCCGGCCGCCGCCGGTGGCGGTGGTGGCGTACTTGAAGGCGTTGGTCACGAGTTCCGTGGCGATGAGGGACAGCGCCACCGCCTTGCGGTAGGGCACCATCATCCCGCGCTCGACGGTGAGATCCACCGAATGGCCCTCGCCCGCGAGACCCGCGAGGTCCTTGCACAGGCTCTCGATGGTCTGGCCGAGATCGACCTCGTCCACCCGGTCCGCCTGATACAGGCTGTCGTGCACCCGGGCGACGCTCATCACCCGCGCCGAGGTCTCGGCGAAGGCCTGCCGGGCGAGGGGGTCCGCGATCTGGCGCCGCTGCATCTGCAGGAAGGCCGAGACGATCTGGAGGGAATTCTTCACCCGGTGGTCTATCTCTCGGGTGAGCAGATCCTTCTGCGCGAGCAGACGCTCCTTCTCCGCGAGGAGGCCGGTCAACTCGTCGATCTTGCGGCGCTGTCGCAGGACCACGCCCTCCACCGCCTCCGCGAGGGAGAGGGACAGGTTCACCTGCCACTCCGCCCAGGGCGCGGCGAAGCCGGTACGCTCCTCCACCCACCGCTCGAAGGAGCGGCGGGGCAGTACCGCCACCGAGCCGGAGCCCGCGAGCACGGGCTTGCGCGGGTCGCCGCCCCAGGTCACCGTGCTCGGCATCTCGGGCCGGAACCATAGCAGCAGCGTCTCGCGGCTCTCGTCCACGAAGGCCGCGAGCAGGCCGCTGGCGACCTCCTTGAAGACCGCCGCGTCGGGATAGGCCGAGGCGAGGTTGCTGGTGGCGTAGCTCGTCTCACCGGAGGGCAGGGTTTCGCGCAGCCACGTCGCGAGGGCGCGCACCGCCTTCGCCCCCGGCGACTGGCCGATGAGGGTGGCGCGGTCGTTGGAAACGATGCCCGCCCCGGTGGCGTCGAAGAGTTGCAGGAGGTTCGTGCCGCCCGCGGTCAGCGCCGCGACGAAATCGTCGGAGCGGGTCAGGCTGCGGACGAGGCGCCCCTCGACATCGAGATGGGCCTGGCGCTCGACCCAGAGCCGCCGCGACTCGATCTCCTGCACGCGCATGGCGAAGGCGTCGGTGAGCACGGTGGCCGCCGCGCGGGTCTCCGGCGGCACGTAGTGCGGGCGGCGGTGGTGGCCGATCATCAGGCCCCAGAGCTTGTCGTCGACCATGATCGAGATCGACATGGAGCCGTTGACGCCGAGGTTGCGCTGGTACTCCAGATGGATCGGCGACAGGGTGCGGTGCTGGGCGAAGGTGAGGTCGATGGGCGTGTTGCCGCCCCCCGGCGCCCCGGCGAGCGGCACGGGCACGCTGTCGCGGTCGATCACGAAGCGGCTCTTGGCCTTGGTGTAGAGGGCGCGGGCCTGGGAGGGGATGTCCGAGGCGGGAAAGCGCAGGCCGAGCAGGCTGCGCGACCAATCGGGGACCTTGTCCTCCGCCACCGCCTCGCCGTTCCAATCGGCATCGAACCGGTAGACCAGCACGGCCTCGAATCCGGTGAGCGCGCGGATCTCTAGGGCGGCGACCCGTGCCGTGTCCGTAAGTGTCCCCGCCGCGCGCAGCCGCGCCACGGCGAGTTCGGTGTCCATCTGGCTTGCGGAGCGGAAATCCTCCGCCCGGTCCGGCTCCCGCTCGAACTCGATGAGGATCCGCCCGGCATGGGCATGGGCGACGGCGAGGTAGGCCGCCTCCGGCGCGCCGGGGAAGGTCAGCCGGGTGCGGGCGGAACCTCCGTCGTCGAGGGCGCCGATGGCGAGTCGCGCCCGGAGGAGATCCACGAAGGCGGCCGGCAGAAGCTCCGTGAGGGAGCGGCCGAGGAGCGGCGGCTCGGCGGTCCGGTAGATCTCCCCGATGTTGTGGGAGAAGGCGTTGACGAGGAACGACGCCGCATCCGCCACGAGGAGCAGGGCGTTCGGCTGGATCGAGCCCGGAATGTGGATCGGCTCGCGCTCGCACAGGCTCGGATCGACCGGCTCGGCCCGCACGCGCTGCCCGATCGCCGAGACCACGGCCTCGCGGGAGGTGTCGAAGCCGACGCTCTCCAGCGCGTCGATCTGGAGCCAGGTGACCGGGGCGCCGTCGAACCGCCCGTGGCGCATCCGCACCTCCGCCCGCAGGGGGTGGGGCAGACGGCCGAAGACGTATTCGAACCGCTCGTCGAGCTGGCCCCGGCGCGCGCCCGCGAGGAAGCGGCCCCGGAAGGTGGGCACGTTCGCCCCCGGCATCACGTCGCGGAAGTAGTCGCGGCCGATCACTGCCTCGCGGGACAGCTTGAGGAGCTCGCTCGCCCCTTCGCTGAACGCGACGACGCTTCCCGCCTCGTCGAGGCCGATCACCCCAACATCGAGGCGGCCGAGCTCGTCGGGGGCGAGGGAATCAAGGTCGTTGCCCCCGATGCGGGGCTCCTCACGGGGCTCGCTCGGCGGCATCAGTTACGAGACCGGGTCATCAGGGACGTATGCCGGTGCCGGATGCGAAGTGCAATGCTGGCAGGCTGGACCTGGCGCGCCGCCCGTTCACGAAACTTCTAGAGGCGCGACTCATCCGTAATCTTTTGTACGATTTCTGACAATACAGAGGATAAACCCTCTTCGATAGTGGGGTGATAGTAGGGGCGGTCGAGCAAGGCAGCGGCGGTCAGGCCGTCTCGCAGCGCCCCAGAGACGATGTGCGCCAGGTGCTCGACCGCCGGGCCGAGCATCTCAGCCCCGAGCAGGCGGCCATTTGGCGCAGCCCAGAGGCGAATCCCGCCCCGGTTCACCCCCTCCGCGCGGGCGCGGCCCTGGTTGCCGAAATCCGCCCCCGCGACGATTCGGTCCCCGGCCCCGGTCTCGAAGGGGGCGCCGATGGCGGCGGCCTGCGGATGGGTGAACACCATCGCCAGCGCGGGCCACGGCTCGGGCGCCTCCGTGCTTCGCCCGGCGGCGAGTGCGGCGGCGTTGCGCCCGGCGATCCCGCCCTGCCGGCTGGCCTCGTGGAGCACCGGCCGCCAGCCATCCGCATCGCCCGCGATGAGGATCGGCCCGCCCCGGCAGACGAGGCTGCGCGAATCGAACTCCGGCATCCCGTCCCCGTCCAGCGCCACGCCGGTCGTCTCCAGACCGAGGCCGCCGACGTTGGGCGGGCGGCCCGCCGCCGAGAGGACACGCTCCACCTCCAGGCTGCTTCCGGCGCCGTCCTTCCCCGTGAAGGACAGGCGAACCCCCTCCCCCTCCCGGCGGGTGGCCTCGACGCGGGTGTCCTGCAGGAGGGCGAACTCCCCGCCAAAGATGGCGACCGCCCGTTCCAGAAGGTCCGGCTCCGTCAGGCCGGCGATGGTCCGGCCCGAATCGATGGCCGTGACCTTGACCCCGAGACGGGCCATCGCCTGCGCGATCTCGATGCCCACGGCACCGAGGCCGAGGACGGCGAGGGAGCGGGGCAAGTCCGGGATCTCGAACAGCGTGTCGGTGGTGAGAAGCCGGTCACCGAGGCCGCGCAGCGGTTCCGGGACGGCGGGACTGGAGCCCGTGGCGACGACCGCCGCGCGGAAGCGGAGCCGCACCGCGTCGCCGATGGCGAGGGAGTGGGAATCGAGGAAGCGCGCCGTGCCGGAGAGCCTGTCTCCCTCGGGAAACCGGTCGACGCCTTCCAGCACCTTGCCGACGAAGCGGTCACGCTCGGCCCGGACCCGCTCGAGGACCGCCGGGCCATCGACGGAGACGGAGCCGATCCGGATGCCGAAGAGGTCGGCCTCGCGGGCGCGGTGGGCCGCCTCGGCGGCGGCGATGAGCAACTTGGAGGGCATGCAGCCGACCCGGGCGCAGGTCGTCCCCCCCGGGCCGCGCTCGATCAGCACGGCGCGGGCGCCCTCCTCGGTGGCAGCCCGATAGGCGGCGAGGCCGGCGGTTCCGGCGCCGATCACCGCCACGTCGCACGTCTCGTCCCGCATCCCGCCCCCGGCCGCTGCCCGCGCGGGCCAACAGGAGGGCGCGGCCTTCGTTCCGGGTGCGCCGACGCGCCTCAGGCCCGGCCCGGCGCCGTGCCCCCGAGGTGGAAGACCCGGTGCGGCACCAGTTCGCCCCGCTCCACGTCGCCCACCGCGACGAGAATCCCGGCGCAGGTGGCGAAGGCCTTGCCGGAGACCGGGGCGTCGCGCCCACGCAAAATCACCGGCTGGCCGCGCATCAGCCGCAACCCCATGTCGCGGGAGACGGCGACGCCGGGAATGGCGTCGAGGGCAGTCTCCACCGGGCGGAGGTAGGCCAGGGCCGCCTCGGGCCCGTCGTCGGTGAGGGTCGCCACGGCGCATGCCTCGGCCTCGGTGAAGGGGCCGACGCGGGTGCGGCGCAGGGCGGCCACGTGGCCGAAGCACCCGAGCATCCGGCCGAGGTCGCGGGCCAGCGCCCGGACGTAGGTGCCCTTGCCGCACTCGGCCTCGATCACGGTCTGACCGTTCTCGTGGGCGACCACTTCCAGGCGGTCGATCTGGACGGGTCGGGCGACGAGTTCGACGGTCTCCCCGTCCCGGGCGAGGTCGTAGGCGCGCTCGCCCTGGATCTTGATGGCCGAGTAGCGCGGAGGCACTTGCTCGATGGCGCCGATGAAGGCCGGCAGCGCCGCCTCGACGGCGGCCCGCTCGGGCCGGTCCTCGCTGGTGGCGACCGGGCGGCCCTCGGCGTCGTCGGTATCGGTCTCGACGCCCCAGGACACGGTGAAGCGGTAGGCCTTGCGGCCATCCATCACGAAGGGAACGGTCTTGGTCGCCTCGCCCAGGGCGATGGGCAGGATGCCCGAGGCCAGGGGATCGAGGGTGCCGGCGTGCCCCGCCTTCTTGGCGTTGAAGGCCCGCTTCACCACCGCCACGGCGTGGGTCGAGGTCATGCCGACATGCTTATCGAGGATCACCCAGCCCGACACGTCCTTGCGCTTCGGGCGATCGGGGCGCGGCCCGCGCTGCTGCGGCCGGCGGTCATCCTGGCGGCGGGCCTCGCCGGGCATGACGGCGGGCGGCTGCGCCGGAACGTGATCGTCGGTGGAAACCGTCATGTCCTCAAGGCCTTGAAGCGTCGAAAGTGCAGGTGTCGAAAGGACGTGTCCTTTCGCGGGTGCAGGGCGGAGCCCTGCGTTTCCGAGGGGCCTCGCCCCTGGACCCCACCGAAGGAGCAAGTCCTTCGGCATCCCGGATTCAATGATCCGCGTCGGGATCCGTTTCGTCGAGGTCGCGGCGGACGCGCTCGTCACGCAGCAGACGGTCGATCCGGGCGGCCTCGTCGAAGGTCTCGTCCCGGCGGAAGCGCAGCTCCGGCGCGTATTTCAGGTTCACCCGCCGGGCCACCTCCTGGCGCAGCACCTTCCGGTTCCGCTCCAGGGCGGCGATGACCGGCGCCTCGTCCTGACCGCCGAGCGGCATGACGTAGGCGGTGGCGAGCTTCAGGTCCGGCGACATCCGCACCTCGGGCACTGTCACGACATGCGTGCCGAGCACCGGATCTTGGATATCGCCCCGCTGCAGCACCTCGGCGATTGCGTGGCGGATCAACTCCGCGACGCGCTGCTGGCGCTGGGAAGGGCCGGTCGTTGTGGGTTTCTGGGCCATGTCCGCAAGCTGAGGCCCCGCTGCCTAAGGGGGCCTGCCTCCAAGAAAAGAAAAAGACGGCCGCGGCCTCTCGCCGCGACCGCCCTGTCCGGACGGACGTCCGGGCTGTCAAAGCGTGCGGCGGATCTCCTCGACCCGGTAGCACTCGATCTCGTCGCCCGCGCGCATGTTCTCGAAGTTCTCGAAGGCCATGCCGCATTCCTGGCCGTTCGAGACCTCCTTCGCGTCGTCCTTGAGACGCTTGAGGGTCTTGAGCTTGCCCTCGTGGATGACGACGCTGTCGCGCACGAGGCGGACATGGGCGCCGCGCTCCACGATGCCGTCCGTGACGCGGCAACCGGCGACCTTGCCGACCTTCGACACCTCGAAGACCTGAAGGATGGTGGCCTCGCCCAGGCGCTCCTCGCGAAGCGTCGGCGGGAGCATCCCCGACAGCGTGGCTTTGATGTCGTCCACGAGGTCGTAGATGATGTTGTAGTAGCGGATATCGACACCGGCCCGCTCGGCGGCCTCGCGGGCCTCCTTGTGGGCGCGGACGTTGAAGCCGATCACCACCGCCTTCGACGCCTGGGCCAGGGTGATGTCCGACTCGGTGATGCCGCCGACGCCCGAGAGCAGGATGCGGGCCGCCACCTCGTCGTTGCCGAGCTTCTCCAGGGCGCCGACGATGGCCTCCACCGAGCCCTGCACGTCGCCCTTGATGAGGACGGGCAGTTCCTTGCGGGTCGAGCCTTCCTTGGCCTCGCGCATCATGTCGACGAGCGAGCGGTTGGCGCCGCCGGTGCGGGCCGCGATGCGCTCGCGCTTGATGCGGGCGCGGTACTCGGTGACCTCGCGGGCGCGGGCCTCGGTCGGCACCACGATCACGCGGTCGCCGGCGTCCGGCGTGCCGTTGAAGCCCAGCACCTCCACCGGGACCGACGGGCCGGCGTACTGCACGTTCTCGCCAAGGTCGTCGATGAGGGCGCGGACCTTGCCCCACTCGGCACCGGCCACGACGATGTCGCCGGTGAAGAGGGTGCCGCGCTGCACGAGGACGGTGGCCACGGGGCCGCGGCCGCGATCCAGCTGCGCCTCGATCACGGTGCCCTCGCCGTCACGCTTCTCGTTGGCGCGGAGGTTCATGATCTCGGCCTGGAGCTGCAGACCCTCCAGCAGGTCGGGAAGACCGTCGCCGGTCTTGGCGGAGACCTCGAACTCGAGGGTCTCGCCGCCCATCGACTCCACCTGGATGTCGTGCTGCAGCAGCTCGGTGCGCACCCGCTGCGGGTTCGCATCCGCCTTGTCCATCTTGTTGATGGCGATGATCATCGGGACGTTCGCCGCCTTGGCGTGCTGAATCGCCTCGATAGTCTGGGGCATGACGCCGTCATCGGCCGCCACCACGATCACGACGATGTCCGTCACCTTGGCGCCGCGGGCGCGCATGGAGGTGAAGGCCGCGTGGCCGGGGGTGTCGATGAAGGTGATGAGGTCGCCGGAGGGCGACGCCACCTGGTAGGCGCCGATGTGCTGCGTGATGCCGCCGGCCTCGTCGTCGGCGACGTTGGCCTTGCGGATCGCGTCGAGCAGCGAGGTCTTGCCGTGATCGACGTGGCCCATGATCGTGACGACCGGCGGGCGGGGATCGAGATCCTCCTCCAGATCCGGCTCGTCCGAGGACAGGCCCTCTTCGACGTCCGATTCGGCGACGCGGCGGACCGTGTGGCCCATCTCCTCGGCGATCAGCTGCGCCGAGTCCGAATCGATCACGTCGGTGATCTTGTGGATCTGGCCCTGCTTCATGAGCAACCGGATCACGTCCACGGCCCGCTCCGACATGCGGTTGGCGAGTTCCTGGATGGTGATCGTCTCGGGGATCGTCACCTCGCGGGACAGCTTTTCCTTCTGCTCCACTTGGCCACGGCCGCTCATCCGCTGCTGGCGGCGGCGGAAGGAAGCGACGGAGCGCGTGCGCTCATCCTCGCCAGAGGTGGCGTTGGCGATCGTCAGACGGCCGCGGTTGCGGTCGCCGCCCGGACCCTTGGGGGTCTTGGGCGGGGTGATGATCTTGAGCGGCATGCCGGGACGGCGGATGACCCGCTTCGTCTCCGACTCGTCCTCGTTAACCTGGGCGCCGCGACCGGCGGCCGGACGGGCCGCAGCACCTCCGGCCGGACGGGCGGCGGTGGCCGGCGTCGCCGACTTCTCGGGCTCCGGCGCGGGGGCCGGGCGGGCCATGAAGTTCAGGTCGCGCGGCTTGCGGTTGTCCGCGGTCAGGATCTTGCGCGGCTCGGACGAGGCCGGGCGCGGGGTCGGCGGCGTGGCCGCAGGCCGGGCGGCGGACGCCGTCGGACGCGCGCCGGGCGCCGGGCGGGCCGGAGCTCCCGGGCGGGCCGGTGCGGCGGCCGGACGCGACGCCGCGGCGGTCGGCGCAGGAGCGGCCGGAGAGGCGGAGACCGGCGCGGCGGGAGCCTGCGGAGCGGCCGGGGCCCGCACGGCGGCGGGAGCCTGCGGGGCGGCAGATGGCGGAGCGGCCGGCGCTTCCGCAGGGGAGGCCGCGGCAGCGGGCAGCGCAGCGGCATCCGTGGCCGCCGCGGCACTCGCGGCGGACTTCGCAGCCTCCTCGGCGGCGGCCTTGCGGGCGGCCTCCTCGGCGGCCTTGGCCTCGGCGGCGGCGCGGGCGGCCTCCTGCTCGGCCTTGCGGCGAGCCTCGGCTTCCTCGGCCCTGCGACGGGCCTCGGCCTCGGCGGCTGCCTTCGCGGCGGCAGCCTCCTGTTCGGCCTTCTGGCGAGCCTCGGCCTCCCGGCGCTGGGCATCGGCCAGGGCGGCGGCGCGGGCGGCGCTCTCCTGATCGCTCAGGGTCCGCAGGACCATGCCTCCGGCGGCCGGCTTCTGAGGCGGACGCTGTGCGGTGTTGGCGGACGCGGCCGCCGGACGGGTGGTCGCCGCCGGGCGCTGGGCCGGCGCGGCATCACGCGCCGGGGCCGCCGCAGGGCCTCCGACACGGCGCTTCACCGTCTCGACCATGACCTGCTTCGTGCGGCCATGGGAGAAGCTCTGACGCACCACACCCTGCTCGATCGGACGCTTCAAAGACAGTGGCTTGCGGTTTCCCCGCTCCGCCGTCTTGTCGCCCGGGTTGTTCGTGTCGCTCATCCAGTCAAAACCCTGGGGGTTTCCAATTGTCCCGTGGACCGCGGCCCGGCGACGCCGATCCCGCAATCAAACTCGTGCCGTCATCGTGGGGCTCGTTCGATCCCGCCGTCGCAGGCTGGATCGGGCTCCTCGGTCGCCACGGCGGCGCCCTCGAAAGAGCGGAGCCGACGCCACCGCAACAGGCAGCCGGCAGCTCCGGCTCCTGCGACGAGCGCAGCGTGTATCACATGATCCCGACCCAAAGCCATGTCCAATTCGTCTTCGGACAAGTCATCGATGACCGGGATCCCCGATATGGCGCCTGCGTGCCGCCGCATCAAGGCGGCGGCGATCTTCCGGCGCCCGTCGGGGCTCGCCTCGCGGGCATGAATCACCGCCGCGACGCCCGGATCGGCGCCGATGGCCGATTCGACCTTGCCGAAGCCGGCGACGACGGCTCCGGCCTTGTTGGCCATCGCGATCGCCTGCCGGAGTTCGGCCCGCAGGGCCTCACCGATTCGGTCCGGCAGGTCGGCGGGGGCCGGTGACGGCCCCTTGAAGGCCCGCGAGAACACATTCTTGCGAATGGCGGTCTCGACCGCCTCCCGCCGGGCGCTAACCCAGGCGCCTCGACCGGGCAGCTTGCCCCGCAGGTCCGGCACAACCGCCCCGTCCGGCCCGCGCACGAACCGGATCATCGCCTCGGGCGCCTGGGCGGCCCGGGTGACGATGCAGGTCCGCTCGCGCGCCCGCCGTCCCGGCCCGGCATGGTCGGGACCCGAATCAAGGGTGTCGTCGGCGTTGACGGCGTCGGTCATCCCTCCGCCCTCCCCCGATCCGTCGTCACGAACGACGTGACGCGACCCAGGGCAGCGGGACATCCCCGACCGTGGCCGATCCCTGGATTGCTTCGCTTCGCTCGCAAAGACGGCGTCTCCCTCGGTTCGAGCCTGTCGTTCGGTCAGGCCTGATGCTCGGCCGGCTCGCCCTCGGCGGCCTCGCCTTCACCCTCGCCCTCGCCCTCGGCGCCTTCCTCCTCCGGCTCGGCGGGCGCCTCGATCCAGCCCGCATGGACGCGGGCGGCCATGATGAGGGCCTCCGCCTCGGCGCGGGACATCTCGAACCCGTCGAGGAAACCGGCATGGCGGACCGCCTCGGGGCCGCGCCCCTCGGTGTAGCCCACGAGGTCGTCCGTGGCGCAGCCGGCGAGATCCTCCACCGACTTCACGTCGTTCTCGCCGAGCGCCACCATCATGGGGGTGGTGATGCCGTCGAGTTCGCGCAGGTCATCCGAGACGCCGAGTTCCCGGCGGCGGTCGTCGTGCTCCTGCTCGATCCGGGCGAGGTGGTCCTGGGCGCGGGCCTGGATCTCGGCGCCGGTCTCCTCGTCGAGACCCTGGATGTTGGACAGCTCGGAGGTTTCGACGAAGGCGATCTCCTCCACCGAGCGGAAGCCCTCCGCCGCCAGGAGCTGGCCGACGGTCTCGTCCACGTCGAGGGCTTCCATGAAGATCTGGGTGCGCTCGGCGAACTCCTTCTGGCGGCGCTCCGATTCTTCGGCCTCGGTCAGGATGTCGATGTCCCAGCCGGTGAGCTGGGAGGCGAGGCGCACGTTCTGGCCCCGGCGGCCGATGGCCAGCGAGAGCTGATCGTCCGGCACCACCACCTCGATGCGGTCGGCCTCCTCGTCGAGGACCACCTTCACCACTTCGGCGGGCTGGAGGGCGTTGACGATGAAGGTCGCCTGGTCCTCGGACCAGGGGATGATGTCGATCTTCTCGCCCTGCAGCTCGGCCACCACCGCCTGGACGCGGGAGCCGCGCATGCCGACGCAGGCGCCGACGGGATCGATGGAGCCGTCGCGGGAGATCACGGCGATCTTGGCGCGGGAGCCCGGATCGCGCGCCACGGCCTTCACCTCGACGATGCCGTCGTAGATCTCCGGCACTTCCTGGCCGAACAGCTTGGCCATGAACTGGGGATGCGAGCGCGACAGGAAGATCTGCGGCCCGCGCACTTCCGAGCGCACGTCGAACAGGTAGGAGCGGATCCGGTCGCCGGGGCGGAAGGTCTCGCGCGGGATCATCTCGTCGCGGCGGACGATGCCCTCGCCCCGGCCGAGATCGACGATGACGTTGCCGTACTCGACCCGCTTGACGATGCCGTTCAGCACCTCGCCGATGCGGTCCTTGTACTCGTCGAACATCCGGGCACGCTCGGCGTCGCGGACCTTCTGGACGATGACCTGCTTGGCCGACTGGGCGGCGACGCGGCCGAAATCGAAGGGCGGCAGGGTGTCGGAGATCACGTCGCCGACCAGCGCGCCGGGGTTGAAGCGCCGGGCTTGGTCGAGGGTGATCTCGCGGGCGTCGTTCTCCACCTGCTCCACCACGAGGAGGTGGCGGGAGAGGCGCAGCGCGCCGCTCTTCGCATCGATCTCGGCGTGAACGTCCGTCTCGGCGCCGTAGCGCGAGCGGGCGGCTTTGGCGATCGCCTCCTCCATCGCCTCGATGACGATCTGGCGGTCGATCACCTTCTCGCGGGCGACCGCGTCGGCGATCTGGAGGAGTTCGAGCCTGTTGGCGCTGACGACGGCCATCGGTTCAGGTCCTTCTTCTCGGTGCGTTGAGCGCGGCACCCGTACGGGCACCGGGGGAATGGGAAAGGGAGGTCAGAGCGGTTCGTCGTGACCCTTGAGCCGGTTCGCCTTGGTGACGACCGGCTGCTTCGGCCCGCTCCGGGCGGGCGTCTTGGTGGCGGGCTTCGCACCGCTCGGCTTGGCCCCGGAGGATTTGGCCCCGGAGGATTTGGCACCGGAGGATTTGGCACCGGCGGATTTGGCACCGGCGGATTTGGCGCCGCCCGTATTCCTGGCGGGCGCCTTCTGTGCCGACGCCTTGCCCGCCGATTTCGGCTTCGGTGCGGCGGGCGGCGGCGCCTCGTCCGCCTCCTCATCCTCTCCGTCGGGCGGGCCGCCCCGGCGCAGGGATTCGCGGACCAGCTCGTCGGTCAGGACGAGGTGCGCCTCGGCGAGGTCGCGGAGCGGCAGGAGGATGCGGCTCGGCAGCCCTTCCTTCACGTCCGGCAGGTCGATCGGCACCGTCTTCCCGTCCGCGTCCGGCGCGCCGAGGATGCCCCGGAACCGCTTGCGCCCGTCGAGGGGCACCGCCAGCTCCACCTTGGCGTCGTGGCCTGCCCAGCGGGCGAAGTCCGAGACCCGCACCAGCGGCCGGTCGATCCCCGGGGAGGACATTTCGAGGTTGTAGGCACCGCCCACCGGATCGTCGAGATCGAGGATCGGGGAGAGGGCGCGGCTCGCGGCCTCGCAATCGTCGATGGTGCAGGTCCCGTCCGGCCGCTCCAGCATGATCTGCACGGTGCAGCCGTTCTGCGCCGAAACCTTCACCCGCACCAGCCGGAAGCCCAGGCCCTGGAGAGGCCCTTCGACGACCCGCGCCACCTGCGCGCCGACGCCGGTCTCGCCGGTGAGGCGTGGTTCGGTGAGGTCCGAGGGCTGTTCCGCCAGTGTGTCCGCCATGGGAGGTTCGCGCTTGGGCTCGCTTGCAGCAGGCGAGGTCGCGGCCAAAAAAAAGAGCGGGCCCGGGGGCCCACTCCGAACCGCAGCCTCGCGACTGCCATCAGAAATGTTGAGGATCATGTACGGGCAAACCCCGCGTGCCGCAAGGGGCGAGGGCTGGCGGCGGCCGGCGGCGGCAGGGCGACCCGGCGGACCTTCCCCTCGCGCGTCCTTCTGGCTACTGCCTTCCACCGTTCCCCCGCGAGGAAGACCCGTGCTCCCCTGGATCCAGATCGATACCGGCCCCGTTCCCGGCTGCGAGGCGCCCCTGCGCCTGATGCAGCGGGGCCAGGAGTTCTCGATCTTCGCCGGGCCGAATGAGCTGATGAACAGCTTCCGGGGCGGCTCGGAGGAGGCGCTCGCCGTCCTCGCCTGCGAGCGGCTGGCCGGGGCGAAGGCGCCCCGGGTGCTCATCGGCGGGCTCGGCATGGGCTTTACCCTCCGCGCCGCGCTCGCGAGCCTCGGCCCCGACGCGCAGGTGGTGGTGGCCGAGCTCGTCCCCGCCGTGATCGCCTGGGCGAAGGGGCCGCTGGCAGGGGTGTTCAAGGGATGCCTGGAGGATCCCCGCGTCGCCCTGCACGAGGCGGACGTGAACCGCCTGATCCAGACCGCGCCGGACCACTGGGACGCGATCCTGCTGGACGTGGACAACGGCCCCGAGGGCCTGACCCGGCGGGAGAACGACCGGCTGTACGATTCCTGGGGTGTGAAGCGCGCCCGCTGGGCGCTGAAGCCCCACGGCGTGCTCGGCGTGTGGTCGGGCGGGCCGGACCGCAAGTTCAAGGCCCGCCTCCAGAACGGCGGATTGCGCGTCGACGAGGTCCGCCCGCGCTCGGGCGGACGCCGCGGCGCCCGGCACGTGGTCTGGCTCGCCTCCAGGGCGTGAGCCGCCGGGGCCGATTGGCCCCACGAATCACGCAACCGGTGGAGGTAGACGCCGCGCGGCTCGGACGGGACGGCGGCATTGACCGGGCCGTGGCAGACCCGGGCCGGCCTTCGGCGAGAGCGTTAACGCTCCCCTCCGCGCCGGCCTGCCGCCTTCCCGTTCACCGTGTGACAATGGATGGAAAGGCGTCATCCGGTACGTCGCGCGGTGAATTGTGGGACGCATCGGTTAACGGAAAAAAGGACAGCTGAGAAAACCCCTTAGACCCGGCGCATCGATTAACTGCGCATTAACCACGTTCATGGTCCTCATAACCGTAGATTGAATTTTCGTGTGGAGGGCAGAAACATGGCCGTGACCGCGCGCACTCCCTGGTCGCAGATCCTCAATCAGTTCGCTGAAGGGCTGGACGCGATCCCCGATCAACGGAGCGCCGAAATCCTCGTTCTCAAGTCGAGCCTGGATGCTCCCGCGCCCCAGCGCGACGAGACCCTCGATCGGGAGATCCCCGAACTGTCCCTGGAGGCGCTGAAGGCCTCGGCCGCCGCCGAGAGGCCGGTCGAGAAGTCCGCGCCCCAGCCGGGCGTCGCGGCCTTCGCCGCTGCCGCTTCGGCCGCCCCTGCGACCGCCGCCGCCGAACTGGCCGAGGGCGAGGATCTGGCCGATTGGACCACGACCCTCGACATCATCAACGGCATGGCCGGGTACGCCGACGAGCAGCGCACCCGCGTCAAGGAGCAGGCCAAGTCCTACAAGGACACCCTCCAGGACCTCCAGAAGGAGCTGCGGGACGTCCACCAGCGCCTGCGTCTGTTCGAGAAGCAGGCCCACGAGACGCAGCTCCAGGCCGACGCCAAGGTGCAGCGGATCCAGGCCGAGGCGGATGCCCAGGTGCAGGAGATCCGTCTGGCCGCCGAGGCGCAGATCCGGTCGATCCGTACCGAGGCCGACGGCCGGGTGAAGATCGCCGACGAGAAGACCCGCGCCGCGACCCTGCGGGCCGTCACCGCCGAGAAGTGGCTGCAGCGGATCGACAACGCGGCCAAGAACCTCCTCACCGGCAGCCATACCGGTCTCTGAGGCGGGTCGGCCGCGATCCGCTTCGGATCCCCGCCGCCCCATCCTCCACGGCAAGTTCGGTCCCGGGCCCCGCGCCTGGGGCACCACCGCACCAGGGACAACCGGAACAGGTCACCGATGGGCGATCCGAGCCTCGAGCAGAACCAGACCGTTGCCAGCCTGCTGGACAAGGGCAAGAAGTTCGCCAATGCCGAACAGGTGAAGAAGATCCTGCTGCTCAACGCGGGCAAGGGCGCCCCCGATCGGGCGGCGCCGGATCACTTCGCGGGCGCGGAGAAGATGGCGAGCCTCCTCGACCGGGTTCGCGGCGCCGCGAGCTACATCCGCGACGTCGAGGACCGGGCGCAGGAGCAGGAGTTCCGCACCCAGGAACTCCTCGATCAGGTGCGCGCCGACATGCTGGCCGCCCGGGCCCAGGTCCAGGCCGCCGAGCAGCGGACGCGCGAGATCCAGATCCAGGCCAACACCCTGATCAAGGCTGCCGAGGACCGGGCGCAGGCCGCCGAGGACCGCGCCGCCGCCGCCGAGAGCTGGCTGCAGCGCATTGCCGAGGCGATCGAGTCCGAGTTCGCCCCCGGATCGGACGAGGCCGTGGCGATCCGGTCCAGCATCGGTCGCGCCGCCGTGGCGTGAGGGCCCGGAGGGGCGACGCAGAGGGTGACGACGGGACGAGGGCAGCCGTTTGAGGGCGCCAAGGGGGCGGCCATGAGTGGGATAGACGACGTCTTCTGGAACACCCTCGACGCCCGCATCGCCGCGACCGTCGTCCCGGCGCGGCATGGGGCAGCCAAGGATCGGGCGATCAAGGACCAGATGACGGAGCCTCGGGCGCACGCCCCGGCACAGGCGCAGCCCCTCCGGTCGCCGTCGAGAGAGGACGCCGTCCCGGACCGGCATCAGGTCGCCGACTGGACCGGTCTCGTCGATACGATCTCGGCGGCGGGCGCCGCCGCGCAGGTTCAGACCGTCGCCTACGAGACCATGGCGAGCGATCTCCGCCGGGCTTTGGCGGACGTGGAGACCTACAAGGCCCTGATCGCCCAGGCCCAGGCCCGGGCCATGACGACGACCCGGGAGATCCAGGCCGTCGCGCAGGCGCGGGTCGAAGCCATCCAGGCCCAGGCCGAGGCGCGCATCGAAGCCATCCAGGCCCAGGCCGACGCGCGGGTTCAAAGCGCCGAAGAGCGGGCCGCGCGCGCCGACCAGCGGGCGGAGGCGGTCGAGGAATGGCTGGCGCAGGTCGATCAGGCGAGCCGGGCTCTCCTGCCCGGCACAGCCCGGGCGACGGGGCGTTTCGGCGGCTCGGCGGCGGCGTAAGGAATCCCCCGGCGTGCGCGCGTGTCCCCTCCTCCGCCGCGCCGTCCTCGTGAGCCTCCTCGCGGCGAGCGGTGGCTGCGTCCGCCAGGAGCCGCCGCGCCTCGCCGCCGCGACGCTCGTCCCCGAACCCGAGACGACCGCCGCGACGGTCCCGGCGCCCGACGCCCCCGCCGTCCGAGGGCATTGGCGCCTGCGCTACACGCGGCTCTGACCCGTTTCTTCAGCGCGGCAGGCGCCCCTCGATCGGGTAGGCGGGGTCGTTGTAGCCCGGCGTGGAGGGATGCCCCACGGCGACGTGCCGGTCGACCAGATCCTCGTCCTCGGCGGTGAAGGCGTAGTCCAGGGCGCCGAGATACTCCTCCCACTGCGCCAGGGTGCGTGGCCCGGCGATCACGCCGGTGATGAGGCGGTTGTTGAGCACCCAGGCCGTGGCGAACTGCCCGGCGGTGATGCCCCGAGCCTCGGCGTGATCCTTGAACAGCCGGGCGATGCGAAGGGATTCCGGCCGCCACTCCGTCTGCATCATGCGCTTGTCGGCCCGGCCGGCGCGGGTGTCCTCCGGCGGCGGCGAATCCGGATCGTACTTGCCGGTGAGCACGCCGCGCGCCAGCGGCGAGTAGGGCACGACGCCCAGGCCGAAATGGGCGCAGGCCGGCAGGTGCTCGGTCTCCGGCATCCGGTTGAAGGCGTTGTAATAGGGCTGGCTGACCACCGGCCGATCGATCCCGGCCTCGTCGCACAGGCGGCAGATCTCGGCGATGCGCCAGGACCGGTGGTTCGAGACGCCGAAGTGGCGGATCTTGCCCGCGCGGACGAGGTCGGCGAGCGCCCGGACGGTCTCGTCGAGCGGCGTGCCGTGATCCTCCTTGTGGAGGTAGTAGATGTCGATGAAGTCGGTGCCCATGCGCCGCAGGCTGTCCTCGGCGGCCTTCATGATGTGGACGCGGGAGAGGCCCCCGTCGTTCGGCCCCTTGCCGGTCGGGTTGGCGACCTTGGTGGCGAGCACCCAGGCGTGCCGTTCCGGCCCGATCAGCCGTCCGGTGATCTCCTCCGAGCGCCCGTCCGTGTAAACGTTGGCCGTGTCGATGAAGTTCACGCCGGCCTGCCGGGCATGGGCGACGATCCGGCCCGCATCGGCCTCGTCCGTCGGCCCGCCGAACATCATCGTGCCGAGGCAGATGGGCGAGACCTGGAGGCCGGAACGGCCGAGATGGCGGTAGTGCATGGGTTCATCCGTGTGACTGGCATACGGTATCTCGGCAGCCCGGCAGCCGCGTCAACCGCATCGGCGCGTAACCCGGGGCGTGGCGCGGCGAACTGCCCTGTCAGGGGACCGAATCGTCCCCTGCCCCGTTGCCTCCCGATTCCTTCGATCCGATTCCCATGATGCGTAGCGACGTCGCGGCGGCCTCCCGCCCTCTCTCCTTTGCTTGGCCCTGGCTCGACCGGGCCGGCCGTCTCTCCTGGCTGAAGCTCGCGGTCTTCCTGGCCTGCATCGCCCCCGCCTGTGAACTCGCCGCCGCCTACAGGCTCGACGCCCTCGGCGCGAAGCCGATCACCGCGCTGATCCACGGCACGGGCGAGTGGACGATCCGCTTTCTGCTGGCGAGCCTCGCGGTGACGCCGCTCCGGCGGATCGCCGACTGGCCGCGCCTGATCCTCGTCCGCCGGATGCTGGGCGTGACGGCGATGGCCTACGCCCTGGCCCATCTCGCCCTCTACGTGGTCGATCAGAACTACGACCTCGCCAAGGTCGCCTCCGAGATCGCCGTACGGATCTACCTGACGATCGGGTTCGTCGCCCTGGTCGGCCTGATCGCGCTGGGTGCGACCTCGACGGATGCCGCCATCCGCAGGATGGGACCGAACTGGCACCGGTTGCACCGCCTCGCCTACACGATCGCGGTGCTCGGCCTCGCGCACTACTTTCTCCAGGCCAAGATCGACGTGTCGAGCCCGGTCTTCTGGACCGGCCTGTTCCTGCTGCTCATGGGCTGGCGGATCCTGAAGCGGGTGACTGCCCCGGAGAAGCCCTGGATGCTGCTGCTCCTCGCCCTCGGCGTGGCCGGGCTGACGGCGCTTCTGGAGGCTGCATGGTACGGGCTCGCCAGCGGCGTCCCGGCCGGTCTCGTGCTCGCGGCGAACCTCGACTTCTCGGGCCAGATCCGGCCCGCATGGTGGGTGCTGGCGGTCGGCCTCCTCCTGCCCCTCACGGCGCTGGCACGGCCCTCCCGGGCAGGCGCGGCAACCGGACGGCGGGCGCCCGTCCGCCCCGCCGCCCGCACTCCCGGGCCCTCCTTCTCCACGAAGGCGTGAGCGGAACAATTTGGACGGGTGCTTGTCGGCGGCAGCGCGATGCCGCAGAACCCGCCCGCCCCTTCCGGATTCCGGCGGGGCGGGCGGGAGAACGGCGGATGGTGCGCGGCGTGTCTGTTAGAGGGAGGGGCGTCTTCTCGCTGGCCCTGCCGCTGGTCGTCCTGGCGACGGCGGCCGTGGCGGCCCCCCAGGCCAAGCCGGCCCCGGCGCCCGCCGCGAAGGCGGCCCCCGCTCCGGCCCAGGCCGCCGCGCCGGCCAAGGTGTGCACGCCCCCCGTCGCGCCGCCCTCCGCCGAGCGCCCCGTGAGGCCGCCCCTGCCGGAGAAGCCCGCCTGCATCGACGCCAAGGACGGGTGTCCGGGTCTCGAAGCCTATCGCTACAATGACGCGGTGAAGGCCTACAATCTGCAAGCGCAGGCGTTCCGGCCGGTGGCCGAAGCCTATTTCCAGAAGCTCAGCGATTACGTGAAGGCGGCTTCGGCCTACGCGCAATGCGAGGCCGAGGCGCTCCAGAAATAGGCGCCCGTCAGATCCGCGCGGGCGCCTTCTTGAGGGCGGCGGCGAAGGCCTTGAGCTGGCGGTTGAGGTCGGCCAACTCGTTTAGCGCGATGGTCTTGTGGCCGTCGCGCACGGCGCGTTCGATATCCTCAACCTGCGAGGCGACGAGGCGGCGGAGCGCGGCGGCGACTTGTTCACGGGTCATCGATCGAGCGTCTTCGCTGGCGGCGGGGGGCGGCTTCGAAGGGCCGCCGGGCATGACCCCGGTGATAGGCCGGTAGGCTTAACCGTTCGTATCGCGCGGGGGCCGCGCGTCCCGTGATCCCCTGATCCCGTCCTACTCGCCGCCGCCGGGCGAGGGCCGCCGCCGCATCTCGTCGCGGCGCATCGGCATGGCGTCGATCGTCGCGAAGAGTTTCTGAGGCGGAATCGGCGCCTCCGCAACGAGCTTCGCCCCGCCGTCCTTGCCGATGAGCACCGCACGGAAGGCCCCCGCCGGCAGGCCGAGCCCGGCGCGCACGGCCCGGGCCTCCGGCGTGCCTCCCACGGCCTCCACCACCACGAGGTCGCGCTCCGCGAGGCCGCCGCGCACGGGACCGAGCGCCGCCCTCTGCGCCTTCAGCCCGGCATCGTCCGCATCCGGCGCCGAGACCACGAGGACGCGGTGGCGCCCCCGCGAGGTGTCCAGGGGGTTGCCGCCTGCCATCGCCGTCCCCGCCGCGACACAGGCGAGACCCAGGAGGATGCCCCATCCACCGTGCCCTGCGCGCATCGCATGCCTCGCCAGTGTGAGAGAGAGCATAACGGGCGGCAACGCCCTCCGTTGCGGTTTGCCGCGGCGGACGTCGCACCCCAGATCGTCGCGATGAGTTCCACCGAGCCCGAGAGGCACCACGCCATGGCCGTCAACCGCCGCATCGTCCTGGCCGCCCGCCCGCATGGCGAGCCCAAGCCCGGCGACCTCCGCCTGGAGGAGGTGCCCGTCCCGCAGCCCGGCCCCGGCGAGGTGCTGCTGCGGACGAAATGGCTCTCCCTCGATCCGTACATGCGCGGGCGCATGAGCGACGCGAAGTCCTACGCCGCCTCCGTCGAGATCGGCGCGCCCATCACCGCCGAGACCGTGGGCGAGGTGGTCGCCTCCAACAACCCGGACTTCAAGGTCGGCGAGTTGCTCACCGCCTTCGCGGGCTGGCAGGACTACTTCGTGACCGACGGCAAGGGCTCGCGCCGGGTCGATCCGCAGGCGGCCCCGCCCTCCACGGCGCTCGGCATCCTCGGGATGCCGGGGATGACCGCCTATACCGGCCTCCTCAACATCGGGAAGCCGAAGGCGGGTGAGACCGTCGTCGTCGCGGCGGCCTCCGGGCCGGTGGGCTCCCTCGTGGGGCAGATCGCCAAGCTGAAGGGCGCGCGGGCGGTGGGCATCGCGGGCGGGCCCGACAAGTGCCGCTACCTGACGGAAGAACTGGGCTTTGACGCCGCCGTGGACCACCGGGCGCCGGATTTCGCCGAGGCGCTCGCCCGCGCCTGCCCGCAGGGCATCGACGTGTATTTCGAGAATGTCGGCGGGGCGGTGTTCGAGGCGGTGCTGCCGCTCCTCAACGATTTCGCGCGCATCCCGGTCTGCGGCCTCGTCTCCGCCTACAACCTCACCGAGGTGCCCCCCGGCCCGGACCAGCGCCCGGCCCTGATGCGGATGGTTTTGACCAAGCGCCTGCACATCCAGGGCTTCATCGTCTGGGATTTCGCCGCGCAGGCGGAGGAGTTCCGCCGGGAGGTCGGCGGCTGGCTCAAGGAAGGCCGGGTCCGCTACCGGGAGGATGTCGTGGATGGGCTGGAGAAGGCGCCGGAGGCGTTCATCGGCATGCTGAAGGGCCGCAACTTCGGCAAGCTCGTGGTCCGCGTCGCCCCCTGAGGCTGATGGGTCGCGGGAGCGCCCGTGGCGCGCGCAGCGGCCCGCCCCTATTTCAGGAACCGACCCGCGCCCCGCATGGGATGCTCCCTTGGCTCCGTCTCCCCTCGCCCTCCTCGCTTCCGGTCTGCTGCTCGCCCTCGTCGGGGCGGGCACGGGGGCGATCGTCATCCAGCAGGGCTCGTCCTTCAGCCATCCCCGCAGGGTCGGCGGGCCGTTCACCCTCGCCGACCTCGACGGCAAGCCGGTCACGCAGGACGACCTGAAGGGCAAGCCCACGGCCCTGTTCTTCGGCTTCACCCGCTGCCCCGAGGTCTGCCCGACGACGCTCTCCACCCTCTCCGGCGTCCTGGAGAAGATGGGCAAGGACGCGGATCGCCTGAACGTCGTGTTCGTGACCCTCGACCCGGCCCGCGACACGCCGGACGCCCTGCGCGACTACCTCACCGCCTTCGATCCCCGCATCCGCGCCCTGCGCGGCACCGAGGCCGAGACCGCGCGGATGGCTGACCTCTTCCACGTCCACGTCAAGAAGGTGGCGGGCAAGGACGGCGACTACAGCCTCGACCACACCGCGGCGATCGAACTTTTCGACCGGACCGGGAGGGTGGTGGGCGAGATCGGCTACACGGAGAGCGAACGGACGGCGCTCGCCAAGCTCATCACCCTGGCCTTCCCCGGCCAGTGCCACCCCGGCGGCGGGGTGAGCCTCTGGGACGGCGCGGCGGACGGGACGTGCAAGGCGTCGTGAGCCTTGCACCGTCATGGCGGGCCTTAGCGAAGCAATCCCGGCCGATCGGGCCGCCTCCGGATCTTACCGGGACTCTCCTTCCTCCTCCTCAGCCTGAGCGTCTGGCCGGAAGAGTCGTCGTCCCCTCCGTCTTTGCGAGCGCAGCGAAGCAATCCAGGGATGCGCTACGGTCGGAAACGGCCCGCTGCCCTGGATTGCTTCGCTGCGCTCGCAAAGACGAGGAGGGCTGCATGGGCCGCTAGGACCGTTCCGGCCAAGCACTGAGGTACGGCGCCACCCGCCTCCATCGAGGACCGCCGAAGCAGGCACCTCAGGATGAGGACAGACCGATCTTCAGGCTACGCCCCCAGACGGTGGCGCTGCCCTGGATTGCTCCGCTCGCCATGAGAGTGCGAGCCGTCAGAACGCCAGCCGCATCCCCCCCACGAACGTTCGCGGCGCGCCGGCGTAGATCGAGCCCGTGGTGGTGAAGAGCGAGGCGGTGCCGTTCTGGCGGCCGGTGGTGGCGCTGATGGAGTTGGCGAGGTTCTGCGCCGAGGCGATGTAGGTCGTGTCGAAGAGGTTGCGCACCTCGACATACAGGTTGAGCCGCTTGGCGTAGCCGCCCGTCAGCGCCGTGTCGTAGTGGACGTTGGCGTTGACCACCGCGTAGCCCGGCGCCTTCAGCAGGTTGGCGTTGTCGATGAAGAAATCGTCCTGCACCACCGTCTCGACGAAGGCGCCGAGGCCGGCGAGGGGGCCGGTCGGCACGTCGTAGCCGACGCGGGCGAGGAGTTGGTTCGCGGGCACGCCGGGAATGCGGTTCCCCGCCCGGTCGAACCGCCGTGTCAGGGCTCCGGCGCTCAGCTGCTCGACGTAGTCCGTGTAGATCTGGTCGTTGTAGCCGTAGGCGGCGGTGGCGAGCCATCCCGGCGCGAAGGCCCAGTTCACGCCGAGTTCGATGCCGCGATGCTCCGAGGCCGGGGCATTGAAGAAGTAGGTGGCGAGCCCAGCGCCGGGCGACTGCGAGACCAGCTCGTTGCGGAAGAACTCGTAGAACCCGGTGAGGCTCACCGACACGCCGGGCAGCGGCGTCCAGTCCAGTCCGAGGTCGAAGCCCAGATTCTCCTGCGTTTTCAACTGCGTGTTGTTGCCCGGCAGGCCCGCCGGGGTGACGAACAGGTTCGAGGCGGCCGGCGTCGTGTAACCCGTCGCCACGCGGCCGCGGAATTGCCACTGGTCGTCCGGCCGGTAGACCAGGGCCAGTTCCGGCGCGGTGTTCAGGAAGGAGCGGTCGGCGTCGGCCACCGTTCGGGCGATGCCGGCGGCGGAGTAGGTGTAGGCGATGTTGCGCCCGGTGATGCGGGTCGATTCCGCACTGATGCCAGCGACCGCCGTCCAGCGGTCCGACAGGGCGAGTTCCAGGCGGGCCCGGCCGCCGAGGTTGTCCTGCACCGCGGTCTGGTCGCCGATCAGCGCGCCGAGGCGGGGGCCGCCGTAGGGCGCGCGGGTGTTGGTGGCGATGCGGTTGTCGATGGTGTTGTAGGCGAGCGCCACGTAGCCCACCGCCGGCAGGCCGAACAGGTCGCCACGGCGGGTCAGGTCGGTGAGGAAGTTCCAGGACGGGTACGAGCCCGTGGACGAGGTCGCGTAGAACGGCTGGTCGAAGTTGCGCTCGTCGAAGCCGAGTTGCGTCCGCCACGTCGTGTAGGCGTCGAGATCGTGCTCGTAGCGCAGCGCCACGACCGTGCGCCGGTCGTTGCGCTGGAAGGAGGCTTCGCTCGCCGTGACGGGGACGGTCCGCCCGAAGGCGCCGTTGACGAAGAAGTTGGTGAGCGTGCAGCCTGGTGCCGCCGTGGCCGCCGCCGCACAGCCGAGCTGGTACGGGTTGATCCGGTACTGCGCCAGGGACGAGCGCGCCGCGAGGTTGGCGTGCAGGTCGTTGTTGATCACCTTGAGGGTGAAGCGGTTGTCCGGCGTCGGCGTATAGCTGGCGAGCAGGTTGATGGTCTGCGTGTCGTAGGAGGAATGGTCCTGGTAGCCGTTGCCGCGCACGTCGCTGGCGAACAGGCTGATCTCGACCGGACCGCTGACGCCGCCCACGGTGAAGTAGTTCGACAGGTAGCCGAAGGAGCCGGCATCGGTGCCGATCTCGTAGCCGTCGATCTCCCGCCCGGTGCGGGTGCGGAAGGCGATGGCGCCGCCGGTCGCGTAGTTGCCGAACAGGGCCGATTGCGGCCCCCGGAAGACGTCGATGCGGCTGTAGGCCCGGGGGTCGGTCAGGTCGAAGCGCGAGGCGCCGTCCGGCTGGGTCAGGATGAACCCGTCCTCCAGCACGACCATGTTCTTGATGACCCCGGTCGAGCGGGCGTTGTTGCCGCGGATCGAGACGATGACGTCGCGGGCGCCGTTGCCCTGGCGCACGGTCACGCCGGGGCTGTTCACGAGGACCGAGCCGATGCTCGTCGCCGGACGGTTGGCGATGGTGTTCCGGCGGTCGATCTCGGTCACGACCTGCCCCACCGGCCGGTCGATGACCAGGGAGGAGCCGTTCGGCGGCGCGGCCACGCCGAAGCCGCGGGACGGGGGCGGCGCGCCGACCCGGCCAGCCCCACCCTCGCCGGTGACGGAGAGTTCCTCCAGGGTCACGGCCTCCTGCGCCGTGGCCGACAGGGGCGAGGCGACGAACAGGGCGAGGACGGCCGTTGGGATCGCGGCCCGTCTGACGCTCACGCCGTCATTGCGAACGGAGTGATGCAATCCCGGGCAGCGGGACGAAGGGATTCCTTGGCGCTTTCCTGGATTGCTTTGCCGCGCTCGCCATGACGGAGAGCGCAAAGGGGTCGTCTCGATCTCGCGGGATGCCATGGATTCGGCTCACGGGTTGTCGGCAGGCGCGACGCGGAGGCGTGTCCGGTCTCAAGCGCGTGCAACAGGGAAGAGAAGGGTGGCGGCCCGGCGCGGTCGCCGGGCCGAAATCGCTCAGGCGGCGCGGCGCATCACGGCCCGCCCGAGGGCGAGGTCGAGGGCGAGCATCGCCAGGATCGCGAGGCCGGTGAGGGGGAACAGGATCCCGAGGCCGAGGACGAGGGCGGTCACGCCCGCCACGATCCGCCGGTCGCGCGGCCAGGGCGGCACGCCGATCCCGCCGCGCGGGCGGCGCTTCCACCACATCGTCCCCGCCGTGACGGAAAGGAGGATGGTGCCGAGGCAGAAGGCCAGCATCGCGATCTGGTTCGCCCGGCCGAGATACTGCCCGAGGTGGATGCCGATGCCGTACTGCACCAGCCGACCCACCGGCCCGAGGGCCTGGAAGGGCACGTCCACCAGGGCCTTGCCGGTGTACTGGTCGAGGGAGACCACCCGCTGCCGGGCGACGTCCTTCGGGTAGACCGCCGCCGCGTAGACGCCCTGCGGCCCGACCGGCAGCGACAGCTCGTAGCCCGGCGCCACCCCCATCCGGTCGAGGACCGCCGCCGCCTCGTCGATGCCGAGGGGGTTGCCCCCCTGCGACGGCGAGCGCGGGACCGGCGCGTCCTGCATCGTCCAGCCGGTGGACTCGAGGACCTGCGCCATCGGCACGGCGGAGACGGGCTTGTTCGCCCAGAGCGCGGTGGGCTGGCCGAGTCCGGCGACGTTCGACCAGTGGCGGAGCTGGTCGCCCCACACGATCGACCAGGGCAGCCCGGTGAGCGCCAGGAAGAGCAGCCCGCCCCCGGCCACGAACCCGGTGACGGCGTGGAGATCACGCCACCACACCCGCTTGGCCGGCGTGCCCCGCACGCTCACCACCCCGCCCTCCTGCCCGCGCGGCCACCACAGGTAGGCGCCGGTGATCACGAGGATGATCGCGAAGCCGGCCACGACCTCGATCGCGCCGTTCGCCACGGGCCCGAAATAGGCGAGGCTGTGCAGGCGCTTGACCACGGTGAAGAACTCGGAGTCCCGGTCCAGCACGTCGAGCACCGTGCCGTCGGCGGGATCGAGATAGACCAGCATCCGCCGCGGACCCTCGGCGAGGCTCACCACCGCCGAGCCGGTCGGATCGGCGGGGCCGGTATAGGACACGGGCGTGCCGCCGGGCACCGCCTGCATCGCCTCGAAGATCAGCCGGTCCGGCCCGAGGGGCTTGGCCACGGGCGCCACCACCGTGCGGTGGGCGAAGACGGTGGCGTTGATCTCGGGTCTGAACAGGTACAGCGCCCCCGTCGCCGAGAGGGTCACGAGGAAGGGCAGGCACAGCAGTCCGGCATAGAAATGCCAGCGCCAGACCGCGCGGTACACGGCCTCGCGCGAGACGCGCGCGGTCCGTGCGACGCCGGAGGCGTGGCCGGAGAGCGACAGAGACATGAGAAGGTCCGCAGGCTGAACGATCGGGTGAAGAGGCGATCGGTCAGGCGGCGGGCGGACCTCGGGGTGTCGCGGCGCGGTTGGGCGGACCGCGGACGGGGGGCCGCTCGGCCACCCGCCAGACCTGGGCCGTGGCCCGGCGCCAGGGCGCCGCGATCCTGACGAATTCGGGAACCGGCCCGAGCAGGGGCTGCGCCGCATGGGCGGCGAGGCAGCAATGGTGCTGCGGGCAGGCGGTCCGGTCCTCGCCCGCCGGCGTGTCGTGCGTGGCGCAGATCACCTCCCCGGCACTGGGAAGGAGCGGCAACGGCTGGAGCGAGACGAGGAAGGCCTGCAACCACAGGCCGTATAGCGCGGCCACGGCGAGGACCGCGCGGTATCGAACCGATCGGTCTGAAGGCCGGCGCATGGCGCCATCCTTGGAGGCCGGGCGCGCCGCCGTCAACGGCGAACCGGTGACCGGCCAGGGCCGCGTCCACCGGAACCGCTCATGGAGGGGCGGCACAGGCTCACGCCTCCAGATGGCCGCCGCGCACGAGGCGCCGCAGCAGGCCGCCCTGGGGCCCGGCCAGCATCGAGGCCAGGTAGAACGCGCCCGCCGTCAGCACGATCGCCGGGCCGGAGGGCAGATCGAACCGGTAGGACAGGCCGAGGCCGCACACGCTCGACAGGCAGGCGATCAGCACCGCCGCCGCCATGGTGCCGCCGAGGTCTCGCGCCCAGAACCGCGCGGCCACGGCCGGCAGCAGCATCAGCCCCACGGCGAGTAGGGTGCCGAGCGCCTGGAACCCGCCGACGAGGTTCACCACCACGAGGCCGAGGAAGGCCAGATGCACCGGCCCGCCCGCGCGGCTGACGCTGCGCAGGAAGACCGGATCGACGCATTCCATCACCAGCGGGCGATACATCACCGCCAGGGTGAGCAGGGTCAGCGTGCTGATTCCGCCGAGGAGGTAGAGGGTCGGGTCGTCGAGGGCGAGGACCGAGCCGAACAGGAAGTGCATGAGATCGACCTGCGAGCCCCGCAGGGAGACGAGCAGCACCCCGCCCGCCAGGGAGATCAGATAGAAGGCCGCGAGGCTCGCATCCTCCCGCAGGACCGTGCTGCGGGTCACCGCCCCGGCGAGCAGCGCCACGACAAGACCCGCCACGAGGCCGCCCACGGTCATGGCGGGCAGCGACAGGCCGGCCACCAGGAAGCCCGCCGCCGCGCCCGGCAGGATGGCATGGGCCATCGCGTCGCTCATCAGGCTCATCCGCCTGAGCATCAGGAACACGCCCACCGGCGGCGCCGAGACGGAGAGGGCGAGGCAGCCCGCGAGCGCCCGGCGCATGAAGCCGAACTCGATGAAGGGCGTGAAAGGGTCGATCACGCGGCAGTCTCGTGCGGGTGGTCGTGACCTTGCGGATGGTCGTGGCGGTGCCCGTCGCCGTGGGCGTGGCGGTGCGGACGGACCTCGGGAGGCACGGGAGCCGCCGAGGGAGCGGCATGGCGGCTCCCGTCGCAGGGGCGGGCCTCCTCGTCCCAGGCTTCCGACAGCCTGCGGGCGCGGGCGAGGTTGTCCGCGCTCAGCACTTCGGCCGTCGGTCCCCAGGCCACGGGCTCCCGGGCGAGCAGGAGCGTCGCGGGGAAGTGGCTGCGGATCTGCCCGAAATCGTGGAGCGCCGCGACCACGGTCCGCCCCTCCCCGTGCCAGCGGCGCACGAGGCCGAGGAGATCCTCGGTGGTCCGGGCGTCGATGGCGGTGAAGGGTTCGTCGAGGAGGATGGTCCGGCAATCCTGGAGGATCAGGCGGGCGAAGAGGGCGCGGCGCAACTGCCCGCCCGAGAGCGTCCCGATGGGCCGCGCCTCGAATCCGGAAAGGCCGACGGTGGCCAGCGCCTCGCGTACACCGGCCTCGGCCCGGCGCAGGGAGCGCCAGGGACCGAGGCGGCGCCACAGACCCATAGCCGCGAGGTCCATGACGGTCAGGGGGAAGCTGCGGTCGATCGTGTCGGCCTGCGGCAGGTAGGCGATAGCGCCCCCGGCCTCGATCCGGCCGTCGAGGACCGGGATCTCCCCGATCAACCCCTTCAGCAGGGTGGACTTGCCGGCGCCGTTCGGCCCGGCGAGGGCGAGGAGGTCCCCCGGCCGGATCGTCCCGTCGAGATGATGCACCGCCGGGTGCCGGTCGTAGCCCAGAGTCAGCCCGTGCAGGCGGATTGGGAGGGGTTCGCCCGCGCTCATGCGGCCAGCGCCCAGGCGATGGCCAGCCACACGCCGACCGAGAGGATCGCCGCCGCGAGCAGGCGCGCGGCGAGGCCGCTGCGGAACGGCGAAGGGCGGGACGGCAGGGGCGGCGCAGGCGGCACGGGGGCAATCTTCGAGGGGGCGGAAGCGGACGGTCTCGGCCGCGGAAGCGGCACGGCGTCGCCGACCCCTGTGCGGTCCCGTCCGGGAGTGATACACTGTAACAGTGCCGACGCACAACCGGCCGATCGGGAGCCGCTTTTTGGGTGCCGCCAGACCTCCGCATGAACACGACCATGCGCACGACCATGCTCACAGCCATGACCATGGCTCGGCCTGCCGGGCTGATCCGGCGGCCATGGCGGCGCGCGCGGAGGAGCTGTGCCGGGAGCGCAGCGTCCAGTTCACCGCCCTGCGCCGGGAGGTGCTGGAGGCGGTGGCGGCCTCGGAGCGCCCCCCCGGCGCCTACGACATCGCCGAGCGGCTGAGCAAGCCCGGGCGCCGGGTGGCCCCGGTCTCGGTCTACCGCGCCCTCGACTTCCTGATGGAACTCGGCCTCGTCCACCGGATCGCCAGCCGCAACGCCTTCGTGCCCTGCGCCCACGAGCATGGGGCGGGGGAGAACGTCGTCTTCCTCATCTGCCGCACCTGCGGCGGCATCGACGAAACCACCTCGCCCGAGGTCGAGAGCAGCCTCGGCCGGACGCTGGCGCGGGCGGGCTTCACGCCCGCCCACAGCATCCTGGAGGTCGAGGGCGATTGCGGCGCCTGCCGGACCAGGAGCCAGGGCGCGGGCCGCGCCGGAGCGTGAGGGGAGCGGACTGTCCCTGCGGCGGCGTGCCGGGGAACCGGACATGGCGGCGCGCGCTTGTCGGCCACATCACCGGATGAGGCGGGCATGTCGATGAGGGTCGTTCTGTGCTGCGCCGTGGCCCTCGCCGGCGTGCTTCCCTTCGGCGCCCTGGCCCAGGGCCGCCCGTCCACCGTCGCCATGTCCTGCGTCCAGGCGACCCGCCTCGTGGCCGGACAGGGCGCCATCGTCCTCGGCACCGGCGGCCAGACCTACGATCGCTTCGTGCGCGACCGCTCCTTCTGCGAGCCGACCGAGATCGCCCGCCGGGCCTTCCGCCCGACCCGCGACAACCCGCAATGCCTCGTGGGCTACACCTGCTACGAGCCGGGGCGGGACGATTGGCTGGGAAGCGACTTCTGACGGGCTGCCCCCCGTCGTCGCGAACGTCGCAAGGCAGTGGCGGCGAGGGTTTCCCCGCGCCGAGCCAAAACCTCAGCCCGTCGCCCTCGCCCGCCCGGCCGTCTTCTCCAGCGTCACGATAATGCGCCGGTCGCCCGCGCGCCGGGTGAACCCGGTCGCGTCCAAGTGCTCTAACAGGGGGATCGAGAACTTCCGGGAGATGCCCAGGATCGCCCCGGCCTCGCGGGCGAGGAATCCGGCCTCCTGGCAGTCGGCGCCGGGGAAGGCATCGGTGAGGCGGGCGCGGGCGCTCTCCACCGCCTCCTTGTGGAACAGCACCGCCCGGCGCTGGACGCGGTCCACCGCCCGGATGACCGTTCCCGTCGCCACGAGGTAGTTCAGCGCCTCGCGCCGCCGGATGTCGCGGCCCACCGCCTCGGCCTCGTCGGGCGGGTTGAGTCCCGCCCGCCGGAAAGCCATCTCCAGGCGCCGGACCGCCTCGGTCTCGTTGCGGGCCGGGTCGAAATCCGCCCGCCGCCACAGGGCGCCGACCTGCGCCACCTCCCGCGAGGCGACGAGATCCCGCAGCACGGCGGCGGTGATCGCCTCCGGCAGGGCGAGGGCGCGGGCCACCTGATCGAGGCTCGCCCCCTGGTCCATCGGGCGCTCGCGGTGGAACTGGCTGAGCGCGCCCATCGTGCCGGTGCGCAGGGCCGCGAAGGCGGTGGCGCCGACGACGCTCTCGCCGATCTCCCGCGCGCCCGCGGCGGCGAGGATGCGGCGGACCCGCTCGGGCGTGGACCCGGCGAGACGGGCGAGATCCGTCAGTGGCGCCCCGGCCGCGCCCGCCTGTCCGAGGCGGACGGCCAGCGCCTCCGCCGGCCGCCCCGCCGCGATGGCGGCGAGGTCGGCCGTCACGCGTGGGTCGTTCCGGCGGCGGCGGCGGCTCGCCGGATCGAGGATGCGGCCCCCGGCCACCGTCACGGCCGGCGTTTCCAGGCGCAGGATGAAGGGCTCCCGCGCGGGCACAGCGACGTCCTCGGCCAGGTGGAGCTGCGCCTGCGCGCTGGCGCCGGGCTCCAGGCTCGTCCGGTCGAGGAGGCGCAATCGCGCGCCGACCTCCGTCGTCCCGAACAGGAGACGGCATGCGGCGCCGCCCGGCAGGGCGGCCTCGGCGCTCGCGGCGGCGGTGATCGCCACATCGACCCAGCGGGTCGGGACGAGGAGGTCCGGCGGGCAGAGGGCCTGGCCGCGCACGATCTCGTCGAGGCCGACGCCGCGCAGGGCGACCGCCGTCCGGCGCCCCGGCTCCGCCGACTCGACGGAGCGGCCGTGGATCTGCAGGCCGCGGACGACGGCGCTGCGCCCGCCCGGGGCGATGGCCACCGTGTCGCCGACGGCGAGACGCCCCCGGCGCAGGGTGCCCGTGACCACCGTGCCGAAGCCGGACCGCGTGAACACCCGGTCCACGGGCAGGTAGGGGAAGCCGTCGTCGGTGCCGGGGGCCGCCTCCGCCAGGAGCCCGGCCAGGGCGGCGTTGAGGGCCGGGATACCGATCCCCGTGACCGTGGAGGTGGCGATGACCGGACCCGCCTGGAGCCCCGCCCGCGCCGCGGCGGCGGACAGCTCCGCCGCGCGCTGGGTGATCGTGTCCGGCGACGCGAGGTCGGCCTTGGTCAGCGCGAGCACGCCCCGCTTCACGCCGATGAGCCGCGCGATCTCCAGGTGCTCCACCGTCTGGGGCTTGATGCCCTCGTTCGCATCGACCGCGAGCAAGACCGCCCGCATCCCCGTCGCCCCCGAGATCATCGCCCGCACGAAGCGCTCGTGGCCCGGCAGATCGACGAGGTCGATCTCGCCGGCCTCGCCCGCCAGCAGCGCGAAGCCCGGGACGATGGAGACCCCCCTCAGTTGCTCTTCCTTGAGGCGGTCGGTCTCGACGCCGGTGAGCGCCCGGACGAGGGCGGTCTTGCCATGGTCCACGTGACCGATGACACCGACAAGGAGGGTCTTCAACACTGTCACGGGTGTCACTCGACTCGCTGGCATACCGCGTTCGCGGCATTGGATCAGTCCACGCCTGCCGGGGCCAGCGTGGCAATGACCGATCGCCGATGATCTGGTTTGAGCTATTAAATTGACTGCAATCTAGTGTGAACCCGAAAATGTCATCAGAATGACGATGATGGATGCCGACATGACGCAGTGCAACGAGGGCGGATCGGATTCGCCGCCGGGGCGTAGACGGGATGATCCGGGTCCGGGGGACGCTGGCATCCCCGCATGGTAGACTGGCCGTGTACCCGGGCGAACCACAGGTGGAGCGTAGAACGATGGACGAGGCGGGCGAGACGACGGCAGCCCCCAGGGAAATCGAGTTGAAGCTGGATTGCACGGGCCCCGACCTGACGGCTCTGACGGGACACGCCCTCCTGGGTGAGGTCGTCGGCAGCGAGGCGCGCCTCCTCGTCACCCGCTACTACGACACGCCGGACCGGGCGCTGGAAGCCGCGGGCCTTACCGTGCGCATCCGCGCCGAGGGCGGGCGCTTCGTGCAGACCGTGAAGGCCGGGAGCGGCCAGATAGGCCTGTTCGACCGCGCGGAATGGGAGACGGTGGTGGCAGGCGACGCCCCCGAGCCAGCCGCCTGGGCCGACACCGCCGCCGAGACGGTCCTCTCCGGCCGGGAGGGCGAACTCGCCCCCCTCTTCTCCACGGTGATCATGCGGCGCGTCCACGCCCTCGACCACGGGGAATCCCGCATCGCGGTGACGCTGGACGAGGGGCGGGTCGAGAGCGCCAAGGGCGATGCGACCTTCTGCGAACTGGAACTCGAACTGGAGCGGGGCCGGGTCGCCGACCTGTTCGGCTTCGCCCAGGCCCTCGCCGAGACCGCGCCCCTGCGGCTCGGCGTGCTCTCGAAGAGCGCGCGCGGCTACGCAGTCCTCGACGGGACGGCCCCTGCCCCGGTGAAGGCGGCGGGCGTCGACCTGTCGCCGGACGACGACGCGGGCACCGTGTTCCGCAGCGTCGCCCGGTCCTGCCTGCGCCACCTGCGTTTGAACGAGACCGCCTTCTTGGAGGGCGAGCCGAACCCCAGCGCCCTGCACCAGATGCGCGTGGCCCTGCGGCGTCTGCGCTCCGCCCTCTCCCTGTTCGCGCCCCTTTTCGAGAACGACCCGCGGGCGACCGTCCTGAGCGACGAGATCAAGCGCGTCACCGAACCCTTCGGCACCGGGCGCAACCTCGACGTGTTCCTCCACGACACGTTGCCGATCCTGGCGGAGCACAACCCCGACGATCCCGCCCTCGGCACCCTGGAGGAGCGGGCCAGGGCCGCCCAGCAGCAGGCTTATGCGGCCGTGCGCGAAATCCTGCACAGCCCGCAATGGCGCGGGCTCCTCCTCGACATTGCAGGCTGGGTGGAGGCCGGTGCCTGGAGCGAACAGGACGCCGCCCGCCAGGACGGGCGCCACTGCGCGGCCGGGATCCTCGACAAGGCGCGCCGCCGGGTGAAGAAGCGTGGGCAGGGCCTGCGCCACCTCGATGCCCACACCCGGCACCGGGTGCGGATCGCGGCCAAGAAGCTGCGCTACGGCGCGGAGTTCTTCGCCGACCTGTTTCCGAAGCCCAAGGCGCAAAAGCGGCAGAAGGCCTTCGGCGACGCCCTCTCCGACCTGCAGGACCACCTCGGCGCCCTCAACGACATCGAGACCGCCCGGACGTTGCCCCTCGACCTCGCCGGGAACGAGGCCCTCGCCATGCCGGACATGGACGAGAAGCGGGTGCAGAGCCTGCTCGACAAGGCCGCCGACGCCCGCACCGACCTCCTCGACGTCAAGCCGTTCTGGCGCTGACGGGCCCTGTTCCGCAAGGTGGATCGCGGAAGGGTGGTCGGCAGCGCCGGAACGGCGGCGGTTCTGGGGATCGCCCGCATCCGTCCCGGCGCTGCCGCGACGGGGACGGGCCGCGCCGCATCCGCAGCGAGCCCGCCCCGCCGGCCGCGCGAGGGGGGAACGCGACCGGGCGCCAGGATTGGCACCGTCATGTTGCTCGCGCGTGTCCGGCGCGGTTGCGAATACAAGATTCATCCGGGACAAGGCGTGTCACGTCCCTTGCATGGGGTCTGCGCGGCCGCGCGTCGGCCTGGCCGCGCGCTTGCCCCCGCGCATCCGTGAGCGTCGGGCCTCCCCTCCCCCCGCGTCGGCGGGGGCGGGACGGCCCCTGAAGGAACCGGAATGAGCCAGACCAGCCCGTCCAGCACCCACAACCTGCGCGCCGACGGGGCGCGCCTGTGGGCAACCATCCACGAGACGGCCCGCTTCGGCGGCACGCCGAAGGGCGGCATCAACCGCCTGACCCTGTCCGCCGAGGACGGGCAGGTGCGGGACTGGTTCCGCGAGGCCTGCGAGGCGGCGGGGCTGACGGTGGGCGTCGATGCCCTCGGCACCCAGTACGCCCTGCGGCCCGGCCAGGACATGAGCCTCCCGCCCGTCGCCTTCGGCTCGCATCTCGACACGCAGCCGACGGGCGGAAAGTTCGACGGCGTGCTCGGTGTCCTCGCCGGCCTCGAAGTGATGCGCACCCTCAACGACGCCGGCATCGGGACGCGGGCGCCGCTCCTCCTGGTCAACTGGACCAACGAGGAGGGCTCGCGCTTCGCCCCGGCGATGATGGCCTCGGCCGCCTATGCGGGCGACTTCACCACCGACGAGATCCTGGCCAAGCGGGACGCGGCGGGCACCACCGTGGCGGAGGCCCTCGACGCCATCGGCTATCGCGGCGGCGAGGCCGTGGGCGAGCGGGCCATCGGCGCCTTCGTGGAACTGCATATCGAGCAGGGGCCGATCCTGGAGGCCGAGGGCAAAACCATCGGCGTGGTCGAGGGCGGCCAGGGGATCGCGTGGTTCGACGGCCGGATCGAGGGTTTCGAGAGCCACGCCGGCACGACGCCGATGCCCCGCCGCCGGGACGCCCTGCTCGGGCTGTCGGAATTCGCCCTCGCCGTCGAGCGAATCGCCCTGGCCCACGGACCGAGCGCCGTGGCGACGATCGGCGAGGCCACCATCCTCGCCCCGTCGCGGAACGTCGTGCCGGGGCAGGTCGCCTTCACCCTCGACATGCGCGATCCGCGCTCTGCGACCCTCGACGCCATGGAGGCCGAGCTGCGGGAGGCGGCGGCGGAGATCGGCGGGCGGCGGCGGATGACCCTCGCCCTCAGCCGGATCTGGCGCAAGGAGCCGGTGCCCTTCGATGCGGGCGTGGTGGCGGCCGTCGAGGCGGCGGCCGAGGGCCTCGGCCTGTCGCGGCGGCGGATCGTCTCCGGGGCGGGGCACGACGCCTGCAACCTCGCCGGGCGGGTCCCCACCGCAATGATCTTCGTGCCGTGCAAGGACGGGGTGAGCCACAACGAGTCCGAGTCGGCCACGCAGGGCGACTGTGCCGCCGGGGCCGACGTGCTGCTTCAGACGGTGTTGCGGCTGGCCGGCTGATTCGGCGGCGTTCCTCGCCGGAGCGGGTCCCCTTCCCCGTCCTCGCGGGCAAGGCGCAGCAATCCAGGGGCGGAGGGCCGCCGACGGGGCTCGGCGCGGCCCCGGATTGCGTCGCGGTGCTCGCGACGACGGCGAGGAAGGACGGGCTAACGCCCCACGAGGCCCCCCTTTCACCAACCCGGCTGTGCGGAGCCGAAAAATCCCGTACAGAGCCGTCCCATGACCGCACGCGCCCACCGCGACGCCCGGGGCCGACCGCTGATTGCGGTCACCGGGCTCGGCCTCGTCTCCTCCCTCGGCCAGGGCCAGGCCGACACCTGGGCGGCCCTCACGCAAGGCCGCTCCGGCATCCGCGAGATCGCCCGCTTCTCGACGGAGGGGCTGCGCACCCGCATCGCCGGCACCGTCGATTTCCTCGACACCGATCCGCTCGTCGCCCCGCTCCTGTCCGAGCGGTTCGCCGCCGTGGCGGCCGAGGAGGCGCTGGCCCAGGCCGGTCTCGGCCGGAAGGGGGACTTCCCCGGCCCGCTCTTCATCGCCGTGCCCCCGGTCGAGATGGAATGGCCGCAGCGGCGGGCGCTGGCCGAGGCGGCGGGCGCCGAGGTGCCCGTGGACTATGCCGGGCTGCTGCGCGCCGTCGGGACCGGCCGGTTCGACGCGTGGCACGACCTCTTCCTGTTCGGCACCGTGGCCGACCGGATCGCCGAGCGCTTCGGCACGCGGGGCTCGCCGATCTCGCTCTCCACCGCCTGCTCCTCGGGCGCCACCGCCATCCAGCTCGGCGTCGAGGCGATCCGCCGGGGCGAGGCGTCCGCCGCCCTGTGCATCGGCACGGACGGCTCGGTGAACCCCGAATCGCTCATCCGCTTCTCCCTCCTCTCCGCCCTCTCCACCCGCAACGAGGTACCGGAGGAGGCCTCCCGCCCCTTCTCGAAGGACCGCGACGGCTTCGTGATGGGCGAGGGCGCCGCCGCCCTCGTGCTGGAGGACGCCGCCTCCGCCGTGGCGCGCGGCGCGGCGATCCTCGGCTACGTGCTCGGCTGCGGCGAGCAAGGCGACGGCTTCCACCGCACCCGCTCCAGCCCGGACGGCGCGCCGATCATCGCCGCGATCCGCGCGAGCCTTGACGATGCGGGCCTGGCGCCGGAGGCCATCGACACGGTGAACGCCCACGGCACCTCGACGCCGGAGAACGACCGGATGGAGGCGCTCGGCCTCTCCGCCGTGTTCGGCGAGCGCGCCGCCGCCCTGCCGGTGACCTCCAACAAGTCGATGATCGGCCACACGCTCACCGCCGCCGGGGCGATCGAGGCGGTGACCTCCCTGCTCTCGATCCGCCACGGCCGGATCCCGCCGACGATCAACTACCGCACCCCCGATCCGGCCATCGGCCTCGACATCGTGGGCGAGGCCCGGGACGTGCCGGTGCGGACCGTGCTCTCGAACTCCTTCGGCTTCGGCGGCCAGAACACCTGCCTCGTGCTCGCTGCGGAGCCGGCCTGATGGCGACCGGCGAAAAGCGCGTCCTCGTCACGGGCGGCGCGAGCGGCCTCGGCGCCGCCCTGGTCCGGAGCTTGGCGCAGGCGGGCTACGCGGTCGATTTCACCTATCGCTCGTCCGGGGACGCGGCGGCGGCCCTGGCCTCGGAGCTGAACGAGGCCCATCCCGGCCTCGGCATCCGCAGCTACGCCCTCGACCTCGCCGACCGGCAGGCGCTGGACGCCTTCTGCGACACGGCGGAGGAGGTCGGCTATCACGGGCTCGTCCACAATGCCGGCCAGTCGAGCGACGGGCTCGCCGCCCTGTTCGATCAGGACAAGGCCGAGGCGGCGATGCAGGTGAACTTCTTCTCCCTGACCCGTCTCGCCCGGTCCCTGGTGCGGGGGATGACGCGGGCGCGCACCGGGCGGATCGTCGCAATCGGCTCGGTGGCGGCGCTCCGGGCGAACGCCGGCAACGCCGCCTACGCCGCCACCAAGGGCGCGCTGATCGCCTATTGCCGGACGCTCGCCATCGAGACCGCCAAGCGCGGCGTGACGGTCAACGTCATCGCCCCCGGCTTCATCGACACCGCCATGCTCGCCCCCTACGCCGCCCACCGGGCGGGGATGGAGAAGCAGATCCCGGCCGGCCGCTTCGCGCAGCCGGAGGACGTCGCGGCACTCGCCACCTTCCTCATGGGCGAAGGCGCGGGCTACATCACCGGGACGGTGCTCCCCGTCGATGGCGGCCTCACCGCCATGATGGGCATCCACCGCACCTGACGTCTTGCGATATTGCCGATGCGACCCCTCGCCGCCGCCCTGCTGCTCGCCGCCCTGCCCGCCGGGGCGGCCCTTGCGGAACCGGAGACCTACCGCGTCACCGGGCTGCCCCCCGGCGAGCCCCTGAGCCTGCGCGCCGAGCCCGACGCCAATGCCGAGATCGTCGGCGAGATCCGGGGCCGGGTGCTGATCTTCGGCTGCACCAACGACACGCCGAGCCGCACCACATGGTGCCGCGCCCGCCTGGGCCGGACGGTGGGCTGGGCGCGGCGGCGGTACCTCACGCCGGATTGAGCCGGGGTGGCGCCCACGCCGCGTTGTGATACCGCTCGACCCGACACGCCAAGGTAGCCTCCGTCCTCGTTGCGAGCGGAGCGAAGCGATCCAGCAGCGCAACGGCCGTCCAGCGTATGCCGCCCTGGATTGCTTCGCTCCGCTCGCAATGACGGACGGGTTTGAACCGACCCCAACCAAGCGGCCCGCGCCGCCTTCGTGAAAGTCCCCATGCGAGCCCTGCAACTCTTCGGCGACCGTGACCTGCGCCTGACCGAGGTCGAGCCGCCGCCGGCCCCCGGTCCCGGCGAGGTCCGGCTGCGCATCCGGGCTGTCGGCCTCAACTTCATCGACGTCTGGGGTTTCCGCGGCATGGCCTTCGCCAAGCGGAAGATGCCCCTCATCGTCGGCGCCGAGGCGGCGGGCGAGGTCGAATCGGTGGGCGAGGGCGTGACGAGGCTCTCCGTCGGCACCCGCGTGGTGCCCTACGGCGCCCTCACCTGCGGCCATTGCCGGGCCTGCCGCGAGGGCCGCGACAACCTCTGCGAGGAGGTGGGCGGCGTGATGGGCTTCCACATCGACGGCTTCGCCCGCGAACTCGTCACCCTGCCCGCCCGCCTCGTGGTGCCGGTGCCGGACGGCGTCTCCGACACCGATGCCGCCTGCGCGGGCATCGCCTTCGGTACCGTGCAGCACATGCTGTTCGACAACGCGAAGCTGGAGCCGGGCGAGAGCGTCCTCGTCCATGCCGGCGGCTCGGGGATCGGCACGGCGGCGATCCGCATGGCCAAGGCCATCGGCTGCACGGTCTACACGACGGTCGGCGACGACGAGAAGGGCGCCAAGGCCGCCGAGCTCGGGGCCGACCACGTCGTCAACTACCGCACCGAGCGGTTCGAGGGAGAGGTCCGGCGCCTGACCAAGCGCAAGGGCGTGGACGTGGTGTTCGAGCATGTCGGCGCCGACACGTGGAACGGCTCGCTCCTGTGCCTGAAGCGGGGCGGGCGCCTCGTGACCTGCGGCTCGACTTCCGGCCCCACCACCACGATGAACCTGATGCAGCTCTTCCAGCAGCAATACCGCATCACCGGATCCTTCGGCTGCTCGCTCGCCAACATCGCGCAGTCGCTCGACAAGATGGCGCAGGGCATCCTCCCGGTGGTGGACACGGTCTATCCGATGACCGACTTCACGGCGGGGCTGGAGCGGCTCGAATCGCGCAAGGTCTTCGGGAAGATCCTCGTTTCGCTGTGACGGGCTCGCACCGACCCGTCATTGCGCGTGTCAGCCATCCCCCATTCGCGCTGCACCGCAAAACGTGGTCTAAGGCATCCGTTCGACCACGGCCCGGCTCCGGGCGGTCCCGGAACCCGACCCCGTGCTGCGTCTCGCCCTCATCCTGAAGCGGTCCTTCCCGAAGCTTGCCGGCTACGCCAGCATCCCGCTGATCCGCTTCGTCTTCGCCCTGGCGCGGCTCCTCGGCCCGCAGCGGGCGGCGGATTTCGGCGGCGGGCTCCTGCGCCGGATCGGCCCCTGGCTGCCGGCCCACCGCACGGCGCTCGCCAACATCGCCGCCGCCTTCCCCGGCATGGACGAGGCGGAAGTGAGGGCCATCGCCCTGGCGGCCTGGGACAATCTCGGCCGGACGGGTGCGGAGTACGCCCATCTCGACACGCTGTTCGACTACGAACCCGACGCGACGGGGCCGCTGCGCAGCGAGGTGGCGGGCATCGACCACTTCTTCAGCCTGCGGGACGACGGGCAGCCCGGCCTGATCTTCTCCGCCCACCTCGCCAACTGGGAGCTGCCCGCGATCTGCGCGGCGAAGTTCGGTCTGGAGGCGACCGCCGTCTTCCGCCCGCCGAACAACCCCGCCGCCGAACGGCTGGTGCGGGAGGTCCGCCGCAGCACCATGGGCGGGCTCGCCGCCTCCGGCCCCGGCTCGGCCTTCGCCATGCAAGGCGTGGTGGAGCGCGGCGGCCACCTCGGCCAGCTCATCGACCAGCACTTCACCCGGGGCGTGGTGGTGACCTTCTTCGGGCGGCCGTGCCTCGTGAACCCGTTGCTCGGCAAGCTCGCCCGTCACCACGAATGCCCGGTCCACGGGGCGCGGGTGGTGCGCCTGCCGGGCGAGCGGTTCCGCCTCGAACTCACCCCCCCGCTGACCCTGCCGCGGGCGGCGGACGGATCCATCGACGTGCCCGGCGCCATGCAGGCGATGACGGACGTGATCGAGGGATGGGTGCGGGAGAATCCCGGCCAATGGCTGTGGATGCACCGCCGCTGGCGGCCGGACATGCTGCCGAAAGCCGCGGAGCGCCAGGGCGGACCTCAAGGCAACGTGACTTCACAGAAGGAGCGGGCCGCGCTGTGATCATCCGGTGATGGAGCACACGCGCGTTCGCCGACGGCCGGACTCCCTCGGGACGCCCCTGCGCATCGCGGGCCGGCTCGCCCTTCTCCTCGGCCTTTCGGGCCTGGCCCGGCCGGCGGCGGCGGAGCCGGTGGCCGCCGTGGTGGAGATGTACACGAGCCAGGGTTGCGCCGCCTGCCGCGCCGCCGACCCGATCATGCGCGAGCTGGCCGCCCAGCCGGGCGTGCTCGCCCTGACCCTGCCCGTCACCTACTGGGACTATCTCGGTTGGAAAGACACGCTGGCCCTGCGCGGCTTCAACGAGCGGCAGCGCGCCTACGCCCACGCCCGGGGCGCCCGGCAGGTGGTGACGCCGCAGGCGGTGGTAAACGGCGGCCAGGCGGTGATCGTCGGCTCGAATCGCCCCGCCCTCGACAAGGCGTTGAAGGACGCGGGCCAAGCGCCCCCCCTGCCGGTGACGGTGTCGGCGCAGACGCAAGGCCCCCTGATCGTCATCGACGTCTCGGGCCGTGCCCCCGACACCGCGACCGCGACCGCGACCGCGAAGCCGAAGCCGGCCGGCAAGGGCGAGGACAAGGCCGAGGTGTGGCTCGTGCCCCTCGTCAGATCGCGGGTCACCAAGGTGGAGACCGGGGAGAATGGCGGGCGCGTCGCGAACGACGTGAACATCGTCCGCAGCCTCCAGCGCCTCGGATCCTGGGCCGGCCAACCGGTCCATTTCGAGATCCCCGCCACGGGCGGCGTGCTCGATGGGGCCGACGGCTATGCCGTCCTGGTCCAATACGCCCGGGAAGGCCGGATCGGCCGCATCCTCGGCGCCGCCAAGGGACCGGGCCTCTAAGGCAGCCTCGGTCAGCCTCGGATCACGGCGCTCTCCCGTCATCGCGAGCGCAGCGGTGGCGATCCGGAAATCTCGGAAAACGCTCCGGAGGAGGTCCCTCTTGCGGGCGTCCTGCGGGCGGAGCCCCTTGCGCGGCGGGCGCGGGGACCCCATTCCCGCTCTTGTCCGGCACGAGGGTCCGGGGATCAGGAAAGAGCCACGCGTGACGACGTTCTCTCCCCGCGAGATCGTGTCCGAACTCGATCGTTTCATTGTCGGGCAGCACGACGCCAAACGCGCGGTGGCCATTGCCCTGCGCAACCGGTGGCGGCGCCAGCAGCTCACCGGCCCCCTGCGGGAAGAGGTGGCGCCCAAGAACATCCTGATGATCGGGCCGACGGGCTGCGGCAAGACCGAGATCGCCCGCCGCCTCGCCCGGCTCGCCAACGCGCCCTTCCTGAAGGTCGAGGCCACGAAGTTCACCGAGGTCGGCTATGTCGGCCGCGACGTGGAGCAGATCGTGCGCGACCTCGTGGAGGTGTCGATCGGCCTGACGCGGCAGGCGAAGCGCGAGGCGGTGCGGGCTAAGGCGGAGGCGGCGGCCGAGAACCGCATCCTCGACGCGCTGGTGGGCCCGACCGCCAGCGCGGCCACCCGCGACAGTTTCCGGCGCAAGCTGCGCAACAACGAACTGGACGACAAGGAGGTCGAGCTCGAACTCAGCGGCGGCACCCCGGCCGGGCTGCCGATGTTCGAGATTCCCGGCGTGCCGGGCGCCTCCATGGGCGCCATCAACATCGGCGATATGCTGGGCAAGGCGCTCGGCGGCCAGCGGGGCAAGCCCCGCCGCATCACGGTGCGGGATGCCCACGCCCCGCTGCTGGCGGAGGAATCCGACAAGCTCGTGGACGACGAGGCCCTGACCCGGGAGGCGATCCGCGAGGTCGAGGACAACGGCATCGTCTTCCTCGACGAGATCGACAAGATCTGCGCCCGCGAGGGCCGCCAGGGGGGCGACGTCTCCCGCGAGGGCGTGCAGCGGGACCTCCTGCCGCTGATCGAGGGGACGACGGTGGCGACGAAGCACGGGCCGGTGAAGACCGACCACGTGCTGTTCATCGCGAGCGGTGCCTTCCACGTCTCGAAGCCCGCCGACCTCCTGCCGGAGTTGCAGGGCCGCCTGCCGATCCGCGTGGAGTTGCAGCCGCTCACCGTGGACGACTTCAAGCAGATCCTGACCGCCACCGAGGCCAGTCTGATCAAGCAGACCCTCGCCCTCATGGCGACGGAGGGCGTGACCCTCGACTTCACCGAGGATTCCATCGACGCCCTGGCCCGCGTCGCGGTGGAGGTGAACGGCTCCGTGGAGAACATCGGCGCTCGCCGCCTGCAGACGGTGCTGGAGCGGGTCCTCGACGAGATCTCCTTCACCGCCACCGACCGCTCCGGCGAGACCGTGACGATCGACGCCGCCTACGTCCGGGACCGGGTTCAGAACCTCGCCGCCAACGCGGACCTGAGCCGCTTCATCCTGTGAGGGCGACCCCACGGGAGGGAGACCCCTCGGTCCTCCTCCCGGTGGCGGCGCTCGTTGCCGGCATGGTCTCGCTCCAGGGCGGGGCCACCTTCGCCAAGACGCTGTTTCCCACGGTCGGGCCGGCCGGGACCTCGTTCCTGCGCGTCGGCTTCTCGGCGCTGATCCTCCTCGGCTTCTGGCGCCCGTGGCGGCGGACCCTGCCGTTGCGCGAGGCGGGCTGGATCTGGCTCTACGGCTCGGCGCTCGGCCTCATGAACCTGCTGTTCTACCTCGCCATCGTCCGGCTGCCCCTGGGGCCGGCCGTGGCGATCGAGTTCACCGGGCCGCTGGCGGTGGCGATCGTCGCCTCCCGCCGCCTGAGCGATTTCCTGTGGATCGGCGTCGCCGTCACGGGGCTCACGCTGCTCCTGCCCTTCACCGCGACGGACGGGCTCGATCCCCTCGGGGTCCTCCTCGCCCTCGGTGCGGCCCTGGCCTGGGCCCTCTACATTCTGTTCGGGCAGCGGGCCGGGCGCCTCGACGGAGGGCAGGCCGTGTCCATCGGGATGCTCACGGCGGCCATCGTGATCGCGCCCTTCGGGATCGCCGAGGGCGGCGCGGGTCTCCTGGCGCCGCCGGTGCTGCTGGCGGGCCTCGCCGTGGCCGTGCTGTCGAGCGCCCTGCCCTACTCGCTGGAGATGGTCGCCCTGCGGCGCCTCGACCGGAAGACCTTCGGCATCCTTCTCAGCCTCGAGCCGGCGCTGGCCGCCTGTGCCGGGCTGGTCCTGCTGGATGAGCGAATCACCCCGACGCAATGGCTCGCCATCGCTCTGGTGATCGCGGCTTCGGCGGGCATTACCGCGAGTGCGCGGCGACGGTGAGGGGCTGGCCGGTCTGCAACACGCGCAGCCTCATTGCGAGCCCGGCGAAGCAATGACAAGAGGGCTTCGTGTCCACCGGGACCTTGACGGCCACGACGGGACGACCGCCGATCACTCGGCTCGATAACGAAGACGCGGCACATCCTCGGATGGCGTCGGCTCGCGTTCGCACTGGCGAGACAGGCGCCGGGCCTACTTCCCCGCCAGCACCCGGGACGCCACGTTGATGTACTTGCGGCCCGCCTCCTGGGCGTGGAGCACCGCGTCGCCGAGGCTCTCCTCGTCGCGGACGCTGGCAAGCTTGATCAGCATCGGCAGGTTGATGCCGGCCACCACCTCCACCGAGCCGCCGTTCATGCACGACAGGGCGAGGTTGGAGGGCGTGCCGCCGAACATGTCGGTCAACACCACCACCCCGTCACCGGAGTTCACGCGGCAGACCGCGGACATGATGTCCCGCCGCCGCAATTCCATATCGTCCTCCGGCCCGATCGTGATCGTTTCGATCTGATCCTGAGGGCCGACCACATGCTCCAGCGCGGCCTTGAACTCGGTCGCGAGCAGTCCGTGGGTGACGAGCACCATGCCAATCATCGACACGTGTTCCGACGTCCTGTGTCATCCGCCATGTTGTGCATTGCACAGTTTCTCACAAGACGAACGCGACTCTTTGCCCGGACATTTCTCAAATCATGCCACGGCGAGGGGGCGAGCGCCATGGGGCAAGGGGCCGTTGCGCATTTCGCCCGTCGTGTGCGGCTGCGAAGTCACGCCCGGCAGGGTTCAGACCCAGCCCTTGCGCAGGGCGGCCCGCACCAGGAGCGGGGCGAGGCCCGCTTGGCGCACGTCCCGGTCGAGGACGAGGCGTGGCAGGGCGATCCCGAGGATGCGCGCGTCGGCGGGGGGCTCCGGCAGGCGCGGGGCGGTGCCGACGAGGTCGATGACGAGGGCGAGGATCGCCTCCTCCCGGGTGGCGAGGCCGAGTTCGGCCGCCGTGCGGATGCCCTGGCCGCGAATCTCGACCCGGCACGCCTCGGCCGCGTGGGCGCGCGCCGCGAGGCGCCCGTCCCGCGCTTCGACTCGCACGCGGTCGTCGGCGACGAGCGCCCCCTCGAAGCTGTCCGCCAGGAGGAGCGCCAGGGTCGACTTGCCGGCCCCCGAATCACCGCGAATCAGGATGCCCGCCCCGTTCATGACGACGCAGGCGGCGTGGAGGGTCTCCATCAGGCGGCGTGCTGCGAAAGCTGGCGGGTGGCCGCCGGCAGACGGACGATGAAGCGGGCGCCGCGAATCGTCGGCTGCCCCTCTTCGTCGGGGGCGCCGGGCCGGTTCTCGGCACGGATCGTGCCGCGGTGGGCCTGGACGATCTGGCGCGAGATGGACAGGCCGAGGCCGGAATTCTGGCCGAAGCCCTGCTCCGGCCGGTCGGTGTAGAAGCGCTCGAAGATCCGCTCCAGCGCGTGCTCGGGGATGCCCGGCCCCTCGTCCTCGCAAACCAGTTCGATCTCGCCCCGCACCCGCCGCAGCGCGATCCGCACCTTGGCGTCCGAGGGCGAGAAGGACCGGGCGTTATCGAGGAGGTTGTTCACCACCTGCCCGAGGCGGCTGTCGTGACCGATGATCGCGTAGGCGCCCTCGGGGTCGTTGGGATCGAGGTCGAGCTGGATCAGGCAATCCTTCGCCCGGCGCCGCTCGTTGGCCACCGAGACCACGGTGGTCAGGAGCTTCTTGAGATCGACCCGGCGCGCCTCGGCGCGGGCCAGCTCCGCATCGAGGCGGGAGGCGTCGGCGATGTCGCTGATCAGGCGGTCGAGGCGCTTCACGTCGTGCTGGATGATCGCCATGAGACGGCCGCGCGACTCCTCGGTCCGGGCGAGCGGCAGGGTCTCGACGGCGCTGCGCAGCGAGGTGAGCGGGTTCTTCAACTCGTGGCTCACGTCGGCGGCGAAGTTCTCGATGGCGTCGATCCGCCGGTAGAGCGCTTGGGTCATGTCCCGCAGGGCGCCGGAGAGGTGGCCGATCTCGTCGGTGCGCTCCGTGAAATCGGGGATCTCCTCGCGGGCCTTGATGCCCATGCGGACCTTCTCGGCGGCCTCCGCGAGGCGCCGGACAGGACCGGCGATGGCGCCCGCCAGCAGGAAGGACAGCACCACCATCACCACGGCGGCGATGAGGAAGACCTGGAACAGGCCGAACCGCTCGGAGGCGATGACGCGGTCGATGGAATCACCCTGGGTCGAGATCAGCAGCGCGCCGCGCACGGCGCCGGCCTTGTGGATCGGCACCGCGACCGAAACCGTGGTCTCGCCCAGGGCGTTGCGGCGCACGAGGCTGCCCCGCGCCCCGTTCAGCGCCGCCTGGACCTCGCGCAGGGAGTGACCGTTGGTCGGGCCCGCCTCCTCCTGGGGGGCGGAGCGCCCGAACAGGCCGGTGAGCTTGGCATGGACGGCGTCGAAGGCCGATTCGAGGAGGCCCGCCTTGTGGGGGCGGCCCGTGGCGAGGCCGGTCGCGGGATCCGGCCGGGCGGCGTCGCCGCGCTTGAACGAGGTCCGGGTGTCGAAGAGCAGCCCGCCTTCTTCGTCGTAGATGCGCGCGCGGTTGCCGGTCGGCGTCACGAGACGGGCGAGCAGCGGGGCGACCCGCTCGGGGTTGAGGGAGAAGGCCAGCGAGCGGGCCTCCTCCTCGGCGTCGCCCGCCTGCTGCTGCAGGAGCTTGTCCGGGTCGATGCGGATCGTATCGGGATCGACGGAGGCCGAGGCGGCGATGGCGCTCGCGATGATCTCGCCCTGGATGGCGAGGCTCTGGACGCGGGCCTGGATCAGCCCCTGCCGGAACTGGTTCAGGTAGAGGAACCCGACGAGCAGCGCGATCAACCCCACGAGGTTGAGGACGACGATGCGCCGGGTCAGGCTGGACGAGGCGCGCTGGCCGACCGCATCCCACAGGGTGCGGGGCAGGCGCAGCGGAGACGACAGGACGTGGCCGAGGGACCCCTTGGGGGCGGCCTCGTCGGTGGAGGCGTTGGGATGCGACACGGGCAGCGGATCCGTCCTTCCTGGGATCACGCCTCCTTGAACCGGTAGCCGACGCCGTAGAGCGTCTCGATCATGTCGAAGCTCTGGTCGGTCGCCTTGAACTTCTTGCGCAGGCGCTTGATGTGGCTGTCGATGGTGCGGTCATCGACGTAGACCTGATCGTCGTAGGCCGCGTCCATCAGGGCGTTGCGGCTCTTCACCACGCCGGGCCGGTGGGCCAGCGCCTGGAGGATCAGGAACTCGGTCACGGTGAGGGTCACCGGCTCGCCCTTCCAGGTGCAGGTGTGCCGCTCCGGGTCCATCATCAGGGCGCCGCGTTCGAGCGACCGGGCCGCCGCCTCGGCCTCGCCCCGGGGGGGCGCCCCCGGCGCCTCCTTGGCGAAGCGGCGCAGCACCGCCTTCACCCGCTCCACCAGCAGACGCTGCGAGAACGGCTTATGGATGAAGTCGTCCGCGCCCATCTTGAGGCCGAACAACTCGTCGATCTCCTCGTCCTTGGAGGTGAGGAAGATGACCGGCAGGTCGGATTTCTGGCGCAGCCGCCGCAGCAACTCCATCCCGTCCATGCGCGGCATCTTGATGTCGAAGATCGCGAGGTCGGGCGGGGAATGGCGCAGGCCGTCGAGGGCCGAGGCCCCGTCGGTGTAGGTCTGGATCCGGTAGCCTTCGGTCTCCAGCGCGATCGAGACGGAGGTCAGGATGTTCCTGTCGTCATCGACGAGGGCAATGGTCGGCATGCGCGGGTCCCTGGCTGAACGGGCTTGGGCACGGTCGCTGGCGCGGCCGCATCGCATCCCGGCCCCATTGGGGCTGGCTGGAGACGCGAGGGCATTCCGCCGCGGAGGAGCGGTTCCGGCTCGCGCCGAGGGGGATGGCTGCTTTAATATGATCCCTCATAAAAAGCGAGCGGCCGTCATAGCTTGGCCGTAATCTTCGGGATCGCATGGAGGACCGGGGACGACATGAGCGAGACGACCATCCCGCCCGAGGGCGCCCCCGACCCGGCGCAGCCCCCTTCGCAAGCTTCTTCGCAAGCCCCTGCCGAACCACGGTTTTCGGCGCGCCCCCTGCCGGCCTCCGAAGCGCCCTTCGACGCGATCGGCCTGTCGCGGACGCTGCTGCGGACGATCCGCTCGGGCGCCCTGGCGACGATCGGCGCCGACGGCATCCCCTTCGCCTCGCTGGTGACCATGGCCACCGACGTGGACGGCACGCCGCTGATGCTGCTGTCGCGCCTCTCGGCCCACACCCGCAACCTGCTGGCCGACCCGCGCTGTTCCCTGCTGTTCAGCCAGGGCGGCAAGGGTGATCCGCTGGCCCATCCCCGCCTCACGGTGACCGGGCGGGCCGAGCAGACCGCCGAGCCGCGGGCCCGCGGCCGCTTCCTCGCGCGCCATCCGAAGGCCAAGCTCTACGCCGACTTCCCGGACTTCGCCTTCTTCGCCCTGGTGCCCGAGGCGGGCCATCTCAACGGCGGCTTCGCCAAGGCCGCGACCCTCGACCGGTCCGAACTGCTCCTCGACCTCGCCGGGCGGGAGGCGATCGTGGCGGGCGAGGCCGGCGCCGTGGCCCACATGAACGAGGACCACGCCGACGCGCTGGCGCTCTACGCCGCCGGGGCCGGCGAAGCGGGCGCGTCCTGGCGGCTGACCGGCCTCGATCCCGAGGGCCTCGACCTCATGGCCGGCGACCGGACGGCGCGGGTCCCGTTCCCCGAGCCGGTGGCCGACATGGGCGCCCTGCGCCGCGTTCTGGTTGCGATGGCCGCGCAGGCGCGAAGTGCCAGTCCGGCGGAAAGTTCAACTCCCGCGTGAAAGTCATGCGTTGCCGGGATGGCAAACGTCCGGCTTTCGCCCCATATGGAGCCGATGAACGATACGCACTCCGACACATTTCCCTTCAGCCTCGAGGTTCACCCGGTCGGCGAGAGCGGCGCGCTGTATCAGTGGAGCATCCGCAAGCACGGCAAGCTGCATCAGCGTTCGGACCGGAAGCACCCCACGGAGGCCAAGGCCCGCTCTCACGGCGAGGCCGAGATCGAGCGCCTGATCCGCGATCGCGGTCGCTAAGGCCGCCACCACACGACACGGGCCGCCCGGAGACCGCCTCCGGGCGGCTTCGTTTTGCGCGAGGAAGCCCGGCCGCGTCAGCCCGCGTGCTCGACGCTGTGGCCCTGCGCTGCTATCCCGCTCGCGCCCGGCCGGTCCACGGCACCCCCCTGCACCCGGCCATCCCGAGCTGACGGCGCGCGCCTCGCCCGGCCGCGCGCCTGAACGGAACACCGATGACCGCCCCGATCGACACCATCCGCAACTTCTCGATCGTCGCCCATATCGACCACGGGAAATCGACGCTCGCCGACCGCTTGATCCAGGCCACAGGAACCGTGGCCCTGCGGGACATGAGCGAGCAGATGCTCGACTCGATGGACATCGAGAAGGAGCGCGGCATTACCATCAAGGCGCAGACCGTGCGCCTGGAATACCCGGCCAAGGACGGCCGGACCTACGTCTTGAACCTCATGGACACGCCCGGCCACGTGGACTTCGCCTACGAGGTCTCGCGCTCGCTCGCGGCCTGCGAGGGCTCGCTCTTGGTGGTCGATGCCTCCCAGGGCGTTGAAGCGCAGACGCTGGCCAACGTCTACCAGGCGCTCGACGCCAATCACGAGATCGTTCCCGTCCTCAACAAGGTCGATCTCCCCGCCGCCGAGCCGGACCGGGTGAAGGAGCAGATCGAGGAGGTGATCGGCCTCGACGCCTCGGAGGCGGTGCCGATCTCCGCCAAGACCGGCCTGAACATCGAGGCGGTGCTGGAAGCCATCGTCACGAGGCTCCCCGCGCCGAAGGGCGATCCGGCCGCGCCCCTCAAGGCGCTCCTCGTGGACTCGTGGTACGACGCCTATCTCGGCGTCGTGGTGCTGGTGCGCATCGTGGACGGGATGCTCAAGAAGGGCATGACCATCCGCATGATGGGCGCGGACGCGGTCTACGGCGTGGACCGGATCGGTGTGTTCCGGCCGAAGATGGCCGAGATCGACGCGCTCGGCCCCGGCGAGGTCGGGTTCTTCACGGGCTCGATCAAGGAGGTGGCCGACACCCGCGTCGGCGACACCATCACCGAGGACAAGCGCCAGACGAGCGGCATGCTGCCGGGCTTCAAGGAAGTCCAGGCGGTGGTGTTCTGCGGCCTGTTCCCCGTGGACGCGGCCGAGTTCGAGAACCTGCGCTCGGCCATGGGCAAGCTCCGGCTCAACGACGCCTCGTTCTCCTACGAGATGGAGACCAGCGCGGCGCTGGGCTTCGGCTTCCGCTGCGGCTTCCTCGGCCTGCTGCACCTGGAGATCATCCAGGAGCGGCTGGAGCGCGAGTTCAACCTCGACCTGATCTCGACGGCCCCGTCCGTGGTCTACCGCCTGCAGATGCGGGACGGGACCATCAAGGAGTTGCACAACCCGGCCGACATGCCGGACGTGATGAAGATCGAGACCATCGAGGAGCCGTGGATCCGCGCCACGATCCTCACGCCCGACGAGTATCTCGGCGGCGTGCTGAAGCTCTGCCAGGACCGGCGCGGCATCCAGATCGACCTCAACTACGTCGGCAAGCGCGCCATGGTCGTCTACGACCTGCCGCTCAACGAGGTGGTGTTCGACTTCTACGACCGGCTGAAGTCGATCTCGAAGGGCTACGCCTCCTTCGATTATCACGTCTCCGACTACCGCGAGGGCGACCTCGTGAAGATGTCGCTGCTCGTCAACGCCGAGCCGGTGGACGCCCTCTCGATGCTGGTCCATCGCACCCGCGCCGAATCGCGCGGCCGGGCCATGTGCGAGAAGCTGAAGGACCTGATTCCGCGCCACCTGTTCCAGATCCCGGTCCAGGCGGCGATCGGCGGCAAGATCATCGCCCGCGAGACCATCCGGGCGCTGTCCAAGGACGTGACCGCCAAGTGCTACGGCGGCGACATCTCGCGCAAGCGCAAGCTCCTCGACAAGCAGAAGGAGGGCAAGAAGAAGATGCGCCAGTTCGGCCGGGTGGAAATCCCGCAGGAGGCGTTCATCGCCGCGCTGAAGATGGACGATTGATCCTCCGCGTCATTGCGAGCGCAGCGAAGCAATCCAGGGCAGCGAGACGTTCGGAAGCCTTGGCGCGTCCCTGGATTGCTTGGCTGATGCTCGCAATGACGGGAGAGCCCTATACCCCGAACACCGACCACCCCATCCGCTGCGTCAGCCGCTCCAGCGCGACCCGGCCGAGATGGGAGTTCCCCGCCTCGTCGAGGCCCGGCGACCAGACGGCGATGGAGGCCCGGCCCGGCGCCACCGCCAGGATGCCGCCGCCGACGCCGCTCTTGCCAGGCAGGCCGACCCGGTAGGCGAATTCCCCCGAACCGTCGTAGTGGCCGCAGGTCAGCATGATCGCGTTGATGCGGCGCGCCCGCTCGGCGGAAACGACGCTGAAGCCGGTCTGCGGGTTGAGCCCGTTATGGGCCAGGAACTGCCCCGCCGTGGCGAGCTGTCGGCAGCTCATGGCGATGGCGCAGTGGTGGAAGTAGACGCCGAGCGTGTAGTCCACCGGGTTCTCGATCACGCCGAAGGACTTCATGTAGTAGGCGAGGGCCGAATTGCGGAACCCCGTGCGCCGCTCCGAGGCCGCGACCTTCTCGTCGATGGCGATGCTCGGGTCCTTGCCGAGGAACTGCATGAACCGCAGGATCTCGCCCAGGGCCTCGCGGGGCTCGTGGCCGGAGAGGATCACGTCGGTGACGGCGATGGCGCCGGCATTGATGAAGGGGTTGCGCGGCACGCCCCGCTCCCGCTCCAGCTGCACGATGGAGTTGAACGGGTTGCCCGAGGGCTCCCGGCCGACGCGGCGCCAGAGACGGTCGCCGATCATGCCGAGCGCCAGGGTGAGGGTGAACACCTTCGAGATGCTCTGGATCGAGAACAGCGTCTCGCTGTCGCCGCCCGCGCTGACCCGCCCGTCCCCGTCGATCACCGCCAGACCGAACTGGTTCGGATCGACATGCGCGAGTTCGGGAATGTAGTCGGCGACCGTGCCGCGATCCGGCCGGGCCGCCATCTCCTCGCAAATCTCACGGACGACGGTATCGAGATCGGGCAAGGAGTGGATCCACTGGACGGATGAGCGTGCGCCGCACGGCTCGGCGGCGCCTCTCTATCGCCCATGCAAATCCCGCGCGCGAGGGGCAAGGCCCATCCGACTCAGATCGTGCTAGCGCCGGATCGTCCTGTCCTGCGACCTCATCCTAGGTGCGGTGAAGCCGCCTCGAAGGAGGGCTCAAGAAGGCACCGCGTTTCCTGGAGGTCTCCTTCGAGGCCTCTGCTTCGCTCCGGCATCTCGGGATGAGATCGAGGGTGGGATGGGTGTTCCAACGATGCCCGGAAGGTGAGGTTACGCCGCCGCCAGCGACGTGCCCATCGTTTCCTTCTTCATCAGCTCCCGGAAGAACCCGTCGAGATGGGTGAGCTTCTCTGGCGACCCGTCCTGGGCGATCCGGCCGCCCTCCAGCACCACGATCCGGTCGAAGTCCTGCAACGTCGAGAGCCGGTGGGCGATGGCGATGACCGTGCGGCCCTGCATCAGGTTCGCGAGCGCGTGGCGAATCGCCTGCTCGGATTCCGCGTCGAGCGCCGACGTCGCCTCGTCCAGCAGCAGGATCGGCGAGTTCTTCAGGATGGCGCGGGCGATGGCGATGCGCTGGCGCTGGCCGCCGGAGAGCTTCACGCCCCGGTCGCCGACGATGGTGTCGAAGCCCTCGGGCAGGGCCTTGATGAAGTCGGTGCAGTGCGCCGCCTCCGCCGCCTTCCACACCTCCTCGTCGGTGGCCTCCGGCCGCCCGTAGCGGATGTTCTCCCGCAGGGTGCGGTGGAACATCGAGACGTCCTGCGGCACCACCGTGATCGCCTCGCGCAGCGAATCGAGGGTCACGCGGTCGATGTCCTGATCGTTGATGCGGATCGTGCCCGACTGGACGTCGTAGAAGCGCTGGATCAGCGAGAATAGCGTGGACTTGCCGCCGCCCGACTTGCCGACGAGGCCGACCCGCTGGCCCGGCTCGATCACCAGATCGAAATCGGTGAAGACGCTGCGCCCGTCCGGGTAATTGAAGGCCACGTGCTCGAAGGCGATCTTGGCCCCGTGTCCGGCAAGCGGCTTGGCCTCGGGGTGGTCCACGAGGTCGTGCGGCTGGAGCAGGGTGTGCAGCGCTTCCGAGAGGCGGGCGGTGTGCTGGGTCGCGTCCACCAGCGCCACGGCGAGGTCGCGGGTGGCGGAGAGGATGCGGATGCCGAGCGTGCAAACCAGCACCACCTCGCCGTTCGTGGCTTGGCCGGCCTCCCACAGGCGGATCGACCAGTAGAGAAGGCCGAGGATCGCGAGCACGGTCAAAACCGCGTGAACGATGCGCAACTTCTCGAGGTAGAGGAGCGAGGAGCGCCGGGCGCGCATCTCGGTGGAGATCGTGCCCTCGAACCGCACGCCCTCGCGCTTGAAGGCCGAGAAGGCCCGCACCAGGGACATGTTGCCCACGAGATCCACCATCTCGCCATCGACGCTGGCCGCCTTGGCGGCGAAGTCGTGGTGGAGCGGCTTGCCCGCCGAGGCCATCTTGAACATCAGCACCACGACGGCGGCGAAGATGATCGCCAGGATGCCGGCCATCGAGAGGCTCACCGTCGAGATGTAGACGATGGATAGGAAGGCGGCGACCGTCGGCGGCATCACGTTGAACACGAACATGTTTTCGACCGTGAAGATCGCGTTCGAGGTCGCGGTGATGCGGCTCGCCAGGGTGCCGGGCTGGCGGTCGGAGAAGAAGGTCGGCGAGTGGCCGGTCATGTGCCGGAACAGGTCGCGGCGGATGTCGCCCGTCACTCCGACGAAGGTGAAGGCGCCCGTGAGCGCGGCCACGCGCCAGAGCATGTTGTCGGTGGCGATGAAGGCAATGAGCACGGCCAGCGCGCTCCAGATCCCGGTATTGGCCGGGCCCGGCCCCTTCGTCAGCGCATCGACCACGCCCTTGAGGGCATAATCCGTCGAGACCGAGAAGCCGACGGCTCCCAGCACGGAAGCGAGGATGACGAGGTGCGGCAGCCAGCGGCGCCGGAGATACCGTCCGACGAAGGCGAACGGCCGTTCGGCGTAGCGGTGGAGCTCTTCCATCGTGGTGACCATCCCGTTCTCGCGTGACCGGTCGGCAGCAGCCGTGCGAGCATGCGGTGCAAAAGGCAAGTCGTTCCCGTAGCGCCAACGCGGGAGCGTTGCCATACGTTGCAGCCGCCGAAAACTTCACGGCGCTTTTACCCGCAGAAGCTGAACAGCCCTTGAGGGCTTAGCAATCCCGGTGCCGCCCGCGCGTCACGGCGCGGACCGCGCCCGGCGGGTCTCGGGCATGATCAGCGCCACCAGCATGAAGGCGGCGAAGCCCACCAGGGCGAGCCCGAGGAAGGCACTGTGGCTCCCCAGCCGGTCGGCCATGATACCCGCCAGGGATGTGGACAGCGCCGCGCCGATGCCCATGGCCGTGCCCACCGCGCCCAGCGCGAGGTTGAACCGGCCCGTGCCGCGGGTGAGGTCGGACACGACCAGGGGGACCATGACCCCGAGGACCGAGGCCGACACGCCGTCGAGCACCTGGATCGCGACGAGGCCATAGGGGTTCGTGGTGGAGGCGAGGAGCAGGCCTCGGAGCGGCAGGGCCGCGAAGCCCACGAGCAGCACCGGATAGCGGCCGAACCGCTCCGTCGCCCGGCCGACCGCCGGGGCGCAGACGGCAAGCACCGCCTGCGGAACCATGATGCAGGCCGCGACGAGCGCGGTCGCCGTCTCGCTGGCCCGGAGGGTGAGGACGCTGCCCACCAGCGGCATCATCGCCGCGTTGGCGAGGAAGAACAGCATCATGCAGGCGGCGAAGCTGAGCAGGCCGCGATTGGTGAGAAAGGCCCGCAGGCCCTCGCGGTCCGCCACGGGCTCGGGCTCCTCGCTCGCGGCGGCGGGACCGGCAGCGCCCGCACCGACGCCCCGGATCGCGGCGAGCGCCATCAGGGCGGGGATGCCGAGGGCGGCCGTGAGGTAGAAGACCGCGCCGTTCGACAGGTAGTAGCCGCAGGCACCCATGCCGCCGGCGGCGATGGCATTGCCCAGCGCCTGGAAGCTGGCATTGCGGCCAAGGCGCTCGCCCGCCCGCGCATGGCCGACGAGGCCGATGCTGATGGCGGCGATGGCGGGGGTGAGCACGCAACTCGCCGCCGAATGGGCCGCCATCGCCAGCAGGACGACAAGGAAGGTCGGCCAGACGGCCAGCGCGAGGGCGCTGCCCGAGACCGCCGCCACCGCCACCCCCGCCGCGAGGCGCTTCGAGCGCGCCGCATCGACGAAGGCCCCGCCGGGCACCTGCCCGAGCAGCCCGACGAGGCTCCCGACGGTCAGGGCGAAGCCGATATCGGATTGGGTCCACTTCGCCTGGGAGAAGTAGACCGCCAGGAACGGACCGAAGCCGGTCTGCAGGTTGGCAACGAAGAAGGCGAAGGCATCGAGGCCCCGGCGACTGCGGACAGACACGGGATCCCCCACGGGCACCGACACCGGCGGGACGATCCCCGGCGCCGCCGGGACGGGCTCCGGCGCGGACTCATGGGCCACGTGCCGCCGTGCCTCGACGCGGGATTCCCGCCGGGACACGACCTCCCGCCCGGCGGTACCGGCCGGCCTGTCTGCCGCGGGCGCTTCCCCCACGGGGCGCTGGGACCGCACCTTCACACCGGACACCGTCATTTATCGGGCGCCTGCTGAGGCGAGGGCACCGCCGGAGGCGTGGCAGGGGGGGTGGCAACGGGCGCAGGAGGGGCGGCGGCCGGGGCGGCGGCCGCCGGCACCGAACCCTGCGGCATGGCGACGGGGGCGGCGGCCCCCTGCGCCGCCGGGGTGGCGGCGGGGGCCGACCCCGCGGGACTCGCCGCCTGGTCCGCCTCGGCCGGTGAGGCGCCGGTGGCGGGACCGAGCACCACGATCGGCTCGCCGCTCTTGTATTCGGGTGAGACGCGGACTTGGTTGCGGGTCAGGGCCACGGACAGGCGGCGCTCCTTCCCGTCGATGGTGAAGCGCAGGGCGCGCCAATCCACGGCGATCTTGCGCGTGCCGACGCCGAGGAAGCCGCCGAAATCGATGATCGCCGCCCGGGGATGCCCCTCCTTGTCGACGAGGACATCGATCACCCGGCCGAGTTCGTCGCCCTGGGCGCTGCGCACGCTGCGGCCCAGCAGGCTTTCGAGATCCTGGGTGTCGATCACCGTCGCGGGCGTGCCGTGCTGCGGCGGCGCGCCGGGGGGCGTCGCGGGGGCCGGAGGGGCGGAGGCGGTGGGCGCAGGACCGGCGGGGGCCGGGGCCGGCGAGGCCGTCGCGGCGGGCGATGCGGCGGGGCTGGAGGCGGCGGGTGCCGGGGCCGCCGGTGCGGGAGCCGGCACGGCCGGGGCGACGGCCGGAGCCTGAGCCGGAGACGATTTCGCGCCGGAGCCGCCCTCGCCCGCGCCGGGCGGGGTCTGAGCCCAGGCCGCCGTCGCCCCCAGGGCGAGGGCCAGGGCCGCGATCATCCGACTGGTCATACGCACGCGTCGTCCTCTGTGAGCATCAGTGCAGCGGCCAAGCCTGCGGATCATCGCCGACGGATCATCCGCGACCCCGCCGCCCGGAACCGGCGCGGTCCCGGTGGGGTACAGCCCGACCTGGGCGAAGTTATGGATCAGGTCTGTGGGCCTGGGGCAACAGGCCGCGACTTCCTCATCCGCAGCGACCTCTCGGAGGCCACCCTGCGGGGGCCCGCCTCCTCCGGCGTCTGTATTTCGCCTCAACCTCGTCGTAGAGCCGATGGGACAACCGATGGGACCGTGACCACACGGCCCGCGCGAGGAATCGTCGATGTCCCGGACTCCGTCACCGGCAGGGATGCCTGCCCTGTGTCTCGCCCTCTCGCTCCTGGCCGGTGCCCTAGGCGGCTGCCAGGCGCTCGGCGGTACGTCGGGCGTGATGCCGGAGACGGATGTCGGCCTGCCCCCCTCCATGCGCGGCACCATCCCCGGCCGCGAGGGCCGCACCGCCAGCGTCGATGCGGACGGGCGTCCCCTCCAGACCCGGCCGACCCGCTCCCTCGACATCCCCCGCTCCGCCGGCGCCGCCACCCGCTCGGCCGATTCCGGCGAGCGGCGCATCCGCCGCGAGGACCTCGAAGGCGGCGGCGGCGCCAGTGGCGGCGGCGGTGGCGGAATGGCCCCGTCCATGACCGGCGGCGGCAACGTCGGCCTCGGCGGCAAGTTCTGAACCGGGCCGCGTCGCCTCAGGCGACGGTGTGGCGGTAGAAGTCGTCGAGGCGCTTGCCGTAGCCCGGATCGGCGAAGGCGTTCTCCCCAGGCCCGTGGCTGGGGGCTCCCGAGAGGGCGCCGGGATCGATGTCCACCACGTACCCGCCGAGGTCGGTGCTGTACTTCAGCGCCCGCCACGGCAGGGGATGGTGGTCCTCGCCGAGCCCGAGGAACCCGCCAAAGGCCAGGACGGCGTAGGCCACCTGCCCCGACACCTTGTCCACCATGAAGTTCTGGACCGTCCCGAGATGGCGGCCCTCCCGATCGTAGACGGCCGTGCCCTCCACCTTGTCGGAGGCGATCAGGCGGGACGTCTCGTCGAGGGCGAGCCCCTCGCCCGTGGGATCGAGCTCCATGGATCCCGGCTGGCGGAGGGCGCGTTCGGTCGGCAGGTCCGTCGGCATGGTCGCTCCTTCTCCAGGCCCCGCAGGCTGCGGGGGCGGCTCGAGGTTCAAAGCCGCGACGCGGATCGGGTTCCGCAGGCGCCGCAGCCTGCTACGGACCGTCCGCGCTCACTCCGCGGCCGCGACGCCCGCATCGGCACGCCGCTGCGCGATGCGGTCGCGGACGGTGCGGCTCGCCAGCATCATCTCGAACCCGAAGGCGACGAGGGCGCAGAGGGTGCAGAGGATCGCCGCGCCGAACAGGCCGAAGAGTAGGCTGGCGACGGTGGCATCCCGGAGCGCGCCGACGAACAGGGTGAGCACGGCACCGCAGATCGCCACCCCGCCGAGCGCCGCCAGCACCACCGCGAGGTCGAGGGCCAGGGAGCGCACGTGGAGCCGGTCGAGGCGGCGCCCGAGGCGCCGACGCTCCTCGTCGCTCGCCCCGGCGAGAAGCCCCGAGACCTTCTCCGCCTGATCCGCCACCCGGGCGAGGCGGGCCCCGAACACGTTGAGCAGCGTGGCGATGCCCGACAGCAGGAACACCGGGGTGAGCGCGAGCTGCACCACGTGGACCGTGTTCTCGAGGCTGCCGGCGATGAGAGGATCGATCATGATGAAGCGCCCGGATGTGGCGCGCTCATGGGCCGGAGACGCCGCGGAGGCAATGGCGCCGGGATCGGAGCGGTCAGATCAGGCCGCGGGATCCGCCCTGCTCGCGGCGTCCCTCCCCGCGCGTCCCGGCGGCGAGGCCGAGGACCAGCGCGACCGACAGGGCGAGGGAGAGGGAAAGGATCGGTGCGAACATGTCACCGAAACTTGCAAAATATAGTTGCGAAACCATTTCGATCGGCAACCTATGCGGTTTGTTCTCGCTTGAGGGACGAGTCGCCCACCGCCGTGGAGCGCCTCGCCCTGTGGATTGAAGCGCTTAGCGGCTGATTTTGTCTTGGAACGGGTTCGGCACCGCCCCGTTGAAGCTGCTATGCTAATGCGGCGAAGGGGCACGGTTCGCCCCGAACAGTCCGAGCATCGGAGGAATTTGATGGCGACGAAGACGGAGAAGGCTGCACCCAAGGCGGCCAAGACGACCAAGGCCGCCGGTGAGGCCGCTCCGGCCAAGGCGAAGGCCAGCCCCGCCAAGGCGGGCGCCGCCAAGACCGGTGCGGCCAAGCCCAACGCCCTTCAGCAGCCCCTGAAGCCTTCGGCCGAGCTCGGCGCCATCGTCGGCACCAGCCCGCTTCCGCGCGGCGAAGTGGTCAGCAAGGTGTGGGAATACATCAAGAAGCACAACCTGCAGAACCCGGCCAACAAGCGCGAGATCGTCGCCGACGACAAGCTCAAGAAAGTCTTCGGCAAGGACAAGTGCTCCATGTTCGAAATGAACAAGCACTTGGCCGCCCACCTCAAGTCCTGATCGTTACCCTGCCGGACCGGCCTCCGGGCCGGTCGCGGCGGGCGATTTCGGGACCCGAGGCCCGGAGGGGACCTCAGGTCAGGTACTGGAGAAGCCCCCCGTCCACGCGCATGGCCGCGCCCGTCGTGGCGCTCGCGGCGGGACTGCACAGGTAGGCGACGAGGCTCGCTACCTCCTCGACGGTGGCGAGGCGCTGGATGAGGGAGGTCGGGCGATGCTCGGCCACGAACCGGCGGCCCGCTTCCTGGATATCCCCGCCCGACGCCCCCCCGGCCATCTGCTTGAGGAAGGTCTCCACCCCCTCCGAGAGGGTCGGCCCCGGCAGGACGCTGTTCACCGTGACGCCCGATCCCGCCACCGTCTGAGCGAGGCCCCGGGCGATCGAGAGCTGCGCGGTCTTGGTCATCCCGTAATGGACCATCTCGGTCGGCACGTTGAGCGCCGATTCGCTGGAGATGAAGATCACCCGGCCCCAGCCGCGCTCGGCCATGCCCGGCGTGTAGGCGCGGGACAGGCGCACGCCGCTCATCACGTTCACGTCGAAGAAGCGCTGCCAATCGGCATCCGGGATGTCGAAGAACGGCTTCGGCTCGAAGATGCCGGTGTTGTTCACGAGGATGTCCACCTCGGGCAGCGCCGCCAGCAGGGCCTGCGTGCCCGCCGCATCCGACACGTCGCCGACGGCGGCGAAGGCCCGGCCCGCCGTGGCCTCGCCGGCTAGCTTGGCGAGCGCGGCGTCGACCCGCTCCGCCGTGCGTCCGTTGATGCCGACCTCCGCCCCGAGATCGCAGAGCGCCTTGGCGATGGCGTAGCCGATTCCGCCGGTCGAGCCCGTGACGAGCGCCCGCCGGCCGCTGAGATCGAGATTCATGTCCGGTTCCCGTTCTGGATGGTGGATCGTGGGAAACAACGCGGGGGGATGAGCCGCGTTTCGGCTCACCCGGCCTTCTGCCGCCGCAGAACGCTGGCGCAGCCCCCGGCGACGGCGAGCACGACGGCGCAGGTGAGCGACAGGCTCACCGCCCGTTCCGGCCCGAAGCCGTGGGTGAGCCCGAACAGCACGGCGACGAGGGCCGCTCCGAGGGACTGGCCCGTGAGCCGCGCGGTGGATTGCATGCCGCTCGCCCCACCGCTGCGCTCCCGCGGCGCCGAGGTGACGATCACCCGGTTGTTCGGAGACTGGAACAGGCCGAAGCCGAGCCCGCACAGGGTGAGACGCCAGACGACGTCGGCCACGGTCGGGTTCGCGGGCAGGAGCGCCACGAGGGTGATGCCGACCGCCATCACCGCGAGCCCCGCCCCGCTCAGGAGGCCCGGCGTGTAGCGGTCGGCCAGCCGCCCGGAGATCGGCGCCATGAGGGCGATGGCGATGGGCCAGGGCGTCAACAGGAAGCCCGTCTGCGTGCTGGAGAGGTGCAGCACGTCCTGGAAGTAGAAGGGCAGCGCCACGTAGCAGGCCATCTGCGCCGCGAAGGAGCAGATCGAGGTCGCCATGGAGAGGGCGAAGGCCGGGATCCGCAGGAGATCGACGGGCAGGAGCGGCGCGGGCAGGCGGATCTGGCGGCGGACGAAGACCACGCCCACGACGAGGGCGGCGACGATCTCGGCGGCCCCCACGGCCTTGCCGTCCGCATCGCCGAGGCGGTCGATTCCGATGATCAGCAGGCCGAAGGTCAGGGCGTTGAGGACCGCGCTCGGCCCGTCGAACCGCCGCCGGCTCTCCGGGGTGGCGGGCAGCGTCTTCGAGGCGACGGCCAGCGCGAGCAGCCCCACCGGCAGGTTCACGAGGAACAGCCAGGGCCAATCCGCCACCGAGAGGATCGCGGCGGCGACGGTCGGCCCCGCCGCCGAGGCCACCGCCACCACCAGGGCGACGTTGGCCACGCCCTGCCCGATGATCCGATGGGGATAGATGAAGCGCACGAAGCCGATGTTCACGCTCATCACCGCCGCCGCCCCGAACCCCTGGACGATCCGCGCGCCGATGAGGACCGGCAGGGTCGGCGCCAGGGCGCAGGCGAGGGAGGCGGCCACGAAGACCGCGAGGCCGGGCAGGTACACCCGGCGGAACCCGAAGATGTCCCCCAGGGAGGCGAAGGGCAGGAGGCTCGCCGTCACCGCGATCTGGTAGGCGTTGACCACGAAGATCGCGTCGGCGGGCTTCACGGCGAGGTCCTTCGCCAGGATCGGCAGGGCCACGTTGACGATCGCCCCGTCGAGCACCGCCATGGTCATGGCGAGCGCGATGGCGGCCATCGCCAGCATCCGCTCCCGGGGCGGAAGGCCGTCCTGCGGCGGGCTCCCGGCGGATGCGGCCGCGGTCTCGGCCATGATCGACGTGCCTTCGGATGGGGAAAGGGGGTCGCGGGCGGGCCGCGCCTCCCTCTCGCGCAGGCCCGCGCCAGCGTCGAGGGGCGGCGGGTGTCCTATGTCACAGAGCCGACAGGCTCGCGCCGGATCTGGCGGCGGCGGCGGCCCGTCACCCGGCCCGGCGGGCGCAGCGCGTGTAGGAGACGCTGCCCCGGTTGCTCGTCCAGGTCAGGCGGTCGCCCTCGACGACGAGGCGCACCTGGGAGGACCAGCGGCGGCCCCGGTCGCTGCACTCCGCCGCCATGATCCAGCCGTTCCCGGCCCGGTGCCCGTCATGGAAGGTGCACAGGGTGCGCCCGGCGCGGGCGCGGTCGGCGGTGATGGTGGCGGGCAGGTAGCCCCGGCGCCGGGAAGGGCTGCCGCAGGCGGCCGGGGTCGGCCCCCAGATCCCGGCATACTCGACGGGTGCCGGGCCGGAGGCGGGCCGCGACGGCGAGGCGAGGGACGGCTGCGCCGGGTTCGTTTGCGTTGAATCCGCCTGGACCGCGAGCGTGCGCGACGGGTCGGCGCCGATCCGATCCGCGGCGGGCGTGGAGGCCAGCGCGGTGGGCCGGGCGGGCTGGTCCTCCATGTCGGGGAGGACCACGGTCGGCCGGGGCGAGGTCTCGGCGCGCTTGTCCGCCTGGACGGGCGCGGCGGGGCGGAAGGGCAGGTCCTCCCGCAGGTAGGCGGAGCAGTAGGCGAAGAGCCCGCCCCAGCCCGCGACGAGCAGCGCCGGGACGGCATAGCGCCTCCGCCGTCCGGTCGCGGGCGAATCGATCAGCCGGAGGGCGCTCAGGCCGTGCCCCGCCTCCACCGCCGGCAGCCCGGCGGAATAGGCCGGAACGGGAAGGCCGGCGCGCAAGTCGCCCGTGTGCGCCTCGTACCCCATGCGGTCAGCGCCCGAAGATGCCCTTGAGGAACTGGGCGGTGCGGTTGCGCTTGCGCTTGCGCTCGAGTTCCGAGGCATCCTTGAGCCAAGCCACCTGCACCACCCGGCGCTCGCCCTCGAAGGGCTCGTGGCCATGCCAGGAATTGTCGGCCCGGAGGAAGGCGAACATCGTGCCCATGGTGGGCGGCACCTCGACGGCGAAGGGCTCGAAGTTCTTGCCGTCGTAGAGCACGCGGAGCCGTCCGGCGGCCGGGGCGTCCCAGGCGTCGTTCATGTAGACGAGGAGGGTCAGCACCTTCGACGGGCCGTCGGTATGGATCGCCCCGTATTTCAGCTGGCTGCGCTTCATGATCGTGGTGAGCCGGGGGCAGCCCACGAGGTCGATCCCGAACTTCTCGCCGAGGATGCGCGAGAACTCGTCGCTCTCCAGTTCGTCGATCAGCGCCTTGAAGCGCCCCTTCAGGGAGACCTCGTCGACGGTGAGGTAGCCCGGCTTGCCGATCTCGGGGAAGTCGCGCCGAATCTCGTCGATGGCCTCCCGGTTCAGCACGTTGCTGCCGAGGGTGTGCAGGTAGGGCTCACGGCTCAGGGGCGCCGCACGGATCGCCTGCACGTCGAGAATCGAGAGGGCCGACATCGAAGCTTCCCCATGCTTGTGGACGACGCCGGCATCGCGCGGCGCGGCCCGCGGCTCGCGTCGGATCGGCCCGACGGGAATCACGCGGCGCACCGGAGGGCAAGCAGGTCGCCTTCACGATTTCTTAAGGGCGCATCAGGACGCCCCGCCCCGTTATGACGGCGAATGCGGCGGACAGACGGCGAAAGCGCCCCGGTGGGGCATTCCGGTAACAGTCCCGGCGCGCGCACCCGTGCAGGATGAAACCTCGCCGCCCCCGCCGCGGTGCGTGCGTAATCAGGATCCGGTACCGTTTGCGATGAGGCCGCTGGTCCTCGTTCTGTTCTGCGTCAGCCTCGCGGCCGTCATGGCCGCGTCGACGGCCCCCCTCGCCCAGACGCGGCAGCCCCGCGCCGCGCCGACGGTCCGCCTGTCCTGCGCGGAGGCGATGGACCTCGTGAAGCGCGAGGGCGACGTGACCATCGCCATCGGCGGCGCGCCCGAGCGCTTCGTCCGCAGCCGGAACCAGTGCGACTTCTCCGAGATCGCCGAGTTGCGCTTCGTGCCCACGCGGGACAACCCGCAATGCCCCATCGGCTACCGCTGCCGGGAGCCCGGCTTCGAGGAGTGGAACTGGTAGCGCGGCGACGTTTCCGGCGGCGCGTCACGACGCGCCCTTGAGACCGCAGGCCCACGCCTTATCCTGGCGCCCGAACCGCCCGGACGACGGGGCGGGTGGTGTCGGGAGAAAACGTTTCAATGCGCACGCTCATCCTCGCCGCGTTGCTCGCGGGCGTCGCCGGGCCGGCCCTCGCCCAGGGCGCCCCCTCCGCGGACACCAAGGCCAAGACGGACGACCTCGAGAAGCTCCAGGGCTTCCAGAGCACGAACACGCAGGCCCCCCCGGAAATTCCGCAGACCGGCCGCAGGGCCGACGCGATCCGCAAGACGCTCGCGAAGGTGAAGCTGCCGGACGGCTTCAAGATCGATCTCTACGCCGTGGTGCCCGATGCCCGCGCCCTGGCCGTGGGGCCGAATGCCGGCGTCGTCTTCGTCGGCACCCGCAAGTCGAAGGTCTACACCGTCACCGACCGCGACAAGGACCGCGTCGCCGACGAGGTGAAGGTCTTCGCCCCGGGCATCGACTTCAAGATCCCCAACGGCGTCTGCTTCTCGCGGGACGGCGTGCTGACCGTGGTGGAGCAGAACCGCGTGCTCGCCTTCCCGGCGGCCGAGTTCTTCTACGAGAACCCCGACGTCGCCGCCGGCGTGCTGGTGAAGCAGGGCGAGCTGATCCCCGCCTCGGAGGAGAGCTTCAACCACACCGCCCGCGTCTGCCGGGTGGGCGCCGACGGCAAGACCTACATCGCGCTGGGCCAGCCCTACAACGTGCCGCCCGCCGCCAAGATGGACCTGTACAAGAAGCAGGGCATCGGCGGCATCATCCGCATCGACGCCGACGGCAAGAACCGTGAGGTCTACGCCACCGGCATCCGCAACTCCGTCGGCATGGACTTCGCCACCGACAAGTCCCTGTGGTTCACCGACAACCAGGTGGACGGCATGGGTGACGACAAGCCGCCGGGCGAGCTGAACCACGCCACGAAGGCCGGTCAGAACTTCGGCTTCCCGTGGTTCGGCGGCGGCGCGGTGCGCACCGTCGAGTACAAGGACGAGACCCCGCCCGCCGACGCGGTGCCGCCCATGGCCGAGTTGCCGCCCCACGCGGCCGACCTCGGCATGACCTTCTACCACGGCAAGATGTTCCCCGACGCCTACAAGGGCGGCATCTTCATCGCCGAGCACGGCTCGTGGAACCGCACCCAGCCCATCGGCGCACGGGTGATGTTCGCCAAGCTCGGCGCGGACGGGAAGGTCGAGTCGGTCAAGCCCTTCGCGGAGGGCTGGCTCACCGGCGACGGCGAGTATCTCGGCCGCCCGGTGGACGTGGCCGTGCTCCTCGACGGCTCCCTGCTGGTCTCCGACGACTCCGCCGGGGCGATCTACCGGATCTCCTACGAGAAGTAGGTTCTTGCCTCTCATTCCCCTCCCCTGAAGGGGAGCGTTGCGAAATCGGGCCAGCGTCTCAATCCCACCTGCCACCTCATCCTGAGAGGCTGGCCGGAAAGCCCCCCGCCCCCTCGCCCCCCTCATCCTGAGGTGCGGCGAAGCCGGCTCGAAGGAGGGCTCCAGAATGCTCCGCGCTCTCTGGAGGTCTCCTTCGAGGCCACCGCTTCGCGGCGGCGCCCCAGGATGTGGGCGAGGGTGGGAGACGCCGAATTTTTCGGCCAGGCTGTGAGGTGGAGGGTCGGACGAATTCGCAATGTTCTCCATCCGGGGAGGGAATTCGCGTCGCGCATCCCGAGACCGCCCATGACCCGCCTTCCCCTCGTCCTCGCCGCCCTCCTCGTGCCCCTCGCCGCCCAGGCGGGCGACGCCGCGCTCGGCAAGAAGAAGGCGACCGCCTGCCAGACCTGCCACGGCATGGACGGCCTCTCGAAGATGCCGGAGGCGCCCAACATCGCGGGGCAGGTCGAACCCTACCTCGTGAAGCAGTTGACCGATTACCGCGACGGCAAGCGCTCCAACGAGATCATGAACGTGGTCGCCAAGGACCTGTCGGATGCCGACATCGCGAACCTTGCGGCCTATTACGGCGGCATCCAGATCGACGTCCTGCCGCCCGGCTGAGCGGGCGCCTTGCGCGGGCCGGGGTTCCGGGGCAATCGGCCCGGCGGAGAGGACAGCCCCATGACGACGCGCGCGGCGCCCGCCCGGCAGACGCCCGGGCGCGCCACAATCCACGATCCCGCCGGCCACGATCCCGCCGGCATCGTCGCCCGGCTCGACCGGCTGCCGCCGACCCGCACCGTCTGGCGCCTCGTGGCGCTGCTCGGCCTCGGCTTCTTCTTCGAACTCTACGACCTGCTCTTCACCGGCTACGTGGCGCCGGGCCTCGTGACATCCGGCATCCTCACGCCGACGACGCCGGGCCTGTTCGGGGCGACAGGGGTGGCGGGGTTCGTCGCCGCGCTGTTCACCGGCCTGTTCATCGGCACCGTGGCCTGTGGCTGGCTCGCCGACCGGTTCGGGCGCCGTGCCATCTTCACGTGGTCGCTCCTCTTCTACACGGCCGCCACCACCGTGATGGCCTTCCAGACCGACGCCTTCGGCCTGAACCTGTGGCGGCTGATCGCCGGGATCGGGCTCGGGCTGGAGATGGTCACCATCGGCAGCTACCTCTCCGAACTGGTGCCCAAAGCGATCCGGGGCCGGGCCTTCGCCCTGTGCCAGGGCATCGGCTTCTGCGCGGTGCCCGTCGTGGCCTTCCTCTCCTACAGGCTGATCCCGCTCACGCCCTTCGGCCTCGACGGCTGGCGCTGGGTGGCGCTAATCGGCGCGTCGGGCGCCCTGTTGGTGTGGTGGATACGCTCCGGCCTGCCGGAGAGCCCGCGCTGGCTCGTGGAGCGCGGGCGGATCGCCGAGGCCGAGGCGGTGATGGCCCGCCTCGAAGCGCAGGTGCAGGCGGAGTACGGCCGCCCCCTGCCCCCGCCGGGCGCGCCGCAGCCGGCCGCGCCGCGCGGCTCGTTCCGCGACATCTGGGTGCCGCCCTATCGCCGCCGCACGCTGATGATGGCGGGGTTCAACCTGTTCCAGCCGATCGGCTTCTACGGTTTCGCCAACTGGGTGCCGACCCTGCTGATCGCGCAAGGGATCACCGTCACGTCGAGCCTCGCCTATACGGCGCTGATCGCGCTGGCCGCCCCGGTCGGGCCGCTGATCGGCCTGCTCATCGCCGACCGGTTCGAGCGCAAGCACGTCATCGTGGCGGCCGCGCTGGTCTACATCGCCTGTGGGCTCACCTTCGCGCAGGCGCGCGACGTCACCGCCATCGTCATCCTCGGCATCGGCCTGACGCTCGCCTCCAACGTCATCTCCTACAGCTTCCACACCTATCAGGCGGAACTCTTCCCCACCGGCATCCGGGCGCGGGCGGTGGGCTTCGTGTATTCGTGGAGCCGGTTCTCGGCGATCTTCACCGGCTTCCTCATCGCCTTCGTCCTGCGGGAGGCGGGCACGACCGGCGTCTTCCTCTTCATCTCCGCCGCGATGCTCGTGGCTGGCAGCCTCGTCGGGCTGCTCGGGCCGCGCACCCGGGACGTGCCGCTGGAGGAGATCGCGGGCTGAGAATCGGGCGCATCCGTGCTAGGTGTTCACGCGTTCACGGGTGACAGCATGAGCGCGGATCCGGCCCCGAAGCAGATCATGACGACGGACGAGTTCCTGGCCTGGGCCGAAGGGCGACCGGGCCGCTACGAACTGATCGAGGGTCAGGTCATCGCCATGTCGCCGGAAAGGATGCGGCATGCCGAGGTGAAGTTTGCCACCAGTCGAGCCTTGCGAGACGGTATCCGTAAGGCCGGCCTGCCCTGCCGGGCCATGCCCGACGGCATGACCGTCCGGATCGACGACCGCACCGCCTTCGAGCCGGATGCCCTCGTCTATTGCGGCGAGCGCGCCGCCGCCGATGCCCTCGAGATCGCGAACCCCGTCGTCGTGGTGGAAGTCGTGTCGCCGGGCACGCGCTCGGTGGATCAGGGGGTGAAGCTGCGCGGCTATTTCCGCGTCGGAAGCGGCGCCCACTACCTCATCCTCTATCCGGACAACCATCTCGTCGTTCACCACGCCCGCGGACCCGGCGACGCCATCACCACGCGCATGGTCAGCGAAGGACACCTCACCCTCGATCCGCCCGGTTTGACCGTGGCGATCGCCGACCTCTTCGCCGAGGACTGATGATCCCCGCTTGATCCGGCCGCCGCCCGGTGCCACAGCCGCCGGAATCTTCCGGCACCGGATCACCGCATGACCGATTCCCTCGATCTCCTCGTCCTCGGCAATGCCATCGTCGACGTCATCGCGCGCACCGACGACGCCTTCCTGGCGAAGGAAGGGATCGCCCGCGGGGCGATGACGCTGATCGACGAGCCCCGGGCCGAGACCCTGTTCCAGGCGATGGGCCCGGCGACGATCGTCTCGGGCGGCTCGGGGGCGAACACCGCCGTCGGCGCCGCGATGCTCGGCGCGAAGACCGGCTTCGTCGGCCGGGTGCGCGACGACGAGTTGGGCCAGCTCTTCCGCCACGACCTCAAGGCGACGGGCGTCGCCTACGACGTGCCCGCCGCCACCGACGGCCCGGCCACCGCCCGCTGCTTCGTGCTGGTGACGCCGGACGGCGAGCGCACCATGAGCACCTATCTCGGCGCCTGTCAGGGCCTCGGGCCGGACGACATCCACAAGGAGACGGTGGCCTCGGCCCGGGTCGTCTACCTCGAAGGCTACCTGTGGGATCCGCCCGCCGCGAAGGAGGCTTTCCGCAAGGCGGCCGAGATCGCCCACCGCTCGGGCAACGCCGTCGCCCTGACCCTCTCCGACGCCTTCTGCGTCGGCCGCTACCGCGACGAGTTCCTCGAGCTCATCCGCGACGGCAGCATCGACATCCTGTTCGCCAACCTCGGCGAGTTGAAGAGCCTCTACCAGACGGAGGACGAGGAGGCCGCCGTGGCCGCGCTCCGCGACGAGCGCAACGGGCGCGGCATGCACATGCTCGGCCTCGTCACCCGCTCCGAGAAGGGCGCCCTCGTCGTCCATGGCGGGCAGGCTCGCGAGGTGGCGGCGAGCCCGGTGGAGCACGTCGTCGACACGACGGGCGCGGGCGACCTCTTCGCGGCGGGCTTCCTCGCCGGCCATGCCCGCGGCCTCGACCATCTCACCAGCGCCCGCCTCGGCACCGTCGCGGCGGCGGAGGTCATCCAGCACATCGGCGCCCGGCCGCAGGCGGACCTCGTGATGCTGGCACGGGAGCAGGGGCTTCTCTGAGGAAGCATCCCCTCTCCCCGCCTGCGGGGAGAGGGGGAAAAGCAGACCCTACACCCGCACCAGCACCTTCCCCACGGCCTCCCGCCTGATCAGCACCCCGAAGGCCTCGCGGAACTCGTCCAGCGGGTAGACCCCGTGGACCTTGGCGGTGAGCCGGCCCTCCGCCACGTAGGCGAGCAGCTTTTCCTGATCGGCCCGGTGCGCCTCGGAATCGCGCTCCGTGAAGGCGCCCCAGTGCACGCCCTGCACGTCGAGTTCCTTCAGGAGGATCAGGTTCAGGGGCAGGCGGGGGATCTCGCCCGCCGCGAAGCCGATCACGAGGTAGCGCCCCCGCCACGCCAGAGCCCGCAGCGCCGGCTCCGCGAAGGCATCGCCCACCGCGTCGTAGACCACGTCCACCCCGGCGCCGCCGGTGATGCGCCGCAGGTCGTCCTTCAAGGTCTCCGGCGTGTAAACCAGCCCCTCGACGGCGCCGTGGGCACGGGCGGCGGCGACCTTGTCCTCGGAGGAGGCGCAGGCGATGACCTTCGCCCCCATCAGCGCCCCGAGTTCCACCGCCGCGAGCCCGACCCCGCCAGAGGCGCCGAGCACCGCGAGCCATTCGCCCTCGCGCAGCTTCGCCCGGTTGGCCAGCGCGTGGAGGGTGGTACCGTAGGTGATGGTCAGCCCCGCCGCCTGCTCGTCCGGCACGCCCTCGGGGACGGGGGTGAGCTTGCGGGCGTCCACGGCGATCCGCCCGGCGCAGCAGCCGTGGCCCGCATGGATCACCACACGCTGGCCGACCGACAGCCCCGTCACGCCCTCACCCAGCGCCTCGATCACGCCGACGCCCTCGCCCCCCGGCGAGAACGGCAGCGGCGGCTTCACCTGATAGCGCCCGGCGACGATCAGCGTGTCGAAGAAGTTCAGGGCGGCGAGGGTGACGCGCACCAGCGCCTGGCCAGGACCGGCCACGGGATCCGGCCGCTCGGCGAGGGCGAGAGCATCCACGCCGTCGAGGCTCTGGCAAAGGAGGGCTCGCATTGGTTCGCTCCCGGGTTCTTTTGCGGCAGCGCCACAATTCACCAGTGTGGCGGTTGCCTGGATTGCTTCGCTGCGCTCGCAATGACGACGGAGGGCGACGAAAGATCCTGTGGACATGCCATTCTTCGTCATTGCGAGCGCAGCGAAGCAATCCAGGGATACGCGACCTCAGCCGTGATCCGCCGCGAGGGCCGCCGCGCGCGCGCCACACGTTTACATCATGGCCAGCCGTCGGAACGGCACCCTCTATACGGGCGTCACCTCGGGCCTCGCCCGACGAGTCTACGAGCATCGCGAAGGACTGCTCCCGGGTTTCACGCGGCAATACGGCTGCAAGCTGCTTGTCTGGTACGAAGCGTATAACCTCATGACGGAGGCGATCGATCGGGAGAAACGGATCAAGGCCGGGTCTCGAAAGCAGAAGCTGGCGCTGATCGAGGCGATGAACCCGGATTGGATCGACCTGTACCCGGGCTTGGCATGAAGACGAGACGCGTCGCGCGTCCCTGGATTGCTTCGCTTCGCTCGCAATGACGGTTCCGAGCCATGATCGTCATCGCGGGCGCGGCGAAGCCATCCAGGGCAGCGGACCGTTCCCGGTGAGAACGCTCCCTGGATTGCCCGCCGCAAAGACAGCGCCTCAGTGCGCCTCCTGCCAGTTCAGGGCGGCCTTGGCCTCCACCACCAGCGGCACCTTCAAGGTGAGGGCAGGCGCAGGGGCCTCCTCCATGACCGAGGCGATGATCGGGATCGCCGTGTCCACCTCGTCCTCGGCGGCCTCGAAGACGAGTTCGTCGTGGACCTGCAGGAGCATCGTCACGCCCAGCCGCTTGGCGGCGAGCGCCTCCTCCATCCGCACCATGGCCCGGCGGATGATGTCGGCGGCCGAGCCCTGGATCGGGGCGTTGATCGCCTGCCGCTCGACGCTCGCCCGCTCGGAAGGGTTGTTGGAGCGGATCTGCGGGTAGTGGCAGACCCGGCCGAACAGGGTGGTGACGTAGCCCTTGTCCCGGCAACTGCGCTTCGTCGTGTCGATGTAGTCCCGGATGCCGGGGAACTGCTCGAAATACTGCTTGATGAAGGCGGAGGCCTCCTCGCGACCGATCCCGAGGCGGTCGGCCAGCCCGAAGGCCGAGATGCCGTAGATGATGCCGAAGTTGATGGTCTTGGCCCGGCGGCGCAGATCCGGCGTCATCTCCTTCAACGGCACGCCGAACATCGCGGAGGCGGTGGCGGCGTGGATGTCGATCCCGTCCTCGAAGGCTTTCCGAAGCTCGGGGATGTCGGCCATGTGGGCCAGCAGCCGCAACTCGATCTGCGAGTAATCGGCCGAGATCAGCGTCTTGCCGGGTGCCGCCACGAAGGCCCGGCGGATGCGCCGGCCCTCCTCCGTGCGCACGGGGATGTTCTGCAGGTTCGGCTCCGAGGAGGAGAGCCGCCCCGTCGTCGTCGCGGCGAGCGAGAACGAGGTGTGGACACGCTGCGTCTCGCGGTCGGCGTGGGTCTGCAACGAATCCGTGTAGGTCGATTTCAGCTTCGAGAGCTGGCGCCATTCGAGGATTTTCTTGGGTAACTCGTGCCCGGCTTGGGCCAATTCCTCCAGCAAGGTGGCGGGGGTCGCCCATTGCCCCGAGGGCGTCTTCTTGGCGCCGGGCAGGCCCATCTTCCCGAACAGGATGTCGCCGATCTGCTTGGGCGAGCCGACCGAGAACTTTTCCCCGGCATCCTCCTGGATCTCCTCCTCCAGCCGCACGAGGATCTGGGAGAAATCGCCCGAGAGGCGGCTCAGCATGTCGCGGTCGACCCGGATGCCGGCCATCTCCATGCGGGCGATGATCGGCAGGAGCGGGCGCTCCAGGGTCTCGTAGACCGCGACCCGCCGCTCGGCCACGAGGCGCGGCTTCATCATCCGCCACAGGCGCAAGGTCACGTCCGCGTCCTCGGCGGCGTAGGCGGTGGCCTTGTCGAGGGCGACCCGGTCGAAGGTGATTTTGGCCCGGCCGGTGCCGGTGACGTCCGAGAAGGTGATCGGCTGATGGCCGAGGTGGCGGCGGGCCAACTCGTCCATGCCGTGCCCGCCCTTCCCGGCATCCAGCACGTAGGAGATCAGCATCGTGTCGTCGAAGGGCGCGACTTCGATCCCGTTTCGGGCGAAGACCACCCAATCGTATTTCAGGTTTTGCCCGACCTTGAGCACGCCGGGGTTCTCGAGGAGCGGCTTCAGCTTCGCGAGGGCGGCGTCGAGGGGAATCTGCTCCGCCACCGGCTCGGCGACGTCGGCGGAGGTCGCGCCCTGCCCGAACAGGTCGCCGCCGTCGGCCGGGGCCGTCACCGCCCGCACATGGGCGAGGGGAATGTAGCAGGCCCGCCCCGGCGCCGTCGCCAGCGACACGCCGACCAGGCCCGCCCGGTAGGAATCGAGGGAATCCGTCTCGGTATCGACGGCGACGACCCCAGCCTCCTCGGCCTCGGCGATCCAGGCATCGAGCTGGTCGAGGGTGAGCACGGTCTCGTAGGCAGCCGTGTCGAAGGGCTTCACCGACTCGGCGGCCCGGGCCGCCACGAGACCGCCGGGCGTGGGCTCGGCGGGGCCGCGGGGTTGGGGGCCCGATTCCGGCAGGCCGAGATCGGCGAAGGGATCGACCTCACCGCCCTCCGGCGGGGCATCGCCCGGCGGGCGCCCGGAGCCGGCGGCGGCGGTCTCGGGGTCCGGCGGCACGCTGTCGCCGAAGAACGGCACGGGCGCGCCGCCCGGCCCCTTCGCACCGGGCAGCAGGGACGGGTCCGGCTTCACCTTCTCCGGGTCCACACGCAGCATCTGTGCGATGCGCCGGGTGAGGGTGTTGAACTCCATCGCCTTGAGGAAGCCCACGAGCTTCTCGGGGTCGGGCTGCGGCACGCCGAGGTCGTCGAGCGCCACGGGAACGGGCACGTCCTCCATGAGCGCCACGAGTTTGCGCGAGAGCTTCGCCTGCTCGATGTTGGCCAGCAGCGTCTCCCGGCGCTTGGGCTGCTTGATCTCGCCCGCCCGCTCCAGCAGCGCCTCCAGCGAGCCGAACTCCTTGATCAGGGCGGCGGCGGTCTTCAGGCCGATGCCGGGCACGCCCGGCACGTTGTCCGAGGTGTCGCCGATCAGCGCGAGCGCGTCGCCGATCTGGTTGGGCTGCAACCCCTCCCACTTGGCGATGATCGCCTCGACATCGAGGTTGCGCTCCGGCCGGTAGCCGGGCTTGCCCTTGGCGCCGGACTCGAAATCGTAGAACCGCACCAACGGCCCCACGAGCTGCATCAGGTCCTTGTCGGAGGAGACGATGATGACGCCCGCCCCCCGCGCCTCGGCCTGCCGGGCGTATGTCGCGATGAGGTCGTCCGCCTCGTAGCGCTCCAGTTCGACGGCGTGCAGGCCGAAGGCGCGCACGGCATCGCGCATCAGCGGCATCTGGCGCTTCAGGTCGTCGGGCGCATCGGGGCGGTGGCCCTTGTAATCCGCGTACATCTCCTTGCGGAACGAGCCCTCGGACTTATCGAAGACGATGCCGAGATGGGTCGGCATGGTGCCCGCCGCGCCGTCCTGCAGGAATTGAGCGATCTTGGTGCAGAACAGGCGCACGGCGCCGGTCGGCAGACCGTCCGAGGGGCGGGAATTGTACTTCTGATCCTGGTTGATCGACTGGAAATAGGCCCGGAAGATGAACGACGACCCATCGACGAGGATCACCTGATCGCCGGGGCCGACGGGTTTGGAATGGGTCTCGGCGGTCATGGGGCCTGGGGCTCGTGGGACTGGTCAACGATCCGGCAGACGCCCGAGTTCGGCCTCGACCGCCGCAACGAGAATGCGCGGCTTTTGGTGGACGGTCCCCTGGACGATGTCCAGTGTGCCTCCGATTCAAACAGCGAGCAGAGCATGGTTTGCCTTGCTGCGCTCGCACCGAGCTGGGACGAACAAAAAACACGCGGCGGGGCACGCTGGCCCCGCCGCCTCGTTCATCTGCGTCGCTGTGTCGATCAGCAGCGGTTGCCGCCGGTGGTCTGGCCGTACTGCTTCACCGGCCGGGTCTGCTGGTTGGCGTTGCCCTCGGCGGCCGAGCTCGGAGCGCAGTAACCGGGATGGGACTCGTAGAACGGCAGGTCGTGGACACCGATCGAGCCGGTGGTGAGGGGGCCGTTGTCCCGCTCGAAGGGGAACGCCATCGCGGAGGAGGCGGGGGCGGCGGCACCGATGACGAGGGCGGCGACGGCGGCGGCGATACGCGTATTCATTGTTCTCTATCCTTCCTCGTGCAGTGCGGATCGGCTGTTGCGTCCGCTTGGTCTGTGATGAGGAAGATATAGATCGCTAAATCCCGGGGCGCCGTGCCGCCCCGCACCAGACAACAGGGATTAAAACCGGACCGCTCACGCGGCGAGGTCGTGCCCGAGCGTGGCAATACGCTTGAGGTCGCCGACGAAGGCGGCGTAGGCCTCCTCCTTCGCCTCGTCGGGCAGACGCAGCAGGTAGGACGGGTGGACGGTGATGAAGCCCTGGAAGCGGTCGTCGTGCCGGTCGAACCGGTATGGCCCGCGGGACCGGGTGATCGGGATCGCCTTGCCAGCCAGCGCCAGCACCGCCGTCGCGCCGAGCGCGACCACGAGCTTCGGCTTCACGAAGTCCAGCTCCCGATCGAGCCACCAGCGGTAGTGGCTGACCTCGCCGGCCGTGGGCTTCTCGTGGATGCGGCGCTTCCCCCGGAGCGTGAATTTGAAGTGCTTGACCGCGTTGGTGAGGTAGCTCGCCCCGCGGTCGATGCCCGCCTCCGCCATCGCCCGGGACAGCAATTGCCCCGCCGGGCCGACGAAGGGATGGCCCTGCAGGTCCTCCTGGTCGCCGGGCTGCTCGCCGACGAAGGCGAGCGTCGCGCCGATGGGACCTTCGCCCAGCACGGCCTGGGTCGCGCCCGGCACCAGGGGCTCCGTCTTGCGGATGATGGCGTTGAGCTCGTCGAGGCTCTTCGGGTCCTGGTCGGCCATCGCGGCGACGGCGCGGGCGGGCTCGCGGCGTGTGGGCACGGTCGGCTCCCTCTCGATCATGGCGGATGTCCGGTCCGCGGCGCCCCGCAGCAGGGCGGGGATGGCGGCCGTCTCGGGCAGGTTGTGCCAGTATTTCTTGGGCATCTCCGCCTTCATCGCCTTGGGGTTGACGCGGGCGGGGTTGAACGTCGTCTCGTAGTAGGTCTGCCACCCCGCCTCGAAGCCGTCGCCCTCGGGCAATTCGGCCCGCGAACCGGGCGGGCCGAAGGTCAGGACCGCGCCGTCCCAGACGGCCCGGGCCTCCGGTGTCAGGATCGTCCAGCGCATGCTGGCGAAACGCCGCACGAAGAACGGCGCGGCCGCCTCCAGGATGTGGTGGTCCGGCTCGAACCACGCGACGTAGCGCTCGCCGCCCGCCGCCTCGATCCGGCGGAAGCGCAGGAAGGCGTGCATTTTGTGCAGGTCGCGGCCGATCGCCTTCGCCATGCGGTGCAGGCGGTGGACCAGCGGGTCGCTCGCCACCTCCATCAGGTGCCGCTCGCCGTGCAGCACCCGCCAGATCAGGGCGTAGAGCAGGCCGTAGCGCTCCGGGTCCCGGTGGGGGACGACCTTCGGAATGAGGTCCGCCACGGCGCGGGGCAGGACGAGGGGCGCGTCGGCGGCCGCCGCGGCCTCGCCGCCGAACAGGCTCGGCGCGGAGGAAAGGCTCCACGTCACCGCTTCGGGAGGCACGCCCTGCGCCGCGAGGCGGCGGACGGCCGCGCAGAAGCCGGCGAGGTCGGCGCCGGGGCCGAGGAGGATGGTGGCGGAGCTCTCGCTCCCCCTTGCGGGGCGGGGAAGGGGTAGGGGTGGTGCCGGATGTGTCTCCGGGGTGCCTTCTGCGCCACCCCCACCCCCGGCGCCTCCCCGCAAGGGGGAGGAGAGATGGTCGCGATCCTCCATCAGAACAGGCTCAACTGCTGCGCCGGCTCCACGAGCCGCTGCCGCAGGTCCAGCCGGTCGGTGAGTGCCACGGGGCGGTAGTCGGCGGCGACGAGGAAGGGTCGGGCGCGCTTGAGGCTGGAGGTCAGCCGGGCCACGTCGTCGAGGCGCAGGGTCATGTGGCGGCGGGCCTTCACGATCTTGTCCACCGCCCGCGCGCCGAGGCCGGGAACGCGCAGCAGCATCTCCCGGTCGGCCTTGTTGACGTCGACGGGGAACCGCTCGCGGTTCTTCAGCGCCCAGGCGAGCTTGGGGTCGATGTCGAGGGCGAGCATCCCGTCCTCGGAGGCCGAGGCCACCTCCTCCGCCGAGAAGGAATAGTACCGCAGCAACCAGTCGGCTTGGTACAGCCGGTGCTCGCGGGCGAGCGGCGGTGCCTTGAGGGGCAGGATCCGCGAGCCGTCGGGGATCGGGCTGAAGGCCGAGTAGTAGACCCGCTTGAGCCCGACGCTGCCGTAGAGCACTTCGCTCTTGGTGATGAGCGCGGCGTCCGTCGTGTCGTCGGCGCCGACGATCACCTGCGTCGAGTGTCCCGCCGGAGCGAAGCGCCGCCGCTCGGCCTTGGCCTGGACGATCCGCTCGCCGATCTGCGCCATGGCACCCTGGATCGCCGCGCCGTCCTTCTCGGGGGCGAGGCGTTCCAGGCTGGCCTCGGTGGGCAACTCGACATTGATCGACAGGCGGTCGGCATAGAGCCCCGCCTCCTCGACCAGCCACGGGCTCGCCTCGGGGATCGACTTGAGGTGGATGTAGCCGGCGAAGCCGTGGTCGCGCCGCAGGGACTTCGCGACCCGCGTCAGCAATTCCATCGTATGGTCGGGCGACTTGATGATGCCCGAGGACAGGAACAGCCCCTCGATATAGTTACGCTTGTAGAAGTTGAGGGTGAGAGCCACGACCTCCTCAACCGTGAACTTCGCCCGCGCCACGTTCGAGGAGCGCCGGTTGATGCAATAGGCGCAATCGAACAGGCACCAGTTGGTCAGCAGGATCTTCAGCAGCGAAATGCAGCGCCCGTCCGGCGTGTAGGCGTGGCAGATGCCGGATCCGGTGGTGGAGCCGAGCCCGTCCTTGCCGGCCGCGCGCTTCGGCGCGCCGGAGGAGGAGCAGGACGCATCGTATTTCGCGGCATCCGCGAGGATGCGCAGTTTCTTCGCCAGAACCTCGTCCATGGAACGGAAGATGAACACAAATCCGCCCGAAACAAGGGCGGGACGGCGGTGCTCCCGGTCCTGATTGCCGCACCCTGCCGCATCCTCATCCCGAGCGTCTGGCCGGAAAGATCCCGGCGGCCCGTCACGCTCTCATCGGGGGGCGACGACCTTTCCGGCCGGTCGCTCGGGACCGTCAGGGCGCCTCCTCCGCCTCCACGATCCGCCGCGCCAGCGCGTAGGGAAAGCCCTGGCGGGCGAGGCTCGCGAGATCGCGCTCCCGGTGGTCGGCGCGCTTGTCCGGCAGCCGGTAGGGGCCGAGGCGGCGGCGGCGGGCATAGGCCCAGGCGGCGGTCTCCTCGCTCTCGCCCTCCGGATGGGCCTCACGCTCCGCCTCCAGCACGGCGGCCACCACCTCGCGGGAGACGCCCTTGGCGGCGAGCCGGGCCGTGGCGCCCCGGCGGGAGGAGCCCCGTCGGCGCAGCGCCGCGAGGCGCCCCTCGGCGAAGCGCGTGTCGTCCACGAGACCGGCCGAGACCGCCCGCGCCACCGTGGCCTCCACCATCTCCGCGAAGGCCCCCGGCTCCTCGCCCCTGGCCCTGGCCCGCTTCTCGACCCGGCGGGCCAGGGTGCGCCGGAGCATGTCCGTCGAGGCGCTGTAGCGCTGGAGATAGTCGAGGGCGGCGCGCTCCAGCCACGCGGCACTGACCGGGCGGGTGGGCCGCGGCGCGCCCGGCCCGGACGTTGCTTCCTGTCCCGGCGATGCAACGGTGGGGCGCTTCACGTGTTCTTCACGGTCTGAACAGGATTGCGTTTCATGAACGAGTCATGGAACGCGCGCAACGCGACGGGCAGGGCCATGCGCACCGAGCCGATTCCGTCCAGGGGACGCCAGAGGGAGTGCTGCGGCGCAGGCTGCGCGCGGCCGCGGGCCTCCTGATGCGGCGCGAATGGCTCCTCGTCCTCCTGGCGTTGGGCCTGATCGCGCTCGCGGGCGCGGTCGTCTACCTGTCGCGTCCCACCACCCTCACCGTGGCCGTCGGCCCCCAGGACGGCCCGGAGGCCAGCCTAATCGAGGCCTACGCCGCTGCCCTCGACCGAGCCCGTGAGGATGTGCGCCTCAAGATCGTGCGCTACGACGACGTGCGCGACAGCAGCATCGCCCTCCAGCGCAACAAGGCCGATCTCGCCGTGGTGCGGCCGGACGTGTTCCTGCCGGAGAACGGCCTGACCCTGGCCATCCTCCACGACGAGGCCCTGCTCGTCGCCCGCCCCGACCAGAACGAGATCGAGGACTTCCCCGATCTCGCCCGCAAGCGCCTCGGCTTCGTGGTGCGCCACGGGGCCGACCTGCCCTTCCTCACCAACGTCCTGTCCTTCTACGACCTGACGCCGGACAGCCCCGCCGAGGATGGCGGCGGCGAGCCGGCCGCCGGGCATGTCCTCGTCGTGCCGTTGAAGCCCTCGGAGATAAGCCAGGCGCTCACCGAGAAGCGCGTGGACGCCGTGGCGGTGATCGCGAGCCCCACCTCCAAGGTCGCGGGGACAGTGATCCGGGCCGTGGAGACCGGCTCGCCCGACCGCAAGATCGGCTTCGTCTCGGTGCCGGACGGCGACGCCATCCTCCAGCGCTTCCCCGAACTGCAGGCGGTGACGATCCCCGCCGGCACCTTCGGCGGGCGCCCGAAGCGGCCGGCGGAGGAAATCCGCACCGTCGGCGCCTCGTACCGGCTGATGGCCCGCAGCACGGTGAGCCGCGTGGCCGTCGCCTCCGCGACCCAGCACCTGTTCGAGTGGCGCTCGCGCCTCGCGGCGGCCGCGCCCATCGCCAAGGTGATGAAGGCCCCCGACTTCGACACCACCGTCGCGGCGACCTCGGCCCGGCTGCCGAACCATCCCGGCGCCGTCGATTACTTCGAGCGCGAGCAGCAAACGTTCCTCGACCGCTACGAGGACTACATCTACCTCGTCGCCTTCTTCGGCGGCACCATCGGCTCCGGCTTCGCGTGGCTCGGCCAGCGCCTCGCCCGCCAGCGGCGGGAGCGCATCGACATCGTCCTCGACCGGCTCCTCGACATCCTCCGCGAGGTCCGCGCGGCCACGACGCCGGCCGAACTCGACGCCATCGTGCTGGAGATCGACGATCTGATCGCCGACGTGGTGTCCCACACCCGCGAACGCTCCCTCGACATGCGCACCGTCAGCGCCCTGATCCTGGCGGTGGACGGCGTCCACGAGGCGGTGGGCGACGCCCGGCGGCGGATCGGCGCGCCGACTGCGGAACAGGGCGAGCGCCGCCGCTCCGCCCAGCTCATGGCGCTGCGCTTCCCAGCGGCGGAATAGCGCCGGCACCGGACGGGACCTTGGGCGTTGGGGCTGCGGACGACCGCAGGACTGCCCCCCCGATGACCGCCCTGACCGCCTTCGTGATGCGCCGGGAGATTCTTCTCCTCGCCTCGGCGCTCCTGTTGTGCGCGGGCGGAGCGGTGGCGTGGTACCTGCTCCAGGCGACGGTGCTGACCATCGCCGTCGCCCCCCGCGACGGCACGGAGCCCGGCCTCATCAAGGCCTATGCCGACGCCCTGGAGGCGGACCACGCCGGCATCCGCCTGAAGATCCTTCCCTTCGACGACGTGCGGGAGAGCGCCGCCGCGCTCCAGGACGGGCGGGCCGACCTCGCGGTGGTGAGGCCCGACGTCCTGATGCCGACGAACGGCCTGACGCTCGCGATTCTGCGCGATCAGGCGATGATCGTCGCCTCGCCGGAGCAGGCGGGGATCAAGAGCTTCTCCAAGCTCGCCGGCAAGCGCCTCGGGATCGGCGCGCAGAAGGACGCCGATTACTGGCTTCTCAAGAACCTGCTGGCCTATCACGGCCTGACGCTGGAGACGGCGCAGCATCCGGGACCGGTGGGGACGAACACCGTCCTCCTCGTGCCCGTCGATCCCGACGGCGTCGCCACGGCATTCAAGGACAAGCGGATCGACGCCTTCCTCAGCATCATCGCCCCCTCGGCCCCGAAGGCGCTGGCCCTCGTCGGCGCGGTTCGCTCCGTCGCGCGGGACGGCAAGGTCGAGTTCGTGGCGGTGGAGGACGACGACGCCATCATCGAGCGCTTCCCGAAGCTGCAGGCGGTGACGATCCCCGGGGGCCTGTTCTCGGGCCGCCCGAAGCTGCCCGCCGACGACGTGAAGACGGTGGGCGCCTCCTACCGCCTCATGGCCCGCGCCTCGCTCAGCCGCCCCATCGCGGCGGACCTCACCCAGCAGATCTTCGAGAAGCGCACTGCCGCGGCGGCCCAGACCGATTCGGCCGAGTACGTCCTCGCCCCGGCCTACGAGACCACCGTGGCCGCGACCAGCGCGCGAATCCCGATCCATCCCGGCGCCATCGACTATTTCGAGCGGGAGCAGCACGGGTTCGTGGAGCGCTACGGCGACACGCTCTACCTGCTCGGCGCCCTCCTCGGCGGCCTCGTCTCGGTGCTGGCCTGGGTGCGCCAGCGGCTGGCCAGCCTGCGCCGGGAGCGGATCGACGACGTGATGGACCGCCTCCTCGAAATCACCGGGCAGGCCCGGACCCTTACCGATCCGGCGGCGATCGACGCGCTGACGATCGAGGTCGACGGGCTGGCGACCGACGTGGTCCGCTTCGCCCGCGAGAAGGAGCCCGACAGCCGGACCATGGCAGCGGTCGCCATCGCCATCGACACCGCCCGGGCGACGATCCACGACTGCCGCCTCGCCGCCGGGGGCGCGGTTCGCCCGACGCGGCCGACGCACCTGCGGGCGGCGGGCATGGCGGAGGGGTGAGGCGGCAAGCATCCCCTCTCCTCCCCTGCGGGAATCGTCGCAAAATTCCTCCCGCCCTCGACCTCATCCTGAGGTGCCCGCCTCGGCGGGCCTCGAAGGAGGCCTCCAGCGGTCTCCGCGATCCTTGGAGCCCGCCTACGAGGCTGCTCCGCAGCACCTCAGGATGAGGCCGAGGGCGGGATCAGAGGCGATGACCGCCTCTCGCAACGATCCCCATTGTGCAGGGAGAGGAATGGGCGTTCCGCCGGGGGCGCCCCCTCACTGCCCCGCCGGGTTGAACCCCGTATCGATCAACCCGTCCACCGCCTTGGGGACATCCACATCCGCCGCGATCACGCCCGCCTGTTGCAGGGCGACGCCGGCCGCGCGGATCGCCTCCGCCTGGGTCGGGCCGATGGCCGGCTGCGACAGGTCGGTGCGCTCGAGCTGCCGGGCGACCACCGGCTCGGGGAGCTTGGTGGCGGAGACCAGCGCGGCCTTAAGGGCGGCGGGGTCCTTCAGGGCCTCCTGGCGCACCCGCTCGTAGGCGGCGATCACCGCCTTCACGAGGTCGGGATTCTCCTTGGCGAAGTTTTCGCGCACGTCGAGGACGCCCCAGGTGTTGGCGGCGGCATCCCGGAAGAACAGCACGTCGCCGTTCTCGATCTCGGAGGCCGCCATCATCGGGTCGAGCCCCGCCCAGGCATCGACGTCGCCCCGGTCCAGGGCGGTGCGCCCGTCCGGGTGCTGGAGCAGGACCAGCTTGGCATCCTTCTCCGTCAGCCCCGCCCCCTGGAGGGCGCGGATCAGGAAGATGTGCGGGTCCGTGCCGCGGGTCACGGCGACCCGCTTGCCCTTGAGGTCCGCCGGCTTGGTGATGCCCGTGTCCTTGCGGGTGACGAGCGCCGTCCATTCCGGCCGGGAGAAAGCGTAGACCGCCTTGATCGGGTTGCCGTTGATCCGCGCCACCAGGGCGGCGGCGCCCGCCGTCGAGCCGAGGTCGATCGCGCCCGCGTTGAGGAATTCCAGCGCCTTGTTGGAGCCGAGGGACTGCACCCAGCGCACCGTGATGCCCTTCGGCTTCAGCGCCTCCTCCAGGTAGCCCCGCTCCTTCAGGAGCAGGCTCAGGGGGTTGTAGGTCGCCCAATCGAGCCGCAGCTCCGTCGGCGCGGCGCCCGCCGGCCCGGCCCCCAGGACGGCAAGGGCCAAGGCAGCACCCAGGGCACTGCGAAAGACCGTGCGGCGGGCCAAGGGCATCGGGGTATCTCCATCTATCGCGATGGGGCGGAAGCTAGGCCGGGGCGTTCGCTGCGTCAAACGAAGCGTTCTCTAATCAGTACGCCGCGTCGAGAACAATCTTCCATCGCGCAGGCATGACTGGCGCTGGCGGCGGATCATGCTAACGGGGGACATGCTCGACCTCACTGCAGAGCTTGAACAGATCCTCGCCGGGCTCGACCGCGACATCCGCGAGCCCACGCGGCTGCGCGCCGCCCTCGTGCCCCAGCTCAAGGGCGTGCTGGAGGCCGGCCACCGGGAGGCCGAGGAGCGCCTCCTGCGCGACCGCAACGGTATGGCCTGCGCGCAGAGCCTGTCGCGCCTGACGGACGCGGTGGTGCGCACGATCCACGACGCCGTGGTCTGGCGCCTCTATCCCAACGACAATCCCTCGACCGGCGAGCAATTCGCGGTGGTGGCCACCGGCGGCTACGGCCGGGGGACGATGGCGCCGGGATCGGACATCGATCTCCTGTTCCTGCTGCCCTACAAGCAGACCGCGTGGTCCGAGAGCGTCGTGGAGGCGATGCTCTACGTCCTGTGGGACCTGAAGCTGAAGGTCGGCCACGCCACCCGCTCCGTCGAGGACTGCCTGCGCGAGGGCCGCGCGGACATGACGATCCGCACCTCGCTGCTGGAAGCCCGCTTCCTGTTCGGCGCGCGCATCCTCTACGAGGAACTGGTGACCCGCTTCGACGCGGAGGTGATCGTCGGCTCCGCCTCCGAGTTCGTGGACGCCAAGCTCCGCGAGCGCGACGCCCGCGTCTCGAAGGCGGGCACCTCCCGCTATCTCGTGGAGCCCAACGTCAAGGACGGCAAGGGCGGCCTGCGCGACCTCAACACCCTGTTCTGGATCGCGAAATACACCTACCGGGTGCGCGACCAGAGCGAGCTCGTGGGCGCCGGGCTGTTCACGGCCGAGGAATATGCCCTGTTCGAGCGGTGCGACGAGTTCCTGTGGCGGGTGCGCTGCCACATGCACTTCGCCACCAGGCGCGCCGAGGAGCGCCTGTCCTTCGGGCTGCAACCGCGCATCGCCGAGCGCCTGGGCTACGAGGCACGGGGCGGCCTGTCGGGCGTCGAGCGCTTCATGAAGGCGTATTTCCGCATCGCCAAGGACGTGGGCGACCTCACCGCCATCGTCAGCGCCGAGATGGAGGCCCGCCACGCCAAGCGCACGCCGGTGCTCGACCGCTGGATCGGCCGCTTCCGCGACCGGTTCCGGGCGACCTCGGTGGAGGCGGAGGATTTCTGGATCGACCACGGCCGGGTCAACCTGCGGGCGGAGGACGCCTTCGAGCGCGACCCCGTGAACCTGATCCGCCTGTTCTGGCTGGCCGACCGGCACAACGTGCCGATCCACCCGGACGCCAAGCGCCTCGCCACCCGCTCGCTGCGCCTCGTCACCCCGTCCCTGCGGACCGACGAGGAGGCGAACCGCCTGTTCTTGGAGATCCTGACCTCCCGCAACGCCCCCGAGGAGGCCCTGCGGGAGATGAACGAGGCCGGGGTGCTCGGCCGGTTCATCCCGGATTTCGGCCGGGTCGTGGCGATGATGCAGTTCAACATGTACCACCACTTCACGGTGGACGAGCATCTGCTGCGCACGGTGGGCGTGCTGTCCTCCATCGAGAACGGGCGGGTCGAGGAGACCTATCCCCTCGTCAGCCGCCTGATCCACTCCATCCACAACCGCCTCGCCCTCTATGTGGCGATCCTCCTGCACGACATCGCCAAGGGGCGGCCGGAGGACCACTCCATCGCCGGCGCGCAGATCGCGCAGAAGCTCTGCCCGCGCTTCGGCCTGACCCCCGCCGAGACCGAGACGGTGGCGTGGCTGGTGGAGCACCACCTGCTCATGTCGATGACGGCCCAGAGCCGCGACCTCTCGGACCACAAGACGATCGAGCGCTTCGCGGCCACCGTCCAGACCCTGGAGCGGCTGAAGCTCCTGACGATCCTCACCGTGGCGGACATCTCGGCGGTGGGACCCGGCGTCTGGACCGCGTGGAAGGGCACGCTGCTGCGCACCCTCTACGATGAGACCGAGGTCTACCTCTCCGGCGGCCATTCCGAGATCGCCCGCACCGACCGGGTGCGGCTGATCCAGATGAGCCTGCGCGAGCAGCTGCCCGAATGGGAATCGGAGCGGTTCGACGCCTACGCCGCCCGGCACAAGCAGGCCTACTGGCTGAAGGTCGACGGCGCCCGGCAGGTGAAGAACGCCCTCCTCCTCCGCCGTACCGCCGAGGAGGGCCGGACCGGCGCCACCGAGGTCGGGCTCGACCCCGTGCGGGGCGTGACCGAGATCACGGTCTACTCGCCCGACCACCCGCGCCTCCTCGCCATCGTCACCGGTGCCTGCGCGGCGGCGGGGGCCAACATCGTCGATGCGCAGATCTTCACGACGACGGACGGCTTCGCGCTGGATACCTTCGTCATTTCCCGCGCCTTCGACCGGGACGAGGACGAATCGCGCCGCACCCGCCGGATCACCGACGTGATCGACCGGGCGTTGAAGGGCGAAATCCGCATCGCGGAGCTCGTGGCCGACAAGCACCCGCCCACCAGCGCCCGCGCCAAGACCTTCCTCGTGCCGCCCGACGTGACCATCGACAACGCCCTGTCGAGCCGCGAGACGGTGATCGAGGTGACGGGCCTCGACCGGCCCGGCCTGCTCTTCGAGCTGACGACGGCGCTGGGCGGCCTCAACCTCAACATCACCTCGGCCCATGTGGCGACCTTCGGCGAGCGGGCGGTGGACGTCTTCTACGTCACCGACCTCACCGGCACCCGCGTCACCCAGCCCGACCGGCAGATCTCGATCCGGAAGGCCGTGCTGGAGGTGTTCGCGGCGGATGTCGCGATCCTGAGGGCCGAGGGACTGGAGGCGCTGGTGGCGGCACCGCCCATGCGGGACTCGTGAGGGCGCGCGGGCCCAAAGCGACGGAGGAAAGTTGACGGGATAGCTCGGCCGTGATTGATCTGACGGTACCTCGTTCGAGGTCGTAAGCGTCCGACGTCAGGCAACGCATCCCACCCGGTTCCACCGGTCGGATGCGTCGTGCGCTCCGGATCTGGTGGACGTCCTTCCGGATTGCTCCATGGCTTCCAAGACCTTCTTTCCCTCTCTCTTCCCCCTCAGGAAGCTGCCCGCCCGCTGGGCCGGCTTCATCATGCCCCTGACCCTGTCGGTGATGATGACGAGCGTCATCTCCTTCGTCGTCACCGCGCTCGGCTTCGGCCTGACCGTGGAGCTGCTGCACCGCTGGCCGCTCGCCTGGGGCACCTCGTGGATCGTCGCCTTCCCGACGCTGCTGCTGGTGCTGCCGCTCGTCCGCCGTTTCGTCGCCCTGGTGGTCGATTTGCCGGGCGGCCGATGAGGGATGCGGCCTGAGGCCGATCGCTCGGCGCGTCAAACCGCGACGCTTCGGGTTGATTTCACGGGGTTGCGGCCTGATATCACGGCCGGTTTCCCATCCGTGCCGACAATCTCCGAAAGTGCGATGACGAACGACGACAAGCCTCAGGACGCCTCCACCCAGCCCCAGGACGAGGCCGCTCCGGCCCATGCCGAGGCCTCGGTCGATCCCGTGGCCGAGGCTCTCGCCCTGCTCACCGCCGAGCGCGACGAGCTCAAGGACCGGATGCTGCGGACACTGGCCGAGATGGAAAATCTCCGCCGCCGCACCGAGCGCGAGGTCGCCGACGCGCGCGCCTACGCGGTCACGAACTTCGCCCGCGACGTGCTGAACGTCGCCGACAATCTCCGCCGGGCGCTGGAGAGCGTGCCGCAGGAGGAGCGGGCGGGCGCCGAGGGCGCCCTGAAGGGCCTCATCGACGGCATCGAGCTGACCGAGCGGGATCTCGCCAAGAACCTCGAACGCCACGGCGTGAAGCCGGTGGAGCCGCAGGGCCAGAAGTTCGATCCGAACCGGCACCAGGCGATGTTCGAGGTCCCGAATTCCGACGTTCCCGCCGGGACCGTGGTTCAGGTGGTGCAGACCGGCTACGTCATCGGCGACCGGGTGCTGCGTCCGGCCCTGGTGGGCGTTGCCAAGGGCGGCCCGAAGGCCGCCCCCTCCCCCGCCGACGCGGCCTGACCCGCAGCGGGCCGGACCGATCGCCGGTCCGGCTCACCGCAGGCTGGGCAGGCGTGGGCCTGCCCCATCGTCGCAGGGAATCGCGGCGGCGAAGGTCGCAATGAGCTCGGCGGTCTCACGGGTTTTCGGCGAGGTCCGGCTGTCCCGCGCCACCAGCCCGGCCTCGACACGGAGCCGCTCGTTGCAGGCGCAGGCCGGCAAGGTCGCGGGCTCGGTGGGCCAGCACGCATCGTGGTGGGCGCAGGCCCGATCCAGGGCGTCGGCCGGCCGGACATGCGGGCCGCGATTGCCCGGGCCGCAGTAGTTTCCATGGATGAGGACGCCCGGTCCACGGGCATCGTTCACAATCTCGAGGCCCCCTGCCCCCGCCCCGACGCCGGGCAGGATCATGGCTGCCGCCACGAGAAACAAGGCGCGAAACTTGAGACCCAGGCCGCGTAGGTTGGAAGCGCGGAAGAGCGGCATCGCCATGGTCTCATTCCTTCGTACACGCCCCACATAGTGCCGGAGCTAGGCGAAACCGGACACCGGGCAATGATGCGCGGCCGGCTAAACTTAAAGATATGGTTTTCGGCCGTCGATCGGCGAAGATATCTGAGCCGTGACTGCCCCTCCTCACATCCCGCGAAGCACAGGCCAGTTTCGGCGCAGCCCACATCATAATGCGTCGCCGTGTTGCTTACATCGCGACCGCACCGCAGATGACAGGGGGCGGCTTCGCGCGATGCGCGGGAGATCGAAGATCATTCACGATGATTCAACGGTCGTGGACGCAGCAATGAGGACGTGAGACACTTCGTCGAGCGGAAGTGGGTCCGGACATCGCTGTAATGAACTACAAGTTTCTCGTGTTTTTGCAAACAGATCTTGGGTTGTGCTTCCCCACCGTGACGTCCGCCTGAGGTCCGGCCGGTGACGGAGCGCCCGCATCGCCGGTCGGTCCTGGCCCTGCTGGCCGGGGCGGCGGGGCTGCATCCCATGGCCGTCGCGCGGGGACAGGGCCTCGGAGGATCCGGCGCGATCGGGACGATCCGGGGCCTCGCCCCCCTGATCGTGAATGCGCAGCGCATCGCCCCGGCACCGGACGTGGCGGTGAGGATCGACGGGCAGTTGGCCTCTGTCGCGGACCTCGCGGTCGGGCAGGTGGCGCGAATCGTCGGGCGCGCGGAGGCGGACGGCCTCGCCGCGGCCGCGATCGACGTGACGAGCGAGGTGGTCGGCTCGGTCGAGGCGGCGGCGCCCGGCCGCCTGATCGTCCTCGGCCAGCGGGTGATCACCGCCGGTTTGCCCGGAGAGTGGAGGCCCGGCACCCGCGTGGCGGTCTCCGGATTGCGGCGGCTCGACGGGGTGATCGTCGCGAGCCTCGTGACGGCGCGCGGCCCCGGCCTCGACCGCGTCGCCGGACCGGTCCGCCGGGGGGCCGACGGCGGGTCGATGATCGGGAACCTGCCGCTCCTCGGCGGCGCGCCGTTGCAATCCGGTTCCCGCGCCCTGGCGACCGGGTCGGCGGAAGGCGGGGCGTTGCGGGTGTTCGAGGCGGTGCCGGATTCCCGTCCCTTTCCGGCCGGTCTCTGGAGCGTCTCGGTGGAGGTTTATCTCGGCCGGGCCGGGACGGCGCTCGCGCTGGGCTCGGGCGTGCCGCTGACGGGCGAGCCCGGCCCCTCCCTGCCGCAGGTCGGCAGCGTGCGGGCCATCGTGACCGCGAGCCTCGGCCCGGAGGGGGGCTTGGTCCTCGATCACCTCGACATCCTGGAGCGGGTGGACCACGCCGACGCCGCCCTGTCGGACCTCCAGTACGAGCCGGATCGGATCGACCTGCGGAAGTTGACGAGCCCGGCCCGCGAGCCCTCCGGCCGCGACCCGAACCTGCAACGCGCCGGCTCGCGGATGCTCGACACCCGGCCAGGGGGCGACATCAGCCGGCCGCCGGACGATGCGTCGCTTCGGGATGCCGACCGCAACCCGCGGGCCGGCTCGAACGGGCTCGCGACCGGCAGGGGGGCAGGGACGCGGGCCGGACCTGGTCCGAACGGGCCCACCTATCCCGGCTCCGGCGGTGCCGACGCCCCGAGCAACATCCCCGGATTCCGGCGCTAACGGGGCTCCGGTCGCACCCGGATCGCGACGCTCGCTCGTCATGGCGAGCGTGAGCGAAGACGGTGGAACGGGGGCGATCCGGAGCGCTCCGAAACCGCCCGCACCCGTGCTTCCGAGGCGATGTCTCAACCCGCGCCGACGCGTCCATTCGGACCGGGGCATGGGCCACCCGCCGGGCGGGCGCGGATCACGTCTTCCGTTCTAGCACCAAGAGCGCCCGCTTGCGCTCGGTGCCCCAGCGGTAGCCCGACAGGCCCCCGTCCGCGCGCACCACCCGGTGGCAGGGCACCGCCACGGCGAGGGGGTTGGCGGCGCAGGCCAGGGCCACGGCGCGGGCGGAGCCCGGTGCGCCGATGGCGCGGGCGATGTCGGCATAGCTCGCGGTGTTCCCCGGCGGAATGGCCCGCAGCGCCTGCCAGACCCGTTGCTGGAACGCCGTGCCGCCGATGTCGAGGGGCAGGTCGTGCGCCCGGCCGGGCGTCTCCACGAGGGCGACGGCTCCTGCGATCCACTCCGAGAAGGCGGCATCCCCCGCGACGAGGTCGGCAGCGGGGAAGCGCCTGCGCAGGTCCTGCTCCAGGTCCTGCGGATCGTCCCCGAGCAGGATGGCGCAGAGGCCCCGCTCCGTCGCGGCGACAAGGATCGGCCCGAGGGCGGAATGTCCGGTTCCGAATCGGATGCGCTGCCCGGCCCCGCCCTTCCGGTAATCCTGCGCGGCCATGCCAAGCCGGTCCGGCGCCTCGGCGTAGAAGCGGCTCGGCGTCGCGTAGCCGGCGTCATAGATCGCCTCGGTCACGGTCGCCGCCCCCTTGAGTCCCTCGGCGATCTTGGAAGCCCGCCGGGCGCGGGCATAGGCGGCGGGCGTCACGCCGGTCGTTTCCTTGAAGATCCTGTGGAAATGGAAGGCGCTGAGACCCGCCGCTGCGGCCAGGGCGGCGAGGGACGGCGGCGCCTCGGCCGTCTCGATCATCCGGCAGGCGCGGATCACCGCCTCGCTCCGGGGCGAGGCCGGGCCGACATCCTGCGGACGGCAGCGGAGGCAAGGCCGGAACCCCGCCGCCTCGGCGGCCTCGCAGGTGGGGTGGAAGCTGACATTCTCCCGCCGCGGCAGGCGGGAGGCGCAGCCCGGCCGGCAATAGACGCCGGTGGTTTTCACCGCGTAGACGAAGTGCCCCGCCGCCGATCCGTCGCGCGAGACGACGGCGGTCCAGTGGGCCTCGGCGCCGGGGGCGCCGGGCTCGTTCAGGATGTTCGCATCGGGCATGGCGGGCGCTCCGGGGTGAGGGGACGCGGCACCCTGCCCCCGTCCGCCGATCGGTGCATCCCGCCCCTTGCTGCGTAATTCCGGCGCGTCAGGCTTCGAGCTTCGCCATCAGGGCCGGCGACAGGGCGAAGTTGACGTAGACGTGCTGCACGTCGTCCTGATCCTCGATCACCTCCACGAGGCGGATCAGCTTCTCGCCGGTCTCGTCGTCCACGTCGATCGTGTTCTGCGCCTTCCAGATCAGGCCCGTGCGGGTCGGGTCGCCGAACCGCGCTTCGAGGGCCTTGGTGACCTCGCCGTAGGATTCCTGCGCGCAGACGACCTCGTGGCCCTCCTCACCGGACGACACGTCGTCGGCCCCCGCCTCGATGGCCGCCTCCAGCATCGTGTCGGCGTCCGCGACCGAGGCCGGATAGGCGATCACCCCGACACGGTCGAACATGAAGGCCACCGCGCCCGTCTCGGCGAGGCTGCCGCCGGACTTGGTGAAGGCCGAGCGCACGTCGGAGGCGGTGCGGTTGCGGTTGTCGGTCTGCGCCTCGACGATCAGCGCGGCGCCGCCGGGGCCGTAGCCCTCGTAGCGGATGTCCTCGTAGTTCTCGCCGTCGGCCCCGGTGGCCTTCTTGATGGCACGCTCGATGTTGTCCTTGGGCATGTTCTCGGCCCGCGCCGCGAGGATGGCCGCGCGCAGGCGCGGGTTCATCGCCGGATCGGGCGTGCCGAGCTTGGCCGCTACCGTGATCTCTCGGGCGAGCTTGCCGAAGATCTTGGACCGGACCGCATCGACGCGGCCCTTGCGGTGCATGATGTTCTTGAATTGGGAATGACCGGCCATCTGCCTACGGACTTACCACTGCGCGGCGCGGCGGCCTCAAGGCCCCGGACTCCGCTGACGGAACTGCGCTTTTTATAGGCCGCCCGCATCGGGGGAGGCAACGCGGATCGTCCCGAAGGGATTGGAGGATCATGACGACGACACGGCCGCCACCAGCCTACCGCCCGCCCTCTAGCCGCCCGTCCTGGCTGAGCCTCGGCCTCGCCGCGGTGATCGGCCTCGCCGCCGGAGCGACACTCTTTCCGACCAAGGCGCACGGTCGCGGCGGAGATCGTCCGCCACCGCGCGCGGATTGACCCTCCACCGGCTCCTCGGCCCGGCTCAGACCGCGAGGCTGCGCCCGGAGGCCCCCTCCGCGCCTTCGCGGATGGTGGCGATGCGCTCGGCGTAGGCGCCGGGGCCGCCGCTGAACACGGCGTTGCCGGCGACGAAGGTGTCGGCGCCGGCCCGGCTCGCGAGACGGACCGTCTCCGGGTCGATGCCGCCATCGACCTGCAGGCGGATGTCGCGGCCCGCCACCATGGTCCGCACCCGGGCAATGGTCTCCAGGGTGCTCCTGATGAAGCTCTGGCCGCCGAAGCCGGGATTGACGGTCATCACCAGCACGAGATCCGCCATGTCGAGGAGCGGCTCCACCATCGAGGCCGGGGTGCCGGGGTTGATGGCGATTCCGGCGCGCTTGCCGAGGTCGCGGATCGTCTGGAGCGAGCGGTGGATGTGCGGGCCCGCCTCGGCATGGACGGTGATGCCGTCCGCACCCGCCTGCGCGAAGGCCGCGAGGTAGGGATCGGCCGGGGCGATCATCAGGTGGCAATCGAAGAACTTCGCCGAGTGCGGTCGCAGCGCCTTCACCACCGGCGGGCCGAAGGTGATGTTGGGCACGAAATGCCCGTCCATGACATCGAGATGGATCCAGTCCGCCCCGGCCTCATCGACGGCGCGGACCTCCTCGGCGAGCTTCGAGAAATCCGCCGAGAGGATCGAGGGGGCGATGACGGGTGGCAGCATGGTCGACGGTCTTTCAGCAAGGGCGAGCCGAGCTCTCCGCCGTCATTGCGAGCGGCAGCGAAGCAATCCAGGGATGCGCCACACTCGGAAACGTCCCGCTGCCCTGGATTGCTTCGCTGCCGCTCGCAAAGACGGGGGGCTTGATAGAAGGGGAGTCGGTTAGGACAGTCCGGCCGTTCACGCCAGCCTCCGCCGCCGCTCCACGAGTTGCATGATGATCGGCGTCAGGATGAGCTGCATGGCGAGATCGAGCTTGCCGCCGGGGATCACGATGGAATTCGCCCGGCTCATGAACGAATCGTGGATCATCGAGACGAGGTAGGAGAAGTCGATCCCCTTCGGATCCTTGAAGCGGATCACCACGAGGGATTCGTCGGCGGTGGGAATCCAGCGGGCGATGAAGGGGTTCGAGGTGTCCACCGTCGGCACCCGTTGGAAGTTGATGTCCGTCCACGAGAATTGCGGGCAGATGGTCTGCACGTAGTCCGGCATCCGCCGCAGGATCACGTCGGTGACGGCCTCCGTGGAATAGCCCCGGAACGAGCGGTCGCGGTGCAGCTTCTGGATCCACTCCAAGTTGATCACCGGCACCACGCCGATCTTGATGTCGGGGTAGCGGGCGATGTCGACCTGGTCGTTCACCACGCAGCCGTGCAGGCCCTCGTAGAACAGGAGATCGGAGCCGGGCGGGAAGTCCTCCCAGTCCGAGAACGTCCCCTCGGGGATGCCGTAGAGCCGCGCGTCATGGGCATCGTGGGCGTAGTGCCGGGTGCGCCCGCCGCCGGAGGCGGAGTAGCTGCGGAAGACATCCTCCAGCTCCGGCAGCAGGTTCGCCTTCGGGGCGAAGTGCGACAGGGTAGCCTCGTGCGCCATCATCTGGCGCATCGTGTCCCGGTCGAACGCATGGAAGCCGTCGCCCTCGATGAAGACGGCGCTGACATCCTCCCGCCGGAAGATCTGTTCGAAAGTGTTGCGAACCGAGGTGGTGCCGGCCCCCGAGGAGCCGGTCACCGAGATGATGGGATGGCGCGCCGACATCGCCGCGATCCGTCAGGTCCGCCGCGTCAGGGCCGCATCAGGCCGCGCTGGCCGAAGAGCGGCGAGCGGCCCGCGTCCGGCTTGCCGCCGGCGTAGTAGGAGGCGACGCAGGCGACCTCTTCGGTTGAGCCGCAGATGAGCGGCGACCGCTCGTGGATGCCCGCCGCCGTCATGTCGAGGATGCGCGCCTGCCCGTCGGTGGCCGCGCCACCGGCCTGCTCGATCAGCAGGGCCACCGGGGCGACCTCGTAGAGAAGCCGCAGGCGACCGCGGGTGTAGCCCTTCCGCGCATCGCCCGGATAGAGGAAGACGCCGCCGCGGGTGAGCACGCGCTGGATGTCGGCCACCATGGAGCCGAGCCAGCGCATGTTGAAGTCCTTGTCGCGCGGTCCCTCGGTACCCCGCAGGCAGTCCTCGACGAAGGCCTTGACCGGCGGGTCCCAGAACCGGCCGTTCGAGGCGTTGATGGCGTATTCCTTGGCCGCGGCCGGGATCTTCATCGCCGCGCTGGTGAGGCGGAACTGGTTGACCTCCCGGTCGAGGACGAAGCTCTGCGTGCCCTGGCCGAAGGTCACGAGCAGGGCGGTGGCCGGGCCGTAATTCACGAAGCCCGCCGCGAGCTGCGCGGTGCCTGGGGTGCGGAAGCTCGCCTCCACGTCGTCGCCCGCGATGGCCGGGCGGATGCCGAACACCGTGCCCACCACCATGTTGACGCCGATGTTCGACGAGCCGTCGAGGGGATCGATGGCCACGGCGAGCGGGGCGGAGGGGTCGAGCAACATCACGCCCTCGGCCTCTTCGGAGGCCACCGTGGCGACGGGGGCGGCGCGCAGCGCCTCGGTGACCCGCTCGTGGGCGATCACGTCGAGGGCCTTCTGCACGTCGCCGTCGCTGTTCTGCTCGCCCGTGGCGGCGAGGTCGCCGCCCAGCGCCCCGCGCCCGATCACGGCACTGATGCCGATGGCCGCCTCGGCGACGGCCGCCACCACGGCCGCCGTGTCCTTGAGGCGCGCATCGGCCTGAACCACCTGCGCGAGGTAGGCGTCGAGGGGCGTCCCGACCGCTAGATCCGCCATTCGCCTGTCCTTCCCTGAGCTCAATTCGTCCCCGGACAGGTCTGTAGCCGTCCCGGCGCCGCCATCATAGCCAGGCGCGGCATGCGATTGACAGGAACTCTTGAGGTCAAGCCCACGGGAAGCCGGTGCAGCCTTGCGGCCGGGACCAAAAAAAACGAGAACCGCCTCATGCGCAACCTGTCCCTGAAACAGCTCCAGGCGGTCGCGGCGGTGGCCAAGCTCGGCACCATGACGCGGGCGGCCCAGGAGCTTAACGTCACCTCCGCCGCGCTCTACGCGCGGATCCGGCAGCTGGAAGAGGAGGCCGGCCTTCTGCTGTTCGACCGCACGCCCGCCGGGCTGAAGCCGACGGACGCGGGCAAGGAAATGCTGTGGGCGATCGACAGCATCAACACCATCCTCGAATCCTGCACCGACCGGCTGCGCTCCCTGCGCGGCATCTCCGGCGGGCGGGTCGCCCTCGGGGTGGTGTCGACGGCGAAGTACTTCGCGCCCCAGGTCATCGCCGGCTTCTCGAAGAAGCATCCGGGCGTCGAGATCAGCCTCACCGTCCGCAACCGCGGCCAGACGGTGGAGGCCCTGCGCGGCTACGAGATCGACTTCGCGGTGATGGGCCGCCCGCCCCGGGACTTCCCCATCGAGGCCGCGACCTTCGGGCCGCACCCGCTGGTGCTGGTGGCGGCCCCCGACCACCGCCTCGCCGGGCGGGCGAACCTCGACCGGACCGACCTCGCCGAGGAAGCCTTCTTCATGCGCGAGGAGGGATCCGGCACCCGCACCGTCTTCGAGGAGTTCATGAGCGGGGTGCTGGTAAAGCGCGCCCTCCTCGACATCGACACCGGCTCGAACGAGACGATCAAGCAGGCGGTGATGGCCGGGCTTGGCCTTTCCCTGCTCTCCGCCCACTCGGTGGCGGCGGAGGTGGAGAGCGGGCGCCTCGCCGTCCTCGACGTGGTCGGCCTGCCGATCCGCCGAGACTGGTACGCGGTGCGGCGGGCGGACAAGGTGCTCGGCCCCGCCGCCTCCGCCGTCTGGAGCTACCTGATGAGCGACGGGGCGCGCTGGCTCCCGGGCCTCGAACTCGTCAAGCCGCCCGCCGCCGCGAAGGGGCGATGACGGTGGCGCCGGGGATCGTCGTCGTCGGTGCCGGCCAGGCCGGCTTCCAGGTCGCGGCTTCCCTGCGGGAGGGCGGATACAAGGGCCCGCTCACCCTCGTCGGGGACGAGCCCGCCCTGCCCTACCAGAGGCCGCCCCTCTCGAAGGCCTATCTCGCCGGCAAGACCGACGCCGAAGGACTCGCGCTGCGCCCGGCCAGCTTCTTTTCCGACCACGGCATCTCCCGCCGCGGGCCGGACCGGGCCGAGGGGATCGACCGTGCCGGGCGGCGCCTGCTGCTCGCGGGCGGGGACGCCCTGCCCTATGAGCACCTCGTCCTCGCCGCCGGCTCGCGCAACCGGCCCCTGCCGGTACAGGGCGCCGACCTCGCGGGCGTCCACCAGTTGCGGGGCCTCGCGGACGCGGACGCCCTGAAGGCGGCGCTGACTGCCGCCCCGCGGATCGTGGTGGTCGGCGCGGGCTTCATCGGCCTCGAATTCGCCGCCGTCGCCGCCGGGCGCGGCCTGGACGTGACCGTCGTGGAGGCGGCCGGGCGGCCGATGGCCCGGGCCGTCTCGCCGGAGACGGCCGCCTTCTTCCAAGCGGCGCAGGAAGGGCTCGGCGTGCGCTTCGCCCTCGCGGCGGGCGTGACCGCGCTCCGGGGCCGGGACGGGCGCGTCCAGGCCGTCATCCTCGCCGACGGGCGGGAGCTGACGGCCGACCTCGTGGTGGTGGGCATCGGCGTCCTGCCGAACGCGGAAATCGCCGCGGCGGCGGGCCTGTCCGTGGGCGACGGCGTGCGGGTCGATCCGTTTCTGGCCACCTCCGACCCGGCGGTCTCCGCCATCGGGGATTGCGCCCGCTTTCCCTCTCCCCACGCGCACGGCCTGACGGAGGACGGGACGGTGCGGATCGAGTCGGTGCAGAACGCCATCGACCAGGGCCGCTGCCTCGCGGCCCGGCTCCTGGGCCAGCCCGCCGCCTACACCGCGCTGCCCTGGTTCTGGAGCGATCAGGGTCCGCACAAATTGCAGATCGCCGGGCTGTCGGCACCGGGGGATGCCAGCGTCGTGCGCGGCGAGGGCAGCGCCTTCTCGGTGTTCCGCTTCCGCGGAGGGCGGCTGAGCGCGGTCGAATCCGTCAACCGGGCGGGCGACCACATGATCGCCCGGCGCCTCCTCGGCGCCGGCACGCCGCTTACCCCCGAGCAGGCGGGCGACCCCGGCTTCGACATCAAGGCGCTGGCGATGGGACGGGGCTGAAGGCGAGCACCGGCTTTTCCTCCTCGTCTTTGCGAGCGTCAGCGAAGCAATCCAGGGCAGCGGGCCGCTTCAGGATGGGGCGGATCCCTGGATTGCTTCGCTGACGCTCGCAACGACGCAGTGGGTCCTTCAATCAAGCGCGTCCCATTGTGAGCGCAATTTCACAATCAGACAGAAGCATTTCTAGCGGGGCGCGACAGGAGGGCGGCGCTGGCGAGGCCGAGCGCGAGGATCGTGGCCGCGCAGGCGGCGAGCGCCCAGAACTGGCCGAGGACCAGCAGTCCCTCCCCGACGATGGCGACGCTGAGCGCCTGCCCGCCGAAATACGAGAACGCGTGCAGCGACACCGCCGAGCCGCGGGCCTTGGGCGCCACCTCGGTCACCTGCGTCTGGTAGGTGTTGTGCATCATGTAGAAGCCGAGGCCGAGCATCGTGAGGGCGGCGCAATCCGCCTGCCAGGATCCGGCGAGACCGATGGTCCCGAGGGCGACGGCGCAGATGGCGCCGCCGGCGATCAGCATCCTCGCCATGCCGAGGAGCCGCACCATCACGCCGACGAGGGCCGCGTAGATCAGCCCGCCCACGGCGAAGCCGGCGAGGGCCAGCCCGGCCTCGCGGGGGCCGCCCGCCCCGCGCCCTTCGAGGAGCGGCGCGAGGTGGGGAAACACCCCGAAGATCGCGATGGCCTCGATGAAGACGGCGCCGAACAGCACCCTCGCCCGGGGGTTGGCGAGGAGCGAGCGATAGGTCGTGATCGCCGCGCCGATGGCGGGGCGCCGGGCGGGCGCGCGGCTCCCCGACGGGAAGCCGAAGGCCACGGCGGCGCAGGCGAAGCCCGCCACCGCCGCCGTCACGCCGGCGACGCCGCGCCAGCCGATCGCCCCCTCGATCAGGCCGGCGAAGGTCGAGCCGGAGAGCTGCCCGAGGATCACCGCCACGAGGTACCGGCCGATGGCGACCTGCCGCCCGGCCATCGGCACCCGGTCGCCCAGCAGGGCGAGAGATAGGGGGATGCAGCCCCCCGCCGCCGCGCCCGCGACGACCCTCATGGCGAACAGGGAGGGCAGGTCCGGCGCGACGGCGCAGAGGGCCAGGGCGAGGCCAAGCACCGCGAGGCAGGCGGTCATGACCCGCTCCTTGCCCAGGGCATCGCCCACGGGGCCGAGGATCGGCTGGATCAGGGCATAGGGCAGCGCGAAGGCGGTGGAGAGCAGGGCGACCCGGTGCGGGTCGCTGCCGAAATCCCGGGCGATTACCCCCACCAGGGGCTCGAAAGAGCGCAGGGCGAAGGTGCTGCCGAACCCGGCGCAGGCCAGGATCACGATGAGGCGGGGGATCGGATCGGCCGTCGCTGAACCAGATGACATCGCGGCGGGGCCCGGACACTCTTCGCCCAGGCCATGGCACGAAGCGCGGCCGGGCGACAGTCCGCCCCGGCACGGTTCCGTGCGCCTGTCAGCCCCCCTCGGCGTCGGCGTATCCCTTCTCCGCGTGCAGGACCGGCAGCGCCCGCAGCGCCGCCGCGGCGTGGTCGAGGAATGCGGAGATCCGGGCGGGCCTGTGGTCGGCCCCGGGCGTGACCAGATGCACCGGCACCGGCGGCGGCTCGAAACGGGCGAGCACACGGATCAGCCGTCCGTCCGCGATCTCCTCCGCCGCCTGGTAGGACAGGACGCGGGCGATGCCGCGCCCCGCCCGCGCGGCGGTGAGCGCGGCCTCGACCTCGTTGACGATCAGCCGCGGCGCGAGGCGCACGCGGTTGCGGCCGAAATGCCATTCGCTGGGACCGGGGCGGATCTGGCCGTGGATCGTCTCGTGGGCGGCGAGGTCGGCCGGACGCCGGGGTTCGCCCCGCCGCGCGAGATAAGCCGGGCTCGCCACGAGGATGCGGCGGACCTGTCCGACCCGGCGGACGACCAGCCGGGACTGCGCGAGGGTGCCGATCCGCAGGGCGACGTCGAGCCCCTCCTCCACGAGGTCGACGTTGCGGTCGGCCAGGGTGAGCTCGACCTGCGTTTCCGGGTGGGCGTCGAGGAACGAGGCGACCACCGGCGCGACGTGCCGCCGCCCGAACAGCACCGGGGCCGTCACGCGAACGAGGCCGCGCACCCGGCTCTCCGCGATGCCCGACAGGGCCGCCTCGTAGCCCGCGAGGAGGCCGCGCGCCTGCTCCGCCAGGGCCAGCCCCTCCGGTGTCGGGGCGAGGCGCCGCGTGGTGCGCGCGACGAGGCGCGTGCCGGCCCTCGCCTCCAGGCCCGCCAGGGCGCGCGTGGCGGCGGCGGGCGACCGCTGCGTGCGCCGGGCCGCGGCGGCGAGGCTCCCGGCCTCGATGATCGCGACGAAGACGGCGAGTTCCTCCAGGCGGTCCATGGGCATCGGATTGTTGCGGCAAACGAAATTCTGACTCTCACGACGGGCCCGTTTCGCGCAAGTCCGTCCGGGAGCACCTTGGGGCGGTCAGGAGATCCCGCCATGTCCACACCCGACCTCACCCTCTACGGCCTGCGCCTCTCCGGCCATTCCCACCGGGCCGAACTCTTCCTCTCGCTGCTCCGCCTGCCCTACCGGTTCGTGGAGGCCCTCCCTGCGACGCCGGACCTGCTCGCGGTGAACCCGCTGGGCCAGATCCCGGTGCTGATCGACGGCGGGTCCGTGATCCCCGATTCGAACGCGATCCTCGTCTATCTCGCCGCCCGCTACGCCCCGGACGGCGGCTGGATGCCCGCCGATCCGCCGGGCGCCGCCGCCGTACAGCGCTGGCTCTCGATCGCGGCGGGGGACGTGCGCTTCGGCCCGGCGCTGGCCCGGCTGATGGTGGTGTTCGGCGCGCAGGCCGACCGTGGCCGGGTCGAGGCGCGGACGGCGCGGATCCTCGGCTTCATGGACCGGCACCTGGCGGACCGGAGCTTCCTCGCGGCCGCGCACCCGACGCTCGCCGACATCGCCTGCTACTCCTACGTCGCCCACGCGCCGGAGGGCGGCATCGGCCTCGCGCCCTACCCGGCCATCCGGGCCTGGATCGCCCGGATCGAGGCCCTGCCGGATTTCCTCGCCATGCCGTCCTCGCCCATCCCGGAAGGAGCCTGAGCCATGGCCAGCTTCCACGAGGACGAGCGCGCGGCGCAGGCGCTGGCCGGCCACGTGCTCGGCGACATCCCGGCGATCCGCCCGTTCATGCCGGACCAGCACCGGACCTTCTTCGCCGGCCTCCGCTACCTCTTCGTCGGCGCAATCAACGGGGAGGGCTGGCCCATCGCCACGGTGGCGAGCGGCCCGCCGGGCTTCGTCGCCTCGCCCGACCCGACCCGCCTGTCGGTCGCGGCGAGGCTGGCGGAGGACGACCCCGCCGCACCCCATCTCGTCGCGGGACGCGCGGTCGGGCTCCTCGGGATCGACCTGTCGAACCGCCGCCGCAACCGCGCCAACGGCACGGTCGAGGGCCGGGACGCGGCGGGATTCACGGTGCGGATCGCGGAGAGCTTCGGCAACTGCCCGAAATATATCCAGGTCCGGGAGGCCGAGCCGCTGGCCAGGCCGCCGGGGCGGGCGGAACCGCTCGCCCGGCTGGATCCGGCCGCCAGGGCCGCGATCACCGCCGCCGACACGGTGTTCGTCGGAAGCCGCGCCCGCGCCGGCCTGTCCGGCGGCGCCGACCTCTCGCACCGGGGCGGGCGGCCGGGCTTCGTGGCGGTCGAGGGCGATAGCCTGCGCGTGCCGGACTTTTCCGGAAACCGGTTCTTCAACACCTTCGGCAACTTGCTGGGCGAGCCGCGGGCAGCCCTGCTCGTGCCCGACTTCGGCATCGGCGACCTCCTCGTCCTCCAGGGCGAGGCGGAGGTGGATTGGACCGGGCGCGACGCGGCACGCTTCGCCGGAGCGGAGCGGTCCTGGCGGTTCCACGTCGCACGCGGCTGGCGCCGCCCGGCCGCCCTGCCCTTCCGCTGGAGTCCGCCGCAGCCGGCCCCCCAGATCGCCGCGACCGGCGCCTGGGCGGACTGATCGACCGCCCGCGTGACGCGGGAATCAGCACGTCATGCCCGTCCAACCGTCACTCGGGAGGGGACCGGAATCGTCCGGCACGCGTTGAAGGTCGTCGGAGCATTGTGCATCGCCGCGCGATGGCGCAGAGCCGTATGCGGGCGATGGGGGTGGAGATGGCGAAGATACTTCTAGTCGAGGACCACGAGGAGATTTGGGATTTTCTGTCCAGGCGACTGAAGCGCCGCGGTTATGAAGTGATCCTGGCCCACGATGGCGAAGCCGGAGTCCAGCAGGCCCGGGCAGGGCGGCCGGACGTGATCCTCCTCGACATGAACCTTCCGGTTCTCGACGGGTGGTCTGCGGCGCGCGCGCTGAAGGCCGGGGCGGATACGCGGGCGATTCCGATCATCGCGCTGACCGCCCACGCCATGTCCGGCGACCGCGACAAGGCGATCCAGGCGGGTTGCGACGACTACCACCCGAAGCCCGTCGATTTCTCGAAACTGCTCAGCCAGATCAGCGCCGCCCTGGGCGAGACGGCGCAAGCGGGTTGAGGGCGACGCGCGGTGGACGACGGGGGGCGGCGCGCCGCCGCGCCCCCGGTGAAGGGTCGAGTGGAGTGAACCAGTGAGCGAGGATCCCGTCACGGCCCAGCGGCTCCGGCAGGGTTTGCCGGTGATCGTGGCGCTCGCCTCGTTCCTCCTCGTCGTCGGCGTGATGGCGGCCCTGTATTTCGGGCGCGAGATCCTCGTGCCCGTCACGCTCGCGATCCTGCTGAGCTTCGTGCTGGCGCCCTTCGTCCGCGCCCTCCGGCGGATCCGCGTGCCGCGGGCCCCGGCGGTGATGCTCGTGGTGGTGGTGGTTTTCGGCGCCCTGTTCGGGATCGGCAGCCTGATCGCCAGCGAGGCATCGCAGCTCGCCTCGGACCTGCCTCGCTACACGATCACCATGCGCGACAAGATCCGCGACCTGCGCGGGGCCACGAACGGGGCGGGCTCCCTCTCGCGCCTCGTGGACATGGTGCAGGACCTCGGCGCGGCGATCCAGCCGCCCCCGGCGGCGGAGTACAAGGGCGATCCCGGCACACCGACCCACCCGCTGACGGTGGAGTTGAGCCCGGCGCGGACCAGCGTCCTCGACACGCTCCAGACCTTCGCCGGGCCCGTCCTGCACCCGCTGGCCACCACGGGCCTGATCCTGATCTTCACGATCTTCATCCTGATGCAGCGGGAGGACCTGCGGAACCGGGCGATCCGGCTCGTCGGCCCCGGCGACCTGCGCCGCACCACCGCCGCGATCGACGACGCCACGAGCCGCCTCTCGAAGTTCTTCCTGGCGCAGCTCGCCCTCAACATCGCCTTCGGCGTGGTGATCGGCGTCGGCCTCGGCCTGATCGGCGTGCCGAGCCCGACCCTGTTCGGCGTGCTCGCCGCGATCCTGCGCTTCGTGCCGTATATCGGCGCGGCGATCAGCGCCCTCCTGCCCGTGGTGCTGGCGGCGGCGGTCGATCCCGGCTGGAGCATGGTGATCGCGACGGTGGCGCTCTTCCTCGTGGTGGAGCCCCTGTGCGGCCACGTGATCGAGCCGTTGCTCTACGGCCATTCCACCGGCATCTCGCCCGTGGCGGTGATCCTCTCGGCGACGATCTGGACCTTCCTCTGGGGGCCGATCGGCCTCGTGCTGGCGACGCCGCTCACCGTCTGCCTCGTGGTGCTCGGCCGCCACGTCGAACGGCTCTGGTACCTCGACGTGCTGCTCGGCGACCGGCCGGCCCTGGATCCGCCGGAGATTTTCTACCAGCGGATGCTGGCGAACGACCCCGCCGAAGCGATCGAGCAGGGACGCCAGTTCCTGAAGGAGCGCGCCCTGGTCACCTATTATGATCAAGTGGTCATGGCGGGCCTGCTCATGGCACAGGAGGATCTCTCGCGCGGGACCCTCGTCCGGTCGCGGCAGGACGAGGTCGGAGAATCGATCCGCACCGTGGTCGCGCGGCTCGGCACCAGCCCCGTCGCCCGCCGCCCGCGCAAGGGCAAGGCGAGCCGGGGCGCCGACACCGAGACCGCCGCCGCCCTCGACGCCATCGGCCCCGACCGGCAGGAGGCCGCCATCGTCCTCGGCCGGGACGACCTCGCCCCGGCGTGGCGGGGGACCAAGCCGGTGCTCTGCGTCTCCAGCCGTGGCCCCTTCGACGAGGCCGCGACGTTGATGCTGAGCCAGATCCTCGCCCGCCACGGCCTCGCCTCGCAGACCCTCTCCATGGCCGCGATCCGGTCCGGCGAGAAGCCCGAGGACATGGCGGGCATCGCCATGGTCTGCTTCTCCTACCTCGAACCCGTCAGCCTCTCGCAGGTGCGCTTCACCGTCCGACAGGCCCGGGCGGCGATCCCCGGCGTACGCGTCCTCGTGGGCTTCTGGCGGGAGCGCGATCCCTCGACCCTCGCCCGCCTGCGCCGGGCGACCTCGGCGGACGATCTCGTCACCTCGCTGAGCGACGCGCTCTCGGCGGCCCTCGACGCGAGCCGCACCGGCCGCGCGCCGCAGGCCCTGCCCGAGGCGCGGCCCGCGCCCGTCACCGTCGTCCAGGGTGCCATTGCCTGAGGCTGGGCCGCGCCCCTTACCCGGGCGCGGCACCGTTTCCGGCCGGCCGTCGATGGATCACCCGTCTCCGAGGTCATTCTCGGGGGAACTACTCGCCGCCGGTACGCGATACCCCCCGGCCCTCAAGACTTCAGGGACAGGTGAGACCTAAACCGATGGCTGAACCACCCGAAAAACCGCGCGCCCGCGTCCATCAGGGTGCGGCCGCCGAGGTTTCGGATCCGAAGAGCGAGATTTTCTTCGCGGCCGTCGAGACCACGCGGATGCCGATGATCGTCACCGATCCACGGCAACCGGACAACCCGATCATCTTCGCCAATCGCGCCTTTCTGGCGATGACGGGCTATACGCCCGAAGAGCTGGTCGGCCACAATTGCCGCTTCCTGCAAGGGCCGGAGACCGACCGTGATACGGTCGATCAAGTGCGGCAAGCCATCGCCGAGCGGCGAGAATTCGCCACCGAGATCCTGAACTACCGCAAGAACGGCTCGACCTTCTGGAACGCGCTGTTCGTCTCGCCCGTGTTCAACACGGCGGGCGAACTCGTCTACTTCTTCGGCTCGCAGCTCGACGTGTCCCGCCGCCGCGACGCGGAGGAAGCGCTCGGGCAAGCGCAGAAGATGGAAGCACTCGGCCAGCTGACCGGCGGCATCGCCCACGATTTCAACAACCTGCTCCAGGTGATCGTCGGCTACGTCGACATCCTCGCCGCGGGCCTGGAGAAGCCCGATGCCGACCGCGCCCGCCTCGGCCGGGCGACCGACAACATCCGGCAGGCGGCCGAGCGTGCCACCACCCTGACGCAGCAGCTCCTCGCTTTCGCCCGCAAGCAGCGGCTCGAAGGGCGCTCGGTCAACCTCAACACCCTCGTCGAGGGGATGCGGGAGATGATCGACCGCTCCATCGGCGAGGCCATCGCGATCGAGTACGACCTCGCGGACGACCTCTGGAACTGCCGGGTGGACCCGACCCAGGCCGAGGTCGCGATCCTCAACGTCCTGATCAACGCCCGCGACGCGATGCCGGACGGCGGCACCGTGCGCATCGGCACGGCCAACCGCACGGTGAAGGTGAACGCCGACCACGAGATCGGCCCCCTGCGGGAGGGGCGCTACGCCTCCATCGCGATCACCGATTCGGGCACGGGCATCCCCCCGGCCGTGCTGGCGCGGGTGATGGACCCCTTCTTCACCACCAAGGAGGAGGGCAAGGGCACGGGACTCGGCCTGTCGATGGTCTACGGCTTCGCCAAGCAATCCGGCGGCGCGGCGCAGATCGAGTCGGCGGTCGGCCAGGGCACGACCGTCGCCCTGTCCTTCCCCGCCGTGGAGGGCGACCAGCCGGCCCCGGCCAAGGCCCCCGTGCGCTTCGTGGAACGGCCCGGCACCGAGACGATCCTCGTGGTGGACGACCGCCAGGACGTGGCGGAACTCGCCCGGACCATCCTGCGGGACTTCGGCTACACTGTCCTGATGGCGAGCAGCGGCAAGGAAGCCCTGGAGATCCTCGAAGCCAGCGAGAAGATCGACCTGCTCTTCACCGACATGATCATGCCCGGCGGCATGAACGGCGTCGTGCTGGCCCGCGAGGCGCGGCGCCGCCAGCCGCGCCTGAAGGTCCTGCTCGCCACCGGCTACGCGGAGGCGAGCCTGGAGCGAACCGATGTCGGGGGTTCGGAATTCGACATCCTGAACAAGCCCTACCGCCGGACCGAACTGATCCGGCGGATCCGGGTGACCCTCGACGGCGCGACCGGAGTCGCGTGAGGGGGTCGGTTCGGCCGGAGGATCGCACCATGTCCCAGGGCGACAAGTCGAAGTACACGGACAAGCAGAAGCGCAAGGCGGAGCACATCGCCGACTCCTACGAGAGCCGCGGCGTCCCCGAGAAGGAGGCCGAGGCTCGCGCCTGGGCGACGGTCAACAAGGACGACGGCGGCGGCAAGCATCCCGGTGGCTCGGGTCGGGCCAAGAGCACCGGCCATCCGGCGGCCCACAAGGGCGGCAAGGCGGGCGGCGCGGCCTCATCCCAACGCAGCGCGGCGGACCGCTCGGCCTCCGCCAAGAAGGCCGCGGCCACGCGGAAGGCCAACGCCGCGAAGGCGGGGTGACGTGCTGAACTGTCATTGCGAGCGAAGCGAAGCAATCCAGGGCAGCGGGACGCTCCAGAACAAGGCGGCTCCCTGGATTGCTTCGCTACCGCTCGCAATGACGGCTTGGCGCAGGGGTCATCTCATTCCACCAGCTTCACCAACGCGTGCAGCACCCGGTTCACCGGAGTCGGCACACCGAGTCGCTCGCCCTCGCGGACGACGTAGCCGTTGAGATGGTCGATCTCGGTGCGCTTGCCCCGGGCGAGGTCCTGGGCGGTGGAGGAGCGCTGCTCGGCCATGGTCTGCGCGATGGCGCGGACCTGGGTGAGGATGTCCTCCGGCAGGCGCACGCCGCTGGCGGCGGCGACCGCTTGGCACTCGGCCACGGCATCCGCGAGCACCACTTCGATTCCTTCGCCGGCAAAGAGACGGCCGTAGGGCCGGCCGCTCAGCGCGGAGAGGGCGTTCCAGGCGCAGTTCACCGTGAGCTTCGTCCAGAGGGCGTCGCGGACCCGTTCCGAGACCGTGACCGGCACGCCGGCGGCGATCAGGACCTCCGCCGCGTCCTCGCCGCCCGTGCCGACGATGAGGTCGCCCCGGCCGTGATGGCGGACGTGGCCCGGCCCGGCCATCTCGGTCGCGACGTAGACGGCCACCGGCACGACCGGCCGCCCGATCACCGCCGCCAGCCGCTCGCCGTTGTCGACGCCGTTCTGCAGGCTCAGGACCGAGGCTCCCGGTGCGAGGTGCGGGATCATGGACTGCCCGGCGGCCTCGGTGTCCCCCGACTTCACGCAGACGAGGACGAGATCGGCCCCCGCCACGCCCTCGGGTCCGGCGACGGCACCGAGCCGGATCGCCTCGCGCCCCGCGGCCGTCTCCAGGATCAGGCCGTCCGCGCCGACCGCCTCGACCAGGGCCGGGCGGCCGACGAGGGTGACGGCGTGCCCGGCCTTCGCCAGCACCGCGCCGTAGTAGCAGCCGACGGCCCCGGCCCCCATCACGGCGACGCGCGGCGATTGCGAATGGGTCATGCGGCCAAGGTCTCCCGTGTCGCGACCGCGCTCGTCCGCACATGGTCGAGGAGCGCCCTCACCGGATGGCGCAGGCGGATGCCGTCCACGATCTTCACCTGGGACCGGCAGGAATAGCCGTCCGCCAGGAGGTCGGCGGCCGAAGCCTCGACGTGGCGTGCCCAGCTCTGCCGGTAGATCGTCTCGGAGGTCGCCCTGTTGCGGAGTTCGTGGCCGTAGGTCCCGGCCATGCCGCAGCAGCCCGAGGCCGGGACATCGAGGGCGAGGCCGAGATGGCGAAAGACCGCCTGCCAGTCCTTCACCGCGCCGGGGGCGTTGGTGCGCTCGGTGCAATGGGGCAGCAGGCGGAAGCGGCCCCCGCCCTCGCGCGGGGCGACATCCCCGAGGCGGCCGGAGAGCCATTCCTGCACCATCTGCACCGGCGGCACGGAACCGGCGGGGAGCGCGGCGGCGTATTCCGAGCGGTAGGTGAGCGTCATCGAGGGGTCGATCCCGACGAGGGGCACGCCCTCCGCCGCCAGCACGCGCAGGGCCGCCGCGCCGTCGGCGGCGGCCCGGCCGAACCGGGCGAGGAAACCGTGGACATGCAGCGGCTTGCCGTTCGGCCGGTAGGGCGCGAGCCAGGGCCGGAAGCCGAGTTCGACCAGCAGGGCGCAGAGGTCGGCGACGAGGTCCGCCTCGAAATGCGTGGTGAAGGCGTCCTGCACGATCACCACGGACCGCTGGCGCTCCGCCGGGTCGAGGCCACGCAGGGCCGCCGGGGTCGCGGTGGCGACGCCGAGACCCGCCAGCGCGCCCGCGAGGTCGAAGGTCGAGAGGGCGGGGATCGCCACCAGCCCGAGCCGGGCCAACACCGCGCGGGCGAGGGGGTTCGCCGTCAGGATGTTGCCGAGCCGGGGCGCCCGCGCCGCCAGCGGCAGGAGCGGTTCGAGGGCGGCGATGAGGTGGTCCTTGAGGGGGCGCGGGTAGCGCTGGTGGTAGAGGGCCAAAAACTTCGCCCGGAAGCTCGGCACGTCCACCTTGATCGGGCACGAGCCCGTGCAGGACTTGCAGGCGAGGCAGCCGTCCATCGCCTCCTTCACCGCGTGGGAGAAGTCGTCCCCCTTGCCCGCGGGGCGCAGGCTGCGGAGCAGGTCGCCGAGCCAGTTCGGCCGCTCGGCCCTCAGCGCGGCGGCGGGGTCCGCCCCGGCGGCGGCGGCCAGCCGCAGCCACTCGCGCATCAGCGAGGCGCGGCCCTTCGGCGAGTGGCGCCGCTCGCGGGTGGCCTTCCAGGACGGGCACATGGCCTCGTCCGTGTCGAAGGAGAAGCAGGCGCCGTTGCCGTTGCAGTGGAGCGCCGCGTCGAACTCGTCGCGGTTGGCGAGGGGAATGGTCCGGTCGGCCTCGCCCCGGCGGGGCACGCCGTCGATCCGCGTCAGGGGATGGCCGGCGGCGGAGGCGATCTTGCCGGGGTTCATCCGGTCGCCGGGGTCGAAGGCGCGCTTCACCGTCTCCAGCACGGGCACCAGGGGGCCGAAGGTCTCCGGCACGAATTCGGAGCGGAAGCCCTTGCCGTGCTCGCCCCAGAGCAGCCCGCCGTAGCGCCGGGTGAGGGCCACGACGCCCTCCGTCACCTCGCGGATCAGCGGAGCCTGGGCGGCGTCCTTCAGGTCGATGGCCGGGCGGACATGCAGCACCCCGGCATCGACATGCCCGAACATGCCGTAGCGCAGGCCCTTGGCATCGAGGAGGGCGCGGAACTCGGCGATGTAGTCGGCCAGCACCTCCGGGGGCACCGCCGTGTCCTCCACGAAGGGAATCGGCCGGGCATCGCCCTTCGCCGCGCCGAGCAGGCCCACCGCCTTCTTGCGCATGGTCCACAGCCGCTCAATCGCCGCGCCCCGGGCGATGGTGTAGCCGACACGCTTGCCGTGGCTCCCGCGCTCGGCGTCGAGGGCGTCGGTGAGCCGGCTCAGGGCCGACTCCACGGCGCCCTCCTCGTCGCCCACGAACTCCACGAGGTTGATGCCTTCGACCGTGCGGCCCGCCGGGTCGTCGGGGAAGAAAGCGCGGACCTCGGCCCAGATCGGATCCTGCCGGGCGAGGCCGAGGACAGTGGAATCGATGGTCTCGACGGAGGCCGCGCCGAAGGGCATCAGCGCCTGCGCATCCCGCAGCGCCGCGTCGAAATCGACGTAGGACAGGGCCACCAGGGCCGCCGCCTTCGGGATCGGCAGCACGTTGAGGCGCGCCTCGGCGATGAGGGCGAGCGTCCCCTCCGCGCCGCAGATCAGGCTCTTCAGGTCGAACCGGCCCCGATCGTCCCGGACATGGGCGAGGTCGTAGCCGGTGAGGCAGCGGTTGAGCTTCGGGAAGCGCGCGGCGATCAGGCCCGCATTCGCGGTGATGGCCTCGTCCACCGCCCGGTGGATCTCGCCGACCCGACCGGGCGTGGCCTTCGCGGCGGCGAGGCCCGCCGCATCGAGGGGTTCGGCGGTCCAGACCGTCCCGTCGGTGAGCACGCAGGTCAGCGCCAGTACATGGTCGCGGGTCTTGCCATAGAGGCAGGAACCCTGGCCGCAGGCATCGGTGGAGATCATCCCGCCGATGGTGGCGCGGTTGGAGGTCGAGAGTTCGGGGGCGAAGAACAGGCCGTGCTTGGCGAGTTCCCGGTTCAACTGGTCCTTCACCACGCCGGGCTCGACGCGGACCGTCCGGCGCGCGACGTCGATCTCCAGGATGCGGGTCATGTGCCGGGAGGTGTCGACCACGAGGCCGTGCCCCAGCGACTGACCGTTGGTGCCGGTGGCGCCGCCGCGCGGGCGGATGACGATCTCTCGGAAGCGCGGGTCGTCGAGCAGGCGGGCGATGCGCACGAGGTCGTCGCGGGTCCTCGGGAAGGCCACGGCGCCGGGCTCGACCTGATAGATCGAGTTGTCGGTGGCGAAGACGGTCCGGTCGGCCGCCGTGAGGGACAGGTCGCCCTCGAAGCCCCGGGCCATCAGCTCGGCGCAGGCGGCCTCGTACAGCGGGACCGCGTCGGCGGTGCGGGTGAGAACCGGGATCATGCCCCGCGTTCTACACCCGGCCACCGCCAAGGAAAGCCGCAGCCGCCGGCACCAGCCTTGCCAGGGCGTCGCAACGGCGAAACACGAGGAGAGGCATGAACGCGGATGTCCAACGGGTCAGGGATGCCCTGGCCGAGCTGATCAAGGCGGCGCTTCTCTCGGACGACGCGAAGAGCCTCGCCTGCCGGGAGGCCGCCGCCGCGAGACTGAAGGCGCTCGCGGCGGACCCGCCGGACCCCGCCCAGGTGAAGATGGAGGGCGCCTGGACACTTGCCGTTCAGGCGGCCGAGACGCCGGAGCTGGCACCCTACGAGGGGCAGGTGAGTCTCACACTTCCCCGGCAGAGCCCGTTCACGTTGGCGGCGATGCTGGCCCCGGACTTCGACATCGACGGGGCGGTGGATCAGATCCGCAAGTCGGCTTCGACGGGGTAGAGGATCATTCGGCGGGTCATCAGGCCCTCTCCGTCTTTGCGAGCCGGGCAATGAAGGGCGGGTGCGGGCTAGAGAACCCGCCGCCCCTTGACCCGTGCCAACCTGCGGCATCTGTTGACGAACGCGGTCGGGTCGTTGCCGTGGGCCGCCCGCGCCACCACTTTAGAGGCTGGCGACCTCCATGACGGCGCCGCCCTTTCTCCAGACACGGCACGGATCGTTGGCACCCCGCACCCGCGCGAAGGCGGACCCCGCCCTTCCTCCGACGCTCCCCACGCGCGAGCAGATCCTCGCCTTCGTCGCCGAATCGAAGGAGCGCGTCGGCAAGCGCGAAATCGCCAAGGCCTTCGGTGTGAAGGGGGGCGCGGCCAAGATCGAGTTGAAGGCGCTCCTCAAGGAGATCGAGCAGGATGGAGCCCTGGATCGCGGGCGCGGCGGCCTCGCGGCGTCCGGTCGCCTGCCGCCGGTGGTGCTGGCCGACATCCGCTCCCGCGACCGGCACGGTGATTTCCTCGCCGTCCCCGCCGAATGGTCCGGCGAGGGCAAGCCGCCGTCCATCGTGCTGATGCCAGTGCGGGGCGGGCGCGGTGCCAAACGCCCGGCGCCGGGCATCGGCGACCGGGCGCTGATCCGCGTCGAGCGCGACGCCGAGGGCGGGTATTCCGGCCGGGTGATCAAGGTCATCGGCAAGAACAAGGCCGAGATCATCGGCGTCTACCGGGCAGGCGCCCAGGGCGGCCGGATCGTGCCAGTCGACAAGAAGGGCCAGGGCAAGGAGATCCTGATCCCGCCGGGCGAGGAGGGCGAAGCCCGGGACGGCGACCTCGTGAGCGTCGCGCTGGAACGCGAGACCCGCTTCGGCCTGCCGAAGGGACGGGTGAAGGAGCGGCTGGGTTCGCTGGGCTCCGAGAAGGCGGTGAGCCTGATCGCGCTCCACCTGCACGGCATCCCGCACGTCTTCGCCGACGCGACGCTGGCCGAGGCCGACGCGGTGAAGCCCGCGACCCTCAAGGGCCGCGAGGATTGGCGCGACCGCCCGCTGCTGACCATCGATCCGCCGGACGCCAAGGACCACGACGACGCGGTGATGGCCGAACCCGACGGGGACCCGGCCAATGCGGGCGGTTTCGTCGTCACCGTGGCCATCGCGGACGTCGCCGCTTATGTCCGCCCCGGCACCAGCCTGGACCGCGAGGCGCTGGAGCGGGGCAACTCGGTCTACTTCCCCGACCGCGTCGTCCCCATGCTGCCGGAGCGGATCTCGAACGATCTCTGTTCCCTGCGGGAGGGCGAGGACCGGCCTGCGCTCGCCGTGCGCATGGTCATCGCCGCGGACGGCACCAAGCGCCGGCATACCTTCCACCGGGTGATGATGCGCTCGGCGGCCAAGCTCTCCTACGCCCAGGCCCAGGCGGCCATCGACGGCCATGCCGACGAGAAGACCGCGCCGCTCCTCGACACCGCGTTGAGGCCCCTCTGGACGGCCTACGCCGCCCTGCGCACCGCCCGGGACCGGCGCGGGCCGCTGGCCCTCGACCTGCCCGAGCGCAAGGTGCTGCTGACGGCCGAGGGCGGCGTCGATCGGGTGATCGTGCCGGAGCGCCTCGACGCCCACCGGCTGATCGAGGAGTTCATGATCCAGGCGAACGTCGCCGCCGCCGAGACCCTGGAGGCGGCCAAGCAGCCGCTGATCTACCGCGTCCACGACGAACCGGCCCTGGAGAAGATGCGGGTCCTCGGGGAGGTTCTGGCCTCCATCGGCGTCAAGCTGCCCAAGGAGGGGGCGCTGCGGCCCGACCTGTTCAACCGGGTCCTGCGCTCCGTGGCCGAGACCGAGCACGCGATCTTCATCAACGAGGTCGTCCTGCGCAGCCAGGCGCAGGCGGTCTACTCGCCGGAAAACCTCGGCCATTTCGGCCTGAACCTGCGCCGCTACGCGCATTTCACCTCGCCGATCCGGCGCTACGCCGACCTCATCGTCCACCGGGCGCTCATCACCGCCTGCCAGCTCGGGTCGGGCGGCCTGCCGACCGGCGTCTCGGTGGGCGACCTCGCCGCCATCGGCGAGGGCATCTCCTCCACCGAACGCCGGGCGATGGCGGCCGAGCGCGACACGATCGACCGGCTGATCGCCGGCCACCTCGCCGACCGGATCGGCGCGACCTTCGCCGGGCAGATCTCCGGCGTGACCCGCGCCGGCCTGTTCATCAAGCTGGCGGAGACCGGAGCGGACGGGTTCGTGCCGATCTCGCAACTCGGCGCCGACTATTTCCGCCACGAGGAGGGCCGCCACGCCCTTGTCGGCGAGCGCACCGGCGAGACGTTCCGGCTGGGTGACCAAGTGGAGGTGCGCCTCGTGGAGGCGGCCCCCGTGGCGGGCGCGCTGCGCTTCGAGTTGCTGAGCGAAGGGCGGAAGGGCACCCGCGGCGGTGGCGGGCCGAAGAAGAGCCCCGGACGGCCGTTCAAGGCGGCGCCGGCCGGACGCCCCCCCGGAATCCGCAACACCGGGTCGCGCCATCGCGGCTCGCGGCGGTGAGCGCTTTCGTCATTGCGAGCGTCAGCGAAGCAATCCAGGGATACACCACATTCGGAAGCGACCCGCGTCCCTGGATGGCGTTGATGCGCTCGCACTGACGGAAAGGGAGTGCCAAGGATGCCCACGACGCCCGCACCCACTCGCACCGGTCTCATTCGCGCGATGGCCCGGGGCTTCATCGGCCGCTGCCCCCATTGCGGGCAGGGCAAGCTGTTCGGCCGGTTCCTGAAGGTGCGGCCGGACTGCGAAGCCTGCGGCCTCGAACTGCACCACCATCGTGCCGACGACCTGCCGCCCTACGTGGTGATCTTCATCGTGGCCCACCTCGTCGGCTACCTGATTCTGGAGACCGAAAGCGCCTACGACGTACCACTGTGGGTCGAAATGGGGGTGTGGCCGGTCTTTACCCTGCTGCTCGCCCTCGGGCTGCTCCAGCCCGTGAAGGGGGCGGTCGTGGGGCTGCAATACGCCCTTGGCATGCACGGCTTCGCCGCGCTACCGCGGGCCCGCCCCGCTCCGGGGCCGGAGGAGATCAGCCTTGCCCCAGCCGGACCCGGTGGCCCCTCAGGCCGCACCTGACTCGGCACGTCCGGCCGCCAGCCTCCGTCCCCGGGACGCCGCGACCATGATCATCCTGGACCGGCGCGGACGTGGCGGTCCGAAGGTGCTGATGGGCCGCCGCAGCCCGCGCCTCGCCTTCATGCCGGGCAAGTTCGTGTTTCCCGGCGGGCGGATCGAACTCGGTGATCGGGCGATGCCGGTGGCGAACGCCCTGCCGGACTATGCCGAGGCGGCCCTGGCCCGGCGGCTCAGCCGTCCGCCGCACCACCTCGGCCGGGCGCTGGCGCTCGCCGCGATCCGCGAGACCTACGAGGAGACCGGCCTCCTGCTCGGCACCGCCGAGTACGGCCCGCCCGAGACCGTGCCCGCCGGCTGGGAGGCGTTCCACCGCCACGGCGTGCTGCCCGATCTCGAGGCGCTGCATCTCGTCGCCCGCGCCATCACCCCACCCAAGCGCGTGCGGCGCTTCGACACCCGGTTCTTCACCGTCGACCGCAGCGCCGTCGCGACGGAGGAACCGGCCCGGGTCGGGGAGGATTGCGAGTTCACCGAGTTGGCCTGGGTTCGCCTCGAGAAGGCGCGCGACCTCGACCTGCCCTTCATCACCCGCACGATCCTCGACGAACTGGACATCCAGATCGCCGCCGACTTCGCGCCGCACCGGCCGATCCCCTTCCACTTCGAGCGATACGGTCGCCGAGAGCGGGACTTTTTGTGACACGCGTTCAGGAATCGAGTTCGGCCGTCGAGGCAGGGTGGGCTCCGAGCGACCGGGAGCGGGTCGCGGCCATCGCGGCGGCCATCGTCTGCGTCGCGGTGGTGGGCATCGGCCTCAGCCTGTCGATCCCGCTCCTGTCGATCGAGATGGAGCGCCGGGGGGCGTCGAGCACCCTGATCGGCCTCAACACGGCGATGGCCGGGATCAGCAGCATCTGCATCCTGCCCTTCGTGCCGAGGATGGCCGCGCGCTTCGGCGTCATTCCCCTGCTCACGGCCTCGCTCGTGATCTCGACCGTGAGCCTGATCGCCTTTCCGCTCACACCCGGCCTGTGGCCGTGGTTTCCCCTACGCTTCGTCTTCTCGGCGGGGCTCGGCGTCCTGTTCGTCCTGTCCGAGTACTGGATCAACGCGGCCGCGCCGCCCGAGCGGCGGGGCTTGATCCTCGGCGTCTACACGACGGTGCTGGCCCTCGGCTTCGGCGTCGGCCCGGTGCTGATCGCCCTCGTCGGGACGGAGGGACCCTGGCCCTACTTCCTCGGGGCCGCCCTGGTTCTGGCGGGCCTCCTGCCGGTGCTCCTCGCCCGGGGCCTCTCCCCGGCGGTGGAGGGCGGGGCCGGGCGGGGCCTCCTCGGCTATGTCCGCCTCGCCCCCGCCGCGCTGCTGGCGGCGCTGACCTACGGCGCGGTCGAGACGGGCATCTTCGCGATCCTGCCCCTCTACGGCCTGCGGATCGGCTACGACGCGCAAGGCGCGGCGAGCCTCGTGAGCCTGATCGCGCTGGGCAACGTGCTGTTCCAGATCCCCTTCGGATGGCTCGCCGACCGGATCGACCGGGTCTCCGTCCTCCTCGGCACGACGCTGGCCTGCGCGGTGGGCTCCGCCCTGATCCCCGTCGCCTCGGGCTCGGCGCTGGGCCTCGGCACGATTCTGTTCCTGTGGGGCGGGCTGGCGGGCACGCTCTACACGGTCGGGCTGGCGACCCTGGGCGCGCGGGTGCCGCAGGGCGACCTCGCCGGGGCGAATGCCGCCTTCGTGGTGCTCTACAATGTCGGGCTGATCCTCGGGCCGCCGGTGATCGGCGGCGGGCTCGACCTGATCCCGCCTGACGGGTTCGCCTACGCCCTGCTCCTGCTGTTCCTTGCCTACGCGGCGGCGATCCTGGCGAGCCGTGGGCGAGGGGCCGGGCGCCTCTCCCCTTGACCTTCCCGCCCCGATCGGGCATCCCACCCGCCTCATTCGGCCGGGTCTTCCCGGCCCTTTTGCGTTTCGCTTGCGCGGCGGAATGCCAGCCGCTCAGGAGCAACCGCCATGGCCAAGGCCGTCACCGTCAAGATCAAGCTCGTCTCCACCGCCGACACGGGCTACTTCTACGTCACCAAGAAGAACTCCCGCACGCAGACCGAGAAGCTGACCGCGCGCAAGTACGATCCGGTCGTGCGCAAGCACGTCGAGTTCAAGGAAAGCAAGATCAAGTAAGATCGATCGATCGTGTGTTTTGAAAGGCCGCCATACCGGCGGCCTTTTTTATTTTGGCGCCCGGTCGTCGCGAGCGATGAGGATCCACGATAGCGCGGCCGCTACGCGGGAGGCGCCAAGCCCTCCGCCGCCATGGCCTGCGCCAGGATCCGGGCGGTTGAGACCAGGGCCGTGACCATCGGCGTCGAGGGATCCCGCCGGGGCGCCACGAGGCCGATCGTGTGGACAAGGTCCGGCGCCGTGATCGGGATGGCGTGCAGGCCCTCGATGGTGCCCAGGGCATCGACCAGCACCTCCGGCATGATCGAGGCCCAGCGGAGCGTCCGCACGTGGCTGACCAGCACGATCATCGAATTCGATTCGAGGGTGGCCGCCGGCTCGCCGCCCGCCGCCCGGATCTGCTGATCGATGATGCGGCGGTTCTGCATGTTGGGCGTGAGCAGGCAGAGGGGGACGCGGCCGGTTTCGGCCCAGGTGATGGAGTCCCGTCCGTCGAAGGGGCCGCCCGCCGCCGTCACGAACCGGTAGCGCTCTTGGTAGAGCGGCACCGAGACCACCCGGCCGAGGGGTTCGTTGTCGAGGTAGGTGAGGCCGGCATCGGCCTCCAGGTTCTCGATCAGGGAGAAGATGTCGGCGGAAGTTGCCGACTCGATGGACAGCCGCACGTCCGGGTGCCGCTCGCGGTAGGGCGTCGTCAGCCGGGCGACCATCGGCAGGGCGGTGGGGACGGCGGCGATGCGCAGGTGGCCGGTGAGGCCCCGGCGCAGGCCCGTCACCTCCTCGTGCATGGCGCGCGTATCGGCGACGATGCGCCGGGCCCAGGCCAGCACCCGCTCGCCCTCCGGGGTGAAGCCCTGGAAGCGCGAGCCGCGCAGGACGAGTTGCACGCCGAAGCGATTCTCGAGCTGCTTCACGCCGGCCGAGAGCGTCTGCTGCGTCACCCCGCAGGCTTCGGCGGCATGGCCGAAATGCTGCTCGCGGGCCAGCGCGAGCAGGAAGTCGAGCTTGTCGATCACGCGGTCAGTCCCGGCCTGTCGATCGGCCTGACGTAAGCGTGCGAGGAGGCCGGGACAATCCGGGGGGCCTCCGTCCTGTCACCGGAACAGGATCAGCGCCTTCGACAGGGTGATGCCGATGCCCCAGAGGATGGGGATGCCCACCACCGCCCAGGCCAGCAGCGCCCCGAGGCTGAACCCGCCCCGGCCGATGCCGAAGGAGCCCGAGCTCGCCGGGCGAACGCCCTCCCCTGCGGCGAGGGCGGCAACCTCCGCGTCCGGCATGAACCAGCGCTTGGCGAGCGGCCGGACCAGCAGGTTGCAGACGAAGCCCGCCGCCAGGAAGCCCGCCAGGATGTACATCGTCCGGCCGTAGAGGTCGGCCCCCTGCACCCCGGCCGCCGCCTGGATCTCCCGGATCTTGGTGACCACGAAGGGACCGACGATGCCGGCCGTGGACCACGCGGTGAGCAGCCGCCCGTGGATGGCGCCCACGAACTGGGTGCCGAAGATGTCCGCGAGGTAGGCGGGAATGGTGGCGAAGCCGCCGCCGTACATCGACAGGATCACGCAGAAGATGCCCACGAACAGCGCCTGCGCCCCCGCATTCGCCGCGCTCGGGGCGGCGGCGTAGAGCAGCCCGCCGAGGAGGAAGAAGGTGGCGTAGGTGGCCTTGCGCCCGATCCGGTCCGAGAGGGAGGCCCAGAAGAATCGCCCGAGGATGTTGAAGAGCGAGAGCAGGCCGACGAAGCCCGCCGCGATGGCGGCGACCTGCGCCTTCTGCCCGCCGTCGAGGGCCGAGAGCGCCGTGCCCGGCTGGCCGATCAGCGCGCCGCCGAAGATCTCCTGCAGCATCGGCGAGGCGAGCGCCAGGACGCCGATGCCCGCCGAGACGTTGAGGCAGAGCACCAGCCACAGCATCCAGAACGGGAAGGTCTTGTGCGCGTCCCGGAGGTGGACGTGCCCCGCCGCGATCATCGCGCTGGAGGAGGTCGGCTGCGTCCAACCCTCCGGCTTCCAGCCGGCGGGGGGAACCCGGTAGCCGAGCGCCCCGGCCGTCATGAACAGCAGGTAGCCGATGCCCATCACCGCGAGCGTCGGCCAGACACCCGCGGAATCCGCCGTGCGGAAGGACTTGATCAGGCTGTCGGCCAGCGGCGAGCCGATCATCGCCCCGCCGCCGAAGCCCATGATCGCCATGCCGGTGGCCATGCCGCGCCGGTCGGGAAACCATTTGATCAGGGTCGAGACCGGAGAGATGTAGCCGAGACCCAGGCCGATGCCGCCGACGAGCCCCATCCCGAGCCAAACCAGCCAGAGCTGGTGGATGTAGACACCGAGGGCGCCGATCAGGAAGCCGCCGCCCCAGCACAGGGCCGCCACGAGCCCGGCCTTACGCGGACCCGCCCGCTCCAGCCAACCGCCGAACAGCGCCGCCGACAGGCCGAGCACGACGATGCCGATGGAGAACACCGTGACGAGGTCGCTGACGCGCCAATCGCAGGTGGTGGTGACGAGGGCGGTCATCACGCCCATGTCGGGGCAGGCCGCCGGCGCGGGCTGGCCGACCGAGAGTGCCCGGCTCAGCGGCAGCCAGAAGACCGACAGGCCGTAGGCCATGCCGATGCAGAGGTGGATGGCGAGGGCGGCGGGGGGAACGAGCCAACGGTTGAAACCGGGCTTGGCGATCGTGCGCTCTCGCGTCAGGAAGCCATGCGACACACCGGGCACGACCGCGCCCGCAAGCCCAGCACTCATCCGCAACCTCCCGCAACGGCCTCGTTGATCGGGCCGTAATGCGAAATACACTTAGCGCGGAGGCGCGGGCGCGGCTAGCTGAGGCGAGCCGACCCTCAGATTAATCCCTGAGAACCGTCCGATTTTTTCACGGATGCCACCAGGCGATGCTTGGCGGCATCCTCGTTCAACCGGCGTCGCTGGCGCCCTCACCGAGCTTCTGCGGGTCGCGGGTCGCCGGACGGACCGGGCTTTCGGCCGCCGGCTCGTCCGTATGTAGGGCCCGGCGGACAAGGATGTCCGCCTTGTCGCCGAAACCCGGCAGGGCCGCCTCGAGCCTGTGGACCATCTTCGGCGTCCAGAACGCCTCGATGTGCTTGTGGATGCCGGCCACCGCCTCCTCCTCCGGGTAGGACCGGAAGAAGGAGGCGATCTGGTTCGCCATCCGCAGGAGCTTGTCTTCCTGGGTCGCCGCCGCCATCGCGCTTACTCCGCCGCTTCCTTGGCCGCACCTTGCGCGATCCGGGTGAGGGAGAAATCCTCCTCGTAGAACTTCGCCTGCCAGTCGGAGGGCCGGTTAGTCCGCCGCACCTGCACCGCCGTCACCTTGTACTCGGGGCAGTTGGTCGCCCAGTCCGAATAGTCGGTGGTGATGACGTTGGCGCCGGTCTTGGCGTGGTGGAAGGTCGTGTAGACCACCCCCGGCTGCATCCGCTCGGAGACATGGGCCTTCAAGGCGATGTCGCCCGAACGGCTCTCCAGCGAGACGAGATCGCCGTCCACGATGCCGCGCAGTTCGGCATCGAAGGGGTGGATCTCCAGCACGTCCTCCTCGTGCCAGCGCGAGTTCTCGGTCCGCCGGGTCTGCGCGCCGACATTGTACTGGGACAGGATGCGGCCCGTGGTGAGGATGAGCGGGAACTTCGCCCCCGTCCGCTCCTCGGTCGGCACGAACTCGGTAATCATGAACCGGCCCTTGCCGCGCACGAACCGGTCGACGTGCATCATCGGGGTGCCGAGCGGCGCCTTCTCGTTGCACGGCCACTGGATCGAGCCGAGTTCGTCGAGCTTGGCGTAGGACACGCCGGTGAAGCTCGGGGTGAGGCTCGCGATCTCAGCCATGATCTCGGACGGGTGGCTGTAGTTCATCTCGTAGCCGAGCGCCTTGGCGAGAAGGATGGTGCCCTCCCAATCGCCGTAGCCCCCCATCGGCGGCATCACCTTGCGCACGCGGCTGATGCGCCGCTCTGCATTGGTGAAGGTCCCGTCCTTTTCGAGGAACGAGGCGCCCGGCAGGAAGACGTGGGCGTATTTCGCCGTCTCGTTCAGGAAGATGTCCTGAATGACGATGCACTCCATCGCCATCAGACCCGCCGTCACGTGGTGCGTATCGGGGTCGGACTGGGCGATGTCCTCGCCCTGAATGTACATGCCCTTGAACGAGCCATCGACGGCCTCGTCCAGCATGTTGGTGATGCGAAGGCCCGGCGCGTTGTCGAGCTTGGCGCCCCACAGGGCCTCGAAGCTCTCGCGGGTGGCATCGTCCGAGACGTGGCGGTAGCCGGTGAGCTCGTGCGGGAACGAGCCCATGTCGCAGGAGCCCTGAACGTTGTTCTGGCCACGGAGCGGGTTCACGCCCGCGCCGAGCTTGCCGATGTTACCGGTGGCCATGGCGATGTTGGCCATGCCCATCACCATGGTCGAGCCCTGGCTGTGCTCGGTGACGCCAAGCCCGTAGTAGATGCCGGCCGCGCCGCCCTTGGCGTAGAGCCGCGCCGCGCCGCGCACGGCCTCGGGGTCGAGGCCGGTGAACTGCTGCTGGTTCTCCGGGGAGTGTCGCTCTTCGGCGACGAAGCGCGCCCAGGATTCGAACTCCGGCAGGTCGCAGCGCTCGCGCACATACGCCTCGTCGATCAGCCCTTCCGTGACGATGACGTGGGCCATCGAGTTGATGAAGGCGACGTTGGAGCCCGGCTTCAACGGCAGGTGGAAATCCGCCTTGATGTGGGGCGACTTCACGAGGTCGATCTTGCGGGGATCGGCCACGATGAGCTTGGCGCCCTGGCGCAGGCGCTTCTTCATCCGCGAGCCGAAGACCGGGTGGCCGTCGGTCGGGTTGGCGCCGATCACGAGGATCACGTCCGAATCCTCGACGGACTTGAAGTCCTGCGTGCCGGCCGAGGTGCCGAGCGTGGACATCAGGCCGTAGCCGGTCGGCGAGTGGCAGACCCGGGCGCAGGTGTCGACGTTGTTGTTGCCGAAGGCGGCACGGACCAGCTTCTGGACGAGATAGGCCTCCTCGTTCGTGCAGCGGGATGAGGTGATGCCGCCGACGGAGTCCTTGCCGTACTTGGCCTGGATGCGCTTGAACTCGGAGGCGGCGCGATTGATCGCCTCCTCCCAGGACACTTCACGCCACGGATCCGTGATCTTCTCGCGGATCATCGGCTTGGTGATGCGGTCCTTGTGGGTGGCGTAGCCGTAGGCGAAACGGCCCTTCACGCAGGAATGGCCCTCATTGGCCTTGCCGCCCTTGTAGGGGACCATGCGCACCACGCGGGTGCCCTGCATCTCCGCCTTGAACGAGCAGCCGACGCCGCAATAGGCGCAGGTGGTGACCTCCGCGTGCTCGGGCTGGCCGAACTCGTGGATCGTCTTTTCCTGGAGCGTCGCGGTCGGGCAGGCCTGAACGCAGGCGCCGCAGGACACGCACTCGGATTCCATGAAGTTTGTCGGCCCGGCGGCAACGCGGCTGTCGAAGCCCCGGCCTTCGATGGTCAAGGCGAAGGTGCCCTGCACCTCCTCGCAGGCGCGCACGCAGCGGTTGCAGACGATGCACTTCGACGGGTCGTAGGTGAAGTACGGGTTCGACTCGTCCTTCGGCAGGTACTTCTCGGCGGTCGGCTCCACGTGGTTGTCGCCGTCGTAGCCGTAGCGCACGTCGCGCAGGCCAACGACGCCGGCCATGTCCTGCAACTCGCAGTCGCCGTTGGCGGCGCAGGTCAGGCAGGTCAGCGGGTGATCGGAGATGTACAGCTCCATCACGCCCTTGCGGAGCTTGGCGAGCTTGTTGGTCTGCGTGCGCACGACCATGCCGTTCTCGGCGGGCGTGGTGCAGGAGGCCGGGGTGCCGCGGCGTCCCTCGATCTCCACGAGGCAGAGGCGGCACGAGCCGAAGGGCTCGAGGGAATCGGTGGCGCAGAGCTTGGGGATCTGCGTCCCGGCCATCGTGGACGCGGCCATGACGGAGGTGCCGGCCGGGACCGTGACCTCCATGCCGTCGATGGTCAGGGTGACGGTCTGCTCGGCGACCCGGATCGGGGTGCCGTAGTCGATCTCTTTGATGAGGGCCATCGGAGCCTCCTCACTCAGCCGCAGCCGGGAGATCCCCGGCGCGCCTGAAATCCTCGGGGAAATGGGTGATGGCGCTCATCACGGGCATCGGCGTCAGGCCGCCCATGGCGCAGAGCGAGCCGTCGGTCATGACCTCGCAGAGGTCCTCGACGAGCTTCAGGTTCGCCTCCGGCCGGATGCCGGCGATCACCTTGTCCATGGTCTCGACGCCGCGCGTCGCGCCGATGCGGCAGGGCGTGCACTTGCCGCACGATTCGGTGGCGCAGAACTCGAAGGCGAAGCGGGCCTGGGCCGCCATGTCGACGGTGTCGTCGAACACGACGATGCCGCCGTGGCCGACGAGGCCCTTTTGGGCCGCCATCGCCTCGTAATCGAGGGGCGTGTCGAGCAGGTGATCGGGGAAGTAGGCGCCAAGCGGCCCGCCGACCTGCACGGCCCGGACCGGACGGCCCGAGCGGGTGCCGCCGCCATACTCCTCGATCACCTCGCGGAGCGTGATGCCGAAGGCCAGCTCGATCAGGCCGCCATGCTTGATGTTGCCCGCGAGCTGGATCGGCAGGGTGCCGAGCGACCTGCCCATGCCGTAGTCGGCGTAGGCCTTGGCGCCGTTCTCCAGAATCCACGGCACGGCCGTGAACGTCATGACGTTGTTGACGAGCGTCGGCTTCCCCAGGAACCCCTTCAGGGCCGGGATCGGGGGCTTCGCCCGCACGATGCCGCGCTTGCCCTCGAGGCTCTCCAGCAGCGAGGTCTCCTCGCCGCAGATATAGGCACCGGCGCCGAGGCGAACCTCCAGATGGAAGGTCTTGCCGGAGCCGAGGATGTTCTCGCCCAGCACCCCGGCCTTCACGCCGTTGACGATGGCCTCCTTCAGGGTTTCGAACGCCTGGGGATATTCGGAGCGCAGGTAGATGTACCCCCGAGTGGCCCCCGTCGCGACGGCGGCGATGGTCATGCCCTCGATGAGGTTGAAGGGGTCGCCCTCCATCATCATCCGGTCGGCGAAGGTGCCGGAATCGCCCTCGTCGGCGTTGCAGACGACGTATTTCTGCTCGCTCTTGGCGAGCATCACCGTGTTCCACTTGATGCCCGCCGGGAAGCCGGCGCCACCGCGCCCGCGCAGGCCCGACTCGCGCACCGCCGCGACGATGCCCTCGGCATCGAGCTTCAGCGCGTTTTCCAGGCCGCGATAGCCGCCATGCGCCCGGTAATCCTCGACGGAGACCGGATCGATCACGCCGCAGCGGTGGAAGGTGAGGCGCTGCTGCTTGGCGAGGAAGGGAATTGTTTCGGGATCACCCAAGCGGAGAGCGTGGTCGCCGCCCGTGGTCAGCCCGGCATCGAGGAGGTCATCCACGTCCTTCAGGGTCACGGGCCCGTAGGCGACGCGCCCCTCTTTCGTGGCGACCTCGACCATCGGCTCCAGCCAGAACAGGCCGCGGGAGCCGGTGCGCACGATGGTGACGTCGAGCCCGCGCCGCTCGGCGCCCGCGAACAGCGCGCGGGCGACCTTGTTGGCGCCGAGACCCAGGGCCACGGCATCGCGGGGGATGTACAGGGTGACGCTCACTGGCGAACCTCCGTCAGGGCGGCTTCGAGGGCGTCGGCGGTGAGATGCGCGACGGGCTCGCCGTCGACGAGCGCGGCCGGACCGTTGGCGCAGAGGCCGAGGCAATAGACCGGCTCGACATGGGCCGAGCCGTCCTTGGCCGTCCCGTGCCAGTCACAACCGAGACGGCCCAGGATCTCCCGGTGCAGGGCGTCCGAGCCCATGGCCTGGCAGGCCTCGGCGCGGCACAGCTTCACCTCGTGGCGGCCGGTGGCCGGCGCCTTGCGGAAGTCGTGGTAGAAGCTGACGCACCCGAACACCTCGGCGTTCGAGATGTTCAGGGCATCAGCGATCAGCGGGATGGCGCCGGAATCTACGTAGCCGAAGGTTTCCTGCAACGCATGCAGGATCGGCAGCGTTGCCCCCTCGAGGTGGACGTGGTCGGCGATGATGCCCGAGGCCCGCTCGGCGCTCCAGGGCTCGTGACGCAGCATGAAACTTTCCTGCCCAGTCTGTTCCTTTTCTAAGCTCGAAGAGGAACAGAATTGCAGGTGCGCATCAATCGCGCAGTCCGGTCGCCTGACAAAGATCCTCTGTCAGACTGTTACCATGCGGACGTCTTATTGGGGCACTTGTCCGCCCGCGGCATTCGTTAACGCTGTACCGCCGGTATCATGGGCGACCGGCATCCGATGCGATTCGACAGGGGAAACCCGTCGAACTCCCGACGACGCCATGAACAAAAGTGCAGCTTTTAGAACTCCATATCGAGTTCTTCGATCTCCTCCGGTTCCTGCGCCGCCTCCTCGGCCCACTCGACCATGAGCGGCCAATGCAGGATCGTGTCGCGGTACGCGGCGGCGGCGGGCGGCAGTTTCACGTCGTAGGTCCGGAAGCGGGTGCAGACCGGCGCGAACATCGCATCTGCAAGGCAGGGTTGCGATCCGAACAGGTAAGGCCCCTCGTAGCGGTCCAGGCAATCGTCGAAGATCGTGATGATGCGCTCGATATCCGCCTTCGCGCCGTTGAACAGCCGGAAGCCCGGATGGAACGCCTTCAGGTTCATCGGCAGGGCCGAGCGCAGGTTCACGAAGCCGGAATGCATCTCTCCGGCAATGGAATAGCAATGCGCCCGCTCGGCCCGGTCCCGGGGCAGCAGGCCCGCCTCGGGAAAGGTTTCGCTGAGGTAGGCGGCGATCGCGAAGGTGTCCCACACCACCACGTCCCCGTGCCGCAACCGCGGGACGAGGAAGGAGGGCGAGAGGTGCAGCAATTCGGCCCGGCTCGTCGAGTCGGTGCCCGACAGCACCTCCGTCGAGAAGTCGAGCCCGGCCATGCGGCAGACGAGCCAGCCCCGCAGCGACCACGAGGAATAATTACGGCTGGAGATGGTCAGGGTCGTGGCGTTCATCGTCCCCTCCGGCATGGCACCGATCCGGCCTCCTGATCCAAATCCCGTGCCGCGCGTCGGCCGGCGAATCGGGCTGGCGTGCCGGAAGCCTACTCCCGGCGCAGCAGCGCCGCGACCTCCGCCTCCTCGGACGCCGACAGGTGCTGCGCGGCGGCGGGCCGACGGCGGCGGGCCAACCGCCAGATCCCGAGGGCGCCGAGCAGCACGGCGAGCGCCGGAGTCAACCACAAGATCAGGGTGTGGGCGGCGAAGACCGGTCGCAGGAGCACGAACTCGCCGTACCGGGCGACGATGTAGCTCTTCACCGCCGCGTCGCTGTCACCCTTTTCCAGGCGGTCCCGCACCAGCAGGCGCAGGTCCTTGGCCAGCGGCGCGTCGGAATCGTCGATGGATTGGTTCTGGCAGACGAGGCAGCGCAATTCCTCGGAGATTTCCCGCGCCCGGTGCTCCAGGGCGGGGTCCTTCAGCACCTCGCTCGGCTGGACGGCTTGGGCCGGGAGCGGCGCAAGAAGGAGCACGGCCAGAACCAGCCCGGACCACCTCCGCCCGCCCGTGATAGGCCGGACGGCGCTCATTCCGCCGGCACCGCGCCGCGGGCGACCGCCCGGCCCTTCGCCTTAGCCGGGGCGCCGACCCGCATCCGCCGGTCCGTCAGCGAGAGTGCCCCGCCCAGCGCCATGACCACCGCCCCGAGCCAGATCAGGAGGACGAGGGGCTTGTAGTACAGGCGCAGGCCGATGGAGCCGTCCTTCCCGACTTCACCGAGGCTCGCATAGACCTGGCTGAAGCCCCGGGTGAGCAGGCCGGACTCCGTCACGGTCATCTGACGGCTCGGGTAGAATCGGCGGCCGGTCTCGACCTCGCCGATGGCGTGCCCGTCCCTGTCGCGGATGGTGACGAAGGCGCCCGCCTCCTCGTAGTTCGGGCCCTTCTTCGGGGCGACCCGGTCGAGCGTCGCCACATAGGGGCCGACGGTCAGGCTCTGGCCGGGGTTGAGGCTCGCCAGCCCCTCGCTCGCCCAGCCCTGGGCGGCGATGCCGATCACCACGACGCCGACGCCGGCATGGGCGAGCGCCGTGCCCCAGGCGGACCGCGGCAGGCCCACGGCCCGCTGCGCGATCACGCCCAGGGAGCGCGTCCGCCGGACGCCGTAGCCCCGGGCACGGCTCACGATCTCGAGGGCCGAGCCGATCAGGAGGTAGGCGCCGAGACCCACGCCCACGGGCGCCATCATCGGCCCGCCCCAGGTCATCGCCAGCACCGCGAGGCCGACCACGAGGGCGACGCCGAGGGCCACGAACAGGCGCTGCGAGGCGGCGAGCATGTCGCCCCGCTTCCAGGCCAGCGTCTGCCCGAAAGGGACGATCAGCAGGAGCGGAATGGCCAGCGGCACGAAGGTCGCGTTGAAGAAGGGCGGCCCCACCGTGATCTTGTCGCCCGTCAGCATCTCCAGCAGCAGCGGGTAGAGGGTGCCCACGAACACCGTCGCGCAGGCGGCCACGAGGAACAGGTTGTTGAGGACGAGCGAGCCCTCCCGCGAGATCGGCGCGAACAATCCGCCCTGGCGCAGGAGCGGCGCCCGCCACGCGAACAGCGTGAGCGATCCGCCGATGAACAGAACGAGGATCGCCAGGATGAAGACGCCGCGCGTCGGGTCCGTGGCGAACGAATGCACCGAGGTCAGCACGCCGGAACGGACGATGAAGGTGCCGACGAGCGACAGGGAGAAGGACAGGATGGCAAGCAGCACCGTCCAGACCTTCAGCGCATCGCGCTTCTCCATCACCACCGTGGAGTGCAAGAGTGCCGTCCCGGCGATCCAGGGCATCAGCGAGGCATTCTCGACCGGATCCCAGAACCACCATCCGCCCCAGCCGAGTTCGTAATAGGCCCAGTACGAGCCCATCGCGATGCCGAGCGTGAGGAACACCCAGGCGGCGAGCGTCCAGGGGCGCACGGCCCGCGCCCAGACGGCATCGATCCGCCCCTCGATCAGCGCGGCGGCGGCGAAGGCGAAGGTGATCGAGAATCCGACATAGCCGAGGTAGAGGAGCGGCGGGTGGATCGCGAGGCCGGGATCCTGCAACAACGGGTTGAGGTCCCGGCCCTCCAGCGGCGCCGGCACGACGCGCGTGAAGGGGTTCGACGTCGTGATGATGAACAGCACGAACACGAAGGTGATGAGGCCCTGCACGCCCAGCGTGTTGGCCCGCAGGCGCGGTGGCACGGAATTGCGCGCCCCGGCGACGCAGGCGCCGAACAGCGTGAGGATCAGCACCCAGAGGAGCATGGAGCCCTCGTGGTTCCCCCAGACGCCGGAGATCTTGTAGATCAAGGGCTTCTGGGTGTGCGAATTCTCCACCACGTTCTGGACCGAGAAGTCCGACGAGACGTGCGCCCAGGTCAGGGCGGCGAAGGCGAAGAGCACGCAGGCGAAGGCGCCGAGCGCCGCCTGCGAGGTGGTCTGCCGCAGGGCCGGGTCGCTGGAGCGCGCCGCCCAGACGGGCATCACCATCTGGACGAGGGAGAGGGCCAGCGCCAAAGCGAGGGCGAAATGTCCGGTCTCAACGATCACGTCCGCCTCACCGTTCGCTGCGCGGCCCGAGTGCGCCGCCGGCCGCCGGGGTGGCGTCGGCCGAGCTGGAATCGGCCTTGACCGGAGCCGCCTTGGCGGAAGCGAGGGCCGGCGCCCCCTGCGCCCCGCCCTCCTGCCAGCGACCCTGCTTCTTGAGGGCGTCGGCGACCTCGCGTGGCATGTAGGATTCGTCGTGCTTGGCGAGCACCGTGTCGGCCTTGAAGTGGTTGCCCGGCTCCAGCACGCCCTCGGTGACGACGCCCTGACCCTCTCGGAACAAGTCCGGGAGAAGGCCGGTGTACTGGACGGCGATTGTCGCGCCGTGATCCGTCACGGCGAAGTTCACCGTCTGACCGGGCCCCCGCTTCAGGGAGCCGTCCTGAACGAGGCCGCCGAGGCGCAGGCGCGTGCCCACGGGAATGGCCTGCGCCTCGATCTCGGAGGGCGAGCGGAAGAACACGATCGACCCGCTCATCGCGAACAGGATCAGGCCCACGGCGAGCGCGAGCACGCTTCCGCACACGGTGATCAGGATCAGGCGGCGCTTCTTGCGCGTCACGGCTACCATTCCCCCCCGAGGCCGTCGGGCCTCGATCCCTGGATGTCGGTTATCAACGGGTGTCGGTCCGCGCGGCCCGCCGGTCAAGGGCGGGGGAGGCCCCGCGGCGTCAGGGGCGACCTTTGGCGACAGGCGACGGAAGGTCGAGCTCCTTGGCGAAATCCGCGATCCGGGCGACGGCCTCGGTGTTGGCCGCCAGCGCCATGCGGGCGCGCTCCACGGCCTGGGCCGCCTTCTCCCGCTCGCCCAGCGCGCTGTAGGATCGGATCAGGCGCATCCATTCGTCCGGGCTGCCACCCTTGGCCATGAGGCGCCGGTCCAGGGCCTCGACCATGCCCCGGATGGCCGCATCCCGCTCCGCCGGAGGCATGGCCCGCATCGCGGCCATGGCGGCTTCCGTCTCGGCGCGGCCCTCCGGGCTCTGGCCGTCCGCCGGCGGAACGGACGGCACGGACGCGCCCGCCCGCGGCCCGCCACCCTGAGCGGGGGCTTGGCCGGAAGTTTGGCCGGAGGTTTGGCCGAGGCCGAGCTCCCGGGCGCTGGCCTCCACATGGGCCAATCCCTGGGGATCGCCCGCGAGTGCGGTGCGGGCCCGGGCGAGGGCCGCCTGCGCCTCGTCGCGCTCGCCCAGCACCGTGCGGGACCGGATCAGCCGGACCCATTCGTCGGGCGTGCCGCTGCCGGACTTCAATCGCGCGTCGAGGCCGTCCACCATGCCGCGGATCGCGGCCTGCTGCTCGGCGGGGATGGCGCGGGACGCCGGGGCCTGGGCGGGCGGCGGCGGCTCGCCCTTCAGGCGCGCCATGGCCGACCGGACGGCGCCGAGCCAGGGGGCATCGGGCGGGCTCGAGGATTCGAGCTGGGTCAACTGGCTGATCGCCTCCGCCGTGTCGCCGGCCTGTTCGGCGGCGCGGGCAACGTAGAAGCGCGGCTTGGGCGCCTTGGGGTCCTTGGCCAGCGCCTGCTCGAACAGGGCCTTGGCCTGGGGCGTGACCGTCCCGTCGCCCGCCGCCGTCAGGGCCTCGGCCTGGTCGGACAGGGCCTCGGCGCTGCCGCCGTTGAGGCGGACCACCTGTCCGTAGGCGCGGGCCGCGTCGTCGAAGCGACCGGTGCGCATATAGACCGGTGCGAGCACCTGCCAGCCGCGCAGATCGTCCGGGTTGCGGGCAAGGCGCGACTCGATCTGCCCCACGGCCTTCATGAGTTCGTCGTTGCCGCCCCGGGCGGCCGTGCGGTCCGCGTCCGTCTGGGCGGGAAGCTCAGGCGAGCCGTAGAGCCCGTAGGCGATGAGGGCCACCAGGGGGATGGTGGACAGGGCGAAGGCCGAGGCGGCCCTGCGGCGGCGCAGGCGCGGCTCCGCGAGGCGGAAATCCTCGACGGCCGTCTTGTCGGCGTCCTTGCTGGCCCGGAGAAGCCGCCGGGCGGCCTCCGCACGGGCGGCTTCGGCCTCCTCGGGGGCGATGAGGCCGCGTTCGAGATCGCGGTCGATCTCGGCGAGTTGGTCCTCGTAGAAGGCCGTCTCGGTGGCGACGCCGACATCCGGCCCCTCGCGCGACGGGTCGAAGGCCCGCCGCGACATGGGCCAGAGCAGGCCGAGCACGGCCAGGGCGGTCATGCCCGCCAGAATGAACCAGATCGCCGTCATCGGATCCCGCGTTCGGACCGGACCGGTCCGGTCGTCATATGGAGGCGGCTCCGACCAGACGCGACGCCGGGAACGGGCGTCACGGTGTCACCCAACGAGGGCCGGCTGACAACCCATGTTCCGGCGCCCCTCGCCGCCCCTGAGGCCGCGCGGGGGAGGTCGCGTCGTCCACCGGCGGCTCCTCCGGTCACAGGGTCGGCCCGCCGGTGGCCGCGTCGCCGGGGACCTCCAGCACGGCCTTGAGGCCGCCGAGGGCGGCCTCGTCCAGGCTGAAACGGCCCCGGTACAGGGCGGCGAGGTCGGCGACGATGGAGAGGCCGAGGCCGGAGCCCGGCTTCGATTCATCGAGCCGCCGCCCGCGTCCGAGTACCGCCTGCCGGGCCTCGGGCGGCAGGCCGGGGCCGTCGTCCTCGATCGCCACCACGAGGTGGGGATAACCGTCGCGTGCGATGATCTCGGCCCGGATCGCCACCCGGCCGTGCGCCCATTTCGAGGCGTTGTCGACGAGGTTGCCGACCATCTCCTCGAAATCCTGGCGCTCGCCCCGGAAACGCAGGCCCGGCGGGACGTGGACCTCGTAGGCGATATCCTTGTCCCGATAGATCTTGCCGAAGGTCCGCACGAGGCCGGCGAGCGCCGGCTCGACCTCCGTCGAGGTGCCCAGCGTTCCCGCCAGCGCCGCCGCCCGCGCGCGGTCGAGGTGGTAGTTCACCTGATCGCGCATCACCGCCGCCTGTTCGCGGATCTTCTGGGCGAGATCCTCCGGCGCGTCGGAACTGCCGACCTCGTTGACGATGATCGAGAGGGGGGTCTTCAGGGCGTGGGCGAGATTGCCGACCTGGGTGCGGGCGCGCTCCAGGATCTCCCGGTTGGTCTCGATGAGGAGGTTCACCTCGCCGGTCAGCGGGGCGATGTCCCGGGGGTAGGTGCCGGTGATCCGGTCGGCCTCGCCCCGGCGGATCGTGCCCAGAGCCGCCCGCATCTTCTTGAGCGGCGCGAGGCCGAAGCGGATCTGGAGCAGGGTGGTCAGCGCCAGCGACCCACCGAGAAGGGCGAAGGTCATGTAGAGGCTGTTGCGGAACCGCTCGACGTCGTTGACGATCTCGTCCGCCGGCCCGGCCACGCGCACCGTGTAGCGGCCCTCCTCGCCGAGATCGACGTCGCGCTCCATGATGCGGAGCAGGCGGCCGTCCTGCCCCTTGCCGTAGCCCTGGCGGATCTGCCCGACGCCGGCCTTGCCGTCGGCGTCCTTGGCGGGCGGCAGCGGCACGCCCACGAGGGAGCGGGACGTGCGGATGTCGCGCGGTTTCGCATCCGGCTTGCCCACCTGCCAGTACCAGCCGGACAGGGGCAGGTCGAAGCGCGGGTCGCCCAGCGAGAAGGTCCGGCTCTCGGGATCGTTGGGCGTGACGAGGTCGGTGGCAAGGTTGTTGGTGAACACGAGCAGGCGGCTGTCGAAGGCGCGCTCGGTGTTCTCGCGGTAGAGCGTGGTGAGGATCCAGGCGGCGATCAGCAGGATCGCCGAGCTCGAGAGGAAGGCCGACACGGCAAGCCGCACGGCGATCGACCGCCGCCGCAGGGACAGGAGCCGGACGAGGCGACGCACCGGCGCGTCGGCGACGGGCTCGCTCACGGTTGCCGCACGAGCAGGAGGTTCGCCCAGGTCGTCACACCCGCGCCGCGGGCTGATTCGGATCGACGAGATAGCCGAGGCCGCGCACGGTCTGGATCAGATCGACGGCGAGCTTCTTGCGCAGGCGCCCGACGAACACCTCGATGGTGTTGGAATCGCGGTCGAAATCCTGATCGTACAGGTGCTCGGTCAGCTCCGCGCGGGAGACCACCCGGCCGGTATGGTGCATCAGGTAGGAGAGCAGCCGGTATTCGTGGCTCGTGAGCTTCACCTGGGCGCCGTCCACGAAGACCTTGCCGGAGCGGGTGTCGAGGGTGACGGGTCCGCAGGTGATCTGGCTGCTGGCGTGGCCCGCCGCCCGGCGCAGGAGGGCGCGGACGCGGGCCATCAGCTCCTCCATGTGGAAGGGCTTGGTGACGTAGTCGTCGGCCCCGGCATCGAAGCCGTCGACCTTGTCGGACCAGCGGTCGCGGGCGGTGAGGATGATGACCGGCGTCTTCACGCCCGCGCGACGCCACTTCTGGAGCACGCTGACCCCGTCCGCCTTGGGCAGGCCCATGTCGAGGATGATCGCGTCGTAGGGCTCGCTCTCGCCGAGATAGCCGCCCTCCTCGCCGTCATAGGCCTTGTCGGCCACGTAGCCGGCCTCTTCCAGGGCGGCGACGACCTGCCGGTTGATGTCCCGGTCATCCTCGACGACGAGCAGGCGCACGTCTCACTCCATTCCGGTCGGGCGACGACCCGTCAATATTGGCCCGCGACCTTGCCGGTGCGCGCATCGACGATGACGTGCACGAAATGACCGTCCCGGCGCAAGGCCGTCAGCATATAGACAAGGCCGTCCTCGTTCCTGCACAGGCTGGCGCGCTGGATCTCGGCCCGGGGGATCACGGTGCGGGCGGCGCGAATCGCGGCGATCGGCTCGATGACCCGGCGCTCGCCCACCTCCTCGCGCATGTCGGCGGGCGACAGGCAGTTCTCGACCCGCGGGACCGGCGACAGGGCGGCCTGGGCGGTCTGCGTCCCCGCGGCATCCTCGGCCATGGAGCCTTCGCCGCCGGCGACGAAGGCCGCGGCGGTCAGGCAGATGGCGACGAGGGCGATGGCGTGGCGCATTGGACCGAGCATTGGGTTCGGGGCACTGAATAGGCCCTGAATGTTCCCGGCCCGCGACGCGGGCTGCCGGCGGGGATCGGCGTCGGGACGGGGTGCGGAGGCGCGTCTCATGGCAAATCGGAGGTGGCAGGCCATAAAGGACGAGCCCGCCTCAGGTTCCCGGCCTCGGCCGGATCGCGGTGGATGACCGGCTCGCCCGGTCGCGCGACGGCGCCGGCGAAGGCCATCTGCGCGCAGCGGACATCGCCCCCTCGCGTCGCTCCCCGGTGCCCCACGGCGGCGCCGAGTTGCATCCCGCCGGCGAGGGCAAGGCAGGCGGCGAGGCCAAGCCAGAGCCGGGTGAGCACCCGATCAATGCGCGTGAACGTCATGGTCGGCCTCCGGTGACGAGATGCCAGGCGAGCTTCAGGACCGGGAGTCGCTCCGCGATCCAGGCCAGTTGATCCGCGAACCAATGGGCCGCGGCGGCGGAGACGAGGAAGGCAAGGACCACGCCCTGCTTCACCCGGTGGACGATCCCCCGGAGCACCCGCCGCTCGACGCGCTCCTCGACGAGTTCGTCGAGGATGGCGAGGCGTGCCTCGGTCTGTCGGCCGAACCACGCCTGCCAGAAGGGCGGAAAGCGAACGGTGCGGGCCGGGCCGCCTAGGGTCGCAGGCCCCTCGGCGGGGTCGTGGCCGTCCCTCGCCGGGGTTCCGGCATCGCCCGGGGGCGGGTGTCCGTCGGCGTCCATCCGAAAGGTCTCCCGTCCCCGGTGTTCCGGTTTGCCGCCCCCCGGTCAGGACCGGCGGGGCCGATCGCCGTCGAGGAGTTGCAGCGCTGGCTTCAGGACGGTCTCGGCGCTGGCCGCCGCCTCGAGGGGCAGGGCCTGGAAGATCCGCGCCGCCACGCCCTGGACGCCGCCGGCCTTGCGCACGATGGCGGCGGGGCTCGTCGCCACCACGTGCTGCGTGGCCGCCGCCACCACCGCCGGGCCGAGATCGGCGCTGAGGGTGCGGCCCCTGACGGCGCCCGCCACCGCGTTCAGGCCGTACTCGATCCCGGCCCGGATAGCGCCCTCGATCCACTGCCGGCTGAGCAGCGTGGCCGCCCAGGGAGCCACCTTCGCGATGGCGGCGGTGAGCGCCGCCGCCGCCATGGGAACCAGGGACGCCTCGACCGCCTGCAGGGCCGTGGTCAGCCACGCACCCCACGGAGTCTGGGCGGCCGCCGCGTCGGCCGCCCAGACCGGCGAGGCCGACGCGGCGATGATCGTCACGGCGAGGGCCGCCAAAGCCAGGAACACGCGTGTCATGATGAGCCTCCATGCTCGGGTGAAAGGGGGGCCGGCCGCCGGAAGGGCGGGCGCGGATGAGGGCGCGGAGCGGATCGCCGCGAGGGCGCGGCGCGCGAAGGCGAGGCGCGAGGGCAGGGCGACGCGGCCGGGCCTCTCGAATCGGCGGCAGACCGCCTCCGTGGCCTCCTCGAGGGTCGCGGCCCGCCGCAGGGCCTCGAGGGCCGGAGCCTCCGTGGTGGTGAGTTCGACGCGCAGGAAGCCTTCGTTGGCGGCGTCGGAGGCGGGGTCGAGCCCCCGCTCCCGGCACCATCGCTCCATCGCGATGCGGCGGGGACCGGTCCATTGCGCGATCCCCCAGCCGCCCCGCGAGCCCGGAACGACGGGGGTGATCTCCTGCAGGAAGCGGAAGCCGCCGGTCTCGTGGCCGAGGTTGCCGAGCAGGCCCGCCGCCTGGACATCGGTCAGCGAGAGGTCGCGCATCAGTTCGGGGCCGAGGCGGGCGCAGCGCAGGGCGAAGGCGTCGGCGCGCGCGGCGTCGCGCACGCCCGCCGGAGGCGGTCGTGTCATGGCACTCTCCAAGGCTGGGCGGAGGAAGATCAGGCCGCTTCCGCGACCAGGCAGATCTGAAGAACGGCCGCGATGATCGTCACCTTCGAGTCGGCGTAGGAGAACATCCGGAGACGCTCACCGCCGGCCATCGCGATCATCCGGGCATAGGCATAGCTCGACCGGGTGGAGGGAGACGGGCCGACCGCGCTCCAAAGGAAGGCGGAGTTGTCCTCCTCGGCGGTGTGGACGCTGATCCCGTATTGCGAGCCCGCCGCAGTGCCGTCGCCCACGCGGATGGAGCCCGTGACCTGGTAGATTCCCGCCCGGGGGACGACGTACCAGTTGTTCGCGGAATCCCAGTTGCCGCCGACATCGTTGTCGATCCGCGAGAACCTGATCCGGTCGAAGGCGGCCGCGACGGACTGATTCAGGTTGGTCGCCGTCACGTGCGTGAAGGTCGCGCGGTTCTGGATCGCGGCGCGGTTCGAGACGGTCCACCGGTCGCGCCCGTTGCTCAGGAGCGAGAGGAAGCCGAAAGCCGTCGCGAGGGTCGCGCTCGCGAGGCCGTTGATCGTGTCGGTACCGGCGCGGGCCACGGAGATCGTGCGGACGGCCGAGCAGGCCCCGCTCTCGTCCACGATCGTCAGGGCCGTGCCCGGCGGAAAGGCCGAGGCCGAGGGCAGGGTCAGGGTGCGGGCGGCCGTGAGCGCCGTCATCGCGACCGTGCGGTCGGAGGCCGAGAGGGTGGCGTTCGCATCCGCCACCACGGTCCGCCCGCTGGGCTGGGGGGACGCGGCCGAGACCGCCCGGTCCACGTAGGCCGTGGTGGCGAGGCGGGTGGAGTTGTCCGCAGCACTCGGGGTCGGCGCCCGGGGGGCGGCATCGAAGGTTACGACGCCGGTGGCGGAGGCGGCGGTCAGCGCGGTGACGAAGGTCGCTCCGTCGGCGGACGTCTTCAGCATGACGTCGTCGCCGCCGAAGAGCCCGAACAGGGCCCGGCTGGCATAGCCCGTCTGGAGGACGAAGCCCGCATCCCGCTGCGACGTCTTCTTGTTGAGCGTGATCCGCATGTCGCCGGTGCCGGGCGTGGCGTCGTCCCAGGTGAAGAGGGCCGCGTTGGATTTCACGGTCAGGCGGTTGGTGGCGTCGGCGCTCGCGTTGACGCCGAGCCGGTCGGAGGCGCCCGCACTCACGCTGGTCCAGACCTGCCCGTCGAAGGCGTAGAGCGCCTTCTCGTCCACGAGGTAGGCGCGCCAGCCGGCGGTGGGCACCGTGCCGACCCAGACGCCGTCCGTGAAGCGGACCACCTGCCCCGCCAGCCCGGTCCAGGCCCCAGTCGGGGCGTTGGCGAGGACGAGGTAGCGGTCGCCCTCGGCGGGGTTGGCGGGCGGCGCGGCGAGGTCCTTGTCGAGGCAGGCGAGCTGGACGAGGGCGTCGAGCTGCGCCAGCGCCTCGTTGTGGGTGACGTGCTTCTGGGCTTGACCGGCCGCGATCAGCGGCAGGCCGAGATGGGGCGTGACGTCGGGCATGGGGCGTCCTTCGGGGTCAGGCGGAACGGACGGGGATGCGGGCGCGGGTGGCGGGGCCCGGACCGGTGACGGCGCCGACCTGGGCCACCGCCACGTCGAGGATCGGCTGCGCCTCGCCGAAGTCGGCCTGCTCGGCCGACGCCGGATAGGTCAGCGAGGGGCCGGAGGCGGTCAGCGACCGGACGGGCTGGCCCCGGGCGTAGACCGTGACGACGTAGACCTCGCCCGGCTCGTCGAGGGGGATGTCGGCGGGCTCCCAGGCGTCGGCCGAGCGCCGCGCCCGGCGGATCCAGGAGAGTTGCACGCCGCCCGCCGCCCGCCGCGCCCGGAGATGGACCGGACGCAGGGGCACCAGGGCCGACAGGCCCGCCGTGGCCGTGAGGTCGGCGAGCGCCGGGTTGCCCGGATCGAGCCCCGCCGCCCCGATCCGGTAACGGAAGGCTCGCCCCACTTCGTCGAGGTGGTCGAGCAGGGGTGAGACCCCGCCGTCGTCGAGGCGCACGATCAGGCTGCCGGCGGGCGCGCCCCGGCCGGCGGCAGCCTCGCTGCCGGCGAGCCCCCGGAGCAGGCCGGTCAGCATCACGCTGTCCCGGCCGGTGAGGGTCGCCCCCGAGGCCGAAAGGATCTCGACCGTCCGCTCCGGCGCGATCACCGCGAAGAGGTTGCCGCCCGCGAGCATCGCCTCCACCCCGATGGAGCCGAGGTTCTCGCTCCGGCCCAGGGTGAAGGGCAGGCCGGCCCCCCGGTCGAGGCGCCAGAGCGGCCCCGGCGGCAGGGCCGCCAGCGTGCGCCCGAGGCTCGCCGGATAATCGACGGTGCCGTGCAGGGCGAAGGCGCCGCCGGGCTCCGCCCGCCAGACCGCCACGGCTTGGGGCCAGGGCTCGGCCGCCACCGCGAGGTATTGCAGGACGCTCGGGCTCCCCCGATCCACCGGCAGGTCGAGGGCCAGGGCCAGCGGCGGCCCGGGGAAGGTGGGCGCCTCCGCCACGGGGTCGGTGCGGGTGCGCGACACGGCGCGGGGCGGCCCGAGCCGGGGCGGGACGCCGCTCGCCTCGATCCGGCGCCCGCGCGGGGCGTCGTCGATGCGGTCGATCCGCATCCGCACGCTGGTGCCGGGCGGGTCCGAGGGCACGGCCACGAGGTCGCCGGGCTCCAGGTCCTGCCGCCTCGGGCTCACGGTGAAGACCGCGCCGTCGCGGGCGGCGATGAGCCGGTCGAGGGCATCCTCTGCCAGGGCGTCGCCCAGTTCGCGGCGGGTGACGATGGCCGTGTCGATCCGCGCCTCGCCCTTGCGTCCGCCCGCGGGCCGGAGCGCGGCGGCGCTGGCCCGCCGGTAGTCCAGGCTCTCGGAATCCGTGAGCCCGATCGTGAGGCCGCGCGGCAGCGACCCCTCCTCCGCCCGGATCCGCTTCAGGACGGGGCCGTCCTCACCCGGCCGGACCAGATCCTCGCAGCGCAGGGGCGCGGGCGCGTCGCGGCGGGGCGCCCGCAGCGTCAGGGTGCCCCCCGTAGCCGAAACGGCGAGGCCGTAGACCTGTGCGAGGGTCTCGAGGGCGGCCCGCGCCGTCATCGGGCGGTCGACGACGTAGCCGTCGAGGAAGGCCGCCGCCTCCACGGAGACCTGCGCCTCGAAGCCGAAATCGCCGAGGATGCGGGCGATCAGGCGGTCGAGGTCGCACCCCTCGATCCGGCCGTTGATCCAGTGGCCGAGGCGCCAGTTGGCGGTGTCGGCCCAGATCGCGGTGATGTCGGAGAAGGCGGGATAGGGCCGCGCGTCCCAGCACCAGACGAAGGCCGAGGCAGGGTCGACCATCCGCCCGCCATAGACCGGCGAGACCGGGTTGTCGGCGTCCTCGAACCCGGGCGCGGCGGGGTCGAAGCGGCCGAGGATGACCTCCAGACCCCGGATCTGGATAAGGTCGTCCCGCTGGCCGCGGGAGTCCGGCGGCAAGGCGTCCTCGGCGGATTTCGGGTCGGGGAAGACGTTGGGGCCGTTCGTGCCCTTGTCCACCGCCGGCACGCCGACCTCGGTCAGCCAGACCGGCTTCCCCTTCGGCACCCAGGCAGTCGGGCAGGTCTCGACCCCGTTGTCGCGCTCCACATGGGGGTTCGACCACCAGTTCACGAGATCCTTCGGGCGGAAGACCCACGGCTTGCCCGCCGCGCCGTCGGTGATCGGCGTGCGGACCTGCGCGGCGCGGGCGGCGGCATCCGCATAGAACCAGTCGTAGCCCTCGCCCGAGGCGCCCCGCGCCTTCAGGTAGGCGCGGTCGTGGATGTCGCCGGCGAGCGCGAGGTCGGCATGGGCCGAGGTGTCCCGCCAGTCGCTGACCGGCGGGTACCAGTCGATGCCGACGGCGGCGATGGCGGGGTCGGTGAAGAGGTCGTCCAGGGGGAAGCGCACCGTGGCGCCGCCGTCGCGGACATGGGCGCCGTACTCCGTCCAGTCGGCGGCGTAGAGGAGGTTCACCCCCGTGCCGACGCGGGCGCGCACGTCGGCGGCGAGCGTCCGGAGCGCGGCGACGGCCGGGTAGCCCGACGCCCCCCGGACCCGCGTCAGCCCCACGAACTCGCTGCCGATCAGGAGCCCCCGGACGGGCAACCCGCCCCGGATCCAGGCGGCCACGAGGTCGGCGTAGTGCAGGACTAGGTCGCGGTAGCCGTTGGCGAAGAAGGCGGCGACCTGCCGGTCGGCCTCGCCGGTCCCGTCGGGCGTGCCGGGCTGCCCCGGCGCCGGATCGCAGGTGATGCGGCCGCGCCAGGGGTAGGCGGGCTGCTCCGACCCCGGCCGGTGCGGATCGGGCAAGCCGTTGCCGGACGGCACGTCCATCATCACGAAGGGATAGATAACGACGTCGAGCCCCCGCCGGACCAGTTCGAGGACGAGGCGGCGGATGCCGCCGTCGGAGGGTGTGCCGCCGAAGGCGGGCGTCCGGCCGTCCGCCAGGGTCGAGACGACGGCGGACGTCTCCCTGACGAAGGCGCCGACGCGCCAGACGTCGCCGGTGGTCTGCTTCGCGGCGAGCTCGGTCTTCGGCGCCACGCGGCACCGGCCCGCGCGGAGGTCGTCGCCGAACCACGTCGCCACCACCGCCACCCGGCGCAGGTTGGGGCACAGGGCCTGGAGCGCGTCGAGGGAGGCGATGACATCGCCCGGGGAGCGGAGCTGGTTGCGGTTGGCCGCGCCGCTCCGCCCGAATCCGAGATCGACCATCACCGTTTGGGGATCGAGGATGAACTCCCCCGCTCCGGGGATGAGGTTCACCGCGCGGACCCGGTCGCTCAGGCCGTTGACCGGGCGCACCACCTCGAAGGTCATCTGCGGGATGCGGTTGCCGTAATCGGCCAGCGGCAGGCCCTCGAAGACGACGTAGGCCAGCCCGCGATAGGCCGGGGCGCTCTCCGCCCCCTCCTTCGCGACGATCAGCGGATCCGGCGCCTGGTCCTCGCTGCCGGGATGGACCCGCAGGGTGATCTGCGTCTGGTCGATCTCGCGCCCGTCGGCCCAGATCCGGCGGACGAAGGCGATCGGCCCCTGGCAGAGGCCGACGGCGAGGTTGGCGAAGTAGGAATAGGTGGTCTGAACCGTCTTCTGGCCGCCGCCGCCCAGGCCCTTCGAGGGCGCGGCCGCCCGGCGGACGCTGGTGTTGGCCACCTCCAGCGGACGCGTCGCCCAGATCAGGCTGCCGCCGATCCTGGCGCGGCCGTAGAGCCGGGGGATAGGATCGCCCTCGGTCGAGGACAAGCCGGAGACGTCGGCGAGGCGGGGACCCTGGACGAAGCGGGTCTTCTGGCCTGTTCCGCTGATCGCCTGGTCGAGGGACGAGCCGGCCACCGCCCCGACGACCTGACCGATGGCCCCGCCGATCGGCCCTCCCATGGCGGTGCCGACGACGTTGCCGACGGTGGACAGGACGAGGGTGGCCATAAGAGCCTCCGGGCGAGAGCCGAGATCAGGGCGGCGGGAACCGGAACGCCCCGGCGAGGTGGCGCCGCCACCACCCGGTCAGCGCCACCTCGGCCACCACCGCCCCGTCATGGGCGTGGATCATCGTGCCCTCGCCGGAGGCGACGGCGCAGTGCCGGGCGGGCAGATGCCGGCGGAAGGCGAAGAGGAGGACATCCCCCCTCTCCGGCCGGTATTCGTGAAGCGGGCCGGGCACGGGCCGGAGATGCCGCGCGGCGGCCTCGGCCAGGGGGTCCGCACCGACGGGCGCCGATTCCGCCCAGGTCGCCGTGTAGGGCGGCGGCGGCTCCGGCTCGGCGCCGTAGAGACCCCGCCAGACACCCCGCAGCAGCCCGAGGCAGTCGCAGCCGACGCCCCGGAGCGACGCCTGATGCCGGTAGGGCGTGCCGAGCCACAGCCGCGCCTCCGCGACCGCCCGCGCCCCGGGGGACGTCTCCGTCGCGCCCTTCATCGGAAATAGCTGCCGCCATCGAGGTTCGGCGCGGAGCCCGGCACCGCCCGCATCACCGCGTCGTTGCCGGGCATGTGCGGAAAGCCCTGGAAATTCGCCGCGTTGGCGAAGCGGTCCCGGCAGGTGGCGAGGCGCTTGTCGCAGCCGGCGGTGAGCGTGAAGGTGTCGCCCCCGGCGACCGGCCGGGCGGGGCGCTCCCACAACTCCAGGAGGTCGCCCATGTGCAACCGGACATCGGCGGCGGCGCCCGCGTTCGCGCCGCCGGTCCAGACGAGCCGCCCGGCGCTGAACAGCCCCTCCGGGACGGCCCGCGCCAGGGACACGCTCAGCGTCGCGTCCTCCGGCTGGCCGGATACGCGTCCGGCCGCCTGCCAGGGGCCGGGCGCGACCCGGCAGCGGCGGTCGCCGAACTCGGCGTCGCAGGTGGCGCGGTAGCTGCGGCCCATCGGGACGTCGAGGCGGGCGGCGAGGCCGCGCACCTCGGCCACGAAGGCATCGCCCTCGCGCCGCACCTCGCCGATCGTGCCGAGGTCGAGGAGGAGCCGCGTGTCCGGCTCGGCCCAGTCCACCAGCCACGTCTCGATGGCGGCGCCGTCGTAGAGGCCGCCGAGGATGTCGGCCTCGGTCAGGCCCAGCGCGCTGAGCGCACCCGCCACGTCGCCGCCCGAGACGGCGAAGCCCGATTCCGCACTCGCCTCGGCCGCCTCCAGGCCGCTGCGCGCCTCGTGGAGGACACCGCCGACGGTGAGGTCCCGGTCGTGATCGGTGAAGCCGAGGGTGACGCCGTCGCGCCGCCTCAGGGTCCAGCACCGGCACAGGGTGGTGACGCCGCCCGAGAGGTGGGCGGCGAAGGCGGCGGGCAGGTCTCTCACGGCACGATCTCCACGAGGGGCACTTTCGGGATCTCGCCGGCGGTGAAGGCGGCGAGATCGATGGTCAGGTCGTCGGTGTCGAACCGGACCGGCACGTCGAAGCTGAAGCCGGCGGTGACGCTCGCGCCCGAGGCGGGCGCCGTGGACAGGGTCACGAGACCGGTGGCCGGGTCGGCGGCGAAGGCGGTGGGCGCGAGTTCCGCGCCCGCCACGGCGAGCCGCACGCTGCCGGCCACCGGCTTGGCGATGGTCCGGCGATAGGGGTTCACCCCGGTCCCGTAGGTCTTGGCGAGCTGGAAGACCCTTTGCGTCCCGTTCCCGGTGCCGAGGCTCTGGTCCAGGGGATCGGGCGCCCGGCCCGGCGGGCCGGAGCGGAAATCCACCCGGTCGCGGTAGCGGAAGCCGTAGAGGCGGCCCCGACGCTCCTCGAAGAAGGCGATCACCGCGTGGAGCGCGTCGAGGCTGCGGATGCCGAAGCCGGCATCGTACCGGCGGCGGGAATCCGCCCAGCGTCCGTTCCGGTGCTCCCGGCCAGAGGCGAGGGTGACGACCTCCGTCAGGCGCTGCGGCCCGCCGCTGCCCCGGAGCGCCACGTCGAGGGGAAAGAGCACCTCGTGGAATGCGTCGGCCATCGTCGGATCCCGCTTCTGGTGGAAGGCGGTCAGAGGGCGCGCTGCCCCCGGGCGACGGCGCGGGCGAGCATGGCGGAGACCTGCGCCTCGGAGCGGCGGAAGGCGGACGGGTCGGGCGTCGCGATGGTGACGGTCACCGAGACCGGCCGTCCGCCGCCCCCGGCGGCCACGCCGAGCTTGCCGTCGGGACCGCGGGCCAGCGGCATGATCGCCTCCGGCCCGGCCTCGCCCATGAGCCCGGTGCCGCCCGCCATCGGGAAGTAGCTCGGCGCGGCGACGACGCCCCCGGCGGCGAAGGGCATGACGCGCCCGCCGCGGAACACGCCACCGTTGGCGAAGCTGCCGCCGCCGCCGTCCGACCCGCCGTCGAGCAGGCCGTTCAGGAGGCTGGTGAGGCCGGTGCTCAGGGAGCTCGCGGCGAAGCGGGCGGTGACAGCGGCGAGCTTGGCGCCGATGGTCCCGAGGACGCCGTCGAGGCTGCGGCCCGAGGCGGCGCTGCGCGTGAGGGCCGAGGACAGGCTGCGGCCGAAATTCTGCGCGAGCCGGTCGAGGTCGGTGAGTTGCGCGGCGCGGGCGGCCGTCTTCGCGTCGGGATCGGTCTCGTCGGTCATTCACGGCTCCGGGTCGGGATGGGCCTCGAGGAGGCGGAGAAGGTCGCTCCGGCTGAGCGCCGGGGGCGCGGCCCGGCGGCCGAGGGCGGCGGCGAACTCCCGGGGCGTCGCCGCCCAGAAGTCCCGGGGCCGCCAGCCGAGTTGGCCGAGGCCCAGGGCGAGGCAGTCCTCCCAGGGGAAGGGCGACGGGAGGGCGAAGGCGAGCGGGTGGGCGGGGCTCACACCCGGCTCTCGGCCCCCCGCTCCGCCGGAGGGTTTGCGGGGGGCGCCTCGCCGAAGGCGGCCGCCAGCACCTCGCCGAGGGCGTCCACGACGGCATCGAGCCCGCCCGCCAACGGCAGGCGCCGGACCTCGTCGTCGTCGAGAGCGTGCCCACCGCCCCGGAGCGCGGCTCCTAGGATGGCCACGAGGTCGGCCGTGCGGGGGCGCCCCGTCGTGAGGCGATCGGCCAACCCCACGAGGTCGCCCGCCGTGAGCGCGTCCTCCAGTTCGGCCAGTGCCCCGAGGGTGAGGCAGAGAGTGTAGGTCCGGCCCCCGAGGGCGAGGGGCACCTCGCCGCGCCTGCGGTTCGCCATGGCGCGACTCCTCAGAGAGCGGTGAAGGTGAGGGCCCCGGCGGATTCGAGGCTCATGTCGAAGGTCACCTCGCCCGCATGGTCGCCGCGGTATTCGAGGCTCGCGATCTGGAACGGCCCCTCCATCGTCCCGAAGGCGGGGACAACCACCTGGAACGGCAGGATCGCCCCGTCGAAGAAAGCCTGCCGGAGGCGCAGGTCCGACGCCTGATCGCGGAACACGCCGGAGCCGGAGATCGCGGCCCGCCGCACCCCCGCGCCCGCCAGCAACTCCCGCCACCGGCCGGCGGAATCGGCGTTGGTGGTGTCCACCGCCTCGGCGTTGAGGGTGAACTGGCGCGCCCTGAGGCCCGCCACGGCGACGAAGCCCCCGGCCCCGTCGCCCGCCCGGATAAGGAGATCCTTGCCCGCCTGCGCGCCCATGGTCCTTTGCTCCTTCGTTCAAAGTGTCTCGGTAACGGCCTCGACCGTCAGGGTGGCGCGGGCCTCGCCCGTGCGGGCATCGCGGCTGGCCTTCAGGGCGCTGACCCGCAGGGTGACGAGGCGGCAGCTCTGGAGGGGCATGTCCGCCGCACCGAGCAGCGCCGCCATGCGCGCGGCCGCATCCAGCGCGGTGCGCACCGAGCCGGGCTTGGCGATCACCGCGATCTCGTGCCGGTGCTGGTGGCGGGCGGCGCCGTCCACGGAATCGTCCCGCACCTCGGCATCGCCGAACAGGGCGTAGACCGGGGCGGCGCCCCGAGGCGGCTCGTCGTAGAGGCGGGCGCTGCCGCCGAGCAGCGACACCAGGGCGGTGTCGGCCGCGAACCGGGCGATCAGCCCGGCGCGAAGGGCGAGGAGCGGGCTCGGATCGCTCACGCGGTCACCTCCGGGATCAGTTCCTCGACCTCGCAGACGAGGTCGCGTCCGCGCTCGTCGGGGTCGGCCACGACACGGATCGCGAAGCGACGCGGCCCGGCGCTGAGGCGCATGACGGGGCTCAGGTCGCCGCGGCGCCTCAGCGTGATGCGGTGCGTGACGCGGACGTCGCTCCGCCCCCCCTGCACCCGCGCCGCGGAACCCAGCGCGGCGATCTCACCCCAGAGGACCGGGCCGGGGACGAAGCGGCGCAGCACGCCGCCAAAACCGTCCGGCTGTTCGAGGGGCCGTTCGAGCACGAAGCGGCGCCGCCGCGCGCCGAGCGAGGGGCGGCGTTCGGGATGGGCCATGGTCGGCCTCCTCGGATCGGGGTGGAGCGATGGGTTCAGAGGCGCAGGCGCCGGAAGGGCGCCGCCTCCCGGGCCGCGTCCGCCCCCGCCCCGTCGGGTTCGTCGCCCCGGTGCTCGTAGCGGGCGGCGGCGAGGCGCAGGATCGCGAGCCGGAGGGCGGGCGGGATCGGCGGCCCGTCGCCGCCGAAGCCGGCCGTGACGTCCACGAGGAATCCCGAACCGGGCACGTCCGGCAGGCCGGGCGCGAACGACAGGCCCGGCTTCTCGACGGGATCCGGTCCGAGACCGACGAGGCCGGCGGGGAGATCGCTCACCGTCCCGTCCGCCGCGACGCGGGCGGCCTTCACCACGGCCACCAGGGGGCTCAGCGACAGGGGCAGCCAGCGTTTTGCCGGCAAATCATCGAGGGCGATGCGCCAGCGGCCGGGCACGAGGACCCGGCGCGCCTCGATTTCCACGCTGGCGCGGGCGGCCGCGAGGAGGCTGGCGAGGAGGGTGTCCTCGACGCCGCCGTCCTCGGGATCGAGGCGGAGATAGAGGCGGAGTTCCGCCACGCTCACCGGCTCGACGATGGCGGTGTCGGCGCGTATCGGGGTCATCGCGCAGGTCTCCTTCAGGATCGGTCGATGCGTTCGCTGACATCCGGGCTCGGGCAGGCCCGTCCCACGGCTCTCGCCGTCGCCCTCGCCATGGCCTCGGCGCCCGGCCCGGCGGCGGCCATCGTCGGCGGCGGCGAGGCCGCGCCCGGCGGCGCGGTGATGGTGCTGGCCTCGAACGGCGGGGTCTGTTCCGGCGTCGTGCTCTCGCCGGAGGCGGTGCTCACCGCCGGGCATTGCGTGGCCGGCGCCCAGGCCCTGCGCGTGCATTTCCGAGGGGCCGACGGCGCGCCCGTCCTCATCGACGTGGCCGCCACGGTGGTGAGCCCCGGCTACGATGCCGGGGCGGTGGCGGGCCGCCGCCGTTCCATCGACCTTGCCCTGATCCGCACGGCCGAGCCGCTGCCAGCGCGGTTTCCGCCGGCGACCCTAAGCGCCGCCGCTCCGGGGGCGGGCGACCGGCTGACCCTGGCGGGCTACGGCGCCGCGCGGCCCGGCGACCCGCGCTCGACCGGCACGTTCCGCAGCGTCGCGCTGCCGGTGGTGGAGCCGCACGGCCCGAGCCGCATCCTGGTCTGGCTGCGCGGCGAGGCGGCCGCCGGGGCCTGTCAGGGCGATTCCGGCGGGCCCGTCTCCGGGCCGGACGGGGCAGTGCTGGGCGTCACCGCCTGGATCGCGGGGCGATGCGGCGGCCTCACGCAGGCCATCCGCCTCGGCCCGCAGCGCGGCTGGATCGACGCCACCCTCGGCCGGTGGGGAGGGGCGGCGCGGTGGTCGCCCTGAGGCGTGAAAACGGGGAACAACAGCTTGGCCGCGCGGTTTGGTTACACTAGCGTGACGGGGAGCGCGGTCCGCGTCGCATTGCCTGGTCAGCCCCCGGAGTCACCGATGCTCGCCCGCTTTCCCCGCACGGCCCGCGTCGGCCGCTCCGTCCTGGGCGCCGCGGCCGGGATCGCCCTGCTCGCCGGGATCGCCACCCCCGCCAGCGCCGTGATCCAGGGCGTGGTCACCCGCGACCCGAACGGCATCCGCAACTTCGTCGTGCGGGTGGAGAGCACCGACGGCGAGATCTGCTCCGGCACGCTCATCGCCCCCGACCTCGTGCTGACGGCCGCCCACTGCGTGATGCGCCCGGCGGGCTACCGCGTGATCGGCGTCGACCGGTCCTTCCGCCAGCGGCGGACGGACGTCATCGCCGCCACCATGCATCCCGATTTCGTGCCGGGCACCACGCCCGAGGAACAACCGGGCGTGGATCTCGCCCTGCTGAAGCTGGAGCAGCCCCTCGGAGCGGACTACGTGCCCCTCGACCCGCGCGGCGCGGGCTCGATCAGCTCCGGCGACGCGGTGGATATCGCCGGGTTCGGCGTCGTGGCCGAGAACCAGCGCGGCAGCGCCCGCGTGCTGCGGCAGGCGCACCTCGTCTCGATCGGCTCGCTGCAGGTCGCCAACCGGGTCGCCGTCGTGACGGACCGCCGCCGCCTCGCCGAGACGGCGGGCGCCGGCGCCTGCCTCGGCGATTCCGGCGGCCCGATCCTGTCCGGCGGCCCCGGCGGCTACCGGATCGTCGGCGTGGTGAGCTGGTCGAGCGGCGCCCTTCAGCAAGGCTCCCGGCGGACGGCCTGCGGCGGCTTCACCGCCGTGACGCCCGTGGCCGAGCATGCGGGCTGGATCGCCTCGCGGGCCGGCGAACTGTCGCAGATCACGGTGAGCGAGCAGCCGGCCCGGCGCCAGGGCACCGAGTGGATGGCCCGCCAGCGGCGGCGCTGACCGCCGGGACGACGTTCGCCCGCGGGAGCCTTCGCCGCAGGAACCTTCGCCGCAGGAACTTCGGCCTCGCCCGGGGACTTCCGCCTCCGTCCGAGGGCCTCGCCCCTCACGGAGATTCCTGAGAATGGCCAGCACCGGCAAGAGCACGTCCACGCGTTCCCACCAGACCCGCAACGGAACCGACTCCAACGCCAAGAGGGTGTCGATCGACGCCCTGAACGCCCGACTCTCCGACGGCATCGACCTCGCCCTCGCGATCAAGCAGGCGCACTGGAACCTGAAGGGCCCGCAGTTCATCGGCGTCCACCTGATGCTCGACGGATTCCGCAAGGAGATCGACGATCTCAACGACAAGGTGGCGGAACGCGCGGTGCAGCTCGGCGGGACGGCGCTCGGAACCGCGCAGGTGGTGGCGAACGCCACTAAGCTGCCCGCCTACCCCACCGGCATCTACGCCATCGCCGACCACGTCGCCTCGCTGATCGACAGCTACGCCGCCTACGCGAACGCCGTGCGCGAGAACATCGACGAGGTGGACGAGGCGGGCGACGCCGACACCGCCGACCTGTTCACCGAGGTCTCCCGCGCCGTCGACAAGCAGCTGTGGTTCCTGGAGGCCCACGTCCAGGAGCCGACGGGGCAGATGCGCGACGGGAACTGACCGCGAGGGGGCGTCCGGTCCGGACCGGGCGCCCCTCCCTTCAGGCGAACTTCAAGAGCTTGATCGCCTCGAAATCCTGCACCCCGCCGCCGACGCGCTTCGTGGTGTAGAACAGCACGTAGGGCTTGGCGGAGTAAGGGTCGCGCAGGACGCGCAGGCCGAGGCGGTCCACGACGAGGTAGCCCCGGCGGAAGTCGCCGAAGGCGACGGAGAGGCTTCCGGCCGAGAGATCGGGCATCGCCTCGGCCTCCGTCACGGGGAAGCCCATCAGCGTCGCGGTGTGCAAAGACCCATAATTTGCCACGTTCAGCGCTGATCTGATTGATCTTTTTCACTGGCTTCACCCCAAAACCCGAACGGACCGACCCCATAAAATGGCGCCCGACGGCAGAGTTTTACCCATAACTTGACTCACGCCGATTGTGCCGCGCATTCGGCCCCGGAGAACAGCCGTCCCTTGGCAGCCGGTAAAGGACGACGATGTGTCGGAGGCGCTCCGGGGTGGGGCGAGTTAGACAGGGCGAAGCTACAGGAACGCCGTAGCGCTATCCGCTACCCGATACGGGCAGAGTCGAGCCGCGGCCGATAGGGCCCTCTCGGCTTCAGGTGGCATCGGATGCGGACCTGTAAGAACCGCCGACATACGCCTCGGGACAACCGACGTTGCCTTTACCGTGCGCGACGGGCAGTCCTCTCAACCGAAACGCCAGGTGTCTCCGCGGGGGAGACCTAAGCCAGATCGAGGCGGCGCAGCAGCGCTTCAGCCTCCGAACGGTCGAAAACGAACGTCTGGAACTCCGGCCTCGCGCAGATCGGTCGAAGGCCGTTCCGAAGCAGCTTTGCGGTGACAGTCTTGCCCGTCCCGTGCAGTTGGTCGCGACCCGCTAGGCGACCGAGCTCGTTGGCGAAGACGTAGGTCCGGGCGAAGCGTTCCACTTCCGAAAGAGGAACGGTGAGCGCGAGGCCCCGCTTGAAAGGACCTTCGGGCGTCAGCATACCTGCCCGCGCGAGTTGGCTGACCATTGTCTTGTTCGTGCCGAGCCTTTCGCACACTTCGACGGATCCCAGAGCGGGGCCACTCGAAGGAACCGGCGGCTCGCCGGCCCTCGACTTCGCCAAGCGCGCCTGCATCGCCGCCTCGGCCTCGCGGCGGTCGTACAAGTGATAGTGCAAGGTGGGTGGCCCGTTCACGGGGCGTACCCCGGAATCGGTTAGCAAGCTGACGATGGCCCGCGATGAGTGGACGTCGGATGCTTCGGCCAGTTCCGAGGTCAATACGTAAGTGGCCTTGAAGCGGGCGACCTCATCTGCGGCGATGCTGCCGAACCGACAGCCGTCCTGCATGGAGAGCAGTCCTGTATCGATCAATTGCCTCAGCATCGTCGGCGATACACGCAGCTGTCTAGCTGCGGAGACACGGCTCTCGCCACGTGCCGGAGGGGAAGCATATCTGGCGGCCGCCTCGACGCAGGCAGCCATGGCCGGATGCCGGTGGTAGACCATCTCCATCGGTCTTGGCCCCGTCGCGGCAGGCTCGACGCCGGCGGCAGCCATCGCGGCGGCGACCGGCATGAACGAGCGCACCCCCATGGCGCGCCTCAATTCGGGCGCCGTCGCGAAATCGGTGCGGAAGCGGTCGATCTCGGCGGCCGATACGCGAACGCCGTCGGGCGAGCCATGAGTGAGAATGAGCCCGGCCTCGACGACGGCTTCCATGGTCGACTGGCTCAGTCCGAGGCTCCGTGCGGCGCTCGCCGGCGTCAGGTCCATCTCGCCGGTGAGGGCGCCAAGACTGGCCAGGGTGTCGGCATCGACCTCGAAAGCGCGGACACCGTGGTCACCCCTGCGGGCGTGCGTCGCCCCGTGGATGCGTGAGGGAACGACCCCGTCCAGGACGAGGGATAGGACGCCGGCCATGGATAGCCCGCAATCCCTCGCCGCAACGCGCAGCGACACGTAGCGACCGGCTTCGCTCCCCGCCTGGACCGCCGCAGTCCGCAGGGCGGCGAGGAACTTCTCGGCGGCGCCGGCGCCGAAGAACCAGTTCGCCACGCCCTTTCCCGGAGCGATGAGATCGAGCCGGCCGGCAAGAGCTAGCTCGACCGTATCCGTGACTGGCAAGCCGAGCTCGCTTGAGACGTATGCCAACCTCTGGAAGCCTTCCAGCCTCCGCCGGAGCTCCTCGAAGTCGGCGAGGCTCATCTCCCCTCGTAGACCGTTCCCCTGTCCTAGCTCGCGGGCGCGATGTGGGATGGCCAAGTGGTCGAGCAGGTCGCGGAAGAGCGGATACGTGATGCCGACGGCATCCGCCGCCACCACCAAGGGGATACCTGTGTCCGAGCGGAAGCCCGAGCCCGACCGCTTCCCCACCTTGACTGGGGCGTGATGCCCGGCGTGCTCGTGAAGCGCGTGCCGCAACGCGTCGCCGACCGTGTGCTCCGGCAGTCGAAGGATGTAACCGTACAGCTTACCATAGCAGTACCTCAAGCCGTGCCGACCGCCTTGGCCGACGTTCCTGGTCCGGACATCCTCGAACAACCGCCCTGCATTCGCAGGGATATCACCCAGGATCCTGAACCCCTCCGCATGCACGCGTCCGTTATCGTGCCCTCGCCTGACCTCGTAGAGGGTGGCGTCCGGGTCGATGGACGCCCTGCCCAATCGTCCGCAAAGCGACAGCAGGTCGCCCAGGGGCACCTCGTCGAGGGACGGCAAGCCCGGGTCACACTTACCCAGCAGCCTGCCGATGACGTAGGAGTCGAAGGCGAGGACGTCGGCGGTAGCCGCCTCGCGGGCGGCGGCCGAGAACGCGTGGCCCGCGGCGCAATGCATGGTCCGGTTGCTGCGCCATCGCACGGTCCCGTCACCACACCCGCATGATGAAACCAGCTTGATCCCGTGGGTAGGGCAGGACGTGATCGGCTGAAGATCCCACCAAACCCGATAATAACGGCTCTCGGCGAGGCAAGCCGGGCACCAGCGACGAGCCCTGACGCCGACTTGGTCGGCGGACAACGTGTGTCCCATCACCGTGGCGGTCGACGTGCCCACCAAGGGGGTGGCGTGAACAAGCGGTGCCGGATCGGCCTTGCAGATCCGGGCGACCTCGACCGGGTCGATCTGGGCTACCGACTCCGACCTATTCCCCGCGATACGGTTGACGGTCGTGTAGAGCCGTCGGGTGCCGTTCGCCTCCAGCGCCCGGATCAGCAGCGCGTAGGCCGGCTCGCCCTCCTGTTGGTCGACCTTCCGCGGCAGCGGGGAAACCTGTCGCATGGCCGTCACCGCTTCGAGAAGCTGTCGCGGTCCCGCCGCTCGCCCTTGCGTACCCCGGTCAGCTCGTTCTCGAAGCCCTCGGGCAATTCCGAGAGACGTGGCTTCCTCGGCTTCCTGCGCGGGAGGCCGAACGGGTTATCGTCCTTGCTGCCGCGCCTCGCGAACTCGAACGCTTCCGCGAAGACCCCGTCGACAAGCGCCTCGTCGCCCTCGTCGTAGGCGATGGCGGTCGCGCGGAACAGGAGCTTCATCAGGCTGCTGATGTTCCCTCCGGTGGCCTTGTGCAGCTTGTGGGCTTGCTTCAGGCCGGAAATCGGCGGCGACGGAGGAATGGCCAGGATGCCCTCCTCCACGTCCTCTTCCTTCTCCCCTTCCAGGGCTTCTCCGGCGATGGACGCGAGGATCGCGCACCATTCGTCACGGTCGGCTTCGTCCGCCCAGTTAAATGGCGTCAAGTAGAAATCACCGGCATCGCGGCGCCTAATCTGCCCATACACCTCATGGATGCTTGTCAATTCCTCTGTCCCAGCGAATACGAACTGACACGCCCCTTCGCTTAGCATCGACTTGAGATGTCTGACTGCCTTCTTCTGAAACTTCTCGGTCTTATCCTCGATGACATGGGTAAACTCGTCGAGGATGATCATGTGGACATGCTGGGCCTTGACCTGCTCGACGACCGCCCGCTTTCTCTCCTCTGCCTTGCCGACGCACAGGTGCTCACATCCCAGCGCGGTGAGGAGCGCGTCGAACAGGTTGATCTCGTTGGGGTTCGACGGGACTTCCACCAGTACGACGGGCCGCACGGTCCCCTTCGCGGTCTCGAACGGGCCGGCGCGCATCGACGCGAACCGCTTCAGGATCGTGCTCTTCCCGACGCCGGGCTGGCCGTAGAACAGGCCGGCCCGGCCCTCCCTCGCCGTGCCGTGCTCGCGGTAGAGGTCGTCCAGCCACTTCATGGCTTGGTCGTAGCGGTAGTGGTCGACGACCGCCCGCCCGATGCGCATCAGCACGGCCCTCTTCTCGGGGTCGGCGTTCGCGAGGATCTCAGCGATGTCGTCGGGGTAGAGGCCGTCCTTGCCGGCCAGGGTCTTGGCATCAATCATAGGACACCTTCTTGCGTGTGGTGCTACGCGGCGGTTGCTGCGACGGCGGCTGCGACGGGACCGGGGCCTGCTCCGTGGGAGCGATGGGCTTTTGCGGTTCGGAGGGTGTCTTGGGACGCGCCTTGTTGCGCGGCGTCCGCGGCTTCGGCCCGGGCTTGGCCTGCAACTCGCTCCGGTAGGTCTCGACGAGGCTTTCGTCGGCGACCGCGCGGCGGTTGTCCTCCGCGTCGTGGACGGCGTCGTGAACGTCGGGTTCCGTCAGTTCGAGCGGAGCGTCGCTTTCCTGCTTGTCCACCCGGCGGCGGGCCATCAGGTCGATGACCTCCCGCCCCAACCCGAGGAACTGGGCGACCTTGGTCAGCTTGCGGCGGCCCCTGCGGGCCTTGATCATCGCCTTGCCGAGCTCGAAAAGCTCCGCCTTGGCCATCAGCAGCGCGCCCATCCGGATGCGCCCCTTGGGGCTCGCGTCCGTGGCGCGCCGCCTGATCACCCTGTGCTGGTGGAGTGTGAGGCCCTCTGCATAGTCCGGCCGGGTGCACGGCACGCGGAGCGTGAACCCCTTGTCGTGGTCGACGAGGGTGACGTGGCCGAGCTCCTGCGGGTCGTACCGGACCTCGACGCGGGGATCCTTCTCGAATCCTGCCCGGTACCGTGCGAGCTCGGGGCTGTTGTAGCGCAGCCCGAACAGACGCAGGCCCCTGCGCTCGGCCTTGCGCTGCTCGTAGGCACCGACCAACTCGATGAGGTCGTCATGGGCCCTCACACGCCGCGGGGGGCGAAGCTCGGCGGAGGCGCACCAGCGGTCGATCCGGCGCTCGCCGGATTGCGGGTCCACTTCCTGGTTGTAGACGTCGACGATGGCCTTCGTGACGAACAGGCGCAGTTGGGCGAGCGAGATGACGGCGTCGTCGTCGGGCTTGTAGTCCCGGCCCGGGTCGTCGCCGTAGCGCAGGACCTTGCCGGGGAACATGTCCAGGAAGCATTCCTGGACCGTGCCCCAGAACCGCTCGATCCGGCCCTTCTTCCAGGACTGCGACGGCGGGACGTAATCGACGTGGCATCCGAGCGCCGAGCCCGTGTGCACGAACGAGGCCGAGTGGAAGACCTGGTCGTTGTCGACGAAGAAGTGGAACGGCACCCCGTTCACGGGGTAGGCGTTGCGCACGCGGGGCTGGCCGTCCTCGTCGGTGCCGAGCGCCGCCGTATCCTTGTAACCGATGACGTGCTTCAGGCAGCGCGCCGCCGACACGTAGGACGGCGGGTCGAAGCCGATGTCCCAGCCGGCGACGCAGCCCGAGTAACAGTCGACGGCCGCCATGAGGAAGGGCGTGCCCAACGGCATGTCGTGCTCCTCGTCGACCACGAACAGGCGCAGGTACTTGAAGTCCGCCTCGACCCGTTCGAAGGCGAAATTCACCTGCGGACCCGCCCCCACCGGGGAGATCTCCTGCCGCGCCGCGTCCGGGCCCCGGCGCCTATCGGTCCGGATCACGCGCGAGACCCGCTTGCACTCGGCGCGGAACGCCTTAAGCGAGGGAAACGGCGAGCGCTTCGCCGGGTCCTTGTTCGTCGCCATCTCGGCCACCACGGCGCTGGCCTTGTCGGGCCCGCCGAGGGCCTTGATGATGTTCGAGACGCACGCCTTGTGGGCGGTCGTGGCGTTGGGCCGGTGCCGACGGAGGTAGTCGCTCTCGATGGCCTCCCGCATCGCCTTGATCTGGTACGGCTCGAACCTGCGGTCGCGGTTGCCGCGCTTGGCGGCGTTCGAGCACAGCGCGCGCGGGTCCCTGCCGGCCCGGGTCCAATTCCGCCACCACCGGTAGACGGAGCTCCAGTCGTGCGGCCCGGTGTCGTCGCGTTCGGCCGCGATGCGGTCGCAGACCGGCTGCAACGAAACGTCCGAGCGCGAAAAGTCCCGGCCCAGGTCGTCGAGCGCGCGGCAGTAGCGGAGGCGCCGGACGATCTCGCGGCGCTCGACCCTCGTGAAGGCCCGAAGGGACCGTCTCAGGTTCTGCCTGACGCCGATGGGCAGGCCGAACTCGGTCTTGGAGACGAAGGTGAGCTTGCCGGCCTCGTGCCACGCCTTGATGTCTGCGGACGCGATGGGGTGCTCGACCTGGGGGACGTCGACCTCGCTGAAGACGTAGCCCAGCGGCTTGCGGCAGCGGCTCTCGACGACGAGGAGCTTGCCGTGGAGCTCGATGGCGTCGCCCGTGCGCAGGTAGACGTCGTCGTGGTAGCGCGGGACTTCCGCGGCGACCGGTGCGAGCAGGTCCATGGTCACGCCCTCCCCGCGAGGCAGGTGTCGCCGTCGAACAGGCGCGAGGGCCGGAACGAGAGCTCCCCGCGCGCGACCAGGTTGAGGGCCGCCGCGTAGGCCCGGGGGTATGGGAGCACGCCCGATGCGACCATGTCGTTAAGGGTCAGGCTTACCCCTTGGTCGACGGCGCCCCGGACGAGTTCGAGGTCGTGGTCCGACACCAGCCCCTCGCCGGCCTGGGCGAGCACGAGCCGGGCGTTCGTCTGCCTCGGCTCGGCCCGCAGGCTCTTCTCGGTGAAGACCAGGAAGCGACGGCCCTCCTCGCGGCATTCCCGGGAGATGCGGCCGTACTTCAAGCGCTGCTGCGCCAGGTCGACGCTCGACAGCACCTCGACGTCGACCCGGCGCTCGGTCTTTGTCGGGCGGTCGGCCAGCGTGAGCTCGTAGCGGGGGCGGTACTCCTCCCACTGGCGTCCGTTCCACCACTGGATCGGACGGGCATGCTGCCTGATGTCCACCACGTCCGGATGCACGGCCGCCAGGACGAGGAAGTCGAAGGCCAGCATGCCGCGATAGGCGATGGGGTCCCTGGCCCGCCAGTATTGGAACCACCCGTGATGGGCGAGGCGGCTGTTGCTGTCGTTTGGGCGCTCGTTCGTTCGCACCACGAGCGGCGCGCAGGTGACGGTGGCCATGGTCGGCCTCCCACGGTCGCGCCCGTCGGCACTCGGCACGTCGGGCGGGGGACACGGATGGGCGGGCCGGCGACGCGCGGACCGTGCGTCTGACCGGCGGGACCGAACGGGGCTGCCAGGGTCGCGGGGATGGCGATGCCGGCGGCGCGTTCGGCACCGGCTATCGCGAGACGGTTCTTCGTCATGGCGGGATATCCTTGCGGGGTGGAAGGCACGGCTCCGCCGAACGCTGCAAACGGCAGCGGTGAAGGAGACGGAGCGGGATCGGGGCGAGCGAGGTCGCGGGCCGGACCGGATGCCGGTCAGGCTATGGGACGGTTCGCTATCGGGGGACGCAGGTCATTCCGAGCTCCACGGATGCCGCCCGGGCGCGCGGCCTGGGCACGATGCGTTCGTGGCTCGGGTGATCATGTCGGCCGGCGATGCCGGCCCTCGGTCTGGGGAGACCGGGACGGCTAGCCGGGGCGACGGTCCGCCCGCACCGCGTCGCGCGCGGTTATGGCTATGCGTATGCTCGTCATGATGATGCAGCTGACCACGATGCCCGGCGCCCCGCAAGCCAAGCTTGGCGGGATGGCTTCCGGGAGCTGAACGGAAAGCGGAGAGATCGATGCACCCGCGGCCGGTGCGGCGCCGGCGTTCACGTGTCGCGAGGCGCCACGAGGTCGGACGCGCCGCGGACGGTCATGGCGGCGATGATCTGCCGGACCTCCTCCCCGGCCATGACCCGCTGCGTCGCGAGCCTCCGGGCGACCGCATCGATGACGACCGCATGCTCGGCGACAAGGGCGTCGGCGCGCTTCTGCAACGCCGTCAGGTCGGCCTCGACCCGATGCCTGAAATTGGGGTCGAGCCGGACCATCTGCATCGCCTCGTCCTCGGACCCGAGCCACGCCAGGCTCCCGCCGAGACCGTAACTGGCATGGGCCGCTGCGACGAGCCGGGTCGCGGTGGCGAGGTCCGAGCCTTGCTGCCCGGCCGCCCCGCTGTGGACGCTGCCCCAGAGGGCGTCGGCGGCCCGTCCGGCGAGAAGGGTCGTCACGTAGTCGTCCAGATCGCGACGGGTGACGCTGGAGCGGACGCGGACCCGGCTTCGCGTGACCCCGGCATACGGTCCGGTCGGCACGGTCGAGACGGCCTGGACCTCGATGCTTCCGACCATGTGCCCGACCACGCAATGCCCGGCCTCGTGCCGCGCCACGGCCAGGACCTCCTCGTAGTCGCGGGTCTCGGCGGGGGCCACCTGCGCGACGAGGTCGGCAAGGGCCATGGGCCGTCGCGCGGCCCTGGCCGAGACGCGGGCCCGCTTCGCCCAGCCCGCGACCTCCGCGCCGGTCGCACCGGCGCCGATGGCGGCGACAGGCCCGAGGTCGACGTTCCTCAGGTCGTCCCCGAGGTGATGGCGCAAGATGCCGGCGATGGCCGGAATATCAGGACGTTCGATGCGGATCACCCGGTTCAATCGGCCGGGCCGGACCAGCGCCTCGTCCAACCTCTCCGGAAAGTTGGTGGTCCCGATGACGATGAGGGACGAGCTCGCCCCGGATACCGCGGAGTCGAGGGCCGTCAGGATGTGCGAGACGATGGGCACCCAGTAGTCCCGGTGCCGGCTGTCGACGGTCGCCCTGTTCGGGAGGGCGTCGATCTCGTCGAGCAGCAGGACGGCGGGACCAGAGGCGACGGCGTGGCAGAACACCATGTCGACCTGCTTGACGATCTCGTTCAGGTACCCGCCGGTCGATGCGAACCATGCCGAGACGCTGGTCGCATGCAACGGCACGCCGAGGGACTTAGCCAGACTCCGGGCAAAGGACGTCTTCCCTACACCGGCCTCCCCTGCCAGCACGATGTGGCGCTCCTCCACCGAGCTCATGTGGCGCGTACCGGCGCGTACCTCGGCCATCGCCGACACGAGGCCCTGGCTCCAGCGCATGACCTCGTCGCCGTAACCGTGGCAATCCTTCAGGAACGGGACGTCGTCGAGGCCTTGGGGCGGACTGGAGAGGGCGCGCGATGCGTTCTCGATGCGCCTCACGCAGGCCCGGCCGGAACTGCCCCGGCGAATGCAGCCCGCGACCGTGGCGAACGGCAGCCCGGCCGCGATGCCGGGCTTGATCGGGCCGGGCCGCGAGCCGGTCGCGAGCCGGATGGTGGACCGGAGCGCCCGCGGGCTCGGCGACCCCAGGTCAACCCTGATGTCGGCCAGGGCCATCAGGTTCGACGGTAGGTAACGCTCGGGCGCGTTGCTGATCCCGCCGACGTTCTGGCCGGCACCGAGGGCCTCGGCGACGGCGGCGCAACCAACATCGGGTCGATCCTGAGTACGCGACTCGCCGCTGCGCTTCAGGAAATCGCCCCAAACCCCCACCCTGTTCAATGCGCGGGCGACGGGGTCGACCCAGTCCGGGCCGGGAACGCCGATGACGACGGCGAGGCCGGCGGCCTTGGAGATGCGCTTGAGGTCGGCGGGACGCATGGCGTCTTGGAGCATCGCCATCGCCAGCAGGGTGGTGACGCGGGAATTGGCGGCGGTTGCCATCATCTCCGAGGCGTTCGGCTCGGCCAGAAAGGCGTCGAAGGGGTCGGCATCGGCCGGGATGGAAGCGGCGGCGAGGCGCCGGGGCAGTTGGGGCTTGTCGGCGGACTTGGTCATGATCTGCCTCCGATGCGAGGCAGCCGCACGCACTCGGGCGCGCCGGTCAGGCCTCGCTGGATGATCGGGAAAGGGTGCGGACGCGGTCGGCCGGTTTCCGGCCGGTCGGCACCGGTATGAGGCGCAGGCGCATGGTCACGCTCCTTGGTGGTTGGCCGTTCAGGGCTCGATGCTCTCGTCGAACGGGTCTGCCGTCGTGCGCTGGGCCCAGGCCGTGACGCGGACGTCGCCCGGGCGCGGCCCGGCCGGCTCGGCGAGGGCGGCGGCACGGCGTTCCGCCTCAGCCATCGCGGAGGCGCCGAGGGTCACGAGCAAGGCGGAAACGCAACGGGACACGGCGGCCTCGCCGCAGGTCTCCCGGAGCGAGCTCAGCCTGCGGAAGACCTCGCCGATCTGGCGGTCGGGGTCGTGGGGGTGGTCGAGGGGCATGCTGCCTCCGATACGAGGCAGCCGGGCGCGTCCGCGCGCCGGTCAGGCCTCGTTGCTGAATGCGTGGGAAAAGACGACGTCGAGGCCGGATACGGCGCAGGTCACGCGCACGCCCGGCCGAGCAACGGCTTTTCGTATGAGGCGTGCGGAACGGGACATCGTTCGATTTACCCTATTCCTGATGTCCGGGAACGGCCGGGACGGCAGGTGTCGGCGTTATAGCGCCCGCCAATCCAAACAGCTCGGTTAAGTTGGGTCAACCAAGATGCGAGGCTTTCGCGACGGAGAAGCTGTGAGCTGGGGATCCCGTGGATAACTTTCCCTGAGGCGCCGACACCGTGGGATGCAGCCGGGTCATGGCATGCCCAAGGCAGGATTACCTCGGGAAGCGAAGGCGAGGCGCATAAAGCTGGCGCAAACTGTCATCGTTCATCGCAAGGAGACGACTTTTTTTCGCGACGAAATCATACACCGACGAGGCACGCGTCGAAGACGTTCGCAGATTGATCGCTCGATATACGCCAGGACGTTCCGGCAGGGACATTACGATGACGTCACCGGTCTTGGTCGTCATCAAGCGGATCTTCTCCTCATAGAGAAGTTCTCGGATCGACAGAGTGGGGTGGTTGTACATGTTTGCGTAATCGGAAGAGCAGATGGCCAAAGTAGGCTCAAGATGCCTGAGGAATTTTTTTGTAGTGAATCCGTTGTCTGCACCGTGGTGCGCGAGGATCATCACGTCCGTCTCGCGACGAAGGGTGCGCAGTCGCCTGAGACGTGCGCCAATGTTTGAAGACTCGACGTCGCCTAAGCTTAGAACGTTAAAGTCACCGCGTCGAAAGTGCTTAACCGTCGAGTTATCGTTATCGCATGACGGGCTCAGATGAACGGGATTATGGAGGGTATCCTCGAACGCGAGGTCCCTCACTCGTTGCAGGCCAGCGATATATTCGGGCGTGATCGCCCTCACCGTTGCGCCGCGGTTGGATAAACGCCTCTCATGTCGATAGGCCTCGATGATGTCGAGGCACGTTTCGCCATTCACGGTGTGAGGCGCGTAGCCAGGACACTCGATCTTCGCCGGTTTGGCGAGGCTCAAGAGCGCTTCGAGCTCCGAGCCTGCGCAATGGTCGGCGTCCCAACTCGTCACGTGGAGGGTGCCGGCGTGGGTGACACCACAGATCTCCATTTCCGCGAGGAGGGTTCTTCGGTTGACCTCGTTCAGGCGGCCTTCGATGACGGTGAAGTGCCCATCGGCGAAGTAGGAGAACGAAGATCCCTTCGTGCCGAGCTGGTAAGCCCTAAAACGCGTCGTCATACAAAGCCCCGGGCGCCCGTCTCGATTTCGATGAAGCCATCCCGGCCTCAGAAGCATAGTTGATTTTTGCCGAAATACCGACGGACTTCACCCAAGCTTCTCGGCCATGACGACGTTCAATCCATCATCCCCCATGATCAGGGACAATCCAGGCAGGCTGTCGAGGGAGGTATCGATGGCGGTCTGACACAATTGGACAATGTCGGTGGAACTCGGGTTCACCGGATGGTGCGGAGGATGCGAATGCCATTCGCCAACGTACCGGACCATGTCCATGACCCTGGCCATCTTCCGAAGCACCTCGTCCGATAGGCCCTCGACGCCCCTCTCGAACTCGGTCGGACTTCCCTTGCTGTCAGGTGGTGCCGGCAAGGGCTCGACGATATGGATTTTCCGCGCGCTGCCGTCGACGACACCGATCACGGAACCTCCCGTTTCGGCGGGCAGGACAGCCTCCCTCATGCGCGCCATGATAGATTGCGCGTCCGCGTCGACGGTGATTTCCCATCCCATGAGCCAGTAGCGCTGGACCGGAGCGATGTTAGGGGCCGTGACCGAGACGCCACCATCCGACGCCAAGGTCCAGATGCCGATGAAGGGCTTGGGGCTATCCAAGGCCTGCGATAGGCCGATGGCGGCAAGCGACGACAGCAGCGCCACGCGGCTTTCCGGAACGCGGTTCGTCACGGCCCGACAGGCGCCCGTGAAGGCAAAGCGTTCGCCCGTCGCCGTCAGGTGGCGCTCCAATGCCGGGCTAGCCAGCACCGTCCGGTAATATTGGGCCTCAAGGTCACGCAGGGTGACAGAGCGGTCCTCAGGCTCCACGAGGACCACGGCGGCCTCGGCCGAGGGATTGAAGAACACGCTCGTGCACCGCCCGGATACGTCGAGGTCGGCGATGTGCCGGCTCGCCGCGACCGATGCGGAGGCATCGATGATGATGTCGGCTTTACCGAATGCGTCGCGCAACTCGTCGGCCTTGGACCCGGGACGGAGGACGTTGCAGCCGATGGTTCGCGTGACCGGTCCGGGAGCGGTGGGATAGAAAATGGAGTTGAGGCGGTCCGCCAGGGCCGCCGCCTTCACCTGTCCGATTTCCAGGGTGCGCAACGTGTGGCGCGCGAGGTTGTGGGGCAGCAGCCGGTCGTCATCGACGATGCACCAGTCGTATCGCCCCTCGCGGACGAGGCTTTCGGCGACGTGAGCCCCGATGGCGCCCGCCCCGACCATGACGACCTTACGGGCATCCGCGCCTGTCCGTCCGGCCAAGGTGGCGGCCAAGTCCGCGTCGAACGCCCGATGGACCTGCGCCATCTCTACGGCGCACTCACCCAACCGCATGATGTCGGGGTCGCGGGAGGGAATCGCCCGAACGAAACCGGATGCCGCGTTCTCGTCCTGGTCGGGGAGGAGAACACCGAGCGCCACCCCGATTTCGCCGACCGACTTCAGGGTGATGAAGACGCGGAGGTCGAGCAGTCCCGGCCGCTCCCCGTTAGGCGCGACAACGGGCATGGAGACGATCAGGGCGAGCGTCCCGTTCAGGCGCGCATGGTCCTTTGCCTCCGAGCCGGCCCAGCGCATCACGCGTTCCCGAAGGTCGTGAATGATATCGACGCCACGGTCGGCAAGGACCCGGGCAAGGGCGCCGAGGTCCCGGGGGGCCCGCCGCAAGCGGGTCATCCGCTCCGGGGGCACGGTGTAGGCCACCGGCAGTATCCGGGCCCCGCTCGCCCCCTTCGGCATGGACCCGGCCGGAAGGACGATGATGACGTTCGGGTCGTCGTCCGTGGTCTTGAAGCCGACGAGCTCCACGTCGTCCGTCCGCGACAGGACCGACGAAGGGACCACGACCCTCAGGGACGAGAGCCCGAAAAAAGGATCGACCGGTTGGTGGGGGTCGTGCAACTCGCCCCGTGCCGCGCGTCGGAACCAAAGGTGGATGCGCTGAAGAAGCTCCGCCGGTGACCAAGTCAGGCGTGCCTCGTCCCACGGTCGGTCGTCGATGCACATGGCGGAGGGGAACCCCTCCGGAATCAATTGCTGGTGTTCCGTGTCGGGGAAGTCTTCCCGAAGCATCATGACGAGGGGCATGGCCTCCTCGTTCCCGAAGGCGATGCCGATCCGCTCGACGCCCTCGATTGGCACCACGGGCCTTTGCGGCGCCCCCGTGAGGACGTCGACGACGAGCATCTCCGGACCGCCCGGATGCCGCCGTGCCTCGACCAGGGTGACGATGTCCGGGGTTGACCGCATGTAGCCGACCACGGCCCTCGCCTGCCCCTGGGCGAGATCACTCAGGGGTATGACCGCCCATTCGTCGAGCCAGGCCATGACGCTCAGCCCTGACGCGCGGGCTTCGATGTCGCGGCGGTCGCGACGCTCGGCGCAGCCAGCGCGAGGGCGATGCCGTAGCGGTCGATCTCGTAGCGAAGGGGCTTCGGAGGGTTGGCGTTCTGCTCCATGGTCACCGTGAAGGTCCCGAGCTTCTCCCTGACGATGCGACGATGGTGGTTGGCAGCTTGGCGGTGCGGCGGCTGCGTGGAATCGTCCTCGGGCGTGCCGGCGAGCGGGATGGGCTTGCTCGGGGACACGATGGTGCAGCGATTCCGGCCCTGGGTTTCGAAAAGCCACTTCACCGCGGGAACGGCTTCGGTCTCGGTCACGCCTCGGTCCGGCCCGAGGGACAGGTACGAGCAGTGGTGGAAGAGCTTCAGTAGATCCCAGCGCAGACGGCCGTCGTTGCCGTACCGGCGCGTGATATTCACGATCTCGGTTAAGACCGAATAGTCGACGTCCGATCCGAAAAGGGCATAAGTCTCTTTGTCGGCGTCCGCGAAGACGGCCTGGAAAACGATGCTGTCGCCGTTGCGGTCGACGACCACGGTTTCATCCTGACGCCAGGCGAAGGGGCTGTGGACGAAGAACTCGACGGCCTCGGGCCCGTCCTTGGCGAAGCCGGGCACGAGCTCGCCGGCGTCGACGAAAAGGTGCTTCCGGCTTTCGAAATCCATGCCCTGCGACGCCATCCACGTCTTGAGGCGGTCGGCACGCGAGAAGATGCGGATGCCCTTCTTCTCCCAGAGGCGATGGCGCGCCTCCTGCCGGATCAGGCGCGCATCACCGTCGAGGTTCGTTTCCGTCAGCGCGCAGGCGGGGACCCACATTTCGTCGATCTCGACGCGGTCACCTCCCTGGTAGGCGGTCGAGTGCTGGAGCCAGAAGAACTCGCCCATCCGCTGGCAATGGTCATCGTCGAGGTGCGTGAAGCAGACCACCCTGAAATGCGTCTGTCCCGCCTTGCGCAGGGCCGCCCGCAGCTCCTTGGCCAGGTCGCAGCGCTTGTCGTACGGGTCGTCCGGATTGCGCTGGTTGCCGTAGTCGATGAGGAGCAACTGCTTGTTGGCAAGTTCAAGCAGGGTGCTGTCGGCGTTGCCGAGCGGATAGAACGTCACGTAGGCGGTCATCGCAAAGACTCCGATCTCCGATGGGTTTTGAGCGAGCATCCCGCCTAGGGCTGCCAGCGAAGCGACGTGGGATACGAGGCGGCCGAGTGCGTCGTGAGGACCACGTCAGCCACCTCGAAGCCGTGCCGGGCGATGCGCTCGAACGCGGCCGGCGTCATCGCCCTCAGGTCGGTGGGATGCCCGAGCGCCTCACGGACATTCCCGTCGTCGAGGAAATCGTCGTATTCGCGCGCCGGCCGCGGGCGGCCCGTCTTGATATCGACGTCCCGGACCGACACGCCCATCTTGAAGAGGGCGCCCGTAACGGTGCCTCCTTCGACGTCCCTCATGAACATGCGGGACCTGAGGGCACGGATCTGGTCGCTCGCGATATCGAAGAGCCGCGGCCCGGCGAGCTGACCCTTGAGGATGGCGAGCGGTGAGGCCGAGCCGTAAGCCGACAGGGGACCGGAGGCATCGCTGCAGATGAGGAATGCGGCCGGGTCCGGGGTCTGCCCGGGCTTGTAGATCGCTTCAAGACCCAGGTTCTCGTAGGCGCCACCATCCCAAAGACCGATGCGGGTCGCGGGGGGCTGCGTCCTC
>NZ_BPQE01000003.1 GCF_022179085.1 Methylobacterium aerolatum
ATTGCTCAGGGGTGATCGCCACGCTCACATCCTCATCTCAAACGGGGATCGACCCGAGCCTTGTCACGACACGTCGAGGGGGGCGACCCCCTCGGGGCGCCCGTCGGCCGTCAGCGTGATCCTCTGGATCCGCGCCTCGGCCTGCTTCAGCAGCGCCTCGCAACGCCGCTTCAGCGCCTCGCCCCGTTCGTAAATCGTCACCGATTCGTCGAGCGCCACATCGCCGCGCTCCAGCTTGCGCACGATCTCCTCGAGCTGCTCCAGGGCCTTCTCGAAGGGCAGTGCGTCGATCGACGGATCGGTGTCGGCTTTGCTCGCTGTCATCCCATGCCACTCGTTGGTCTGGTTCTAAGGCGGGTTGCAAACCGCGGACAACCCGCACCTCGCGGTGTCGGTCGAATCCCGCTGCGCTTTTGCCGGTGACGGGCGCGTTTGCGCCACACCGGCCCCTCAGCGCAAGTCATGATGGCAAATCACCATGGCAAGGCACCATGCGCTTTGCGAGGCGGCTCATGCCAGGGCCAGGGTGAAGGGTACCCCCTCGAACGCCTCGGCGCCCCGTCCGATCGCCGCGATGGCGGCCACCATCCGGCCCGAGCGGCCGAGCAGCCCGTCGGCGATGGCGACGAGGCGCGGGTTCGGCGTCGCGGAGGGCGAGGCCGCGCGCAGGGCGGCGGCGATTTCCGCCTCGTCCCGCTCCGGCGCCAGAGCGCAGGCGGCGATGTAGGCGGCCGCTGGGGAGCGGCTGATCCCGGCATAGCAATGCATGACGAGAGGCTTGTCCCGGGGCCAGCCCCGCACGAAGGCGAGGAGGGCGGCGACATGCTCCTCCGCCGCCAGGACATGGCCGTCCATCGGTGCGGCGATATCGCTCACGCCGATCACGGCGTGGTTCTCCGGCGGCACGGAGGCAGGCCGCTCGACGGTGGTGCCGACGGTCGCCAGGGTGAGGACGTGGCGTGCGCCCGTCGCGGACACGGTGTCGGCGAGGCGGGAGAGCGGGCAGACGTGGAGGGTCGGCATCGGGGTGCCGTGCCCTGCGATCGTGTCCGATCGAGGGCCGACCGGGACGGTCGATCGCCGGGATCGAGGGCCGGGCGCCGCCGCTTCTGATGGCGGTCTGCGGCGTCCCGGCCACCGGGCCGGGCCCGGCTCCGGGTCAGGCGTTCACGGCCAGGGCGTGCGGGTTGCCGGCGAGGCCGGCGCAGAGGTCGTCGATCTCGGTGAGATCGAGGGCTTGGCCCGTATGGGCGGCGATGGTGTCGATCAGGTGATCCTGGCGGGGATCGAACGGATGACCCTGCATCCGGTAGAACTGGTAGTAGCGCAAGGCGGCGAGAACGGTGTCGCGTTCACGGTCGGTTACGGTGAAGTTCTGCATGGGTCTTCGCTTCCCCTTGTGGCTTCAACGAACGCCCGGACCGGACCGCGACGCCTCGGCCCAAGCTTGACCGTTGTAACGCGGATGCCGCGGGGCGGCCAGTTCTTGACAGATGCCGGGGATGTGATTCGCCTCGATTGGCATTTCGCGCCGCGCCGGGCCCCGGACGCGGGCGAGATCGCCTTAAGACTATAAGCCGCATCGCCGAGGGGGCGCGCCGCCGGGTTGACCCGGTCCCACGGGGCACGCGACGACGGGACGATGGCGACCTTCTTCACCGCCGACACGCATTTCGGCGACCCCCACGTGCTGCGCCACGGCCGGGCGCATCACGGCACGGTGGAGGCCCACGACGCCGCGCTGATCGCCGCCTGGAACGCCGTCGTGGGGCCGGAGGATACGGTCTGGCACCTCGGCGACTTCGCCGTGGAGGCGAGCCGCGAGCGCTGCGCCGCGATCTTCTCGCAGTTGCGCGGGGTGAAGCGGCTGGTGCGCGGCAACCACGATTCGAACCGCATCCTCGACCTGCCCTGGGCCGAGCCGCCGGTGGAGAGCGCGAGGCTCACCCTCGCGGACGCCACGGGCCGGAGCCGACGCCTGTTCCTGTCGCACTATGCCCACCGGGCCTGGCCCGGCCTGTGGCGCGAGACGCTCCACCTCTTCGGCCACAGCCACGGCTGGCTCCCCGACACGAGCCGCTCCTGCGACGTGGGCGTGGACGCCTGCGACGGGCGGCCGGTGGGGCTCGACGCGATCCTCACCCGGCTGGAGCGGGCCGAACTGGCGCCCGAGGAGTTGGCGCGGCACGGGATGCGGTGAGGGGCGTGACGCGCAGTGCAGTCATCCCAAAAAGTTTGCCATCCCACCCCCTTTTCGTGTAACGCCACGGCGCGCCCCCGAGACACCCTTGGAGGCAGGGGCGCGTCGGGTACGGGTGGGCCGTCCTTGTCGGGCGGCCTTTTCGCGTTCCGGCTCCAGCTATCTGAAGGATCACGCCCATGAGCGCTACCAAGTCGCTTGAGGCCGTGGCACGCGACCGGGTCGGCAAGGGGGCCGCCCGGGCCGTCCGTCGCCAGGGCCAGGTTCCCGCCGTCATCTACGGCGCGGGCCAGCCGCCGGTCTCCATCGCCATCGACCTCGTCCGCACCCGCACCCTGATCTACGCGGGCGGCTTCAAGACCACCCTGTTCGAGATCGCCGTGGGCGGCCGCAAGCTGCGCGCCATCCCGCGCGACTTCCAGCTCGATCCGGTGAGCGGCGTGCCGCTGCACGTGGACTTCCTGCGGGTCGTCTCGGGCCAGACCGTCACGGTCGAGGTGCCCGTGCGCTTCGTCAACGAGGACGAGGCCCCCGGCATCAAGCAGGGCGGCGGCACCCTCAACATCACCGCCCACACTCTCGAGCTCGAGGTCGCCCCCGACAAGATCCCCGAGGCGATCGAGGTGGACCTGACGGGCCTCGAGATCGGCGACGTGATCCACGTCTCCGACGTGAAGATCCCGGCCGGCACCTACACCGGCGAGGCGACCGACCCGGTGGCCAACGTCGTGCCGCCGACGGTGCTCGGCGCCGAGGTCGAGGCCGAGGAGGCCGCGATCGCCGAGGCGCAGTCCGCCGAGGCCGCCGAGGAGAAGGCCGAGGCCGAGGCCGCCGCCGAGGAAGAGAACAAGTCCGACGAGGAGAAGACCGAGGAGTAATCCTCCGGTCCCTCGTCGCCCACGGAAAAGCCCCGGCCTCGCGGCCGGGGCTTTTTTCGTGGCTCAGCCTCGCTCCGGCGTCAGGGATAGAGCCGCTGTCCGCGCCAGCCTTCGCCGTCGCGGACGAAGCGCACGCGGTCGTGCAGGCGGAATTCGCCGTTCTGCCAGAACTCGATCGCGGTCGGGACGATGCGGAAGCCGGTCCAGTTCGAGGGTCGCGGCACCGGCCCCTCGCCGAAGCGCTCGTCCAGCACCGCCACCTCGTCCATCAGCGTCTGGCGGTCGGCGAGCGGACGCGACTGCCGGCTGGCGATGGCGCCGAGGCGACTCTCCCGGCGGCGGCTCGCGAAGTAGGCGTCGGCCTCCTCGTCGCTCACCCGCTCCACCGGTCCCCGCGCCCGGATCTGGCGCCGCAGGCTCTTCCAGTGCAGCACGAGGGCGGCCTTCGGGTTGGCGGCCAGTTCCACGCCCTTGGCCGAGTCCACGTTGGTGTAGAACACGAAGCCGTTCGCATCGAAGCCCTTCAGCAGCACCATGCGCACGTCGGGCAGGCCGTCGGCATCGGCGGTGGCCAGCGCCATCGCGTTCGGATCTTCCGGTTCGGAGGCCTCCGCCTCCCGCATCCAGGCCGCGAAAAGCGCCACGGGATTCTCGGCGCGGGTGAAATCATCGCCCACAATTGAGTGGGCGCCACCGATCGTTAACTCGTTCAAGGGAACACTCCTGGCCTGTCACGTCCGGGGCCTGAGGGGGCAACGGCGCGTCCGTCGAACGGAAAGACCGCCGTGAGTCAGGGTGTGATGGTCTGATGGTCTCGATGAGCTGTAAAGAGTTCCGTTGCCTCGTCCCGGCGGGGTTCGGTCTGTGCCTGGGCGTCATCCTCACCGGATGCAGCCAGCCGTTGCTCCTCTTCCGGAGCACGCCGGAGCCGACTGCCGCCGCCGAACCCGCGACCACGGGTAGCATCGACGCGCGGCCCAAGACGTTCGGTCCCGATCTCAGCGGCGAGGATTGGCGGCGGGCGCAGGGCGCGCTGGTGCTCGCCCTCGATCCGCAGGGCAACGGGCGTCCGGTGAAGTGGGACAACCCGGAATCCGGTATGCACGGCTCGGTGAACCCCACCGGCCTGCCCTTCGTCGCCGACGACCAGATCTGCCGCAACTTCCTGGCCTCCGTCATCGGCACGGAGGGGAGCCGCTTCGTCCGCGGCACCGGTTGCAAGCCCTCGGGCGGCGACTGGACGCTGAAGCGCGTCCACACCGCCGCCGCACCGAAGGGCACGACCGAGAAAGAGACGAAGGAGGCCGCGGCCTCGAAAGTCCCACAGGGCACGAAGGGCGCCAAAGAGGACGAGTGACGTCCTCTTCCCGTGTCCGTCGTGACAGGGATGTGACCCCTCTGCCGCCGCCCCGGGTGCCGCGCTCGCCTGCGGCGCCCCGGAACGACGATGACCGGCACCGACGTCCCCTCAACCAGCGGCGAGGGGGCGCCGTGTCTCAGTACGGGTAGCCGTAATAGGGCCGCATCCGCAGGCGCGGCTGCCGGGCCGGCTCGGGCTGGACGCGCGGCGGGGCCTCGTAGCCGTAGGCTTGCCCGGGGGCGTAGGTCCGCAGATACGGATCGAGGGCGGGATCGCGGTAATTGCCGTTGTTGACCCCGGCCGACCGGTCGTTCCCGTTCAGCGAGGAATAGGGCGAGAGGCCGCTGCCGGAATTGCCGCCGCCGCCGCCACCGAAGGCCAGGGCGGCCCCGGGCAGGAGGGCGAGGAGGCTGGCCCCGAGGACGAGGCCGATGGGCTTGCCGGTCATGATGATCTCCGGTGAGAACGGAACTTGGCCATTCAACGGGTGGGCCGAAGGCAGGGTTCCTTGGGGTGAGGGGTTCCGGGGAGTGACCGCAGGCCGCCGCTCACGACCTGCGGAGGCGGCGGATCGCGGTCACCGCCCCGTAGCTTTTGGCAAGGATGCGGGCGCGGGCCTGGGCCAGGGGCTCGACGGCCACCGCCATGTGGTGGCCGTTGGCGTGGATCAGATGCGTGCCGTCGAGCATCATCCCCACATGGCCGCGCCAGAACACGAGGTCGCCCCGCCGCAGGCCCTCCGCGCCGTCGGGCGACACCGCATCGAGGCCGGCCTCCTGCTGGTCCGCGTCGCGGGGGCACGGAATGCCCGCGAGGTGCAGGCAGAGCTGCACCAGCCCCGAGCAGTCGAGGCCGAGGCTCGTCCGCCCGCCCCAGAGGTAGGGGGTGCCGACGAGGCGTTCGGCGGTGCCCGCGACATCCGCCTCGGTGAAGCCGGTGTCCCGGCAATGCTCGGTGAAGACGAAGCCCGCCGCCGTTTCGAGGTACTCCCCCACGACGCCCAGCGCCGTCGGCCGCGCGCCCAGGCTGAGGTGGCCCAGCGGCGGGCGCTTCAGGTCCGGCTCGGGATAGAGGAACGTCCGCAGGGCCGTGACGACATGGGTCGGCGCCGTGTCGGCCGGGGCGAGGCTCCCCTCGGGCAGGAAGCCGACATAGCCGTCCCGCGCGAGCTGCACGAAGGCGTGGCCGTCGATCGTGTCGTAGAAGGTCACGGCATCGCCGAGCAGCACCTCGGTGTCGATGCCGGATTGGGGGGAAGGCTCCCGGCGCAGGGGGGCCGAGGCCACGCCGACCCGCCGTTCCCGGCCCTCCACATAACGCTCCGCCTGCACGGTCCCGCGCAGGCGGCTGTCGGCGAGGGCGGCGCGAGCGGGGGTGAGTCGCGGATCGCGGGAATCGGTCATGGGGCCGAGGATAGGCCCGGACACCTTTCCAGAAAACGCCGGCCGGCTCCCGAGTGGGTCGCCGACGGGCCGGGAGCGGGCGGCGGCGGCACGGATTCTGCGGCACGGTGACGCGAACCGGTCGACCCTCGGGAAAGGCAGGCCCTGCGCGGGCTGCATCATCACCTTCGTTTGATGCACTGCACAACCCGTGCGGAGCGCGCTATGTTCTCCGCATGAAGACTGCGAGTCGTCCCGTGAAGAAGACACAGAAGAGCTTCGCCGACCTACCGCCGATCCGCGTCCGCCGCGAGCCGCCGACCGTCGTGGAGGCCGTGGCCGCCGCCCAGGATCTGGCCGACGACCTGGAACAACAGGTGGAGATCGCCGCCGGTCTCATCGGCCTGCCCGCCGACGAGGTGCGCCCGCACGTGGTGGCGGCCCAGCGGGCCAAGCCGGAGCGGGCGCCCGAGCGGATCCTGAGCCACGCGAGCCCGACCCGGGCCCCGCGCACGGTCATCGTGGAGCGCCGCACCCGTCCGACCGTCGTGGTGGAGCGCCGGAGCCGCCCGCTCACGCCGCACCGCTGACGGATTCGCGTTCCGCCCGGACAGGCGCCCTGTTGCCCTGCGCGACCTCATCCTGAGTGTCCGGCCGGAAAGGTCGTTGCCCCCTCCGTCTTTGCGAGCGGAGCGAAGCAATCCAGGGATGCGCCACGGTCGGAATCGGCCTGCTGCCCCGGATTGCTTCGCTCCGCTCGCAAAGACGAAGAGGGCTTCATGGGCCTCCAGGACCTTCTCGGCCAGTTTCTCAAGGACGAGGGGGGCGGGCGACCGTCCGGCCAGACCCTCAGGATGAGGACGAGTTTGGGAGAACCGCCGCCTTCCCCGCCACACCCTGAGGAAGTCCCAGGGGCTTCGTCCCCCGGCCCCCCCCCGAAGTGACGATCCCTGTGGGGATCCTGGATCAATCCGCCGTGGTGCGGCTCGCCCAGGTGGCGTGCCGGATGCCGGGGGCCCTCTCCAGCTCGGCGGTGACCGCATCGAGCTCGTGCGCCTCGACGGCGCTCGCGGTCAGTGTGGCGATGACGTCCACGGCCTCGTCGCCGCGTTCCTCGATCTCGATGGCGCTCACGGGATAGTTCGCCGCCTCCAGCCGCTCAATCAGCAGGTCCTGGGCCGGGCCGCTGGCGCCGGGCGCCGTCGTGACCTGGACCTCGTAGGTCGCCTCCGTCTCCGATTCGCGGATGGGCAGGCGGTCGATCAGCTTCACGAGGGGGCGCAGCGCCGTGTTGCAGGCCAGCACCGTCGCGGTGACGAACAGCGCCTCCAGCGGCATGTCGGCTCCCGCGAAGGCGCCCACCGCCGCCGAGCACCAGAGGGTGGCGGCCGTGTTGAGGCCGCGCACGTTCATGCCCTCCTTCATGATCACGCCGGCGCCGAGGAAGCCGATGCCGGAGATCACGTAGGCGACGGTGCGGGTGCCCCCCTCGGCTCCCGTGAGCCGCATCCCGAGATCGACGAAGGCCGAGGCGCCCACCGACACGAGCACGGCGGTACGCAGGCCTGCGGTGCGCTGGCGGTACTGCCGCTCGGCGCCGATGAGCGTCGCGAGGCAGAACGCGACGACGAGGCCGAGGGCGGATTTGGCCGGTTCCGGCAGGCCGGCATAGGTATCGGCGAAGGTCATGACGTCACGGAAGGTTGGGTTCGGCAGGAGGTCTTTGCGCCGCCGCTGATCGGCCAAGCTTGTGGAGGAAACGTGACACGATGCCGGACATCCGGCGAAGCGCACAGGATTGACGGCCCTCCGGCCGACGGGCACACCCGACCGTGTCCGAGGACCACGCGACAAAGCGGGGCCCGGCGACGAGGAGACGTGCAGGATGCCGCAAGCGACCGCCCTGTCGGGACTGCGTCTTTCATGAGCGATGCCGCGTTGGTCGATCGCTCACCCCCCGGCGGCTCCGCGGTCGACGCCGCCGGCCTGCACGGCCGGGTGCTCGCCCTGCGGGACGGGCTGGAAACCGGCCTCATCGGGGCGTCGAGCCTCGTGGAGCGGCTCCTCATCGGCCTCCTGACCGGCGGCCACCTGCTGATCGAGGGCGCGCCCGGCCTCGCCAAGACCCGCGCGGTGAAGCGTCTCGCGGAGGGGCTCGACGGCTCCTTCGCCCGCATCCAGTGCACCCCCGACCTAATGCCCGCGGACCTCACCGGCACCACCGTCTGGCGCCAGGACGGCGGCCATTTCGAGTTCCTGCCGGGGCCGCTCTTCCACGCCCTGGTCCTGGTGGACGAGGTGAACCGCGCGCCGCCGAAGGTGCAGTCGGCGCTCCTCGAATCCATGGCCGAGGGGCAGGTGACGGTCTCGGGCGAGACCCACCGCCTGCCCGATCCGTTCATGGTGGTGGCCACCCAGAACCCGATCGAGCATGCGGGCACCTTTCCCCTGCCGGAGGCGCAGCTCGACCGCTTTCTGCTCCACGTCTACGTCGACATGCCCGACGCGGCCTCCGAGCGGGCGATCCTCGACCTCGTGGAAGGGGAGATGACCCACAGGATCGCGCCGATGCCGACCCGGCTGACCATGGCCGAGGTCCGGGCCGCCCGCGAGGCGGCGCTCGCCACCTACGTCTCGCCGGCCCTGAAGGACTACCTCGTGCGCCTCGTGGCGGCCACGCGCACCGACGAGGCGGCGCCGGACCTGCGCGGCGCCATCGAGCACCCGGCCTCGCCGCGCGGCACCCTCGCCCTGATGATGGCGGGCAAGGCGCGGGCGTGGCTGCGGGGCCGGGACCACGTGACGCCCGAGGACATCACCGAACTCGCCCGCGACGCCCTCTCCCACCGGATCGGCCTGACCTGGCGGGCCTCCGCCGAGGGCAAGACCGCCCGTGGCCTGATCGACGACCTCGTGCGCCGGGTGAAGGCGTTGTGAGTGTGGGGCAGGACAGTCGGAGGTTGTCCGCGAGTCGCCCTCATCGACGGTCCTGGCGGCTCATGAGGCCCGCGGCGTCCTTGCGAGCGCAGCGAAGCAATCCAGGGCAGCGGGCCGTTTCCGACCATGGCGTGTCCCTGGCTTGCTTCGCTGCGCTCGCAAGGACGGGGGGGGCCCGTGATCTGTCCAGCCGGACTCTGAGGAGGAGGATCGCGTGATCCACCTCTCCGGCGAGGCGCTGATGGGCCTGCGCCACCTCGCCCGGCGGGGGGCCGCCCCGGCGACCCGGACGCTCGCAGGCCTGCCCGGCGGCATCGTCACGAAACGCCGGGGCCGGGGCTCGGAGCCGGAGGACGTGCGGCCCTGGAGCGAGGGCGACGACCGCCGCCACATCGACCGCAACGCCACCGCCCGCACCGGACAGTTGCACGTGCGCACCCACCACGACGAGCGCGACCGCGCCGTGGTGCTGCTCGCCGACTTCCGCCCCTCGATGCTGTTCGGCACCCGCCGAACCCTACGCTCGGTGGCGGCCGCAGAGGCCCTGGCCCTGCTCGGCTGGCGGATCGTCGCCGATGGCGGGCGGGTCGGCCTCGCCGTGGCGACGGTGGACGAGCCCGTGGTGCTGCGCCCCGCCGGGGGCGAGCGGGCCATGGCCTCCGTCACGGGGGCCCTGGCGCTCGCCCACGCGGGCGCCCTGGAAAAGGCCGGCGAGGCCGACCCTCCCCTGGAGCCCCTGCTCGGCATCGCCGCGAGCCTCCTACCCTCGGGCGGCCACTTGGTGATCGCCAGCGCGCTCGATGCGCCGGGGCCGGATTTCGAGCGCCTGCTCGGCCTCGTGGCCGAGCGGGTCTCGGTGCGCCTCGTGCTCGTGAGCGACGCCTTCGAGCGCGCCAAGCGGCCGGGCTTCTTTCCCTTCGCCCTTTCCGACGGACGGCGCGGCTCCCTGCGCGCCGACGGGGCCGGAGCCCGGGCCCTCGACGCCCGCCTGTCCGATTACGCCGCCCGGGGCATCGCGGGCCTGCGCCTCGACGTGGAGGCCGGACCGGAGACCTACGCCCCATTGATGGAGCGGCTCGATGCGGTGTTGTGAGCCGAGGACTCTCCGACCCCCAGGATCGCTGGAGGGTGACGTCACGCTTCGATTGCGCTCCCTCCCCCCTCTGCGGGGGAGGGTGGCCCCCGAAGGGGGTCGGGAGAGGGGAGCGACGGTGCAGGATGAGGCACGCCGAGCGACACCTTCGGAACCGCCGCTCCCCTCTCCCCCCCTGCTGCGCAGGGTACCCTCCCCCGCAGAGGGGGGAGGGAGAACCCGAACCCATATCGGGGGAGGCGAACGATGACCCCCGCCGACGCCCCCGCGACCCTCGACCAATTGCGCGGACTGCACCTGCCCGGCGGGGCGGCCGGTCCCGTGGACGAGGGGATTGTCCTCGCCCTCGTCCTGGGCTTCGGGGCCGCCCTGCTCGTCGGGCTCGGCCGCTTCGTCCTGGCCCGGACCCGCGCGAGCGTCCGCCGGGCGGCGCTCGCCGACCTCGCCGGGAGCCGGACCCTGCCGGGACCGGAGCGGGTTCTGGCTCAGGCCCGCCTGCTGCGGCGCCTCGTGCGCACTCTCCAAGGGGACGACGCCGCCTCCGCGCAGGGCGCCGCCTGGGCCGGGCGCCTGGATTCGACCCTGCGGACGGACTTCTTCACCGCCGGGGCGGGACGGGTGCTGGCCGACGGCCTCTACCGGCGGGAGACGCCCGACCCGGTCGTCCTCGACGCAGAACTGTCCCGGTTGATCGGGAGGCTGCGCGCATGAGCGCCTCCGTCCTCGGCCTCCTGCCCGGCTCCCTCGCGGCCTTCGTCACGGGCTTCGACCTCGCCCTCCCCTGGCTGTGGCTCCTCCTGCCCCTGCCTTGGCTCGCCGCCCGGCTCCTGCCCCGGGAGCGGATGGAGGGCGGCGCCCTGCGCGTGCCCGGCACCCTCGTGACCAGCACGGGCACCGGCGGCGCCGTGGCCGGGCGCGGACGCCGCCGGGCCGTCCTGCTCTGGGGACTGTGGATCGGCCTCGTCGCGGCGTTGAGCGGGCCCCGCGTGATCCTGCCCGGCCACGCCCTCCCCGCCTCGGGCCGGGAGATCATGATCGCCATGGACCTCTCCGGCTCCATGGAGCGGCGGGACTTCGCCCTCGACGGCGAGACGGTGAGCCGGCTGGCGGCAGTCAAGCGCGTCGGCGCGGACTTCATCCGCCGCCGGGCGGGGGACCGGATCGGCCTCGTGATCTTCGCCGACCAAGCCTATGCCGCCGCCGGGCTGACCTTCGACACCGCCTCCGTCGCCCGCGCCCTGGAGGAGGCGACGATCGGCATCACCGGCCGCTCCACCGGAATCGGCGACGGCCTCGGCCTCGCCCTGCGGCGCCTCGACCCGAGGGATGCCCGTGGCGACAGCTCCTCGCCCGAGGGCAGGCCCGCCGCCACCAGGGCGGTGGTGCTGCTCTCCGACGGCGCCAACAACGCGGGCCAGACCACGCCGAAGGACGTCGCGGACCTCGCCAGGGAAATCGGCGTGAAGGTCTACACCATCGCGCTCGGCCCCCGGGACCTCGCCGACGCCAACGGCGAGCAGGACGTGGTCGACACCGAGACCCTGCGCGCCATGGCCGAGACCAGCGGCGGGCGCTTCTTCCGGGTGAAGACCACGGACGACCTCGTCGCCGTGGCGAACGCCATCGATTCCCTCGTCGGCGGGCAGGCCGACGCGCCGCCCCTGCCGCTGCGCCGGGACCTGTGGATCTGGCCGGGCGCCCTGGCGCTGGCCTTCGCCGTCGCCCTGCTGGCGGGGAGGACCTCGGCATGACGCTCGCGGGCCTCACCCTCCTGCGGCCCTGGTGGCTCGCGGCGCTTCCCGCCGTCGTCCTGCTGGCGCTCTATGCCGTGCGCCGGGCCGCGCCGCTGGGCGATTGGGGCCGGGAGATCGATCCGGCCCTGATGGCCTACCTGACCCGTACCGGCTCCGTGCTTGGGGGGCGGCGGGGCGCGAACCTCGCGGCGGGGCTCTGTGCGGGCGCCATCGTGCTGGGCCTCGCGGGCCCCGCGATCGAGCGGCGGGACACGGGCAGCTTCCGCAACCTCGACGAGACGGTCCTCGTCGTCGATCTCTCCCGCTCCGTGGCGGAGGGCGGCAACCTCCAGGGGGTGCGCGAGACCGCCGCCGCCGTCGCCGAGGCGGCGGGCACGCGGCCCGTCGCCCTCGTCGTCTACGCGGGCGACGCGTACCTCGCCGTCTCGCCCACCACCGACCGGGATAGCCTCGGCACCACCCTCTTCGCCCTCACCGCCGACACCGTCCCCGACCGGGGCAGCCACCCGGAGCGCGCCCTCGCGCTGGCCTCGCGGACGCTGGCCGAGGCGGGGGTGATCGCCGCCGACGTGGTGCTCGTCAGCGACGGCGACGGGATCGGCGAGGCGGCCATGCGGGAGGCGGCCGCGATCAAGGCACGGGGCTGGCGGCTCGCCACCGTGTTCGTGCCCGCCAAGGCGCAGGTTCCCGGCGCGCCACCGCCGGACAGGACCGCCCTCTCCCGGCTTGCCTCCGTCGGTGGCGGCGTGAGCGCCGACATCGCCACGCCGGGCCCGGTGCTCGAGACGGTGGCCGCGCCCACGGCCCAGCACCTCGCGGAGGGCGGCTACGGGGTGGTGGCCTTCGCCGACCTCGGCCGCTGGCTGCTCCTGCTCGCGGCCCTCCCTGCCCTCCTCCTGTTCCGCCGGAGCGCCTGATGCCGAGCGGCCTCGCCTCGCCCCCCGCCGTCGCCCTGCCCCGGTCCTGGCGCCGCCCGGCCCGGATCACGGGCCTCGCGCTGCTGGCCGCGGGGATCCTGACGCTGGCCGCCCTGTCCCAGCCCCGCACCGGCCTCGGCCGCCTGCTCATAGCCGTCCACCTGCCGGGCCTCGCCGTGCCGGTCTTCGACGATCCCGCCTGGCGGGCCGCCGCCCTGTACGAGGCGGGACGGCCGGAGGAGGCCGCCGCCCTGTTCCGGTCGGGCGGGCGGCGGGCCAGCTACAACCTCGGCAACGCGCTCGCCCGCGCGGGCGACCTGACGGGAGCCATCGACGCCTACGACGAGGCCCTGCGCTACAACCCCCGCGATGCGGACGCGCAGGCGAACCGGTCGCTGATCGCGCGGATGATCCAGGAGGCGATCGACCGCGGGCCCGGCGGTGGCATCGCCAATGGCACCGCCCAGTACGGCGCCCGCTACAACAAGAGCGCCCACCAGGACCCGAACGACGACATCAACGCGAGTTCGAGCGGCGAGGGCTTGGCCGGCAACAAGGAGGCGAGCAGCAGCGCCTCGCTGCCGGGCAACAGCGTCGTTTCCCGGCGGGGCCGCGCGGAGCAGGCGGCGATCGATTCCGCCGCCGGCAAGGCCCGGGGCTCGGCGGGCGACGCGGCCGGACGCGGGCGCTCCGGCACCGGCCCCGCCATGGTGGCCGAGGCGCCCGAGCGCGAGGCGCGACGGGTCACGAAGAGCTTCGAGGCCCACGAGATCCGACCGGACCGCCTCTGGCTCCAGACCCTGCCCGACGACCCCGGCCGCTACCTCGCCCTCCGCCTGAAGGCCGAACACACCCGGCGCGTCGAGGCTGGCACCGCCATGCCCGCGGGAAGCAACCCATGGTGATTCTTTTGGGGTTCTCGCGATCTCGCAAGGATGGAGCGGGTCGATCGACGGGGTGGCGCCTTGCCCTCGCCTTACTGTTGCTCGCCCCCCTGTCGTGGCCCGCGCCCGCCCGCGCCGAGGTGGAGCCCGGCGACCTGACCCTGACCGTGACGCCGGAGTTGAACGGAGGCGCCAACCCCTACGCCCGGGAGATGGTGCTGCTGCGGATCCACGGGGTCTACCGCCAGCCGATCCTGCTGGAGGAGGTGATCCAGCCGCCGCTCGCCAACTTCACCTGGACGCAGCTCGGCCGCGACCATTGGAGCAAGACGCGGCTGCCCGACGGGCAGACCGCCATCGCCTTCGACCGCACGGTGGCGGTCTTCCCCCATCACGCGGGCGACTTCACCCTCGAACCCTTCATCCACCGGCTCACCATCAACGACGTCGGGGCGCGCAAGGTGGTGGACGTGCGCTCGGCGCCGGTGCCCATCACCGTCGCCCCCTGGACCGCGCCGACCGGCGGACCCGACGCCCCCGAGCCCTGGTGGCTCCCCGCCCGCGACGTGAGCATCGCCGATTCCTGGAGCCAGGACCCGGAGACGGTGAAGATCGGCGAGACCGTCCGGCGGACGGTGGTCCTGGAGGCCCAGGGCGTGGTGGCCGAAGGGCTTCCGCCCCGCCCCGTGATGCGCACCCGGGGCATTATCACCTTCGCCGGTCCCGTGACCCGGGAGACCATCATCACGCCCTCGGGCCCCGTCGCCCGCGCCACCTACGTCTGGGACGTGCGCCCCGGCGTGCCGGAGGTGATCCCCCTCGACGCCATCGCGATCCCCTGGTTCGACACGGTGTCCCGCACGCAGCGCGAGGCGGAGATCCCCGCCCGCCAGATCGGCGGGGGCCTGCCCGACCGGGAGACCGGCGGCGGGGGCACGGCGGTGCGCTCCTCGCTGCTGGCCGCTGCGGCCGGAACGATGGCCTTCGGCCTCGGTCTGGCCCTCCTCGGCTTCCGGCGCGACCGGACCTCCCTGCGCCTGCCCAAGGCCCAACGGCGCGCGCTCCGCGACGCCGCGCGGGCCCACGACCCGGCCGGTTTCCGCGCCGCCGTCTCCGAGGGCGAGCGGGCCAACCCGGAACTCGGCCGCCGCTGGCGGCAGGAGCCGGCGACCGCCGCCGCCCTCGCTTCCCTCGACCGGGCGGTCTACGCGAAGGACGGCGGCGACGCGCCCGACCTCGCCGCCCTCGCCAGGGTCCTCGCCCGCAGCCGGCCCGCGCCGGTCGCTGCCTCGGCGGGGCGCCTGAAGCCCCTCGACGGGCCGGCCTGAGCCGCTCCTCGTCGCTTCGTGATGGGGGGCGGGGGAACGCGCCGCCCCGTCGCGCCTTGGGTCCGCCGGTGCATTCCGCAACCGGAGACCTTCCATGATCGGACAGACCCGCACGAGGACCCTGCTCGCGGCCCTCCTCGTCACGGCCGTGGCCCTGCCCGCCACCCTGCCGCAGCCCGCCGCCGCCCGCTCGGGCGGCGCCGCCAAGAGCCTCAAGGCGATCGACACCGACAACGACGGCACGATCGACCTCGCCGAGGCCCAGGCCGCCGGGAAAGCCACCTTCGAGCGCCTCGACACCGACAGGGACGGCTCGGTGGACACGAAGGAGTTGCAGGGCCGGATCAGCAAGAAAGAGATGAAGATGGCCGATCCCGACAACGACAAGTCGGTCGATCAGAAGGAATACGACGCCCTCGTCGCCGAGCGCTTCAAGGCGGCCGACCCGGACGGCGACGGCAAGCTCGACGCCAAGGAGCTGAAGACGCCCGCCGGCCGCAGCCTGCTGCGCCTCCTCAAGTAGCGGGCTCGCAGGGCCGGAGGACGATCCCTTCCGGCCCTTCTGCCTCATTTTTCATCACGTAAATATTTTGAGCATAAGCCCAAGTGATGGGCAAGCATCAATGTTTTGCACTATCTTGCGTCAATTGCATTGCCTCCGTAAACCTGACTGCAGCGGACGAAACGGTCCGGTTTTCAGATGATACCCGGAGGATGAAACCATGGCGCACGTGCACGAAGTCAAGGACCGTTTCCGCAGCCGGCTCGCCGCGGCCGACGCCCGCAGCAACGGCTTCCGTCAGAAGCTTCTGGAGGACGGCACCCGCGCGCTCCGCCCGGTGATCGAGGTGCTGACCCTTATGGCCGAGGTCCTCAACGAGGAGGACAACGTCCACGGCTGCATCACCGGCCTCGACCCCGTGATCGACGGCGACAACTTCGTCACGCTCTGCGCCAAGCTGCGCGGGATCGAGACCGAGCAGAAGATCAAGATCAAGTACGGTCCCGAGCTCGGCGGCACGAACTATATTTCCATCTCGGGCCTCAACCAGCGCTACAACGAGCGCCTCGTCCCCGGCGCCAGCACCAGCGCCCATATCGGCCGGGTGATCGGCAGCGACCTGCACCTCGACGAGCACCGCGGCACGGACCTCGCCGACGTCATCCGCGACGTGATCGAGGATTTCTACGTGGCGCAGATCGAGCAGCGCAGCCACTTCGCCATCGCGGCGTAAGGGGACCCGGCACGGGGAAGAGGGCACGGCGATCGCCGTGCCTTTTCCTTTCACCGGTCCTGTATTACCCTCGCCGTCGATGGGGATGGAGCTCCCCCGATAACCGCCTTGCCGGATGACCGGCCAGGGCTGATGGCTCCTACCGTGAGGGCGGTCTCCGCTCGCGGTGGGGGCGTGCCCGCATCGTGGGCGGCCCGCCCGTTCAGACGAACGGGACTGGCATGGTCAACACTTTCATCGTCTTCCTCGGCGCCGGGATCGGCGGAGGCTTTCGGCACGGGCTGAACCTCGCCGTGGCGCGACTTCTGCCGGGCTTCGGATTTCCCCTCGCGACGCTGATCATCAACGTGCTCGGCTCGGTCCTGATGGGCGTGCTCGCCGAGGGCTTCGCCCTGCGCGGGGCGGCGGGCCACCCCGCCCGGTTGTTCCTGACCACCGGCGTGCTCGGCGGCTTCACCACCTTCTCGACCTTCTCCCTCGACGCGATCGCCCTCTACGAGCGCGGCGAGACCACGGCGGCCGCCGTCTACGTCTTCGCCTCGGTGGCGCTGGGCCTCCTCGGCCTCATCGCGGGCATGGCGCTGGTGCGCACGGTGCTCGGCGGCTCGTAAGGGGTATCCAGAGGGCTCGCCCTCTGGGGGGTGCAGGGCGGCGCCCTGCCTTCCCAGGGGTTTCACCCCTGGACCCCACCCAAGGACTTGTCCTTGGGGATCCCGGATTATTCCGCGATGAACTTCATCCGGTGGTCGCGGTGCAGGTCGAGGATGGCGGCGGCCGTCTCCTCGATGGAGCGGCGGGTCACGTCGATGGTCGGCCAGCGGTTGCGCATGAACAGGCGGCGCGAGGCGGTGATCTCGTCGGAGACCGCCTCCCGGTCCACGTACATCGAACTCTCGTCCGCGTTGAGGCTCGACAGGCGGTTCTGCCGGATCTGGATGATGCGCTCCGGCGAGGCGAACAGGCCGACGATGAGGGGCTTGCGCGCCGCCTCGATCTCGGCGGGCACCGGCACCCCGGGGATGAGGGGGAGGTTCGTGGTCTTGAGGCCGCGGTTGGCGAGGTAGATCGAGGTCGGCGTCTTCGACGTGCGGCTGACGCCGAGCAGGATCACGTCCGCCTCCTCCAGATCCTCCGGCAGGTTGCCGTCGTCGTGGGCGAGGGTGAAGTTCATCGCGTCGATGCGCTTGAAGTACTCGGCGTTCAGCATGTGCTGGGCGCCCGGCCGGGCCGCCTTCTGTGTGCCGAGGTAGGATTGCAGCAGGTCGTGGACCGGTTGCAGCACCGAGAGGCACGGCGAGCCCGATTCCCGCGCCGCCATCTCCAGCCGCTGCCCGAGATCGCCGCCCACCAGGGTGTAGAGCACGAGGCCCGGCGCCGCCCGGATCTCCGAGATCACCCGCTCCAGCTGCGAGCCCGAACGCACCAGTGGGTAGACGTGCTCGATCGCCGACACGCCCTCGTACTGCGCCGCCGCCGCCCGCCCGACGTTGATCAGCGTCTCGCCGGTGGAGTCGGACACGAGGTGGAGGTGGAAGTAGCTGCGGCCCATGCGCGGCGTCTCCGGCCGGGGGAGTTCGGGTTATCCAACGGCGAACCGCCGGGGAGTCGATGAGTGTGGATAGGCAGCCCTCTTTGGCCGGTCCAGTGCCGAGAGGGCGCCGGCTATCGACTCCGGCGTGCACAGGCCGTCAAAATAGGACGGATTCCAAGCGCGAGTCGGGAAAAGCGGGATGCGCGAGGCCGCACCCCCGGCTCCCCCTTCTCCAAGCCCTTGGACGGGAAGCCTCTTCCATCATCTTCGCCGGAATCCTTTAAAGCTCCGTTAACGGCGCCTGGCCGGGGATCGGGTGTGGATACGGTTGCGCTCCCGTGATCCAGCCTCCAAGAGAAAAAACAGAGTCTAAGATTCTCTCTTTTCTTTTAGAGAGGTCCCCCTGGGGATGCGTCGCGACCGGACCGGTAGCGAAGAGAACGGGGTCGGGAGCGTATGACGGATCGAGCGGACAGGACGATGCTGAAGGTCCTTTCGGGCGAGGCCGTCTGGCCGCCGCCCGCCTGGATGATGCGGCAGGCCGGACGCTATCTGCCGGAGTACCGGGCCACCCGGGCGACGGCGGGCTCCTTCCTCGACCTGTGCTACACGCCCGACTTCGCGGTGGAGGTGACCCTCCAGCCGATCCGCCGGTTCGGGTTCGATGCGGCGATCCTGTTCTCGGACATTCTCGTCGTGCCCCATGCGCTCGGCCAGGACGTGCGCTTCGTCGAGGGCGAGGGGCCGCGCCTCGATCCGCTGAGCGACCGCGCCGCCTTCGAGCGCCTGCGCGAGGCGGGCGACGGGGCGGTGATGACCCATCTCGCCCCCGTCTTCGAGACGGTGACGCGGCTGCGGGCGGAGCTTCCGGCGGAGACGACCCTTCTCGGCTTCTGCGGCGCCCCCTGGACGGTGGCGAGCTATATGATCGGCGGCCGGGGCACGCCGGACCTCGCCCCCTCGCGGGCGCTCGCCGAGGGCGACACGGCGCTGGTGGACGAACTGATCGACCGTCTCGTCACCGTGCAGACCGACTATCTCGTGCGCCAGCTCGAGGCCGGCGCGGACGCCGTGCAGATCTTCGAATCCCACGCCGGCACCCTGCCGAAGGCGATGCCCGCCTCGCCGGGCTTGATCGAACCCGTGGGCGACGTCACCGAGAGCGCCCTGCCGGGCGGGGCGGCGCCCGACGCCCTCACCCGCTGGTCGCTCCAGCCCATCGCCCGGATGATCGCGGGCATCCGCTCCCGGGTGCCGGATGCCAAGATCATCGTTTTCGCCCGGGGCTCCGGCCTCGACGGCCATGCCCGCGTGGTGCCCGAAACCGGCGCCGACGCGGTGGGTGTCGATTGGGGCGTCGATCTGAAGGCCCTGCGGGGCCGCGTGCCGGCTTCCACGGTCACGCAGGGCAACCTGCACCCCGAGACGCTGATCGAGGGCGGGGCGGCCCTGGACGCGGCCGTGGACGGCATCCGCGAGGCCGTGGAGGGCCTGCCGCACGTCTTCAACCTCGGCCACGGCATCACGCCGCAGACGCCGGTGGCCCATGTCGAGCGGATGCTCGCCCGGCTGCGGGGCTAGGCGCGTGCTCTACGACTGGATCAAGGCCGGGCACATCGTGAGCCTCATCGCCTGGATGGCGGCGATGCTCTACCTGCCCAGGCTGTTCGTCTACCACGCGAGCCTGCCGCCGGGCTCGGAGGCGCAATCGGCGACCTTCAAGATCATGGAGCGGCGCCTCCTCAAGGCGATCATGACGCCCGCCATGATCGCGACCTGGGCGTTCGGGCTGCTCCTCGCCTGGATGAGCGGCTACTACGCGAGCCACTGGCTCCAGGCGAAGTTCGCCCTGGTGGTGGCGCTGTCGGGCATCCACGGCTGGCTCGCCCGGATGGTCAAGGACTTCGCCGCCGACCGGAACAGGCGGGGCCACAAGTTCTACCGCGTGATCAACGAGGTGCCGACGCTGCTGATGATCGTGATCGTCGTGCTGGCGACGGTGAAGCCGGGATTCTGAGGGAGCCTCCGGCAGGCTCGGCCGTTATGGCCCCATGCGTGTCACGACATCGACCCTCGCCCTCGTCCTCACCCTCGCCGCCGGCTCGGCTCAGGCCGCGAGTTTCCCCTGCGACAAGGCCGAGGCGCCCGACGAGAAGGCGATCTGCGCCCACCTTCCCCTCAACGACCGCGACGTCGAGATGGCGACCCGGTTCGAGATCCTGAAGGCCGTGCTGCCGATGGGCGGCCAGTCGAAGCTGCGCGACGACCAGGAAACCTGGCTCACCGAGCGCCGGACCTGCGGCGCCGAGGTCGAGTGCCTGCGCACCGCCTACGACGCGCGTCTGAAGGTGCTCCGTGCCGTCCTCGGGGAGTTCGCCAAGCAGGGACCGCAATAATCCGGGATCCCAAAGGACACGTCCTTTGGTGGGGTCCAGGGGGCAAAGCCCCTGGAACAAGGCAGGGCGCCCTGCGCCCGCCAAAGCGCCCGATCCTTTGAAATTTCCCTCAGACAATGTCCGTTTGAGAGAAGTCATCGCCCTTGAAGAGGAGCGGTACGCCGAAATGGCGGGCGCAAGCATAGGCGAAGCAGTCACCGAAGTTGAGTGAAGCGGGATGCCGGCTCTTGCCGTAGCGCTCGAAGGCATCGAGCGCCCCTTCGCCCACCTCCGGTGGAACCGGCATGACGATGATGGCCGCGAGCGCGAGGTATTCGCGCACCGCCGTCCGTGCCTCGAAGAGGGGAAGGTCGAGGCGGCGCGCTACCGCCACCGTGGTCTCCCAGACCGCGAGCGGCGAGATCATGCGCCGGGGCGCCTGCTTCAGGCGGGCAAGGAGGTCGTCGGCTTCGTCTTCCCCCACCAGGATCGCCGTCAGGGCCGAGGCATCCACGAACATCAATCGCGCTCGTAGAGGCTGTCGATGAAGACCTTGTCGACCGGCTTGCCCACGCCGCTGCGGGCCCGGAGATCGCGGGTGAAGGTGCGGGTCATCTCGATGAGGTCTGGCTCGGCCTTCGTCCGGGCGATCTCGTTGCGCAGGGCCTCGCGGACGGCCTCGGTCTTGGTCGAGCCCTTGAGCGCCGTCAGTTCGTCGGCGAGCGCATCGACCTGCGGATCCTTGACATAGAGGGGCATCGGAACGGCTCGACCGGGATATTCCTGCAACGTTAGGGGATATCCCGGTGACTGTCCACGCTCACACCCTGGCCAGCAACCGCTCCGCCAGGGGGTTCTCGGCCGCGAAGGCGTAGTCGATCCGCCTCACGCTCACCGCCCGGGCGCCCGCCGCCACGAGGGCGTCGGCGAGGTCGAACATCGCCGCCTCGGGGCAGCGCAGGACGATCTCGCCGTCGGGCCCGCTCGGGGCGCCGTAGGGCAATTCCGCCTCGTGCAGGCCGGCCAGGGTGGCGAGGTCGATGGTGCCGTTCTCCGGCATGGCGGCCCGGACCTCGCGGGTGGTGCGGGCGCGCTCCTCGGCGCTGATCCGGCCGAGCACCGCCTTCAGGGCGGTCCGCTGCGCCTCGCCCCAGGGGGCCTTGAGGGAGGCGACGAGGTTCGCCTCCGAACGCAGGATGATCCCGTCGTCGAGGACCTTCAGAGCGTTGGCCGCCAGGGTCGCGCCGGTGGTGGTGATGTCCACGATGATCTCGGCCGAGCCCGCGGCGGGCGCGCCCTCGGTGGCGCCGAGGCTCTCGACGATCCGGTAGTCCGCGACGCCGGTCTCGGCGAAGAAGCGGCGGGTGAGGTTCACGTATTTCGTCGCGACACGGAGACGGCGGTTGTGGCGGGCGCGCATGGTGGCGGCGACCTCGTCGAGGTCGGCCATCACCCGCACGTCGATCCAGGCCTGGGGCACGGCGACGACCACCGTGGCATTCCCGAAGCCCAGGGGCGTGAGCAACTCCACTTGGCCGCGCACGTCGGGCAGGGTCTCGCGGATCAGATCCTCGCCGGTCACGCCGAGATGGGCGGCGCCGGAGGCGAGCTGGCTCGCGATCTCGGAGGCGGAGAGGTAGCGCACCTCCACGCCCGGCACGCCGACGAGCTTGCCGCGATAGTCGCGGATCCCGGTGCCCTGCGTCAGCTTCAGCCCGGCGCGGGCGAAGAAGGCGCTGGCGTTCTCCTGCAGGCGCCCCTTGGAGGGGACCGCCAGAACGAGGGCGTCGCTCATCGGCCGGCTCCCGTGGCACGCTCGATCCAGAAGGTGCAGCCCACCGCCGGCAGGGGCGTGGGGCTGCCGAGATGGGAGAGCAGGCCGTCGTACCGGCCGCCGCCGACGAGCACCGGCCCGTCGCCCTGGGCCACCTCGAAGATGAAGCCCGTATAGTAGTCGAGGTTGCGGGCGAAGCCGCCCTGGAACCGGAAGGTCTCGACGGGCAGACCGCGGGCGGCGATGAAGCCGGTGCGCTCCTCGAACAGGTCGAGGGCCGCCTCCACCGCCTCGTGGCGGATGCCCGCATCCGAGACCAGAGCCCGGAGGTCCCGTGCGGCGGAATCGGGATCGCCCGAGACGGCGCGGTAGCGGTCGAGGATCGCCCGGTTCTCGGAGTTGAGCCCCGCCCCGCCATTGGCCTGGGCGGCGGCCCGGCCGAGGAAGCGCTCGGCGATCTCGCCGGCGCTGCGCCCGCCCACCGCCGAGATGCCGGCGATGGCGAGCACATCCTCCACGAAGGCGCGCACGCCCTGCGGGTCCTGGCCCTGGATGGCGGCCAGCAGCCCCGCGTGGCGGTCCTCCCTCGGCTGACCCTCGGCCCCGTTCGTCACCCCGTCGAGGGACCGCCCGGCGGCCAGCGCCCGGAGCGTCCGGCGCTTGGCGGCAGGGGGAACGGCCAAGCCGTCGAGGAGGGCGACGGTGAGGCCCATGTCGCCGAGGCGGACCTGCGGAGCGGTCCGCCCGAACAGCGCCAGCCCCTCCAGGGCGAGGCCCAGCACCTCCGCGTCGGCGGCGGGCGTGTCGGTGCGGCCGATCGATTCGATGCCGGCCTGGAAGAACTCGTCCGGCTCGTCGGCGGCGAGCCGGAAGACCGGGCCGCAATAGCTGTAGTCCGCCGCCTGCCCGTCCGCCCGCTGGCGGTGGAGGCGGCACACGGGGATGGTGAATTCCGGCCGCAGGCAGAGTTCGGCCCCGCCCGCATCCTGCGTGACGAAGATGCGGCGGCGGATATCCTCGCCGGACAGCTCCAGGAAGGGCTCGATCGGCTGGAGCACCGGGGGCGCCACCGTGGCGTAGCCCGCGGCGGCCAGATGGGCGAGCAGCCGCGCCTGGGTGGGCTCAGCCGTTTCCGAGTCGGGCTCCGGTCGCGTCATGGTCATCCTCGTGCGCGCGCTCTGTAGCAACCGGCGCAACGCTTGGCGACATGGGGCGGCTGTGGAGGAGGACGGACCTTGTTGATCTGCGGTTTCGCGGCGCTCGGACGCGGGCCACAGCCTCACCGTCATCGCGAGCGACAGCGAAGCGATCCAGGGCGGCGGGACGTCTCCGAACGAGGCGAGTCCCTGGATTGCTTCGCTAACGCTCGCAACGACGGTGGCGACTCTGAAGGCCCTTGCACCCGCCGCGTGAGTCCGGTGCCCTGGATTTCCCGCGTTCCTCCGCCTAGACGTTGCAGTGCACCGGCGGAATCCATCCCGCATCGGGGCGCCCGCCCGCTAGCGAGGCTTGAACCGTGGCCCTCCCTCTCAACGAACGTCGGCGCATCATGCTGCTCACGGGGGCGAGCCGGGGCATCGGCCATGCCACCGTCAAGCGGTTCTCGGCGGCCGGCTGGCGGGTGATCACCTGCTCGCGCCAGCCCTTCCCGGAGAACTGCCCCTGGGAGATGGGGCCGGAGGACCACCTGCAGGTGGACCTCGCTGACGCCGCCGACACGGTGCGCGCCGTGGAGGAGGTACGCGGGCGCCTCGCGGCCGAGGGTGGGGTGCTGCACGCCCTCGTCAACAATGCCGGCATCTCGCCCAAGGGGCCGGACGGCGAGCGCCTGGGTGCGCTCGGCACCGAGTTCTCCGATTGGCTGCGGGTGTTCCAGGTGAACGTCTTCGCCACGATCCTCCTGGCCCGGGGCCTGCGGGAGGAACTGGCCCGCGCCAAGGGCTCCATCGTCAACGTCACCTCCATCGCCGGCTCGCGGGTGCACCCCTTTGCCGGGGCGGCCTACGGCACGTCGAAGGCGGCGCTGGCCGGCCTCACCCGGGAGATGGCCGCCGATTTCGGGCCGATCGGCGTGCGGGTGAACGCCATCTCGCCGGGCGAGATCGACACGTCGATCCTCTCGCCGGGCACGGAGAAGCTGGTGGAGCAGATTCCCCAGCGCCGCCTCGGCACGCCGGACGAGGTCGCCAAGGCGATCTACTTCCTGTGCACCGAAGCCTCCTCCTACGTGAATGGGGCCGAGCTGCACATCAACGGCGGGCAGCATGTCTGACGCCCCCGGCTTCGGGAGGCGCGCCGTCATCGCGAGGGGCTCGCGGTCCGCTCCCAGATCCGCCGGGCGCGACCGCGCGGTCCGGGACGGGCGCCCGCGTCCCTCGAACCGGTGGGGCGTGGTGCTGGCCGTCGCCGCCGCCCTCGCCCTGCCCATGGGCTCCGCCCGCGCCGAGCCGGCCCTGCGCCTCCTCGATCTGCCCTTCAAGGTCCGCGAGATGCGCGGCCCCCGCAGCGAACTCGCCGTCGCCGTGGCGACTTCGGGCCTCCTGCCCCTCGTCCGCCGGAACGAGGCGGGCCGGGAGGGTGGCAGGGAGGCGAGCGGGTCCGGCACGCCGATCGCCGTGGTCTGGGGCGACGAGGGCGGGGCGATCCTGCTCGTGGAGAACGGCTCCGTCGCGGTGAAGCCGGTGGGGCGCGAGGCGGTGGAGGACCTCGTGGCCTCCGAGACGCCCAAGGGAGCCCTGCCGGGCGTCCGCCGCGCCCTCGACGGTCCCCTCAGCGCCTTCCTGACCGGCCGCACCCGCGCGCCCGACGGCAGCCCCGCCGCCGCGACCCTCGCGTTACGGGAGCGCCAGCCCCTGGGGGTGACCTCCGAGCCGAAGCCCGTGCCCGTGGCGACGACCGATCTGCCGCCCGGCGACGGTGCCGTCTTCGCGCCCCAGGCCCCGCGGATCGTACCCGTGGCGGGACGCCCCGCCATCCTCGCCGCCACCGTTGCGGGAGCGGGAACGGGGAGCTTGGTGCTGATCACCCGATCCGGATCCTCGCCCGCCCCCTGGAGCGTCACGGCCCGCTCCGCCCCCGGTCCTCGCCCGTCCCTCGCGGCGGTCGGCGCCTTCTCCGGCGCGGACCCATCCGAAGCGGCCACCGTCGATGCCAAGGGCACGCTGCGGCTCTGGCGCCTCGCCCCGGACGCCATCACCCCCGGTCCCGAGGCGGCCGGATTCCTCCCCGGCGAGGGCGATGCCGCCCTGGCCGACGTCGTCCAGGCCGGACACGGCACGGAACTGGCGGTGCCGCTCGCCGGGGCGTCGGCCCTCGTCCTGATGTCCGCCCAGGGTGGGGCCCTGACGGAGCGGCTGCGCATCGCCTTGCCCGCGCCCGCCGGGAGCGGCATCGCCAGCCTGGGTGAGGGGGCGGCCTCGCGGCTCGTCGTCGGCCTGAGCGACGGGCGGATCGCCGCCATCGCCCTCGACGGGGGTCGGCCGTGAGCGAGGCCGACGATCGGACCTTCCCCACGCGGCCCTTCGTCGGCGCATCCATCGCCGTGATCCGGGACGGGCGCGTCCTGCTGGCCTCCCGGGCCAACGAGCCGATGCGCGGCGTCTGGACCCTTCCCGGGGGTCTGGTGGAGGCCGGCGAGACCCTGGCCGAGGCGGCCCTGCGGGAACTCGTGGAGGAAGTCGGCGTCACCGCCGAGGTGGTCGGCGTGCTCTCGCCGACCGAGATCATCGTGCGCGACGGGACCGGCCGCGCCCGGCACCACTACGTCGTCCACCCCCACGCCGCCCTGTGGCGCGGCGGCGAACCGATGGCCGGGCCGGAGGCCCTGGGCGTGCGCTGGGCGGACTTGTCCGAGATCGGGGCGCTCGAGACCACGCCCGGCCTCGTCGGCACCCTGCGGGAGGCCTTCGCGCGGGTGGACGGACGGGGGACGGCGTGATGGGACGGATCCCTCACCGCACGGGCGGGTGGGCGGCGCTCCTGTGCGTCGCCCTCCTCGCGGGTCCCGCACAGGCCCAGCAGCGCGCCAAGCCCCCCGCCAGGGAGACGACCAAGGACACGGCGAAGGAGGCCCCCAAGGAGCAGCCCGCCCCGGCCGACGCCCCCGCCCCCTACGACCGGGATCTGATGCGCATGGCCGAGGTGATCGGCTCCCTTGCCTTCCTGCGCAATCTCTGCGCGACGGCCGACGCCGCCGAGTGGCCGACGCGCATGAAGGCCCTGATCGAGGCCGAGGGCATCACCCCCAACCGGCGGGACCGGCTCGCGGGCGCCTACAACCGGGGATACCGGAGCTACGCCCTCACCTACCGGGTCTGCACCCCCGCCGCCCACGAGGCGGCGGCGCGCTTCCTCACGGAGGGCGAGCGCCTGTCCCACGGCCTGGCCGGGCGGTTCGGCGGGTGAGGTGATGCGCCCGGGCCACAGGGCGATGCGATCCGGCCGATGGCCGGCATTCGATCGACCGCGTTAACCGATCTGCAATTACCGGCTAGGCGTCCCGCATTGAGCCGCCTATCATCCATCCTGTCCGCCGTTCTGTTTCAGAGCGGCGCAATGGAAGTGTCGGACCATGCAGACCATCTCCCACACCGCCCCCCTCGAGGCCGATGTCGAGGAGAAGCGTGCCGCTTTGAGCTATGTCTCCGAAGCGTTCGCGGAAGGCTGCCTCGATGGTCTCGACGGCGATTGCATGGCCCAGGCCGCCCTGTTCGCGGCCTTCCAGGAACTCGTCATGACCTATGGCGAGGAGGCGACCGCGCGCTACGCCGAAGGTTTCCCGGAGCGCATCCGCGGCGGCGCCTTCACCACCACCTTGCAGCATTGAGATCCGGCGGCCCGCCGGTTGAGGCGGGCCGCCTTCGCCCTTACCTCCCGGCTGCCACCGCCGTGTGAGGATTGCCCCGAATGCCCATCGCCCTGTTGCCGGACCGCGCCCTCGTCACCGTGACGGGGCCGGACGCCACGAGCCTCCTGCAGGGCGTGCTGACCTGCAACGTCGAGACCCTGCAACCGGGCGAGGCACGCCTCGGCGCCCTGCTGACCCCGCAGGGCAAGATCCTGTTCGATTTCCTGATCTCGCGGATCCCGGACGGATTCAGGCTCGATGCGGCGGCCGACAAGGCGGCCGACCTCGCCAAGCGCCTGACCCTCTACAAGTTGCGCGCGGCGGTCGAGATCGCCGCCGATCCGACCGTCGCGGTGGCCGCCGCCTGGGACGGGGCGAGCCCGGCCGCCGAGACCGCCACCGTCGCGGACGCCCGCCATCCCGACCTGGGAGCCCGCCTCTACGCCGCCGAGGGCGCCTTCTCCGCCGACGCCTCGGAGGAGGGTTACCACGCCCACCGCCTCCGCCTCGGCGTGCCGGAGGGCGGGCGGGACTTCGCCTACGGCGACGCCTTCCCCCACGAGGCGCTGATGGATCAACTGGGCGGGGTCGATTTCCGCAAGGGCTGCTATGTCGGCCAGGAGGTCGTCTCGCGGATGCAGCACCGGGGCACGGCCCGCACCCGGTTGCTGGTGGCGGAGTATCCCGGGGGGGCTTCCCCCGCCCCCGGCACGGAGGTCCAGGCCGGGCAGAAGGTGCTCGGCATCACGGCCGGCGCGGCCGGAACCCATGGCCTCGTCATGCTGCGGCTCGACCGGCTCGGCGACGCCCTGGCGGCGGGCGAGAGCCTGCGGGCGGGCGGCCAGGCGCTGGCCGTCGGCCGCCCGGCCTACGCCACCTTCGCCATGCCGGATGCCGGAAGCGGGACCTCCGCCTGACCATGGACACGCCGCTGCCCGAGGGGCTGATCCTCCACCCCGACGGGTGCCCGCGCTGCTGGTGGGCCGGGCAGGACCCGCTCTACGTCGCCTATCACGACACCGAATGGGGCGTGCCGGAGCACGACAGCCGCGCCCTCTACGAGAAGCTGATCCTCGACGGGTTCCAGGCGGGCCTCTCGTGGATCACCATTTTGAAGCGCCGGGAGGGATTCCGCGCCGCCTTCGACGGATTCCGGCCGGAGGTCATCGCCCGCTACACGGAGGAGGACGTGGCCCGGCTGATGGCCGACACGCGCATCATCCGCAACCGGGCGAAAATCGTCGGGACCATCGCCGGGGCCAAGGCGTGGCTGCGGATCGAGGAGAGCGGCCCCGGCTTCTCGCGCTTCCTGTGGGAGTTCTGCGAGGGTCGGCCGATCCAGGGCCATGCCCGCAGCCGCGCCGAGATCCTCACCGAGACGGAGGTCTCGAAGCGGATGGGCAAGGCGTTGAAGGCGGAAGGGTTCTCCTTCTGCGGGCCGACGATCATCCACGCCTTCATGCAGGCGGTGGGGATGGTGAACGACCACCTCGTCGGCTGCCACCGGCACGGGCCCTGCGCGGCCCTGGCCGAGGCATGAGTGTGAGCCGGACGGCCGAGAGCCCCCGCGCGTGGCAACGGATGCTCTCCGGGCGCCGCCTCGACCTCCTCGACCCCTCCTCCCTCGACATCGAGATCGGCGACATCGCCCACGGCCTCGCCCGGGTCGCCCGCTGGAACGGGCAGACGGCGGGACCGCATGTCTTCTCGGTGGCCCAGCACAGCCTGCTGGTGGAGGGAATCGGCCGCCACTGCCATCCGGACGCCACCCCGGCCGAGGGTCTCGAATTCCTGCTCCACGATGCGCCGGAATACGTCGTCGGTGACATCATCTCGCCCCTCAAGGCGGCGATCGGCGACGCCTACAAGGGTGTCGAGCGGCGCCTGCTGGCCGCCGTGCGCCAGCGCTTCGGCCTTCCGGCTCCGTCGCCCGCCCTCGCCCGCCGGGTGAAGCGGGCGGACCGGATCGCCGCCCATTGGGAGGCCGTGCGGCTCGCGGGCTTCTCCGCCGGGGAAGCCGCCCGCTATTTCGGCCCGGCCGTCACCCTGCCGGACCCGGTGCTGGCCCTCGCCGACCCCTGGCCGACGGGTGACGCGCAACGTCGCTTCCTCGCCCGGTTCGAGGAGCTGAACGAGGGGTCCCGCAGGACATAGAGCGTCTTCCGGGACTTTCAGATCGCCTCCGCCGCCACGTCCTCGCGAGCGACAGCGACCCAATCCAGGGCAGCGGGACTTCTCCGAACGGCGCGCCGGATGGCTGCGCCGGGGGCGTCGCCCGAAGGCACCCGCGCCGACCCCGCCGGAGGATCCGGTCCTCCGGGATCCCCGACCTTACGGGGCCTTGCCGAGTTGGGACTTCGCCCGCTCCACGGCAGCCTCGCAGCCCTTCGCGTCGCCCTTGGCGTCGGCGGTCTTGGCCTCTTCGAGGGCCACCTTGGCCTGCTGGGCGGCGTCGGCCCCCTTGCCGGCTTCGGCGGACTTCTCCGGCGGCGCCTGGGGCGCTTCGTTCGCCCGGGCTCCTTCGGTACCGGTCACGCCCTCGCCGCCGCGCTTGGCCGCCGTGCCCTGGCCGCTGGTGTTCGCGGCGATGGCGTCATGCGTCTCGGCCTTCACCTTGCCCGACAGGGCCTGGATCTGCTCGGAGCAGGGGGAGGCGAGCGTCGGCGTGGCGAGGCTCGCCACGAGGCAGAGACCGGCCAGCACGGGGGCAAACTGTTTCATCGATCCTCGGTCCGCGACCGGCGGGCTCATCGGGGCCCGCCTCACGTCCTTAACCGCGGGCGGCGCAGGCGGTTCTGCGGACCGGCGTGAATTGCGATGGTTCGAACCACCCGCCCGGAACGGCAACGGGGAGGCACGCCCTCACAAGCGTCCCTCCCCGCCGTTCGTTTAGCCCAGGTGCGGGGCCGTGGTCAGGCGCCGGCGGCCTGATCGCGGATCGGCAACTGCCGGATGCGGCGGCCGGTGGCGGCGAAGACCGCGTTGGCGATGGCCGGCGCCACAGGCGGGACGCCCGGCTCGCCGACGCCGCCGAGCGGTCCGTCGAAGGTCCCCGTCGGCACGAGGTGGACGCGAACGACCTTCGGGGCAGCGTCGATCCGGATGATCTCGTAGCCGTCGAAGTTGTTCTGCTGGGCGCGGCCCTGCTTGAAGGTGATCTCGGAGGTGAGGGCGAGCCCCATCCCCATGACCACCGCGCCCTCCATCTGCGAGCGGATGCGCTCCGGGTTGACCTGCGGGCCGCAATCGACGGCGATGTCGATGGCCTGCACCTTCACCTGGCCCTTCTCGTCGACCTCCACCTCGGCCGCGACCGCCGTGTAGGTGACGAAGCTGTAGTGCCCGGCGATGCCGAGCCCCCGGCCCTTCTCCAGCTTGCGGCCCCAGCCGGCGCCTTTGGCGGCGGCCTCGATCACGCCGCGCAGGCGGCCGGTGTCGATCGGGTAGCGGGCGGGATCCTCGCCGTAGTTCCACACGTCGCCGATGGAAGCCGGGTCGATCTTCCGGGCGGGGCCGATGAGATCGAGCAGGTAGTCCTTCGGATCCCGCCCCGCCTCGTGGGCCAGCTCCGAGACGAAGGACTGGATCGCGAAGGCGTGCGGGATGTTCGAGACCGAGCGGAACCAGCCGATCCGCACATGGGCGGCGGCCTCCGGGTTCTCCAGCCGCATGTTGGGAATCGCGAACGGGGTGTTCACGAGGCCCATGCCGAGCTCGAAGGGCAGCTCGTGCTTCGGATCGGGCGCGAAGATCGAGCCGATGGTGGGCGCGCAGGAGCGGTGGAGCCACGCCACCGGCATGCCCTTGTCGTCGAGCCCCGCCTCGATCCGCTCGGCGGAGATGGTGTGGTAGTAGCCGTGGTGGATGTCGTCCTCGCGGGTCCAGGACAGCTTGACCGGTGCGCCGCCGACCTCGCGGCTGCACAAGGCCGCCTCGACGATGTAGTCGGGCTTCGACTTGCGCCCGAAGCCGCCGCCGAGCAGCGTGACGTTCACCGTCACCTTGTCGTCGGGCAGGTTGAGGGCCTTCATCAGCCGGTCGTTGGCCGCCTGCGGACCCTGGGTCGAGGCCCAGGCTTCACAGACGCCGTCCTTCACCCGCACCACCGCCGCCGGGGGCTCCATCGGCGCCTGGACGAGGTGGGGGACGAAGTACTCGGCCACGAGCTTCTTCTTGGCCTTGGCCAGCGCACCATCGACGTCGCCCTGCGTGCGCACGACCTTGCCGGGCTTGCGCGCCGTCTCCTCCAGCTCTTTGCGGAACACGTCGGTGTCGTAGGAGGCGTTCGGGCCGTCGTCCCAGGTGATCTTGAGGGCGTCGCGGGCCTTGAAGGCCGCCCAGGTGTTCTTGGCCACCACGGCGACGCCGCCGAGCGGCATGAACTCGGAGGGGATCGGGGCGCCGTCGATCTTGAAGATCTTCACGACGCCTGAGACCTTCTTGGCCTCGGAATCGTCGAAGGACTTCACCGTGCCGCCGTAGACCGGCGGACGGGCGATGGCCGCGTAGAGCATCCCGTCGAGCTTGGTGTCGGCGCCGTAGACCGCCTTGCCCGTGGTGATGTCGCGGTTGTCGATCAGCCCGATCTTGCCGGTGCCGATGTAGCGGAAGTCCTTCGGGTCCTTGAGCTTGACCTCGGTCGGCACGGCGAGCTTGCCCGCCGCCTCGGCCACGGCGCCGTAGTCGAGCGTCCTGCCGGACTTGGCGTGGGTCAGCGTGTGGTTCCGGGCCGTCACCTCGGAGGCGGGCACGCCCCACTGCTTCGCGGCCGCCTCGACCAGCATCGCGCGCATCGCCGCGCCGGCGTGGCGGAAGTGCTGGAAGAAGTGGCGGAGCGAGCGCGAGCCGTCCGTGTCCTGGTTGCCGAAGCGGTTCTCGTCCCCGTAGGCCTGGACGACCTTCACCTTCGGCCAATCGGCCTCGAGCTCGTCCGCGACGGTGAGCGCGATGGAGGTGCGCACGCCCTGGCCCATCTCGGAGCGGTGGTTCGTCACCGTCACGGCGCCGTCCGGGGCGATCGCGATGAAGATCTTCGGATCGTCGCGCCAGCCGTGCGGCATGCCGTCGGCGCCGTACTTGTGCTCCTTCTGCTCCTGCGTCTGGGTCTCGTCGGCCTTGGCCGGGGAGCGCAGCGACAGGGCGAGCACCAGCGCGCCCGCGCCGCCGAGGATACCCCGGCGGCTGACGTTGGCGAGCGCCGGGCGGGTGGCGGGCTCGGCGGAGGCTGTCCCGGCCTCGGCGGCGGCCTGCTTGGCCATCAGTGCAAGATCGTGAATCACAGGCGCTCTCCCTTGGGGGCGGCGGTCTGGCCGGCGGCCTGGTGGATGGCGGCGCGGATGCGCGGGTAGGTGCCGCAGCGGCAGAGGTTGCCGCTCATGACCTCATCGATCTGCGCGTCGGTGGGCTTGGGCGTATCCTTGAGCAGCGAGGCCGCCTGCATGATCTGGCCGCCCTGGCAGTAGCCGCATTGCGCCACGTTCTGATCGCGCCACGCCACCTGGACCGGGTGGTTGCCGTCCGGCGACAGGCCCTCGATCGTGACGACTTCCTTGCCCTCGGCCTCCGAGACCGGGGTGACACAGGAGCGCACGGCGGTGCCGCCGAGATGGATGGTGCAGGCGCCGCACAAGGCCGCGCCGCAGCCGAACTTCGAGCCGGTGAGGCCGACTTCATCCCGGAGATACCACAGCAGCGGCATGTCGGGATCCCCGTCGAAGCTGCGGGCAGCCCCGTTCACGGTGAGCTTGATCATCGATGTCCCTCGCTTGGACGACCGCGCGATGGGCGGTCCGAAGGGGCGGCGGCCGGAGGCGCGCCGTCCTGAAGGCGGGAATGCAGCGACTGCATTCAATTGGAACGGGTTTAAAGAGCCCGCCTATCGGCCGCAATGCACGGCGACCATCCATGTGCGCTGGCGCACCTAGCTTGGCCTCAATTGCGTGCCCGCGGCACCGCAATCCAAGGCGGCAAGACGTGTCTACCCTGCCATCGCTTCATGTAACATTTTTCATTGAACCTATTTCGACAAGTATATTACTTGCCGAGATAGGTGTATGCAATTCTATTTTTGATATTCTATGTCATAACTGATCGGTTTTGCTAAAAATATCAGCCGTCGAATATTTTATCGTATCCGACCAGGAGGTCACGGGCGTTTTTTGGGACGGGGAAGCCATAGCCCTCTCCCTGCCCTTTCCAAAATAGAATACTACTTTTGTGTTAGGCACTGGCGTAAATTTATATTCCTATCTTCATAAGCGCGGAGTGCAAGGCTTGGACCAAATCTACCCCTGCACTAAAGCTTCTTCTTTCGCGGCCAGGCCATTCAATAATGTATTCGCAGATGTGCATGCCATCTGCGAACCTGGGAGCATAGATGCTGATGGGTACCTGCTTCGCCCCATCGGGCATTTGAGCTGTAAGAATTCTCTCTGCAATGATCATGACGAACCTCAAAAGTTGAGCGGAGGAATAGGATGCCCTCTTTTCGCAGGCGGCCCGTCTAACATATGCTTGTGTATAGCGACCAGATTTTCCAGTAAATCTACAAACGATTAGGTCTCGTTGGTGCATTTCATCGCATTCATCCCGCATCAGCGACGTTTTTTGACCCGCATCAGAGACGTTTTTTGACCCGCATCAGAGACGTTTTTTGAATTGACTCGTTGAGCTGCATGTAAAATCTCGAATGAGAATCGGTTGATTGCCCATCCCTGGTCCAGCGTCCTCCACCTGTTTGTCTTGCTGGTATACGGGGTTGATTCGGATTGTATTCTTTCAACAGCAAAGATCGTCGCATTTGGGCGACGTGGTTTTGCATTTTGTCGAGTTCCAGCCGTGTGAACGCTATAGCTAAATCAATTTTCCGTTTTGTTCGCATGGCCACGTCCGTGGACATACCTTCATATACGATTAAATTCAAAATTTAAAGGAAAAAATGACCAATGTGAGCTCGCGGTTCAAGGCCGCTGTCGCTTCGCATCGTTGGAGCAAAACCCTTCGTGCTCCGCCCTATACCGTCACCTGCGTCCCCACCTCGACCACCCGTCCGGTCGGGATCTGGAAGAAGTCCGTGGCGTCGTTGGCGTTCTTGGCCAGCGTGATGAAGATGCGGTCCTGCCAGAGCGGCATGCCGGAATGGGCGGCCGGGCGGATCGAGCGGCGGGACAGGAAGAACGACGTCGCCATGATGTCGAACTTGAAGCCCTGGCGGCGCAGCAGGGTCAGCGTCTTCGGGATGTTCGGCGTCTCCATGTAGCCGAACTTCATCACTACCCGGTAGAAATGCGGGCCCACGGGGTCGATCCGGACCTTGTCGGCCTCCTGCGAGCGGGGCGTGTCCACCGTCTCGACGGTGAGCACCACGTTCTTCTCGTGCAGCACCTTGTTGTGCTTCAGGTTGTGCAGGAGGGCCGCGGGGGCGATCTCGGGGTCGCTGGTCAGGAACACGGCGGTGCCGCGCACATGGTGGGGCGGGCTCTTCTCCAGCATCGCCACCAGCTCGGTCAGCGGCACGTCGGTCTTGCGGGTCTTGTTGAAGAGGATCGTCACGCCCCGCACCCAGGTCCACATCAGGACGATGAGGGCGCCCGCCAGCAGCAGGGGCACGTAGCCGCCCTCCACCACCTTGATGAGGTTCGAGAGCAGGAACAGGAACTCCACCACGATGAAGGGCAGCATCACCGCCCCCGCCACCAGCGGCGACCACCCCCACATCCGCCACATCACGAGGAAGGTGAGGGAGGCGGTGAGCAGCATCGTCCCTGTCACCGCGATGCCGTAGGCCGAGGCGAGCGATGAGGAGGTCTTGAACAGGACCGCCAGCAGCACGACGCCGACCATCAGCAGCGTGTTGATCTGCGGCAGGTAGATCTGCCCCGCATGGGACTCGGAGGTGTGGCGGATCTCCAGGCGCGGCAGCAGGCCGAGCTGGATCGCCTGCCGCGACAGGGAGAAGGCCCCGGTGATCACCGCCTGGCTCGCCACCACGGTGGCGATGGTGGCGAGGATCACCATGGGCAGCAGGCCCCAGGACGGCACCATCTGGAAGAACGGGTCCGAGGTCTCGGGCTTCTCCAGCACCAGGGCGGCCTGCCCGAGATAGTTGAGGGCGAGCGCCGGGAAGACGAGGCAGATCCAGGCCACCTGGATCGGCTTGCGCCCGAAATGGCCGAGGTCGGCGAAAAGGGCCTCCGCCCCGGTCACCGCCAGGAACACGGCGCCGAGCGCCACCAGCGCCCCGGTGCCGTGGCCGAGGAGGTAGTGCACCGCGTGCCACGGGTTGGCCGCGCGGAACACCTCCGGGTGCAGGGCGATGTGGGGCAGCGCCGCCGCCGCCATGGCGACGAACCAGACGACGGTGAGCGGCCCGAAGAAGGCCGCGACCTTGGCCGTGCCCCGGTTCTGCACGAGGAACAGGGCGAGGATGATCGCCACCGTGATCGGCAGCACGTACTCGTCCAGGGCGGGGGTGACGAGCTTCAGCCCCTCCACCGCCGAGAGCACGGAGATGGCCGGCGTGATCACCGCGTCGCCGTAGAACAGCGCGGCGCCCATCAGGCCGAGCATGAACACGATCCGGGAGCCGCCGAGCGCCTTGCGGGCCAGCGCCATGAGCGAGAGGATGCCGCCCTCGCCGTTGTTATCCATGCGCAGCAGGATCGCGACGTATTTCACGGTCACGATCAGGAACAGCGCCCACAGGATGAGCGAGACGGTGCCCAGCACCTCCTCGGGCAGGAGGATGCTGTCGGCCCGCGCCGGACCCAGGGCCTCGCGGAAGGCGTAGAGGGGGCTCGTGCCGATATCGCCGTAGACGACGCCGATGGAGCCGACGAGGAGGGTTCCGAACCCGGCCTTGCCATGCCGGGTCTCGGCCCGTTCGGGCGCATCGAGGGCGCCGGACGGCGCGGGCCCGTCCAACTCCGCGGACGCGGCGGCAGGCGGGGTGGAGGAACCCGGAAGGGCGGTCTGGTTCATCGGGGATGTCGGCTTTGTCCGGCTTGCCGGCGGCGCACGGAGCGGCTCTTCGCGGTCCGGATCATGGGGCCATCGTCACGGGGCCATCGGGGCGCGAAGGAACCGCCGGGCTGCCCGGCGCTCGGTTTCATGGCGCCTGATTATCACGATGCCGTGCAGGCGGGAACTGGGAAGCGAGCGGGGGAAGGGTCCCGGCCACAGGGTCTCGGCCACCCTGTCGTCACCGCAGGGCGGCGGCATCCGGGGGACGGGGCGTGCGGCCCGGCGGACCCATCGCCGGCCGGCCCCTCCCCCCGTGGCCCTCTTCCCGCAGGCATGGCGAGGGGGAGAGAGTGGGCAGGGGAAGGGGGCAGGGATTCGGAGAGCCCTACTCCGCCGCGCTGCGGTTGCCCTGCCCGAAGCGGCGCTCGATGTAGTCGGTCACGATGGTCTCGAAGTCCTTGGCGAGCGTCGCGCCGCGCAGGGTCATGGCCTTCTTGCCGTCGATGAAGACCGGAGCCGAGGGCGCCTCGCCGGTGCCTGGGAGCGAGATGCCGATGTCGGCGTGCTTCGATTCGCCAGGGCCGTTCACGATGCAGCCCATCACGGCCACGTTCAGCCCCTCGACGCCCGGATAGGTCTTCTTCCACTCCGGCATGGAGGTAGTGATCCAGTTCTGGATGTCGCGGGCGAGTTCCTGGAAGGTCGTGGAGGTGGTGCGCCCGCAGCCGGGGCAGGCGGCCACCAGCGGCACGAAGGTGCGGAAGCCCATAGTCTGCAGCAGTTCCTGCGCGACCTTCACCTCCACCGTCCGGTCGCCGCCGGGCTCGGGGGTCAGCGAGTAGCGGATCGTGTCGCCGATGCCCTCTTGGAGCAGCACGCCGATGGCGGCGGAGGCGGCGACGATGCCCTTCGAGCCCATGCCCGCCTCGGTGAGGCCGAGGTGGATCGCGTAGTCCGAGCGGCGGGCGACCTCGCGGTAGACAGCGATGAGATCCTGTACCGCCGAGACCTTGGCCGACAGGATGATCTTGTCCTTGCCAAGTCCGAGTTCTTCGGCGCGCTTGGCCGAGCCCAGCGCGGAGCGGACCATCGCCTCGCGCATGACGGCGCGGGCGTCGATCGGACGCTCGGACTTGGCGTTCTCGTCCATCAGGTGGGTGAGGAGCTCGCCGTCCAGCGAGCCCCAGTTGGCACCGATGCGCACGGTCTTGCCGTACTTGATCGCCTGCTCGACGATGGTCGAGAACTGGGTGTCCTTCTTCTCCTTGAAGCCGACGTTGCCGGGGTTGATCCGGTACTTGGCCAGCGCCTGGGCGCAGGCCGGATGGTCGGAGAGGAGCTTGTGGCCGATGTAGTGGAAGTCGCCGACCAGCGGCACGTGGACGCCGATCCGGTCCAGGCGCTCGCGGATCTTCGGCACGGCGGCGGCGGCCTCGTCGCGGTCCACGGTGATGCGGACCAGTTCCGAGCCGGCGCGGGCGAGCTGGGCGACCTGCGCGACGGTGGCGTCGATGTCGGCCGTGTCGGTGTTAGTCATCGACTGGACGACGATCGGCGCGCCGCCGCCCACCATGACGGCGCCCTCGCCCTCGCCGACCGTGACGCCGACGGTGCGGTGACGCGGGGCGGGCCCGGCGATCTCGGGACCGAGGCCGGCGAGCGAGCCGGAGAAGAGGGTGTCGCTGTCGCTGCGGGCTTCCATCACTTCCGCTTCCTTAGACTGCCACCGGGCCTTGTGCGGGCAGGGGGACCGGTTCGGGCGATCCGAGGCCGCGCGGGGCGAAAACTGACGTGTACAGCATCTTAGCTGCGAACGGCGCGGCACGGAATCAAGACAACCCGGCCGAGGCTGATGTCGCCCGCCTCTTGTCCCATCCCGGCGGGGTTGTCGAGGTTGGTGGCGCGATTTGCGCATTCTGTGGCTTGTACGCGACGACTTACGCGCGCCCTTTCGCGGGTCGCTGCCGCCGGCAGGGATGGCGGTGCGCTACGGGGCCATGCCACCCTCGAACAGCTCCCGGGCTGCCTCGACCTCGGCCGCGATGAAGGCGGCCACGGCGCGGATCGGCGCCGCCTGCCGGTGGTCCTCGTGGATGTGCATGTGGAAGGCCCGGGTCAGCGAGACCGACTCCGGCAGCACCGCCCTCAGCCCCGGATGGGCGGCGGCGATGAAGGCGGGCAGGATGCACAGGCCGGCGCCCGCGAGGGTCGCGTGGACCTGCGCGAGGAGGTTGGTGGAGCGTAGCCGCGCCGAGACGGCGGGCCCCAGAACGCCGAGATAGTTCAACTCGCGGGTGAACAGCATGTCCTCGATGTAGCCGACGAAGGGATGCCCTTCGAGGTCGGCGGGCGCCCGGATCGGCGGGGCCTGCGCGAGGTACGTCCCGGCACCGTAGACGAAGAGGCGGTAGTCGGTGAGGCGCCGGGCCACCACCCGCGCCTGTTGCGGCGGCGACAGGCTGACCACGATGTCGGCCTCGCGCTTCGACAGGCTGAAGATCCGCGCCGTGGCCATGATCTCGACCTCCAGCCCCGGATGGCGCCGCGTCAGCCGGTGCATCCGCGCCGCGAGGAACACGCTGCCGAACCCGTCCGGCGCGCCGATCCGCACCGTGCCCGACACCGTATGGGCCGCCTCCGCCGCCGCGTTGGCCGAGAGGAACGCGCTCTCCATGTTCTCGGCGGCGGCCAGCAGGTTCTCGCCCGCCTCGGTGAGGGCGTAGCCGAGGTTGCTGCGGTGAAAGAGCTGCGCGCTCAGGGTCTCTTCCAGGGCGCGGATGCGTCGCCCGACGGTGGTGTGCTCCGTCCCGGTCTGACCGGCGGCGGCGCTCAGCGTGCCCGTGCGGGCGACCGCGAGAAAGAAGCGCAGGTCGTCCCAGCTTCCGGCGACCTTCCTTGCGACCATTCCCTCGCCCTTTGAATCCTCAACGTCATGGCTTCGCTGTCGCTCGCCGATGACGCGGCGTGCTGTGCATCGATGCACGACCGCTGCGAGCAGGTCCAGCTTTATCGTTCAGTGCATGGTGTTACTGTCCGCCAAAAGCCGGAGACGGCACGAATCATAGGGAGAAGCGTCATGCGCCACGTCGGGCATTTCATCGGCGGCCGGATCGTGAACGGTGAGAGCGGCCGCACGGCGGACGTGTTCCACCCCTCGACCGGCGAGGTCCAGGCCAAGGTGGCTCTGGCGAGCCGCGCCGAGATGCGCGCGGCGGTCGAGAACGCCAGGGAAGCTCAGGTCGCCTGGGCGGCCACCAACCCGCAGAAGCGCGCCCGCGTGATGATGCGCTTCCTGGAGCTGATCCGCGGCTACAACCAGGAACTCGCCGAGTTGCTGGCCTCCGAGCACGGCAAGACCGTTCCCGACGCCAAGGGCGACATCCAGCGCGGTGTCGAGGTGGTGGAGTTCGCCTGCGGCATTCCGCACCTGCTGAAGGGCGAGTACACCGAGGGCGCGGGCCCCGGCATCGACGTCTACTCCCTGCGCCAGCCGCTCGGCGTGGTGGCCGGCATCACGCCGTTCAACTTCCCGGCAATGATCCCCCTGTGGAAGTGCGCCCCGGCCATCGCCTGCGGCAACGCCTTCATCCTGAAGCCTTCCGAGCGCGACCCGAGCGTGCCGATCCGCATCGCCGAGATCTTTTTGGAAGCGGGGCTTCCGCCCGGGATCCTGAACGTCGTGAACGGGGACAAGGAGGCGGTCGACGCCATCCTCGATGACGAGGACATCAAGGCGGTGGGCTTCGTCGGCTCCTCGTCGATCGCCGAGTACATCTATGTGCGCGCGGCGGAGACGGGAAAGCGCGCCCAGTGCTTCGGCGGCGCCAAGAACCACATGATCATCATGCCCGACGCCAACCTCGACCAGGCCGTCGATGCCCTGATCGGCGCTGGCTACGGCTCGGCGGGTGAGCGCTGCATGGCGATCTCGGTGGCCGTGCCCGTCGGCGAGAAGACGGCCGACCGGCTGATGGAGCGGCTGATCCCCCGCGTCGAATCCCTCAAGATCGGCCCGTCGCACGACGAGGCCGCCGATTACGGGCCCCTCGTCACCCGCGAGGCGGTGGAGAAGGTGCGCGGCTACATCGAGACCGGCGTCAAGGAAGGCGCGCAGCTCGCCGTGGACGGCCGGGGCTTCACGCTCCAAGGCTACGAGAACGGCTTCTACCTCGGCGGCTCGCTCTTCGACCGCGTCACGCCGGACATGACGATCTACAAGGAGGAGATCTTCGGTCCGGTGCTGTCGGTGGTGCGGGCCAAGGACTACGAGGAGGCGCTGGCGCTGCCCTCCACCCACCAGTACGGCAACGGCGTCGCCATCTTCACCCAGGACGGCGATGCGGCCCGCGACTTCACCGCCCGCGTCAACACCGGCATGGTCGGCGTGAACGTGCCGATCCCGGTTCCGATCGCCTACCACACCTTCGGCGGCTGGAAGCGCTCCGGCTTCGGCGACCTGAACCAGCACGGGCCGGACTCGATCCGCTTCTACACCAAGACCAAGACCGTGACGCAGCGCTGGCCCTCCGGCATCAAGAGCGGCGCGGAGTTCTCGATCCCGACGATGCGGTAAGACGCCGAGCGTCCCCCTCTCTGCGCTTGCGGGGAGAGGGGGACCGGTTTGTGTCCGTCATTGCGAGCGAAGCGAAGCAATCCAGGGTAGCGCCACGCTTCATGGCGTCCCGCATCCCTGGATTGCTTCGCTGACGCTCGCAATGACGGTGAGGTAGCGCGATCCGCTTCGTTTCAGGATCGCCTGCTTGCGGACCGGGCGAACCTGCGCTTGGTTCCCGGACAGAGAGGACTTGACCCATGTCATTCGGCCTCGACGAGGATCTGACCGCGGTCCGCGACATGGCAGCGGCCTTCGCGGCGGACCACATTGCCCCCCATGCGTTGGAATGGGACGAGACCAAGCATTTCCCCGTTCAAACCCTGCGCGAGGCGGCGGCACTCGGCATGGCGGGCATCTATGTCCGCGAGGACTCCGGCGGCACCGGCATGGGCCGGATCGAGGCGGCGCTGATCTTCGAGGCGCTGTCGACGGGCTGCCCGACCGTGGCGGCCTTCCTGTCGATCCACAACATGTGCGCCTGGATGGTGGACGCCTACGGCTCGGACGAGCAGCGGGCCCGTTTCCTCCCCGGCCTCACGACGATGGACGCCATCGCCAGCTACTGCCTCACCGAGCCGGGCTCCGGCTCCGATGCGGCGGCGCTGCGCACCCGCGCCGAGCGGGACGGCGACCACTACGTGCTGCACGGCGAGAAGCAGTTCATCTCCGGCGCCGGGGCGAGCGACCTCTACCTGTGCATGGTCCGCACCGGCGAGGCGGGCCCCAGGGGCATCTCGGCCATCCTGGTGGAGAAGGACACGCCCGGCCTCTCCTTCGGCGCCAACGAGCGCAAGATGGGCTGGAACGCCCAGCCCACCCGCGCCGTGCGCTTCGACGGGTGCCGCGTGCCCGTGGCCAACCGCCTCGGCGCCGAGGGCGAGGGGTTCAAGATCGCCATGAGCGGCCTCGATGGGGGCCGCATCAACATCGCGGCCTGCTCGCTCGGCGGGGCGCAGGCGGCGCTGGACAAGGCGCTGGCCTATATGGGCGACCGCCGGGCCTTCGGCGCCAAGCTCACGGACTTCCAGGCCCTGCAGTTCCGTCTGGCCGACATGCAGACGGCGCTCACCGTCTCGCGGACCTTCCTGCACCACGCCGCCCGGGCGCTCGACGCGAAATCCCCCGAGGCGACGCAGCTCTGCGCCATGGCCAAGCGCCACGTGACGGATGCCGCCTTCGAGGTGGCCAACCAAGCCCTGCAACTGCACGGCGGCTACGGCTACCTCGCCGAGTACGGCATCGAGAAGATCGTCCGCGACCTGCGGGTCCACCAGATCCTCGAGGGCACCAACGAGATCATGCGGATGATCGTCGCCCGCAGCCTGATCGGAGGCCGTTGATGAGCGATGTCCTCGTCGAGACCGCCGGGGCGCTGGGGCGCATCCGCCTCAACCGGCCGAAGGCGCTGAACGCCCTGAACCACGGGATGGTCGGCCTGATCGACGCCGCCCTCGACCGGTTCGCCGCCGACCCGGCGGTGACGGCGGTGCTGCTCACCGGAGAGGGCGAGCGCGCCCTCTGCGCGGGCGGCGACCTGCGCTCCCTCTACGAGAACCCCACCGACGCGGCCGCCCCGTTCTGGCGGGACGAGTACCGCCTCGATTCCCGCATCGCTGCCTACGAGAAGCCCTTCGTGGCGGTGATGGACGGCATCACCATGGGCGGCGGCGTCGGCCTCTCCGGCCACGCGGCGCACCGGATCGTCACCGAGCGCTCCCGCGTCGCCATGCCGGAAACGGGGATCGGCTACCTCCCGGATGTCGGCGGGACGTGGCTGCTGCCCCGGGCGCCGGGGGAACTCGGCACCTATCTCGGCCTGACCGGCGCGCAGATCGGCGCCGCCGACGCCATCCTGTGCGGCATGGCCGACGCCTTCATCCCCTCCGCCGCGCTGCCGGACCTGATCGCCGCCCTCGTGGAGGGCCAGGAGCCGGAGGCCGCCATCGCCCGCTCGGCGAAGGATCCCGGCCCGGCGCCGCTCGCCGCCCACCGGGGGGTGATCGACCGCTGCTTCGCCTTCGACATGATGGACGAGATCGTCGCGGCCCTCGACGCGGACGGCTCGGACTTCGCCCGCGAGACGAAGGCCACCCTCGCCGCCAAGTCGCCGTCGAGCCTCGTGCTGACCCTGTGCCTGCTGCGCCTCGGCCGCGCGGCGCCCACCCTCGAAGCCTGCCTGGAGCGCGAGTTCCACGCCTCCCTGGCGCTTCTGGAGGAGGGCGACTTCCGCGAGGGCATCCGCGCCGTGGTGATCGACAAGGACAAGTCCCCCCGCTGGACCCCGCCCAGCCTCGATCAGGTCGATCCGGCCCGGATCGCCTCCTGGCTGGAGCCGCGGGCTGAGCCGGTCTTCGGGGGTGATCGCACGGGGGCGGTGTGAGGTGAGCATCCCACCCTCATCCTCATCCTGAGGTGCTGCGGAGCAGCCTCGAAGGAGGGCTCCAGGGATCGCGACGCGTTCTGGATCCCTCCTTCGAGACCTGCTGACGCGGGCACCTCAGGATGAGGACGAGGGTGGGAGATCATCACGAAACGGGAGAACCACAGCATGGCACGCACGATCGGCTTCATCGGGCTCGGCAACATGGGCGGGCCGATGGCCGCCAACCTCGTGAAGGCGGGGCACACGGTGCGCGGCTTCGACCTCGCCCCCGCCTCCCTCGACCTCGCCCGGGAGGCGGGCGTGACGGTCGCCGCCTCGGCGCTGGAGGCGGTGCAGGGTGCCGACGTGGTGGTGACGATGCTGCCCGCCGGGCGCCACGTCATCGAGGTTTGGACGCAGCTCGCCGAGGCGCTGCCCGACGGCACGCTCCTGATCGATTCCTCCACCGTCGACGTCGAGAGCGCCCGCAAGGCCCACGCGCTGGCGCGGGCGCGGGGCTGCCTCTCGGTGGACGCGCCGGTCTCCGGCGGCACGGGCGGCGCCAAGGCGGGGACGCTGACCTTCATGGCCGGCGGCAGCGGCGAGGCGTTCGCGCAGGCGGAGCCCCTCCTGAAGGCCATGGGCAAGAACGTCTTCCATTGCGGCGAGGCCGGGGCCGGTCAGGCGGCCAAGATCTGCAACAACATGATCCTCGGCATCTCGATGATCGGGGTCTGCGAGGCCTTCGCGCTTGGCGAGAAGCTCGGCCTCTCGCACGAGGCGCTCTACGACGTCGCCTCGGTTTCCTCCGGCCAGTGCTGGTCGCTCACGAGCTACTGCCCGGTGCCCGGCCCGGTGCCGACTTCGCCGGCTAACAATTCCTACAAGCCGGGCTTCGCCGCCGCCCTGATGCTCAAGGACCTGCGCCTCGCGCAAGCCGCCGCCCTCGCTTCAGGGGCCTCGACCCCGCTCGGCGCGGAAGCCGCACAGATCTACGGATTGTTCGACGGCCTCGGCCACGGGGGTGAGGACTTTTCCGCCATCATCCGTATGCTCCGCGGCGGCGCAGGGGAGGCCCGATGACCTACGAGACGATTCTCACCGAGACGCGGGGGCGGGTTCTCCTCGTCACCCTCAACCGGCCGAAGGCGTTGAACGCCATCAACGCGCAGCTCACCGCCGAGGTGATCGCCGCCGCGACCGCCGCCGATGCCGACCCCGGCATCGGCTGCATCGTGCTCACCGGCTCGGAGCGGGCCTTCGCCGCCGGGGCCGACATCAAGGAGATGCAGCACCTCACCTACGCCGAGGTCTACGGGCGCGACCGCTTCTCCGATTGGGACCGGTTCAACGCCGTGCGCACGCCGATCATCGCGGCGGTGGCGGGCTATGCGCTCGGCGGCGGCTGCGAACTCGCCATGATGTGCGACTTCATCCTCGCCGCCGACACGGCCCAGTTCGGCCAGCCGGAGATCAAGCTCGGCGTCATGCCCGGCATGGGCGGCAGCCAGCGGCTCACCCGTTTCGTCGGCAAGGCCAAGGCGATGGAGATGTGCCTCACCGGGCGCATGATGGACGCAGGCGAAGCCGAGCGCTGCGGCCTCGTCTCGCGGATCGTGCCCGCCGCCGACCTCGTGGAGGAGGCGGTGAAGACCGCCACGACCATCGCCTCCATGTCGAAGCCCGCCGCCATGATGACCAAGGAGGCGGTGAACCGGGCCTACGAGACCACCCTCAGCGAGGGCCTGCGGCACGAACGGCGCGTGTTCCACGCCATGTTCGCGACGGAGGACCAGAAGGAAGGCATGGCCGCCTTCGTGGAAAAGCGGCCGGCGACGTTTTCGCACCGCTAGAGGTCCCGGCCGCCATCCCGTCATTGCTTCGCTCCGCTCGCAATGACGGAAGCGGGTGGAACGAACGATAAGAAGGGGAGGACACGACCATGCCGAGCTTCCGGGAGGCCCGCGACCTGCTGCTGGCCCATCGCACGGATTACGCCACCGCGGTTGCGCAGTTCGCGTGGCCCGAGCCGGTGCCGTTCAACTGGGCGCTCGACTGGTTCGATGCCGGACTCGCCGCCGAGTACCCCGACCGGCCGGGCCTGCGGATCGTGGAGGCCGCGACGGGAGCCGAGCAATCCCTGACCTTCGGCGAACTCAGCCGCCGCTCCAATCAGGTCGCCAACCGCCTGAGGGGCCTCGGCCTGAAGCGGGGGGACCACCTGCTCCTGCTGCTCGGCAACGTGCCCGCCCTGTGGGAGACCTTCCTGGCCGCCATGAAGCTCGGCGTGGTGGTGATTCCGGCGACCACGCTCCTCACCGCCGAGGAGCTGGCCGACCGGCTGGAGCGCGGCCGGGCCAGGGCCATCGTCGCCGGGCCGGAGCAAATGCCGCGTTTCGCGGGCCTCGACACCGACGACGTGATCCGCATCGTGACCGGGCCGGCGGCCGAGGGCTGGCTCGCCCACGACGAGGCCTTCCACGAGGCCGAGACCTTCGCGCCGGATGGGCCGACGGGGGCCGAGGACCCGCTGATCCTCTACTTCACGTCCGGCACCACGGCGAAGCCGAAGCTGGTGCGCCACAGCCACCGCTCGTATCCGGTCGGCGCCCTCTCGACGATGTACTGGCTCGGGCTCCAGCCCGGCGACCAGCATTGCAACGTCTCGTCGCCGGGCTGGGCGAAGCACGCGTGGTCCTCGTTCTTCGCCCCCTGGAACGCGGGGGCGACGATCCTCGTGATCAACCAAGCGCCGTTCAACGCGCGCATCCTGCTGGAGCAACTGGAGAAGACCGGCGCGACGACGCTGTGCGCCCCGCCCACCGTCTGGCGCATGGTGATCCAGGAAAAGCTCGAAGGGCGCGACCTGCGGTTGCGCGAGGTCTGCGCGGCGGGCGAACCCCTGAACCCGGAGGTGATCGAGCGGGTGAAATCCGCCTGGGGCCTCACCATCCGCGACGGCTACGGCCAGACCGAGACCACGGCGCTGATGGCCAACACGCCTGGCCAGCCGGTGGTGCCCGGCGCCCTCGGGCGGCCGCTGCCCGGCTACCGGGTCCGGGTGCTCGATGCCGACGACCAGCCCGCCACCGAGGGCGAGGTCTGCCTCGAACTGGGGAGCCACCGTCCCGCCGGCCTGATGCAGGGCTACGACGACGGGCGCGGGCGCCTCACCGGAGCCGAGGGCGAGGTCTACCGCACGGGCGATGTCGCCTTCGTGGACGCCCAGGGCTGCTACACCTTCGTCGGCCGGGCCGACGACGTGTTCAAGTCCTCCGGCTACCGGATCAGCCCCTTCGAGCTGGAGAGCGTCCTGATCGAGCATCCCCTCGTCGCCGAGGCGGCGGTGGTGCCGGTGCCCGACCCCGTCCGCTACATGATCCCGAAGGCGTACGTGCTGCTCACCTCCGCCGCGACGCCGGGGCGGGAGGCGGCGCTGGACATCTTCCGCTTCACCAACGTCAAGCTCGCGGGGTTCAAGCGCCTGCGCGCCCTGGAGTTCGTGAGCGAGTTGCCAAAGACCATCTCCGGCAAGATCCGCCGGGTACAGCTGCGCCGCCTGGAGCACGACGGCGTGACGGACGACCCCTACCGCGGCGTCTCCTTCACCCAATCCGATTTCCCGGAACTGAAGGGCGATGCCGAGCGCAAGCCCGACCAGACGGCGGGATAGAAACCCCCTCCGTCATGGCATCGCCGACGCGTGACGACGACGCCGGAGAGAGGGAAGGCCCCACACTGTGCAGTGCGGGGCCTCAAGGGTCTCAGTGGCCGCTGTCGGTGGCGTTGCGGGTGGTCTCGTAGAGGAACCACGTCCGCTCCTCGGACTGGTCGATCCACTCCTCCAAGAGGGAGGTGGTCGAGACGTCGTTCGCCTCGTCGGTGATCTCGTGCAGCTCGCGCATGTGGGCGGTGAGCGCCTTGTTGTCGTCGCGCAGCTCCTTGAGCATGTCGATCGGGCTCACGTACGCCGCATCGTTGTCGGCGACGCGAGTGAGGCTCTTGGCCTCGCCGAGGGAGCGGAGGACCGTGCCGCCGATCTTGCGGGCGCGCTCGCCCACGGCGTCGATGATCGAGAAGATCTGCTGCGCCTGCTCGTCCATGAGCAGATGGTAGTCCCGGAAGTTCGGGCCGCTCACATGCCAGTGGAAGTTCTTGGTCTTGATGTAGAGCGCGAACAGATCCGAAAGCAGGACGGTCAGGCCCTCGGAGATGGCCTTGACGTCCTTGGGATCGAGGTCGGTCGGCGTGTTGAGGCGGTCGCTCTCGACGCGGCGAATGGGCTTGGCCTTGGCCATGGATGCTTGTCCTTAGTCATGCGGAGGCCGGCCCTCGGCGGGCGGGCCATGTTCCTCCGGCAATGACGGGACGCCCGAATTGTTCCGGCCGATAAGGTCGCGGCGTGCCGATCCGGACCTCGCCGCGCGTGGCCCGAACCTGCTTAGCGCGATGGGCCGGAGCGCGCGCGGGGGGCGATGGAGCCCGTGGTCGCCGGGTCGGCGGGATGGGTCACGGCGGCGGCCGGGACGGGGGCCGGCGTGGCGCCCGGTGCCGGGCGCGGCGTGTCGAGGTTGTAGATGTCGTCGCGGAAATGCGCGCGACCGTCCGGCCCCGCATAGCCCGTGAGGTAGACGAAGGCGACCGGCACGGGCTTGGGCAGCTTGATGTCCCGCCGCTCCCCGTCCGCGATTCCCGTCTCGATCTCCATGGGGCCCCAGGTCGAGCCTAGGCCGTTCGGTCCTTCGACGCCCTGGAGCAGCCAGCCCACCAGTTCCTTCACCTGTCCCACCCGGACGCAGCCGTGGCTGTGGAACCGCACCGACCGGGCGAAGAGCGACTTCGCCGGGGTGTCGTGCATGTAGACGGCAAAGCGATTGGGCATGTCGATGCGGACCTGGCCCAGCGAGTTGTCGAGCCCCGAATCCTGCCGCAGCGTGTAGTTGGCGGCCTTCTGGGTCGCCCAGTCGATCTTCGTGGGATCGACCTCGGTGCCGCCGGGCCCGAGGATGCGGATGCGGTTCTTGGCGAGGTAGCCGGGGTTCTTCCGCATCTGCGGGATGATCTCGTTCTTCACCACCGAGACCGGCACCGTCCAAGTGGGGTTGAAGTTGATGTCCGTGATCCGGGTCTCGACGGTGGGCGTCGCCTTGTCCGGCGAGCCGACCACGGCGACATAGCGGCGCGTGACTTGACCCCCCTCCACCGCCTCGACGGTGGCCGAGGGAATGTTCACGGCGACGTAACGGTCGCCGAAGGCGAACTTCGTCCCCATCAACCGGGCCGCCGAGGCGGCGAGTTGGCGCTGCCGCGTCTCGGCGGGGACGTTCAGGGCGTTGACGGTGAGGCGGCCGAGGATGCCGCTGTCCGGCAGACCCAGGCGGGCCTGGAAGGCGGAGATCGCCGCCACCAGCGGCGGATCGAGGCGGTCGGATGGCGGCGCGCCTGCGGGGAGATCGCCCTCCAGGGTGAGATGATGGCGGAGCGCGGGGATCGCGGGATGCCGCTCGCCCGGTTTCACGCTGATCAGGCTGTCGGGCACCTTGTCCCAGCCGCCCGCCTCCACGAAGGCCGCGTAGCGCTCCGCCGCCTTGACGGTGGCGAGAAAGGTCTGCGGCGAGAAGGACGGGACCGGATCCGCTGAGACCTTCGCGTAGACGAGCGGTGCGGGCTCGCGGGATTTCTTCTGCGCCTCCTGCGGCTTGGCGGAAGTCGTCGGAGACTCGGCGGCGGCGGGGACGGGGGCGGGGGCCGCCGGCGCGAGCGGAGCGGGGATGACGGGCTCGGCGATCTTCGCCGGAGCCGTGACCTTTGCCGGCTCACTAACGGCGTTCTCGATCCGCGCGGGCGCGGGCGCCGCCGATTGCAGCTGCGGCGTCGGGGCCGGACTATCCTGGGCGAGGGCGGGCAGCGGCCCGGCCACGAGGGCGCTCAGGCACAGGCCAGCCGTGAAGACCGTGGGTGAACGACTCGGCGCGGAGACCATACGCGACTCTCCCGACGGCGCCGGGGGCGGCGCGGTCTGCTGGGAGAATGGGGATGGATGGTTACCAATCCCCTCCGGCCTGCCTGCTCAGATTGTCTCACGCAGGCGCGCTCGCGCGACGGAATGATCCGGCGCGGCGCGGAAGGCGGCGATCAGGGCCTCGCGGAAGGGCTTGGGACGCATCGTCGTGTCGAGGGGCAGGGGGCGCTGCGCCAGCCCGTCCCTGCGGCGGTGATCGGGATGGTCGTTGAGCCACGTATCGCCGTCGAAATAGCCCCAGGTCACCACCGACAGGGTGGCGGGCTCGTCGAGCACCACGTCGAGGAAGCGGCGGGCGAACTCGGCCACCGCCTTGTCGCGAAGGGCCGCATCGGCGGGGAACGCCTTGTCGTCGATGTCGAGTTCGGTGATCTCGATGCCGATGCCGAGCTGGCCGAGATCACCGATGAAGCGGCGGAACGCCTTCGGATCGAAGGGCTGATCGCTGATGAGGTGGGCCTGGATGCCGAACCGGCGGACCGGCACGCCCCGGGCGCGCATCCCCTCCAGCCGCTTGAGGACGCGGCCGCGCTTGGCCTCCACCCAATCGAAGGCGTGCTCCAGGGAATCCTCGTTCCAGGCGAGCGCCGCCCGCGGGTCGGCCTCGCGGGCCCAGCGGAAGGCGAGGTCGATGTAGTCCGGCCCCAGCGCCGTGAGCCAGGGGCTCTCCCGCAGGCCGTCCGCCCGGCGCACCGGACCGTAGCCCGCCAGGACCTCGTTCACCACGTCCCAGGAGTCGATCACCCCCCGGTAGCGCCCGGCGGCGGTGTCGATCCAGCGGTGGAGGAAGTCTCCGGCCTGGGCGGCGCTCGCGTGCTCCAGCAGCGGGGCGACCCAGGCGGGCAGGGCCTCGTGCCAGACGAGCGCGTGACCGCGCAGGCGCTGCCCGTGCGCCCGGCCGAAGCGGACGACCGAATCCGCCGGGGCGAAGTCGGGGCGGCCCGGCTCGGGCAGCATCACCGCCATCTTCATCTCGTTGTTGCCGACGAGCACCCCGCAATCGCGGGCCATGATCTTTTGGAAGTTCGCGCTGCGGTTGAGGAGGTTCGACGGCACTGCCGCGCCGAATCCCAGCCCCTTCGCGGCGGCGGCACCCTGCGGCCCGTCCGCCGCCCAGGAGGGCCTTTTGAGGGGGCCGAACTCCCCGGCCGGCGCCGACGCGACGGGCCCGGCGAGGCCGGCGGCGGCCACGCCCCCGAGGAGGCTCCGGCGGTTCAGGGTCGTCGCCATGCGTGTCCTCGCCCGTGCCGACCCCGCGGGGCGCTGGCGGTCTCTCGCCCCCGCCCCATGTCACGCCTGCCACAGAGCATGGAGCAAAGCGCGATGTCCCGACACCCCGCGATCACCCCCGGCCACAGCGCAGTGGTGACGGGCGCGGCGAGCGGCATCGGCCTCGCGGCGGCCAAGGCCTTTGCCCAGGTCGGCATGAACGTCTGGCTCGCGGACCTGCCGGGGGAGGCCCTGCAGGCCGCCCACGCCGAGGTCGCCGCCCTCGCCGCCGTCGAGGTGCGGGCCGTGCCCACCGACGTGTCCGACCGGGGCGCCGTCGAGGCCCTGGCCGGCGCGGTCCTGCGCGCCGGGCCCCCGGCGATCGTGATGCTGAATGCGGGCGTCGAGGCCGGCGGCAAGCTTTTCTCCGATGCCGAGACCTGGGAGCGGATCATCGGCACCAACCTGTGGGGCGTCGTCAACGGCATCCGCTCCTTCGCCCCGGCCATGGCCAAATCGGGCCAGCCCGGCGCGGTGATCGTCACCGGCTCGAAGCAGGGCATCACCACGCCGCCGGGCAACGCGCCCTACAACGTCTCCAAGGCGGGGGTGAAGTCCGTGACCGAAGCCCTGGCCCACGAGCTGCGCAGCACGGAGGGCTGCCGGACCAGCGCCCACCTGCTGATCCCCGGCTTCGTCTATACCGGCCTCACCAAAGCCCGCGGCGTCGCCGAGAAGCCCGCCGGCGCCTGGACGCCGGAGCAGACCGTCACCTTCATGCTGGAGCGGATGGAGCAGGGCGACTTCTACATCCTCTGCCCCGACAACGAGACCACCCGCGCCCAGGACGAGAAGCGCATGGAATGGGCGATGGGCGATATCATCGCCAATCGCCCGGCGCTCTCCCGCTGGCATCCCGACCACGCGGAGGCGTTCAAGCGGTTCATGGAGGGGTAGCTTTTCCGGCTTCCAAGAGAGCCGCCTGATGGTCTCACCGTCCCGGCGAACGAAGGTGGAGCCCGTCAGGGCCAGTGGGCGCAACCGTAAGGCTCAGATCGTAGGAGACGATTCGCGCAGAGAATTCAGTGCCGAAGCGGAAGTCATCGCTTATAAAAGCGATGACACCAACAGGTATTGGACGGATCAGATGGCGCCTCGACCCGCGCCCCGGAAGCAGGCCCGCGAACCCATCTTCGGCCCCCCGGCCACGACGCAGGAGCAGGCCTTCCTCCGATTCGGCAATGCCCTGCATTGGGTGGCCCATTTTGGCGGCGAGGGGCTCCCCTGGCCGGTACCTACTCCGCGAAAGGAGGGGCCGGACGCCGTGCTGGACATGGCTTTGGCGCGCTTGGTGAGAGCCGAACACCGGCTCGTCGCCGAATTCATCACCACGTTGACGAGTGGCCATGTCACCTTCGCCGAAGCGGTCGCCATCTGGCGACGGTCCGAGAGCAACACGATGCGAAGCCATTGGGAGGACCCCACTGCCTTCCTCCGTTTCCTCACTCATATCCGCGACCGGATCGACCCCCACTTCCAGCCAGCCTCCCGGCCGCGCTTCAAGGCGGGGTGACGGCAAGCGTCGGGCAAACGACGCCACCCTTGGCGCGGCTCCTGCACCGGTCTAAGTCCGGCACCTCACGGGCTCGCTCGGGAGCCGCACCACGGGGCATGCCGCCACCTTACGGGAGCCGCCTTTGGCCACGACGATCATTCCCGTCGCCTCCTTCGATTGCGTCGTCTTCGGCGCCACCGGCGATCTGACCGCGCGCAAGCTCCTGCCGGCCCTGTATTATCGGTTTCGCGATGGGCAGATCCCCGGCACCAGCCGGATCATCGGTGCCTCCCGGTCGGAGCTGACGGCCGACGCCTTCCGCGAGCATGCCCGCGATGCGCTGAAGCGGTTCGTGACCGCCGCCGACCTGCCCGAGGACACGCTCACCGACTTCCTGGCCCACCTCGATTACGTGGCGGTGGATGGGAAGGGCGACGACGGCTGGGACGACCTCGCGCAGAAACTCGCCGAGCGGCCGGATCAGGTGCGGCCCTACTACCTCGCCACCTCGCCCGACCTCTACGGCTCGATCTGCCGCAACCTCGCCAAGCACGGGCTGATCGGCGAGAAATCCCGCGTCGTGCTGGAGAAGCCGATCGGCAAGGATCTGAAGTCGGCACAGGCGATCAACGACGCCGTGGGCGAGGTCTTCCCCGAATCGCAGATCTTCCGCATCGACCACTACCTCGGCAAGGAGACGGTGCAGAACCTGCTCTCGCTGCGCTTCGCCAACACCATCTTCGAGCGGCTCTGGACCTCGGACGTGATCGACCACGTGCAGATCACCGTGGGCGAGACGGTGGGAGTCGAGGGGCGCGCCGGGTACTACGACACCTCCGGTGCGCTCCGGGACATGCTGCAGAACCACATCCTGCAGCTCCTCTGCCTCACGGCGATGGAGAGCCCCCTGAACCTGGAGGCGAACTCCGTCCGCGACGAGAAGCTGAAGGTGCTGCGCGCCCTCAAGCCCATCACCGCCAACGACATCCAGGCCGTCACGGTGCGCGGCCAGTACGTCGCCGGGGCCGTCGCCGGCCAGCCCGTGCCCGGCTACCTCGAGGAGCTCGGCCACGAGAGCCGCACCGAGACCTTCGTGGCCATGAAGGTCGAGGTGCAGTCGGGCCGCTGGGCGGGGGTGCCGTTCTACCTGCGCACCGGCAAGCGCCTGCCGCGCAAGCTCTCCGAGATCGTGGTGCAGTTCCGGGCCTCGCCCTTCTCCATCTTCCCCGAGGAGGCCTTCGGCCGGGAGCCGAACCGCCTCGTCATCCGCCTGCAACCGCAGGAGGGTATGAAGCTCGAGGTGATGACCAAGGATCCGGGCCCCGGCGGCCTGCGCCTGCGCCCGACCGACCTCGACATCTCCTTCGAGGAGACCTTCAAGCAGCGCTATCCCGACGCCTACGAGCGCCTGCTGATGGATGTGGTGCGCGGCAACGCCACCCTGTTCATGCGTCGCGACGAGGTGGAGGCCGCCTGGGCCTGGGCGGGGACCATCCTCAAGGCGTGGTCCGAGCGGCCGGACGCGCCGCGCCCCTACCCGGCCGGATCCTGGGGACCCACCGCGGCGATCGCCCTGATCGAGCGGGACGGGCGCACTTGGCACGAGGAGTTGCGCTAGGGCGTCGATCCAGGCGAAGGCGTCGGACAGGGCCGGAAAAATTTATTAAAAACAATAAGATAGCGGGATGATGCATCAACGGAGCGAGCGCGTCGCCGAGCTCGTCGCCCGTGCGATGGCGAATTCTCCACAGCTTACGGCCAAGCTGCCTTTTTCCCGGCCAAGGCGTCTGGTGTCACTGCGTGCGACGCGAAGGATTCGCGAGCGCGCAGGTAAGGGTTGGCCATGCCACAGGGGAGCTTCGATATCGCCGCCGACGAGCGTCGCCTGGAGCGCTCGGTGGCCGCCGCCCTGCGGATCATCGACGCCGCGCAGATCGAGCGGCAGGCCCCGCCGGTGCGCCACGCCCGCGACCGCCTGACCAAGGTCTACCGTCTGATGCAACTGGCCCGGGCCAAGGAGCGCCTGGCGGTCTGATCGCCGCGATCCGGGCATGTCGGCCGGCGACCCCGGTAGGGCTCGAACCTACGACCTGCCGCTTAGAAGGCGGCTGCTCTATCCAGCTGAGCTACGGAGTCTGGTGCCGACCGTTGCGAAAAGCCACGAGGACCGCCGTGGGTCAAGGCGCCGGGCCGTGTTTGGGGAATCGCGGGGCCGTCTTGTCGCGCGGGGTGGATTGCGCGCATAAGGCGCCATGCGCGTGGCACGGGGCCAGAACGCCTGCGGGGCGAAGACGGGGTGGTTCGCCCTCGCCGTCCGGCTGCTCGCGGTTTGGCTCGCCCTGGTCACCGCCCTGCCGCAGGCGGGGTTCGCCGCCGACCTCCACCACCATCTGACCGGCCCGCACGCGGGTGAGGCGCAGGCGGGACACCCGCATCCGGGTCTCCGGACCATCGCTACCGATTCGGCCGCCTCGCAGGCCGCCGACCCGGGGCTCGTGACCCATCTGCATTGCGGCTGCCACAGCTTGGCCCCCGCGAGCGCGACCGCGCCGATCCTCGCGGATCCGCGTTCCCGGCCGCGCTATCGCCTCGCGGCCGTCTCCTGGCCCTCCACCGTCCCCGACCTGCATCCCCGGCCCCCGCGCGCCTGAGCGGATCCCGGTCCCGCCCCCCGCGGGAGCCCTCCCTCATGCTCCTTCCGCCGAAAGGACCCGGACCGCCCACTGGGGCGCCGGGCCGAGCAGGTCGCCATGCGCATTCTCCTTGTCCCCGCCCTCGTCGGGGCCGGCCTCCTCATGGGCGCCGCCCTCCCGTCCCTCACCGACCGCCTCCGCGATGCCCTCGCGGCGGGCGGCCTCGTCGCCGGGCCTCCGGCACACCGGGAGGCCGCGTTGTCGGCCCCGGCCGGAGGCGGCCATGCCCCGGTCCCTTCCCCCGGCGAGGCCTACGCCGGGCACCATGACGACGGGGAGGGCCACATCGTTATGTCGGCCGAGCAGATCGCCGCGCAGGACATCGCCGTGGCGTCGGCGGAGCCCGGCATCCTCGCCCGGCACATCCTCGTCCCCGGCACGATCGCGCCCGATGCCGACCGGGTGGCGCGGGTGCCCGCGCGGGTGGTCGGCACCGTTTCCGAGATGCGCAAGCGCCTCGGCGACCGGGTGAGCAAGGGCGAGGTCGTCGCCGTCCTCGACAGCCGCGAGGTGGCCGACGCCAAGAGCGAGTACCTCACTGCCCAGATCCAGGCGGACCTGCAGGGCATCAACTTCGCCCGGCAGCAGAAGCTCATCGCCTCCCAGGCGACCTCCGAGGCGATCTTCCAGAGCGCCCGCGCGGCGCATCTGGAGAACCAGCTCCGCCTCGACCTCGCCCGGCAGAAGCTCTCGGCCCTCGGCCTCGCCGCCGCCGACGTGGCGGCCGCGCAGAAGCGCGACGAGGCGAGCCCGACCACCTCGACCCTGCGCCAGTACGAACTGCGCGCGCCCGTCGAGGGGCAGATCGTGGAGCGCAAGGTCGATGTCGGCACCGCCGTCGGCAAGGAAGGCGAGCCCGCCGACCTCTATACCGTCGCGGACCTGTCGCAGGTGTGGATCGAGCTGTCGGTTCCCACCGCGATCCTCCCCGGCGTGAAGGAGGGGGCCGCCGTCGCCGTGCTGCCGGGGCGCGACGGGACCGCCCGACGGGCGGAAGGCCGGGTGATCTTCGTGAGCCCGCTCCTCAACCCCGACACGCGCGCCGCGCGGGTGGTGGTGGCCCTGCCGAACGGGGACGGCGCATGGCGGCCGGGCACCTACGTCACGGCGGAGATCGAGATCGGGCGCGATCCCGTGGCGGTGCGGGTGCCGAAGGCCGCCCTCCAGACCGTCGAGGGCAGGACGGTCGTCTTCGTGCGCACGGAGGAGGGCTTCGAGAAGCGCGAGGTGGACCTCGGGCGCGCGGACGACGAAGCGGTGGAGATCGTGTCCGGCCTCAAGGCCGGCGAGGCGATCGTGGTCGCCAACTCCTTCCTCCTCAAGGCCGAGCTCGGAAAGAGCGACGCCGGCCACGACCATTGAGGGGGCGACCATGATCGGATCGCTCCTCGACCTCTCCATCCGCCGCCGCTGGCTGGTCCTGCTGTTGAGCGGGCTGGCCGCCCTCCTCGCGGCCTTCGCCGCGACGCGGCTGCCGATCGACGCCGTGCCGGACATCACCAACAACCAGGTGCAGATCAACACCACCGCGCCCTCCCTCTCGCCGGAGGACGTGGAGCGGCAGGTGACCTACCCGGTGGAAACGGCGCTGGCCGGCATCAAGGGCCTCAGCTACACCCGCTCGCTCTCGCGCAACGGCTTCTCCCAGGTGACGGCGGTCTTCGAGGATCGCCTGGACGTGTACTTCGCCCGCCAGCAGGTGGCCGAGCGGCTGGCGCATCTCCGGCAGGATCTCCCGCCCGGAGCCGAGCCCGCGATGGGGCCGATCTCCACCGGCCTCGGCGAGATCGCCATGTGGAGCGTGCGCTATGCGAGACCCGGCGAGCGCGTGACGAGCCCGCCGGGCCAACCCGGCTGGCAGGGGGACGGCAGCTACCTCACCCCCGAGGGCCAGCGCCTGCGCAGCGCCCTGGAGCAGACCGCCTACCTCCGCACGGTGCAGGATTGGATCGTCCGGCCGCAGATCCGCACGGTGCCGGGGGTCGCGGGCGTCGACAGCATCGGCGGGTTCGAGAAGCAGTATCACGTCCAGCCGGACCCCAACCGCCTCGCCGCCCTCGACCTCTCCTTCGCCGACGTCGCCAGGGCCCTCGAAACGAACAACGCCAACCAGGGCGCCCGCTACCTCGAGGACCGGGGCGAGGGCTACGTCGTGCGCGCCGCCGGGCGCCTCGCCGGGCCCGACGAGATCGCCGAGGTGGTCGTGGCCGCCCGCGGCGGCGTGCCGGTGCGGATCGCCGACGTGGCCGAGGTGCGGATCGGCCGCGACCTGCGGACCGGCTCCGCCAGCCAGGACGGGCGCGAGGTGGTGATCGGCACCGCCCTGATGCGGATCGGCGAGAACAGCCGCACCGTCGCCGCCGCCGTGGCGGCCCGCCTCGACGAGATCCGCCGCTCCCTGCCCCCGGGCGTCGCGGTGAGCACGGTCCTCGACCGGACCCGCCTCGTGGAGGCGACGGTGCGCACCGTGGCGACGAACCTCGCGGAGGGGGCGGCGCTGGTGGTGCTGGTGCTGTTCCTGATGCTCGGCAACCTGCGGGCGGCCCTCGTCACCGCCCTCGTCATCCCCCTCGCCATGCTCCTGACGCTCGCCGGGATGGTGGAGGCGGGGATCTCGGCCAACCTCATGAGCCTGGGCGCCCTCGATTTCGGGCTGATCGTCGATGGGGCGGTCATCATCACCGAGAACGCCCTGCGCCACGTCGCGGAGCGGCAGCGGGCGCTCGGGCGGGTGCTCGGCCTCGACGAGCGGCTCGCCACGGTGCGCGCCTCGGCGGAGGAGATGATCCGCCCCTCCCTCTACGGGCAGGCGATCATCATGCTGGTCTACGTTCCGCTCCTCACCTTCACCGGGGTGGAGGGCAAGCTGTTCACGCCGATGGCGCTGACGGTGATCCTGGCGCTGGCGGCGGCCTTCCTCCTGTCGCTGACCTTCGTGCCGGCCCTCGCCGCCATCGTCCTGACCGGCCGCGTCACCGAGGCGGACGGGCCTCCCGTCCGCTTCCTCAAGGCAGCATACCGGCCGGCGCTGCGGGCGAGCCTCGCCCACCCCGGAGCGGTCGTGGCGGGGGCGCTCCTCCTCGTGGCCGGAGCGGGACTCCTCGCCTCCCGCCTCGGCACGGAGTTCGTGCCGCAACTCGACGAGAAGAGCATCGCCCTCAGCGCCACCCGCATCCCCTCGACCTCCCTCACCCAATCGCAGGCGATGCAGCTGAAGGTGGAGGGGGTGATCGGCGCCTTCCCGGAGGTGGCCGTGGTCTTCTCCAAGACCGGCACCGCCGAGGTCGCCTCGGACCCGATGCCGCCGAGCGCCTCGGACACCTTCGTGATGCTGAAACCCCAGGCGGAGTGGCCCGACCCGAACGAGACCAAGGCCGCGCTGCAAACCCGGATCGAGGCCGCGCTCGATCGATTAGCCGGCAACATGTACGAGTTCTCCCAGCCGATCCAGCTGCGCTTCAACGAGCTGCTCGCCGGCACGCGGGGCGACATCGCCGTGAAGGTCTTCGGCGAGGACTTCGTCCCGATGCGCCGGTCGGCGGAGGCGATCGCGGCGATCCTCCGGGGCATCGCGGGCGCGCAGGATGTGAAGGTGGAGCAGACCGCGGGCCTGCCCTTCCTGGAGATCCGCATCGACCGCACGGAGGCCGCCCGCTACGGCCTCGGCACGGGGGCGATCCAGGACGTGATCGGCGTCGCCATCGGCGGGCGCGCCGCGGGGGTGGTGTTCGAGGGCGACCGGCGCTTCCCCATCGTCGTGCGCCTCACCGACACCGTGCGCGAGGACCGGGAGGCGCTGGAGAACATCCCCGTGCCCCTGCCGCCGGGGCCGAACGGCCGGGCCGCCTCGGTGCCCCTGAAGCAGGTGGCGAGCTTCGCCGTGCGGGAGGGGCCGAACCAGATCAGCCGGGAGAACGGACGCCGCCGCGTCGTCGTCACCGCCAACGTCCGGGGCCGGGACATCGGCTCCGTCGTGGCGGAGGCGCAGGCGCGCGTGGCCTCGGTCGCCCTCCCGGCCGGATCCTTCGTGACCTGGGGCGGGCAGTTCGAGAACCTCGCCTCCGCGAAGGGGCGCCTCGCGATCGTGGTGCCGGCCTGCTTCGGGTTGATCTTCCTGCTCCTGTGCGGGGCGCTCGGCCGGGTGCGGGACGCCGCGCTGGTCTTCAGCGCCGTGCCCCTGGCGCTGACGGGCGGCATCCTTGCCCTGTGGCTGCGGGACATGCCGGTCTCGCTGCCCGCGGCGGTGGGGTTCATCGCCCTCTCCGGCGTCGCGGTGCTGAACGGCCTCGTGATGCTCACCGCCATCCGGCACCTCGTGGCGGAGGGCAGGCCGGTCGGCGAGGCGATCCTCGAAGGGGCGGAGACCCGCCTGCGGCCGGTGGCGATGACGGCCCTCGTCGCCTCCCTCGGCTTCGTTCCGATGGCCCTGGCCACCGGCACGGGCGCCGAGATCCAGCGGCCCCTGGCCACGGTGGTGATCGGCGGCCTGATCAGCGCGACTCTGCTGACGCTGGTGGTGCTGCCGGTGCTGTCGGCCCGGTTCGGAGGGCGCAGGCCCGCGGCCCCGTGAGGGAGGGGCCGTGTCCCCGGTGGGGCTCGCCGGAACCGGCGGCTCCGCCCCGTCGCGATGGCCCTTGCGGGTCGTCGCCCGCTTGAGCCCCCGCCCGGTGGCTGCTAGCTATCGCGGGCCCACAGGCGACGCGGCCGGATTAGCACAGCGGTAGTGCAGCGGTTTTGTAAACCGAAGGTCGGGGGTTCGATCCCCTCATCCGGCACCAGTCCCCCCGCCAACCGACGTCAATCCGTCAGGGCGGACAGCATCCGGTCGGCGCGTGCCAACCGATCCTCGTTGAGGCGCGAGGGCTTGGCGTGGATTTTCGCCAGCATGCGCGTTCGCTCGCTGCCATCCGACATCGTCGGCGTCAGGCCGAACAGCACTTGCTCGGGAATGCCGAAGCTCCCCGCCAGACGCTGGATCGTGTCGGAGGACGGCGCGGCGGCGCCCCACTCGATCTTGCTGATCATCTCGGTCGAGAGGTCCACCCGCACGGTAAGCTCCGCCTGCGTCAGGCGCTTGGCCGTCCGGTGATGGCGTCGATTCGTTCCGAACGGTCGGGCAGGTTTGTACGCCGCGCGTGCAATGATCCTGCACTTCCGCTGCGGTAAGAAGCGAAAGTCTGCCGCGTCTCGATCAGCGCCGACAGCGCCTCGGCTTCGGCCGCGTGACGTTCCCCTCGGCGAATGCTCGCCCCAGCGCGGCCGTCACCGCGGGCAGCGCGGCGCGTGGCGCATCCTCCGCCTGTCAGCGGAGCGCATCGGCATAGTCCATCGTTCACGGTCCCTCGCGGGCCGCGGTCGAGGGTCCCGGCACGACTTCCCTGTTGCCGGAATTGCCGTTCCGGCTTGATTTCCGGGGGGAGGTCATGGCTTGTGAGGGGAAGTCACTCGCGCCTCACAGGCCTCAGCTTTTCGACAGCCTCGACCTTGCCGGGTCGGGGCTGTTGTCGTTTCAGGGTCTATCTCGCGGCGACGGTCCTGATGGTAGCCGACGACTCGCCGAGGCGAGCGCGGCCGTGATTTCCCCTGTCGGCTGGGGGCGGTGGTTTAGTCAACGTCAGGGTATGTTAGGCGTGGCGGAACCGGCCAAGATGCCCGGCGGCCACCGCACGCGCTCGGATACCACATGCTCCTCGGTCTCTGGCTCGATCAGCCAATCTGGCTGATGTTCACCCTGTTGGCTCTACCGTTCGCCGGGGTCGTCGTTACCGTCTGCATTCTGACCAACCTCCGCTGGACCCGTCCAGCAGTCTTATGGGCTGGGACGGGCATAGTGCCCGCCTACTTCACCGCCATTTCAACCCTGCTAGCCCTCCTCACTGGCTTCGTGGCCAGCGATGCCTGGGAACGGCAGCGGCAAGCCGCACGCGTAGTGCAGGCGGAGCGGGTCAATGCACGCGGCGTCTATGATCTCAGCCTTGCGTCGGCCTCAGACATGAGCGGGATCCGTGCTGCTCTGTCGAGCTATCTTGATGCACTGATCAAGGACGAGTGGCCCCGAATGTCCGAGGGTGCTTACTCGAACGGGGCCGGCCAAGCGTTGAGCCATTTATTGGAGAAAGTCGCTGACCCCACGATCAGCGCAGAGGCCGGCACCGCTACCCACGCTGCCCTGCTGGGAGCCGTCATGGCCCTGCGCGCGGCGCGCGGCGAGCGCTTGGCCTTAGCTGATGCCAAGAGCGACGAAAGCAAATGGGTGACGCTGCTTGTGCTCGCTGGCCTCACCCTCGTGGCCATCGGCCTCGTTCACATCGAGCAACCGCGGGCGCAGGCCACAACCATGATCATGTTTTCCGTGGCGATGATTACAACGCTTGGAGTGATCGCGATCCACGAGCGGCCCTTCGACGGCCCGATGGCCGTCAGCGCCGCTCCGCTTCAGCAGGCCCGCAGTGTGATGTTTCCTGGCGCTCTCTGAGCCACGCACTTCTCGTCTGTCCGATGATTAGATCGAGGCGGAGTGCGACAACTGTAGTCTGGCTCGCACCTGCACGACGTGCGGGGGCGCCTCGATGTCGAGGAACGCTGCGATCTCCCCGTGGACGGCGAGCCAGCGCCCGGCGAGGCGCCGTGCCGGGCGGAAGGGGGTCTGAATCGCTGTCGGCATCACGCAGCACCTACGAGGGCGAGGATGGCGCAACCGGCGGCCGCTACGACGTTGCCGGCGCCGCGCCAGGGCAGCGGAATGGGCTCGGCCTGGAGGCCAGGGACGTCGACCTCCTCGCACCTGCTATCGGGTAGCGAAGGCTCAGCCAGCACAGCCGTTTCCCGCGCTTGGTCGACCACCGAAACGGGCGCGGTTTGAGCCTCAGCCTCGCGCGCGCCTGCGCGAGAGTAGTCCCATTACCCTTTTGCGTGCGCCGCCTGCTCGGCATGGTTTGGCATCGCGGTGGGGTGAAGTTCGGTCCCGTTGCCACCCTTCCGGTGGTCCAGCGCGGGCATGATCTTCTCGGCGGCGTCCGGCGCGGTCTGCGCGGCGTCTTCAAGGTGGGTTCTGCGGTCGAGGCCCGCGAGCGGCGGGGGTGCGGATGGCGGAGGACTGCACGGTCGCCCCCCTCAGAGCTTGGCGGCGTGGCGGGCCACGTGGGCGGCCTGCCAAGCGGCGCGGAGGTAGACCGACATGGCCTCGGCCCAGGTGCCGCCGTAGCGGTTCTGATGGTTGCGGGCGGCGTCGGCGGCGAGCGACATGATGGCTGAGCGGTTGAACTGGCCGGCGACGAAAAGCGGCGTCCTGCGGAAGCCGGCGAAGGCCGAGATGCGGTTGCGGGCGATGACGAAGCCGGGGACGACCGGGGCGCGCTGGCCGGAGAGGGCGCGGCCCCAGTAAATCGGTCGGCGGTTGGATATCGAGCGACTGCCATAACCATCAGATTGGATATGAGAGTTACCGAGTGTTGTTTGCGGTTAAGCCTGAAATGGTCATGATAGCAAAATTATTCGGTTTCGGATCAAGTCATGCTGTCGATAGGCAACCAGCTGAAGGCCGTGAGGGCACTTGCCGGAGTGGAGCAGTTGGTCCTGACGGAAGCGTCCGATGTCAGCATCGGCACGATCCGGAATATGGAAGCGTGCGGCCCTGATGTGCTCAAAAGCAGTCTGAAAACCATCTCGATGGTTCAGCGCGCCCTCGAAGCCGCTGGCATCGAGTTCACCAACGGCGGCGAGCCAGGCGTGAAGCCGCGTCGGAGGAACCCTGCATGAGGCGTTATCGGGCTGCCAATTATGTCTGACCAGGAAGGGGATCTTGTAGATCGCATCTACGAAGCTGCAGTCCTTCCTGAGCTTTGGCCTGACGTTCTTACCACTCTTGCGAATTACGGCGGAGCGGACGCAGCTGTATTATTTGCAGAAAGTCTGGATGTATCTCAGCTTGTAACAACGGCAAATTTTTCGGACACCATGCGGGATTATATATCTCAAGGCTGGTTCAATCGTACCGACAGAACAAAGCGCTTACTAGCCAAAAAACACGCAGGATTTGTCACAGATCTGGATATTTATACCACTGACGAGTTTGCTCGTGAACCAGTGTTTCAAGAATTCTTCAATCCCCGTGGTTTTGGAACGGGAGCCGCTAGCGTCATCAAGGTTCCTACTGGAGATCGGCTCATCTTCGATGTCGAGCGCTCTCTTGAGCGGGGGCCTTTCCCAGCCGATGCCGTCAGTCGATTAGATGGTATGCGACCCCACCTCGCTCGTGCCGCCATGATGGCTGCGCGCATGCGTTTGCAAACCGTTCGAGCTGCCGCTCAAGCGCTGGAGATTGTCGGGCTCGCAGCAGTGGTCTTGGGGCGAAAAGGCCGGCCCCTGGCGATGAACCGGATGTGCGAAAGGCTGCTCGGTGATCAGGTTCTTGACGGAGCCCGCTTTGCCCTCACCGATCCGGCCGCTGATGCCCTTTTATCGAACGCGCTGATCGAACTCTCCTATCGAGCGAGCGTCGCGCCGCGATCTATCCCCCTTGCCGCTCGCGGGGATCAGGTTCCTACGGTCCTACATCTGCTACCGATCCGCCGATCGGCTATCGACCTATTCGTATCAGCAGAAGCAATCGCGGTACTTACACCTTTGACGACGTCGCATGCGCCGGACTTGTCAGTCCTTGAAGGCCTCTTCGACCTAACAGCTGCCGAGGCACGCGTTGCCCGAGGAATTGTAAGCGGCAGCACGGTGGCTGACTTATCGCTGAGTTTTGGTACCTCTTCTGCGACTGTAAGATCACAATTGAAGTCTGTAATGTCGAAGACGGGCGTATCGCGGCAGGCGGAGTTAGTTAAGCTTCTTGCCGGCTCTACTCTACCGACCCCGCCGATGACAAAAACATGAAGGTTGCCCTCCGTTTCGACGTCACCTGCGTGAAAATCAATCCCGAGAACGGGGGCGGGGCCGGGATCCGGTTCCGGGAGCGGAAGGCGTGGGCGCTGAGGGCCAGATTCCGGCCCGCAAGCTCGTCACGAATGAGCGGACGAAGCTGACGGCGACCTGTCTCAATCCGGCGGCCGGGGGCCTCCTCACGGCTGGCGTCGTCGCGCCTCTCGTCGCGGCCGTGTTCGGCCTTGGCACCGGTCCGCACCTGTCGGCGTTGACGCTCGCGCTAGTGCAGTGACGCACCCACTTCGTTCATGCGAGTCTGCACTAGCTAATTGTCTTTGCATCAATTTCTCCAGTCTCGGCTGTCGCCTCCGAGTGGATCGATGCGCTAGGCATCGCGATCTTTCACGCAGCAAGCGGTTTCCGGCACCTCGCGGCCCGCACGGTCCTGAAAGGTCTCACGCCATGACGGACATTCAGATCGTCGCCTTCATCGTCTCATTGCCGCTCGCTACTGTACCAGCCCGGCCGCCGACAGGATCTCCCGCCGGGTCGCAAGGCCGATCAGCTCCTCGTCGGTCAACTCGGAATCGCCGATCCTCCACGTCTTAAGATCGTCCCCGGAAGAGCGCACCGGCCAGCAGAGGGCGAGCAGGTCTTCGGCGGCGTCCCGCGCGGCCATGGCGCTGTCACGGTCGGTGGCGTCCATTCCCGGGAGACAGGGCGCTCGCGCCGCAGACCGTCTTGTACGTCCGCAAAATGGAAGCCGCATGCGTCTCAGATCGTGTTCTGCGCAACTATCCCTGCGTTTGACGATAAAGATCCCGATTTGATCCGGGTAAATTTGGCAATTGTACACAAAGCCGTGAGAAGATACGATATCTGGCAAATTATTATTGTCGGAAGGTTGAATATGATCTTGAGCAAGATCATCGAGGGAGTCGATCTTTTACCGCAGGTCGTACACAGTGATCCGCGCGGAAATCTTATTTCATTTGAAGAATTTGGTAATGTACCTTTTTATCCAAAGCGCGTATTTGTAATCACTGTCGATCATTCAGGGCCTGATCGCGGTGGTCACGCAAATTCCTGCGACGAATTAATCAGCGTCGTCAGTGGTGCGGTTACTGTCGAAGTCGATAATGGCTACCATCGTCGGTCAGTACGGCTAGAAAGCAACAACGAGGCACTATGGATTAGAGCAGGAATACTTATCGTACTCAAGGAGTTTGCACCTCGTACCGCGTTACTCGTCTGCGCCTCTGAGCGCTACGAGGACACCCGCCATTTTGACCGTCCGCAGACGAGCGTGGCACGAATCCTGTGCTCGGCATGATTCCGCAGGCGGCGCCGCCCCTGCGCATTGCCCGTTTTCGAAACGAGATCGACGCAGCGGTTGCCCGCGTCCTCTCCGGCTCCTCCTACATTCTGGGGGAGGCGGTTGACGCTTTCGAAACAGCCTTCGCGGCGGCAGCGGGGGCCAAGTTCTGCATCGGCGTGGCCTCTGGCACGGATGCGTTGGCGCTGGCTCTGCGGGCACTGGAAATTGGGCCAGGCGACGAGGTGTTATTGCCCTCGATGACATTCGCCGGCACCGCTCAGGCGATCCTGCATTGCGGCGCGAGCCCGATCTTCGTGGAGGTCGATCCGGTCACCCGCTGCATCGACCCCGCAGCGACAGAGTTTGCCATCGGGCCTCGCACCGCTGCTATCGTACCCGTTCACCTGTTCGGCCACCCGGCCGACATGCCAGCGCTGATGGCGCTAGCCGCGAAGCACCGTCTGGCGGTCGTGGAGGATTGCGCACAGAGCCACGGCGCGACCCTCGACGGCAAGGCGCTCGGCAGCTTCGGCCACGCCGCAGCCTATTCCTTCTATCCGACCAAGAACCTCGGCGGAGTCGGCGATGGCGGGGCGGTGGTGACCGCCGACCCAGGTCTGGCCACGCGTCTGCGCAGCCTGCGCCACTACGGCTTCGCACCAGGCGAGAGAGTGAGCGGACAGGTCGGCTTCAATTCCCGTCTTGATGAGATCCAGGCGGCGATCCTTCTCGCGCTGCTGCCGCATCTCGGCGAGGGCAATTTAGCCCGGCGGGCAAGCGCCGCCCGCTACCGGACCCTGCTCGCTGACACGGATGTCGGCCTGCCCCCGGAGGGCGAGGGCAGCGTCTATCATCAGTTCGCGGTGACCGTGTCCGATCGGGAGGGGCTCAGACACCGGCTCGAGGCGGCGGGGATCGGTACGGCGGTACATTACGCACCAGGCTTGCACCGCCATCCCGCCTTCACTGAGGGTGCCCGTACGCCCCTACCAGTGACAGATGCGCTGGCCGACAGTCTCCTCAGTCTGCCGATACAGCCTGAGGTCACTACGGGTTACGAGGAGCGCGTCGCGGCGGCAATCCGGGAGTGCCTTCGTTGCGCGGCGTGATCCTCTACGGGATCGGCTCATCCATCGTCGTCGATGTCGAAGAGAGCGTGTACCGGGCGAATCTGCCCCTGGTTGCCGGCATCGCCAACCATCCGGGGCCGGCCCACCTCCTGGGAGAGGCACGGATCCTGACACCTGCGGAGGTGTCCCCTGAGGAGCGAAGCCTGCCGTTTCTCGTGCCTCTCTTCACGCCGGGCCACCGGCAGGCGGCCGCCGAAGAGGCCGCGCGACACGGTCTCAGCCGACCGTTCACCTTGATCGATCCCAGCATCGCCGCACCGCGCCATCTGGAACTGGGGGCGGGTTCCTACATCAATGCCGGCTGCAGCCTCGGCTCGGGGAGTGTGTTCGGCGTCTTCGCCTTCATCAATCGCGGGGCGAGCCTCGGCCACCATGTCCGAGGCGGCAACTACGTGTCGGTTGGACCCGGCGCCGTGCTGGCAGGCCATGTCGGCCTCGGCACCGGTGCGTTCATCGGCGCGGGAGCGACGATCCTGCCCGAGGTGTCCATCGGCGCGAACGCCGTAGTCGGCGCAGGCTCAGTCGTCACGAAGGACGTGCCGGAAGGGTGCCTTGCCATCGGCAACCCAGCCAGGATCGTCCGTCGGGGGATCGGCGGCTATAGGGGCATCGCCGTTCGATGACGCGCCCCATCGTCCATCTCTACACCGTGTGCTGGGATGAAGCCGACATGCTCGGTTTCTTTTTCCGGCACTACGACGCCTGGGTGGACCGATACGTCATCTACGACGACGGCTCGACGGACGGTTCCCGCGAGATCCTCCGCGCCCACCCAAAGGTCGAACTGCGCGACTTCCCCCGCAGCGATGCGGACTCTTTCGTCCTGTCTCACCGCACGATCCAGAACGAAGCCTGGAAGGAAAGCCGCCACAAAGCCGATTGGATCGTCGTCACGGCGATCGATGAGCATCTGCACGTCCCCGGCCGCGTCATGGCGGATTATCTGTTCGAGCAAGCCGACCGAGGCGTCACCCTGATCCCGGCACTCGGTTTCGACCTGAACCATGCAGAGATGCCCGACGATGCCGGGCTGCTCGTGGAGCGCGTCACACGTGGGCGTCCGCGACTCGCCTTCAACAAGCTCAGCATCTTCAAACCGGAAGCCTTACGGGAGACCGGCTTCGGGCCGGGGCGCCACGCGGCAGTACCCGAGGGCGACCTCGTACTGCCCCCATCCGACTCCCTTCTTCTCTGGCACTACAAACACCTTGGCTTCGAGCGGAACGCGGTGCGGGAGGCGAACCAGGCGGGGCGGCTCGGTCGCACCGATCGCGAACAGGGTTTCGGCCAGCATTACCTTTGGGGACGCGAGCGCTTACGCACTTTCTGGGATGAGATGGAGCGCGAGAGCGCCGGCCTTATTGGGGCCGAGGCGGAGAGCCTCGCCATCCGTCCGTTTTGGTGGGAGGAGCAGCGTCTGCGCCGGGCGGATGCCGCGTCGCTGCCGACCCTTGTTCACGCAACGCCGTCAGCGGCGCCCACCGTCTCGGTCTTGGTGAAGTGCTACCAGCACGCCCCCTATGTCCGGCAGACGATCGAAAGCGTGCTGGCACAGTCGTTCCAGGATTTTGAGATCGTCGTCACGGACGACGGCTCGACGGACGGTACCGCGGACGTCATCCGCAGCTTCAACGATCCGCGCATCCGCCTCGAGTGCTGGCCGGACAATCGCGGTATCTCCACGGCGATGAACGCCGCGATCGCTCGGGCACGAGGGCGCTATCTTGCGATCCTCAACTCCGACGACTGGGCGCTGCCGGGACGCCTGCGGCGGCAGGTCGGCTTCCTCGAAACCCATCCTGAAGTTTCCCTTGTCTTCGGCGTCCCCCGAATGGTGGATGAGCAGGGGCTCCCGACGACGGGCTTCAACGATTTTACGCTGCCGCTCCGCTTCGAGAGCTTTTCCCGCCGGGAATGGCTGCGGTACTTCTTTCATCACGGCAACGTCCTCAACGCGCCGAGCGCAATGATCCGCCGTGAGGCTTATGCAGCAGCGGGTCAGTACGACCCGCGTCTTGCCAATCTTCAGGACTTCGACATGTGGATCCGGATGCTGGTGGCGGGCCACCAGATCCACGTGCTGCCGGATGCATTCACGGCTTTCCGCATCCGTGCCAACCACGCCAACGCCAGCGCCCCGACCGCGGAGGTCATGCTACGCTCAACCTTCGAACACAGCCGGGTTCTGAGGCGCTTTGCCGAGATTGACGAGGCTCTGTTCACCGAGGTCTTCGATACCGAGAGGGAGTGGGTGCTGGATGAGCAGATCGCTTTGCGTGTCGCGGACATTGCCCGGCGCCACGAAGCGATCACGCACCGAAACTTCGCCCTCGAAACACTCTACGAACACGCGCAAACATCCGAACAGTTCAACCGTCTGCGGGATTGGAGCGGACGGGTCGATGCCCTTAACACCCAGGCCGTTTGGAAGCGCGACTCCATGATCGGCGAGATGGATGCAGCATTAAGCCAACGAGATCGCATCATTGCCGAAGAGAAGGCAGTCATTGCCGCACTTCGGCACGAAGAAAGGCGGCTTCTGAGTGAGATCGAAGCCCAAGGTAAGACGCTCGCGGCAACGCAAGAAACAGTTGCCTGGATGAAGTCGCGGCTGACGTGGCGGATGACCGTACCGCTGCGCTTGATCACGAAAAGGCTGCGACGGATTCGAGATCGCTTCCATAGGTAGAGATTTCGCCATCAGCGTCGTGCCGGCAGCTCATTTTCCAATCGCCACTGGAGTTCGAGCTCTGCTTGCTCGCGGATCGTCTTGCTCAGAAGACCCAAGGCCTGCTTTCGCTTCCGCCTCTCCGTCGTGTGTCCAAGGAGGGACGTTCGGTCGGCGGCCGCTTTCGGATGGTGTCGAGAGTGGGATCCGCCTGTGCCATTGCCGCATCGATCGCCATTTCGCTCCTACCGCTCCAGCATGGCTCCTTTTCTAGCTCTGCGGTAACTCGGCCGCAGGTCAGAGAACGTCGCCCCCTCCCCCGCTCCATCCCGTTGTCGCCGGTTGGCGGGGCGCACTGGAGACCTTGTCTCCGCACGCCGCGCCGTCTGCCCCAAGTGAAGTGGGCGGCGACGCGGGAGAGTGCTCTGGCCTTCTGCGACCAGTTCGAGGCCGAGGTGTGTTTCGGCGTGCAACTGTGGCCCAGGCGTTGGCAGATCCGGCGGATCGGGACACCCGCCTCGGCAAGCGCGCGGATGGCCGCGCCCGCCTCCTCCCACCGCAGGCATCCCTCGTACTGGATGCGCTCAGCTGCAGTGAGCAACGCCGGATCGATCGTGGCGGCGCCGACGACCTCTCGAGACTGTCGCATCGATCTGCGCACGGCATCGAGGAAGCCAAGTCCGGCCTTCTCCATGAGGTGCCACCGGTCGGCGAACGGGATGGCCTCGCCATATCCGCCCCCGCGATCGCGGGCGACGATCCGGATCGAGCCGTTCATCTTCGCCCATGTCTGAGCGGTGGCCTGCTCGCGGTCGGGCAGGAGCGCTACGACGCGGCGGCGTTCGAGATCGCAGACGAGGGTGCCGATCGGTGCCGACATCGCGGTAATCGACGACGAATCCAGCAGGTACGAGGCTCGACGGCCTGAAGCAGGGGCGCAGGCTGCGGCTCCATCCTGGATGTCCGCAACCTCGACGCAGCCGGCATCAGCGAGAGTGAGTCAGAGCCAAAGTTGCACGCCGTTTGACAGGAATCGGCGACGATGTGGATCGCCTATGGGCCTGGAGCCCTCGTGCCCGCACCGGGTGTCGTCCTCTACGTCTACGACCACATCGTCCGGCCAAGCCGCATTCCCCGCGAGGAGATCGAGGCCCTGGCCGCCGCGATGGAGCGGTCCCGCCCCGACGACCCCGATGATGGGGCCTTCGTCGAGGAGCAGGCCGCGCGGTTCCGCAGCGACCCCTATGCCAGGGTCGCTGGCGCCGGGTGCGGGAGACGCTCCGGGCGCGCCGGTTTCAGCGCCCGTAGACGTCCTCGATGCGGATGATGTCGTCCTCGCCCGTGTAGGAGCCGACCTGCACCTCGATGAGCTCCAGCGGGATCTTGCCGGGGTTCGTCAGGCGGTGCACGCAGCCGATCGGCAGGTAGATCGCCTCGTTCTCGTGGACGAGGCTCACCGCGTCGTCCACCGTCACCTCGGCCGTGCCGCGCACCACCACCCAATGCTCCGCCCGGTGATAGTGCTTCTGCAGGGAGAGCCGCGCGCCGGGCTTCACCGTGATGCGCTTCACCTGGAAGCGGGCGCCGATGTCGATGCGCTGGTAGTTGCCCCAGGGGCGGTACATCAGCCGGTGGGCGTCGGCTTCCGGCTCGCCCTTGGCGCGCAGGCCCTCCACGAGGGTCTTCACCTCGCCGCCGCGCTCGCGGCTCGTGACCAGCACCGCGTCGGAGGTGGCCACCACCACCACGTCGTCGAGGCCGACCACGGTGGTCAGCAACTCGCCCTCGCTGTGGACGAGGCTGTTGCGGGTGCCGTGGAGCGCGACGCGGCCACGGGTGGCGTTGCCGTCCGCGTCCTGCGGCGAGACCTCCCACAGGGCGCCCCAGGTGCCGATGTCCGACCACGGGAAGGAGACCGGCAGCACGGCCGCGCGGGAGGTGCGCTCCATGACGGCGTAATCGACGGAGGTCTTGGGCGCCCGCGCGAAGGCCTCGGCGTCGAGGCGGAGGAAGTCGAGGTCGCGGGCGGCGGCCTCGTAGGCGGCCTGCGCCGCCTCCAGTACCTGCGGTGCGTGGGTGCGCATCTCGTCGAGCATCACGTCTGCGCGGAACATGAAGTAGCCGCTGTTCCACAGGGCGCCCTCACTGATCAGGCCGGCGGCGCGGGCGGCGTCGGGCTTCTCCAGGAAGCGCTGGACCACCCGGGCGCCCGCCTGCCCCGCCTCGCCGGGCAGGGCCTCGCCCGGCTGGATGTAACCGTAGGCGGTGGCCGGGCTCGTCGGCACGAGACCGAGGGTCATGATGTGGCCGGCCTTCGCGCCGGGGCGGCAGTTGCGGAGCGCCGTGAGGAAGGCGGCGTCGTCGCCCACGAGATGGTCGGCGGCGAGGATCAGCACCAGCGCGTCCGGCTTCTGCGCGGCGGCGTGGAGCGCCGCGACCGTGACGGCGGCGGCCGAATCCTGCCGGGACGGCTCGAGCAGGATGTCGGCGGACAACCGCGCCTGGGCGAGCTGCTCGGCCACGATGAAGCGGGCATCGTTGGCCGTGAGGATGGCGGGGCGGGCGAACAGGCCCGTGTCCGTCACGCGGGCGGCGGTGGCCTGGAAGGAGGAGCGGTGGGCTTCGGCCAGCGGAATGAACTGCTTCGGGAAGCTCTCGCGCGAGGCGGGCCACAGCCGGGTGCCCGAGCCGCCGCACAGGATGACCGGATGAATGAGATCCGTGGTTTCACCCGACATCGGCCCGCTCCTGCGCTCGAACAATGATTCCAGGGCGGCGCGCAGACCCTCGAAGTCTTACGACGATCCGCCGAGTATAGTGCCCTGTACCAAACGCGACCGCGTTTGGCGCGGGAAATCCAGTCTTAACCTAACCACCCCGGTTCGCCGGTTCGGGTGGATCGGCTCCGCCCCGGCCCGGCCCGTCGCGGCGGGCCGGTTGTAGCCGGTTGTTGCGCCGCAGCAAAGTGCGGACGGCAACCCGGCTCCGCCTGCGGCCCCCGGGCACAGCCGCGCCGGAGATCCTGCAACCGGCGTCGGGAGGGGAAGACGGCATCGGCGGCGGCACCGGTCAGCAACCGTTCAGCCGCAATGCCTAAGCTGTAAGGCCAAGATTGAAGTATTTCTACTTTGTTTCTTGTTACATTTCCGAAATATTACACGGTCAAGCAGGTTAATATCACCTGAATATACAATTCAGAGGTGATTTAATCCCCTGCCTTTATCCAGCCCCACATCAGGCGATGGGGGGTGTCTCGGCTTGGTCGCGCCTTGAGGGCGCGCCGGACATCGCCCCGCGGATCGCCCCTTCAGGCTCGAGACAGGCGATGGCTCACGACGACCGGACAGATGACGGAACGCCCGCCCGGCGGGCGGGGTCCGGCCCTGGCCGTCCACCCCGCCGACCGTCGCGGCGTCCCATCGACGCCACGGCCCGTGCCCGGATCGGCCAGGAGCTTCAGCGCCATTACGGCCATGTACTGGCCCTGCCGATCCCCGACCACTTTCGCGCCCTGCTGGATGATCTGGCAGAGGGCGCCGACCGGGAGACCTCGCGATGATGCAGCCTCTCGCCCCGACCGGCAGCCCCGTCGGCACGCCCCCGGGCGCCGATGCGGAGATGCGCGACCTCCTGCTCGGCGCCATCCCGGCGCTCAGGGCCTTCGCCTTCTCGCTGACCTACGACCTCGACCGTTCGGACGACCTCGTGCAGGACACCCTCGTGCGCGCCTGGACCAAGGCGGCGAGCTTCCGCCGGGGGACGAACCTGACGGCGTGGCTGTTCACGATCCTGCGCAACCTGTTCTACTCGGAGCAGCGCAAGCGCAAGCGTGAGGTGGAGGACGCGGAAGGCGCCCATGCGGCGCGCCTCGCCTCCCTGCCCGAGCAGGAGGTGCGGATGGAGATGGCGCAGTTCCAGGATGCCCTGAACCTCCTGCCGCACAGCCAGCGCGAGGCGCTGATCCTCGTCGGCGCCCAGAGCTTCACTTACGAGGAGGCGGCCGAGATCTGCGGCGTGGCCGTGGGCACCATCAAGAGCCGGGTGAGCCGTGCCCGGGTGCGCCTCATCGAGGCCCTCGGCATGGCGGGGACGGACGATATCGGTGCGGACGGGGCGACCCGGGCCGCCCTGGAGGAGTCCTGACCCCTCCCCGGCTCCGTCACTTCACGGCGCGGACGATCTCGCGGAACTGCGGATGCTCGGCGCTGCCGAGCCATTCGAACAGGACCATCTCGGTGGTGACGATGTCGGCGCCCTGGGCCGCGAGGCGCCGGAGCGCCGCGTCGCGGTTTTCGGTCCGCCGTGAACCGACCGCATCCTGCACCACGCGGACCCGGCGGCCGGCCGCGAGGAGGCCGAGCGCCGTCTGAAGGACGCAGATATGCGCCTCGCAGCCTGCGAGGATCACGTCCGCCTGCGCGGGCACCCGGTCGAGGAAGCCCGGCGTGCGGGTGACGTCGAACGCCATCTTCGCCATCGCCTCGCGTCCCGCCAGCTCCGGGACGGTGCCGCCGAGTCCGGCCGGGTTCTGCTCGGTGAGCAGGACCGGCACGCCGAGCTTCTCCGCACCCTCGACGAGATGCCTGGCGTTGGCGAGCACGCCGTCCACCTCCGCGATCACCGGCACGAGCCGGGCCTGGAGGTCGATCACGACGAGCAGGGAGCGGGCGGGATCGATGGCAGGGAGCATGGAGCGGGCGTCGTCCAGAAGGGGTTGCTCGCCCAAGTGGAGGGCGGGGCGATGGGGACAAGGGCCCTGCCCGCGGCGCTTGCGGCGACGAAGGGGCCGGGGCGGATGGCCGTCAGTAACGCGCGAAGAACTCCGCCAGCGTTCTCCGGTCCTGCGTGACGGTGAGGCCGAGCGCCAGGAGGATCCTTGCCTTCTGCGGCGTCAGGGTGTCCGCGCTGAGGATGCCCTCGTCCCGCAGTCTCGTGGTGAGGGGGACGAGACCGCTGCCCGCGCGGGTGGACATCACCACCGCGACACCGGAGGCGGCCGCCGCCGTGATGGCCTCCGCCTCGGCCGGCGGCAGCATCCCCGGCGCCAGGGCCGCGCAGACGATGCCCTCCGCGCCGGCGGCCTGGAAGGCCCGCACGGCGGTGCCGTCCGCATCGGCATACGCGTAGGCGATATCGACCCGCGGCAGGCCCGCGAGGGACCGGATGTCGAAGGGGGTCCCGGGCGCGTGGGCGCGCTCGGTGCGGCGGTAGTAATGCACGCGGTCGCCGTCCACATGGCCGAGGATGCCGAAATCCGGCGTGCGGAAGGTCTGCAGCCGGGTGACCGAGGTCTTGGTGACGTCCCGCGCTGCCTGGATCTCATCGTTGAGCACCACGAGAACCCCCCTGCCCCGGGATTCCGGCGCGGCGGCGGTGCGGACGGCTGCCACGAGGTTGAGGGCGGCATCGGACGAGAGGGCGCTCATCGGGCGCTGCGAGCCGACCAGCACCACCGGCACCGGGACGGTGAGGGTCAGGCTCAGGGCGTAGGCGGTCTCTTCCAGGGTTGCCGTGCCGTGGCCGATGACGATGCCAGCGCATTCGGGATGGGCGGCCACGGTCTCCTCGCAGAGGCGCACGAGATCGCGCCACTCGGCGAAGCCGATGGCCGGGCTCGGCACCGCCCGGAACGGCACCGGCAGCACTTCGGCGACCCGCGCCAACTCCGGCACGGCCGCGACGATGGCCTGGGCATCCAGGCGCCGGTCGGTGGCGGAGTAATCGAGGATGTCGAGGCTGTCCCGGCCGAGGGAGGAGATCGTCCCACCCGTGCCGATGAAAGCCACCGTCGGCTTGGCCGCCATGGTTGTCCCCTTTGCTCGTTCTGCTCGCGCGGGAGAAGGCGCCGCCCCGCCGCCTTCCTCCTGGGCGTCATCCTCAGTCTCCGGCGGGAGCGAGAGTGATCGCCCCTCCCCGCTTGCGGGGACCGTTGCGAAATTCCCCCAATCCTCAACCTCATTCCGAGGTGCCCGCCTCGGGGGGCCTCGAAGGAGGCCTCCAGCACGCTCCGCGACCCCTGGAGGCCTCCTTCGAGGCTGCTCCGCAGCACCTCAGGATGAGGGGGAGGGCGGGAGCGGGGGCGATGATCGCGTCTCGCAACGGATCCCCGCCCCCACGAACCGGTCAGACCACGAGGTTCACGATCCGGCCGGGCACCACGATCACCTTGCGCGGCGCCTTGCCCTCCAGAACCCTCTGGACTGCTTCAAGGGCCAGGGTCGCCGCCTCGACGGCCTTGGCGTCGGCATCGCGGGGCACGGTGACGTCCGCCCGCTTCTTGCCGTTGATCTGCACCGGCAGGGTGATCTCGTCCTCCACCAGCAGGGCGGCCTCCGCCTCGGGCCACTCCGCAGCGGCGACGAGGCCGGTCCGGCCAAGCGCCGTCCAGCATTCCTCCGCGAGGTGCGGCATCATCGGCGCGATGAGCTGCACGAGGATGCCCGCCGCCTCCTGGGCCGCCGTCGGCGAGACGGCGCCGCGCAGGGCGTCGTCGAGGGCGTTGGCCAGCGTGTAGATGTGGGCGACGCAGCGGTTGAAGCGCAGGCGCTCGACATCCTCCCCCACCGCCGCAAGCGCCCGGTGGGCGGCCTTGCGCAGCGCGAGATCGGCGGCCCCGTCGCCGGTGGCCGCGCCCGCCGCGTTCACGAGGCGCCAGACGCGCTGGACGAACCGGGCCGCGCCCTGCACGCCCTCCTCCGTCCAGATCACGTCGCGCTCGGGCGGGGAGTCGGAGAGCATGAACCAGCGGGCGGTGTCGGCGCCGTAGCTGGCGATGATGTCGTCGGGGTCCACGACGTTCTTCTTGGACTTCGACATCTTCTCGATCGATCCGATGGTGACCGGACCGTGGGTTTTCACGTGAAACGCCTGCCGCTCGCCGCCCTCCGTGGTGAGACGGACATCGGCCGGCGGGACCCAGGCGCCCGCCTCGTCCTTGTAGGTCTCGTGGACCACCATGCCCTGGGTGAACAGCCCGGCGAAGGGCTCCGACACGCCGGACCAGCCGGTTTCGCGCATCGCCCGGGTGAAGAACCGCGCGTAGAGCAGGTGCAGGATCGCGTGCTCGATGCCGCCGATATACTGGTCCACCGGCAGCCAGCGGTTCACGGTCTCCGGGTCTGTCGGCCGGTCTTGAAGCCACGGCGCCGTGAAGCGGGCGAAGTACCACGAGGAATCCACGAAGGTGTCCATCGTATCGGTCTCGCGCCGGGCGGCGGCCCCGCAGCGCGGACACGGCACCTGCCGCCACGCGGCATCGCGCTCCAGCGGGTTGCCTGGCTGATCGAAGGAGACCTCCTCCGGCAGCTTCACCGGGAGGTCCTCCACTGGCACCGGCACAGGGCCGCAGCTCTCGCAATGGATGATCGGGATCGGGCAGCCCCAGTAGCGCTGGCGCGAGACGCCCCAGTCGCGCAGGCGGAACTGCACCTTGCGGCTGGCGGCCCCCTCCCCTTCCAGGCGGCTCGCCACGGCCTCGAAGGCCGCGTCGGTGGTCATCCCGTCGAGGAAGCGCGAATGGATCATCCGCCCGTCACCGTCATAGGCGGTGTCGGTGATGACGAAGCTCTCCGGGTCCTGCCCCTCCGGACAGACGACGGGCGTGTTGCCCAGCCCGTACTTGTTCGCGAAATCGAGGTCGCGCTGGTCGTGGGCCGGGCAGCCGAACACCGCGCCCGTGCCGTACTCCATGAGCACGAAGTTCGCGACGTAGACCGGCAACTCCCAGGACGGGTCCAGGGGGTGGCGGACCTTGAGGCCCGTGTCGAAGCCGAGCTTCTCCGCCGTATCGATGGCGGCCTGGGCCGTGCCGATGCGCTGGCACTCCGCGATGAAGCCCTGCAACGCCTCATTGCCCCCAGCCAGCGCCGCGGCGATCGGATGGTCGGCGGCGATGGCAAGGAACCGGGCGCCGAACAGCGTGTCGGGCCGGGTGGTGTAGACCGTCACGCCGTCTCCGTAGCCGGCAACAGGCTGCGTCAGGCCGAACCGGACCTCCAGGCCCTCGGACCGGCCGATCCAGTTCTTCTGCATCAGCCGGACCTTCTCCGGCCAGCGGTCGAGCCCGTCGAGGGCCTTCAACAGGTCCTCCGCGAAATGCGTGATGCGGAAGAACCACTGGGTCAGCTCGCGCTGCTCCACCAGGGCGCCGGAGCGCCATCCGCGCCCGTCGATCACCTGCTCGTTGGCGAGCACGGTGTGGTCCACCGGGTCCCAGTTCACCTTCGCGGTGCGCCGGGCCACGAGGCCCTTCTCCAAGAAATCGAGGAACATGCGCTGCTGGTGCTTGTAGTAGGCCGGGTCGCAGGTCGCGATCTCCCGGCTCCAGTCGAGGGACAGGCCCATCGACTGCAACTGCCCGCGCATCGTCGCGATGTTCTCGTAGGTCCAGGCGCGCGGGTTGACCTTGCGCTCCATGGCGGCGTTCTCGGCGGGCAGGCCGAAGGCGTCCCAGCCCATCGGGTGCAGCACGTTGAAGCCCTTGGCGCGCTTGTAGCGGGCCACCACGTCGCCCATCGCGTAGTTGCGGACGTGACCCATGTGGATGCGCCCCGACGGGTAGGGGAACATCTCCAGCACGTAGTATTTCGGGCGCTGGTCGGCGTTGTCGGTCTCGAAGATCTTCGCCTCGGACCACGCCGCCTGCCAGCGCGGCTCGGCATCCTTGGCGTTGTAGCGTTCGAGCGGGGTGGGTGCGTCGGTCATCGGGCGGGGATCTGTCGCGGGTGCATGGTTCTCTTGCGGCGGGAGTAGCATATCCGGGAGGCGGCGGGTCAACGGGCCTTGCATGGCGCCCCTTGCATGGCGGCTGCGTCCATGCTTGCCCCCGTCGACGACGAGACCGAGGAGACCCCACGATGCCCGCTCCCCTGCCCGGACCGCCCCCCCGCGCCGACACGGGCCACATCCCGCCCGTGGGCGAGGCCGATGTCGCCGCCGGTCTCGCGGAGGTGCGCGAGGGCGTCGCCCGCGCCGCCCGCGACAGCGAGCGCGACCCGGCCGACGTCCACCTCATCGCGATCTCGAAGACGGTTCCGGCCGAGGGTATCCTCCCCGCGCTGGAGGCGGGGCAGCGCCTGTTCGGCGAGAATTACGTGCAGGAATCGGTCGCCAAATGGCCGGCCCTGAAGGAGCGGTACCCGGATGTGGAACTGCACCTCGTCGGCCCGCTGCAATCGAACAAGGCCCGCGAGGCGGTGGCCTTGTTCGACGTAATTCATTCCCTCGACCGGCTCTCGCTCGCCGCCGCCCTCGCCAAGGAGATCGCCCGCACCGGGCGGGAGCCGAAGCTGCTCATCCAGGTCAACACCGGCGACGAGGCGCAGAAGAGCGGCATCCCCGTGGACCAGCTCGATACCCTGCTCACCGAGTGCCGGGACACCCATGGGCTCGCGATCCACGGCCTCATGTGCATCCCGCCCGTCGAGGACCCGCCCTCGGCCCATTTCGCCCTGCTCGCGAAGCTCGCCCGCGAGCGTAACCTGCCGATCCTGTCGATGGGCATGAGCGCCGATTACCCGGCGGCGATCCAAGTGGGCGCCACCCATGTCCGCGTCGGCACCGCGATCTTCGGGCAGCGGCTGAAGAAGGGGTAGGCCGCACCGTCATTGCGAACGCAGTGACGCAATCCAGGGATGCGCCCCCCTTCACGGCGTCCCGCGACCCTGGATTGCTTCGCGTTGCTCGCAATGACGGGAAGGGTGTCGCCATCGCGCGCGGATCAATCGATCACCAGCCGGTACCCCACGCCGCGCACCGTCTGCAGGAAGGTCGGGTTGGCCGGATCGACCTCGAGCTTGCGGCGCAGGCGGTTGATCTGCACGTCGATCGCCCGCTCGGCGGCGGCGCCGCTGTCCCCGGCGAGCTGCTCGCGCTCCACCCCGGCGCCGGCGGCCTGGGAGAGGATGGTGAGGATCTCCCGCTCCCGCTCGGTGATGCGGATCACCTCCCCGTCCCGGCGCAGCTCCCCCCGGTCCGGCCGATACGCGAAGGGACCGAACGCCACGGGCGCGGCATCCGCCTCCCGGGCGCGCACGGGGCCGCGGTTGATGATGTTGTTGAGCCGGAGCGTCAGCTCGCGGGGGTCGAAGGGCTTGGGCAGGTAGTCGTCGGCGCCGATCTCCAGCCCCATCACCCGGTCGTTGGTGTTGGACCGGGCTGTGAGCATCAGGATCGGGACCTTCGAGGTCTCGCGGACGCTGCGGGCGTAATCGAAGCCGTTCTCGCCCGGCATCATCACGTCGAGCACCATGGCGTCGAAGACCAGGGCCTGCGCCCGCGCCCGCGCCTCGGCGGCGCTGGCGGCGGCGGTCACGCGGAAGCCCTGCTCCACGAGGTAGCGCGCCAGCAACTCGCGCAGGCGCCGGTCGTCGTCGACCACGAGGATGTGGGGCGCCTCGTCGGGCAGGTCGGCCGCCTCCGGCCGGGCGGAGGCCGACGTCATGCGCCCTCCCCGCCCGCCGGGCGCGGGGTGCGCCGGGCCATCAGGCGGCGGACGGCGGGGCGATCCTCGGGCTCGATCATCGCCATCAGGAAATCCTCCGGTGAGGCCGTCGCGTCCGGCGAGGCGAGGGCACGGGCGAGCCGCCGGGCCTGGACGCGGGTGAGGTCGGCGGCGAGCGCCGCGCCCGATTCGGTGCAGGACAGGAGCCGCTGGCGCCGGTCGCTCGTGCCCGGCCGCTGCACGACGTAACCCTGTCCGATCAGGTCCTTGAGCACCCGGTTCAGGCTCTGCTTGGTGATGCGCAGGATATCGAGCAATTCGGCGATGGTCAGGCCGGGATAGCGATCCACGAAATGGAGCACCCGGTGATGCGCCCGGCCGAAGCCGTAATCGGCCAAGATCCGGTCCGGATCGCCGACGAAGTCGCGGTAGGCGAAGAACAGCAGCTCGATCAGGTCGTCCCCGCCGGGCGCGGGTGGCCGGGCGACGCCCGTGTCCTTGGCGCGTCCGGCCCGTGTCGGAAGGGATGGCTCGTCGCGCGAGGTTATCGGTCTCACGGCGCGGCCGCTCCCCGAACGGGCGATAGGTCAGTGCCCGTGACGTGTCTCAGCGCAGCAAGGGTCCGTCAAGCCTGGCGGGTGAATGGGATGGGATCCTTGGCATGGCTTTCGAGGCAGAGGGCGCCGAGGCGCCCTCTGGTTCCCCCTAGAACAGCCCGTCGATCTGCCCGTTTGCGTCGAGGCGGATCGTGTCGGCCGCCGGGACCTTGGGCAGGCCCGGCATGGTCATGATCTCCCCGCAGATCGCCACGACGAAGCCGGCACCCGCCGAGAGCCGCACGTCGCGCACCGCCACCGTGTGGCCCTCCGGCGCGCCGATCAGCGCCGGATCGGTGGAGAAGGAGTACTGCGTCTTGGCCATGCAGATCGGCAGGTGGCCGTAGCCCTCCTTCTCGAAGGAGGCGAGCTTCTGCGCCGCCTTCGATTCGATCTGCACGTCCGCCGCACCGTAGAGCTTCGTGGCGATGGCGCGGATCTTGTCCGAGAGCTTGGTCTCCGTCTCGTAGGTGTAGCGGATCGCCTGCGCGCCGCCCTCGGAGAGCTTCACCACGGCGTGGGCGAGCTCCTCGGCCCCGGCGCCGCCATCGGCCCAGTGCTTGCAGGTGATGGCCTCCACGCCGAGCTTCTCGCTGCAGAGCGCCTTCAGCTTGGCGTGCTCGGCATCCGTGTCGGCGTAGAAGTGGTTCACCGCCACCACGACCGGCAGGCCGAAGTTGCGCACGTTCGTCACGTGCCGGGCGAGGTTGGCGAAACCCTTCTCCAGGGCCTCGACGTTCTCGGAGCCGAGATCCTTCTTGTTGACGCCGCCATGCATCTTGAGGGCGCGCACGGTGGCGACGATCACCACCGCCGAGGGGCTGATGCCCGCCTGCCGGCACTTGATGTCCAAGAATTTCTCCGCCCCGAGGTCGGCGCCGAATCCCGCCTCCGTCACCGTGAAGTCGGCGAGCCGCAGGCCCGCGCGGGTGGCGATGACCGAGTTGCAGCCGTGGGCGATGTTGGCGAAGGGGCCGCCGTGGATGAGGGCCGGGTTGCCCTCCAGCGTCTGCACGAGGTTCGGCTGCAGCGCGTCCTTCAGGAGCACCGTCATGGCGCCCGTGGCCTTCACATCCTTGAGGGTGACGAGCTTGCGGTCGCGGGTCTCGGCGATGACGATCTTGCCGAGGCGCTCCTCCAGATCCTCCAGGTTCTTCGCGAGGCAGAACACCGCCATCACCTCGGAGGCGACGGTGATGTCGAACCCGTCCTCGCGGGGGAAGCCGTTGGCGACGCCGCCGAGCGACTGGGTGATGGCGCGCAAGGCCCGGTCGTTCATGTCGACGACGCGGCGCCAGAAGATGCGGCGCACGTCGATGTTGAGCTCGTTCGCCCAGTAGACGTGGTTGTCGATCAGGGCCGCCGCGAGGCTGTGCGCGGAGGTGATGGCGTGGAAGTCGCCGGTGAAGTGCAGGTTGATCTGCTCCATCGGCACGACCTGCGCCTTGCCGCCGCCCGCCGCGCCGCCCTTCATGCCGAAGCACGGGCCGAGCGAGGGCTCGCGCAGGCAGATCATGGTCTTCTGGCCGATGCGGTTCAGGGCGTCGCCGAGGCCGACAGTCGTGGTGGTCTTGCCCTCGCCCGCGGGCGTCGGGGAGATCGCGGTGACGAGGACGAGCTTGCCCTCGGGGCGGCCTTCCAGCCCGGCGATGAAGCCGTGGTCGAGCTTGGCGATGTGCTTGCCGTAATTGTGCAGCGCCTCGTCCGGGATGCCGAGCTTCTCGGCCACCTGCGCGATCGGCTTCAGGGTCGCCGCGCGGGCGATCTCGATATCGGACGGCATGCCTTTCCCTCCCAATCAGCCGCACTCGGGCTCCCGCCGCGCGGGGCCGGCCGCTCAGAGGGCGGCTCTATGCGATCGTGGCCGGTAATGTGAGGCAAAGCGCCGGGAAATGCGCGCCGATTTTTCTCAAGCGGCCGACAAAAAGGACTTGTCGCCGGTGGGGCGGGCCTCTCCGTCTTTGCGAGCGTAAGCGAAGCAATCCAGGGATGCGCTACCCTCGGAAACGGCCCGCTGCCCTGGATTGCTTCGCTCGCAAGGACGCTGAGGGGTCTGAGCCGCATGATCTGTCCGGCCAAGGCCCTCGGGGCGAGGTCGAGCAAGTGCCGCCACGACCCCGCCGGGAGGGGGAAGGGCTAGCCTCCCGACTTCTTGGCCTTGTCCGCCGCCCCCGGAGCCTCGTGGGGCTGCGGGGCGCCCTTCGGCAGCTCCGGGTTGTCCGGGTTGTGGGGCGCCGCCACCGGCGCGGGCGGGTTCTCCGCGGTGGCCGTCGGCTTCTCGGTATCGGGCAGGCCGTTCTTGAGCTTGTCGTTGATGCGGGCGAGGTCGTCCGGCTCGGGGTTCAGGTCCTTGGCGTGCTGCCACTGGAACTTGCCCTCGAGGCGGCGGCCGTCGCGCCAGTAGGCGTCGCCGAGGTGGTCGTTGATGGTCGGATCGCCCGGCTTCAGTTCGACGGCCTTCTCCAACTCGCGCACCGCGTCGTCCCAGCGGCCGAGGCGGTAATAGGCCCAGCCCAGGCTGTCGACGATCATGCCGTCGCGCGGCGAGGCGTCCGCCGCCTGCTTCAGCATCTTGAAGGCCTCGTCGATGTTCATGTTCTGATCGACCCAGGAATAGCCCAGGTAGTTCAGAACCTGCGCCCGGGCGGCGGGCTGGCCCTCCGGCACCAGGGAGAGGGCCTTCTTCAGGTCGGCCTCGGCCTTGGGCCACTGCTTGGCGCGCTCGAAGGCGACGCCGCGGAAGTAGAAAGTGGTCCAGTAGTTGGTGAGGGGCCTGTCGCCGATCAGGTCGATGGCGCGGGTGTAGGTGGCGGCCGCCTCGGCGTATTGCTTGCGCGAGCGCTGCACGTTCCCCAGCGCAGTGATGAGGTCGATGTCGTTCGGGTGGGCCTTCATCGCGGCGTCGAGCTGGGCGACGGCCTCGTCGCTCTTGCCCATCTGCTCGAGGTTGAGCCCGATCTGGATGTCGGAATTCAGCTTCAGAGGCGAATCGGCCGGGATCTGCGCATAGGCCTCGTTGGCCCGCTCCGGCTGCTTCATCCGGTCGAGGGTGTCGGCCAGCGTCAGGCGGGCGAGGGCATGGTCCGGGGCGAGGTAGAGGGCGAGCCGGAGGTAGATCACCGCCGGGAGTTCGTCACCCTGCGTCGAGCCGGCGGAGCCGAGGCCGTAGAGCACCTCGGCGGCGCCCTCCTGGGCGTTGGCGACGAGCTTGCCCAGCGGCTTGCCCGCCTTCAGCTTCTCCAGGGCGTCGCGCACCAGCGGATGGCGGGGCGAGAGGCGATCGAACTCGGTATAGGCCTGGATCGCGAGGTCGGTGCGGCCCATGCTCGCCTCCTGGCGGGCGTAGGCATCGACGATCCGCAGGGTGTTGCGGTCGGCGTCGTAGGCGGCGCGCAGGCGTGCCTCGGCCTCGTTGTTGTCGCCGATCACGGCGGCGATGAGGCCGGCATGGTAGTCCCGGAACGTGTTGTAGTAGCGCTCGCCCTTCAGCTTGGCGACGGTCTCCAGCGCGCGCTTGCCGTCACCCGCGCCGGCATAGGACCAGGCGGTGAGCAGCGTGGCGGTCAGGTCCGTGGCGGCGCCGCGCCCGCTGCGGGAGAAGTTCTGCCGGGCTTGCGCCCACTGGCCCGCCTTGATCTGCCGCACCCCGAGGGAGAGGTTGGCGAGCCCGTTCGTCGGGTCGCGGGCCACGAGCTTCTCGGCAGTGCGGAAGGCGTCGGTCAGCGCGCCGTCGGCCAGCAGCGAGATGAAGGCCCGCTCCACCAGCTCGGCGTTGCGCGGGTCCGCCCGCACCGCCTCGCGGTAGAAGGTGGCCGCCGCCGTCGTGTCGCGGGCGGCGCCGGCGATGTAGGCGGAGAGGAAGTTGCCCTCGAGGGATTCGGCGGGCTCGTAGTCCCGGGCCGAGGACGAGGCGGAATCCTTGGGCTGCGCGGCCAGCGCCCCGGGAATCATCCCGGCGGCGAGCAGCAGGGCGAGCGCCGAAGCGTTCCGGCGGGCGCGAGATGTCGTCATGAACCGATCCGGCTCCTGGGCGCCGAACCCTTGAGGCAAGGGCCGGGCGCCTGAAAATGCTGGGCGACGGGCCCGGGCGAAAGGCGCCCGGGAGACTGAACCCATCCCGCCACCGCCGCAAGGCGAAAGGATGGCGCGGGGTTCACGGGCCCGTGCGGGCGTCCGTCAGACCAGCATGTCGATGGTGCGCTGGGCCATCTCGTCGGCGGCCCGCGCGACCCTGGCGTTCAGGGCGAAGTTCGTCTGGGCGTCGAGCACGTCGAGGACGCTCGACGACAGGTCGACGGTGGCGGCGGGCGGCAGGGCGTTGCCGCCCGCGTCGCCGGTGATGGCGGGGTTCGTCGAGGGGGTGGAGGCCCCCAGCGACGCGATCTGCTGGGCGGCCCTGTCCAGCTGGCGGGAGGCCGCCTGCATGCCGCCGGTGGCGATCGAGAAGGCTTCGAACATGGTCACCTCGCAAGGAGGCGAGGATCGGCGCGAGGCATGAAGATCGGGCGGAAACGATCGCTCGCATTTGAGCGATCGTCTCGCCGCCGCCCGCCGACGGCCTCACATGTTCGGGTAGTTCGGCCCGCCCGGCCCCTCGGGCGTCACCCAGTCGATGTTCTGGTTCGGGTCCTTGATGTCGCAGGTCTTGCAGTGGACGCAGTTCTGCGCGTTGATCTGGAAGCGCACGCCGTCCGAGGCGGCGGCATCCTCCACCCATTCGTAGACGCCGGCCGGGCAATACCGGTTGGAGGGGCCGCCGAACACGTCGTGCTCGGAGCGCTTCTGCAACTCCATGTCCCGCACCTTGAGGTGGGGCGGCTGATCCTCCTCGTGGTTGGTGTTCGAGAGGTAGACCGAGGAGAGCCGGTCGAAGGTCAGCTTGCCGTCCGGCTTCGGGTAGGTGATCGGCGTCACCTCCGAGAGGGGCTTGAGGCAGGCATGGTCCGGCTTGCCGTGGCCGAGCGTGCCGAAGGGCGAGGTGCCGAGGATGCTCGTCGCCCACATGTCGATCCCGCCGAGGCCGACGCCGACGAGCGTGCCGTACTTGGACCAGAGCGGCTTCACGTTGCGCACGGGCTTGAGGTCGTGCCCGATGGGGCTGTCGCGCCAGCCCTGGTCGTAGGCCGTCAGCTCGTCGCCCTGGCGGCCCGCCTTGAGGGCGTCCGCGATGGCGTCGGCGGCCTGCATGCCCGACAGCACCGCGTTGTGCGAGCCCTTGATGCGGGGCACGTTCACGAAGCCCGCCGAGCAGCCCACGAGGCAGCCGCCGGGGAACACCAGCTTCGGCACCGATTGCCAACCGCCCTCCATGATCGCCCGCGCGCCGTAGCCGATGCGCTTGGCGCCCTCGAAGGTCTCCGCGATCATCGGGTGGGTCTTGAAGCGCTGGAACTCCTCGAACGGCGACAGGGTCGGGTTCTCGTAGTTCAGGTGCGTGACGAAGCCGACCGAGAGCAGGTGGTCGTCGAAGTGGTAGAGCCACGAGCCGCCGCCCGCCTTGTTCGGCAGGGGCCAGCCCATCGTGTGCCGGACGAGGCCGGGCTCGAACTTGTTCGGCGCGAGCTGCCACAGCTCCTTCACGCCGAGCCCGTACTTGAAGTGGTCGCTGTGGGCGTTGAGGCCGTAGCGCGCGATGAGCCCCTTCGTCAGGTTGCCCCGGGCGCCCTCCCCGAACACCGTGTACTTGCCGCGCAGCTCCATGCCACGGGTGTAGTCGTCGCGCGGCTCGCCCGCCTTGCCGATGCCGAGGTCGCCCGTGGCGATGCCGACCACGGCGCCCGCCTCGTCGAACAGCACCTCGGCGGCCGGGAAGCCCGGATAGATCTCGACGCCGAGCGCCTCGGCCTGCGCGCCGAGATATTTGCACACGTTCGACAGCGAGCCGACGAAATTGCCGTGGTTCGACATCAGCTTGGGGAAGAACAGGTTCGGCAGGGTGATGCCGCTGTTCTTGGTGAGCATCATGAACTCGTCGCGCTCGACGGCGGTCTTGAGCGGGCGCTCGGGATCGGTGCGCCACTCCGGCAGCAGGGCATCGAGGCCGATCGGGTCGATGACCGCGCCGGACAGGATGTGGGCGCCGACCTCGGAGCCCTTCTCCACCACGACGACGCTGATCTCCTCGCCGATCTCGGCGGCGCGCTGCTTCAGGCGGATCGCGGCGGAGAGGCCCGCCGGACCGGCGCCGACCACCACCACGTCGAAATCCATGCTTTCCCGCTCGGGCAGCGCCATCCTCACCACTCCTGTTCGTCGTTGTCGGCTTTGGCTGCCGTCTGAACCGATTCCAAGTTAGAAACGCAAGCTGGCACGACCACGGGTGCACCGCGCCTGGGAAGACGGCGGCGAGCTTACATCCCTCTGAACGAACGGCAGAACGAGAACGTTGTCCACAGGTTGCCGAAACCCCATCTGGTTGTGATGCCGAGCCCCGCCGACGGACAGGCCGATCTGATCGCCTATCTCGACTTCCACACGGAGGCCGGGGTCGATGTCGCGCTCGACGAGCAGCCCCACGACCGCTTCACCGAGGCGGACGCCCCGGAGCCCGCTCCCCGCGCCAGGGCAGCGCCCGCCCGCCGGGCCCCCGTCCGGGAGGCGGCGCACTCCTCTCCCCCGCCTCCCCCGCCGGACACCCCGAGGGCACCGCCACGGGCGACCTTCGGCCGCGCCGCCGCGGCCGAGCCCGAGGCGGCGGCGGGCGATGCCCGGGAGCATGCCCGGAACGCCGCGAGCCTGGAGGAACTGGAGACGATCCTCGCCGGGTTCGAGTCCTGCCCGCTGAAGTTCACCGCCAAGAACCTCGTGTTCGGGGACGGCAATCCGCAGGCGCGGGTGATGTTCCTCGGCGAGGCCCCGGGTGCCGACGAGGACCGGATCGGCAAGCCCTTCATGGGGCGTTCGGGCCAGCTCCTCGACAAGATGATGGCGGCCATCGGCCTCGACCGGACCTCGGCCTACATCGCCAACGTCGTCCCCTGGCGCCCGCCGGGCAACCGCAACCCGACCCCCCAGGAGGTCGCCATGTGCCGCCCCTTCGTGGAGCGGCAGATCGAACTCGTGGATCCGGAGCTGATCGTCTGCCTCGGCGCGCCGGCGACGCAGACGCTCACCGGCACCAAGGACGGCATCCTGAAGACCCGCGGGCGGTTCTTCTCCTACGCCCTCCCCGGCCGGGAGGCGCGCCTCCTCGCGACCCTCCATCCGGCCTTCCTGCTGCGGCAGCCGCTCCAGAAGCGCCTCGCTTGGCGGGATTTCCGGTCCTTGCGCGTGGCGCTCGACGGGAAAGCTTGACGGTTTCCTCGGAACCGGGTCTCCCCTCCCGCCATTAGACCAAGCCGGATGCGGCCGGTGCGGCACGGATGGCAGGATCATGCGCTGGGAAGATCTACGCAGCTCCGACAATGTCGAGGATCGGCGCGGTGAGGGCGGCGGCGGTGGCGGCGGAATGGGCTTTCCCGGCGGCGGCGCCGGGGGCCTCGGTATCGGCGCGATCGTCGTCATCCTGATCATCAGCTACTTCACCGGCATCAACCCGGCGATCCTGATGGGCGGCGCCGAGCAGATCGGCCGGGGCGGCGGGCAGCGCCAGGAGCAGGTCGATCCCCAGACCCAGGCCAAGCGGCGGCAGGCCCCCACCGACGAGAACGGGCGCTTCGCCTCCAAGATCCTTGGCAACACCGAGGACGTGTGGAGCCAGATCCTGCCCCAGCAGACCGGCAAGCAGTACACGCCCACCACCCTGGTGCTCTACAGCGGCGGCACCCGCTCCGGCTGCGGCTCGGCCCAGTCGGCGATGGGGCCGTTCTACTGCCCCCTCGACAAGAAGGTTTACCTCGATACCGGCTTCTTCAAGGAGATGGCCCAGAAGTTCGGCGTGAAGGGCGACTTCGCCTACGCCTACGTCATCGCCCACGAGGTCGGCCACCACGTGCAGGACGTGCTCGGCATCCTCGGCAAGGTCCAGGCCCGCCAGCAGCAGGCTTCCAGCAAGAACGAGGCGAACGCCCTCTCGGTCCGCATCGAGCTGATGGCCGATTGCCTCGCGGGCGTCTGGGCCAAGAACTCGAACGACAAGTACGCCGAGCTGGAGCAGGGCGACATCGACGAGGCCCTCAACGCCGCCGCCCAGATCGGCGACGACGCCCTACAGCAGCGCTCGCGCGGCTACGTGGTGCCGGATTCCTTCACCCACGGCTCCTCGGCCCAGCGGCAGCGCTGGTTCATGGCCGGCTACAAGAGCGGCCAGACCAAGTCGTGCGACACGTTCCGCACGGCGAACAATTGAGGGTGACGAACCCGTCCCCGGCGGGACGATCCTTCCGGGAGTCGACAACCTCCACCACCATCCCGGGGCCGCGGAGCGGTGCCCGGGATCCGGACGTGCCGACACCGCCGACAATCGCGGCCGTCGGCGCCCCTGGATTCCGGGCTCGTCGGCGGCGCCCCGGCTCGACGGCGGGAGGCCTGAGCCTTCGCGTGTCATAGAGCGGGACGGCCGTCCCTACGCCCTCTTGCTCAGCCGCGTGGCGTTGGCCTGCACCTTCCGGCGGTAATTGCGGATCACTTTCCCGTTCGAGGCGCCGGAGGCGACGAGCATCATCGCCTCGCCCGCCGCGAAGACCTTCTCCGTGACCATGCGCTGCGCCTCCATCTGCGCCGCGGGGCCGCCCATCGACAGCATCGTCAGGCGCTGCAGGATCACGCCCTGCGCTTCCATCGCGAGCAGGGACATGTCCATGCTCATCGTCCACCAGCCGAACAGCATCGTCATCCTCGTGTTGCGCAGGCCCGTGCTGCGCGGGGCAACCCGCCCCGTGTCCCCGGTGCGACGCCGCGCTGCCATGCTCGCCGAGCTTTGCGCTGGGGCCGTCCATGCCGTACTGCGCGGGAGACCCGCCGGACAGCCGCCCGCACCATGATACGCCTCGACAAGATAACAAAGCAGAACGGCAAGCAGCTCGTCTTCATCGAGGCGAGCGCCGCCCTCCAGCGCGGCGAGAAGATCGGCCTCGTGGGGCCGAACGGCGCCGGCAAGACCACCCTGTTCCGCATGATCACCGGCGAGGAGCAGCCCGACGAGGGGCAGGTCCAGTCCGAGCGCGGGGTCACCATCGGCTATTTCAGCCAGGATGTCGGCGAGATGAAGGGCCGCAGCGTCGTCGCGGAGGTGATGGACGGGGCGGGGCCGGTGAGCGAGGTCGCGGCTGAGCTGAACGAGTTGGGCGCGGCGCTGGCCGACCCGGACCGCGCCGACGAGATGGATGCCCTGGTCGAGCGTTACGGTGAGGTCCAGGCCCGGTTCGAGGAACTCGACGGCTACGCCTTGGAGGGGAGGGCGCGGGAGACGCTCGACGGGCTCGGCTTCAGCCAGGAGATGATGGAGGGGGATGTCGGCGCCCTCTCCGGCGGCTGGAAGATGCGCGTGGCGCTCGCCCGCATCCTCCTGATGCGCCCCGACGCGATGCTCCTCGACGAGCCTTCGAACCACCTCGACATCGAGAGCCTGATCTGGCTCGAGAACTTCCTGCGCGGCTATGACGGCGCCCTGCTCATGACCTCCCACGATCGGGAGTTCATGAACCGCGTCGTCGGCAAGATCATCGAGATCGACGGCGGCAGCCTCACCACCTATTCCGGCGATTACGCCTTCTACGCGCAGCAGCGCCTCCAGAACGAGGCGCAGCGGCAGGCGCAGTACGAGCGCCAGCAGGCCATGCTCGCCAAGGAGATCCAGTTCATCGAGCGGTTCAAGGCCCGCGCCTCCCACGCGGCGCAGGTGCAGAGCCGGGTGAAGAAGCTCGACAAGATCGAGCGCGTGGAGCCGCCCCGCCGCCGCCAGTCGGTGGCCTTCGATTTCCAGCCGCCCCCGCGCTCGGGCGACGACGTGGTGATGATGAAGGGCGTGGCCAAGCGCTACGGCAGCCGGGCCATCTACGACGGGCTCGACTTCTCCATCCGCCGCAAGGAGCGGTGGTGCGTGATGGGCGTGAACGGCGCGGGCAAGTCGACGCTCCTGAAGCTCGTGACCGGCACCACGGCGCCGGATTCCGGCTCCGTGACGGTCGGCGGCAGCGTGAAGCTCGGCTACTTCGCTCAGCACGCCATGGACCTGCTCGACGGTGAGCGCACGGTGTTCGAGACCCTGGAGGATGCCTTCCCGCAGGCGGGGCAGGGGTCGCTGCGCACGCTCGCGGGCTGCTTCGGCTTCTCCGGCGACGACATCGAGAAGCGCTGCCGCGTGCTCTCCGGCGGCGAGAAGGCGCGCCTCGTCCTCGCCCTGATGCTCTACGACCCGCCGAACTTCCTCGTCCTCGACGAGCCCACCAACCACCTCGACATCGGCACCAAGGAGATGCTGGTGGAGGCGCTCGCCTCCTTCGAGGGGACGATGCTCTTCGTCTCCCACGACCGGCACTTCCTGGCGGCCCTGTCGAACCGGGTGCTGGAGATCACCCCCGAGGGCGCGCACCAGTACGGCGGCGGCTACACGGAATACGTGGCCAGCACCGGCCGGGAGGCGCCGGGCCTGCGCAGCTGAGGGAGGGGACGCGGTGGCGCAGGGCCTGACGCGGGACATCGCGGAGCGCTTCGCGGGCATCGCGCTCAGCCACGTCACCCGCGAATACCCGCACAAGCCGGGCATCGTCTTCGCCGGGCCGGACGACCTGCGCGCGCCCTCGGCGATGCACCCGGTCTTCCACGGCAGCTTCGATTGGCATTCCTGCGTCCACGGCTACTGGCTGCTCGCCCGGCTCCTGCGGCTGTATCCCGGCCTCGGCCGGGCGGGGGAGATCCGTGCCCTGTTCGACCGGCAGTTGGTGCCGGAGAAGGTGGCCGGCGAATGCGCCACCATCGACGCGCCGGCCGCGCGGGGCTTCGAGCGTCCCTATGGCTGGGCGTGGCTCCTGACGTTGGCCGCCGAACTGCGCGGTGCCGAACAGGCGCGTTGGGGCGGGGCCCTGGCACCGCTGACGGAGCGGATCGCCACGCGCTTCGCGGACTTCCTGCCGATTGCCCCCTACCCCGTGCGGGTCGGCACGCACTTCAACACCGCCTTCGCCCTGCGACTCGCCGCCGACCACGCCGAGGGCGCGTTCCTCGACCTGCTGCGGGAGAGGGCGCTCGCTTGGTACGGCACGGATGCCGACTGTCCGGCCTGGGGCGAGCCGGGCGGCGACGACTTCCTGTCGCCCACCCTGATCGAGGCGGAGGCCCTGCGTCGCCTGCTGCCGCCCGACCGGTTCCGGCCCTGGTTCGACCGCTTCCTGCCCCGGCTCACCGAGGGGCGGCCCGCGAGCCTGTTCACCCCTGCCCTCGCCACCGACCGCAGCGACGGCAAGATCGCCCATCTCGACGGGCTGAACCTCAGCCGGGCGTGGTGCTTCCGGGCGCTCTCCCGCGCCTTGCCGGCGGACGATGCCCGCCGGACGGCGATGGACGAGGCCGCCGACCGCCATCTCGCGGCGGCGATGCCGCACCTGACGGGCGACTACATGGGCGAGCACTGGCTCGCCAGCTTCGCGCTTCTGGCCCTGGAGGCCTGACGGGGCAGGGGACCTCCTGTCCCCTTCGCGCGCTTGGCCTCGACTCGATTGCGCACTAGCTTGTTCCCGAGCGAACCACGGGAGAGCGACCCATGAGACACCCTGCTCGGCTGATCGCGGCAAGCCTAATGGCCCTTGCCGCCGGTGGCGGTTCGGGTTTCGCGCAGGGCGGCCATGACGGCCACGGCGCCGTCACCCTGCCGGATGCGGCCGCCGCGACCTACCAGAAGGGACCGCCGAACCTGCCGAAGGGCACGCAGATCAGCCTCGTCTCGGGCGACCCGTCCAAGCCCGGTCCCTTCGTCCTGCGGGTGAAGTTCCCGGCCGACACGGTGATCGCGCCCCACACCCATTCCGAGGCCGAGACGCTGACGATCCTCTCGGGGTCGATCTACCATGAGCACGGCAGGACCATCGACAAGGCGGCGGGCAAGGAGCTGCGCGCGGGCGGCTTCGTCTACCTGCCCAAGGACATGCCGCACTCGCTCTGGACCACGGACCAGCCCGTGGAGTTGCAGGTCAACGGCTCCGGTCCCTTCGGCCTGAACTACATCAACCCCGCCGACGACCCGAGCAAGGCCGCGAACTAGCATCCGAGCCGACGTCGATCGGCTTGAGCCACACCCGTCGATAGCTCCCTCGACGTCTGTGCGAACGCCGTGAAGCAATCCGGGGATGCGCATCGTTCGAAAGCGTCCCGCCACCCTGGATTGCTTCGCTGTCGCTCGCAAAGACGGAGATGCGGGAGCGAACTCGGCCCTGTCCGGCTCCGGCCGGCTCGCGAGCCCCGTCATTGCGAACGTAGTGAAGCAATCCAGGGCTGCGCATCGTTCGGAAGCGTCCCGCTCTTGGATTGCTTCGCTGTCGCTCGCAAAGACGGAGATGCTTGAGCCGAACTCGGGCGGGTCCGGTTCTGGCCGGCTTGCGGGCCTCCGTCATTGCGAACGCCGTGAAGCAATCCGGGGATGCGCATCGTTCGGAAGCGTCCCGCCACCCTGGATTGCTTCGCTCGCCAGGACGGGAGGAGATCACGGATCGGTCGAGGTGCCTCCTCACTTCCCGATACAGAAGCCGGCAAACAAACGGTCCAGAATATCCTCGACACCCACATGGCCGCCGATTTCGCCGAGCGCACGGACGGCGAGCCGCAGGTCCTCGGCCACGAGTTCCGGGGGACCGCCACCGAGCAGGCGGTCCAGATGGCCGAGGCAGCGCTCCAGGGCGTCCCGGTGGCGCGCGCGGGTGATGAGGGCATCGCCCTGGCCGAGCCCGCCCTCCACGCGGGCGCGCAGGGCATCGATCAGGGCGGACAGGCCCTGGCCCGTCCGCGCCGACACGGCGAGGCCGGAGGGCGCGCCGGTCAGCAGGTCCGCCTTGGTCCATACCGGCAGGGCAGGGGTCTCGCCGGTCTCGGGCGGCGTGCCCCCCGGCGGCACGAGCGCCAGCACGAGGTCCGCCTGCGCGATGCGGGCGCGGCTGCGGCGGATGCCCTCCGCCTCCACCGCCTCGTCCGTCTCCCGCAGGCCCGCCGTATCGACCAGCACCACCGGGAGGCCATCGAGATCGAGGCGGACCTCGATGGCGTCGCGCGTCGTGCCCGGTCTGTCGGAGACGATGGCCGCGTCGCGCTGCGCGAGGGCGTTGAGCAGGGTGGATTTGCCGGCATTCGGCGCGCCCGCCAGCACCACCCAGAAGCCGTCGCGCAGGCGTTCGCCCCGGCGCCCGTCCGCCAACGCAGCCGCGATGGCCGCGCGCAGGGCTTTGACCCGGCCGGTCAGGGCGGCATCGAGGCCCTCGTCGTCGACGTCGCCCTCGTCGGAGAAGTCGAGGGCGGCCTCGGCCCCGGCGAGGCAGGCGATAGCCTCGTCCCGCCACGCTGCCACTTGGCGGCTCAGCACGCCGTCGAGCTGCCGCAGGGCCTGGCGGCGCTGGCCCTCGGTCTCGGCGTCGATGAGGTCCGCAACGCCCTCGGCTTCCGCGAGGTCCATCCGGCCGTTCAGGACCGCCCGGCGGGTGAACTCCCCGGGCCGGGCCAGCCGGCAACCGGGGATTCGCCCGAGGGCCGCCAGAACGCCGGCCCGCACGGCGCTTCCGCCATGGAGGTGCAACTCCGCCATGTCCTCGCCGCTGTAGGTCGCCGGGCCTGGAAAGAACGCGACGAGGGCCTTGTCGAGAACCGTGCCGTCCGCCGGATCGCGCAGGGTGCGCAGCGACAGCCGCCGCGCGGGGGGAGGGGCACCGCCGAGGGCCATGAGCGCCGCCCCGGCCTGCGGACCGCTGACGCGGATCACCGCCACCGCCGCCCGGCCGAACCCGGTCGCCGGGGCGAAGAGCGTCTCGGCGGCGGCCTCGCCCATGTCCCGTCTCCCCTCCGTGCCGTGAGTTCCGGCGCGCTCCCTACCATGCCCCTCGCCCCGCAACAGCCGCAAAGCCGGATCACGGAAGGGGCTTCTGCCCGTGGAGACGGATGCCATGGCGTCGTACACCCGCCGCGCGGTCTGGACCGGCCTGCTGGCCGCCACCGCCGTCCCTGTCCCTGCCCTGAGCGATGACGAGGCCGGGGCGCGCTTCAAGGCCATCGAGGCCGGCACCGGAGGCCGGCTCGGGGTGAGCGTGGCGGGGGAGGGCTTCACCCCCCTCCTGTGGCGAGCGGATGAACGGTTCGCATTCTGCAGCACGTTCAAGGTCCTGGCGGCGGCGGCCGTCCTCGCCCGAATCGATGCCGGCGCGGTGCGGCTCGATCAGGCGCTGCCGCTCCGCGAGGCGGATCTCTTGAGCTACGCGCCGGTCTGCCGGAAGGCGTTCACCGAAGGCCGCGGAAGCCTGACCGTTGCCGAAGCCTGCGAGGCGGCGATCGTCTGGAGCGACAACACCGCGGCCAATCTCCAGTTCGCCCTTCTGGGCGGACCGGAGGCTCTGACGCGATGGGTGCGCGGCATCGGCGACACGGTGACCCGGTTCGACCGGACGGAAATGGATCTCAATACGGCCATCCCGGGCGATCCCCGGGACACGACCTTCCCCACCGCGATGCGCGAGACCCTGCGTAGGGTTCTCCTCGGGACGGTGCTGACGCCGGAGTCGCGGGGGCGGCTGGAGGCATGGATGGTCGGAGGCCAAACGGGTTTCAAGCGTCTCCGGGCGGGCCTTCCCGCCGCCTGGACCGTCGGCGACAAGACAGGCACCGGCGGCGGCGACACCGGCACCTACAACGACGTGGCGATCATCCGCCCGCCGGACAGGGCTCCCCTCATCGCCACGGTTTTCCTCACCCGTGCGACGGCGACCCCGGAGGTCTGCGACGCCGCCCACGCCGAGATCGGGCGGTTGATCGCGGCCCGCATCCCGCGGTAGGCCGCGGCCGCGTTGCCGGAGCAGGCGGCCGTCCCTAGGATCGCGCCATGGCTCCGAAGACGACCCGCGCGACCCAGGCCCTCGACAGGCTGGGCCTGCGCTACACCCTCCACAGCTACGACTACGACGGCGATGCGCCCCGGATCGGCCTCCAGGCTGCCGAGGCGCTGGGCGTGCCGCCCTCCCGGGTGCTGAAGACGCTGATGGCCGCCGTCGATGGGCGCACCGTGTGCCTGCTCCTGGCCTCGGATCGGGAGGCCGCGATGAAGCGGGTGGCGGCGGCCTTCGGCGGCAAGTCCGCAGCGATGCTGAAGCCCGCCGACGCCGAGCGCCTGACGGGCTATCATGTCGGCGGCATCAGTCCGCTCGGCCAGAAACGGGCCTTCGCCACCGCGATCGATGCGGGATCGCTTACGGTGCCGGAGGCCGAGATCCACATCAACGGGGGAGGGCGCGGCCTCCAGATTCGCCTCACGGAGCACGATCTCGTCGTGGCGCTCGGCCCGCAGGTCGTGGCGCTGAGCTGAGCTTGCGGCCCGCACTTAAGCCTTCGTTTACCCTGTCGCCGGCACCGTGCCGGGTCTTTAGGTGACGGGTGGAGCGGGCGGTGCGGTCGAGCGTGCGGATGGCGCTGCCCCTGATGCTGCTCGCCGGTGCGGCGGTCGCGGCGGACCTGTTCGAGCCCGGCCCCTCCGCCTTTTCCTACGGTGCCCCCCCTCCCGGCGCGTTCCCGCCCGAGGCGCCCCCCGCGCCCCGCTACTTCCCGCGGGGAGACGGCAGCGACTCCGAGCCGGGCGTGGTGTCCCTGCCGCGGCGGATCGTGGCGCGCTGCCAGCCGCGTCGCGCACCGGTGCCGACCAACGCGCCGGACGATCCGAGCTATGTCGGCTCCCCCTACGGTTTGGGCAAGCCGAGCTATTACGGCTTCACGCCGCCGACCGGCATCGACGATCCCTACGGCCGGTCCCTCCTGCCCTACTGCCGCTGAGCGAAACGCCGCTTGGAGCCGCCCCGCCGAGGGCCTAGATCGTGCGCCGAACCTCCACGGGCCACGGCGGCGACGATGACAGCGAACCCCCTCCCTCTCTCGGATCTCGCGACCCTCCGCGCGACCGTCGCCGCGTGGCGGGCGGAGGGCGAGCAGGTGGCCCTGGTGCCGACCATGGGCGCTCTGCATGAGGGGCACCTGAGGCTGGTGGCGGAGGCCCGCCGGCGCGCCCGGCGCGTGGTCGTCAGCATCTTCGTCAACCCGACGCAGTTCGGCCCGACGGAGGACTTCTCCCGCTACCCACGGGACGTGACGGCCGACCTCGCGGCGCTGGCGGGCGCGGGGGCGGACGCCGCCTGGACGCCGGACGTGGCCACGATGTATCCGCCGGGCTTCGCCACACGCATTGAGGTTTCGGGGCTGACGGAGGGGCTCTGCGGGCCGTTGCGGCCGGGGCACTTCTCCGGCGTCGCCACCGTGGTGACCAAGCTCCTGAACCAAGTGCAGCCTCACATTGCGCTGTTCGGCGAGAAAGACTTCCAGCAGCTGCGGGTCATTCAGCGGACGGTGGCCGACCTCGATCTCCCCGTCGTCATCGAGGGCGTTCCGACCATCCGCGAGGCGGACGGCTTGGCCCTGTCCTCCCGCAACCGCTACCTCTCCGCCGACGAGCGACGCGTGGCACCCGCGCTCCACGAAGCGCTGAGCGGCATCGCGAAGGCGGCGCGCACCGGGGCGCCGGTGGCGCCGCTCGTGGCGGACGGCGCGGCGCGACTCGCGGCAGCCGGCTTCACGGTGCAGTACCTGGCGGTGTGCGATGCGGAGACCCTGGCTGCCGTCGAGACGGTGACCGCCCCGGCCCGCGTCCTCGTGGCGGCCTATCTCGGCCGGACACGCCTCATCGACAACGTCGCGGTCTGATCTCAGCCCGCCCGGCGGAGGACGGAGCGGAAGGGCCGCCGTTCCGGCGTCGGATCGTCCTGCGGCGGCGGCGGCTCGTCGGGGGAGGGGTCGCTCAGGATCTCCCCCCGCACCGGCCGCGCCGGAGCGAAGGCCGTTCCCTGCGCATAGGGGATGTTCAGGTCGATGAGATCGGGCACGTCCGCCTCGTTGCCGACCTCGGTCACCACGAAGCGGATTCGCGCCCGGGCCAGGGCGGGAGCGAGGTCCTCGACGGCGATGTCGCTCAGGCGGGAGAGGGGGGTCGTGGGCCGGAGCAGCAGGGCGGCGGGCACCTTCACCTGACCGATGCTGTTGGCGGCGAGTTCCCCCGCATCGAAACGCAGGTCGTCCGGCCGGTCGAGGCAGAAGCCGATCCGGCCCCGCAGGGCGGCGAGGAGGCCGAGCTGCCCGGCATCGAGGCCGCGCCAGCTTTCCTGCGGCAGGGCGATCTCCAGCCCGGCAAGGGCCTGATCGTCTCCGGCGATCCGCGCGATGTCCTTCAGGAAGCCCGGCTCGAACAGGGACAGGGGCGACAGGGCGTAGGTGACGCGCGCATCGCTGCCCCGCCGCCCGAGATGGCGCACGATCGTGCCCGCCCGGTGCAGCATACGGCGGTCGAGTTCGGTGGTGCGGCCATGCCGTTCGAGGGCGGGGAGGAAGTGCTCCGGCTCCAGGGTCAGGTCCTCGATCCGCAGCCGCGCCAGGGCCTCGTAGGCGACGACCTTCCGCTGCGGCAGGGACACGACAGGCTGGAGGTAGACCTCCACCCGCCCCGCCTCGAAGGCGGCGAGGATCGCTCCCTCTCCTGGGCCCACCGGATGGGAGGCAGGGCGCGGCGGGATCGGACGCGGGGGAATTCGCGCGGGGGGCAGGGGCTGCGGCTCGTGCTGTGCCTGGAGGTCCGCAAAGGCCGGGGACGGCTCCACCGGCGGCGCGATGAGGGGCGCGCGGGCGACGGTGGCGGCGGCGATGGGGGGGCGCGGCGCGGGCGCCGGCAGGATCGCCGTTCGCGCCTCGGCGGCGACGACCTGCGCGCGCAGCCCGGCGATTTCGCTGTCCTGGCTGCGCACCACGCCGCTCAGGTCCCGCACGATGCCGCTCAGAAGGCCGATCTCGACGGTCAGCTCCTGGATGTCGGAGTGGAGTCCGTCGGTGGCGGGCGCGGCCGGTCCGGCCTGTTTCGCCTCCTCGAGCGCGAGGAGGCGCTGGGACAGGATCCCGACTTCCTGGGAGAGCTTGTCGCAGCGCTTACCGACCCGCGACAGGCGGAACTGTGCGATCCCTGCGACGGCGAGGGCCATCGCGCCTGTGCCCAGGGCGCTCCACATCGGCGCGATGACGGCCAGGGGCGCGAGGGTGACGACCCCGAGCAGCGAGAGGCTCCACAGCCCTGCAGTGCGGCCGGAGGCCCGCGCCATCGTCGTCTTCATCCGCCACGAGGGGCGCCCCGTGTCCGTCGAGCGGCACGCCCCGGGGCAGATCACCGAGAAGTTGTTGCCGAGGGCAGCGGGGGCGGCAAGCCCCGGAAGGTCACAGCGCTGGACTTTCTCGCGAAACTGGGGCGATCACGGTGGCACGGCTCCGGCCGCGGGCGCCGACGCGGGTGTTTTCACGTGAAACACGCGGTTGCGACATCCCCGTGGCCGCATCCAGTCGCCGTAGGGTCATTGTCAGACAGCGCACACAGCAACGGCGTTGCGAAGACCAAGCGCAAGGCCGCGAAAGGTCCGAACCGGATTTCTCACGCTCGGGTCATATACATCCCGATCAACAGGAAGGTGAAGCCAGCCAATCCGAAGGCGCCTTCCTTCCGATGGGTGGTATCGACGAAATGAGCCACCGCGCCGGACGCACAACACAGTGCCCCCAAACCGATCGCCACGGAAGACATCGCCGTTTCTCCTTGGATGGCTGTGGTTTCGGCGTGAAAGCGGGAGGGCCATCTTCCCGCCGGGTGCCGCCGCCACATTCATGACTGAATTGTTAAGCGGCAAAACAATTCTCCGCAAGCGTTCGGGCGAAATCGAACATCATCATTTAAAATACATCTTGGATCGGCGCTGGAATGTTCAGTACATCGGCGATCTGCCGTTACGGACGGCAGCGGCTGACCGCGAACTAAGCAGGCATCGCGCCGGAGCCGGGCGAATCACATCGCCAGCGTCCCGCCTTCGTTGACCGCGACGGGCCCCGCCGCGTAAGCACGGACATGCCCGAATCCCGATCCGACTGCTTCGACGTCATCGTCGTCGGCGGCGGCCATGCCGGCGTCGAGGCGGCGGCCGCCGCCGCGCGGTGTGGTGCCCGCACCGCGCTCATCACCCACGATCCGGCGACCATCGGCGCCATGTCGTGCAACCCCGCCATCGGCGGGTTGGGGAAGGGGCATCTCGTCCGGGAGGTCGATGCCCTCGATGGGTTGATGGGCCGCGTGGCGGATGCCGCCGGCATTCAGTTCCGCCTGCTCAACCGGCGCAAGGGGCCCGCCGTGCGCGGCCCGCGCACCCAGGCGGATCGCGGCCTCTACGCCGCCGCCATGCAGCGCGCCATCGCGGACACGGCAAACCTCACCGTCGTCGCGGGCGCCTGCGAGGACCTGCGGTGGGACGCAGGGGGGCGGGTCGCGGGCATCGTGCTCGCGGACGGGAGGGCGCTCACCGCCGCCGCGGTGGTGCTGACCACCGGAACCTTCCTGCGCGGTCTCATCCATATCGGCGAGACCCGCGTTCCGGCCGGGCGTGTCGGCGAGGCTCCCGCCATCGGCCTCGCCCAGAGCCTCGACCGTCTCGGCCTCCGCCTCGGCCGCCTCAAGACCGGCACGCCACCCCGGCTCGCCCGGGACAGCATCGCCTGGGGGCGGCTGGAGATGCAGGCGGCCGACGAAGATCCCGTTCCCTTCTCGACCCTCACCGAGCGGATCACCACGCCGCAGATCGCCTGCGGCATCACGCGAACGACGCAGGCCGTCCACGATCTGATCCGGGAGAATCTGCACCGGTCCCCGATGTATTCCGGCGGCATCGCCAGCCGGGGACCGCGCTATTGCCCCTCCATCGAGGACAAAGTGGTCCGCTTCGGGGACCGGGAAGGGCATCAGATCTTCCTCGAACCCGAGGGCCTCGACGATCCGGTGGTCTATCCCAACGGCATCTCCACGGCCCTGCCGGAGGAGGTGCAGCACCGGATCGTGCGCGCGATCCCAGGGTTGGAGGCGGCGCGCATCCTCCGGCCCGGCTATGCCATCGAGTACGATTACGTCGACCCCCGGGAACTCGATGCCGGTCTCCAGGTGAAGCGTCAGCCAGGGCTGTTCCTGGCTGGGCAGATCAATGGGACGACCGGCTACGAGGAGGCGGCGGGGCAGGGGCTCGTGGCGGGCCTCAATGCCGCGCGGCTGGCCGCCGGGCAGCCCATCGCGACCTTCGACCGGGCGGAATCCTACCTCGGCGTGATGATCGACGATCTCATCACCCACGGGGTGAGCGAGCCCTACCGGATGTTCACCTCGCGCTCGGAGTATCGCCTCAGCCTGCGCGTGGACAATGCCGACGAGCGGCTCACGGGGAAGGGTCTCGCCCTCGGTGTCGTCGGTGCCCGGCGGGCGGACCACTTCGCGCGCAGCCAGCGCGACCTGTCCGAGGTCCGCGCCCGCCTCGATGCGCTCAGCCTCACTCCGAGCCAAGCCGCTGCCCACGGCATCGCCCTGAATCGCGACGGCATCCGCCGGAGCGCGTTCCAGCTCCTGTCCTATTCCGACATCGACTGGCAGCGCCTGTCGGCCGTCTGGCCCGAACTGGCCGCGATCCCCCCGCGCCTCGCTGACCGGTTGCAGACGGACGCCACCTACGCGGTCTATCTCGACCGGCAGCAGGCTGACATCGCGGCCTTCCGCCGGGACGAGGCGGTGCGCCTGCCCGAGGGGCTCGATTACGCGGGGATCAGCGGGCTGTCGAACGAGATGCGCGCGAAGCTCGAAACCGTCCGCCCTGGCACCCTGGGACAGGCCGCGCGAATCGAGGGCGTCACGCCCGCCGCGCTGACCCTTCTGGCCGCCCATGCGAAGCGGGGCGAGCGGCCGGCGCGGGTCGCCCCGTGAGCGATCCCGATCGCGACCGCGTGCTCGCCGCTTTCGATGTTTCACGTGAAACACGCGCGGCCCTCGACCTCTACGTCGAACAGCTCCGACGCTGGCAGACGGTAAAAAACCTCGTCGGCCCCTCGACGTTGAAAGAGGTCTGGAGCCGCCATGTGGCGGACGCCCTGCAATTGCTGTCCCTGGCGCCGGAGGCGAAACGCTGGGTCGATCTGGGCTCGGGCGCCGGCATCCCCGGTCTCATCCTCGCGATCGCCGGCCGGGAGCGCGGGATCCGGGTCACGCTCGTGGAGAGCAACAGCCGCAAATGCGCGTTCCTCAACGAGGCCGCCCGCCTGACCGGTGCCCCGGCCGAGATCCGCAACGCGCGGATCGAAACCGTGATGGCAGGGCTCGGCGGGAGCGACGTGGTCTGCGCCCGCGCCCTCGCCTCCCTCGATCAGCTCCTCGCGTGGTCGGCGCCACTGTTGAATTCCGGCACCATCGGCCTGTTTCCGAAGGGCAGGGACGTCCAGGCGGAATTGACCCAAGCGGCCGCACGGTGGACATTCACCCACGATCTCGTGCCGAGTCGCACCGACTCCGAAGCCCGGATCGTCCGGGTTACGGCCCTCACCGAACCGAGTCAGCGATGAGCGACGCGATGCCCGGCGACGCCTCCGAGCGTTCCGAGACCGGAATTCCGGCACGACCCTTGAGGATCCTCGCCCTGGCGAACCAGAAGGGCGGCGTCGGCAAGACCACCACCGCGATCAATCTCGGCACGGCGCTCGCCGCCATCGGCGAGGACGTGCTGGTGATCGACCTCGATCCCCAGGGCAATGCCTCGACGGGCCTCGGCATCGACCGGGCGCGGCGCCAGATCTCGACCTACGACCTGATGGCGGGCGAAGCGAGCCTCGCGCAGACGGTGATTCCCACCGCCGTCCCCCGCCTGTCGATCGCGCCCTCCACCATGGACCTCCTGGGCCTCGAAATGGAGATGGCGACGGCGCCTGACCGCGCCCATCGCCTCCGCACAGCCCTCAAAAGCCTCGGCCAATCGGAGAGCCTGAAGCGGATCAGCTACGTGCTGATCGATTGCCCGCCTTCGCTGAACCTCTTGACCATCAACGCCCTGGCCGCCGCGGACGCGGTGCTGGTGCCGCTGCAATGTGAGTTCTTCGCCCTCGAAGGGTTGAGCCAATTGCTGCGCACGGTGGAGCAGGTTCGCGGCGCCCTGAACCCGCGCCTCTCCATCCAGGGCGTCGTGCTCACGATGTTCGACCCGCGCAACAACCTCTCGAACCAAGTGGTGGCGGATGTGCGTGGCTTCATGGGCGACAAGGTCTACGAGACCATGATCCCACGGAACGTGCGTGTGTCCGAAGCGCCCTCGCACGGCAAGCCGGCCCTGCTGTACGATCTGAAATGCGCCGGCAGCCAAGCCTATCTCCGCCTCGCCTCCGAGGTGATCCAGCGGGAAGGCCGCATGCCGGCGGCGGCGTAAGCGATCGCGGCGCGACCGCTCCAAAGTTCGAGGACAGGTGAGACGATGGCGGAGGAGGTCGCAAGGCCCCGGCTGGGGCGCGGACTCGCGGCCCTGATCGGCGATTTCGGGGATGCGTCCAAGACGCCGCCGAAGCACGAGGGTCAGCGCAAGGTCGCTGTCGAGTTCCTGCGCCCGAACCCGCGCAATCCGCGCCGCCATTTCGGCGAGGAGGAGTTGGCGGAACTCGCGGGCTCCATCAAGGCGCGGGGCCTGATCCAGCCCATCGTCGTGCGGCCGCTGCCGGACGTGCCGGGCGCCTTCGAGATCGTCGCGGGCGAGCGCCGCTGGCGGGCGGCCCAGCGCGCGGGGCTCGATGAGGTGCCCGTGGTGGTCGTGGAGATCGACGACCGCGCCTCGCTGGAATTCGCGATCCTCGAGAACGTCCAGCGGTCGGACCTCAACCCGATCGAGGAGGCCTCGGGCTACGAGCGCCTGATGCGCGACTTCTCTTACACCCAGCGGGAGCTGGCCGAGATCCTGGGCAAGAGCCGCAGCCATCTCGCCAACACCCTGCGGCTGCTCAACCTGCCGGCGGCGGTGCAGGATCGCCTCAGCGCGGGCGAGATCACCGCCGGTCATGCCCGCGCGCTCCTCGCCCTGCGTGATCCAGAGGGCGTGGCCCGCCGCATCGTGGCCGAGGGCCTGTCGGTCCGCGAGGTCGAGGCGCTGGCCGCCGCCGAGGCCGAGCCCACCGAGACCCCACGCCCCGGCCGCCCGCGTCTCTCGGCGGAGCGCCCCGCGCCCGTCCGCGCCCTGGAGCACCGGCTGCACCAAGCCCTCGGCCTTAACGTCAGCTACCGCCCCAAGGACGACGAGTCCGGCGAAATCCGGCTGCGCTACGCGACGCAGGCGGAGTTGCAGGGCCTTCTGGACAAGTTGAGAGTCCCGAAGGACTGAGTCCTTCGGTGGCATCCAGGGGGTAAATTTCGGGGGTCTTGCCGGGCGCTGCCCCGCACCCGCCGGAGGGCACGGCCCTCTGGAACCCCGTTCAGCGCCGCCGTCGGCCGGCCTCGGCGATCCGCAGCAGGGCGGCGGAGGCGAGGGCGTCCGCAAGCTGCGGCTCGGCCCGGCGGCAGGCAAGCACGGCCTGCTGCAGGATGTCGATGGCCTGCCGCAGGCGCCCGGGACCCCAGGTTCCCAACTGGCCCTCGATGCTCGCCTTCCGCTTGAAGTGCAGGCCGCGCCAGAGGGCGGCGGTGGCCGAGGGTGACTTGTCGGGATTGTCGAGGCGCAGGGCCAGCAGGGCGGTGGCGTGGCGCAGCGCCGAGCCGAGCACCACGCCCGCGTCGAGCCCCTCCAGCCGGAAGCGGCGGGAATCCCGCTCGACGGTCTCGACCCGTCCGTCGAAGGCCGCATCGATGAGCGTGTTGAGGACGCTGGCCGCCACATCGCTGACGACGGCCTCCACGTCCTCCAGGGTCACGCTGCCCTTGCCCTTGGCGTAGAGCGCGAGTTTCTCGATCTCCATGAGGCTCGCCCGGCGGTCGCCACCGAGGCTGCGCGCCAGGGTTTCGCGGGCGTCGCGCTCGATCCGCAGGCCGTGGTCTCGCAGGGTCCGGTCGATGAGGTCGCCGAGCGCCCGCTCGTCGTCGGGATAGCAGGGGATGGCCAGCGCCCGCGGGGATTTCTCGCAGAGCGCGCGCAGGAGGTTGCCCTTCGCGAGGTCCCCGGCCTCGATGACGATCCGCGTGTCCGTGACGGAAATGCCCAACACGGCCTCGACGGCGGGGGCGAGGTTGCGGCTGCCGGGCCGCACCCAGATCGCCCGCTTGCCGCCGAACAGGCCGAGCGTCCCGGCCTCGTCGCAGAGCCGTCCGGGCTCGGAGGCGACGGTATCGCCGTCGATCCGCACCAGGGCGAAGGGATCGTCGGCATCGGGAATGAAGCCCTCGGCCAGGGCCTTCGCGCGTTCGGAGACGAGGCCCGTATCGGGGCCGAAGACGAGGATCACGGGGGTCCGCGGGTCGGGCCCGCGCCGGATCAGGCCCTCGACCTCGCCGGCCTTGACGGCCGTCACCGGTTTCTCACGGCATAATCCTCACGGCTTGGCCGCCAGCACCGAGGCGATGCGGGTCTTGATTTGGTCCGCGAGGGTGTCTGCGAGGCGGATCTCGGCGTCGCGCGCCGCCCGCTGGCTCGCGAAGCGCTGGATGGAGCGGTCGTAGGTGGCGGTGGAGGTGGCCACGCCCTCGGCGATCACCCGCGTGCCGCCGAGATCCTCCAGGCTGTAGCGGATGCTGCCGACGATGGTGCCGGCCTCCGCGCGGCCGGTGGTTGAGGACACGATCGGGGTCTGCACCGTCTCCGAGCCGGAGAGCTTCAGCCGGTACTGCTTGGGCACCCGCTGGCCCGATCCATCGAGGTCGAAGACCAGTTCACTGCGCAGGTAATGCCCCATGCGCTCCTGGCCCTGGGCCATCACGATCTCATCCACCTGCACGGAGGCGAGCAACGCCTGGATCGATTCGCCCGAGGCGGTCGGCCCATAGAGGGGCCGGAAACAGGCGGACAGGCTCAGGCTCAAGGCCGCCGCGCAGGCGAGCCGCGCCGCCCGAGCCGCCACCGATCCGACCTCACGCCGCCTCACCTCACGCCGCATCACGCCGTCCCGCCCCGCTTGTCCGCCGGTTCTAGCGCGGACAGGCCGGTCCGCGCCACGATTCTCGATGCCAGCGGTTACGATTCCTCTGCGGCAAGAGTAGGGTCGCCGGGATAACGGGGATGAGTCACCACCGGTAGATCAGGCTGCCGATCACCGTGGCGGGGGCGCCGCGATAGCAGAAGCCCGCTTGGCACGTCGCATAGTCGCGATTGAAGACGTTGAATGCGTTCACCTGGGCACGGAAGCCCTTGTACTTCGGGTCCAAAGCCGCGAAGTCGTAGGCGACCAGGGCATCGAACAACGTCACGGTCGGGTTGCGTACCGTGTTCTCGTCGTCGGCGAAGCTCGTGCCGGCATAGCGGACACCGCCGCCGATCTGCAGGCCGGACAGCCAGGAGCCGGCTGGGAACTGATAGGTGCCGAAGGCCGAGATAGTGTTGCCGGGGATACCCGACAGGGCATTCCCGTCGATCGGCGCCTGCGTCACGAAGGAGGTCTGTCGCAGGAATCGGACGTCGAGATGGGTGAAGGCCAGGGTGACGTTCGTGCCCGGAGCGAAATTCGCCGTCATTTCGGCCTCGAAGCCCTTGGACTCGATGGAACCGGTGGCGACTTGGTTGGCGAAGTTGTTGGGATCCTGCCGCAGGATACTCGACTGCACGATGTCGAAGCCGGAGAAGGAGCCCGTGATGTTGGTGTTCGGGATCGCCACTTTCACGCCGGCTTCGATCTGATCGCCGGTGGCGGCCTTGAACGGCCTTCCGTTCGCGTCGGTGCCGAGTTGCGGCGAGAAGGTCGTCGCATAGCTGGCATAGGGCACGAAATCCGGCGTGAGCAGGTAGTTGAGTCCGAGCCGGTAGGAGAAGGCGCTGTCGTTTTGGGTCGAGCCCGTGACCGGCCCGGAATTGGCGAAGCTCGTGGTGCTCTGGGAGACCCAATCGTGGCGCCCGGTGAGGGTCAGCACGAAGCGCTCCCACTTCGCCTGCTCCTGGAGGTAGACGCCGATCTGATCCTGCGACTGGGTGGCGCCGGAGTCGAGGGCGGGGCGGGGAATGAAAGTGCGGTAGCGGAAGCGGGTGAAATCGCTGACGCCGGTCAGATCGAGATCCGGCACGGTGGGAAAGCCGAATCGGCGTGTCCAGTCATAGTGGATGTAGTCCACACCGCCGACCACCGTGTGGGCGACGGGCCCGGTGCGGAAGTGTCCTTCGAGCTGGTTGTCGAGGGCGACAGATTGCAGGCTCTCGCGAAAGAATCCGCCGGAGCGCTGCGCCGTGAGGCCGACGACATTGTCGATCTGCGTATACGGGAAATCGCCATCGACGCCGTAGAAACGGAAGTTCTGACGGAAGATCAGATCGGGTGTGAACTTGTGCTCGAAAGCGTAGCCGATCCGATACTGTTGCTGGGTGAAGGCGTTGAAGCCGGGATCGCCCTGGTACAGGCGTGTCACGCGGAAGTTCGGAGCATTGTAGAACGCGGCCGTGCCCGGCAGGCGCGAGTTCTGGAACTCGGTGAGGATGGTCAGCGTCGTATCGGCCGAAGGCTTCCAGGTGAAGGCCGGGGCGATGTTCACCCGATCGTCGGAAGCTCCGGGAAGGAAGGTATCGGATTGGCGGACGACGCCGGTCATCCGGTAGGCCATCGTGCCGTTCGATCCCTCCACCGGACCGCCGAAATCGAAATTCCCTTGGAAACGATTGTAGTTGCCTGCCTGGAACCAGACCTCGCCGAAGGGTGCGAAGACGGGTCGTTTCGTCGTGATGTCAACGATGCCGCCGGGGGAACCGAGGCCGTAGAGCCCGGAGGCCGGGCCACGCAGGATCGTGAGGGCCTCCGTTCCATAGGGCTCAATCCGCGGGACCGCCAAGCCGACCGCCGATTGCCGCAGGCCGTCGCGGAAGATGCCGTCGTAGGTCGCTGAAAAACCGCGGATGTAGAAGGCATCGAAGCGCGGGTCGAAGCCGAAGACGTTCGTGGAGGTGCCCGGCACATAGGCGAGCGCTTGGTTCACATCCTGAACGTTGCGATCGTTCAGTTGCTCGCGGGTGACCACCGTTACCGATTGCGGCGTCTCGATCAGCGGCGTGTTGGTCTTCGTCGCGGTGGGACTGACGCGGGCGGTGTAACCCGTCACGCCGGAGGGGCCTCCGCCGCCGCCGCTCGTTGCGGAGCTGTTCTGCGAAGTCGCCACGCCCGCGCCCGTCACCGTCCCCTGGGGGCCGGCGCGGACCGCTTCGACCGCGATCTCGTCGAGGCGGACCTGCTGGTCCTGCGCGCGGGCTTCCCCGGAGGCGAGGGAGCCGGAGAGGGCTGTCGCCGCCAACAGGGCGGAGAGGATCGGGGAGCGGTGGAGCATGGCGGATTCCGGACAAGCGCCGAAACGCGGCGCTCGCCCCCAATCGCCCGGGGCAGGGCCCCCGATCAATCCCAAAAAGTGTTATAAATCACACGGTTAAAACGGTTCAAATCTGAAACTGTTCAAATTTAAAACTCGATCGGCGGCTCCTTCAGCGCCTCGGACTCGCGCGCGCAGAGGGCACGGTCCGGCGCGGTGCCACCGCCAGCGAGGGCGGCGCGCAACTCGGCGCGGGCCTTGTCCATGTCGTTGCGGAAGGTGGAATCGCCCAGGAGCGCCGCGAAGACGGCGGCGCCGTTGGTCCGCCCCGCCATCACGTCGCTCGGGTAATGCACGCCGCAGACGATCCGGCTCTCGCCGTAGGTGCGCCCCCGGGCGAGGATGTCGGTGGTCTTCTCGGGGACGAGGGCGGCCATGATCAGGGCGTAGGCCCAGCCCTGCGTGGCATGGCCGGACGGATAGCTGAAGCTGTCGGTCAGCGTCTGGGTTCGCTGCACGCAGATCGGCGCCTCGTTGCCGACGAAGGGGCGCAGGCGCCGGTAATGCACCTTGGGGATGCGGGTCGCGCGGGCGAGATCGAGGCGGGCGCGATCGAGCAGGTTCAGGGTCGCCGGCACGCGCGCCTGATCGAGCCTCGTGCCAAGGACGCAGGCGAAGTTCTCGAGGACGGCGAGGCTGCCCTCGGACACGTCGTTGGCGGCGAGGTTCCACCGGGCGCTGCCCTTCAGGGACCGCGTGGCGTTGAAGGCCGCGTGGTCGGCGTTGTCGAGGGGCGAATGATGGGCCGGGGGCGGGGATAGGATCCGCAGCGGATCGGGGGCGTCGGCCTCGGACAGATAGGGCTTCACCTCCGGCTTGCCGGGCTTGACCGGGTCGGTGCCGAGGGAGGGGGCAGCCGGTGGCACAGCCTGCTCCGCCGCCGAAGCTGAGCGACCTGCTGCCGGCATATTAGCCAGCAAAACCAGGGCTAGGGGAAGGGCCGTCGAGAGAGAAGGGCGGCGCATCTCAAGTCCTCGCGGTGCGATAGCGTCGGGCTATTGCCTCAAAAGAGACGGACGAATCGCAGGGCGGCTCAATCCCTGCCTTTCGCGGGGCCGTAAGTCCATACGGATGCGGTGGATCGGCGGTGGAGCCGCGCTGTCCTGAAACACGGCGGGCGCGTCAGGCGGCCCGGATCGCCGCCGCGACGGCGGCGGGTTCCTCCTCGTGCGCGCTCAGGGCGCCGGGAATGGAGACGGCGGTGACGAGGCCGCTCGCGGCGAGGGCGTCCATCTCGGCGCCCGAGCGCCGGGGCGCGCCGGCCGGGCGCAGCACCAGCACCGGCGGCAGCCCCGGCCCGAACAGTCCCAAAAACTCCTCCCGGCTGCGGACGGGGTCGAGCCCGCCGGTCACGAAGGCGGCGGTGCCGAAGCGGCCGTTCCGCTGGCGGGTGATCGCGTGCTTGGCGCGCACGAGCTCGGGCGTCACCCTCTCGCGGTCGGCATAGACGTGGGCGCGCATCATCCGCCCGATGACCGGCGGGCTGATGTTCAGCCGGTAAAGGGCCTCCCCGAGCACGGGCGCCTCCACGGCGGCGCGGATGCGGGGAAACCACGGGGCCTTGCCCGGCATGGCGGTGGGCAGGGGACCCCGCCAGGTCGGCGCCACGAGGACGAGGCGGCCGAACGCCTGCGGATGGCGCCGGGCGGCGGCGACGAGATAGCCCGCCCCGTGCCCCGCCGCGATGCCGAGCGCGTAGGGGCCCGGCGCGGCGGCCAGCAGCGCGTCGAGGAAGGCGTGGAAGGTCGCGGGCATCAGGGGAACGCGCTCCCGACGCCGCGCGCCGAAGCCCGGCCAGTCGGGCACGAGGCAGCGGTGGTCGCGGGCGAGCTCCCGCGCGAGCGGCCCTGCCTCCTCCCGCGAGGAGATGGTCGAGAGGGCGGGCAGGATCAGCGCCCCGGGGCCTTGGCCCGAGACGTCGCAGGGAATGGCGAGCCGGTGCCCGGCGACCGTCAGGTCGAGGGTGAGGCCGGGCTCGCGGCCCCCGTTCTCCCGCGCGCCGCTCACGTGCGCAGGAGGTCGTTGATCGCGGTCTTGGCGCGGGTTCCGGCATCGACGCGCTTGACGATCACGGCGCAGTAGAGGCTCGGGCCGGGGGAGCCGTCCGGCAGGTTCTTGCCGGGCAGGGTGCCCGAGACCACCACGGAATAGGGCGGCACGTAGCCGTAGCTGATCTCGCCCGTGGCGCGGTCGACGATCTTGGTCGAGGCGCCGAGGTACACGCCCATCGACAGGACGGAGCCCTGGCCGACGATCACGCCCTCCACCACCTCGGAGCGGGCGCCGATGAAGCAATCGTCCTCGATGATGACCGGGTTGGCCTGGAGGGGCTCCAGCACGCCGCCGATGCCGACGCCGCCCGAGAGGTGGACGTTCTTGCCGATCTGCGCGCAGGAGCCGACGGTGACCCAGGTGTCGACCATCGTCCCCTCGCCGACATAGGCACCGAGGTTCACGAAGCTCGGCATCAGGATGACGTTGGGGGCGACGTAGGAGCCCCGGCGCACGACGCTGCCGGGCACGGCCCGCAGGCCCGCCTCCTGGAACCGGGCCGAGTCCCAGCCGAGGAACTTCGAGGGCACCTTGTCCCACCATTGCGCCCCGCCGGGACCGCCGGAGATCGGCGCCATGTCGTTGAGGCGGAAGGACAGAAGCACCGCCTTCTTCAGCCACTGGTTGACCTGCCACGTCTCGCCGTTCCGCTCGGCGACGCGCGCGCGGCCCGAATCGAGCAGGGTCAGCGCCTCGTCCACCGCCTCGCGGACGGCGCCGGTCGTCGCGGCCGAGATGCCGGCGCGCTCCTCCCAGGCGGCCTCGATGGTGCGGGCCAAGTCGGCATGGGAAGCGGCGTTGGACATGGGCTCGGTCGTTCGTAAGGGCAGGGAGCCCGTGCTTACAGCCGCCCGCCGGGGCTGTCACCCGGCCCCGCCCCTCAGGCGTCCCGCAGGGCGGCGGCGGCCTGGTCGAGGTCCTGCGTCAGGGCCAGGAGGTCCCGGCTGAGGGCGTCGTGGATCGCCTGCGCGGCGGCGGGGAACTCCTCCAGCACGCGGCGCATGAGGGTCGGCGTGATGCGGATCACGGAGCACGGCCCCTCCGCCCAGGCGGTGCCGACGCGCTCGCCGCGCACGAACAGGGCGAGGTGGCCGATCACCGCCGAGCGGCCCGCGCGCACCGGCTCGCCGTCCGTCGCCTCGACCCGCACCGTCCCCGCCATCACCACGAAGCCGCCGTCGGCCGGGTCGCCCCGGGCGAACAGCCGGTCGCCGTCGGCGAGGTCCCGCCGCTCCGCCGCGAAGCTCAGGAGCCGCAGGGCGTCACGGTCGAGATGGCCGAAGACCGGCGCCGCCGCGAGGATCGCGATATCGTCGTCGAGCCCCACGCCCGCCCCTGCCGTTGACGCCTGCGGCGTCCCCCGTGGGGAGGCCTACACGGAAATACTGAAGAATCAGGGAAGCAGCTTGTATCCGCCGCCCTCTGTCACGAGAATCGCGGCGGTGGCGGGGTTTGGCTCGATCTTCTGGCGCAGGCGGTAGATGTGGGTCTCGAGGGTGTGGGTGGTGACGTGGGCATTGTAGCCCCAGACCTCGGCCAGCAGCGTGTCGCGGTTCACCACCGCCCGGCCCGCCCGGTAGAGGAAGCGCAGGATCGCGGTTTCCTTCTCGGTGAGCTTCAGCTTGGAGCCGCGCTCGCCGACCAGGAGCTTGGCGCTCGGCCGGAAGGTGTAGGGTCCGATCTGGAACACCGCGTCCTCGGAGGCCTCGTGGCTACGCAGGTGGGCGCGGATGCGGGCCAGGAGAATGCCGAGCTTGAACGGCTTGGTGACGTAGTCGTTGGCGCCCGCCTCCAGGCCCTCGACCTGGTCCTCCTCGGAATCCTGGGCAGTGAGCATGATGACCGGGCTGCGGAAGCCCGCCTGGCGCATCCGGCGCACGGCCTCGCGGCCGTCGAGGTCCGGCAGGCCGACATCCATCACCGCGAGGTCGATACGATCCTCGGCCACGCGCCGGATCGCGTCGGCGGCGCAGGATTCACCCACGACCGCGAACTCGTCGGACAGGGCGATCTGCTCGATCAGAGTGTCCCGCAGGATCTCGTCGTCGTCGCAGATCAGGAGGCGGTAGGCGTTCGACATCGTTACGAAGCCCTAGCGTAAAAGGTCCGTGCCGCGAAATCCCCTCGAAGGCCGGACACGTCAACCGCAGCGGAGAACGGGTTCCTTGTCCCATCACGTTCGAGATGACTGGAGCATGAAAGCTCCGCATAGACCCATCTTTGTGACCGGAAGTTGTCTTGTGCGCAATTCGCAGCAGGGCCCCCGCCATGGGCAAGTCCCCGGTTTTCCCACGGAAGACGAGCGATGATGCGGTCGTATCGATCCCAAGTCCGCACGACCCTCGACGAGGTCCGCGTGCGTCCGCTTGTCGGGGATCGCCGCCGGGGACACCTGATCGTCGGTCCCTCGGTCATCCCCTGCGCCCTCGGCGCCTGCGGCATCGTCTCGGACAAGCGGGAGGGGGACGGCGGCTCGCCGAGGGGGCGGTTCCGCCTCCGCGGCGGCGCCTACCGGCCGGATCACCTGCCCGTCCGCCCGCGCACGGCCCTGCCGATGCGGCCGATCCGGCCCGATGACGGCTGGTGCGACGACCGCCGGGACCGGCGCTACAACCGTCCGGTACGCCTGCCCGCCCCGGGCGTCAGCGCGGAGACCCTGTGGCGCGACGACGGCCTCTACGACGTCGTCCTCGACATCGACTACAACCGGGCCCCGATCCGAAGGGGCCGGGGATCCGCGATCTTCATGCACGTGGCCCGCGAGGGCTATCGCCCCACGGAGGGGTGCGTCGCCCTCTCCCGAGGGGATCTGCTGCGGCTCCTGCGCCGCCTCGGCCCGCGCACCCGCCTCAGGATCGGCTGAGGCCCCGCCCTCAGATCGTCCGGACCTCGCCGATCTTGAGCCCGATCGCCTTGGCGGTGCGCGTCGAGAGGCTGCCGACCACGACGGGCGCCTTATCCCCGCCGAGCTTGTCGCGCACGGCCGCCATCGCCTCGTCGGCCCGCCGGGCCTTGACGGCGTAAACGGGACCGCCCGCCTCCCATCCCGCGGACAGGGCGACGAGGAACGTCACCAGTCTCTCGTGCGGTCGCGAGGCCATCGGCACCCCTCATCCCACCGACATACGATACCGATCCGCCCCGGCCCGGCCACACCGTCTGGGGCACGGTTCACAGCTTAGCCCCACGGAGCCGCAAAATCGAACCCCGTAGCCGGCTAAATCGAGAGCGGGGGCGTCTTCGTCGCAGGCCGGATCGTGAGCCGGCCTGCGATGAGGCGGGTTCGCACGGACCCGACGCGTCTTCGGCACGGCCACAACCCGGCTCCGTCCCGCCCCCAGGAACTTGGCCGTAAGGGGCCCGGCTTGACGGAGTGGGAGTCGGCTCGCTGGCCGGCCGCTGAGGCAAGGGACCCGGTCATGAAGGCATTGTGCTGGCACGGAACGGGCGACATCCGCTGCGATACGGTGCCCGATCCGACGATTGAGGATCCGCGGGACGTCATCATCAAGGTCTCGTCCTGCGCCATCTGCGGCTCCGACCTCCACCTCATGGACGGCCTGATGCCGACGATGGAATCCGGCGACGTCCTCGGTCACGAGTTCATGGGCGAGGTGGTCGAGACCGGCAGCGGCCACTCCAAGTTCCGCAAGGGCGACCGGATCGTCGTGCCGTTCAACATCAATTGCGGCGAATGCCGCCAGTGCAGGCTCGGCAACTGGTCGGTCTGCGAACGCTCGAACCGCAACGCGCAGATGGCGGCGGCGCAGTTCGGCTACACCACCGCCGGCCTGTTCGGCTACTCGCACCTCACCGGCGGCTATGCCGGCGGCCAAGCCGAATACGTGCGCGTCCCGATGGCCGACGTGGCGCCGATGAAGGTGCCCGACGGGATGGACGACGAATCCGCCCTGTTCCTCACCGACATCCTGCCCACCGGTTGGCAGGGCGCGGAGCATTGCGAGATCCAGGGCGGCGAGACCATCGCCATCTGGGGGGCGGGCCCGGTGGGCTTCTTCGCCATCCAGTCGGCCAAGCTCATGGGCGCCGAGCGGATCATCGTCATCGAGACCGTGCCCGAGCGGATCGCCCTGGCCCGGAAGGCCGGCGCCACCGACGTGATCGACTTCGAACAGGAGGACGTGTTCGCGCGCATCAAGGAGATCACGAAGGGAGAGGGCGCCGACGCGGTGATCGACTGCGTGGGCATGGAGGCGAGCGGCGGCCACGGCCTCAGCGGGCTCATCACGTCGGTCCAGGAGAAGCTGACGACCACCGAGCGTCCCATGGCCCTGGCGGAGGCGATCAAGGCGGTGCGGCCCTGCGGGATCGTCTCGGTGCCCGGCGTCTACGGCGGCCCGGTCCCGGTGAACATGGGCTCCATCGTCCAGAAGGGCCTGACGATGAAAAGCGGCCAGACCCATGTGAAGCGCTACCTCGAACCGCTTCTGGACCTCATTCAAGCCGGCAAGATCGACACGCAGTCCCTGATCACCCACCGCTCCGCCGACCTGGCCGAGGGGCCAGACCTCTACAAGACGTTCCGCGATAAAAAGGACGGCTGCGTCAAGGTTGTGTTTCACCTGAACTGACCGGCCGCGACGGGAGGCTGCCGTTCGCCCCCCGATGCACGCGGACGGCAGCTAAAAAACAGGAGATGTCCGGTTTCCGGCGGGCCCTCGCCGTGAAACCGCTTCAAATGGGGGTATAGCAGGACGAATGGCCGCGGCGGCTCTGGCCGGTCCCGTCTCGCGGCGATCCTGTCGAGCCCGTCGATGTCCCATTCCGGTTTCAGTCCGGCCCTGGTCGCCCTGTCGGTGGCGATCGCGATGTTCGCCGCCTACACGGCCCTCGACCTGATGGAGCGCGCCCGGCGCTTCGGCGAATCACGGCTGGACCACGGCAAGCGCCGGTTCTGGGTCGCCGGGGCGGCGGTGACGATGGGCGGCGGCATCTGGTCGATGCACTTCGTCGGGATGCTCGCCCTCGAACGCGGGATGTGGGTCTCCTACGACCTCGGCCTCACGGCGCTGTCCCTCGCCATCGCGGTCGGCGTCACCGGCGCGGCCTTCGCCTGGGTCGCCACGCGGAGCACCGCCGGGGAGGGCAAGCCCGGCGACGCGCCCGCCCCCGACGCCGGGGCGGAAGGCCGCCCGGGCACGATCCTCGTCGCCGGGCCGCTCATGGGGCTCGGCATCGCGCTGATGCACTACACCGGCATGGCCGCCATGCGGGTGCCCGGCGGGATCGCCTATGACCCCGCCCTCGTCGCCCTGTCTCTCGCCATCGCCATGGTGGCCGCCACCGTGGGCCTCCGGCTGGCCTTCCGCCGGAACGGTCTCCTCGAAAAGCTCGCCGCCGCCGCCGTGATGGGGATCGCCGTCGCGGGGATGCACTACACCGGCATGGCGGCGGCGACCTTCGGGCCGATGGCCCACGAGACCCCCGCGGAGGCCGGCATGATGGCGGCGCCGGAGAACCTCGCCCTGGCGACGGCGGGGGCGACCTTCCTCATCCTGTTCCTCGGGATGCTCGCCATCGCCATCGACCAGCGCCGGATCCAGGCGGAACTCGCCGCCAGCGAGGCGCGCTTCCGGGCCGCCGTCGAGGCGGTGCGCGGCGTGCTGTGGACGAACGACGCGCAGGGCCGGATGGTCGGTCCCCAGCCCGGCTGGGCGGCGATCACCGGGCAGAGCTTCGCGGAGTACCAGGGCTTCGGCTGGGCCGACGCCGTCCACCCCGAGGATGCGGAGCCGAGCATCGCGGCGTGGAACGAGACGGTCGCCGCGCGCAAGACCTTCGTGTTCGAGCACCGGGTGCGGACGCGGGACGGGACCTACCGCCACTACGCCATCCGCGCCGTGCCGGTGCTGAACGCCGATGGGTCGATCCGCGAATGGGTCGGCGTTCACACCGACATCACTGCCCAGCGGGAGGCCGAGGCGGAGCTGCGCGAATCGAACGAGGAGATCCAGCGCTACGCCTACATCGTCAGCCACGACCTGCGGGCGCCCCTCGTCAACGTCATGGGCTTCACGAGCGAGCTGGCCGAGACGCAAGGGGAGCTGCGCACCCTGCTGGCCGGGCATCCGGACGCGGAGCGGATCGACGGCGACATGGGCGAGGCGCTGGGCTTCATCGGCGCCGCCGTCACGCGCATGGAGCGCCTCATCGCGGCGATCCTCAAGCTGTCGCGCGAGGGCCGCCGCCGGTTCGAGCCCGAGCCCCTCGACATGACGGCGCTGATCCAGCGCCTCGCCGACGCGACGCGCCACCAGACCGGCACGCAGAACGCCACCGTCGGCGTCGCCCCCGGCCTGCCCGGCATCACCGCCGACCGTCTGGCCGTGGAGCAGATCTTCGGCAATCTCCTCGACAACGCCCTGAAGTACCTCGAACACGGACGGCCGGGCCGCATCACCGTGACCGGGGAGGTCCTGGGGACCGGCCGGGTCCGCTTCACCGTCGCGGATAACGGCCGGGGCATCGCCCCCCAGGACCATGCCCGCGTGTTCGAGCTGTTCCGCCGCTCCGGCACCCAGGACCGGCCGGGGGAGGGGATCGGCCTCGCCCACGTCAAGGCACTGGTCCGGGCGCTGGGCGGCCGGATCGACCTGACCTCGCGCCCCGGCGAGGGCTCGTCCTTCACGGTGACGCTGCCCCGCGGGGCGGCTATGGATCGGGGGGCGCCGGCTCCCCTGTCGATCGCCGCCGAGTGAGCGAGGGCCGGTCATGCATCCCGTCTGCATCCTGATGATCGAGGACGATGAGGGCCATGCCCGCCTCATCGAGCGGAACATCCGCCGGGCGGGGGTGAACAACGAGATCGTGCCGTTCCGCGACGGCACCTCGGCGCTGGACTACCTGTTCGGCCCGGACGGGTCCGGTGAGGTCAACGCCCGGCGCCATCTGCTGATCCTGCTGGACCTCAACCTGCCGGACATGACCGGCATCGACATCCTGGAGCGGGTGAAGGCGAACCCGCACACCAAGCGCTCCCCGGTCATCGTCCTCACCACCACCGACGATGCCCGCGAGATTCAGCGCTGCTACGATCTCGGCGCCAACGTCTACGTCACTAAGCCGGTGAACTACGAGGGCTTCGCCCACGCGATCCGCCAGCTCGGCCTGTTCTTCTCGGTCATGCAGATCCCGGAAACACCATGATGCCCGGCGAGACGCCCGGTCCCGGCGGCGTGGCCGAATCCGGTATCCGCATCCTCTACATCGACGACGATGCCGGCCTCGCCCGCCTCGTGCAGCGCACCCTGGAGGGCCGTGGCTTCACCGTGGAGCATGCCGCCGACGGCGTGGCGGGGCTCGCCCGGCTGGCGGAGGGCGGCATCGCCCTCGTGGCGCTGGACCATCACATGCCGGGCCAGACCGGGCTCGATCTGCTGCCGGCGATCCGCGCGTTGCCGGAGGCGCCGCCCGTCGTCTACGTCACCGGCTCAGAGGACAGCCGGGTCGCCGTCGCCGCCCTGAAGGCGGGCGCCGCCGACTACGTGTGGAAGGACCTCCAGGGCCAGTTCCGGGAGCTGCTCGCGGAGGCGGTCGGCACCGCGCTCCGGGCCGAGGCGATGCGCCGGGACAAGGAGCGCGCGGAAGCCGAAGTCCGCGCCGCCAGGGACCGGGCGGAACTGCTCCTGCGCGAGGTAAACCACCGCGTCGCCAACTCCCTCGCCCTGGTGGCGGCGCTTGCCCGGATGCAGACCACCGCCGTGGCCGACCCGGCGGCGAAGGCGGCCCTGGAGGAGATGCAGGCCCGCATCTCGGCCATCGCCGGCATTCACCGGCGCCTCTACACCTCGGAGGATGTGGAGGCCGTGGAACTCGACGCGTACCTGCAGAGCCTCGTGGAGGAGTTGCAGGCGGCGATGAAGGCGGCGGGCCGCGACCACGCCATCCGCCTCAGCGCCGAGCCGGTGCAACTCGCCACCGACAAGGCGGTCTCCGTCGGCGTCGTCGTCACCGAACTCGTCACCAACGCTTACAAGTATGCCTACCCGCCGGAGGAGCCCGGCGAGATCCGCGTGGCCCTGCGCCGGGCGGAGGGGCGGCTCGAACTCGCCGTGGAGGACGACGGCATCGGCTGGACCGGCGAGGGCAAGCCCCGGGGCACCGGCCTCGGCTCCCGGATCGTCAAGGCGATGGCGACGAACCTGCGCACCGCCCTGGTCTACGCGCCGGCGGCGCGGGGCACGCGCGCCTCCCTGTCCTTCGAGGCGTAGGGCAGGGCCCGGCGCGGATCCCATCGCCTGGCCGTCATCGCTCCGCTCCGCCCGCGAAGCCGCCGGGCGTGCCGCAGCCAGCTAATGGCCCGAGCCGCGCAGCATCATCTTGATGCGCTGGTCGGCGTTGACGATCCGCTGGCCGATGCCGCGGCGGATGCACTGGCCCACCGTCTCGCCCGCGTAGAACCCGACGGACTTTTCCTGGGCCCGGCAGTTTTCGATGGGCGGCCATGTCAGGACCGTACCCACCGTCGCAAGGATGATGAAGGCGTCCACCAGCAGCCAGCCGAACCAGCCGAGCCGGAAGCCGCGATCCTTCTGGTCGTCCTCCTCGTCCCCGCTTCGCCGCCGCCGCCGCTTGGGACCGCCGATCTGCTCCATGCGGGTGCGGAAGCGGACCTCCTCGGGGTCCTCTGTCGGAGTCGCGGGCGCGGTCGAGGGCTGCATGGTGTGGTCCGGAGGCGGGCGGGCTGGGTTCGCGTCAGTCGATCAGGCGCTTGAGCATCGCGAAATTCTCTTGCATCGAGAAAGCGTTGCCCATCATCTCGCTGCGCGCGCAGGCCGTCGCGCCGAGCATCGCGCTCCAATCCCCGAAGGACGGGCGGTTCCGGCAATCGGCGAAGACGCTGCCGTAGAGGAAGAGCCCCAGCGGCATCAGGAACAGGGCGAGCTTCGTCAGGGACCACAGGCGACGGAGGGGGCCCTTGCGGCGGCGGCGGCGAGGCCGCTCGTCGTCCTCCCACTCCCACTCCCGATCGGCCATCCCGTCGCCCCCGTCGCGACACGGGGAGGGCTCGGCCCGGCAGGGCGCCATCGCCCGCGCGATAGGTCCTCACGGTCGCATCGCCGCGTGAAGGTGACGCTAAGGTTGTTGATTAAGAAAGTCTGACGGGATCAGGCCGCGAGGGCCCGCTTCACCATCGAGCGCAGGTCGGCCAGGGAAAAGGGCTTGGTCAGCACATCGGTGACGATGGCGTCCAGGCCCCGGGCGCGCTCGCGCTGGTCGGCGAAGCCGGTCATCAGCAGGATGGTGAGATCCGGGAAGTCGCGCTTGGCGGCGAGCGACAGGGCGATGCCGTCCATCAGCGGCATGCGGATATCGGTGAGCATCAGATCGAAGGCGCCGCCCGCCTCGTTGAGCCGGTCGAGCCCGTCGCTGCCATCGGTGGCGGTCACGACGGCGTGGCCGTCGATCTCCAGCGCCCGCTTGAGGAAGCCACGCACCGTCTCTTCGTCATCCACCAGCAGGATGCGGGCCATGATGTCCTGAAAACTTCCTGTTGCGCCAAGGGCCTGAGCCGTCTTCGCCGCTAGAACGGCGATGGAACGGGCCGCAAGTCAAGACTGAGCGGCCGCAAAAGCTGCACTGCGGAAGAAAAAAACGTCCGGCTCCGCAATCGTCTGCGCAGTCACGTGCCGCCGAACAGATCCGGCTCGCCGTCGCCGAAATCCACCACGCCGACGAAGGGCAGCTGGCGGTAGGCGTGGGCGGCATCCATCCCGTAGCCCACGACGAACACGTCCGGGCAGGTGAAGCCGACGAATTCCGCGTCGATGGACACCGCGCGCTTGCCGGGCTTCTCCAGCAGCACCGCCGTCAGGACGCGGTTGGCGCCCCGGGCCATCAGGAGGTCCTTGGCGAACACCACCGTCCGCCCCGATTCCAGGATGTCGTCCACGAGGAGGACGTCGCGCCCGCGCACCTCGCTCTGCACGTCGCGCAGGATCTCGACCTGTCCGGTGGAGACCGTGCCGGTGCGGTAGCTCGACAGGTGCACGAATTCCACCTGCGGCGACAGCCCGACCCGGTGCAGGGCGCGCAGCAGGTCGGCGGCGAACATGAAGCTGCCCTTGAGCACCGCCACGACCAGCAGGTCGCGGGGCTTGGCCGCCACGATTTGCTCCGCCAGCTCGGCATTGCGCCGGGCGATGGCGTCCTCGTCGAACAGGGTGCGCACGGGCCGGACGGGGATGCTCATGGTGGGAACGGACCCGTCTTGTCTCGGCCAGTTGGCGCCCGCGCGGGCCGTCCGCGAGGGCCTCGGGCCGGACGGGGCGGGACGCCTGAGAGAAGGATGGTACCACCGCCCCGGCTCGAACGGGGGACCCCCAGATCCACAATCTGGTGCTCTAACCAACTGAGCTACGGCGGCACTGGCGGGGGGTGTATCGCGGGTGCGAGCGCATTTCAAGGCGAGTGTCGCCCTTTCACGCACCGCACCTCACAGCATCGGCACGCCGCCCGTGACGGGGACCAGGGCGCCGGACATGTAGCTGCCCTCGCGCGAGGCGAGGAGCACATAGGCGGGGGCGAGTTCGGCCGGCTGTCCGGCCCGGCCCAGCGGCGTGTCGGTGCCGAGTTTCTCCAACTGCTCCGGGCTCTTCACGATCGGCTGGATCGGGGTCCAGACCGGGCCGGGCGCGACGCAGTTCACGCGGATGCCCTTCGGCGCGAGGAGGTTCGACAGGCCGATGGTGAGGCTCGCGATGGCGCCCTTGGTGGCCGCGTAGATCAGCATGGTCGGGTCGGCGATCTTGGCCTGCTCGCTGGTGGAATTCACGATCGCCGCGCCCGGCTTCATGTGTGGCACCGCCGCCTGGGCGAGGTAGTACATCGCGAAGACGTTGGCCCGGAACGAGCCCTCGATGTCATGGGCGGTGAGGTCGTCGATCCCGTCGTTCACCACCTGCGCGGCGGCGTTGTTCACGAGGATGTCGAGGCGGCCGAACGCCTCGACCGTGCGGGCGACGAGGTGGCGGCAATGCGCTTCGTCCCGGATGTCCCCCGGCAGCAGCAGGCAGCGGCGGCCGGCCTTCTCAACCCATGATTTCGTCTCCTCGGCGTCGGATTGCTCGACGTCGAGGTAGGAGATCGCCACGTCGGCACCCTCCCGCGCATAGGCGATGGCCACGGCCCGGCCGATGCCGGAATCGCCGCCGGTGATCAGCGCGGCCTGGCCCGTGAGGAGACCCTTGCCGACGTAGCTCTCCTCCCCGTGGTCGGGGGCGGGCGTCATCTTCGAAGAAAGGCCCGGCCGGGGCTGCTGCTGGTCGCCGGGATAGGGCGGCCGCGGGCCGGCGTGGCGGGGATCGTCGGTCATGGGTGTTCTCCGGGTCGCACCCCGCGGAAGGGAGGGTCGCCGGAGCCAGCGCCGCTGCGCCCCGGCGACACGGGACGGTTCAGAACGAGCGGTGGCGGGCGGTCGGCCGGCCGCTGTAGCGGCGGCGGAGGGCGGCGACGACCTTGGGGAGAATGAAGGCGATCAGGAGCTTGCGCATGGGACGACCTCGCATCACGGCGGTGTGAGCGGGAAGCGCGCGAGATCAGGCGGAGTTCCGCTTTGGGACACCCTCATCGCCAGGGCCGGTGCGGCGAAGTGATCCGGGAGCGCTACAGCTCCAGCGCGAGCGTCACCGGAACGTGGTCGGAGGGGCGCTCCCAGCCCCGCGCCTCGCGCAGCACGGTGACGGCGCGCACCGTGTCCGCGAGGTCCGGCGAGACCCAGGCATGGTCGAGGCGGCGGCCCTTGTCGGCGGCGTTCCAGTCGGGGGAGCGATAGCTCCACCACGTATAGATCTTCTCGGGCTCCGGCATGAGGCGGCGGGCGGCGTCGATCCAGCCGGCCTCGCCGCGCAGGGTTTCCAGCGCCTGCGTCTCGATGGGGGTGTGGCTCACCACGTCGAGGAGCTGCTTGTGCGACCAGACGTCGTGTTCCAGCGGCGCGACGTTCAGGTCGCCGACGAGGATCGCCGGACCGGAGGGGCGTCGCCCACCCCAGGCGCGCAGCTCCTGCAGGAAATCGAGCTTGTGGGCGAACTTGTCGTTGAGGGTCCGGTCGGGCACGTCGCCGCCGGCCGGGATGTAGAAGTTGTGCAGCGCGAGGCCCGCGGCCTGCCCCGCCTCCGGCCCCAGCACCGCCGAGATGTGGCGCGCGTCCGCCCGGCCGCAGAAGCCCATCACGTCGCGGGTGTGCAGCGGGAACCGCGAGAGGATCGCGACGCCGTTGTAGCCCTTCTGCCCGGCGAAGACGACGTTCTCGTAGCCGGAGCCCCGCAGCGCCTTCAGGGGGAAGGCGTCGTCCGGGCACTTGGTCTCCTGCAGGCAGAGGACATCCGGCTTGTGCTCGGCGAGGAAGCGCAGGACGAGGTCGATGCGCAGGCGCACCGAGTTGATGTTCCACGTGGTGACGGTCAGCCGCAAAGGTCGTCGGTCCCGAAAAGAGGATTCCGAAGGACCCCCGTCCTTCGGCGGGTGCGGGGCTCACGCCCTGCGAAGATCCAGGGGCTTCGTCCCTGGACCCCACCAAAGGACCCCGTCCTTTGGGAACCTGGATTACTGGCGCTGCGACTGCTGGAGCGCCTGCTGCGCCGCCTTGTCCTCGGCGCGGCCGTAATTGATGAAGAACAGCCCCGCTTCCACGGGCTTGCCCTTCTGCAGGTTGGCGAGCTGCACGGTGGTGACGTAGCCCTGCGGGTCGGTGATCCGCCACTGGGCCAGAGTCTTCATCTCGGCATCGAACAGCAGTTGGATCCGCGAGGTGCCGCCGAAGGTCGCCCGGTCCTCCAGGCTGATGCGCACGCCCGCCGGATCGTTCGAGATGTCCGTCACGGAGAGGTCGCGGGCGAGGTCGATCTTCTCGCGCAACAGGAATTTCAGCGGCGTCTGGGCGATGAAGTAGAGGTCCTGCGTGTTCAACTTGCGGTCGCGCACCGCCACGGAGGTGCCGTCGGCCACCACCTCCAGGGGGGAGGGCGCGTCGTAGTCGAAGCGCAGGCGGCCGGGCTTGGCGAGCGTCAGCTTGCCGCCGATGCGCCGCCCATCGGGGCCGATCTGCGTGAAGCCGCCCGTCAGCGTCGTGATGCCGTTGAAGTAGGCGTTGGCCTGGGCCAGCACGGTGGCCGGATCGTTGGCGTCGGCGGTGATCGGCGCCGGCGTGGCGACGGCGGCGACCTTCGGCTCGGCGGAGCGGGCGGCCTTGTCCAAGGGCTTGTCCGCAGCCTTCGCACCGGCCCGGTCGGCGCTCTTCTCGCCGGCCTTGGCCGGAACGGGCTTCTCGGCGGCCTTCGCCGGCTTCGGCGCGGGCTTCTTGGCCGGCGTGGCGGCGGGCTCCGGCTCGGGGGCCGGCTCCGCCTTCCGGCCGAACAGCCCGTCGAGGAAAGACTGCACCTGCGCCTGCGCCGGATGGGGCGCGAGGAAAAGGCTCGCGGCGAGCAGGGTGCCGGCAGTGCGGGTGCGGCGGCCGATCATCCGTGGAACTCCTTCGCACCGCGTGCGGTGCGCGGCTCGGGCGGAATGGGGGACGGGAGCCCGGTTAAAGACCCGCCCTGTGGCGAAGATGCGACGCGGGAGGGGCATGGCCCTCCCCGCATCCTCACCGTCATTGCGAGCGGAGCGAAGCAATCCAGGGCAGCGCAACGGTCTGGGATCGTGGAGGATCCCTGGATTGCTTCGCTGTCGCTCGCAACGACGGGCTGGGCGCGACACGCCCTCGTGAGTCGCGATGGCGCCTCACGTCGGGGAGAGGGGGCGAGCCCCCTCAGTCGTCGTCGTACATCACCCCCGCGCCGTGGGAGCCGCCGTTCACGAGGATCTCGCGCTTGCCGGCGTGGTTGGCCGGGCCGACGATCCCCTCGATCTCCATGCGCTCCATGATCGAGGCGGCGCGGTTGTAGCCGATCTGGAGGCGGCGCTGGATGTAGCTGGTGGAGGCCTTCTGGTCCCGCAGCACCACCTCGATCGCCTGCTTGTACAGGTCGTCCGACTCGCCCCCCGTCGCCGCCGCGAAGGCGCCGATGTCGAAGACGGGGGCGTCCTCCTCCGGCTCCTCGGCGCGCGCCTCGGCTTTCTCCGCCGCCTTGCCGCGACGGCCGGTCTCCTTCGGCGCCTCCTCCGGCGTGTCGTCGGCGGTGACGGCGTCGAGGTAGCTCGGGCGGCCCTGGCGCTTGAGGTGGGCGACCACGCTCTCGACCTCGCTGTCGGAGCAGAACGGGCCGTGGACGCGCGTGGTGCGCCCGCCGCCGGCCATGAACAGCATGTCGCCCTGGCCGAGCAGTTGCTCCGCGCCCATCTCGCCGAGGATCGTGCGGCTGTCGATCTTGCTCGTCACCTGGAAGCTGATCCGGGTCGGGAAGTTCGCCTTGATCGTGCCGGTGATCACGTCCACCGACGGGCGCTGCGTCGCCATGATCAGGTGGATGCCCGCCGCCCGCGCCATCTGCGCGAGGCGCTGGATGGCGCCCTCGATGTCCTTGCCCGCCACCATCATCAGGTCGGCCATCTCGTCGACCACGATCACGATGTAGGGCAGGGCCGAGAGGTCCATCTCCTCCTGCTCGTAGATCACCTCGCCGGTCTCGCGGTTCACGCCGGCCTGCACCGTGCGGGTGATGACCTCGCCCTTCTCCCGGGCCTCCTTCATCCGCGCGTTGTAGCCGTCGATGTTGCGCACGGCGATCTTCGACATCTTCTTGTAGCGCTCCTCCATCTCGCGCACGGCCCACTTGAGGGCGATCACCGCCTTCTTCGGGTCGATGACGACGGGGGAGAGGAGGTGCGGGATGCCGTCGTAGACCGACAGTTCCAGCATCTTCGGATCGACCATGATCAGGCGGCACTCCTCCGGCTTCAGCCGGTAGAGCAAGCTGAGGATCATCGTGTTGATGGCCACCGACTTGCCCGATCCGGTGGTGCCGGCCACCAGCAGGTGCGGCATCCGGGCGAGGTCGGCGATGATCGGCTCGCCGCCGATGTTCTTGCCGAGGCACAGCGCCAGCTTGTGCTTACTGTGGACGAAGTCCTCCGAGGCCAGGAGCTCGCGCAGGTAGACCGTCTCGCGCTCCTCGTTCGGCAGTTCGATGCCGATGACGTTGCGGCCGGGGACCACCGCGACGCGGGCCGAGACGGCCGACATGGAGCGGGCGATGTCGTCCGACAGGGCGATGACGCGGCTCGACTTGGTGCCCGGCGCGGGCTCCAGCTCGTAGAGCGTGACGACCGGGCCCGGCCGCACGGCCAGGATGTCGCCGCGCACGCCGAAATCCTGCACCGTCTGCTGCAAGTTGAGAGCATTCTGCTCCAGCACGTCGGCATCGACTTCCTCGGTGGCGCCCGGCGCGGGCAGCGCCAGGAGGTCGAGGGCGGGCAACTCGTAGTCGGCGTTGTCGAAGGACGCGATCTCCAGGTGCCGGGGCGCCGCGATCATGCGTGGACGCTGGGCCACCAGGGGCAGGTTGACCGGGGCCATCGCCGGCGCGGGCACCTCCTCCTCCGCCGGGGTGGCGGGTGCGAAGGTCAGCGGCGCGAAGGGGGCCGGCGGCGGCGCCTCGGCGGCCGGGGGCTCCATGGCCGGCATCTCCGCCGGCGGAACCTCGGCGACGGGCGTCTCGGAGACCGGGGCGGCCCGACCACGCAGCAGCACCGGGCGAGGGGCGAGGGGGATCACCACCCGCTCCTCGGAGGCGCGCTCGGTAAGCGCGGCGGCGGGCGCCGGCACGACGGTGGCGGGAGCGATGGCCGCGACAGGCGCGATCGCAGCCGGGGCGGCGGGAAGCGAGGCCGCGCGGATCGCCGCTCGTGCTGCCATGGCGCAGGGGATGGACGCTCGGCGAAGGCCGGTCTCGGCCCCGCTCGCCGGGTTGGCTTGCGGGGTCGGTCCGAAGACCGGCGACGGCGAGGACTGGCCGTTCTCGGGGGAGGGGAGGGCGCCGTTGTCCTGCGCGTTCGCCGGGTGCGGCACGGCATCGAACCGCACGAGGCGCTCCAGCCCGTAGGCCGGGCGAGGCGCGGCGGGGCGCGGCGCCTCGGGTGCGGCGGGGCCGGCGGTCTCCAGGCTCGGCCACAGATCGACGGGGGACCATTCCTCGCCGCCGAACCACGGCTGGGCCGTGGACCAGTCGGACAGGTCGGACCAATCCTGCGGCTCGGGGCGCGGCGCGGCCGCGACGGTGGCGGGCTCGGCGGTGGCGAGGGGCTCCTCGGCCCCGTCCGGCGCGGGGGCGAGCGGAACCGGGCGGCGGTCGGGCGTGCGGAAGAAGCGCACGCCGGGCGGCGCGACGAAGGGCTGCTGCCAGCGCGGCACGCCGGCGGTGCCGGTGGCCTCGGCCAGGGCGGCGGACTCGTCGGCCTGGAGATCCTCCTGCGCATGGCGCCGCTCGGCCTCCTCGCAAGCCCGGCGCTCGGCCTCCATCGCCTCGGCGGCAGCGGCAGCGGCGGCAATCTGGGCCTCGGCAGCGGCCTGGGCCTCGGCGCGGGCGCGCTCCAGGGCGACGCGCTCGGCCTCCAGGGCGCGCTGGCGGCGCTCCTGCAGCACCGAGTCCGGCGTGCGGGTGAAGCGCACCGAGGGCGCCTGCGGCAGGGGGGGCTGGACCGCGGCGGCGGGCTCGTCCGGCGTGATCGAGGCGGGGCGCCGGGGCTGGCGCACGAGTACGCCGGGGCTCGATGCCTGACGGTCGATGCGGCTCTCCTGCCGCGCGGCGGAGGCGTCGAAGCGGGCGCGGTCGTCGAAGACGTGATCCGGCCAGGCCTGGGCGGCGGGGGAGGTTTCGGAGGGCCAGCCCGGCTCGGCGCCGAAGCCGGGGCGCGGGGCGCGCGCCGGGTCCTCGCGGCCGACCATCGCGGCGGGGGAGGTCAGCCAGCTGGGCTCAGCGCGGCGGCCGGGCGCGCCGTAGCCGACGCGCGAGGGGCCGGCGGCGGTCCCGGCGAGGCGCCGGGCGAGGGTCGCGCGCAGGGCCATCAGCCGATGCGCCAGCGCTCCGAGCGACAGGCCGGAACGATCGCCGCCGCGAACCGGGCGGGCGGGATCACGGTGGGAATGCGGGTGTCTGCCCGAAGCGCGCATGGGTTTCCGATGAGACGCTAAACACAGGGACCACCGGGCTCCGGCGGCTCGCCAGAGTTAGAAGCCTTAGCGTTAACGTGGGCTTTCGCGGGGGCGATCTCGGTGGGCTCGGCGCGTCCCCTCGCGGCCAAGTCCCGAGGATGAGGCGAGGGAATAGAATCCCGTTCACACTCAATCCCGTTCGCCAGGACGCCCGGGCGCACAGGGGATCCCGGCGCCCGTTGGTGCTATGGGTCGGACGACCCCCTCGAACCCGGACGGTCGCCGTGTCGAAGCCCCCCGATCCCCGCACCGGTTTCCGGTCGCTCTACCGTCACGGCTTCGCCCGCGTCGCGGCCTGCACGGGGCGGAGCCATCCCGGCGATCCGGCGCGCAACGCCGAGGAGATCCTCGCCCTGTCGGCGACCTGTCACGGGGCCGGGGCGGCGGTGGCGGTCTTTCCGGAACTCGCCCTCTCGGCCTACGCCATCGAGGATCTGCTGCTGCAGCAGACCCTCCTCGACGCCGTGGAGGCGGCGGCGGCGGATCTCGTCGCCCGCTCGGCGGCGCTCCGGCCCCTGCTGATCGTCGGCGCGCCCCTGCGCTGGCGCCACCGCCTCTACAACTGCGCCCTGGCGATCCAGGGCGGGCGGCTGCTGGGCGTGGTGCCCAAGACCTTCCTGCCGAACTACCGGGAGTTCTACGAAAAACGGCATTTCGCGTCCGGCGCGGGCCTCGTCGGCCAGACCGTCACCGTGGCGGGAGAGGCGGTGCCCTTCGGGACGGACCTGCTCTTCGCGGCGGAGGACGTGCCGGGTCTCGTCGTCGGCATCGAGATCTGCGAGGACCTTTGGGTGCCCCAGACGCCGGGAATGGACGCGGCGCTCGCCGGTGCCACGGTGCTGGCCAACCCCTCCGGCAGCCCCATCACCATCGGCCGGGCCGATTCCCGCGAACTGCTCTCGCGCGCCGCCTCGATGCGCGGGGCCTGCGCCTACCTCTACGCCGCCGCGGGCCACGGCGAATCCACCACCGACCTCGCCTGGGACGGGCAGACCAGCATCGACGAGTGCGGCGTCCGCCTCGCGGAGGGCGAGCGCTTCGCGTGGCGACCGGTGGCGACCCTCGCCGACATCGACCTCGACCGGATCGCCCAGGAGCGGCTCCAGGCCGGCAGCTTCGACGACGACGCCTCGGCCTCCGGGGCCCGACCCTGGCGCCGGGTGTCCTTCCGGGTGGATCCGCCCGCCGACGACCTCGGCCTGCATCGCCGGATCGAGCGGTTTCCCTTCGTGCCGAGCGAGCCCGCCCGCCTCGCCCAGGATTGCTACGAGGCCTACAACATCCAGGTGGCGGGCCTCGCCCAAAGGCTGGAGGCGACAGGGACGAAGCGCGTCGTCATCGGCATTTCGGGCGGCCTCGATTCGACCCACGCCCTCATCGTCTGCGCCAAGGCCTTCGACCTGCTCGGCCTGCCCCGCGCCGACATCCTTGCCTACACCCTGCCGGGCTTCGCCACCTCGGCGGGCACCAAGGCCAACGCCCACGCCCTGATGAAGGCGCTCGGCACCACGGCGGCCGAGATCGACATCCGCCCCGCCGCCGAGCGGATGCTCGCCGACATGGGCCACCCCTACGCGGCGGGGGCGAAGGTCTACGACGTCACCTTCGAGAACGTGCAGGCGGGCCTGCGCACCGATTACCTGTTCCGCCTGGCCAACCACGCGGGCGGCCTCGTGATCGGCACGGGCGACCTCTCGGAGCTGGCGCTCGGCTGGTGCACCTACGGCGTCGGCGACCAGATGAGCCACTACGCCGTCAACGCGGGCGTGCCCAAGACGCTGATCCAGCACCTGATTCGCTGGGTGATCTCCACGGACGCGTTCAGCGTCGAGGAGGGACGGGTCCTGCGGGCGGTCCTCGACACGGAGATCTCGCCGGAGCTGGTGCCCGCCGGAGCCGACGAGGCGCCCCAGAGCACCGAGGCCGCCATCGGCCCCTACGCCCTGCAGGATTTCACCCTGTTCTATACGCTCCGGTACGGATTCCGGCCGTCGAAGATCGCCTTCCTCGCCCTCCACGCCTGGGGGGACGCGGCCCGGGGCGACTGGCCCGCCGACTTCCCGGAGGAAAAGCGCGTGGCCTACGCCCTGCCGGAGATCCGCCGCTGGCTGGAGGTGTTCCTCAAGCGGTTCTTCGCCTTCAGCCAGTTCAAGCGGTCGGCCATCCCCAACGGGCCGAAGGTGGCCGCCGGCGGGGCGCTCTCGCCCCGGGGCGACTGGCGCGCGCCCTCGGACGGCACGGCCCGGATCTGGCTCGACGAACTCGCCCGCAACGTCCCTGAAACGTGACGGTCACAAACCCGACCCATTGTGCCATTATGACAACGGTCAAGCTGATTCTTCGCAATGTACGGGGGATCGAGATCGTGGCGCTCGTGGAGGGTTTTCCGATGCGGAACTACAACCTCTTCCGGCTCACCAGCGTCGAGGGGATGTGCTGCGCGGTCCCCGAATCGAGCGCCGTCCCGCCGTTCATCGCCTCCGGCCGCTGGACCTTCGGCGGCAAGCTGGCGGGCGGCTGCCCCACCCCCCTCGATTTCGACGACCGCGCCGCCGACACGGCCGTGCGCTTCAACGGCTTCTATCTCTTCCAGACGGTCGATCGGCGCTACCTCGCCTGATGGTTGCATCTCGCGGATCGTGGGGAGTGTTCCTTAACCGGTCGCGGGCACACTGACGGCCGTCGCGTCGCCGGAACCTACTCGCATGTCCGCAGAAATGAGGAGACAGCCCCGCCTCCGGGTGTTCCTGAAGGGGCGCATCGTCTTCAACAACGGCCAGTCGAGCATCGATTGCCTGGTCCGCGACATGTCGGCGGAGGGCGCGCGGCTCATGCTCAGCGAGACCGCGGCGCTGCCCGAGAAGTTCGACCTCTACATCCCGCAAAAGGAAAAGACCCACCGGGCCACCCTGCGCTGGCGCCGGGAGGACGGGGTCGGTGTGACCTTCGATCAGGCGGAGGCGCCCGTGCGCGAGTTCTCCGGCGACGCGACGATGGCGGTCCTCCTGCGCCGGGTCGGCGAGCTGGAGGCGGAAAACGCCGCCCTGCGCCGCCACATCGCGGAGTTGCATGGCACGGGGGCCTCGGCGCCCGTTCTCTGATCGCTCCGGCTCCCCAGTCCGTGCGAGCGGAGCCATCCAAGGCAGCAGGACGTCGAAGGGCCGGGCCCGGAAAGCCGCTTGCCCCCACCCCTCGCTCCCATCCCGAGGTGCGGCAAAGCCGCCTCGGACGGGGGCTCCAGCGGGCGCCGCGCCTTCTGGGGGCCTCCGCTGCGCTCCAGCGACTCAGGACGAGGTCGCGGTGGGGAAAAGGGGCGACTCTTCGGCCAGACGCCCGCGATGCGTCGGCGCCGTGGACGGCTTCGACCCCGCTTGCCTGTCCGGGTGGGCGCAACGATCCAAGTTTGAGCCGAAACGGCGTCAGCCGAGCGCCGCGCGGATCCGTGCGGCGTGCCCGGCCAAGAGTTCCGGGTCGGCCATGCCGCCCTCGTGGCGCTTGAGCGGGACGCCCTCGTGCCGGGGGATCAGGTGGACATGCAGGTGGAACACCGTCTGCCCGCCCGCCGCCTCGTTGAACTGGAACACCGTCAGCCCGTCCGCCTCGAAGGCGGCTTTCACCGCCCGGCCGACGATCTGTGCGCTGCGCATCACGGCCGCCAGCGTCTCCGGCTCGGCATCCAGCAGCCCGCGTGACGGCGCCTTGGGGATCACCAGGGTGTGGCCGTCGCCCTGGGGCATCACGTCCATGAATGCCAGGGTGTGCGCGTCCTCGTAGACCTTGTGAGCGGGCATCTCGCCCCGCAGGATCTTACCGAACACGTTGTTCGGGTCGTAGGCTGGTTCCGCCATGTTGCCTCCCCCATCCGGGCGGGCACGATGCACGGACCCGGCGGTCGCGTCCACCGTGAGGGAACCGTCCCGAGGTCACGCTTCTTCTCTCCCCGCGCCGGTCGGGCGCGGCAGGAGCGGGACCGGTGGCGCACGAGAGCACGGGGGCGATCTACGCGGCGGCCGGGGCCAACCTCGCCATCGCGGCGGCGAAATTCGTCGGCGGCTTCCTCACCGGCTCGACGGCCATGCTCGCGGAGGGCGTCCACTCGGTGGTGGACACCCTCAATCAGGTTCTCCTCCTCGTCGGCCTGAAGCGGGCGGAGAAGCCCGCCGACGCGCGGCACCCGTTCGGCTACGGCCGGGAGGTGTATTTCTACGCCTTCGTCGTTGCGCTCATGATCTTCCTCGGCGGCGGCCTGTTCGCCATCTACGAGGGCGTCGAGCGCCTGTTGCATCCGGAGCCCGACAAGGACGCGCACCTGTTCGGCTACACCGTGCCGGGCCTGTACGTGAACCTCGCGATCCTCGGCTTCTCCATCGCGGCGGAGGGCTATTCCTGGACCGTGGCGGTGAAGCAGTTCTGGGCCGAGAAGGGCCGCCATTCGGCGATGCACGCCATCCGGCGCAGCAAGGATCCGAGCCTGTTCACCATCCTGGCGGAGGACACCGCGGCGCTGGCGGGCCTGCTGATCGCCCTCGCGGGCGTCCTCGGCGCGCACTATTTCGAGATGCCCTCCCTCGACGGGGCCGCCTCCATCGGCATCGGCCTCGTCCTCGTCGGCATGGCGATCTTCCTCATGGTCGAGACGCATGGCCTGCTGATCGGCGAGGCCGCCGATCCCGCCGTGGTGGCGGCGATCGAGGAGATCGTGCGGGACGAGCCGGGGGTGATCCACCTCAACGAGGTGCTCACCCAGCATCTCGGGCCCTCGGACATCCTCGTGAACCTCAGCCTCGACATGGCCGACGACCTCACCGCCGGGGCCGTAGAGGACACCGTCACCCGCCTCGACAAGGCGCTGAAGGCCCGCCATTCCGACGTGAAGCGTGTCTTCATCGAGATCCAGGCCAGGGCCGGGAGCGCCCGCGCGGCGGCGTGAGGGTCAATGTCGGGTTACCGCGATCCGGCGAATTGATCGAACCGGGCGAGGCCCCTGGCGACCCTGCGGCAGAGCTTCGTTCATCGAAGCGCAGGTCGATAAAATTGTTCGTATCCGCTTCAGGCCGGGACAGGTGGATCGGCGCAATCCTGGGTTCGCACAAGACACGGGACTGCGCGCCATGGGTGCCGGATTTCTCAAGGGCCTGAAGGGATTGACGCTCGCAGCGCTCGCGCTCGCCTCCCTCGTCGCGGGGGCCGAGGCGCAGGGGCTGGCGAGTTTGCCTCCGGCGCCGGGCATGTCCCTCCGGGGCGACGCCAAGCCGA
>NZ_BPQE01000004.1 GCF_022179085.1 Methylobacterium aerolatum
CAGCGGGCGGCCGCGCAGGGCTTCCACGATCGCCGGGGTGACGTCGATGATCTCGTAGCGGGCCAGCAGCGCCCCGTCGGCCTGCGGCACGGTCGAGCCCGCCTCGATCGCCGAGGCCGTCGGTCCCGCCGCAGGCAGAGCCGTGCAGCCCGACAGCGCCGCAGCGGCGATGCAGGCCGCGGAGGCGGCGAAGGAGCCCAAACGCATCATCACGTGTTCCGATGTACCAAGTCCGGCCGGGGACCCGGGACCCCCATAAACAGTCTCGATAACTGCCATCAGCTTAACGGTGAAATGAGGGCGGTTCGAGGATTTGATCCGCGCGACCCCGCCGTCCCGGTTCGGCCGATCCTGCGACATGATGCTGCCGCGTTTGCGGAGCCAGAAAGCCTGGCATGAAACGCGGCGAGCACCGGCCCGCCGGTACGTCGGCCGCATTCCGGCCTGCGCGATCGGAAAGTGTTGCTTGAATGTCCTTGATCCCGCCCGACGGCCCTGTAGCCTCCGAGTTCGCCCGTGATGCCATCGGCGGCAGGCGGGGGACGAGGCTCACCGGCGGACCCATGACCGGATTTTCGACCGGACCCAGCACCAAATCCACGGGCATCGTAGACCACGCGGCCCCGGCCAAGGCGGGCAAGCCCGCCCACCGGCAACCCGGCCGGCAGGTCTTCCTGTTCCTGCAGGGGCCCATCACGCCCTACTTCGCCCAGACCGCCGACGCCCTGGAGGCGCGGGGCCACCGCTGCCTGCGGGTGAACCTGTGCTTCGGCGACTGGCTGTTCTGGCGCCGGCCCGGCGCGGTGAACTTCCGTGGCCGCCAGCAGGATTGGCCCGCCTTCATCACCGACCTGATCGACCGCGAGGGCGTGACGGACCTGATGCTGCTCGGCGAGCAGCGCTTCTACCACAAGGTGGCGATCGCGGCGGCCAAGGCCCGCGGCCTGAACGTGACCGTGACCGATTTCGGGTATCTCCGGCCGGACTGGATCACCCTGGAGCGGGACGGCATGTCGGGCGACAGCTGCTTCCCCCGCGACCCCGAGGCGGTGATGGCGCTGGCCGCCGACCTGCCCGAGCCGGACCTGACCCCGAAATACACCGACAGCTTCAAGCAGCAGGTCGTCTGGGACGTCGCCTACCACCTGATCAGCAACTGGCTGTGGTTCCTGTACCCGTTCTACCGGTCGCACCAGCTCTACCACACGGCGCTCGTCTATCTCGGCACCGGCCTGCACATCCTGAAGGCGAAGTTCACGACGCCGGGCGTGGATCGCCGCGTCGCCGAGCTGAAGGCCGAGGGCGCGCATTACTACGTCCTGCCCCTGCAGATGGAGAACGACTTCCAGCTCAGGGCCTATTCGCCGTTCTTCGACTTCAAGGCGCCGATCCACACCGTGGTCGCCTCCTTCGCCAAGTACGCGCCGGCGGAGTCGCGCCTGCTGATCAAGGCCCATCCCCTGGATCCGGGCATGCGCAATTGGGCGCGCATCGTCCGCCGCTCGGCGGCCAAGCACGGCGTGTCGGGCCGGGTCGAGTTCGTGGACGGCGGCAACCTCGCCGTGATGCTCGAAGCCTCGAAGGGCTGCATCACCGTCAACAGCACCGTGGGCTTGTGGTCGATGCGCGTGGCGGTGCCCACCATCACCCTCGGGACGGCGGTCTACGACATCGAGGGCCTGACCTTCCAGGGCAAGCTCGACCGGTTCTGGACCGAGGCGAAGCCGCCCCGGCAGGAGCTGTGGCACGCCTTCGTGCGGGCCATCGTCGCCCACATCCAGATCCGCGGTGTCTACTACGCCAAGGAGGGCCTCGCGGCGGCCGTGCAGGCCACCGCCTCCCGCCTCGATCTCACCGAGGGCGCGTGGCTGGAGATGCGCTCCCGCGCCGCCCGCCGGGGCACGCCGCTCCCGGCCGAGATGCCGGAGCACGGCCTGGGCTTCCAGAACGTCTGAATCGGGGTGTCCGGAGGGTGAGCCCTCTGGCGGGTGCGAGGCAGCGCTCCGCGAAGACCCAGGGGCTTTGCCCCTGGACCCCACCAAAGGACTTGTCCTTTGAGATCCCCCTACTTGCGCTGGAACAGGTAGCGGGAGGCGAGCGACCAGATCTGCTTCAGGGCCGCCTCGGCCGTCGGCTCGCGCCGCGCCAGGGAGGCGTCGCCCTCGGACAGGCGGAGCGTGATCACCTCCGGCGGGCAGGGCAAGCCGGAGCGCGGATCGACATAGTGCGGGTAGACGATGAGCGCGGCGGCGGCCAACTCGTCGAGGCTCACGCGGCGGGTGCGGCGCGGGCAGGACGGGCTCTCGGTGAGGCCCCAGCCCGCGTAGAAGGGCAGCCCATGGGTCGTCACGGTCTTGCCCCGCAGCAGGGCCTCGAACCCGATCAGCGACGAGATCGTCTCCACATGGTCGGCGGCGGCCAGCGCGTCGGCGGCGGCGACGTCCCGCAGGACCACGTCGGCCAGCCGCGACAGGACCTCGGGCGGCACCCGGCCCGGCCTCAGGCCCGCCTCCACGTCGGGATGCGGCTTGAAGGCGATCACCGCGTCGGGATGGCGTTCGCGGGCCTTGCGCAGTAGCCCCTCGTTCCCCGCCACCGTGGCGCCGCAGAGCCGGATGGACGCGTCGTTCTCCACTTGGCCCGCCACCAGCACCACCCGGCCCGGACGGGGCATCGGCGGCATCGGCGCAGCGCCGACATTGTACTTGCTCAGGCCCGCCTCGACGATGGCATTGCGCAGGCGCCGGGCCCGCTCCAGCACGTCCTCCGAGAAGCCCCCGGCCTCCAGCATCGTCTCGAGGTCGCTCGGCCCGCTGGCGTCGTAGTAGATGCCCGTGGCGTCCACGACGTGGGAAGCGCCCGGCCGCAGGGCGACGCCCAGCCCGATGGAGCGGATGAACCCGTCCTCCATGCGCAACAGCGGAACGCCCGCCGCGCGGCAGGCCCCGGCGAGGGAGGCCGGCGCCCGGCTCGCCCAGGCGACCACGCGGTCGTAGCGGGCGATCTCGGCGGGCGTCGGCGCGTGCTGCGGCTTGGCGATCACGGGGGCGAGGCCGGGGACCGAGAGGGCCTGGGTCAGCCAACGCCGCTTCCAGGACGAGAACCCGACGCAGAGGGTCTTCAGGGCGTTGGCCCGCTGCTCCTCCACGATCAGCCGGAGGATGGTCGCGGCCTCCTCGAAGCGGCAGGGCTCGTTGCCGTAGGGCTCGCAGTAGCGCGAGCAGATGAGGTAGACCGCCGCGAAGACGTCCGCCGGCGTGCGGGTGCGGGTCCGCCGGATGGGCGTGAGGCGGTCGTCGGTGAAGCCCCAGCCCGCGTAGAAGGGCACGCCGAAGCAGGTGACAGGGCGCCCGGCCAGCGCCGCCTCGAAGCCGAGATGACTCGTCACGGCGAAGACGTGGTCCGCCGCCTCGACCGCCGACCATGCCTCCACCGGCCGGGTCACGGCCTGGGCGCCCGCGGCGCGGATCGCGGCCTCGTCGAGATGGCCCCGCGCCCCCGCCTTCGCCGCCGGATCGAGGATGACGACGCGCTCGGCCTCCGGGTGTTCGGCGGCGGCGACGGCGAGCATGTCGGTGAAGGCCTTGGCGCTGGCGAGGCCGAAGGCGATCGTTGGATCCTTGGGCTCCTGGTCGACGATGACGACGAGGGGGCGCCGCCCCGGGGCGCGCCCGCCCCGTCCGAGAATCTGGCCCAGATCGGCTCGCCGGGGGTCGTTGTCGAGGCTGAGTCGCGCGTCGCGCAGCAGGCGGATGCCGGCGTCGGCACGCGCCAGGATCTCCCCGCTTTCCCAGCCGCCTTCCTGGAGCATCGTCTCCAGTTCGCTGGCGGCGGTGGCGTCGTAGTAGATGCCGAGGCCGTCGACGATCGAGCTCAGGGGGCGCTTGGTGCGCGCTCCGGACAGGCGCAGGAAACCCTCGTCCCACCGGTCGGCATGGCCGACCCGCCTGGACACGGGCTCGCTCGCAAGCCGGCGCGCCGAGCGTCCATCGGGCATCTCGATCTCCGAGAGTGTCCGTGGCCACAGGCGCTTGAGCTTGCCACCGTCCATCCGAGTGTCATCCATCTCCGAAGCTGTTAGAGCGCTTCCGGCCGCCGCGGGAAGCGGCTCCGGGGGACGGCGTGCGAAAAAACGAAAGCTTTTCGCGGCGCGCCGGTTTGCGTCGCGGCCCGGCAACACATTACGAGGCCGGTGAAACCTCTGAGGTGATGCAAACCTCGAAGGCGGGCCCTTTCATATCGCCGGGACAGCGTCAAGCGCGGCGCCGACGAGGGAGCGGCCCGCCGCGGAGACACGATGACGACGATCCTCATCACCGGCGCGTCGAGCGGTATCGGCGCCGCCCTCGCCCGGCACTCTGCCGCCCCAGGCACCCGGCTGCTGCTGCTGGCCCGGAACGCGGAACGCCTGGAGGCGGTCGCGCAGGCGTGCCGGACGAAGGGCGCGGAGGTCGAGAGCATCCAGGCGGATACCCGCGACCGGGCGGCGATCCGCGCGCTGCTGCACGACGCCGACGCCCGAGCGCCCCTGGACCTCGTGGTGGTCAACGCCGCCGTCAACGGCGGCGGCCGGGAAGGCCGGGTGGAGACGCAGGAGACCGCCTTCGAGACCGCCGACATCAACTACACCGGTTCCCTCAACGTGCTGCTGCCCGTGCTCGACCTGATGCTCGCGCGCGGGCGCGGGCAGATCGCGCTGATGTCCTCCCTCGCCGCCTACGCGCCGCTCGCCGACGCGCCGGCCTATAGCGGCGCCAAGGCGGCGCTGGTGGCCCACGGCCTCGCCCTCCGGCAGAAGGTCCATCCCCTCGGCGTGCGGATCAGCGTGGTGACGCCGGGCTACGTGCGCACGCCCATGGGCGGCGAACTGAAGGGCTGGCGCCCCCTGGAGATGAGCGCCGACCGCGCGGCGGCGATCATCGCCCGCGGCCTCGCCCGGGACCGGGACGTTGTGGCCTTCCCCTGGGCGCTGGCCGCCCTCGCCCGCGGCGTGCTGCTGCTGCCCGAATGGGTGCGGCGGCTCAGCCTCTCCGCCTTCAAGTTCAACCAGCGGTGAGCGCCTTGCGGATCGCCCTCCTCGTCCTCGAAGCCTTGCCCAATGCCCGGACCGTGCGGCGGCTCGTGGCCGACCGGGCGGACGAGATCGTCCTCGTCGGCCTCTCCAACGCCGAGCGGCCCGCGACGGGCGGGCTGACGGGGCAGCTGCGCCGCCACCTCGCCCGCTCGGGCACCGGGATCCTGCCCTACCTCGCGGTGAATTTCGGCCTGCCGGACCTGCTGCGCCCGCTGGCCCCGCTCGTGCAGTCGGCCGCCGGCAGTGCCGACGTGCCGGAGGCGACGCCGCTGAAGACCCTGTGCGGGCGCCTCGGCATCCCGGCGGTGTCCATCGACGACGTGAACGGCCCAGATTTTGCCGGGACCCTGCGCGAGGCGGCGCCGGACCTGATCCTCACCTACCATTTCGACCAAATCCTGCGCCCCGAGACCATCGCGCTGGCCCGGCTCGGCGGGGTCAACGGTCATCCCGGCCTGCTGCCCCGGCACCGGGGGCCGGTGCCGACGATCCATGCGCTCGCGGACGGGCCCGGCGCCTTCGGCATGACCCTCCACCGCCTCGCGGCGGCGATCGATGCCGGCAACATCCTCGATCAGGAGGCGGTGCCCCTCCCCGCCGACGTCACCGCGACCCGGGCCGCGATCCACCTCCACCGGCACGGGCGGACGATGCTCGACCGGCTCCTCGATACGGTGGCCGAGACCGGGGCGCTCCCCGAGGGCCGCCCGGCGGCGCCCCTGCCCTACTGCCCCTTCCCCGACCGGACGATGCTCGCCGATCTCAAGCGCCGGGGCCTGCGGCTCACCGATGCGGCGGATCTGAAGGCGGCGGCGCGGCTCTCGCTGAGGTAGGCCGAGACCTCAGGCGGCTCCGGCCTGGACAGGCGCCTGCTCCGCCAGCTCGCGCTCGTGCTGCACCAGCCGCTTGACCTCCTTGAGCGCCTTGTGGGTGTGCGACTCGTCCAATGCGGCAAGGATCGCCGCCACGTAGGGGGCCGCGCTCGGCATCATGGCCGCGATCTCGGCGATCTGTGACAGGAGCAACGCCTGCGTTTCCGCCGACGGCTCGGACAGGTGGATGAGCTGGAGGGTCATCCAGACCTGCTTGCAGGGCGTATCGACCTCGTCCTCGCGAATGATCTCGGTCTCCCGCAACATACGGCACTGGGTTTCGATGGTCAGCTTCGCGGCCTTCCCCCCGTTGCGGATCAGCGTGCCGTTGATGACGAAGAGTTCGCCCGGCTTGAGGGTGATGCTGAGGCTCATGGTCCGTGGCTCCGGCGCGGGGCGTTGGATGCTGCGCGGATGGCCACGCGAGCGTGAGGTGAGACGCTTGCGCAGTATTTGTTAACCACCGGTCAACAAGCTGCGCTCGACTTTGAACTTCCGTCGGATGCAGTTCAATTCCGCAGATCGATTTCACTGTTTAGCAAGGTGAGGTGTGATTTCTGGAGAAACCGCACAAGCGGTGTCCCTCTCCAAAAAATGGATTGTCTACAATGTCCGGCGTCAACCTCACCGCAGCGACCCGTCAGAACCTGCTCTCGCTGCAGGACACGGCTTCGCTCACCGCCACGACGCAGAACCGGCTGTCGACCGGCCTCAAGGTCTCCTCGGCCCTCGACAACCCCATCAACTTCTTCACCTCGCAGTCCCTGAACCAGCGGTCGGGCGACCTCTCCAGCCTGCTCGACGGCATCTCCAACGGCGTCCAGGCCATCCAGGCCGCCAACCAGGGCATCACGTCGATCCAGAAGCTGGTCGATTCCGCGAAGTCGGTCGCCAACCAAGCGCTGTCGACGCAGATCACCACGACTGGCACGGCGACAAACGAGTACGTTCCCGCGTCAGCCGGCGCGGTTGATCTCTATGTCAACGGAACGGCCAAAAACGTCCCGATCGCCGCGAACGACACGATTGATGTCGCCATCGGCAAGCTCAATACGGCTGTCGGTGCCGGTAGCTTCTCCAAGAGCACGGACGGCAAGAAAATCGTAATGAACGCCGCGGCCGACATCGAGTTCAAAACCGCCGGTGATCAGACAAAGCTGGGCTTTGCCGCAGGTACTGGCACTGGCCCGGACTACGGAACTGCCAATACCACTGTCGGGCAGAGTGGCGATCTCGCCGTTAACGGCGTGTCGGCCCGCAAGTCTCTCGCAGACCAATACAATAGCTTGCTCACGCAGATCGATCAGCTGGCCCAGGATGCGAGCTTCAACGGCACGAACCTGATCGCCGGCGCCGGCGACAACAACAACCTGAAGATCAACTTCAACCCGAATGGTAACTCGAACCTGACGGTGACGGCGACCGACACGACGTCGAGCGGCCTCAAGCTCAATGCGATCACCGCCGGCACCACCGGCACGGGCAACTTCCTGCTCAATGCCGATATCAACACCACCCTGAACAGCATCTCGAAGGCGTCCAGCACCCTCCGCTCGGCGGCTTCGACCTTCGGTTCGAACCTCTCGGTGGTGCAGAACCGTCAAGACTTCAGCAAGAACCTGATCAACATCCTCGACACGGGTTCGTCGAACCTGACCTCCGCGGACCTGAACGCCGAGGCGGCCAACTCCCAGGCCCTCTCGACCCGCCAGTCCCTCGGCATCTCCGCCCTCTCGCTGGCCAACCAGGCCCAGCAGGGCATCCTGCAGCTGCTGCGCTAAGCCTCAGCTCCAGCATCGTGAGACGAACGGCCGGGGTGCGAACCCCGGCCGTTCGCGTTTGAGAGCTCCTCACAAAACTCCCGATCACCGGGAGTTCTCCCTCTGGCCTCGGCGGCGCAGCGGGAGTTTTGTGAGAGGCTCTTAGGGGTTTGCCCGCGCGCGCGCGCGACCGTAGCCGGCATAGATCGCCAGCCCCAAGCCCAGCCAGAGGGCGAGGCGGATCCAGGTCTCCGGCGGCAGGGAGGCCATCAGCACGGCGCAGGCCGCCAGCCCGAGGCCGGCGACCACATCCGCCGCCGGCACCCGGAAGGGGCGGGGCAGGTCGGGGCGGCGGCGGCGCAGGATCGGCACGCTGGCGCAGACGAGGCCGAAGGCCAGCAGGGTGCCGATGCTCACCAGTTCGCCCAGCACGTCGATGGGCACCAGCCCCGCCACGGCGGCGGTGCAGAGGCCGATCATCCACTGGCTCGCGGCGGGGACGCGGGTGCGGCGGTCCACCCGCGCGAAGGCCCCCGGCAGCAGCCGGTCGCGGGCCATCGCGTAGAAGATCCGGCCCTGGCCGTAGAGGGCGGTGAGGGTCGAGGTGGTGAGTCCGAGGAGGGCGCCGAGCTTCACGAACAGGGACAGGCCGGGATAGCCGATGACGTCGACCGCCTTGGCGATGGGGTCGGGCACGTCGAGGTCGCGGTAGGCGACAAGCCCCGTCAGGACGGCGGCCACCGCCACGTAGAGCAGGGTGCTGAGGAGGAGGGAGCCGATCAGGCCGGTGGGCGCGTCCGCCTGCGGGTCCCGGCACTCCCCCGCCGCCGTGGAGACGGTCTCGAACCCGATATAGGCGAAGAACACCACCGCCGCGCCGCGCAGGACCCCGCTCGTGCCGAAATGTCCGAACTCGCCCGTGTTCGGCGGCACGAAGGGCTGCCACAGGGCCGGGGAGACGAAGGCCGCGCCGAGGCCGACGAAGGCGAGGATGATCGCGACCTTCAGGGCCACCAGGGCGCCGTTGATCCACGACGCCTCGCGCACCCCGCGCGTGAGCAGCGCGGTGAGCACCAGCACGATGCCGACGGCGGGCAGATCCACCACCCCGCCCTCCCCCGGCCCGGCGCAGAGCGCGGGCGGCAGGTGCAGGCCGACATCCGCCATGAGCGAGCGCGCGTAGCCCGACCAGCCCACGGCCACCGTCGCGGCGGCCAGCGCGAATTCGAGCACGAGATCCCAGCCGATCAGCCATGCGGGCAGGAGGCCGAGGCTGACGCGGGTGTAGGCGTAGGTGGAGCCGGCCTGCGGGATCATCGCCGCCAGCTCCGCGTAGCACAGGCCGACCAGCCCGCTGACGAGGCCGCCGATCACGAAGGACAGGACGAGGGCCGGCCCGGCGTAATGCGCCGCGGCGGTCCCGGTGAGCACGAAGATGCCCGCGCCGATCGTGGCCCCGAGCCCGATGCAGACGAGCCCCGGCGCGGTGAGCGCCCGGGCGAGGGCGGGATCGGGCGCGGCGGGGGAGTCGGTGCTCGGCATGATGCCTCACTGTGCGCGGGGTGGGCGACGGGCAAGTTGCGGGCCGCTTCGGGTCGGGCGATCCCCGCATACCATGGGGGTCGACGCCCCGGCCCGACTGGTGCGGCGAGGCCCCCGTGTCTCCGAAACCCGCCGGGGCTGGCATCCTCCCCCGATTCGTGTATGGATCCCCCCGCCTCGACCCGGTTGCCGGGCGGGGCTTGAACCGCTTGCGGCAGACCGTGCTGGACGACATCCCGGCACAGGCCGTTCCGTGAGCATCGGCGCCCGTCACGGACGCCCCATCGTACTCGAAGACCCGAAAGGCACGCGATGTCGATCACGGCAGAGCGCAAGACCGCGCTCATCAAGACCCACCGCAAGGACCCGAAGGACACCGGCTCCCCCGAGGTGCAGGTGGCCATCCTCTCCGAGCGGATCGCCAACCTGACCGGCCACTTCAAGACCCACAGCAAGGACAACCATTCCCGCCGTGGCCTCCTGAAGCTGGTCTCCCAGCGCCGTTCGCTTCTGGATTACCTGAAGCGCAAGGACGAGGCCCGCTACCGGGCGCTCATCGAGAAGCTCGGCATCCGCCGCTGATCTCAGGCGACGTCACGCGGTTCCGGGCTCCGGGGCCGCGTTCGACTTTCGCCACTCCGACTTTGGCTCGTCCGGGCATGGGGCCCGGGCAGGCCGCAACGGGCCGCCTCGAGGCGTGAGATCGGGGCAGGATCGCCGGGCGCTTTCCCATCGGAAGCACCCCGCCGTCTTGCCCCCGCCGCGCCGGGCTTGAGGCCCGCCGTATGATGGCAAGGATAGACAAGATGTTCGACGTGCAACGCGAAGAGCTGATGTGGGGCGACCGCAAGCTCGTCCTGGAGACGGGCAAGGTGGCCCGGCAGGCGGACGGCGCGGTGGTCGCGACCTACGGCGAGACCTCGGTCCTCGCCTGCGTCGTGGGTGCCAAGGAGCCGAAGGCCGGCATCGACTTCCTCCCCCTCACCGTGAACTACCAAGAGCGCGCCTACGCCGCCGGCCGCATCCCCGGCGGCTACTTCAAGCGCGAGGGCCGCCCCTCCGAGAAGGAGACCCTGGTCTCCCGCCTCATCGACCGGCCGATCCGCCCCCTCTTCGTCGAGGGCTGGCGCAACGACACCCAGGTCACGGTCACCGTGCTGACCCACGACCTCGAGAACGATCCGGACATCGTCGCCATGGTCGCGGCCTCGGCCGCCCTCACCCTCTCCGGCGTGCCCTTCATGGGCCCGATCGGCGCGGCCCGCGTCGGCTACATCAACGGCGGCTACAAGCTGAACCCGCTCGTCACCGAGACCAAGGAAGAGTCCTCCCTCGACCTCGTCGTCGCCGGCACCCAGGACGCCGTGCTGATGGTCGAGTCCGAGGCCAAGGAGCTCTCGGAAGACGTGATGCTCGGCGCCGTGATGTTCGGCCACAAGCACTTCCAGCCGGTGATCGAGGCCATCATCCGCCTCGCCGAGAAGGCCGCCAAGGAGCCGCGCGACTTCCAGGCCCCCGAGAACGCCGACGTCGAGAAGGCGGTCCTGGATGTCTGCGAGGCGGAACTCCGCGCCGCTTACACCAAGACCGTGAAGCAGGAGCGCTACGCTGCCGTCGACGAGGTGAAGGCCAAGGTCATGGCCGCCCTCTGCGCCGAGGGTGCGGAGAAGTTCCCGGCCGAGAAGGTCAAGGCCGCCTTCAAGGAGGCCCAGTCGAAGGTGGTCCGCTGGAACATCCTCGACACCGGCTCGCGCATCGACGGCCGCGACGTGAAGACCGTGCGCCCGATCCTCTCCGAGGTCGGCGTGCTGCCCCGCGCCCACGGCTCCTCGCTATTCACCCGCGGCGAGACCCAGGCCCTCGTGGTCGCGACGCTCGGCACCGGCGAGGACGAGCAGTTCATCGACGCGCTGGAAGGCACCTACAAGGAGCGCTTCCTGCTGCACTACAACTTCCCTCCCTATTCAGTGGGTGAGACGGGCCGCATGGGCTCCCCGGGCCGCCGCGAGATCGGCCACGGCAAGCTGGCGTGGCGGGCGATCCGTCCGGTGCTGCCGCCGGCCCACGAGTTCCCGTACACGATCCGCGTCGTGTCCGAGATCACGGAGTCCAACGGTTCGTCTTCGATGGCCTCGGTCTGCGGCGGCTCGCTGTCGCTGATGGATGCCGGCGTGCCGCTGCGCCGTCCGGTGGCGGGCATCGCCATGGGCCTCATCCTCGAGGGTGAGCGCTTTGCGGTCCTCTCCGACATCCTCGGCGACGAGGACCACCTCGGCGACATGGACTTCAAGGTGGCCGGCACGGACGAGGGCGTGACCTCGCTCCAGATGGACATCAAGATCGCCGGCATCACCGAGGAGATCATGCGGGTCGCCCTCGACCAGGCGCGGGACGGGCGTGCCCACATCCTCGGCGAGATGGCCAAGGCCCTCACCGACGCCCGCCCCGAGCTCGGCGAGTACGCGCCGCGCATCGAGACCATGCAGATCCCGACGGACAAGATCCGCGACGTGATCGGCACCGGCGGCAAGGTGATCCGCGAGATCGTCGAGAAGACCGGCGCCAAGATCAACATCGACGACTCGGGCACGGTGAAGATCGCCTCGGCCGACGGCAAGGCAATCAAGGCCGCCTACAACTGGATCCGCTCCATCGTGGCGGAGCCGGAGGTCGGCGTGATCTACGACGGCACGATCGTGAAGTGCATGGAGTTCGGCGCCTTCGTGAACTTCTTCGGCGCCAAGGACGGTCTCGTCCACATCTCCGAACTCGCCGCGAACCGCGTCGCCAAGGTCACTGACGTGGTGAAGGAAGGCGACAAGGTGAAGGTGAAATTCCTCGGCCAGGACGACCGGGGCAAGATCCGCCTGTCGATGAAGGTCGTCGATCAGCAGACCGGCGAGGACATCTCCGACAAGATCAAGGCGCAGCGCGACGCCGAGCGGGCCGAGCGGGGCGACGAGCCCCGTGAGCCGCGCGAGGGCCGCGAGGGTGGCCGCCACCGCGGCGAGCGCCGCCGCGAGGCGGGCGAGTAATCGCCCTCCCCTCCACGCTTTGACGTGACGCGAGAAGCGCGGTCCCCCCGGGGCCGCGCTTCTTTTTTGTCTTCGTCATTGCGAGCAAAGCGAAGCAATCGAGGGCAGCGGGACGTTTCAGGACGCGGTGACTCCCTGGCTTGCTTCGGCTCGCGCTCGCAATGGTGCGAAGGGCGTGATCGCGGGAACGCCCCCTCGCCCCCGGCGTTCGCCGTGCGATCGGATTTCAAGGAGCCCTCATGGCCAACGACATGATCCACGACATTTTCAGCGGCGAGCCGAACCTGACGACGACGGAGCGGGCGGTCTCGGTGGCGCTGGGGCTCGGCATCGCCGCGGCGGCGGCGCAGCCCCGGCCGAACAAGTGGCTGAGCCTCGCGGCGCTGGTGGTGGGCGTCGGCCTCGCCATGCGCGGCGCCACGGGCCACTGCATGGTCAAGTCGGCCGCCAACTCGCTCTAGGTCCGGGTGTCCGGAGGGCGAGCCCTCTGGCGGGTGCAGGGCGGAGCCCTGCTTTGCCAGGGGCCTTGCCCTTGGACCCCACCAAAGGACTCGGTCCTTTGGGATCCTGGTGTCGCAAAGAAAAAGGGGCGCCGGAGCGCCCCTTTTCCGTCACCTTACGCGACTCAGTAAGTGGTGGTACGGCGGCTGGCGACGAAGCCGTAGATGAAGAGCACGATCACGGCGCCGACGATGGCCCCGATGAACCCTGCTCCCTGATTCGGCCCATACCAGCCGATGGCCTGACCGACGAAGGTGGCCACGAAGGCGCCGACGATGCCGAGGATCGTCGTCAGAATGAAGCCCGCAGGCTCGTTCGGGCCGGGCATAATGAACTTGGCGATGACGCCCGCCAGGAATCCGATGATGATCGTCCAGAGAATGCCCATGTCTCTCCCCGCATGAGGCCGCTGACGCCCTCTGAACGTTTGGGTTTTCGAACGGGTTGCTCCGGCACGACGATCCGGCGCCAATTTTTTTGCCGGTTCCGGTCTGCGACACTGGTGCCGTCCGGCGATCTTTACGGCAAAGGGTGAGGGGCGGCAGATACGCCGCCCGGCGGGCTCGCGCAGGCGAGGCACCCCCGCCGGATCGGACAGGATGAGGCGGAGACGACGAATGGCGATCAAGCGGATCGAGCCGGGGGCGCGGATGTCCCAGGCCGTGGTGAACGGCGACATGGTCTACCTCGCGGGCCAGGTGGCGGAGGCGCCGGTGGGCGCGGGTGTCACCGCCCAGACGCAGAACATCCTCGATCAGATCGACCGGCTGCTGGCCGCCGCCGGCAGCGACAAGGAGCATCTCCTCACCACGACGATCTACCTCGCCGACATCGCCCAGTTCGCCGAGATGAACGCCGCCTGGGACGCCTGGGTCTCGAAGGAGAACCCGCCGACCCGCGCCACCGTCGAGGCCAAGCTCGCGGCGCCGGAATATCTCGTCGAGATCGTCGTGACCGCCGTCAAGGCCGCCTGAGCATGGCGCGCCGTCTCCCGGGTTTCGGGCGGTTCGCCGTCGCCGCGTGCCTCGCCGCCGCGTTCGGCATCGCCCTCTTCGCCGGGCCAGCCCGCACGGCGAACGAGAAGGTCGTGAACATCTACAACTGGTCGGACTATATCGACCCGCAGGTGCTCGATGCCTTCACCCGGGAGACGGGCATCAAGGTCGTCTACGACACCTACGACAACAACGAGATCCTGGAGACGCGCCTGCTCGCCGGGCGCTCGGGCTACGACATCGTCGTGCCCTCCGGTCCCTATCTCCAGCGCCTCATCCGGGCCGGGGCCTTCCGGCCCCTGGACAAGGCGAAGCTGAAGAACCTTCCCAACCTCTGGCCGGACATCATGAACCGGCTCGCCGGTTACGATCCCGGCAACCTCTACGCCATCGACTACATGTGGGGCACCACCGGCATCGGCTACAACGTCGCGCAGGTGAAGGAGAAGCTCGGCCCCAACGCGGTGATCAACTCCTGGGGCACCGTCCTCAACCCCTCCTCGGCGGCCAAGCTGAAGGAGTGCGGGATCATGATGCTCGACAGCCCCGAGGACCTGATCCCGAGCATGCTGCCGTTCTTCGGCGCGAAGGCGGATTCGAAGCGCTGGGACGACATGACCCTCGTCACCGACGCGCTCTACAAGGTCCGCGGCAATGTGCGGAAGTTCCACTCGTCGGAATACATCCAGGCACTCGCCAACGGCGACATCTGCCTCGCCGTGGGCTACTCGGGCGACGTGCTCCAGGCGAAGAAGCGCGCCGACGAGGCGGGCAACCGGGTCGAGATCGCCTACGTCGTGCCCCGTGAGGGCGCGCTGATGTGGTTCGATTCCTTCGCCATTCCGAAGGATGCCCCGCACCCCGAAGAGGCCCTGGCCTTCCTCGACTACATGATGCGGCCGGACGTGGCGGCGGCCAACTCGAACTTCGTGTCGTATGCCAGCGGCAACCTCGCCGCGAAGGCCCTCGTGAAGCCGGAGATCCTCAACAATCCCGGCATCTACCCCGACGAGGCGACGATGCAGCGCCTCTCGGTCAACACGGCCTGGGACGACCGCACCCAACGCTTCGTCACGAGGCTGTGGACCCGGGTACGGACGGGGCGATAGCGTCCCCGCTCCTCCCCGTCATCGCGAGCGTCGGCGAAGCAATCCAGGGTAGCGGGACGCTTGAGCGCGTGGCGCTGCTGGATTGCTCCGCGTTGCTCGCAACGACGGCGAGGGTCTTCCGGCGCCCTGCTCGTGCAGTGACGCACTCACTTCGTTCATGCGTGACTGCACTCGCTCATTGTTTTTGCATCGATTTTTCCAGTCTCGGCTGACGCCTCCGACTGGATCGATGCACTAGTTCTTCAGGTCGTCCGGCACCTTGCCGCCGTTCTCGGCGAGCTTCTGCATCACCTGCTTGTGCAGCCAGATGTTCATGGAGGCCGAATCCTCCTTGTCGCCGGTGTAGTGCAACTCGTCGGCGAGCTGCTTGCGCGCGGTGAGGCTGGAGTCGAGGTCGAGAAGCTTCATCAGATCGACGATGGAGTGCCGCCAGTCGAGCTTCTGCGGGTTCTTCTCCGCCATGCCGGTGAGAACCGCCGCCACATCGACAGGTTCGCCGCCGGAACCGCCCGCGCTGCCGGTGGGGGCCGGCGCGCTCGATCCGCCTCCCGACGTGGTGGAGGGCGAGGAGGGAGCCGCTTCCGCACCGCCTCCGCCGAAGGGGTGAAGGATCTTGCTGACGATGTTGCCGAGAAGGCTCATGGGTCTGCTCCGTGCCGCGTTGCGCCCGAATGAGCGGGCGCGCCTCGACAACATGCCGCAGTGCGCGCCTGTTCCCCTGCGTCAGCGGGCGCCGCGCAGCGCGACCCCAAGCATGCACAGGCCGATCATCAGGCAGACGCCGCTCCAGCGCTCGAACAGGGCGGCGCGGGCCGGGTCGCGCAGCGACAGCACGGCCAGGGCCACTCCACTGAGCAAGCATCCAAGGCAGACGAGGAGGGGCAGAACGAAGGACCCTGTTCTTGAAAGAGACGCTGTATTGATAGACCTGTCCAAGCGGATGGCGAAGTGGCCGTTCGTCGAAGTACCCGCGTTTTACCACTTAATCTCGGAAAAGCGCGTTTTGTGTCATACAAGACGGAGGGCGTCGACATGCCTCGACCGATAAGGCTCGAACAGACCGGAGAGATATGTTTGAAATCAAATATCGGCTCTCATTTGATTTGATGCAATATAAGTCGAAGCGGTTGAGCACAATGAATGCAGATTTCCGCCGGAGTTTCTATTTTTCCTTTGTCGTTTTCTCTCGGATCTGTGCCCGTTTTTTGCATCGATGGCGGCGATGCTTCGATCCGGCGTGGCATGGCGGCCGGGGGCACGGCGGCCCCGGTTCGAGCAGTTTTTTGTGTCCCCCTCGCCTTCCCCGGCGGCGGAGCCGTCCGGCGGCGTTGACAGGAGCGAACCCCCCCACCATAAGGGCGGCGCGGAACGCCCGGCGCGGCGTTTTCAGCCTTGGGGGAATGTCCCGAGCGGCAAAGGGGGCGGACTGTAAATCCGCTGCGTAAGCTTCGTAGGTTCGAGTCCTACTTCCCCCACCAAGTGCTTCCCACACCTCGACGACAGGGCCACCGTGGATCCCCTTCGGGTCCACAGGACGCGGGCCTGCGGCCTCAGCGCCCCTTCGGCGGCGCCTTGGCGAGGGCCGCCTCGATCCGCGCGGCGGCGGCGGCCGAGTAGCCCTGCCCTTCGAGCCCCTGCCCGGCCAGGGCGACGCCCACGAGGCTGCGGCGTTCCCTGCCCGGCTGAAGGGTCGCCTTCAGGGCGTGGGCGCCCCGGTGGCTCGCATGGGTCACCGCGATGGCCAGCGCGTCGGCGGCGTCGGCCACGCGGAACTCCGCCTTCGGCAGCAGGAAGCGCACCATGGCCTGGATCTGCGCCTTCTCCGCATGACCCGACCCCGCCACGGTCTTCTTGATGAGGTTGGCCGCGTATTCGAACACCGGCACCTCCGCGAGCGCCGGCACGAGCAGGGCCACGGCGCGGGCATGGCCGAGCTTCAGCGTCGCCTGGGCGTCCTTGTTGACGAAGGTCTCCTCCACGGCGACCTCGTCCGGCTTCAGCGCCTCGCAGATGCGGCCGAGGCCGTCGAACAGCTCCCGCAGCCTCAGGGCCAGGGGCAGGTCGCCGTTCGAGGTGACGATGCCGCAATCGTGGTAGGTCAGGGCGGTGCCCCGCGCGGTGATGAGCCCCCAGCCGGTGCGGCGGAGGCCGGGATCGATGCCGAGGATGCGGACGGGCTCGCTCACGAAATCCCTTCGACGGGGTGGGAGGGGGGCGTCCGACGGAAGGCCCCGCGCCGCCCCGGTCTAGCGCGGTCCGTCGCCCCCACCAAACCCGCCGCGCTCCCTATCGTCCCCGCCCCGCGAGGATGATGGCGGCGCCGACGAGGCAGATCGCCCCGCCGAGCCAGTCCCGCCCGTCCGGGCGCTGGCCCTCCACCAGCCACAGCCACACGAGCGAGGCGCCGATATAGACGCCGCCATAGGCCGCGTAGGCGCGCCCGGCGGCCGGGCTGTCGATCAGCGTGAGAAGGGTGGCGAAGACCGCGAGGGAGGCGAGGCTGGGCAGGGCCCACCAGGGCGACCAGCCGAGGCGCAGCCAGCCCCACACCGCGAAGCACCCGGCGATTTCCGCCAGCGCCGCCGCCGGATAGATCAGGATCGCCATCGGTCGGTTCCCTCCGTCCCCGTGTCCGGAATCAATCGCTCCCCGCCATAAGCGGAGCTTTAAGCCGATCCGGGTCTGATGGCCTCACCCGTTCGGTCGCCGCGGCCCGACGCGCCGTCAGGAGAGTGCCATGACGTCCTCAGCCGATTCCGGCGGCGAGGCCACCGCCCTCGCGATGCCCGCCGACCACGCCCTCCGGGCGGTGATCGCGGATTGGCTGCGCGCCCTGGCGCAGGAACGGCGCATGGCCGCCAACACGGTGGAGGCGTATTCCCGGGATTTGCGCCAGTTCCTCGTCCACCTCGCCGGGCGCCGGGGGACGCCCACGCTGCCCATGCTCACCGGCCTCTCCGTGCGGGACCTCCGGGCCTTCATGGCGAGCCGCCGGGCGGAGGAGGTCTCCGGCCGCTCGCTCATGCGGATGCTCGCGGGCCTGCGCTCCTTCGGGCGCCATCTGGAGCGGGAGGGGCACGGCACGGTCTCGGCCCTCTCCGCCGTGCGCTCGCCGAAGGTGCCCCGCCGCCTGCCTCGCCCGCTGCCGGTGACGGCCGCCGTCGCCCTAACCGACGCCGACACCCGGGCGGGCGAGGAGCGCGATCCGTGGATCCTCGCCCGCGACGCCGCCGTGCTCGCCCTCCTCTACGGGGCGGGCCTGCGCATCTCCGAGGCGCTCGGCCTGAAGCGGATCGACGCGCCGGTGCCGGGGATCGATCAGGTCACGGTGCTCGGCAAGGGAGGCAAGGAGCGCATGGTGCCGATCCTGCCCGTCGTCGCGGAGGCCGTGGCCGCCTATCTCGCCGCCTGCCCCCTCCCCCTGCCGCCGGAGGGGCCGCTCTTCGTCGGCGCCCGGGGCGGGCCGCTCTCGCCGCGGATCATCCAGTACGCCGTGGCGCGGCTGCGCGGCTCGCTCGGCCTGCCCGACACGGCGACGCCCCACGCGCTCCGCCACTCCTTCGCGACGCATCTCCTCGCCCGCCAGGGGGAGCTGCGCGCGATCCAGGAACTGCTCGGCCACGCCTCGCTGTCCACGACGCAGATCTACACGCAGATCGATGCGGCCCGGCTGATGAGCGCCTACCAGGCGGCGCATCCACGGGCGGGGATCAGGGCATAGGCCGATTCCCCTCCCCCCTTGCGGGGAGGGGTTAGGGGCGGGGGTGGTTCAGGAGACACCGCCGCGCCTCGTCCGGCAGCACCTCCTCCCCACGAGGGGGAGGAGAGCAGGTCGCGTTTCCGCTCACACGTGGATGGCGCGCTTGCTCACCGCGAGCGCGGCTTCCTTCACCGCCTCGGTGAGGGTCGGGTGGGCGTGGCAGGTGCGGGCGATGTCCTCGGAGGAGGCGCCGAACTCCATCGCCACCGCCACCTCGGCGATCAGGTTGCCGGCGTCCGCGCCGACGATGTGGACGCCGAGCACCCGGTCGGTCTGCGCGTCGGCCAGCACCTTCACGAAGCCGTCCGTGGTGCCGTTCGCCTTGGCGCGGCCGTTCGCCGTGAAGGGGAACTTGCCCGCGTTGTAGGCGATGCCGGCCTTCGTCAGCTCCTCCTCCGTGCGGCCCACCGAGGCCACCTCGGGGAAGGTGTAGACGACGTTCGGGATGACCTCGTAGTTCACGTGGCCCGATTGCCCGGCCAGGATCTCGGCCACCGCGACGCCCTCGTCCTCGGCCTTGTGGGCGAGCATCGGCCCGGCGATCACGTCGCCGATGGCGTAGATGCCGGTGACGTTCGTGGCGAAGTGCGAATCGACCAGGATGCGGCCCTTGTCGTCCTTCTGGACGCCGGCGTTCTCAAGGCCCAGCCCCTCCGTGTAGGGCACGCGGCCGATGCAGACGAGCACGACGTCGGCCTGCAACGCCTGCGCCTCGCCGCCGGCGGCCGGCTCCACGGTGACGCTCGCGCCCTTCTTGCCGACCTCGACGCCGGTGACCTTCGTGGAGAGCTTGAACTCCATCCCCTGCTTGCCGAGGATGCGCTGGAACTGCTTGCCGACCTCGCCGTCCATGCCCGGCAGGATCCGGTCGAGATACTCGACCACCGTCACCTCGGCGCCGAGGCGGCGCCAGACGGAGCCCAACTCCAGGCCGATCACGCCCGCGCCGATGACGAGGAGCTTCTTCGGCACCCGGTCGAGCTCCAGCGCCCCGGTGGAGGAGACGACGACCTTCTCGTCCACCGTGATGCCCGGCAGGTTCGCCACGTCCGAGCCGGTGGCGATGACGATGGCCTTCGTCTCCAGCATGTGGTTGCCGCCGTCCTCCGACAGCACCTCGACCCGGCCCGCCCCGGCGATCCGGCCGGTGCCGTGGAAGGTCTCGACCTTGTTCTTCTTCAGCAGGAACTCGACGCCCTTGGTGTTGCCCGCCACGCCCTCGGACTTGAAGCTCATCATCTTCTTCAGGTCGAGCTTCGGCGTGCCGACGTCGATGCCGAGGTCGGCGAAGTGCTTGTTCGCCTCCTCGAAGGCCTCGGAGGCGTGCAGCAGGGCCTTCGAGGGGATGCAGCCGACGTTGAGGCAGGTGCCGCCATGGGTCGCCCGCTTCTCGACCACGGCGGTGCGCAGGCCGAGCTGCGCCGCGCGGATCGCGCAGACATAGCCGCCGGGGCCGGTGCCGATGACGACGAGATCGTAGGACATGTCGGTTCGTTTCCTTCGGTCCGGCCGCGCGGCCGGTGCTGTGTGCGCGAACGGGTGGCGGCGGTCAGCGACCGCCGGAGACGAGGAGGTTGGCCCCCGTCATGTAGGCGGCCTCGTCGGAGAGCAGCCACACGATCGGCGCGGCCACCTCCTCGGCCGTGCCGGCCCGGCCCATGGGCTGATCCGGCCCGAGGCGCGCGACCCGGTCCGGCTGCCCGCCGCTGGCGTGGATCTCCGTATCGATGATCCCCGGTGACACGGCGTTGACACGGATGCCCTCGGCTGCGACCTCGCGGGCGAGGCCGGTGGTGAAGGTGTCGATGGCGCCCTTGGAGGCGGCGTAGTCCACGTACTGGCCGGGGCCGCCGAGGCGGGCCGCGACGGAGGACAGGTTGACGATGCCGCCGCCCTGCCCGCCGTGCTTGGTGGACATCCGCCGCACCGCCTCGCGGGCGCAGAGGAAGCTGCCGACGACGTTCGTCGTCATCATCCGCGTGAGCCGTTCGGCGCTCATGTCGGAGACGCGGGCGGCGACATCGACCACGCCGGCGTTGTTGATCAGCGCCGTGACGGGCCCGAGCCGGTCGGCGGCCTCGAACAGGGCGAGCACGTCGGCCTCGACGCCGACGTCGCCCTTCACGGCCACGGCTTTTCCGCCCTTGGCGATGATGGCCTCCACCACCGCCTGCGCCGCCGCCGCATCGGCAACGTAGCTCAGGCAGACGGCGTAGCCGCGCTCCGCCAGCAGCAGGCAGACCGCCCGGCCGATGCCGCGGCCGCCGCCGGTGACGACGGCGACGGGGGTGGTTGTTCCGCTCACGTCTCCGCTCCTTGGTTGCCGGGTCGCTCCGCGTTTCGCCCTGCCTCCGTCATTGCGGGCGGACGCGAAGCCGTCCTGCAGCGCCCCATTCGGCACGGCCCCGCGCCCCTGGATTGCTTCGCGATGCTCGCAATGACGGGGAGGTCTTCAAACGCCTTACAGATCCAGAACGAGCCGCGCCGGATCCTCCAGCGCCTCCTTCACCCGCACGAGGAAGGTCACCGCCTCCTTCCCGTCCACGATCCGGTGATCGTAGGACAGGGCGAGGTACATCATCGGCCGCGCCTCGATCTTGCCGTTGCGGACCACCGGGCGCTCCTCGATCCGGTGCATCCCGAGGATGCCGGACTGGGGCGCGTTGAGGATCGGCGTCGACATCAGCGAGCCGTAGATGCCGCCGTTGGTGATGGTGAAGGTGCCGCCCTGCATCTCCTCGATGGAGAGCTTGCCGTCGCGGGCTTTCTTGCCGAACCCGGCGATCTTCTTCTCGATCCCGGCGATGGACAGGTCGTCGGCGTCGCGGACCACCGGCACGACGAGGCCCTTGTCGGTCCCGACGGCGATGCCGATGTGGTAGTAGTTCTTGTAGACGAGGTCCTGCCCGTCGATCTCGGCGTTCACCGCCGGCACGTCCTTGAGGGCGCCGATCACCGCCTTGGTGAAGAAGCCCATGAAGCCGAGCTTCGTGCCGTGCTTCTTCTCGAAGATGTCCTTGTACTGGCTGCGCATCGCCATCACGGCGGACATATCGACGTCGTTGAACGTCGTCAGCATCGCCGCCGTGTCCTGCGCGTCCTTGAGGCGGCGCGCGATGGTCTGGCGGAGCTTCGTCATGCGGACGCGCTCCTCGCGGGAGGCGTCGTCGGGCGCCGAGGGCGCGCGCGGCAGGGTCGGACGGGCTTCCTTCGCCGGGGCCGACGAGGGGCCCTTGGCGATGGCGCCGAGCATGTCGCCCTTGGTGACGCGGCCGTCCTTGCCGGAGCCGTTCACGCCCGACGGATCGACGCCGGATTCGCGGGCGAGCTTGGCCACCGCCGGGCCGTTATCGCCCACCGGACGGGTCTGGGCCGGAGCGCCCTCCCCGTGGTTGCCGTAGCCGGCGTTGCCCTCGGGCGCCTTGCCGGCGGCCGCCTTCGGAGCCTCGCTGCGGCTCTCGGCCTTGGTCTCGGCGGCCTGCTTCGGCGCCTCCTTTGCGGCGGGCTTCTTGGCGCCCGCGCCCGAACCCTCGACGATCGAGCCGAGGATGGCGCCGGGCTCCACGGTCTCGCCGTCCTTGACGAGGATCTCGCCGAGTTCGCCCGCCGCCGGGGCGTTGACCTCCAGCGTGACCTTGTCGGTCTCGAGTTCCACCAAGGGCTCGTCGGCGGCCACCGTGTCGCCGGGCTTCTTGAACCAGCGGCCGATCGTGGCCTCGCTCACGGATTCCCCGAGCGTCGGGACGAGGATGTCGGTTGCCATGGTCTCGCTCTGTCAGGTCGGCGGGTCCACGGGGGACCCAGGAACGATGCGGCGACCGCGAGGGGCGGTCGCCGGAGATACGGAAGAGGTCAGACCGCCAAGGCCTCGTTGAGGAACGCCTGGAGCTGCGCCTGGTGCTTCGACATCAGGCCCACGGCCGTCGAGGCCGAGGCCGGGCGGCCCACGTAGCGGGCGCGGGACACCGAGGCGTTGGCCTGGCCCAGCACCCATTCGAGGTAAGGCTCCACGAAGGACCACGCGCCCATGTTCTTGGGCTCCTCCTGGCACCACACCACGTCGGCGTTGCGGAAGCGGGCCATCTCGGTGGCGAGCGCCTTGAGCGGGAACGGGTAGAGCTGCTCCACGCGCATCAGGTAGATGTCGGTGATGCCGCGCTTCTCGCGCTCCTCCAAGAGGTCGTAGTAGACCTTGCCCGAGCACAGGACGACCCGGCGGATCTTGTCGTCGCGGACCAGCTTGTACTCGCTGCCCTCGCTCTCGGCCTCGTCCCAGAGCACGCGGTGGAAGGTCGAGCCCTCGGCGAGTTCGCCGAGCGTCGAGACCGCCCGCTTGTGGCGCAGCAGGGACTTCGGCGTCATCAGGATCAGCGGCTTGCGGAAGTCACGCTTCAGCTGGCGGCGCAGGATGTGGAAGTAGTTCGCCGGCGTCGTGCAGTTGGCGACCTGGATGTTGTCCTCGGCGCAGGCCTGGAGATAGCGCTCCAGGCGGGCGGAGGAGTGCTCCGGCCCCTGGCCCTCGTAGCCGTGCGGCAGCAGCAGCACGAGGCCGGACATGCGCAGCCACTTGCGCTCGCCGCTCGCGATGAACTGGTCGAACACCACCTGCGCGCCGTTGGCGAAGTCGCCGAACTGCGCCTCCCACAGCACCAGGGCGTTGGGCTCGGCCAGGGAGTAGCCGTACTCGAAGCCCAGCACCGCCTCCTCCGAGAGCATCGAGTTGATGATCTCGATCGAGGCCTGCCCGTCGCGGATGGCGTTGAGCGGCGTGAAGCGCTGCTCGTTCTCCTGATCGATCACCACCGCGTGGCGCTGGGAGAAGGTGCCGCGCTCCACGTCCTGGCCCGAGAGGCGGACCCGGTTGCCGTCGAGCAGGGTCGCACCGAAGGCCAGCGCCTCGGCGGTCGCCCAATCGATGCCGGCGCCGGTCTCCACCGCCTTGGCGCGGTTGTCCATGAAGCGCTGGATCGTGCGGTGCAGGTGGAAGCCGGGGGGCGCCTGGGTGATCTTGCGGGCGATCTCCTGCAACTGGTCGGCGGGCACGGCGGTGCGGCCCCGGCGCGGGTCGTCCACGTCCTCGTGGACCGCCTTCACGCCGGACCAGCGGCCGTCGAGCCAGTCGGCCTTGTTGGCCTTGTAGTTGGTCGCGATCTCGAACTCGCTGTCGAGCATCCCGCGGAACTCGGCCTTGCGGGCGTCGAGCGTCTCCTGGGAGAGCGTGCCGTTGTCCACGAGCTTGCGGCCGTAGGTCTCCAGCACGGTCGGATGCTTGCGGATCCGCTGGTACATCTTCGGCTGGGTGAAGGCCGGCTCGTCGCCCTCGTTATGGCCGAAGCGGCGGTAGCACAGCATGTCGATGACGACGGGCTTGCCGAACTTCTGCCGGTACTCCACCGCGATCTTGGCGGCGAAGGTCACGGCCTCGGGATCGTCGCCGTTGCAGTGGAAGATCGGCGCCTCGACCATCTTCGCCACGTCGGACGGGTAGGGCGAGGAGCGCGAGAAGCGCGGATCGGTGGTGAAGCCGATCTGGTTGTTGATGATGAAGTGCACGGAGCCACCGGTGCGGTGGCCCTTCAGGCCCGAGAGGCCGAAACACTCGGCCACCACGCCCTGGCCGGCGAAGGCGGCGTCGCCGTGGATCAGCAGCGGAAGGACCGTGCGGCGCTCGACGTTCGGCTTGGCCCACTGGTCCTGCTTGGCGCGGACCTTCCCCAGCACCACCGGATCGACAATCTCGAGGTGGGACGGGTTGGCCGTGAGCGAGAGGTGGACGTTGTTGCCGTCGAAGGCGCGGTCGGAGGAGGCGCCGAGGTGGTACTTCACGTCGCCCGAGCCCTCGACCTCCGCCGGGGAGGCCGAACCGCCCTTGAACTCGTGGAACACCGCCCGGAAGGGCTTGGCCATCACCGTGGTGAGGGTGTTCAGGCGGCCACGGTGGGCCATGCCGAACACGATCTCGCGCACGCCGAGCGCGCCGCCGCGCTTGATGATCTGCTCGAGGGCCGGGATCATCGCCTCGCTGCCGTCGAGGCCGAAGCGCTTGGTGCCCGTGTACTTGAGATCGAGGAACTTCTCGAACCCTTCCGCCTCGATCAGCTTGTTGAGGATCGCCCGGCGGCCCTCGGGGGTGAAGGAAATCTCCTTGTCCTTGCCCTCGATGCGCTCCTGGATCCACGCCTTCTCGGCCGGATCGGAGATGTGCATGAACTCGACGCCGAGCGTCTGGCAGTAGGTCCGCTCCAGGATGTCCACGATCTCGCGGATGGTCCCGAATTGCAGGCCGAGCACGTTGTCGAGGAAGATCGGACGGTCGTAATCGGCTTCGGTGAAGCCGTAATGCTGCGGGTGCAGCTCCTCGTGGTCGCCGCGCGGGGCGAGACCCAGCGGGTCGAGCTTGGCGTGGAGGTGGCCGCGCATCCGGTAGGAGCGGATCAGCATGATCGCCCGCACGGAATCCTTCGTCGCCTGCTCCACGGAGACGCCCGTGGTGGCCAGCACGCCGCCGGGGACGGCATCGACCGGCTTGCCCGGCAGGGCCTCGCCCTTCTTCTCCTTGGCGACGATCTTGTCGCCGATGGCCTTCTCCAGGGCGGACCAGTTGCCGTCCATGGCCGAGACCAGTTCGCCGTTCAGCGGCACCGGCCAGTGCGGCTTCTCCCAGGAGGCGCCGGCGGCGTTCTTCTCGACGAGGGTCTCGTCTTCGCCCAGCGCCTTGAAGAAGCTCTGCCACTCGGCGTCGACGGAGTGGGGATTGCGCGCGTAGGCGGCCTGTAATTCCTCGATGTAGGCGGCGTTCGCGCCGTAGAGGAACGAGGTTTCGAGGAGCGCTTCGTTCACGTCCTGGCGTGCCATGGTGCGTCCATCCTGTCGCTCGCGGCGGGGCCCGGGGCCACCCGCCCTGCGGCACCGGTCGGGACCGGTGTCAGAAAGCGGCGAGGGGCGCGCTCGCGCCCCTCGCCCGGTTCGTCGTTCCGGGCGGCCCAGTCGCCGCCGGGGCCGGTCAGCCCTTCAGCACCTCGACCAGGGTCGAGCCGAGGCGGGCCGGCGACGGGGAGACGCGGATGCCCGCCGCCTCCATCGCCGCGATCTTGTCCTCGGCGCCGCCCTTGCCGCCCGAGATGATGGCGCCGGCATGGCCCATGCGGCGGCCGGGGGGCGCCGTGCGGCCGGCGATGAAGCCGACCATCGGCTTCTTGCGGCCGCGCTTGGCCTCGTCCTTGAGGAACTGCGCCGCCTCTTCCTCGGCGGAGCCGCCGATTTCGCCGATCATGACGATCGACTCGGTCTTGTCGTCGGCCAGGAACAGCTCCAGCACGTCGATGAACTCGGTGCCCTTCACCGGGTCGCCGCCGATGCCCACCGCCGTCGTCTGGCCGAGGCCCGCCGAGGAGGTCTGGAACACCGCCTCGTAGGTCAACGTGCCGGAGCGCGAGACGATGCCGACCGAACCGCGCCGGAAGATGTTGGCCGGCATGATGCCGATCTTCGACTCGCCCGCGGTCACGATGCCGGGGCAGTTCGGGCCGACGAGGCGGGACTTGGAGCCCTCCAGGGCGCGCTTGACGCGCACCATGTCGAGGACCGGGATGCCCTCCGTGATGCAGACGATCAGCGGGATCTCGGCTGCGATGGCCTCGCAGATCGCGTCCGCCGCGCCGGGCGGCGGCACGTAGACGACGGAGGCGTCGGCGCCCGTCGCCTCGCGCGCCTCCAGCACGGTGTCGAACACCGGCAGGCCGAGATGCGTGGAACCGCCCTTCCCGGGCGAGGTGCCGCCGACCATCTTGGTCCCGTAGGCGATGGCCTGCTCGGAGTGGAAGGTCCCGTTCTTGCCGGTGAAGCCCTGGCAGATGACCTTGGTGTTGGCGTCGATCATGATGGACATTTAGGCCTGCGCTCCAGAGTTGGCGCCGTTCACGCCATTCAAGCGACGTATGATTTTTGTGCCGACTATTTGAACTATAATTGTGCTAACAATAGCGGATGGGATTACCGCCATATTTCCGAAGAACAGAGGTCTAATGTTTGCATCATTATCGTATATTGTATCGCCCACAATGACCGGTTCCACGTTCATCGCGATTGTGCATTCGATGCCAATCGAGACGGGAAGCAGAGCAATAAGTGCCTTTGCCACGCGTCCCGTGATCATGCCCGCACTGGGACCGAAAAACCGATCTGTACCCCATATGGCCAGAAGCGACGGGATGGTCAGAATGACTGTACAGATCAGTATAGGTAGTGCGAACATCGAAAACACCGCAATGATCCTCAACCCTTCACAGCGGCGACAATCTTCTGCGCGGCGTCATCCAGGTCGTCGGCCGGGATCACGTTGAGGCCGGAGGCGCGGATGATCTCCTTGCCCTGCTCGACGTTGGTGCCTTCGAGGCGCACCACCAGCGGAACCTGCAGGCCCACTGCCTTCACCGCCGCGATCACGCCGTTGGCGATCACGTCGCACTTCATGATCCCGCCGAAGATGTTGACGAGGATACCCTTCACCTGCGGATCGGCGGTGATGATCTTGAACGCCGCCGTCACCTTCTCCTCGGAGGCGCCGCCGCCCACGTCGAGGAAGTTCGCCGGGCTCTCGCCGTAGAGCTTGATGATGTCGAGGGTGGCCATCGCCAGACCCGCGCCGTTGACCATGCAGCCGATCGTGCCGTCGAGCGCGATGTAGGCGAGGTCGTACTTCGACGCCTCGATCTCCTTGGCGTCCTCCTCGGTCTCGTCGCGCAGGGCGACGATGTCCGGGTGGCGGTAGAGGGCGTTCGAATCGAAGGAAATCTTGGCGTCGAGGCACTTGAGGTGGCCGTCGCCCGTCAGCACCAGCGGGTTGATCTCCAGCATGCTCATGTCCTTCGAGACGAAGGCCTTGTAGAGCTTCTCGGTGAGATCGGCGGCCTCCTTGGCCTGGGCGCCGGAGAGGCCGAGCGCCTTGGCCACCGCGCGGCCGTGGTGGGGCATCACGCCGGTGGCCGGATCGACGGCGATGGTGTGGATCTTCTCGGGCGTGTCATGGGCGACCGCCTCGATGTCCATGCCGCCCTCGGTGGAGACCACGAAGGCGACGCCGCCGGTCTCGCGGTCCACCAGCATCGACAGGTAGAACTCGGCCGCAATCTGCGCGCCTTCCTCGATGTAGAGGCGGTTCACCTGCTTGCCGGCCGGGCCGGTCTGGATGGTGACGAGGGTCTGGCCGAGCATCTCGCCCGCGTACTGCTTCACCTCGTCGATCGACTTGGTGACCCGCACGCCGCCCTTGGCGCCTTCGGGGGCGCCGACGAAGGTGCCCTTGCCGCGACCGCCCGCATGGATCTGGCTCTTCACGACCCAGACCGGGCCGCCGAGTTCCTTGGCCGCGGCCTCGGCCTCGGAGGCGTTGAAGATCGCGACGCCGCGGGAGACGGGCAGGCCGAACTCCCGCAGGACCGCCTTGGCCTGGTATTCGTGAATGTTCATCGGGGACCTCTTTCGGAGGGGCGAATTAGGAATGGCGAATGACAAACAGTTTTCGGGCAGAGCGAGGGAGGCGGTGCGCCCCCTCTTCGCGACACCCTATTCGCTGTTCGCCCGGCGGCTCACGCCAGTGAGGCGTCGACGCCCTTGCACGCCTCGATGAGGCCCTTCACCGAGTTGACGGACTTCTCGAACATCGCCTTCTCGTCGCCGTTGAACTCGACCTCGAGGACCTTCTCGACACCGTTCGCGCCGATCACCACCGGCACGCCGATGAACAGGCCGTCGATGCCGTACTGGCCGTCGAGGTGGGCGGCGCAGGGCAGCACGCGGCGCTTGTCGCGCAGGTAGCTCTCGGCCATGGCGATAGCGGAGGAGGCCGGCGCGTAGAAGGCCGAGCCGGTCTTGAGCAGGTTGACGATCTCGCCGCCGCCCTTGCGGGTGCGCTCGACCATGGCGTCGAGCTTCTCCTGGGTCGACCAGCCGAGCTTGATCATGTCGGGGAGCGGCACGCCCGCGATGGTGGAGTAGCGCACCAGCGGCACCATGTCGTCGCCGTGGCCGCCGAGCACGAAGGCGGTGACGTCCTCCACCGAGACCTTGAACTCCTCGGCCAGGAAGTGGCGGAAGCGGGCCGAGTCGAGCACGCCGGCCATGCCGACGATCTTGTTCTTCGGCAGGCCGGAGAACTTCTGCAGCGCCCACACCATGGCGTCGAGGGGGTTGGTGATGCAGATCACGAAGGCGTCCGGCGCGTGCGCCTTGATGCCCTCGCCCACCGACTGCATGACCTTGAGGTTGATGCCGATGAGGTCGTCGCGGCTCATGCCGGGCTTGCGCGGCACGCCGGCGGTGACGATCACCACGTCGGCCCCGGCAATGGCGGAGTAGTCGCTGGCGCCGGCGAGCTTGGCGTCGAAGCCCTCCACCGGGGCGGCCTCGGCGATGTCCAGCGCCTTGCCCTGCGGCACGCCGTCGACGATGTCGAACAGCACGATGTCGCCCAGTTCCTTGAGACCCGCCAGGAGGGCCAGGGTTCCGCCGATCTGACCGGCGCCGATAAGGGCGATCTTGCTGCGTGCCATGTCGCGTCTGCTCCTCAGGTGACTGGGCCGGACCCGGCGGGAGCGCGACCGCCGGGACGATCCGGGCCGCCGTTCCACCATCCGAAAATCTGCGCGGCTGTGTGGCGGAAAAGCACCGCCGCTTCAACCCGAAGGGAATTGGCCAAAGGTGCCGTTTCCCCGCCGTGGCGCGGGGATTGCACTGGGTGCCCGCGGCGAAAGTGCTGTGCAGCTAAGGTTTTAGGTGCGGTGCAATGTGGGCCGTGGCCCGGAATGACAGATCCGTGAAGCTGTCATTTTTCTCCGCGAGTGGGCGCCGGGACTCGTGAAGCGTCTTGCCGAGGCGGCGAATCCCGTCCCGTCATACGGACGCGGCGAAGCGATCCGGGACAGGCGCCTCGGGGCGAGGCGCTCAACCGGATTCGCTTCGCCGCGTGCGACGACGGTGTGGGGTGGCTCGCGCATCCCCGGCGAAGGGGCGCCGAGCCCCTTCCGTTCAGAGCACGCCGGAGCGCAGCACCCGCTGGATGGCGTGGATGACCGCGCCGAACCGGGCCTCGATCAGGTCGTGGGGCACGTCGGCATCGTGCTGGATCGCGAGCGGATGCGTGAAGCGATAGCTCGCATCGAAGATGTAAGCGATCGCCCGCTCCCGGTCCCGGGCCGAGAAGATGCCGGAGGTGATTCCCTCCTCCACCACGCGCTCCACGAGGCTGCGCAGCCGCACCCGGTGGCGCCGGGCGATGGGGCGGGCGGCGACGGTGGCGTCGAGGTGGACGGAGAAGAGGTTGGGCTCGTTGGTCAGCGCGTCGCGCTGCAGGGCGGCGAGCGCCACAAGCAGGCGCTCGATCTTGTCGTCGGCCGGATCGGGGGCGTCGGCGATGCCCGCAAGACGGGTCTCCACGTCCCGCAGCCAGCGACCCGCCACCGCGTCCAGCAGGGCGTCCTTCGAGGGGAAATAGCGGTAGACGTTGGCGTGGGTCATGCCGGCTTCCGCGGCCACGGCCACGACGGTCACGCGCTTCGGCCCGAGCCGGGCGAGGTGCTCCGTGGCGATGCCGAGGAGGCGGATGTCGGCGGAGACCGGTGCGCGGGATTTGCCCGTGGCACCCGCCTCGGCGCCGTCGCGCGCGGACGCGCCGTCGAGTCCGGTCACGGTGGCCTTGAGATCGCCCTCGTCGTCCTTGGACGAGTCGACCCCCGGCCTGAGGAAAGGCAGCGGCAGGCGGGAAGAGGACAGGTGGTAGGGCGAGGCGGACCCCCATCGTTCCATTTGAAGCGTCCCGTCGCTTCAGGTTGACGTCTTGGCTTCCCCCGGGAGCCGGCGCGGGAACGGCTTCGTGGCCGCTTTATGGTCGTATGTTCAGTTTGATTTGAGAACGCAACAAAATTCTCTCACCAACACCCCCTCAAAAGCGATCCTTCCACGCCCTTAATGAAATGAACACCTGCTCGGGCGAGGCGCCGGGCGATAGGTCGACCGACTGCGCCAATACTGGGTCGTGACTACGCAGGAAGGGATTCGTCGCTCTCTCCCGGTCAAGGGTCGAAGGAATAAGGAAGCGTCCCTGTTGCCGGGCTCCTTCTGCTTCCGCGACACGGTCACGCAGCGCCGCGTTGTCGGGATCGGCGGCGAGGGCGAAGCGGCCGTTGGAGAGGACGTAGTCGTGGCCGCTGAATACCTGCGTCCCGCCGGGCAGGGCGGCGAAGCGTTCGAGGGAGCGCCACAGCACCTCCGGCGGGCCTTCGAGCACCCGGCCGCAGCCCAGGGTGAAGAGCGTGTCGCCGGCGCAGACGATCCCGGCCGCCTCGAACCAATACGTGACGTGGTCGTCGCAATGGCCCGGCGTCTCCCAGACGGCGGCGGAGAGGTTGCCCACGGTCACGGTGTCCCCCTCGCCCACCGCGACATCGACCTGCGGGACGGCCCCGCCGGCCTTGCGCGGCGCCGTGACCTTCGCGCCCGTGGCGGCCTTCACCTCGGGAATGCCGTCGATGTGGTCGCCGTGGCGGTGGGTGACGAGGATGTCCGTGAGGCGCCAGCCGGTCCGCTCCAGCGCCCGCAGCACGGGCGCGGCCTCGGGCACGTCGATCGCGGCGCAGGCGCCCGTCGACGGATCGCGCAGGAGGACGCCGATGTTGTCCTTCCGGCAGAGGAAGGTTTCGACCTGTACGTCCACCGTCATCGCGCTCCGCCCATCCCGTCGCGTCCGGCCCGGGAGCCGGGACGCGCGCTCTCTACCATGGCCGTTCCTTGAACAGGGATCGGGACGGCCGGGTTCCGGCGCGCCTTGCCCTCGACGGGCGACGACACCATTGATGACGGGCCGGCCGTGCGCCCGGCCGTTCCGATCCACCGCGTTTCCCGCCCATGCGCCTCGACGTCAACGGCCTGCGGGCCTTCTACGCTTCGCCCCTCGGCGCCACCACGCGTCGCGTCGTGGGCCGGTCGGTCCACGGGTTCCTCGGCTCGGTCTCGGGCCTGCGCGTTCTCGGGATCGGCTACGCCACCCCCTACCTCGCCCCCGTCCACTGCATCGCGGAGCGGACCCTCGCCTTCATGCCCGCCTCCCAGGGCGTCGTGAACTGGCCGGGGACCGGACGCTCCTGCACGGCGCTGACCGACCCGACGATGATGCCCCTGCCGGAGGCGGCCATCGACCGGGTGATCCTCGTCCACGCCCTCGAATCGGTGGAGAGCCCGACGGAGCTGCTGCAGGAGGTCTGGCGCACCCTCACGCCCGGCGGCCGGATGGTGCTCGTGGTGCCCAACCGCCGGGGCATCTGGGCCCGGCGCGAGGCGACGCCCTTCGGCCACGGCCAGCCCTACAGCCGCTCCCAGCTCGGGCGATTGATGCGGGACACCTTGTTCTCGCCGGAGGGCTGGGCCGAGACCCTCTACATGCCGCCGACGCGCTCGCGCCTGATGCTGCGCACCGGACCGATCTGGGAGACCTTCGGCACGGGCCTCGCCATGCCCTTCGCCGGCCTGCACGTCATCGACGCCACCAAGCAGCTCTACCGGCCGATCCCCGTCGCGCAGGTGCGCCGGGCCAAGCGCCTCGCCCCGGCGAGGGTCCTCGTCCCGGCCCCCGTGCCGGGGTAAGGGATTTCCAAAGGACGGGTCCTTCGGCGGGGTCCAGGGACAAAGCCCCCGGTTGACGCAGGGCTCCGCCCTGCACCCGCCGGAGGGCTTGCCCGCCGGACACAGACGACCAGGGCTACGCCGTGAATATCGAGCCGACCGTCCAGCAATTCCTGCTGGCGTTCTCCGGGCTGATCGCCATCGTCAACCCGATCGGCGGATCGCTGATCTTCGCGCAGGTGGCGTCGGCCTACAGCCATGCCGAGCGGGTGGAATTGTCCCGCCGGATCGGCGTCTACGCGGCGTTCATCATGCTCGGCGCCCTCTGGGCCGGGACGCCGATCCTCAACTTCTTCGGCGTCAGCCTCGGCTCGCTGCGGATCGCGGGCGGCCTCGTCGTGATGTCCTCGGCCTGGACGCAGCTCAACCGGCCGGAGGCGCGGGAGGCGCGCAAGCAGGCGGAGGCCTCGGGATCCTCGGGCGGCCGGCCGGTGGAGCGGCGGGCCGACCCGATCCAGGGCACCCTCTCGGAGGTCGCCTTCTTCCCCCTCACCCTGCCCTTCACCACGGGGCCCGGCACCATCGCCGTGGCGATCACCCTCGGCGCCAACCGGCCCGAGCCCTTCGCCGACCGGCTCGGCTTCTACGCGGGTGTCTCGGTGGCCGCCCTCTGCGTCGCGGCGACCGTGGCCGTGGTCTACGCCTCGGCGGACCGGGTCGTCGCCCTGATCGGTCCCGCCCGGGCCCGGGTGCTCGGGCGCCTCTTCGCCTTCCTCCTCCTCTGCGTCGGGACGCAGATCCTTGTCACGGGCCTGCGGGACACCTTCCCGTCGATCGCCCGCTGATTGCCTCCCCCGGCCCTTTGGAGGCCGGAGGGGGGCGAGCCCTCAGATCACCGGGATCGTGCCGCCGCCGCCGAACAGGGCCGCGTGGCCGAGGTAGTAGAGGGCCAGGAAGGCCGCCAGCGAGGCCGCGTACCACGCCGGGGCGAGGACCACGTCCCGGGTGCGCACGGCGGCCCGGGCATCGTCGGCGGCGATCCCGAGGAGGACCACGATGATGCCGGAATGGCCGATCGCGTCGATCTTGCCGAACTCGAACACCGCCGAGACGAAGATGGCGGCCAGGATGATGGCGGACATCCGCCGGACCAGGGGCGTCCAGAGCAGGGCGAAGGCCAGGGTGAACTCGATGACGCCCGCCGCCTGCATGAAGAGCTCGGGGCTCGCGCCCATCGTCATCTGCGGCTTGGCGGCGATCAGCGGATCGGTCCACTGCGGATAGGCCCACTTCTCGATGGACGCCCACATCAGCGTGATGGCGGCGGTCCAGCGGACGAGGTCGAGGGGGCGGATGTTGAAGGGCTGAACGTCGAGGCCCCGCAGGATCAGGTAAGTGGCCACGCCGAGGAACACCGGATAGTCCGCGAGGTGGAACAGGCCGTACTGCGCCGTGGCGTAGGAGAACAGGAAGACGATCCCCAGCCCCGTCAGGGGCATGGTGCGGCGCCAGATCAGGCAGGCCGCGAGACCGAGCTGGAGCCACGGGATCCACGCCACGTCGGTCTTCAGTTCCGGCGTCAGGATGATGCCGCCGAGGCCCCACAGCGACACGAAGAAGAAGCCCACCGTCGCCCGCACCAGGAGTTCGGTGTCGGTGCGAATCCGCGAGGTCACGCGGTCGAGCGAATTGAGCAGCGCCTGCCCGAGGGGCGTCCCTTCCGCGAGGCAGCCGAACATCAGGCAGCCGAGCGCCAGGGCCACGAGCCACTCGAAGTCGAAGCAAAGAATGGTTTCAAGTCCCCTCGGCTGGCCCGCCACGTCGTAGGCGCAGAACCATTTGACGTGCGCGTTCGCCTCGGCCGTCAAGGCTAGGCTGATTGGAGTCGCGAGCGCGAGCGCCGGAAGAAACCTGCCATCCTTCTTCCCAAGAAGTCTCATGAAACCCTCGCCCCGGCGTCGGCGCTTCGATAAAAATCAATTTAGAGCAAATCCGCCCCCTTGCGATAAGCTTTTGTTAACAGGTCCAGACAAATGGTTAACGCTGTGGATTTCTGTTGTGGAACGCTTCGTTAGCGACACCGGGGGGAATGGGCCGCGCGGGGGGGCGGCGCCGGGAATCGGAACGGTCCGGGAAGCTTGCGGTTAAGGTCCGCGGGGTAGAATTCTCCGTGGGCCGGCAATCGGTGCCCGTCCGGACTGGAGGTCAGCGATGGTATGTGTGGCGAGCGCCGTAAGTCTCTGCCTCGGCGTCTGTCTCGCAGGCCGCGCACCCTCGGCGGGCTTGCGGTCCCAGGCCTTCGAAACCTCGGGCGGTGTCTTCTTCGTATCGGGCCTGGTCCTGCTCGGTTCCGGCCTGCCGCTGTTTCACTAGGGTAGTATTTGCGGCCGGTGTTTCGGCGCCAAAACGACATTGCCCGGCCTGGGCTGTGGACAAGTGTCAAGCCCCATCGATCTGGAATGACTGGATACCTGTTAGGGCCGCGTCTGGCGGCATCCTGAGTGGGGTGGCCCGGCGGGCGGAGATGTCGTCAGCCCGTCCCCTTGCGACAGGCGCCGTCGCCGTCTTCCTCCGCTCGCGGGCGACGTCCCCCGTCTCGACCGTCCCCACGCCCTCTCAGGGCTTGGGTGCATCCACGGGAAGAGGCGCCGTCAGCGCGTTCGATTCGCCCTCCCCCGTCAGCGTCGCGAGGAAGGCCAGCAAGTCGGACTTCTCCTCGGCGGCGAGGTGCAGGACCTTGATCTCCCGCGCACGGCTCGGGCGGTCGATGCCGCCCCGGTCGTAGAGGTTTATGACCGCCGCGAGGTCCGGAAGGGCGCCGTCGTGCATGTACGGTCCGCGCAGCTCCACGTCCCGCAGCGTCGGCGTCTTGAAGGCGTAGCGCAACGCGACCGACTTCGGCATCAGGCGGCCGCGCCCGATGTCGTTGCCCTCGGCGGTGCCGATGTCGTGGAACGAGTTGTCGGTGAAGGACCAGCCGGAATGGCACTGCGCGCAGCCGGCCTTCCCGTTGAACAGGTCGAAGCCGCGCTTGGCGGTTTCGGGGATGGCGGCTTCGTCGCCCGCGATCCAGCGGTCGAAGGGCGCCCGCTTGGCGACGATCGTGCGCTGGAAGGTGGCGAGCGCCTGGTCCAACCGCTCGGCGCTGACCGCCGGGTCGCCGAAGGCCGCCGCGAAGGCCGCGCTGTAGCTCTCGTCCGCCTTCAGGCGCGCCACCGCATCCACGAGCTTGAGATTCATGTTCCCCGCCGCTGCGATCGGCGTGCGCGCCACCGTCTCGAGGTCGCGGAACTTGCCGTCCCAGCCGAGGGGGCCGTCCTGCCACGCGACGTTGAGGATCGTCGGCGTGCGCAGATCCATGTTGCTGCCCGCCAGGGTGGCGGCGCGGGCGCGGCCGTCGGCCCAGCCGAGGCCGGGCTGGTGGCAGGTCAGGCAGGCCCGGTCCCTGGCGCCCGACAGGATGGGATCGACGAATAGCCGCCGTCCGAGTTCGGCCTTGGCCTGCGAGTAGGGGTTGGTCTCGGGGAAGGGGATCGCGTCGGGCACCCGATAACCCGCCCGCCACTCGGCGCGCCGAGGATCGGCCACCGTTCCGGCCGGACCGGACACGGTGATCACAGTGATGAGCGCCGTCGCTGCGGCGCCGATATTCCGCATGATCGACAACATCGCTGCCCTCACTAGCGCAAGGTCAGTTGAAAATTGGTGAATCTGGTCGACCAGCAGCCAAACAACCTCAGAGATGCAACGTTGATCGTCTGACGGCCAAGTTCACCTTCGCCTTCGAACAGACTTGTGCCCGGCGGCCGCGGCGGCCGACCGGGGGCGGGTCAGGCGGCCTCGGTGGAGGTTGCGCGCTCCCGGGCGAGCTTGGACACCGCCATGAGGTCGATCTTGCCCGCGCCGAGCAGGGGAAGCGCCTCCATCACCACCACCTCGGCGGGGATCGCCACGTCCGAGGCTCCCTTACCCTTGGCAAAGGTCTGGTAGGCGGCGCGGGTCGCCTCCTTGGCCTCGGTGAACAGCACGAGGCGCTCGCCCTTGCGGGGATCGGGCACGGCGGCCACCGCGCTCGGCCGGTCCGGCCACAGCTCCGTGGCCAGGGCCTCCACCGAGGCCAGGGAAACCATCTCCCCCGCGATCTTGGCGAAGCGCTTGGCCCGCCCCTTGATCGTCACGAAGCCCGCGCCGTCGATGGCGACGATGTCGCCCGTGTCGTGCCAGCCCTCCGGCGGCGGCTCGATCTGCCCCGGCTTGTCGGCCCGGATGTAGCCGAGCATCACGTTCGGGCCGCGCACCGAGAGGCGCCCGCCCTCCTCGATTCCGGGCACGGGGTCGAGCCGGGTCTCGATGCCGGGCAGGATCCGCCCGACCGTGCCGAAGCGGTTGAACATCGGCGTGTTGAGGGCCACCACCGGCCCGCACTCGGTGACGCCGTAGCCCTCCAGGATGCGCAGGCCGAACTTCTCCAGCCACGTCCGGCGGGTCGCCTCCTTCACCGCCTCGGCCCCGGCCACCACGTAGCGCAGCGAGCGCAGGTCGTAGGCGTGGGCCGCCCGCGCATAGCCGGCCAGGAACGTGTCCGTGCCGAACAGGACGGTGCTGTTGGTGCCGTACACGAGTTCCGGGACGATCCGGTAATGCAGCGGGGACGGGTAGAGGTAGACCGGCACACCCGAGACCAGGGGCAGCACCAGGGCGGCGGTGAGCCCGAAGGCGTGGAACACCGGCAGGACGTTGAACACCTTGTCCATCGGCCCGAAATCGATCCGCGCCGCCACCTGCGCCACGTTGGCGAGCATGCAGCGGTTGGCGAGCACCACGCCCTTCGGCGTGCCCTCGCTGCCCGAGGTGAACAGCACCGCCGCCGGGTCCTCGCCCCGCCGGGGGACCAGGGGCTTGCGGCCGTGGAGGAGGCCGCGGACCTTGTCCCCGAGCCCGATCTCGGCCCGCACGTCCTCCAGGTAGACGAGGCGCACCTTGGCGCTCATCGCCTCGGCCAGGGCACCGAGCCGCCCCTTCTCGATGAAGGCGCGGGAGGTCAGCACGGTGGTCACCTCCGCCGTGGCGCAGGCCGACAGGACGTTGGCCGCCCCGGCCGAGAAGTTGATCATCGCCGGCACGCGCCCCGCCGAGGCGAGGGCGAAGACGGTCACGGCGGTGCCGTTGGCGTTCGGCAGCATCACGCCGATATGCCCGCCCACGGGGGCGAGGGGCATCAGCTTCCGCCCGAGGACGTTGGCCGCCGTCACGAGGCGCCCGTAGGTGAGGCGGCCTGTGACGGGGTCCTCCAGCGCGTTGCGGCGCCAGCCGTGGCGGTCCCCCGCCTCGATCAGCGCGGCCATGATCCCGCGGTCGATGTCGGCGGTGCGGAACAGCAGTTCGGACATCGCGTCGTAGAGCTCCGCGCCCGCCGCCTGGCGCCTCGCCTTGCCCCTGAGCGCGGGGTCCACGTTAAGCCGGAGCGGTGGCATGACGGTGACGGTCACCTTCGGCCACCAGCGCCGCCGGACCTGCCGCCGGGAGAGGCGGGAGAAGGTCGTCTGCTCCAGCCCGTCGATCTTCACGGGTACCACCATCACACCGGACTTGTCGGCGATCAGCCCGGCCCCGTCATAGACCTTCATCAGGCTGCCGGTGACGGTGAGCCGACCCTCGGGGAAGATGATCAGCGTCTCGCCGGAGCGCACGGCGTTGATGAGGGAGCGGGTGGCGAGCGGCCGGGTCGGGTCCAGCGGCATGGCCCGCGTCATCCTCAGGAAGGGCTTCACCCACCAGCGCGCGGCGATGCCGCTGTCGATGGCGAAGACCGGTTCCTGGTCGAGGAGCGACAGGGCGAGAGGCGCATCGAGGAAGGAGACGTGGTTGAGGGCCACGATGCAGTTCGGGCCCGCCTTCTCGATGTTGTCGAGGCCGCGCACCTCCAGCCGGTAGAAGGCGCGGAACAGGATCGAGAGAGCGTCCCGGAAGGGGCTCGTCGGCAGCGTCGCCAGGACGATGGCCCCGACGAGGAGGTTCAGCCCCGCCACCAGGGCGAGCAGCGCCGGGATCGACAGGCCCGCCGCCTGCATGGCGGCGAGCGCCAGGGTGCCGCCGACCATGAAGGCGGCGGTGATGACGTTGACCGCGCCGATGATCCGCGCCCGCATCGCCTTGTCGGTCCAGGCCTGCACGGCGGCGAAGGACGGGACGATGTAGAGACCCCCCGCCATGGCGAGGCCGAGGAAGTCGATCACCGTGCGCAGGCCGCCCTCGCCCTCCAGGAAGCCCCAGGGGCCGACCGCCTCGGCGGGGGGTGGGGGCAGGTGGGCCACGGTCCAGGCGAGGTCGAAGCCGAATAGGGCCATCAGCCCGGCGCCGACGGGGGTCGGCAGCAGCACGATCCGGCCGCTCGCGAGCCACGAGGCGAGGCCGGAGCCCAGCGCGATGCCGATGGAGAAGGTGGCGAGCAGGAGGGTGATGACCGTCTCGCTGCCGTTAAACGCCTCCCGCACCAGCACCGGCAGGAGCGACAGGACCACCACGCCGACCAGCCAGAACCAGCTCACGATCAGCGAGCCGCGCCAGAGCCGGGTATCGACCCAGAGGTCGCGGAGCAGGCTCGCCGTGGAGCGCAGGACGTTGGGATCGACCCTCAGGTCCGGCGCGCCCTCCCCCGTTTCGGGGATCATCCGGGCGGAGAGCCAGCACAGGATGGCGAAGGCCATCACCAGCACGCCGAAGACCAGCCCCGACCCGCCCATGGCCGAGGCGGTGCCGGCGGCGATGGTGCCGAGCAGGATCGCGAGGAAGGTCGCGGCCTCGACGAGCGCGTTGCCGGCGGGCAACTCCTCCCGGTGCAGGTGATCGGGCAGAATGCCGTACTTGATCGGACCGAACAGGGCGGCGATCGTCCCGAACAGGCCGAGCGCGACGAACAGCACCGGCACCGAATGGAGCAGGAAGCCGAAGACGGCGCAGCCCGCCGCGAAGATCTCCGCGAACTTGAGCCGCCGCGCCATCAGCGCCTTGTCGTAGCGGTCGGCCCACTGGCCGCCGAGGCCCGACAGGATGAAGAACGGGCCGATGAAGACCGCGCTCGCCAGGGTGACGAGGACGCCGCCGTGCCCCTCATGGGCCGCCCCCTCCCCGCCCGCGATGCCGAACAGGATGAGGAAAGCCAGCGCGTTCTTGAGGAAGTTATCGTTGAAGGCCGAAAAGAACTGGCACCAGAACAGTGGCGCGAACCGCCTTGCGGTCATCAGCGAACGAAACATGGCGGGCTCCCGGCTCCGGCCATGACTGGCCCAAGCGCGGCGCCGAGGTCAAATCCGGCCCTTTGCCGTCGATGCGCCCCGCCTTCCCCGCAGGGACGGGCCGGGGGTCAGCGCCGGTCGATCATGGCCCGGATCGCCGTCCCGCAATCGTAGGACCGCATCACGTGCTGGGTCAGCACCAGGGCCAGCAGCCCGAGGATCCCCGCCGCCACGCAGGGCAGCGCGAGCAGGAGGGTCAAAACCGAGCCGACCGCCGCGCGCTCGCCCAGGGAAGCCCTCGGCCAGGGATCGACCGGCAGCCTGATGGAACGACCTGTCGGCATGGGAGCACTCCCCTGCGCTGGCGCCACGCGGCGCCCGCTCGAATCGGGCCGCGTCCGGCAGTCTCAGTATTGGCCCGCAACGGGGGCCGGGGTCGAGCCCGATTTTCGCGCTGGGATGTCGCAACCGCCTCCGCCGCGCCGCCGCCGGTGGAAATCCCCGCCGGGAAAGCCAGTTTCCGCGCTGGCCCTCAGCGGAGGGCCAGCGGCCGCTTCGCCCCAGGACCCGATACGATGCCCGGTTACCTGCCCTTCGCGGGCGCCCTGCAGCTTCCCGCCTACACCTGCGACAACTGCGGGTTCTGGCAGCGCCATTTCGAACCCCCGCCCTCCTGCCCGATGTGTCTCGACGCGCGCCACGTCGTCCCGCAGGACGGGTGGCGTTTTCGCGATACGAAGGAGGCCCAGGACGCCTTCCCCTGCCACTGGCAGGAGCTGGAGCCGGGCGTCTGGCGGTTCTGGAACGAGCCCGTTTCCGGGATCGGCCCCTCCGCCTACCTGGTCCAGACCGAGGCCGGGAACATGGGCTTCGAAGGCTGCCCGGTCTTCAGCGAGGCCGCCCTCGACCAGATCGCTCGCCTCGGGGGCATGAAGGTGCTCTCGGCCTCGCACCCGCATTCCTACGGCGCGCTGGTGCAGCTGCAGGACCGGTTCGACCCGGAACTCTGCCTGCCCGCCGCCGACTTCACCTGGAGCGCGGCGTTGCAGGTGAGCTGGCCCTACGACGACTTCCTCGAACCCCTTCCCGGCCTCGAACTGCACCGCACGGCCGGGCATTTCGACGGCCATGCGGTGCTGTTCGACCGCGCGCGGAAGATCTGCTTCTGCGGCGACGCCCTGAAGTTCGAACTCGATCCCCAGGATTTCCGCCGGGCGCGGACGATCTCCGCGCACAAGGCCTTCGTGCGCGGGGTACCGCTGACGGTGAACGAGTTGCGCCGCTACCGCGACGTGTTCGAGCGCCTCGACTTCACCCAGACCTGGACCCCCTTCGAGCCCGCCGCCAATTGCGGCCGGACCGAGGTGCTGGCGCTGATCGACCAGATGCTCGCCACCCGCCCCCATGCGGCGCCGGTGCCATTGGAGGAGTTGGGGAGGTAACACACCTTCCCCGCCCTTCGCCTCGTCATTGCGAGCAAAGCAAAGCAATCAAGGGAGCCGCACCATCTGCAAGCGGCCCGCTTCCCTGGATTGCTTCGCTACGCTCGCAAAGACGGGTGTGCGTGGTGCCCCGGATCGTTCTCCAACCGGATCGGCTGCCCGTGCGGCGTGGCATGGGCGGCGCGGAGCCATGCGGCGGTGCGGGCCTCGACGCTGCCGGCATCGGCCACCCCGCGTTGCGCGAGCAGGCGCTCGAGGGTCGAGAGCCAGCGCCCGTAATCGGCCGCCTGCTCGCCCTCCTCCGGGCGGATGGTCTCGCCGAGGGCCTGCGCCCACTCGCCCCAGGTGAACAGCCCCGCCTCCTGCAAAGAGACGACGAGGGCGAAGACCTGCGCCTCCCACGGGGCGGCGAAGGGGCCTTGCGGCTGCGGCGCGCTCATGCGGGATCGAGGTAGGGCTCGAAGGCGGCGATGGTGACGCGCCCGCCGGGATCGGCGTCGGCGCCCCACAGCTCCGCCGCCTCGAAGGCGACGGTGTAGAGCCAAGCCGGGTTCTCGCCCGCCTTCGCGGCATTGGTATCGGGGAAGACGAAGGCGCCGTGCACCGCCTCGACCCGGCCCCGGCGGCCCCGCGCGTAGCGCGGCAGGCGCGTGTGCCCCACCGGGTTCATCACCCTCGCGACGACCGGATCGCCCACCGCGAAGCGAGCGGGCGCCTCGGGCGCCCGGTCGCTCGGGAAGCCGGCCCGGAAACGCGGTGCGAGGCTGTCGGCGGCGAGGACGCGGGCGACCGGTGCGGCCGGTGTCGAGGCGCGGCCCGCCGCGATCTCGTCCCGCGTCGCGAGGCCGTTCGCCAGGATCTGCTTCTCCAGGGCCTCCAGCCAGATCTTGTAGTAGCTGGAGGACAGATATTCCGCGGGCGGCAGGGATTCCCGGGCGGCGCGGCTGCCGTCGAGGTTCCAGGCGCCGGTGAAGCCCATCGCCATGGCCAGCGCGAAGACACGTTTCTCCCACTCGCCGTGGAAGACGGGCTCGTCCGGCTCGGGCACCACGGGGCCGAAGCCGTGGCCGCCGCCGAGGTCCTGCCCGCCGTTCACGGCCGGATCTCCCCGGAGCCGGGGGACAGCGGCAGCCCGGTGCCGATCATCGCGTCGCGGGTGACGAGGGCGGCCAGCGCCTCTTCCGACAGGCCCTCCGTCCCGGCGGGCCGCAGGGGCAGCACCATGAAGCGGGTCTCGGCGGTCGAATCCCAGACGGTGATCCGCGTGGTCTCCGGCAGGCTGACGCCGAACTCGGCGAGCACGCCGCGGGGGTCGCTCACCGCCCGCGCCCGGTAGGGTGGCGCCTTGTACCAGACCGGCGGCAGGCCGAGCACCGGCCAGGGGTAGCAGGAGCAGAGGGTGCACACGACCATGTTGTGCGTGTCCGGCGTATTCTCGACCACCACCATGTGCTCGCCCCCTCGGCCGCCGATGCCGAGTTCGCCGATAGCCGGGGTCGCCTCCGCCAGGAGCCGGGCCCGGTAGGCCGGGTCCACCCAGGCGCGGGCGACGACGCGGGCGCCGAGATGCGGGCCGACCTTGGTCTCGTACATCTCGATCAGGGCATCCAAGGCCGCCGGCTCGACATACCCCTTCTCCACGAGGAGCGATTCCAGCGCCCGCACCCGCGCCTCGACGGGCGAGAGGTCGCTTCCGTGATCGTGATCGTGATCGTGGTCCGGATGGTGGTGGGTCATGGCCATTCCTCGCATTCAGAATGCACGTCCGAAGGCGCGGAGGCCACCCCCGGCCCGGCTGCCGAGCGATGCGGGCTGCGGATCGTCACAAACCGGGGCAGAATGTTCGGGACGATTCGGCAAACTTGGCCGTGACAGTTTAGCGATGGTTCAGGAGGCCGGTGCTAGCCGACTTTAGAGATATTCCAGGATGTAGTATCCAAGAGGCAGCCCATGCAGCCAAGCCAGCCGGTCCGGCCGGACGAGACGACCGACGCGCCCGCTCCGGCGCCCTCCCCCACCAGCGAGATCGGCCGGCACCTGAGCCTGCCCCTGCGCGACTACTTCGCCCTGGCGGCGGAGGAGGCGCTGCCGGAGCGGCTTTCGGGTCTCGTGGAACGCCTCGATCGGCTGCTCGCGCAGGTGCCACCCCCCGGCGAGGGCGCCGCCCCCGCCTCGGTGCTGTTCGATTTCCGTTCGGACATCATCAAGACGCTGCCGGCCCTGCGGACCTTCGCCTTGTCCCTGTGCGGAGACGTGACCCGCGCCGACGACCTCGTGCAGGAGGCGTTCGCGCGGGCTTGGGCCAACCAGCACCGCTTCCAGCCGGGCACCAACTTCACCGCGTGGCTCTTCACGATCCTGCGCAACCTCTTCTACTCCGACATGCGCAAGGCCAAGCGCGAGGTGGAGGATGCCGACGGCGCCCATGCCGAGCGGCTGGTCGCCCTCTCCGACCAGGAGGATTCGAGCACCTTGCTCGCCGTGCGCCGCCGCCTCGGCCGCCTTCCCGCCGCCCAGCGCGAGGCCCTGCTCCTCGTCGGCGCCGAGGGCTTCACCTACGAGGAGGCGGCGGACCGGATCGGCTGCCAGGTGGGCACCGTGAAGAGCCGGGTCAGCCGCGCGCGGGCGACGCTGCTCGCGGAACTCGGCCTCGCTGCCCAGGAACCGGGGGCACGGCCGGCCATCGGGTGAGCCCGCCAAGGATGCCTCCCGCGAACGCCTCCTGCGAACGCCTCCTGCGAACGCCCCTTGCGCCCGCGCCCTCCCGCGCCACGATAAGGGCTCGGGGGCGCGGTGCGGGAGAACGGGCGTGGCGGAAACGACTGGTGAGGCGACGGCCGGGCCGATGAACGGCGCGGAGAGCTTGGTGCGCACCCTCGTCGCCGGGGGCGTCGAGGTCTGCTTCACCAATCCCGGCACCTCGGAGATGCACTTCGTGGCCGCCCTCGACAGGGTCGAGGGGATGCGTTGCGTGCTCTGCCTGTTCGAGGGCGGAGCCACCGGCGCGGCGGACGGCTATGCGCGCATGGCCGACAAGCCGGCCTCGACGCTGCTTCACCTCGGCCCCGGCCTCGCGAACGGTCTGGCCAACCTGCACAACGCGCGGCGCGCCCGCACACCGCTGGTCAACATCGTCGGCGAGCACGCCACCTACCACCGGGAGTATGACGCGCCGCTCACCTCGGACATCGAGACCCTGGCCCGGCCGATGTCGGCCTGGGTCCGCACGGGGATGAGCGCGGCGGAGATCGGCCGCGACGGGGCCGACGCCATTGCCGCCGCCCGCACCGCGCCGGGCCGGATCGCGACCCTGATCCTGCCCGCCAACACCGCCTGGGAGGCCGGCGAGGGCGTCGCCCCGGTTCCGCCGATCCCCGAGCGGGAGCGCGCCGGGGACGAGGCCGTCGCGGCGGCCGCGCGGGCGCTCGCGAGCGGCGAGCCGGTGTTGCTGCATCTCGGCGATCAGGCGGTGCGCGGGCCGGGGCGGGTGATCGCCGACCGGATCGCAGCCAAGACCGGCGCGAAGCTCCTGGCCATGACCTCGAATTCCCGCATCGACCGGGGGGCCGGGACGGTCCCGATCGAGCGCCTCCCCTACCCGATCGACGAGGCGATCGCCGCGCTGAAGGGATTCCGCCACATCGTCCTGATCGGCGCGACGCAGCCCGTCGGCTTCTTCGCCTACCCCGGCAAGCCGAGCCTCCTCGCACCGGAGGGCTGCGAGACCCTGACGCTGGCCACCCCGGCGCAGGACCAGCTCGACGCCCTGGAGCGGCTCGCCGAGGCGGTGAACGCGCCCCCGGCGCGGGCCCCCGAGACCGGGCCGCTGGCGGAGATCCCGACCTCCGGTCCCCTCGATCAGGACACGATCGGCGCGGTGATCGGCGCGCTGATCCCCGAGGGCGCGGTGATCTGCGACGAATCCCTCACCACCGGCCGCAACTTCTTCGCCCTGACCAAGGCATCGGCCCCCCACACTTGGCTCCAGCTCACCGGCGGGTCCATCGGCCTGGGGATCCCGATGTCCACCGGCGCGGCGGTGGCGAGCCCCGGCCGCAAGGTCATCAACCTCCAGGCGGACGGGAGCGGCCTCTACACCGTCCAGGCCCTGTGGACGCAGGCGCGGGAACGCCTCGACGTGGTGACCATCGTCTGGTCGAACCGGGCCTACGCGATCCTGCGCGGCGAACTCGCCAATGTGGGCGCCCGCAATCCCGGCCCGAAGGCCATCGGGATGCTGAGCCTCGACGATCCGGCGATGGACTGGGTGTCGCTCGCCAGAGGGTTCGGCGTCGACGGTCGCCGGGTCGAGACGCTTCCCGCCTTCACCGACGCCCTCCGGCACGGAGTGGCGACGCCGGGGCCGTTCCTGATCGAGGTGGTGTTGTGAGCGCCGGTGCCTGACGGAGGGGATCCCCTGCCGGGCCGTCATGCGAGCGATCGCGAAGCAATGACGGTGCGGGTTTCCCGCACCGTGGCGACCGGAAGATTCGGGTTAAACCCAATATCGAGCCGGCGAATTGATGCTCTAAGGCAATAATTCAAAATCCATCCATCCTGCCGCGATTTTAAGCAGCGGTGGATTGCGTGCTCTCTCAACAATTTCCCGCAGCGCAGCGGAGAAAGTTGCGTACTTTGACGCAGGCGTGGCTTGCCAGACCTCGCGTGATCCATGACCTTCCGGCCCAACGCGCGTTCGACCACCCGAGGCCCCGGCCCGTGCCGCGGCCTCCCTTCGATGAGTCTGAGACGAACACCCTGCGACAGCTCCCTCCAGCAAGAGGCAGGATCCCATGCAAGACATCATCCGCGTCAGGCCGACCCACGACGGCACCTACACCGTCTATCGCGGCACCCGCGCCCTCGCCAGCGGACTGACCCGCGAGCAGGCGGAGCGCTATGGGGCGAGCCTGCCCCAGGCCGCCCTCCCCGAGGGCTGAACGGGTCCCGCGACCCCGCGTGATCCGCCCCGCGGGGCGGATCACGGCTCCAACGCGAAGGGGCCGAGATCGGCGATGGCGCCGTCGGCCCCGAGCCCCCGGCGGCGGGCCGTGATCGCGAAGCCCGCCCCGCCCCTCGCGATCTCGAAGAGCAGGTAGCTCGCCCGGCGGTTCGGCAGGCCGCCATGGCCCTCCGGCAGGGCCGACGCCGAGGGGACACCGACGACGGGAATCCGCCCGCCCCCCGGTCCGGCGAGGCGGGCGAGGTTGAGGACGTGGTTGTGCCCGTGGAGGATCAGATCCGCGCCCACCCGGCCGATCATCGCCGCGAAGGCCCCCGCATCCTTGAGTTCCCGCCCCGGGCTCGCGCCCCCCGGATGGGGCGGATGGTGGATCATCACCACGCGGCAGGGCCGCCCCGGCTCCGTCGCCAGCGTCCGCAGCAGCGTCTCGGCGGCGGCGAGCTGCGCCGTTCCCAGGCGCCCGCTCGCCACGAAGGGCTTCGTCGGGATGGCGCTCGACAGGCCGACGAGGGCGACCTCCCCCCGCCGCCGCAGGTAGGGGAAGCGCCCGGCCGATCCGGTATCGTCCGTCGTGTAGGGGCCGCAGGCGTCGAGCAGGCCCTCGAGCGATCCGCGCACGTAGGCATCGTGGTTGCCGGGCACGAAGCTCACCGCCTCGGGCGTCCCCAGGGCGTCGAGGAAGGAGCGCGCCGTGGCCCACTCGCTCGGCAGGCCGATGTTGCACAGGTCCCCGGTGCAGGCGATGTGCGCCGCCCCCTGCCCCCGCAAATCGGCGACCAGGGCGGAGAGCACCGCCATGTCGTGGCTGCGGGAGCGGCCCCGGCGCCAGTTGGCATAGCCCGTGGCCCGCTTGCCGAAGAGCTGGCTGAGGCGGGGCCGACCGAGCGGCCCCACATGCGGGTCGCTGAGATGGGCGAGGCGAAAGGTCAATTCGGGTTCACCGCTCCGGCGCGCCCTTCGCATCGCGGCGCGGCGCGCGCCCGTCAAGCGCTGCCGATCAGGATGCCTGTGACGAGGACCAGCACGCCGCCCAGCATCACCTGCAGCGCCGCCCGCCAGAAGGGCGTCGCCATGTAGCGGGTGCGGATGCCGGCGATGAGCGCCAGCTCCACCACCACGACGAGGATGGCGAGCGTCGTGGCCAGCAGGAACGGATCCGGCCAGCCGGCGGGCAGGGTGTCGGGGATCGCGTAGGGCAACGTGTGGCCGAGCCCGCCCACCGCCGTCATCACTCCGCAGACGAGGCCCCGCACCATCGGGCTGCCGCGCCCGGTGACGCTGCCGTCGTCCGACAGGGCCTCCGTGAAGCCCATGCTGATGCCCGCCCCCACCGAGGCGGCGAGCCCGACGAGGAAGGTCGCGTGGTTGTGGCCGGTGGCGAAGGCGGCGGCGAAGATCGGCGCCAGGGTCGAGACCGAGCCGTCGATCAGCCCGGCCAAGCCCGGCTGCACGTAGCGCAACACGAAATCCCGCCGCGCCTCGGCGAGCGCCATCTCCGCCTGATCCAGAACCGCCGACATTCGCGCCTCCTGTTTGGAACGATTCCAACTTAGACTTTGGAATTGATCTAAACAAGTGATTCGTGAGGCCGGGAGGGCGATTTCGAAGCCGCCGCCGACTGGAGGGCGCGCCCGGCGACATCGCATCCGGCCCCTGCTTTCATCGCGGACCTGGCGGGACATCTGCAGACGTGGCGTGTCCCTGGAGCGCTTCGCTGTCGCTCGCGAGGACGGCGGTGCGTCGTTCTCCGGTGAGCCCGGGTGCCGGGATACAGCCCCGGCCCGCGCGATGAGCGATCTGCGCCCGACGCGCTTGTCCGCCTCCGCCCCAAGGCGTTAGACCGCCGCTCGCAAGCGACGGACAGCGATGAGTGTTCTGAAGCGTTTCCTGCGACGGCCGGTCGTGAAACAGGCCCTGGGCCGCCTCGCGGCGGGCTATCTGCGCCTCGTGCGAGCGACGAACCGGTTCACGATCGAGGTGGGCGACGGCGTCTCGGCCGGGGCCTCCGATCCCTGGCGCTGGCTGGACGGACACCTCCCGGCGATCACCGGCATGTGGCACGGCCAGCATATCCAGATGCCGATGATGGCCCGCCCCACCGACCGGGTGGCGACGATCATCTCCCGGAACCCGGATGGCGACATCAACACCATCGCCCTGGAGCGCCTGGGCGTGCGGGTGATGCGGGCGTCGGGCGCCCGGGGCCGCCGCCGGGCGGCGGATGCCCGCGCCAAGGGCGGCGCCGAGGGCCTGCGGGCGATGTTGAGGGCGCTCAAGGCGGGCGAGACGGTGGCCTTCAGCGCGGACGTGCCGAAGGTGACGCGTCGCTGCGATGCCGGCATCCTCACGCTGGCGCGGTTCTCCGGCCGACCGATCCTGCCCGCGGCCGTGGTGACGAGCCGCCACCTGCGGTTCAACTCGTGGGACCGGGCCTGCCTCGCCCTGCCCTTCGGCCGGGGCGCCATCGTGCTGGGCCGACCCATCCTCGTCCCCCGCGACTGCGAGGGCGAGGCGTTCGAGGCGCTGCGCCGCCTCCTGGAAGCGGAGATGGACCGGGTCCATGCCCGTGCCTACACCCTCGTCGGGCGCCCGGACCGGGCCGCCTACTACAGCCGGGGCGTGGCCGCGCCGCCCCCCGCCATCGTGGAGGGCACGGCGTGAGGCGCCCTCCCCTGACCGTCGCCCTCCACGCCTACCGGACGGGCCTGCGGATCGGTGAGCCCGCCGTGGCCGGTCTCCTCGCGTGGCGGGCCTATCGCGGCAAGGAGGACCCGCGCCGGGTCGCCGAGCGCCGGGGCATCCCCGGCCGGGCGCGCCCGGTCGGCCCCCTGGTGTGGATGCACGGGGCGAGCGTCGGCGAGGTCCTCTCCCTCGTGGCCCTGGTGGAGGGCATGATCGCCCGGGGCTACTCGGTGCTGGTGACGACGGGCACCCGCAGCGCCGCCGACCTGATCGGCGCTCGCCTGCCCCCGGGCGCCGTGCATCAGTACGTCCCCCTCGACGCGCCCCGCTGGATCGAGCGCTTCCTCGAGCATTGGCAGCCGGACATCGCCCTGGTGGCCGAATCGGAGATCTGGCCCAACACGATCCTGACGCTCGACAGGCTCGACATCCCCCTGATCCTCGTGAACGCGCGGATGTCGGACCGGTCCTTCCGCGGCTGGGAGCGGGCGCGGGGCACGGCGGCGGCGCTCCTGTCGCGCTTCGCCGTCTGCCTTGCCCAAACCGAGGAGGACGGCGCCCGCTTCGCCAAGCTCGGGGCGCCCCGGGTCTCCGTGACCGGCAATCTCAAATACGACGCGCCGGTGCCGCCGGCCGACCCGCAGCAGCTGAACTACCTCGGCGGGATGATGGCCGACCGTCCCGTCTGGGTGGCGGCGAGCACCCATCCCGGGGAGGACGCCGCCGTCGCCCATGCCCACGCCTCCCTGAAGGCGCGGTTTCCGAATCTTCTCACCGTGATCGCCCCCCGGCATCCCCGGCGCGGCGGCGAGGCGATGGCGTGCGCCGAGGCGGTGGGCCTGCGCTGCGCCCGCCGCTCCGCGGGGGCCCGCCCCCTGCCGAACGTCGACGTCTACGTCGCCGACACGATCGGCGAACTCGGCCTGTTCTACCGGCTCAGCCCCCTCGTCTTCCTCGGGGGCTCCCTCGTTCCCCGGGGCGGCCAGAACCCGATCGAGCCCGTCCGCCTCGACTCCGCGATCCTGCACGGTCCCCATACGGGCAACTTCACGCAGGTCTACGCCGCCCTCGACCGGGCCGGCGGGGCCTCGGTGGTCGCCAATGGCGGCGAACTGACCGATCTCGTCGGCCAGCTCCTCGCCGACCGGCGCCAACTGGCCCGGATGGCGCGGATCGGCCAGGAGGCCCTGGCGCCCTTCGAGGGGGCGGTGGGCCGAACCCTCGCGGTCCTCGATCCCTTCGTCGCGCAGATGAAGCTCCTCGGACTCAACGCCGCCACCCGCGGCCGGGCCTGATGCGGGAGCCGGCCTTCTGGTCCGCCGGGCCGGAGCACCCCGCCGCCCGCGCGCTCGCGCCCGTCGCCGGCTTCTACGGCGCCCTGACCGCCCGGCGGATGGATCGGCCCGGCCTCGCCGCGCCCTGTCCCGTGATCTGCCTCGGCAACTTCACCCTCGGCGGCGCGGGCAAGACCCCGGCCGCGCGGGCTGTCGCCGCGCTCCTCCGGGAGGGGGGCCTGCGCCCGGCGTTCCTGAGCCGGGGTTACGGGGGACGGCTCCGGGGGCCGGTGCGGGTCGAGCCCGGTCGGCACGGGGCCGACGCGGTCGGCGACGAGCCCTTGCTGCTCGCCCGCGACGGGCCGGTCGTCGTCTCCCGCGACAGGCCCGCCGGCGCGGCCCTCTGCCGGGAGGCGGGCGCCGATGTGATCGTCATGGACGACGGGTTGCAGAATCCGAGCCTCGCCAAGAACCTCGCCCTCGCCGTGGTGGATGGGGGAGCGGGCCACGGCAACGGGCGCGTCGTCCCGGCCGGGCCCCTGCGGGCGCCCGCGCACCGGCAATGGCCGCACGTGGCGGGGGTGATCCTGATCGGTGAGGGCGAACCGGGCGAACGGGTGGCGGCGGAGGCCGCCGGGCGGGGGCTGCCCGTCCACCGCGGTCGCCTCGTGCCGGACGGTGGCGGATTCGCCGGGCGGCGGGTCCTCGCCTTCGCCGGGATCGGCCGTCCCGGCAAGTTCTTCGACACCCTGCGCGAGACCGGCGCCCGACTCGCGGGCACCCGCGCCTTCCCCGACCATCACCCCTTCCGGGAGGCCGACCTCGCCGCGCTCCGGCGCGAGGCCGACCGCCTCGGCGCCACGCTGGTCACGACGGAGAAGGACGCGGTCCGCCTGCCGCCGGGGTTCGCGGTCGCCCTGCCGGTGCGCCTCGTCCTCGCGCGGCCGGAGGCGCTGGCCGCGCAGGTGCGCGGCGTGCTGGGCTGAACGGCCGAGTGGAAGACCGACATCGCTCCCACTGACGTCCTCATCCCGAGTGTCTGGCCGTCGTGGTCCTGGCGTCCCATGAAGCCCTCCGCGTCTTTGCGAGCGGAGCGAAGCAATCCAGGGATGCGCCACGTTGAGAATCGGCCCGTCGCCCTGGATTGCTTCGCTGTGCTCGCAATGACGGAGGGGGTGAAGACCTTTCCGGCCGGACACTGAGGTGCGCCGAAGGCGTCTCGGAGGAGGGCTCCTACAGGGCCTCCGCTGCGCTCCGGCGCCTCAGGATGAGGGCGGGCGTGGGAATAGCCGGCTTTTCGGAGAGGCTCCGAGGATGGCGACTCTCAGCCCGGCCGCCTGGCGGCGATCTTGGCCTCGATGGCGTCCCAGACGGCGACGGCGAGGTTGGGGCCGCCGAGGCGCTCGATGGCGCGGATGCCGGTGGGCGAGGTGACGTTGATCTCGGTGAGATGTCCGTCGATCACGTCGATGCCGACGAGGATCAGTCCCCGCCGGGCCAGCTCCGGCCCGATCGTCGCGCAGATCTCGCGTTCGCGCTCGGTGAGTTCGGAGGCCGAGGCCGCGCCGCCGCGCACCATGTTCGAGCGGATGTCGTTCGCCGCCGGGACGCGGTTCACCGCGCCCATCGGCACGCCGTCCACGAGGATGATGCGCTTGTCGCCCTCGGTCACCCGCTCGAGGTAGCGCTGGACCACCCAGGCTTCCTTGAAGGTCGTGGCGAAGAGGTCGACCATCGAACCGAAATTCGGGTCCTTCTCCGTGACCTTGAACACCGCCGCGCCGCCATGGCCGTGCAGCGGCTTCATCGCCACGGTCCCGTGCTCCAGGCGGAACGCCTCGATCTCCGCCTTGTCGCGGCTGATCAACGTCGGCGGCATCAGCTCGGGGAAGTCGAGGACGAACAGCTTCTCGGGGGCGTTGCGCACCTGCACGGGATCGTTGACCACGAGCGTCTGCGGGTGGATCCGCTCCAGCATGTGCGTGGCCGTGATGTAGGCCATGTCGAAGGGCGGATCCTGGCGCATCAGCACGGCGTCGCAGGCGCCGAGGTCGATCCGCTCCGGCGCCCCGAGGGTGAAGTGGTCGCCCTGCACGTCCCGCACGGTGAGCGCCTCGGCCCGGGCCGTCACACGGCGGCCCTGCATCGAGAGCCGGTCGGGCGTGTAGTGCCACAGCCGATGACCCCGCCGCTGCGCCTCCAGAAGGAGGGCGAAGGTGGTGTCGCCCGCGATCCGGATGGTCTGGATCGGGTCCATCTGGACAGCGACGGTGAGGCTCATGGCGGCGGTCCCGGGATGAGGAGGTGCGCCCTCAGTTGTTCGGGAGGGACTTGCCGCCGGTGCGCCGGTCGTAGTCGCCGATCGCCGCGCGGCATTTCTGCGACAAGTTCGCGCGATTGCGCGTCATGCAGCGGTCCGCCTCGGGGCTGTTCGGGTCCACGCCGATGCAGAGGCGGAAGTAGTCGTCGGCGCAGCCGAGTTGAAGGCCCTGGTCCTCGCGCTGGGCGAAGGCAGGTCCGGCCGTCAGCGACAGGAGCGTCAGCGCGGCGAGCAGGGCCCGCGGCGAACGAAGGGTTTGGTCCGAAGCCAGTCGCATCCAGCCTTCCTCAGCAATCAGCGTGGGGATGGCGGCCCATCCCACGCCGCCGGGCATATCGGTCCGTGCCGGTGCGTGGCAAGCGTCACGGTCGCGCATGTGATCGGCGTTGCAAAAAGCCCGCAGGCGCCTCTGCCGGCGGCCGGACGGAAAATGGCCCCGCCCGATTTCGGGCAGGGCCAAGTCTATAGGGAGGAAACGCCCGCCATGGGCCCAAGGCGCCAAGCAAGGCCCGCGCCAACTCCGGCGCCGCCCGACGATCCGGGGCAATGATCTGTTAACCATGCCGTGCTGATCTCCCGGTCAGCACAGCCGCCTTTCCCCCTTGCCGACGCCCTTGCCTGGGCCTGGGCAAACCGCCCGGACCGCCGACAGGAGCCCGAACATGCACCGCGACCCCCACACCGAACGCCGAAAGATCCATCCCTCCCAGGCCGACATGCCGGCGCGGCCGTCGGGCGTGGTCGTCGCCCTGCCGACGCACGCCGCCCGTCCCGCCCGCCGGGCTCCGGCCACCGGCGAGTCGCGCGGTGAGATCGTGCTGTTCCTGGGCGTGCGCTACGAGCGCCTCGCCTCCTGATCGCGCCCGGCGGCGCCGCCCGTCGCCCGCGGTCGAGGGGGCGTGCCACCGCCCTCTGCCTTCCTCCCGCCGCGCAGCCCGCCCGCGCGAGCCGGCCGTCCGGATATGCCATGCCCCGCGTTCCCAGCCGCTTCGCGCCGGTTCGTCGGCGGTCCCGTCCGTTGCTCCTGGCCGCCGCCGCGAGCGTCATCCTCGGCGCCTGTGCGCAGCAAGGGGATTTCGGGCGGCCCAAGGCCGGGGCCTGGAACAGTCTCATCGACGCCACCGGCGCCGTCGTCGCCCGCGAACGCGGCGAGCCCTCAGCGGATGCGCCCTTCACCGACGACGAGCAGGACCTGCGCAGCCGGGCGTGGCGCTTCCTGATGCCGGCCGACACCCGCGAGGCCTTCCTCGACATCCTGGCCAACCTCACCCGCGCCCGGGTGCTTCCCCCCTCCTGGCGCAGCGAGGACCCGGCCCGCTATCACGACGCGCTCCTCGACGAGGGCTTCCGCTCCCCGGTGTCGCGCTACCGCCGCCTGACGGACGACGCGGTGGCCGATGCCCGCTTGGTCCCGCCCTTCACGGCCCTTGCGGCGCGGGTCGCCGACGCCGATGCCCGACGCCTGCGCAGCCTGCCCTTCGCCCGCACGCTCAAGGACGACGACATCCGCGAGGCCGCCATGCGCGTGGCCGAGAACCGCTGCCTCGTGGCCTGGGTCCGGCTGGAGGCGGGACGCCGCCTGGAGGGCTACCGCTACGCCCTGGAGCACCTGTTCGCGGAGGCGCCCGATCCGGCCGCGGCGGAGGCGGAGCGGGCGCTGGCGATGCTCGCCGGGCGCCGCCCCCTCTTCGACCCGCTGCTGCCCCCCGATGCGGCGACGCGCTGCGGCTTCGTCCCCGCGCCCGCTCCCGTGGCCGTGGTGAAGACGCCCCTGGTGACGAAGGATTAGAGCGTTTTCGGGTTGATCCGGATCGACTGCTGGCCGTCTTTGCGAGCGAAGCAATCCAGGGATCCGCCAAGTGCGGTCAGGTCCCGCTGCCCTGGGTCGCGCCCGCTGCGCTCGCCCAAGACGAAAGCGCGCCTCGTGCCATCCGATCCGGGTTCGACGGGACACGCCGGAGCGGTCGCTACTTCCGTCCGGTTTCGTCGGCGGGTGCGTCGGTGGTGCAGGAGATCGCCCGCACCGCCTCGTTGGCACCGGGGCGCTGGCTCGGCAGCCCCGCGATGACGCGGGCGACAACGAAGCCCCGGACGTCCGGAGCCACGATGCGCACGTCCCGGCTCGGCTCGTTCTCGTCGTCGTCGGCCAGCGCTTGGTCGAACTGGGCGCGGGTCATGATCACGAGGTCGAGCGCCCCGCGCACCGCCGCCTGATCGGTGACGGCGTAGAAGGCGCCGTGGCGCCCGTGCGCGGCGAGCGACAGCGGGAGCGCGCTCGTCCGGGACGAGACGCGCATCGGCCCGTCGGACAGGTCGTAGGCGCAGACGCCGACGGCGACCGCCGGATCGGGGATCGGCAGCCACGCCTCCGGCGGGGACGGCACCTCGCCCGTGGAGAGGGTGTAGATCGGCTGCGGATGATCGAGGCTCTCGCTGGCCTGGGTCCGCGAGACGGCGTCGGCCTCCGCGAGGCGTGGGATCGCCATGACCGCAGCGATATGGACGATCCCGGCCAGGACGAGCCCCGTGAGGGTGGCGTAGAGCAGGCGCAGGCTCACGGCGCGCAGTCCCGGCGGGTGATCGTCGGGACGGAGCCCCGGTCGATGGAGGCGATGCTCGCGGCGGCGGGGGTGTCGTAGAGCCGAAGCGCAAGGCGCATCGGCCCCTGCGCCCGGGGCGCCGGCAGCCAGTTGCCGGGCTCGGCCGTGGGAGCGAGGACGATCTCGAACCGCCCGTCGGGGCGGCGCAGGATCTCGGTGGAGGTGAAACCTTCCCGCATCAGGGGGCGGTCCGGATCGCGCGCGCCCCGCCCCGCGACGGTGAGCGTCCAGGCGCGGGCCGGGGGTACCGCCCCGGCGACGGCATAGGTGCAGGTGGCGTCCAGGGTGCGGCCCGCATCGTCCTCGGCGGCGGTGAGGAGCAGGCCCTCGCCCACCGCGAGGGGGATCTCGCCCCGACGCGCGTTGACGGCGCGGGTGTAGGGGTCGGCGTTGGTCGCCCCCGCACGCGGCCATGCAATCCAGGCGCCGATGCGCACGCCGCCGAAGGGGTAGCCGCCCCGGGTCGCCCAGTCGGCGCTCACGAGGCCGAGGCCGCCGCCGAGGGCCAGGGTGTAGAGGACGAGCACGGGCCTGCCGCCCCGTCGCAGGAGCCGGGCCGCCCGCCGGGCGAGGCCGCCGTCGCGGGGCTTGCGCACAGCCGTGTCCGGCGCCGCGGCGGCCCCCGTGGAGCCGGTGAAGGCGGCCTTCATCTCCGCTGCCCTCACGGCGTGCCGATCCGGCCGCCGACCGCGCGGGCGCCCTCGGCCACTTCCCGCGCGGGGACGGCGGAGGCCCGGTCGCCGCCCGCGCCGCCCGTCCCGGCGGGACGCGGACGCTCGGCGGCCTTGAACAGGCCGTTCAGCCCGCCGATGACCTCGAAGGACCGGCGGGAGATCTTGCCGAAGGCGCTGGCATTGGGGTCCGTCGGTGCGATGACGCCGCCGGCGGCGGCCTGGGCCGCGGCCTTCGGGCTCTCCTTCAGGCCGGGCAGGCCCTTGATCTCGATGCCCTGGTGGGCCGGCTCCATCACGTCGTGCCAGGTCTGGGCCGGCAGGGAACCACCGGTGAGCTTGTTGGTCGAGGTGTGGTCGTCGTTGCCGTACCAGACGGCGGCGACGTAGTTGCCGGTGTAGCCGACGAACCACGCGTCGCGGTAGGCGTTCGTGGTGCCCGACTTGCCGGCCACCTTGATGCCCTCGAGCTGCGCCCGGCGGCCGGTGCCCTCCTCCACCACCTTGTTGAGCATGTAGTTCATGTCCGCCACGACCTGCGGCGAGAGCACCCGCTCCGGCGCCTCGTCGGCATGGCGGTAGATGACCTCGCCGGAGGAGTTGCGGATCTCGGTGGCCGCGTAGGGCTTGGCCTTGAAGCCGCCGTTGGCGAACACGGCGTAGCCCGCCGCCTGATCGAGAACCGTCACCTCGTCGGAGCCGATCGGCAGCGACACCGTGTCGACGAGGGGCGTGGTGATGCCCATGCTGTGCGCCATGGCGATGATCTTCGCCCGGCCCGCCTTGGCGGCCTTGGCCTCGTGGCTGATGCCCATCGCCTTGCCGAGCTGGATGGAGATCTTGATCGGGATCGTGTTCACCGATTTCGCCACGGCGAGCCACATCGGCTGGCGCCCGGAATAGGAGCGGCCGTAGTTCTGCGGGCACCAGTTGCCGATGCAGACGGGGCTGTCGACCACCGTGGTGTCCGGCTTGAACTGCCCCGAGGCGAGGGCCGCCGCGTAGACGTAGGGCTTGAACGACGAACCCGGCTGGCGCAGGGCGTCGGTCGCGCGGTTGAACTGGCTCTCGCCGTAGTCGGCGCCGCCGACCATGGCGCGCAGCGCCCCGTCGGGATCGAGGATGACCACGGCCGCCTCGTCCACGTCCGAGACGTCGCCGGACTTGCGCAGGATGTCGGCCACCACCTCGTCGGCGCGCTTCTGCACCGCGAGGTCGAGGGGGGTCTTCACGGTGAGCACCCGGTCGCCCCGGAGCTTGCCGGCATCGGCCATGGCCTTCACTTGGCCGAAGGCCCAGTCGAGGTAGTAGTCGGCGGTGATGTCGCGGGTGCGGGTGACGGGGGTCGCCGGGTTGCGCAACGCCGTCTGGATCTGCCCCTCCGTGACGAAGCCCGCCTCCACCATGTTGTGCAGCACGTCCGCCGCTCGGGCGCGGGCGGCGGGCAGGTTGACGTGCGGCGCGTATTTCGTCGGCGCCTTGAACAGGCCCGCCAGCATCGCGGCCTCCGCGAGGCTGATGTCCTTGAGCGGCTTGCCGAAATAATAATCCGCCGCCGCCACGGCGCCGAAGGTGCCGCCGCCCATATAGGCGCGGTCGAGGTAGAGCTTGAGGATCTCGTTCTTGGTGAGGTGGCTCTCCAGCCAGAAGGCCAGGAACGCCTCGTTGACCTTGCGCTCCAGCGAGCGCTCGTTCGTCAGGAAGAGGTTCTTGGCGAGCTGCTGGGTGATGGAGGAGCCGCCCTGCGTGTTGCCGCCGCCCCGCGAGTTGTTGACCAGCGCGCGGGCGGTGCCGATCGGATCGATGCCGTAATGCTCGTAGAAGCGCCGGTCCTCCGTGGAGATCAGCGCCTTGATCATGATGTCGGGGAACTGGTCCAGCGACAGGGAATCGTCGTGCTTGATGCCGCGGCGTCCGACCTCAGTGCCGTAGCGGTCGAGGAAGGTGATCGCGAGGTCCTGCTGCTTCAGCCAATTGTCGCTGGTGAGCTGGAATGCGGATTGCGCCAGGGCGAGCAGGCCGACGAGGCCGACGGTGCCGATCGTCGCCGCCTCGCTGGTGAGGTCGAGGGCGACGCGCTTCCAGCCGCGCACGGCGAAACGGGCCATGAACCGCTGGAACCGCTCGTAGGCCTCCCCCGTCGATCGGCCGCTGTCGTACAGGGACGCGTTGACCCAGGCATCGAAGGCCAGGGCGGCGCGTTCGAGGCGGGTCTTGATCGTGGTGAAGTTCGGCAGGCGCACGTCTCTGATCCGGTCTTCGGGCGCCCTCTCGGCTCCCGTGGTAGTAGCAGGAATGTGCGGCAGCGGCGAGGCGGCAGGCCCTCCTGCTCCAACGCAGACTGCCCGGTATAGCCGCCCGGCGGCACCCGATATCCTAACACAGGGTAAACGCCGCCGCCGTGGCGGCCTCCCCCTGCCGTGGCGTCGTCCTTTGCCGCGACGCTTGCCTCCGGCCGGCGCCTCGGGCAGACGGGGCGGGCCCATGTCACACTCCCCGCGCCATTCCGGCGGCCCCGCGGCGAAACATCCCGGCGTCGCGGACAAGCCCTTCTGGCGGACCAAATCCCTTGAGGAGATGTCCCCCGAGGAATGGGAGAGCCTGTGCGACGGCTGCGGCCGCTGCTGCCTGATCAAGCTCGAGGACGAGGACACGGGCGAGGTCCACCACACCGATATCGGCTGCACCCTGCTCGACGGGTACGGCTGCCGCTGCCGCGACTATCCCCGGCGGCAGAAGAAGGTGCCGGATTGCGTCCGCCTCACGCCGGAGGCGGTCCGCACGATTCCCTGGCTGCCGCCGACCTGCGCCTACCGCCTGATCCGCGACGGGGCGCCGCTCTATCCGTGGCATCCCCTCGTCTCGGGCCGCGCCGCGAGCGTCCACGAGGCGGGCATCTCGGTGCGCGGACGCCTCTCCGGCAACGAGGAGGAGTTCACCGAGGAGGAATACCTCGACCGGATCGTGGAGTGGCCAGGCCTGCCGCCCGAGGCATAAAAAAACCTGCCGCCCGAGGCATAAAAAAGCCTGCCGCCCGAGGCATAGGAAGGCTTGCCGCCCGAGGCATAGGAAGGCTTGCCGCCCGAGGCATAGGAAAGCCTGCCGCCTCTCACCGCCGTCTCTGCGAGCGCAGCGAAGCAACCTCTGGCAGCAGGACGCCTCGGAGTCGCGCCGGGAAGCCGGCATTATCCACTCTCGCCCTCATCCTGAGAGTCTCGCCGAAAATTCGGCCGTCCTCCCTCGTCGCGCCCTCGTCCTGAGGTGCCGGAGCGCAGCGGAGGCCTCGAAGGAGGGCTCCAGGGACCGCAGAGCCTTCGGGAGCCCTCGGTCGAGGCGGCTTCGCCGCACTCCAGAGCCCGGCCGGAAGGGTCCTGGCGGCCTATGAAGCCCTCCTCGTCTTTGCGAGTGCAGCGAAGCAATCCAGGGATGCCCCACGTTCGGACATGGCCCGTTGCCCTGGATTGCTTCGCTGCGCTCGCAATGACGGAGGGAGCGACGACTTTCCGGCCAGACACTCAGGATGAGGGAGTCTGAGGGGGCGAACGGGCTTCTCGGCTGACTTTCAGGAGGTGATGGATCCCTGGATTGGTTCGCTGCGCCCGCAAGGACGATGCGGGCGTCACCCCGGTGCGCGCGACAGCAGGCGCCCGCCGGCGAGGCCGTTCAGGCCGATCACCCCGCCGATCACGCCCAGATGGACGAGCAGATCCGCGACGGTCGACTCGTCCGGATGGAAGGGCATCAGGAGGGCGGCCGCGGCGGCGGCGACCGCGAGACCGGCGAGCGCCGCCGTGAGGTTCGGCCGCAGCGGACAGGCCCGGCGCAGCATCGCGACGATCAGGAGCGACAGCGGGATCGAGACGCAGACGAGGAAGCCGAGGCAGCCGACGCCTTCGTGCTCGGCGGGAAGGTCCGCGACCGGCGCCACCAAGGACCGCAGGCATCCGGGGCCGCTCGCGCCGAGCCACAGGGCCAGGAACGGCAGCGGCAGCAGCGCCCAGGAGGGCGACCGTCCCGGTACGCTCGTCGCGAAGGCCGCGTAGGCGGCGGTGACGGCGGTGAGGACCGCCCCCAGCGCCGCCAGGGCGAGATCGAGTCGCTCGATCCGGCCGTCGAGGCCGATCATCGCGAGGCGGGAGGCCAGGAGGGCGCCGATCCCGGCGACCGCCGCGAGCCACAGGGCCGTGCGCAGGCCGGGGCGCGGCAGGCGCCGCACCGGCTCCAGACGCCCGGCGAGGTCCTCGACGAGCCTGTCGTGCCGGGCCACCATCACTCCTTCTCCTGTCCGAGGCTGGTGCGCAGGGCCTTGAGCGCCCGGTGCAGATTGACCTTGAGGGCGCCCTTGGTCCGGCCGGTCAGGGCGGCGGTCTCGTCGAGGGAGAGCTCCCGCAGGCCGAGATGCTCCACGGCCTGACGCTGTCCCTCGGGCAGGGCCGCCACGGCGCGGGCGAGGGCCGCGCCCCGCTCCCGCGTCTCCAGGGCAGCGCCGGGCCCGGGGCCGGGATCGACCTCCGCCTCGAAGGCCAGGGGATCGTGCACCTCCTGCGGGCGCCGGCCGGCCCGGCGCAGGCGGTCGATCGCCCGCCGCCGGGTGATGGCCGCGAGCCAGGGCAGGAAGGGCCGCGCCGGGTCGTAGCTCGCCCGGGCGGCGTGCACGGTCATCAGCGTGTCCTGGACCACGTCGTCCACCGCCTCGCCCCGGACGCCCTGGGCGCGGGCGATGCCCGCCACGAGGGGTAGGCACGCCTGGAGCAGGGCGCGGTAGGCCGCCGCGTCGCCCCGCTGGGCCGCGTCCATCAGGCTCCCCAAGTCGCGCTCGCGTGCCATCGCGCTACCGGTCCGCGTCTCTCCAGCCGCCCTGTCTAGTCCAGCCGACCGCCCGGCGGCCAGGGGGCGGGGTCCGCCCCCGAGGGAGAGCCCGGCTCCGGCCAGGGCACCGAAGGCGACGGCCATGGCGCTCACGCCTTCGTTGCGGCGGCGGGAATCCCGCCACGCAGGGCCGCCCGGCTGAAACGAGAGGGATCGCGAGGGGCGAACGAGATCGGTCGCATGGGCGGGCTGGCTCCGGGGCCGGACCTGCCCCTCGCTCCGTCTTTCGCCGACCGGACGGACGCGGTTACACGCCCCGGCGGCCGGACATGGCGCGTCCGGCGAACATACGCCCGTCCGTTGAACTATCGGTACAAGTCAAACCGTCGATTGTATATCTCGATCAATATGCCTGGTCCCGTCGTATTTCTCGCGGCAGAACGGCTTTCCTCTCGGCGGAACATTTGACATGAGTGTCGCTTCTGCGGGGCGAACTCATGCGCGCGAACGGGCCCGGCCGTGTGGACGTGATCATGCCGGCCCACGATGCGGCGGCCACCGTGGCGCGGAGCGTGGAGAGCGCCCTCGCCTGCCCCGAATGCGCCCGCGTCCTGGTGATCGACGACGCCTCCCGCGACGGGACCGCCGCCATCGTCGAGTCCCTCGCCGGGCGGGCGCCCGGACGGGTGGTGCTCGTGCGGCTCGCGGTGAACGGCGGCCCGGCCTATGCGCGCAACGTCGGACTCGCCCTCGCGGAGAGCGACCTCGTGGCTTTCCTCGATGCCGACGACCTGTACGAGCCGCAGGCGCTGACCGTGGCGGTGGCCGCCCTCGACGGGCTGGCCGACCTCGCCCTGGTCCGACTCGCCCTGAAGCCCCTGGGGCTCGATCCGGCGCTCGCCTCCCATCCGGGATTCGGGGACGCCTGGACGCGGGTGGCCTTCACGGTGCCGAGCAACGTCGTCGTCCGCCGCGCGGTGGTCGCGGCGGCGGGCGGCTTCCCGGAGGACGACCTCTTCCGGCGCCACGGCGGCGAGGACGTCGCCCTGTTCCAGGCCGTCGTGCGCACCTGCCGGGTCGGCACGCTCTTCACCGAGCCCGGCGTGCTCTACCGGATCCGGCCGGATTGCGCCGCCCTGAAGCTCATCCGCGCCTGCCTGTTCGACATCCTCCCGCCGGGGATCGAGGCCGACCTGCCGAAGGCGGAGAGCGTGACCGTCAAGATCATGCAGCGGCTCAAGCTGTTGAGCCCCTTCGTCCGCGCGGAGCCCGGGGCGACGGAGGTGCGGGTCACGTGGTCGGGGTGAGAGGCGGCCGCGACGGTCGGCCCTCAGACCTGAAGGTCGAACCGGCTGACCTCGCCGAGCAGGTCGACGAACACCCTCGCCCCGTGGTCGAGGAGGGCGTGGCCGGCGGCGGCGGTGCCGAGGCGGGCATCGCCGAGGGCACCCGTGATGTTCAGGTCTTCGGTCTTCCAGGCGAGGGCGGCGGGGCGCCCGGTGCGCAGCACGGCGTGATCCCGGGCGATCTCCCGTCCCCGCGAGGGGAAATCCGCCACGGCCTCGCGCCGCACGAGGTCCGGGCGCAGGGCGAGCATCAACGCCGTCTCGATCCCGCCCGCATGGATGCCGTGGGCGATCTCCTCCGGCGGGAAGAGCCCGGCCGGGACGCCGAGCCGCGCCCAGGAGGTCGTGACCGCCACCATCCCGAACCGCCCGCGCAACTCGCCCGCGACGAGGTCGATGAGGGCGGAGTTGCCGCCGTGGCTGCTGACGACGACGAGGCGGCGGCACCCGCTCCGGGCGATGCCGGCGCCGATCTCGGTCCAGGCCGCCAGCGCCGTCGCGGCGGTGAGGCTGAGGGTGCCGGCGAAGGTGTCGTGCTCGTCGGACTTGCCCACGGTCTGGACCGGCAGGACGAGCACGTCGAGGTCGCGCGGCGTCAGGGCGGCGACCCGGTCGAGGTAGCCCTGCGCGATGACCGTGTCGGTGGAGAGGGGCAGGTGTGGCCCGTGCTGCTCCGTCGCCGCCACCGGCAGGACGGCCACGGCCCGGCTGAGCTCGGCTCCGGCGAGGTCCCCGGTGGTGAGGTCGCCCCAGTTGCGTGCGCCCATCCCGCGCCCTTCCCACGCTGCGCGACGGCGTCGGCCGGTCGCGGGGGGTGGTTCTACGCGAACAGCGCGTCGATGTCGTCCTGGCTGGTGGCGATCGCGGCGTCCTGCGGGCCGTTGAGCAGCAGCGTTTCGGCGCGTTCCTGCCGGGCGCGCTCCACGGGATCGGAGCTGATCGCGTCCCGCGCCCGCACCGCGCCGATGAACCGGTCCAGGCGCTTCTCGAAGCTCTGGAGGGCATCGACCACCTTCGAGATCCGCTGGCCGGTGATGTCCTGGAACGCGCAGGCCTCGAAGATCGTGTTGACGTGCTCGTCCAAGCCCGGCCGCCCGGCGGGGCCCTCGGGCAGGAGCAGCAGCGCCTCGGCGGCGGCCATGATGCGGTCGGTGGCGCCCGCCGTCGCCTGGAGGACGCTGCTGAGCTCCTCGTGCGCCATGGGGATGCGGTCGCGGCTCATCTCGTTGGGCCGCAGGGCCGCAATCTCCTCGCGCATGCTGGTGATGTAGTCGGCGATCTGCATCAGTTCCGAGACGATCGTCGCGGACTCGAAATCCTGGACCTCGGACCGGTCCTTCCGCTGCGCCTTGGCCATTCTGTCACCTCACCGTGCCGGATCGTCACGAAAGGGCGCGGGCGCCCGGAGGCGCGTTCCGGAGCGCGCCCCGGGCTTGCGCACCGGTCCGGTCAGCTGCCGCAGACGGCCTCGATCTTCGACTTCAGCGTCGCCGCGTTGAAGGGCTTGACGATGTAGTTGTTCACACCGGCCTTCTTGGCGGCGATGACGTTCTCGGTCTTCGACTCGGCGGTGACCATGATGAACGGCGTCGTGCGCAGGCCCTCGTCGGCGCGGACATGGCGCAGCAACTCGTAGCCGGTCATCGGCTCCATGTTCCAGTCCGAGATCACGAGGCCGTACTTGCGGCCCTTCATCCGGGCGAGGGCGGCCGTGCCGTCGGAGGCGTCGTCGACCTCCTCGAAGCCGAGCTGCTTGAGCAGGTTGCGGATGATGCGGACCATCGTCTGGTAGTCGTCGACGACGAGGATCGGCATGCTCAGGTCGAGAGCCATGGACGAAATGCTCCGAAATAGAAACCGGGGCGCGTCGCACCCGGGGCGTTGGACTGTCCGTCGCCGGCGGCGGGGCCGCACGGAACCTTTGACAACCGTAGCGGGAACTGCGTTGCAAAGGGGTTAAGCGGGTCGTCCATGCCTCGCTTGACCCGCCGGGTCCGTTTCGGCAGGGTCCGCGGGGTCCGGTCCCCGGCAGCCCCTGCGGGCCGGGGCGCCGGCAGGACCGATCCCGCTCCGATGTCCCCCCTCTGAGTCGATGTCCCCTGGCAACGAGACGGCCGCGCGGCCCTTCCTCCTGTGTCGCGCCGACGAGCCCGTGCCGGCGGCCCTGCGCGGCGCCGTGGCGGCAATCGGCAACTTCGACGGGGTTCACCGGGGCCACCGCGCCCTCGTGGACGCCGTGCGCGACGAGGCCCGCGCCCGCGCCAGGCCCGCCGTGGCCCTGACCTTCGAGCCGCACCCGCGCGCCTTCTTCCGGCCCGACGCGCCGATGTTCCGCCTCACCGGCCCCCGGGCGAAGGAGGTGCTCTTCGCCCGCAGCGGCCTCGACGGGCTGATCGTCCGGCGATTCGACGCCACCCTCGCCGCGACGGGCGCGCGGGCCTTCGTGCAGGGCCTGCTGCGGGACGATCTCGGCCTGTCCGGCGTCGTGGTGGGGCACGATTTCCATTTCGGCCGGGCGCGGGAGGGGACGCCCGCCGTGCTCGAGGCGCTGTGCGCCGAGGCCGGGCTCACCTGCCGCCTCGTGGCGCCCGTGGCCCTGCCCGGCGAGGACGAGGCGGTGTCCTCCAGCAAGATCCGGGCGGCCCTGGCCGGGGGCGACGTGGCCCGCGCCAACGCGCTGCTCGGCTACCGCTGGGTGGTGATGGCGGCGGTGCGCCACGGCGACAAGCGCGGGCGGACCCTGGGCTACCCCACCGCCAACCTCGCCCTGCCGGATTGCGACCTCGCCCACGGCATCTACGCCGTTCGCGTCCGCCTGCCCGACGGAACGGTGAGGGACGGCGTGGCGAGCTACGGCCGCCGCCCGACCTTCGACGACGGCGCGCCGCTCCTGGAGGTCCACCTGTTCGACTTCGCGGGCGACCTCTACGGGCAGGAACTCGCTGTGGAGTTCGTCGGCTACATCCGGGGCGAGGAGCGCTTCGACAGTGCGGAGGCGCTGATCGCCCGGATGGACATCGACTCGGCGGAGGCCCGGCGGATGCTCGCCGCCGACACGGTTCCCTCCGTCCTCGCCTGAGGCATCGGAACCGGTATAGAAGAGGCCGCGAGACAGCGTCGGAGGCGTGAAGTGCTGGGCCGGTTGGAGCGGGGAAACACGGGCGAGGCCGTCGTGGCCTACGGGGACGGCACCATGCGGGTCGTCAAGCCCGGCAGCTTCGTGCGCTGCGCGGTGACCGGCGAGGCGATCCCCCTGGACGAGCTGCGCTACTGGAGCGCCACCCGGCAGGAGGCCTACGCCTCGCCGGAGGCCATCCTGCAGCGGCTGAAGGAAACCGGGCGGCCGTAACCGTTCACCGTCCTTGCGAGCGCGAGCCGAAGCGATTCAGGGATGCGCCACGGTCGGAACCGGCCCGCTGCCCTGGATTGCTTCGCTTCACTCGCAAGGACGCGGAGGGAAGGCGGCGCCGGCATGGCTGATCCGGCCAGACGCTTGGGATGCGGCTGCGATGGCGATCGTTGCAGAATTGCTCCCACCCTCGACCTCATCCTGGGGTGCCGGAGCGTAGCGGAGCCCTCGAAGGAGGGCTCCAGACTGCACCGCGCTCACCGGAGCCCTCCTTCGAGGCGGCTTCGCCGCACCTCAGGATGAGGGGGTTGAAGGGATGGAGGGGCTCTCCGGCAAGCCTTCGCGGACAACGAATCGTCTCAAGCGTTTTCGGTTCGACCTGGATCGCAGCGGTTCAGCGGAATGCGCAGGCTCCCTTCCCTTCTGGGGAGGGGAAGGGGTGGGGTGGCGCAGGTGGCACCGCCGCGCGTGATGCGGCACCACCCCCACCTCCCACTGCTCCCCACAAGGGGGAGGAGAGCGCATCGCGCCACCTGATCCAAGTTTGATCGAAACCGCCCTAATCCCGCTTGTCGCCCGGCTCCGGTGTGGGCCGGAGGCCGAGGCGCTCCAGGCAGACCTCCTGCACGATCCGCTGCAACACGCCGATGCGTTCGGCCAGCCAGTCCAGTTCTTCGGTCGTGATGCGATAGTGGCGCGAGTAGCGCGCCTTCACGTAGGCATCGTGCAGCAGGTTGAAGCGGCGGCGGCTGAGCCGCGTGTTGCGCGGCCATGCCTCCACCAGCCGCCGATCGACGCCCTCGGCAATGGGGCGCAGTCGGCGGAGGGCGTGAAGCTTCGGGCTGTAGAGCGTCAGGACAAGCAGCGTGCAGTGAAACAAGCCTTCCGTGACCTGATGCAAGTCGAAAGCGGCCTGTCGGTTCGAACCCTGATCCATGAGAAAGCGAGCCGCTCGAAATCGTCTTGCGGCATCGTCAAACCACGTCTCGTAGTGGAGCCACGCCTCATCTCGGCGCGTCTCCGGGGTGAGCGCCCCCGGCTCGGCGAGCGGAAAGCCCGACGCCTCGTAGAGGGTGATGCCGTCCCGGAAGATGTCCGTGAAGAACGGCCGCCCCCGGGCCATCTGGTCGTTCACGTCCGCGTGGCTGTGGACGATCAGGCTCACCGATGCGGTGTGGAACGACTTGAGCATCTCGCTCTGGACGAAGCGGTCCCGCACCGGGTCCCACAGATCGATCTCATCGACCAGATCGTCGTGGTTCACGACGACGAGCAGGTCGTAATCGGAAAAATAGCCGGAGGCCCGGTCCTCCACCCAGCCGCCGCGGGCGTGCGAACCGTAGAGCACCACCCGGACGATGCGCCCGCGCCGCTTGCGGTCGGACAGTTTTCCCTTCTGGAACGCGTCGAACTCCTCGAACAGGATCGCCACCGTGCGGGCGAGGTCCCGGCGCTTGCGGAGCGGCAGGTGGGCGAGGCGGTCGTCGAGAATCATCGGGTTGCCACGGAGACGAGCGCTCAGTAGCCGACACGCCCCATCCTGGCGAGGCGCGGGCCGGAGGTCGGGAGGGCGAGGCCCGGAACGGGCTTTGCGTCGCGGGCCGCCCTCGCCTATTCGCGGGATGACCGCCGCCGGAGCACCCATCGGAACAGCCATGCCCGAGACCCCGATCTTCTCCTCCGCCGCCGTCGCCGCGCCCCACAGCCTCGCGGCCAGGGCGGGCCAGACCGTCCTCGCGCAAGGCGGCAACGCCATCGAGGCGATGGTGGCGATGGCCGCCTCCATCGCCGTCGTCTACCCGCACATGAACGGGCTCGGCGGCGACGGCTTCTGGCTCGTGCGGGAGCGCAACGGACGCGTGCGCGGCATCGAGGCCTGCGGACCGGCGGGCCGCGCGGCCACCATCGCCCGCTACCGGGAGAAGGGCTACGACGCGATTCCTCCGCGCGGGCCGGAGGCGATGGTGACGGTGGCCGGGACCGTCGGCGGGTGGGAGCTGGCGCTCGCCCTCTCGCAGGCGCTCGGCGGGCGCCTTCCCCTCGCGACGCTGCTGGCCGACGCCATCGGCCAAGCCCGCGACGGCGTGCCGGTCTCCGCGAGCGAGGCGCGCTACGCGCCGCAGGCCGGCGACACCCTGCACGACGCGCCGAACTTCGCCGCGACCTTCCTGAAGGACGGCCAGCCCTTCGCGGCCGGTGAAACCCGCCGCCTGCCGGCCCTCGCGCAGACGCTGGAGCACCTCGCCCATGCCGGGCTCGACGACTTCTACCGGGGCGATATCGGCCGCGAGATCGGCGCCGACCTCGAACGGCTCGGCGCCCCGGTCTCCCGCGCGGACCTCGAAGCCTACCGTCCCGCCGAGCGCGCACCGCTGACCCTGCGCCGCCGCGCCGCGACGCTCTACAACTTCCCGCCGCCGACCCAGGGGCTGGCCGCCCTGCTGATCCTCGGCATGTTCGACCGGCTGACCATCGCCGAGGCGGAATCGGCGGCCCACTACCACGGGATGATCGAGGCGACGAAGCGCGCCTTCGCCATCCGCGACCGGGTGGTGACCGATTTCTCCCGCCTGCGGCACGACCCCGCCGCCTTCCTCGATTCGCAGCGCCTCGCCGCCGAGGCCGCGCGGATCGACTTGGCGCGGGCGGCCTCGATCCCCGTCGTCTCCCATACCGGCGACACGGTGTGGATGGGGGCGATCGACAAGGACGGCCTCGCCGTCTCTTTCATCCAGTCGGTCTACTGGGAATACGGCTCCGGCACGGTGCTGCCCCGGACGGGCCTCGCGTGGCTCAACCGGGGCGTGTCCTTCTCCCTCGACCCCGCCGCCGTGAACCCCCTGGAGCCGGGCCGGCGGCCGTTCCACACGCTCATTCCCGCGCTCGCCACCTTCGACGACGGCCGGGTGATGGCCTACGGCTCGATGGGCGGCGACGGCCAGCCGCAATTCCAGGCGCAGATCTTCGCGCGCTATGCCGATTACGGGATGTCGGTGGCCGACGCCGTCGATGCCCCGCGCCTGCTCTACGGCCGCACCTGGGGGGCGCCGTCGCTGAGCGTGAAGGTGGAGGACCGGTTCGACCCGGCCCACCTCTCCGCGCTGGAGCGGATGGGCCACGAGATCGAGCCGGTGGGCAGCGGCTACAGCGACACGCTGGGCCACGCGGGGATGCTGGTGCGACACCCCGGCGACGGCCGCATCGCCGCCACGCACGATCCCCGCTCCGACGGCGGCGCCGAGGGGTTGTAGAGGCGTTGCCCAAGGGCCGAGCCCTTGGGTGGGTCGTCGCGGTGAAACCTTGAATTGCAGGGCTCTGCCCTGCACCCGCAAAAGTTCTAGGACCTTTTGAAAGCATGACTTGGGCGGCGCCCGCGGCATCCGTGAGGTGCCGTTAAGTGATGACGGCGCTATGATGGCGTCCACCGTTGCCCGTTCCTGCCCCCGAATCGCCATGCTGATCCACGAAGGCGCCGCGCGCACCGGCCGGACCGACGAACGTCTTGCCTGGACCTTCGCGGCCATCGCCGGAGCCTTGAACGCGGCGGGCTTCTACGCCTTTGGCGCCTATTCCGCGAACATGACCGGCAACGTCTCCTCGCTCGCCGACCATCTCGGCCTCGGCGAGGCGCGGATGGCCCTCTACGGTCTGCTCCTCGTCGCCGCCTTCATGTCGGGGGCGGCCATGGCGACCCTGCTCGTGGCGGTGGGACGCTGGCAGGGCCTGCGGGGCGTCTATGCCTACGCGGTGCTGGTGGAGGCCCTGCTGCTGACGGCGCTCGGCTGCGCGGCGCCCTGGCTGGCCGAGGGGACGCGGGAGGCGGTGCTGTCGCTCGGCCTCGGCTTCGTCCTCGGCCTGCAGAATGCCACCGTCACGCAGATCACCAATGCGCGGGTGCGCACCACGCACGTGACCGGGACCATGACGGATATCGGCATCGGCCTCGTCCAATGCCTCGCCCGGCATCCCGGCGCCGACCGGGCGCGGCTGCGGCTGCACCTCGTCACCGCCGCGGCCTTCCTGGCGGGCGGAATCGCGGGCGTGGTGGCGTTCAAGGCGATCGGGACGGCCCTGCTCATCGTGACGGGCGGGCTGCTCGCGGCGCTGGCCCTGCCCGGCATCAGCTCGGCCCGGCGGCTCCAGCTCACAAGCTGAACGGGAGCTGCCAGCGGGCTTCAGGGTCGGTGCAGCGCCGCCCTGCCATTCTCTCCTCAACAGCCCGGCCAGGGCCGGCTGGGAAACACGGAACCGGGCATCGTCGCGATGCCGGCCTCCGCCGAGCGAGAGGGATGGGTCATGAAGACGTTTGCTACGCTGGCCGCCACCGCGCTGGTCATGGCCGGAACCTTCGGAGCGCCGCAGCAGGCGCAGGCGCGCGGCGGCGGTGCCATCGCGGCGGGCGTGATCGGCGGCCTCGCGGCGGGCGCCCTCCTCGGCGCCGCCATCTCCGACGCCCACGCCGCCCCGGACTACGGCTATCGCCCCGCGGGCTATGGCTACGGCTACAGCCGTCCCGCCTACGGCTATGCCCCTGTCGTCGAGGAGGAGTACGTTCCCGCCTACCGCCCGCGCCGGGTCGTCCGCACCTACGACGACGGCCCCTCCTACGGCTACCGCCCGGCGGGCTACGGCTACGGCTACGGCCGTCGCCACTGCGACCGGCCCGACGGCTACGGCTACGGCGGCTGGTAAGCCCCGCCGGCACGATCCGGGCGCTCCTGTCGCCCGGCCTCACACCACCGCTCCGGCGGTGGTGTCGTCGTTCGGGGACGGGGTGATGGTGCGGACGGCGGGACTCGAACCCGCACGGCCTTGCGGCCGCAAGATTTTAAGTCTCGTGCGTCTACCGGTTCCGCCACGTCCGCATCGGGCGAGCGGTAGCGGGCCGGGGCGCCGGGATCAAGCCGGGGGCGTCCATCCGTAGACCCAGGCGTAGCGCTCGCGCATCCCGTCCGGACCGAGGCGGCGCATGACCGCGTTGCGGGCGAGCCCCACGAGGGCGCCCGCGTGGTAGGTGCGGCCGTTCGCGCGGGCGGCCCGCTGGACTTGGCGGACGCGCTGCGCCCGCGCCTCCGCATAGGTGGCGAGGGCCGTGGGCACGTCGTCTCCTCCGGACAGGCACCGGGTGAGCACGGCGGCATCCTCGATCGCCAGGGCGGCGCCCTGGGCGAGGTAGGGCAGGACGGGATGGCCCGCATCGCCGAGGAGAGCCAGGCGGCCCCGGGCCAGGGGGCGCGCCGCCGGCCGGTCGGCGAGGGACCAGACCAGCCAGGAATCGGGCAGGTTCAGCAACTCGCGCAGGGGACCCGCGCAGGCGCGGAAATGCGCGCGCAGCACCGCCGGCTCACCGAGGCGGCCCCAGCCCTTGTCGCCCACCGCCTCCGGGACGATCGCGACGACGTTGAGCAGGCTCCCGCCCCGGACGGGATAGTGCACCACATGCCGCCCCCGCCCGAGCCAGAGGCCCGTCGCCTCGCCCGCGAAGGCCTCCGGCACGGCCTCGCGGGGGAGGAGCGCCCGCCACGCGGCGGCGCGGCCGGGGCGCAGCGGCGCCTCGTCGAGATGGCGGCGCAGGTGCGAGCGCAGCCCGTCCGCGCCGATCACGAGGTCGAAGCCCATCTCCTGGTGGCCCGCGCCGACCTCGGCGGTGAGCGTCGCCCGCTCCGGCCCCTCGGCGAGGCCGGTGACGGAGCGCCCCATGAGGAGGCGGATGCCCTGGCGCCCGCGCACTGCGTCGAGGAGCACGGTCTGGAGGTCGGCCCGGTGGATTACGTAGTAGGGGGCGCCGAACCGCTCCCGCGCCGTCTGCCCTAGTGTCACGCCGCCGATGCGGCGGCCGGTCTCCAGGGCACGGACCTCGACGCCCGGCGGCTCGCTCGCCGCCCGGCGCAGGGGCGCCGACAGGCCGAGGCCCGCCAGCACCCGGCTGGCGTTCGGCGAGAGTTGGATGCCCGCGCCGACCTCGCTGAACCCCGTCCGCCGCTCCAGCAGCGTCACCGCGTGGCCCGCCGCGTGGAGGGCCAGGGCCGCCGTCAGGCCGCCGATCCCGGCGCCGACGATCCCGATGGTGAGGGACGGGCCCGGGGGAACCGAATCGGGGGGCAAGGCTGCTGGCGCCGCCTCAGGCCGCGGCCGCGGGGGTGTCGTCGTGCCAGACGCACTCGGCCGGCTCGGCCGCGCCCGCCGCCAGCGTCGGCGCGTAGCGGTAGAGCGTCGAGCAGTACTGGCAGATGATCTCGGATTCCGCGCCCATGTCGAGGAAGACGTGCGGATGGTCGAACGGCGGCAGCGCGCCGATGCACATGAACTCCTTCGCGCCCACGGAAATCGCGGGGACGCCGGGTTCGTTGTGAAAATGCGGTACCGACTTGCCAGCCATCCGGACCTCGCCTGCCCCGGACGCGGGGCATGTCCGCCGCAGCTTATGCCGCCCCGCCCCCCGGACGCGCAAGGGGGAGGCGCGAAGGGGGAGCGCAAAGGGGGAGCCGCCGGAGATACCCGCTCACCGCACATGGCCTCGCGCGGGAAACGCCGGGGAAGGCCGCTTGGCCTGCCGACGCGGGCGCCGTACATAGGCGGAAAGGCCGAGATCCCTCAGACCCGTCAAGACGTCCCGATGATGCAGCAGGAACAGGCGAGCGCCCAGGCGCGTCGCGCGCCCGAGCCGCCGATCCACGGCCCCGAGGATTTCGCCGGCATGCGCCGGGCGGGCCGCCTCACGGCCGAGGCCCTCGACCTCCTGATGGAGGCGACCCAGCCCGGCGTCACCACCGAGGCCCTCGACAAGCTCGCCTACGAGTTCGCCATGGACCACGGGGCCTATCCGGCCTCCCTGCTCTATCGCGGGTACCCGAAGTCGATCTGCACCTCGATCAACCACGTGGTCTGCCACGGCATCCCGAACGACAAGCCGCTGCGCGAGGGCGACATCGTCAACCTCGACATCTGCCTGATCCTCGACGGCTGGCACGGCGATTCGAGCCGCATGGCCTATGTCGGGGAGGTGCCGCGCAAGGCGCAGCGCCTGTGCGAGATCACCTACGAGGCCCTGATGCGCGGCATCGCGGCGGTGCGTCCCGGCGGCTCCACCAACGACATCGGCCGCGCGATCCAGACCTTCGCGGAAGCGGAGCGGTGCTCCGTGGTGCGCGACTTCTGCGGCCACGGCCTCGGCCGGATCTATCACGACGCGCCGACGATCCTGCACTACGTCGAGGCGAGCTACGACGTGCCGCTCAAGCCCGGCCAGTTCTTCACCATCGAGCCGATGATCAACCTCGGCCGCCCGGCGGTGAAGGTGCTGGGCGACGGCTGGACCGCGGTGACCCGCGACCGCTCCCTCTCCGCGCAGTTCGAGCACACCGTCGCCGTCACCGAGACGGGCGTGGAGATCTTCACGGCCTCGCCGAAGGGGCTTCACCAGCCGGTCAACCCGGCCGCCTGAGGCCGCCCCGCCCGTGGCCCGCAAGCCCGCCACCCCCGCGCCGGGGTTCTCTGACGGCGCGGTGCAGGCTCCGCTGCCGAAGGAGGAGCCGCACTATCTCGGCCACCGCGACCGTCTCCGCGAAAAATTCGCCGAGATCGGCGGCGAGGGCCTGCCGGATTACGAGGTGCTGGAACTGCTGCTGTTCCGGGCGATCCCCCGGCGGGACGTGAAGCCGCTGGCCAAGGCGCTGATCCGCCGCTTCGGCAGCCTCGCCGAGGTGCTGGCCGCCGAGCCCGCCCGCCTCCGGGAGATCGAGGGGATCGGCCCGGGGGTCGTCTCGGACCTGAAGCTGGTGGAGGTTGCGGGCCGCCGTCTGGCCAGGGGCGACCTCCGAGAACGCGATGTCATCGCCTCTTGGAGCGCCCTGTCGGATTACCTGCGCGCCACCATGGCCTTCGCGCCCCGGGAGGAGTTCCGCATCCTCTTCCTCGACAAGCGCAACCACCTCATCGCCGACGAGGTGCAGGGCCGGGGCACCGTCGATCACACGCCGGTCTATCCCCGGGAGGTCGCCCGCCGGGCCCTGGAACTCTCGGCCACCGCGATCATCCTCGCGCACAACCATCCGTCCGGCGATCCGGCGCCCTCCTCCGCCGACATCGCCATGACCCGCGAGATCGTCGCCGCCCTCGCGCCCCTGCGGATCGTGGTGCACGATCACGTCATTCTCGGGCGTAACGGTCATGCCAGCCTGAAAGGTCTCAAGCTGCTCTGAGGCCCCCTCCCCCTGGCAACGGGGCGAGAGGCCGCTACGCTAGGACTCAATGGCGCGCCTCTTGCCTCTCCAAGCGGTGGCGTATGGGGGAGTGAACAGCATGGCGGTGGCGGCCTTCGACGAAATGAACGGCTTGGTCGACGGCGCGCCCGATCCCGCGACCCTCCGTGAGGCCTATGCCCGGCTCAAGACCTGGCTGGACACCACCCCGCCCGAGCATTTCAACACCCGCCGCAGCCAAGCCGAACTGCTCTTCCGCCGCATCGGCATCACCTTCGCCGTCTACGGCGACACGGAATCCACCGAGCGGCTGATCCCCTTCGACATCATCCCCCGGGTCATCACCCGGCCGGAATGGGACTTCCTGGAGGCCGGGTTGAAGCAGCGCGTCACGGCGCTGAACCTGTTCCTCAAGGACGTCTACGGCGCGCAGGAATGCATCAAGGCCGGCATCATCCCCGCCGACCTCGTCTACAAGAACGCCCATTACCGCATGGAGATGCGCAACTTCCGGGTGCCGCACGACCTCTACGTGCACGTGGCCGGCATCGACATCGTCCGCACCGGCGAAAAGGACTTCTTCGTCCTGGAGGACAACGCCCGGATCCCCTCGGGCGTCTCCTACATGCTCGAGAACCGCGAGGTGATGCTGCGGCTCTTCCCGGATCTGTTCTCGAAGCACCGGGTCGCGCCCGTCGAGAATTATCCCGACGCGTTGCTGGCGACGCTGCGAAGCCTCGCCCCGGCCTCCGCCACCCGCGATCCGACCGTGGTGCTGCTCACCCCCGGCCGCTACAACTCGGCCTTCTACGAGCACTCGTTCCTGGCCGACAAGCTCGGCGTCGAGCTGGTGGAGGCCTCGGACCTCTTCACCAAGGACGACGTGGTCTACATGCGGACCACGGAGGGGCCGCGGAAGGTGGACGTGATCTACCGCCGCCTCGACGACGACTTCCTCGATCCCCTGGTCTTCCGCCCCGATTCGGTGCTGGGCGTGCCGGGCATCATGAATGCCTACGAACGAGGCTCCGTGACGCTCGCCAACGCGGTCGGCACCGGCATCTCGGACGATAAGGCGGTTTACAGCTATATGCCGGAAATCGTGAAGTTCTTTACCGGCGAAGAGCCGATCCTGCATAATGTTCCGACCTATCGCTGCCGCGAGAAGGAGGCATTTGCCTACGTGATGGACAATCTGTCCGACCTCGTGGTGAAGGAGGTCAACGGCTCCGGCGGCTACGGCATGCTGGTCGGACCCCACGCCTCGAAGCGCGAGATCGACGACTTCGCCAAGAAGCTGCGCCATGCGCCCGACGGGTTCATCGCCCAGCCGACGCTCTCGCTGTCCACCTGCCCCACCTTCGTCGCCTCGGGCGTCGCCCCCCGCCACGTCGACCTGCGGCCGTTCGTGCTATGCGGGGCGGACGAGATCCGGATCGTGCCCGGTGGCCTGACCCGCGTCGCGCTCAAGGAGGGGTCCCTCGTCGTGAATTCGAGCCAGGGCGGCGGGACCAAGGACACTTGGGTGCTCGACGCCTGAACCCCCGCCGCCGCGACCCTCCGCCAAACCTTCTGCGACGGCCTCCGGGCCGGGACGATCGAGCCGGACAATGCTTTCCAGGACCGCCGACAACCTCTACTGGCTCTCGCGCTACGTCGAGCGCGCCGACTTCGTGGCGCGCATCCTCGACGCCGCGCACCGCCTCGCCGCCCTCCCCTCCAGCTACGGCGGGGGCGAGACCAACGAGTGGGAATCCGCCCTGGCCTCGGCCGGCGACCCGGCCCTGTTCAAGCCGCATTACAGCGTCGTGAACGCCGACACGGTGTGCGACTTCCTCGCCTTCAGCCCGCACAATCCGTCCTCGATCCGCTCCTGCATCGAGGCGGCCCGCGAGAGCGCCCGCTCGGTGCGCACCGCCCTCACCACGGAGATGTGGGACGCGATCAACGGAGCGTGGCTCGAACTGCGCGGCTATGCCGGGCGCGACCTGAACCGCGACGAGTTCGGCCGCTTCCTCGATTGGGTGAAAACCGTCTCGCTGACCTACGACGGCTCGGCCTTCCGCACGATGCTGCGCAACGACGCCTTCTGGTTTACGCGGCTGGGCACCGCGATCGAGCGGGCGGACAACACCGCCCGCATCCTCGACGTGAAGTACCAGATCCTGCTGCCGCACGACGAGAAGATCGGCGGCAGCCTCGACTACTTCCAGTGGACCACGATCCTGCGCGAGGTCTCGGCGCTCACGGCCTATCACTGGGTCTACCGGGAAAGCGTGAAGCCGCTGCTGGTGGCCGACCTCTTGATCCTCAACAAGCAGATGCCCCGCTCCTTCGCCAACTGCTACGGCGTGATCGTCGAGTATCTCGACCTCATCGCCGACGCCTACGGGCGGCGGGGGCCGAGCCAGCGGCTGGCGGGCAACATGCTGGCGAAGCTCGAGAGCGACGACATCGACCGGATCTTCGCAGCCGGCCTCCACGAGTACGTCGAATCGTTCATCGCGCAGAACAACGGGGTGGGCGAAGCCATCGCCAAGCAGTATCTCGTCGGCTGATTTCGACGGGACGGGCACCGGAACGACGGGCAACGAGACGGGCGGGAAACGCGCATGCGCATCCGCGTGGTCCACGAGACCAGCTACACCTACGAGCAGCCGGCACGGGGTCTGATCCAGATCCTGCGGCTCACGCCGCGCGACCATGACGGGCAATATGTCCGCAAGTGGCGGATCGACACCTCCGTCGACGGGCGGCTGACCGCCCGCGAGGACGGGTTCGGCAACATCGTCCATTGGTTCACGCCGGACGAGCCCGCCGAGGCCCTGGCGATCCGCGTCACCGGCGAGGCCGACACCGACGACAATGCCGGCGTCGTGCGCGGTGCGGTGGAGCGGCTGCCCAACCTGTTCTACCTCCGCGAGACGGATTTCTGCGTGGCGAGCCCGGAACTGCACGCCTTGGCCCACGACGCGGCCGATGCTGCGGCCGATACGCTCACCGCCCTCCACCGGCTCATGGAAGCGGTGAACGGTGCCGTGCGCTTCGAGCCCGGCCCGGCCACCGCCGCCGTCCCCGCCGCCAAGGCGCTGGCGGCCGCCTGCGGCAATTCGCAGGACATCGCCCACGTCTTCATCGCGGGCGCCCGCCACCTCGACATCCCGGCCCGCTACGTCGCAGGCTACCGCGCCCGGGAGGACGGCGAGGCCGAGGTGGAGGCGCCGCACGGCTGGGCCGAGGCCTACGTGCCCGATCTCGGCTGGGTCGCCTTCGACGCCGTCCACTCGCTCAGCCCCTCGGAGGGCTACATCCGCCTCGCCATGGGCCTCGACTATTTCGGCGCCGCGCCGATCCGCGGGAGCCGCGTGGGCGGCGGGACCGAGACGCTGGACGTGAAGCTCCGGGTCGAGCAAGGCAAGGCGGCGGTTCAATGCTGAACGCTCCCCATCCCGGAAAAGTCGTCCCATGACCTACTGTGTCGGCGTCCTTGTCGAGGACGGCCTCGTGATGGTCGCCGATACCCGCACCAATGCGGGGCTCGACGACATCTCCACCTACCGCAAGCTGCACCACTTCAACGTGCCGGGCGAGCGGGTGATGATGCTGGCCTCGGCCGGCAACCTCTCGGTCACACAATCGGTGCTGAGCCTGCTGCAGGAGGGGGTTCCCGGCGACGAGGGGGAGCCGCCCCAGCGCCTCATCGAGGCGCCGACCATGTTCCAGGCCGCGCAACTGATCGGCCGGGCCATCCGCCGGGTGCGGACCATCGAGCAGAAGGGGTTCGAGGCGGCGAGCATCCGGTTCTCGATCTCGCTGCTGTTCGGCGGCCAGATCGGCGACGAGCCGATGCGGCTGTTCCTGATCTACTCGGCGGGCAACTTCATCGAGTGCAGCACCGATGCGCCCTTCCTGCAGATCGGCGAGCACAAATACGGCAAGCCGATCCTCGACCGCGCGGTGAAGTTCCAGACGGACCTTTACGACGCCCTGAAGGTCGGGCTCGTCTCGATGGACTCGACCATGCGCTCGAACCTCGGCGTCGGCCTGCCCATCGACATCGCGCTGGCCCGCCGCAACGCGCTCAGCCTTGAGGTGAACCACCGCATCGAAGCGGGCGAGGGCTATTTCCACGATCTGCGCGAGCGCTGGTCGGCGGCTTTGCGGGCGGCCCACCGGGCGATTCCCCGGCCGCCCTACGGGCCTTCGGCGTAGCGCGTCGGGAGAATCCCTCCCCCCTCTGCGGGGGAGGGTGGCCCCCGTCAGGGGGGCGGGAGAGGGGAGCGACGCCACTGGATGAGGCGCTGCCCTCACCATAAGCTCCGCCTTTTCTTGAAGCGTGGTTCCCCTCTCCCGACCCCCACTTACGTGGGGGCCGCCCTCCCCCGCAGAGGGGGGAGGGAGATCGGGTGCGCTCTCGTCTAAACGATGCCGCGATCCGCCCAGCCCGCGAGCAGAGCGCGGGTGGCGCCTTCAGGGTCCTCCCCGTGCATCACCCCACCCATCACCGCGAAGCCCGCCGCCCCGGCTTCGCGGCAGGCGGGCAGCGTCCCCTCCCCGATCCCGCCCAGCGCCACGACCGGAATGCCGAAGCCCCGCGCGGCGGCGATCGCCTCCGGGCCGAGGGCCGGGCCGTAGCCGGGCTTGCTGGCGGTGGGGAAGATCGGGCTGAGGGTCACGTAGTCGGCCCCGGCCAAGGCGGCGGCCTCGACCTCCCGCAGGCTGTGGGCCGAGACGCCGAGCAGCACCCCGCCGAGCCTGTCCCGCACCGGAGAAACCGGGGCGCCGCCGGGCAGGTGTACGCCCCCCGCCCCGAGGATGACGGCAAGGTCGGGATCGCCGCCGACGATGAGAAAGCCCTCCGCCGCCCGCACCGTGTCCGCAACCGTTTCGCCGAGGCGGCGGCGCTCGTCGGGGGGCAGGTCCCGGTCGCGGAACCAGATCCAGCGCCCGCCCCCGGCGATCACCGCCCGGACCGTGGCGGCCAGCGGGCGGGCATGGCCGTGGCGGTCCGTCACCGCCAGCAGCGGCGACGGCAGGCTCACGAGCCGACGAGGCCGAGTTGCGGGCTGGACGGTTCCGCCCGGCCCCGGCGGGGAATGCGGCCGGCAAGGTAGGCGTCCCGGCCCGCCTCGACGGCCCGGGCCATGGCGCGGGCCATGCGCACGGGATCGTCGGCCTTGGCCACGGCGGTGTTCACGAGGCAGGCGGCGGCGCCGAGCTCCATGGCGATCACCGCGTCCGAGGCCGTGCCGATCCCGGCATCGACGATCACCGGCACGCTCGCCCGGCGGCAGATCAACTCGATGTTGGCCGGGTTGGCGACGCCCATGCCGGAGCCGATCAGCGAGCCCATCGGCATCACGGCGGCGCAGCCGAGATCCTCCAGGCGGCGGCAGACGATGGGATCGTCGTTGCAATAGGGCAGGACGGTGAAGCCCTCGTCCACGAGGTGGCGGCAGGCGTCGATCAGCTCGGCCACGTCCGGGTAAAGCGTCTCCCGGTCGCCGATGACCTCGACCTTGATCCAGGTCGTGTCCAGGGCCTCGCGGGCGAGTTCGGCGGTCATGATCGCGTCGCGGGCGGTCTCGCAGCCGGCGGTGTTGGGCAGGAAGCGGCGGCCCTTCAGCAGGCTCACCGTGTCGGAGCCGTGCCCGGCCAGCGACACCCGGCGGATCGAGGCGGTAACCACTTCGGCGTCGGACGCCTCGACGGAGTCGCGCATGATCGCCTGCGTCGGGTAGCCGGCGGTGCCGAGGAACAGGCGCGAGGACAGGCGCACCCCGGCGATGACCAGGGCGTCGTCGTCCTCGGGACGAACGGGCGTGACTGTGCTGTCCATGCTCTAGCCTCCCTGCATGGCGCGGACGATCTCGATGCGGTCGCCCGGTGAAATGGCGGTGTCGGCCCACTGCGCCCGGCGCAGGACGCGGCCGTTGAGGGCGATGGCGATGCCCTGCGGGCTCTCGATCCCGGTCTCCTCCGCCTCGAGGCGGAACAGGGCCTCGACGGTCTCGGCCTCGACCTCGCGGGGTTCGCCGTTGACGAGAAGCCTCATCGCGCCGCCCGCCGCGGCTCGGGCCGCGCGAAGCGGGCCAGGGTGAAGGGCTTGGCCACGTCGGGCAAGGCGCCCCCGGCCACGAGGTCGGCCACGGCGTCGGCGGTGGCGGGGGCCAGGAGGTAGCCGTTGCGGTGATGGCCGGTGGCGGCCACCAGCCCCGGTGCCAGGGTGTCGATGATCGGCGCGTCGTCGTCCGAGGTCGGCCGGTAGCCGCTCCAGACGGCCTCCACCTCCATCTCCTCGATCCCCGGCAGCACCCGGCGGGCGCCCTCCAGCAGGGCATAGAGCCCGCCCGCCGTGTTGCCCGGCCGGAAGCCGCAATCCTCGACCGTCGCGCCGACGATGAGCTGCCCATCGCTCTTGGGCGCCATGTGGACCTGCTCGGTCCAGACCATCCGGGAGAGGGTGCCGGTCTGCTTCGTGGTGCGCAGCGCCAGGGCCTGACCCTTCAGCGGGCGCACCGGCAGGGCGAGGGAGCCGGGCAGGAGCCCGCCCTCCCCGCTCCAAGCGCCGGAGGCGAGGATGACCGTCCCGGCGCGCAGCGTGCCGCCCTCCGTGCGCAGGCCGGTAACCGCGCCGCCGGTCCAGTCGAGACCGGTCACGGGTGTGTTCTCGACGAGCGTCACCCCCGCCGCCGCGCAGGCTTGCGCCAGGGCGGCCATGACCAAACGGGGATCGACCTGATGATCCAGCGGGCAGCGCACGCCCGCCGTCACCGAGGGGCGCAGCCCGGGCTCCAGGCGGCGGATTTCGGCCCCCGGCAGCCACTCGGCGTCGAGACCCGAGCGGCGCTGAAGGTCGAAGCGGAAGCGCAGGCGCTCCACCTCGTCGCGGCCGATGGCCAGGACCAAGGTCCCGTCAGGCCGGTAGTCGATGGACAGGCCGGAGGCGGCTTCGAGGTCGTCGCGGAAGCCCGGCCATCGGGCCAGGGAGTCGAGGGCCAGCGGCAACAGCGGGTCGGAGCCGGGCTCGTGCTCGGCGGCCGGCGCCAGCATCCCCGTCGCCGCGAGGCTCGCACCGCTGCCGAGGGTGCCCCGCTCCACCACTGCCACCGACAGCCCGCGCCCGGCGAGCCGCCACGCGCAGGCGAGGCCGATCAGGCCGCCGCCGACGACGGCCACGTCCGCCCGCTCGGGCAGGCTCGCCGTCGAGGGCGTCAGGCCGGAATCCCGGCGGCGTCCGATGGGGGCTTCGGGCCTCGGCAGAACCACGTCAACGCTCCGCTGCTCGGGCGGAGGGATGGGGCCGGATGCTTTCTTGAAAAGCGATGGCCTGTCGGGGCGACGGCCGCGGTCCAATCCCTACGCCGGTGTGAACCGGATCAGGTTCGAAGGATTTCCGCGCCGCAGGCCCTCTCGGGCGTGCCAGCGGTTTCTCAGCCCCTTGCCGGGGATCTCCCTGGAACATGCGAGATGTGGCCCGTGGCGGGCCGAGCGTCAATCCCCTCCGGGCGTCGTCCTTGCGAGCATCGCGAAGCAATCCAGGGATGCGCCACGCAGGGCCATGTCCCGCTGCCCTGGATTGCTTCGCGATGCTCGCAATGACGTCCACCGACCGGGAGGGGGCGCCCGCAACGACGGCGAAGCGTGTCAGTCCCGCTTCCGCGGCCGCAGGAACTTCGGCTTGAACACCGCCATCGGCTCCTCGAACCCATGCAGGACGTGGGTGCCCACCGGGACCGGATCGCCCCACAGGAAATCCACGAAGGGCTTGGACATCAACAGTTCCTCGCCGAGCCCCCGGTTGAGCTTGGCCAGCCGGCTCGCGAGGTTCACGTCGCGGCCGATCACCGTGAAGTCGAGGCGGGAGCCGGAGCCGACGTTGCCGTAGGCGGCCTCCCCGTGGTGCAGGGCGATGCCGGCCTGGATCCGCACGGGGAACTGATGGAGGGCGTTGGCCTCGTCGAGGGCGGCGAGCACGTTCTGGGCGGCGGTGAGGGCGCCCTTGGCCGCGCCGCCGAGGTCGTCGCCGCTCTCACGGAAGATCGCCAGCAGGCCGTCGCCCAGATACTTCAGCACCTCGCCGCCCTCCCGCTCGATCGGCGGGACGAGGCAATCGAAGAAGACGTTGAGGAGCGCCACCGCCTCCTCCGGGGTCATGTCGGCGGAGATGCGGGTGTAGTCGCGCATGTCCGCGAACAGGATCGCGGAGCGGATCCGCGTGACCTGCCCGCGGCGGATGTCGCCCGACAGGATCGCCCGGTGCGGCTCGTCGCCGACATAGACGCGCAGCACGTGGTCGAGCTGCTTGTTCAGCACCCGCATCTCCATCACCGCCGCGAGCGCGGGCATGACGAAGCGCAGGATGGCGATGTGCTCGCGCTCGAACCCGGTCGGGCACTTGGTGGAGAAGGTGATGCCGTTCTGCGTGCCGTTGGTGAAGAACAGCGGCGCGACGACGTAGTGCGTGTAGCCCTCGGCCTTGAGGTCGGGGACGATGGCGTAGGCGTCGTCCGGCGTCTCGGACAAATCCAAGATCAGCCATTGGCCGGTCTGGTGGACCTCCGCGAAGGGGCTGCGGAGGTAGGCTTCCTGCGAACGGCTCCCGTGCGGGAACAGGCGCACGGTGACGCCGCCGTTGCGCGTCCACACGCGCCCGACACCGGCATATTCCGAATGGAGCGTGTCGATGGCGGTGGAGGCCCGGTCCACCGGCACGCCGATCGCGATCAGCCGCTCGGCCAGGCCCTCGAGCATGTGCTCGGCCTTGTCGATGCGGGCGCCCTCACCCAGCAGCCAGTCGCGGATACCCACCGAGGGTTCCAGCGCGCCGAAGGGGACGTCGCCGGTCTCGGAGCCGTCCGCGTCGGCCGTCGGCGCTCCTGGCATAGGCGGACGTCGTTCGAGCATGACGCCAAGGTGGGTTTCCGTCACGGCAAAGCAAGGCTTCGCCGTGAGTGTGCAGCCTCAGTTGTCGAGGAAGCTCCTGAGCTTCCGGCTGCGGCTCGGATGCTTGAGCTTCCGCAGCGCCTTCGCCTCGATCTGGCGGATGCGCTCGCGGGTCACGGAGAATTGCTGTCCGACCTCTTCGAGGGTGTGGTCGGTGTTCATGCCGATGCCGAAGCGCATGCGCAGCACGCGCTCCTCGCGGGGCGTGAGCGAGGCCAGCACCCGCGTCGTGGTCTCGCGGAGGTTCGACTGGATCGCCGCGTCGATCGGCAGGACGACGTTCTTGTCCTCGATGAAGTCGCCGAGGTGGCTGTCCTCCTCGTCGCCGATGGGCGTTTCGAGGGAGATCGGCTCCTTGGCGATCTTCAGGACCTTCCGGACCTTCTCCAGCGGCATGGCCAATTTCTCGGCCAACTCTTCGGGTGTCGGCTCACGCCCGATCTCATGGAGCATCTGGCGGGACGTGCGGACGATCTTGTTGATCGTCTCGATCATGTGGACCGGGATGCGGATGGTCCGCGCCTGGTCGGCGATCGAGCGGGTGATCGCCTGCCGGATCCACCACGTGGCATAGGTCGAGAACTTGTAGCCCCGGCGGTACTCGAACTTGTCCACCGCCTTCATCAGGCCGATGTTGCCCTCCTGGATCAGGTCCAGGAACTGCAGGCCGCGGTTCGTGTACTTCTTGGCGATGGAGATCACGAGGCGCAGGTTCGCCTCGATCATCTCCTTCTTCGCCTGCCGGGCCTCGCGCTCGCCCTTCTGCACCATGTTCACGATGCGGCGGAACTCGCCGATCTCGAGGCCGGTCTCGGAGGCGAGGTCGAGGATCTGCGCGCGCAGCTCCGTGACCTGCTTCGAGCCCTTCTCGACGAGGTTCTTCCAGCCCTTGCCGCCCAGCGTGCCGACGCGCTCCATCCAGGCCGGATCGAGCTCGTAGCCCTGGTAGTGGCGCAGGAACTCGTCGCGGGCGACGCCGTGGCTCTCCGCGTAGCGCATCAACCGGCCCTCGTGGCCGATGAGCTGCTTGTTGATCGCGTAGAGCTGGCCGACCAGCGCTTCGATGCGGTTGTTGTTGAGCGACAGGGACTTCACGTCGGTGACGACGATGTCCTTCAGGTCGCCCTGCTTCTTGGTTTGCGCCGAGGACTTGTCGGCGGCGTTGTCCGTCTGGGCCTTGCGCAGCTTGTGGTAGTTGGCGGCGATCGAGTCGAAGGTCTCCAGGACCCGCGGCTTGATCTCGGCCTCCATCGCGGCGAGCGAGACGTTGTTCTCGAGATCGTCCTCCTCGTCGCCGCCCTCGGGCGCGGCCGGCTCGGAATCCTCGTCGCCGTCACCCTCGCCCTCGGCCAGCTGCGGCGCGTTGCGCCCGTCGGGCCCGGCATAGGTCGCCTCGAGGTCGATGATGTCCCGCAGGAGGACCTTGCCCTCCACGAGTTCGTCGCGCCAGATGATGATGGCCTGGAAGGTGAGCGGGCTCTCGCAGAGCCCTGCGATCATCGCCTCGCGGCCCGCCTCGATCCGCTTGGCGATGGCGATCTCGCCCTCGCGGGAGAGCAGCTCCACCGAGCCCATCTCGCGCAGGTACATCCGCACCGGATCGTCGGTCCGGTCGGTCGGTTCCTTGGCGGTGGTCGTGACGGCGACTGCGCGGGTGGACGTCACCTCCGCGACCTCGCCGCCCTCGGCCTCCTCCTCCTCGCCCTCGGCGCCCGCCGCCTTCTCGCCGGCCGCGGCCTCCTCGGTCTCCTCGGCCTCGACGACGTTGATGCCCATCTCGGACAGCTGCGACAGCACATCCTCGAGCTGGTCGGGGTCGGATTGCCCCTCGGGCAGGACCTCGTTGACCTCCTCGTAGGTCACGTAGCCGCGCTTCTTCGCGAGCTTGATCATCCGCTTGACCGCGGCATCGGACAGGTCGAGGAGCGGCCCGTCGGTCGGCTGCTCGGGTGCAGCGTCCGCCTCGTCCCGTTCCGTTGCCTTCGTCGCCATGATGAGCCTATTGTTGTCCCGTTGCGGCGGAGTGCGGAGGCCCGCGCAGGCCGGTCCGCGCCGTCGACGCCGCGATGCAAAAGATGTCACCGGATCGCGACGGCAAGCCGCCCGACACCGCCTCCGTATGCAAGCCTTAGGCTTGACCGATTGTTAACCAAGGCCACGATTGCCGGATGGCAGCGGCCGAGGGGAGCCTATAGCGCCGCGCCCCACCCGGAGTCACGGTGCTCATGCATCGCCCGTCGCCGGTTGGTCGGCTTCGGTCTCCGCCGAGAGTACGGTCGCCAGCCTTTCCTTCACGTCGCATACCCAAGCCCAGCCCGCGTCGGTCGGATCAGCCTCAAACGCCTGCCGTGCTTCGTGAAGTTCGCTATGTAGCGCTCCCGCCTGCCGGTGCAAGATCATGGCTTGGCGGAGCGCGTCCGCGCGCTGCGCAGGATCGGCCTGCGTGCCGAGCATCGCCCGCTCCCGTGAGCGCGCCCGGTCGAGCACCCGCTGCGCCGCCTCGACGAGACCGCTCCGGGTGAGGCGTTCCTGCAACAGGTTCGCATCGGGAACGGAGGTCTCCGCCGCACAGGCGAGGAGGATCGCCGTCACGGCGCGGCAATCCGAATCAGCGAAGTCGAGTTCGGCGATGTCCTCCGCGGTGGTGGCGGCCATCTCGGGGTTCACGAGCAGGGTCGCCACGATCATCGCCTCCCGCACGGGTGAGGCGTCGCTGAAGCCCGCCGAGGCGGTGACGGAGGCGCTGGGCTGCGCCTTGAGGCGGGGCGAGACGGGCTCGTTGAAGCGCCGGGCGCCGTCGCGGCGGAAGCCGCCGGCCGCACCGCCGGACCCGCGCTGGGGCTGGGGCGAGAGGCCGCGCAGCCGCTCCTCGACGTCGTCCCGGTAGTAGCGCCGCACCGTCTCGTCGCGGATGGCCTGGACCGTCGTCCGCAGGGTCCGCGCGAGGCCTGCGCGGCGCTCCGGCGTGTCGATCGGACCGGAATCCAGGGCGCGCCGCCACAGGAGTTCGGAGAGGGGGATCGCCGCCTCCAGCACACGGTCGATGGCGGCGGGGCCGCCGGAGCGCAGCAGGTCGTCCGGGTCCTGGCCGGCGGGCAGCAGGGCGACCCGCAGGGAGCGGCCGGGTTCCAGCAGAGGTAGGGCGAGGTCGAGGGCGCGGTGGGCGGCGCGAACCCCGGCTCCGTCGCCGTCGAAGCACAGGATCGGCTCGTCGCCGTGGCGCCACAGGAGGGCGAGCTGGTCCTCGGTGAGGGCCGTGCCCAGCGGCGCCACCGTCTCGGCATGGCCCGCCAGCGTCATGGCGATGACGTCGACATAGCCCTCCACCGCGATGATCGTGCCGCGATCATGGGCGGCCTTCCGCGCACCCGCGAGGTTGTAGAGCATCCGGCCCTTGGAGAAGAGCGGCGTCTCCGGCGAGTTCAAGTACTTCGCGCGCACCTCTTTCGCCAGCGCGCGGCCGCCGAAGGCGACCACCTTGCCGCGCAGGTCGGTGATCGGAAACATCACCCGGTCGCGGAAATAGTCGTAGGGCACGGCGACGTCCTCGCCCGCCGCGAGCAGGCCGAGTTCCACCATCGTGGCCCGGTCGATCCCCTTGCCCGCGAGATGATCGCGCAGGGCGTAGCGATCGTTCGGCGCGTAGCCCAGGCGGAAGCGGGTCCGCACCTCGGGGCCGAGGCCTCGCCGGTCCAGGTAGGCCCGCGCCTCCGCGCCCGGCGCGGCGCGCAGCCGCTCCTCGAACCATGCGGCTGCCATCTCCATCACGTCGAGGGCGGTGGCGCGCCTCTTCTCGCTCTCCCGCGTCTCCGCCGTCGGCGCGGGCAGGCTCACCCCCGCCTCTCCGGCCAGACGCTCGACGGCCTCGGGAAAGCTCAGCCCCTCGGTCTCCATGAGGAAGGTGAACACGTCCCCGTGCTTGCCGGAGGAGAAGCAGTGATAGAACTGCTTCTGGTCGTTCACGTAGAAGGACGGCGTCTTCTCGGCGTTGAAGGGCGACAGGCCGCGCCACTCCCGCCCCGCCTTCTTGAGCTGCACCCGGCGGCCGACCACGGCCGAGGCCGGGAGCCTGGCGCGGATCTCTTCCAGGATGTGAGGCGGATAGCGCACGGGCTTCGCGGGATGAGACGGGGACCGGCGAGTATAGCGCGCCGGAGCCCGGAGAGTCCCACGCCGGGGTCGCAGGGGGGCGGGGGATTGCGGGCAGAACCCCAAGGTGACGCAGGGGTTCTGCGGGTAGCGTCGTTGCGAGCGGCAGCGAAGCAATCCAGGGATGCGGGACGCCTCCGCAGCTGGGCGCCAAGACTGGTTTGATTCGCTGCGCTCGCAAAGGCGGCTTTGTCGAAGGTTATCCCTTCGCCGCGAGGGCCGCCTTCACCAAGCCGCTCGCCTTCCCGAAATCCATACGCCCGGCGAAGGTGCCCTTCAGGGCGCCGATCACCCGGCCCATGTCCTTCGGACCGGCGGCGCCGGTCTCGAGGATCGCCGCCTCGACGGCGGCCTTCATCTCGGTCTCGTCCATCTGCTTGGGCAGGAAGGACTCGATGATGCCGATCTCGGCGCGTTCGTTCTGGGCGAGTTCCGGGCGACCGCCCTGCTCGTAGACGGCAGCCGATTCGTTGCGCTGCTTGATCATCTTCTGGAGCAGCGACAGGATCTCCTCGTCGGAGGCCGGGTCCTTGCCGAGGCCGCGGGCCTCGATGTCCTTGTCCTTGAGGGCCGCCTGGATCATCCGGACGGTGGCGAGGCGTGCCTTGTCGCCGGCCTTCATGGCCTCCTTCATCTCGGCGGTGAATCGCTCGCGCAGCTGCATCGTGAAGTCCCTGTGGGTGTGTGAAGACCGGGCGGCAGCCCTGCGACGGGGATCGTTGATCGGCGGCCGCGATGCAGCCACATTGACCGTACCGCACCACACTGTCTTTAAGACGCGCCGGAGGGCTCCGCGCGCGCCGCAAGGCGCCGGATGCCGACGGAATAAGCGAGAAGGTCCCGATGCTGCAAGACGACGGCGCCCCCGCGCAACCCCTGCCCGAACCCGCCGCGACCCCGGCCCCCTGGGCCGAGCCCGTCGTCACCGCCCTGCTGGTGCTGGCGGACGGGACGATCCTCGAAGGGTTCGGCATCGGCCAGACCGGCGTGGCCGACGGCGAGGTCTGCTTCAACACCGCCATGACCGGCTACCAGGAGATCCTGACCGACCCGTCCTATGCCGGGCAGATCGTCACCTTCACCTTCCCGCATATCGGCAACGTCGGCACCAACGACGAGGATCTGGAGAGCCTCGACGCGGCCCCGGCCTCGGGCGTGCGCGGCACGGTCATCGCCTCGGCGGTGACCAATCCGTCGAACTGGCGCTCCTCCTCCCATCTCGACGGCTGGCTGAAGGCGCGGGGCATCGTCGGCATCACCGGCGTCGACACCCGGGCGCTCACCGCCCGCATCCGTGACCGGGGGATGCCGAACGCCGTCATCGCCAACGATCCGCAAGGCCGCTTCGACCGGGAGGCGCTGAAGGCGCGGGCCGCCGCGCTGGCCCCGATGGAGGGGCTCGACCTCGTGCCGCCGGTCACCAGCCGCGAGCGCTCGGAATGGGGCGAGACCGTCTGGGCGCTGGGCGACGGCTACGGCCGCCGGGCACAGGGCGAGGGACTGAAGGTGGTGGCCATCGATTACGGCGTGAAGCGCAACATCCTGCGCCTGCTGGCGCAGGCCGGCTGCGACGTCACCGTGGTCCCCGCCACCACCAGCGCCGACGACATCCTCGCCATGAAGCCGGACGGCGTGTTCCTGTCGAACGGCCCCGGCGACCCGGCGGCGACGGGCGAGTACGCCGTGCCGGTGATCCGCCGCCTGCTGGAGGCGAAGGTCCCGACCTTCGGCATCTGCCTCGGCCATCAGCTCATGGGTCTCGCGCTGGGCGGCCGCACCGTGAAGATGGGCCAGGGCCACCACGGCGCGAACCACCCGGTGAAGGACAAGACCACCGGCAAGGTCGAGATCGTCTCGATGAACCACGGCTTCGCGGTGGACCCGGCGAGCCTGCCGGACACGGCGGTGGAGACCCACGTCTCCCTGTTCGACGGCTCGAATTGCGGCCTGTCCCTCACCGACCGTCCGGCCTTCTCGGTGCAGCACCACCCCGAGGCGTCGCCGGGTCCCCGGGACAGCCACTACCTGTTCGAGCGGTTCGTGACGCTGATGCGCTCCGGGCAGCCGGACGCGCGGTAGGGCGTAGCGCGTTCCCCTCCCCCTTGTGGGGAGGGGCTAGGGGTGGGGGTGGTGCAGGAGGCACCCCTGCGCTCGATCCGGAACCGCCCCACCCGTGCCCTTCCCACAGGGGGGAGGGAGTTATCCGGACGCCTCGCGCGAAGCCGCCTCGATCCCATCCCCGCCCCATCCGGGTCACAAAATCCGCGAATTCCTCCGGCTTATCCCCAGCCAACGGAAGGAGAGGGCGGCGCCGTGGCGCGCGCCCCGCCACGATGGGGACCCCCGGATGATCGCCAACCAGGCCCGCGACGATTTCTCCCGTCTGCACAAGGCGTTCGCGTTCCACCTGGGGATGGCGACGGCCCTGTCCTGGCTGACGGCCCTCTATGTCGCCGCCTCGACGCCGTGGGTGCGCAACGTCCGCGCGCTGATCGACCCCGTCGGGGGGCTCGACCGGGTGGAGAGCACTGTCTCCTACCTCTTCGCCATGCCGGCGGTGCTGGCGCTCGCCTGGATTTCCATCGTGCTCGGCCGCGAGAGCCTGCGCCGGGCGCAGACGCTCTCGAACGTCGCCGTGGAGTTCGCCGCCGCCGCCGTGGTGGCCTTCGGCGTGTTCTACCTGTCGATCGACCGGGCGGTGACGCTCCTGTCGGCGGCGTCCTGAGCCCTCGACTCGGCATTGTCCTTGCCTTGAACGGCGAGGCACCCTTGTCTCGGGTGCGAGGCCGCGTGTAAACGCAGGTTTCAACGACAATCCCGCCGCGCGTCCGGTCGTGGGGCCAAGCCCGACGACGGGGCGCGTGTGCCTGTACCAAGGCGTCCGATGCCCAAACGCACCGATATCTCCTCGATCCTGATCGTCGGGGCGGGGCCGATCATCATCGGACAGGCGTGCGAGTTCGATTACTCCGGGACCCAGGCCTGCAAGGCGCTGCGCGAGGAGGGCTACCGGATCGTCCTCGTGAACTCGAACCCCGCGACGATCATGACCGATCCGGACATGGCCGACGCGACCTACGTCGAGCCCATCACCCCGGAGATCGTCGCCAAGATCATCGAGAAGGAGCGCCCCGACGCGATCCTGCCGACCATGGGCGGCCAGACGGCACTGAACTGCGCCTTGTCGCTGCAGAAGATGGGCGTGCTCGCCAAGTACGGCGTGCAGATGATCGGCGCCACGGCGGAGGCCATCGACAAGGCCGAGGACCGCTCGCTCTTCAAGGACGCGATGACCAAGATCGGCCTCGACACGCCGAAATCCGCGCTGGCCAACGCCTCCGCCGCCAAGAAGGCCGACCGGGAGAAGTACCTCGCGGAGGTCGCCCGGATCGAGGAGTCGAACACCGATCCGCAGGCGCGCGCTGCCGCGCTCGGTGCCTTCGAGGCGAAGTGGCAGGCGGGCGAGACCGACCGGCGCAAGCGCTACGGCGAGCACGCCCTCGGGCAGGCGCTGATCGCGCTCGCCGAAGTGGGCCTCCCGGCCATCATCCGCCCGTCCTTCACCATGGGCGGTACGGGCGGTGGCATCGCCTACAACCGCGAGGAGTTCCTCGACATCGTGGAGCGGGGCATCGACGCGTCGCCGACGAACGAGGTGCTGATCGAGGAGAGCGTGCTCGGCTGGAAAGAGTACGAGATGGAGGTCGTCCGCGACCGGAACGACAACTGCATCATCGTCTGCTCCATCGAGAACATCGACCCGATGGGTGTCCATACGGGCGATTCGATCACCGTCGCCCCCGCCCTGACGCTCACCGACAAGGAATACCAGGTGATGCGGGACGCATCGCTGGCGGTGCTCCGCGAGATCGGCGTCGAGACCGGCGGCTCGAACGTGCAGTTCGCGATCAACCCCGAGAACGGGCGGATGATCGTCATCGAGATGAACCCCCGCGTCTCGCGCTCCTCGGCGCTCGCCTCCAAGGCCACGGGCTTCCCCATCGCCAAGGTCGCGGCCAAGCTCGCGGTCGGCTACACCCTCGACGAGATCGCCAACGACATCACCGGCGGCGCGACCCCGGCCTCCTTCGAGCCGACGATCGACTACGTCGTCACCAAGATCCCGCGCTTCGCCTTCGAGAAGTTCCCCGGCGCCGAGCCGACGCTCACCACCGCCATGAAGTCGGTGGGCGAGGCCATGGCCATCGGCCGGTGCTTCGCCGAATCGCTGCAGAAGGCGCTCCGCTCCCTGGAGACCGGGCTCACCGGCCTCGACGAGATCGAGATCGAGGGGCTGGGCAAGGGCGACGACCGCAACGCCATCAAGGCGGCGCTCGGCACCCCCACCCCCGCCCGCCTGCTGCAGGTCGCCCAGGCGATGCGGCTGGGCGTGAGCCACGAGGAGATCCACGCCTCCTGCAAGATCGATCCGTGGTTCCTGGAGCAGATCCAGGCCATCGTGGACCTGGAACTGCGGGTGAAGGCCCACGGCCTGCCGACCACGGCGGGCGCCTTCCGCCAGCTCAAGGCGGCGGGCTTCTCCGACGCGCGCCTCGCGGTGCTGGCCAACCTCGAGGAGGGCGAGGTGCGCGAGAAGCGCCGGGCACTGGCCGTCCGGCCGGTCTTCAAGCGCATCGACACCTGCGCCGCCGAGTTCAAGTCGCCCACCGCCTACATGTACTCGACCTACGTGGCGCCCTTCGCGGGCACGGTGGTGGACGAGGCCGAGCCCTCTGACCGGAAGAAGGTCGTCATCCTCGGCGGTGGCCCGAACCGGATCGGCCAGGGCATCGAGTTCGATTACTGCTGCTGCCACGCCTGCTACGCGCTCGGCGATGCCGGGTACGAGACCATCATGGTCAACTGCAACCCGGAGACGGTCTCCACCGACTACGATACCTCGGACCGGCTCTACTTCGAGCCGCTCACCGCCGAGGACGTGCTGGAGATCCTCGAGACCGAGAAGCAGAAGGGCACGCTCCACGGCGTCATCGTGCAGTTCGGCGGGCAGACGCCCCTCAAGCTCGCCCGCGCGCTGGAGGCCGCCGGCATCCCGATCCTCGGCACCTCGCCGGACGCGATCGACCTCGCCGAGGACCGCGACCAGTTCAAGCGGCTCCTCGACAAGCTCGGAATGAAGCAGCCGAAGAACGGCATCGCCTATTCCGTCGAGCAGAGCCGCCTGGTGGCCGCCGAACTCGGCCTGCCCTTCGTGGTGCGCCCGAGCTACGTGCTCGGCGGCCGGGCCATGGCGATCATCCGAGACGAGACCCAGTTCGCCGACTACCTCCTCGGCACCCTGCCGAGCCTGATCCCCTCCGACGTCGTCGCCCGCTACCCGAACGACAAGACCGGTCAGATCAACACGGTGCTGGGCAAGAACCCGCTGCTATTCGACCGCTACCTGTCGGACGCGGTCGAGGTCGATGTCGATGCGGTCTGCGACGGCGAGGCGGTGTTCATCGCCGGCATCATGGAGCACATCGAGGAGGCGGGCATCCACTCCGGCGACTCGGCCTGCTCGCTCCCGCCGCGCTCGCTCTCGCCCGAGATCATTGCGGAACTGGAGCGGCAGACCACCGCCATGGCCCTCGCCCTCAAGGTCGGCGGCCTGATGAACGTGCAGTACGCCATCAAGGACGGCGTGATCTACGTGCTGGAGGTGAACCCCCGCGCCTCGCGGACGGTGCCCTTCGTCGCCAAGGTGATCGGCGAGCCCATCGCCAAGATCGCCGCGCGGATCATGGCCGGCGAGAAGCTCGGCAGCTTCGGCCTCGTGAAGAAGACCTTGCAGCACATCGCGGTGAAAGAGGCGGTGTTCCCCTTCGCGCGGTTCCCCGGCGTCGACGTGCTGCTCGGGCCGGAGATGCGCTCCACCGGCGAGGTGATCGGCCTGGATGCGGGCTTCGGCGTGGCCTTCGCCAAGAGCCAGCTCGGCGCGGGCAACCAAGTGCCCCGCTCCGGCGCGGTGTTCGTCTCGGTGCGGGACGCCGACAAGGCGCGCATCCTGCCGGCGATCAAGCTGCTCACCGACCTCGGCTTCACCGTGACGGCGACGGGCGGGACCCAGCGCTTCCTCGTGGAGAACGGCATCCGCTCCGAGCGCATCAACAAGGTGCTCGAAGGGCGGCCGCACGTGGTCGATGCCATCAAGAACGGCGGCATCCAGCTCGTGTTCAACACCACCGAGGGGGCCGGCGCCCTGTCCGACTCGCGCTCGCTCCGCCGGGCGGCCCTCTTGCATAAGGTGCCGTACTACACCACTCTAGCCGGCGCGATGGCGGCCGCCGAAGGGATCAAGGCCTATCTCGAAGGCGATCTCACGGTGCGCGCATTGCAGGAATATTTTGCGGCTTGAAGTTGCGGGCCGTCCAACAACTATCCGGGCCCGGAGGGAGCGTCCTGCTCCCCACCGGGCTTCTTCATTACGGCGTGAGACGATGAGCATCGATAAGGTTCCGATCACGACCCACGGCTATGCGGCGCTCGAAGAAGAGCTGAAGCATCGCCAGCAGGTCGAGCGGCAGCGGATCATCCAGGCCATCGCCGAGGCCCGCGCCCTCGGCGACCTGTCGGAGAACGCCGAGTATCACGCCGCCAAGGAAGCGCAGTCCCACAACGAGGGACGGGTGCTCGAACTCGAGAGCATGATCGCCCGCGCCGAGATCATCGACGTGACGAAGCTCTCCGGCGACAAGATCAAGTTCGGCGCCACCGTGAAGCTCGTGGACGAGGACACGGAGGAGGAGAAGACCTACCAGATCGTCGGGGAGCCCGAGGCCGACGTGCGCTCGGGCCGCGTCTCGATCGGGTCTCCCATCGCCCGCGCGCTGATCGGCAAGGCCGTCGGCGACACCGTCGAGGTGACGACGCCGGGCGGCGGCAAGTCCTACGAAGTCGTCGACATCCGGTTCGGCGCCTGAGCCGATGCGGCGGATCACGGGTTTCCTCGCCTCCCTCGCCCTGCTGAGCGGGGCTTCCGGGGCGGCGGGGGCGCAGGACTTCCCCCCGACGCCGGTCTTCTCCGACGTGCGCGTGGATGTGCGCCCCCTGATGGCGGGAGCCGGCGGCCCCCAGGCCCAGTCCCTCGCGGCCGATCTCACGGAGGCGTTGCGCAGGAACTTCGCCGGGCGGATCGGCGGCGGCGGCCCGCGGCTCGTCGTGGTCCTCACCGGGCTGTCGTTGCGGGATTACGTCGCCAACGGCAGCCGGGCCGCCCTGGGCGGGACGCAGAGCGACTACCTGGAGGGCGACGCCCTTCTCGTCGGACGCCGGGGCGAGATCATCGGCCGCCACCACCAGTTGACCGCCACCCCATCGAGCTACGGCGGGGCTTGGTACGATCCGGCGAGCGAGCGCCGCCGTCTCGCGGTCGTCGCGGACATCTACGCCCAGTGGCTCGCCCGCGATCTGCCGCGGGACTGACGGGTCTTTCGGTGGCCTCCGTCCGCGCGCGCTCACTCATCGTCTTGGCGAGCGCGGCGAGGCAATCCAGGGCGGCGGGGCGTCCCCGTATCCGGCCGAGAAGCCGGATTTCCCAGACTCGGCCTCATCCTGAGGTGCCCGGCGTGCCGGGCCTCGAAGGAGGGCTCCAGGGATCGCAGCGTCCCCTGGGGGCCTCCTTCGAGGCGCCTGTCGCCGCACCTCAAGATGAGGGGGCGGATTGGAACGAGGGGCCTTTCGGTCAGGCTCTCAGGATGGGGGCGAGTGAGGGGATCGGCGGAAGCGATCCGGCTCCTCGATGCAAGCCATGAGGCCGCTCGCCGGTCTGCCGGCCTGGATCATCACCGACGGCAAGGCCGGCGACGAGAATCAGTGCCTGGGCCTCGCGGAGGCGCTAGGCGTGGCGGCCGAGTTGCGCCGCATTCCCAAGGCGGGCCTGTTCGCAACGCTGGCGCCCTGGGGCCCCGCCGATCCGCGCCTGCGGTGGACGGGGGGCGCCCTGCACGGCCCCCTGCCCGCCCTCGCCATCGCCTCGGGGCGACGGGCCGTGCCCGCCCTGCGGGCCTGCCGGCGGCTCGGCGTGCCCTTCACCGCCTACCTGAAGGATCCCCGGACGGGGGCGGGCACGGCCGACTTCATCTGGGTGCCGGACACCGACCGGCTGCGCGGCCCGACCGTCGTCACCACCCTCACCTCCCCCCATCGCGTCTCGGCCGAACGCCTCGCCGCCGCCCGCGCGGCCCCCGATCCGCGCCTCGCCGGCCTCGGCTCGCCCCGCGTGGCGGTGCTGCTCGGCGGCGACAGCCGGCACCTGCGCTTCACGGAGGCCGAGGCCGCAAGGCTGATCGCCGCGCTGCGCCGCCTCGCGGCGGCGGGGGGAAGGCTGATGATCACGGCCTCCCGCCGGACGCCGGAGGGGCTACGCGACGCGGCCCGGGCGCTCGTGGCGGAGACGGAAGGCTTCTTCTGGGACGGCACCGGCGAGAATCCCTATCTCGCCCTGCTGGCGCTGGCCGATTCCGTGGTCGTGACCTCCGATTCGGTCAATATGGTGAGCGAGGCGGTGGCGACCGGGGCGCCGGTCCTTCTGTTCGACGTGCCGGGCACGCCGCCACGCCACGCCCGGTTCTATGCCGCCCTCGCGCAGGCGGGCGCGCTGGCCGCCTTCGACGGTTGCTTCATCGATCTGCGCTATCCCCCCCTGGATGCGACGCCGGTCATCGCGCGCGCCCTCGAGGACGCCTATATGATGCGGTATCCGGCGGCGGCGTGATGCCTCGCGCGTCCCGCCGCCCGACGACGAAGAGTTCGAGACCGATGGCCCACACACACTCCAAGCTGATCATCGTCGGCTCCGGCCCGGCCGGCTACACCGCCGCGATCTACGCCGCCCGCGCCATGGTCCAGCCCCTGCTGATCTCCGGCTTCCAGCCCGGCGGCCAGCTCATGATCACCACGGACGTGGAGAATTATCCGGGCTTCGCGGAGGCTATCCAGGGGCCGTGGCTGATGGAGCAGATGCGCGCCCAGGCGGAGCATGTGGGCACCACGATCCTCTCCGAGTACATCACCAAGGTCGACCTGAAGACCCGGCCCTTCCGCCTGGAGGCCGATTCGGGCGAGACCTATTCCTGCGATGCGCTCATCATCGCGACCGGCGCCCAGGCCAAGTGGCTGGGCCTGCCCTCCGAGGCCAAGTTCCAGGCCGGCGGCGTCTCGGCCTGCGCGACCTGCGACGGGTTCTTCTACCGGGGGCGGGAGGTCGTCGTGGTCGGCGGCGGCAACACCGCCGTGGAGGAGGCGCTCTACCTCGCCAACATCGCCAAGAAGGTGACGGTGGTCCACCGCCGCGACCAGTTCCGCGCGGAGCGGATCCTGCAGGAGCGGCTGTTCAAGCACCCCAACGTCGAGGTGCTGTGGCACAAGGAGATCGACGAGATCTGCGGCGTCGAGAAGCCCGCTCCCTCGGTGACCCATGTGCGCCTGAAGGACACCCGCACGGGCGAGACCTCCGAGGTGAGGACCGACGGCGTGTTCGTCGCCATCGGCCACCAGCCGGCCACGGCGATCTTCGAGGGCCAACTGCCGATGCGGCAGGGCGGCTATCTCACCGTGCGGCCGGGCACGACCGAGACCGAGATCCCCGGCGTCTACGCGGCGGGCGACGTCACCGACGACGTGTACCGCCAAGCGATCACCGCCGCCGGCATGGGCTGCATGGCCGCGCTCGAGGCGGAGAAGTTCCTCGCCAACCTGGAGATCGGCGAGAGCCCGGTGCGCGCGGCGGCGGAGTGAGACGGCGCCGGGACACGGCGTTTCCGAAGGCTTTCGTCCCGGCGTCCCACGCGTTGTCCCGCCCTCGGGCACGGCGTCCCACGCATAGGTCTATTCTCCGCGCAGGTTTGCGTATATCGCATGGCACCGTGGCGTGCATGTCGGCCCTGCGGAGAGGATGGCGGGGCGCCGGGTGATCGCGCCCCCTCCGCAGGATCGGGCCGCAGGGCCCGGCGGGGCGGCACCGCTGGGAGTTCTCGCGTTGGACTGGGATAAGATCCGGATCTTCCTCAACGTCGCCGAGGCGGGCAGCTTCACCAAGGCGGGCGACGACATCGGGCTCAGCCAATCGGCCGTGAGCCGCCAGATCAGCGCCCTCGAACGGGAGCTGAAGGCGCCCCTGTTCCACCGGCACGCCCGCGGGCTGATCCTGACCGAGCAGGGGGACCTGCTGTTCCGCGCCGCCAAGGACATGAAGCTGCGCCTGGAAAACACCCGGATGCGCCTCGTGGAGACGGCCGAGCGCCCCACGGGCGACCTCAAGGTCACCACGACGGTGGGTCTGGGCGTGTCCTGGCTGGCCCAGCGGGTTGGTGAATTCCTCGATCTCTATCCCGACGTGCGGATCGAGATGATCCTCACCAACGAGGAACTCGACCTCGCCATGCGCGAGGCGGACGTGGCGATCCGGATGCGGCGCCCGGCCCAGCCGGACCTGATCCAGCGCCGCCTGTTCACGGTGCACTACCACGCCTTCGCCAGCCAGGATTACGTGAAGCGATTCGGCGAGCCCAAGACCGTCGAGGATCTGGACGAGCACCGTATCGTCTCCTTCGGCGGCAACGAGCCCTCCTACCTGCTGGCCGCGCACTGGCTCGCGGATGCGGGCCGGGACGGGCGCGAGCGGCGGCAGGTGCACCTCACCGTCAACAACATCGGCGCCCTCCAGCGCGCGATGGAGGCCGGGGCCGGCATCGGCATCCTGCCCGACTACGCCGTGGACGGCGACGACACCCTCGTCCAGGTCCTGCGCGAGACCGACATGCCGACGCTGGAGAGCTACCTCGTCTATGCCGAGGAGATGCGCTCCGTCGCCCGCGTTCAGGCGTTCCGCGACTTCCTCGTGCAGAAGGCCCAGCGCTGGACGTACTGACCCGCCGGACAAGTCTCCGCCCCGCTCGCGGGTTTCCGCCGTCATTGCCTCGCGTGGCTCGCGATGACGGCTGAGCCTCGGGGCGAGGCATCCCCGCCCCTTGATACGCGACGCCCCGGCCTACATCGCCCCTCGACGGGACATCGGAGGCGGGGCATGGGCACGATGGCGAAGGCCATGGTCGTCGGGGCGGGCGGCGGGTTCGCGGCGGTCTCGGCGCAGGAGCGGCCGGTGCCGGAGCCTGGCCCCGGCGAAATCACGGTGCGGCTGCGGGCGAGCTCCCTCAACTATCACGACTACGCCGTGGTCAGCGGCATGTGGGGGCCGCCCGAGCCGCGTATCCCCATGTCCGACGGGGCGGGCGAGGTCACGGCCGTGGGGCCCGGCGTCACCGAGTTCGCCGTCGGCGACGCGGTGGTGAGCACCTTCTTCCCGACCTGGCTCGACGGGCGGGCCGAGGTGGTGGGCTTCGCCACCGTGCCGGGCGACGGCATCGACGGCTATGCGCGGGAGGCCGTCACCGCCCCCGCGACCTCCTTCACCCGCGCCCCCGCCGGCTGGGACCACGCCGAGGCGGCGACGCTGACCACCGCCGGGCTGACCGCGTGGCGGGCGCTCCACGAGGACGGAAAGGTGAAGGCCGGCGAGACGGTGCTGGTCCAGGGCTCCGGCGGAGTCTCGGTCTTCGCCCTGCAATTCGCCAAGATGGCCGGGGCGAGGGTGATCGCCACCTCGTCCTCGCAGGCGAAGCTCGCTCGGCTCCAAGCCCTCGGGGCCGACCATCTCATCGACTACACGCAGGACCCCGCCTGGGGCGAGACAGCCCGCAGGCTCACCGGGGGACGCGGCGTCGATCACGTGATCGAGGTCGGCGGCCCCGGCACCCTGGAGCAATCCATGGAGGCCGCCCGCGTCGGCGGGCACATCTCGGTGATCGGCATCCTCACCGGCGTCGCCGGGCCGCTTCAGGTCGTGCCGGCTCTCGTCAAGCAGTTGCGGCTGCAGGGCGTCCTCGTCGGCAACCGCCGCCAGCAGATGGACATGATCCGCGCCATCGACGCCACCGGTATGAAGCCGGTGATCGACAGCCGCTATCCCCTCGACGCCCTGGTGGACGCCTTCCGGCATCAGGAGAGCAACCGCCACTTCGGAAAGATCTGCCTGGAGATGTGAAACGGCCCCATCCCCGCGCGCGACGCGATTCGGGCAGCCGCCACGGTCCGGGGGCCGACCGGGAAGGTCGAGCGGATTCAGGTCCGCTCCGCGTCCTTGCGAGCGCAGCGACGCAACCCAGAGCAACGGGCCGGCTCCGGCCGTGGCGCGCATCCCTGGATCGATTCGCTCGCCGAGACGAAGGAGGCCCGTGACCGCCCTGGGGCGGCCGGGCCTCACACGAACAGCCGCTCGCCCTCCAGCCCCTTGTAGAGCCCCGCGACCTGCTCGCCGTAGCCGTTGTAGATCAGCGTGGGCACACGCTGGTCGGTGCCGAGCACGCGTTCCGTCGCTTGGCTCCAGCGGGGATGCGGGACGGCCGGGTTCACGTTGGCCCAGAAGCCGTATTCCGAGGCTTGCAGCCCCTCCCAGAAGGTCTTCGGCCGGTCGGCGGTGAAGGAGACCTTCACGATCGACTTGGCCGACTTGAACCCATACTTCCACGGCACGGCGATGCGGATCGGCGCGCCGAACTGGTTGGGAAGCGGCTTTCCGTAGATCCCCGTGACCACGAAGGGCAGGTCGTTGCCCGCCTCGGCCATGGTCAGCCCTTCGACGTAGGGCCACGGGTAGTAGAAGACCTTCTGGCCCGGCGCCATGGCCTTGTCCATGAAGGTCTCGAAGCGGACGTATTTCGCCCCCGAGGTTGGCTTGGCCAGCGCCACCAGCTTCGAGAGGGGGAAGCCCGTCCACGGCACCGCCATCGACCACGCCTCGACGCAGCGGTGCCGGTAGAGCCGCTCCTCCAGGCCGGCCTTCCGCACGAGGTCGTCGACGCCGATCTCGAAGGGCTTCTCCACGAGGCCGTCGATCTTGAGCGTCCAGGGCGAGGTCTTCAGGGCGTTCGCCGCCGGGAGGACCGTCTTGGACATGCCGAATTCGTAGAAGTTGTTGTAGTCGCCGCTGAACCGCTCGGGCGTCACGGCCCTATCGAGGGCGTAGCCGTCGTTGCGGGGCGCCGGGTAGAGGGAGGCCGTGTCGGTGGCCGCCAGGACCCTGCCGCCGCCGAGGAGCGAGCCCGCCGCGAGCCCGGCCGCGCCGCCGATGAGGGCGCGCCGGTCGAGGAACACGGATTCGGGCGTCGCCAGATGCTCCGGGATCTCCCATCCGCGTCTGCGCCTGATCCACATGGTCGCCTCCCTGCCCTGTCTGCGGTGCTGCGCCGAACATCGGGTCGCGGCGGGGGCCGGGCAAGCCGGTCCCGCTCACCATTCGGCGAGACGCGCTGCGAGGTTACGTCGCGCGGCCGTTCTTCCTCACGGCGTCCCCTCCTCCCGCAGCACCCGGCGCAGGACCTTGCCGACGTTCGTCTTCGGCAGGGCGTCGTGGAGCACCACCGTGCGTGGCACCTTGTAGGCGGTGAGCTGGGTCCGGGCATGGGCGCGCAGGGCATCCGGCGTGATGCTCGGGTCCTTCAGGACCACGTGGGCGACGACCATCTCTCCTGTCTCGACGCTCGGGTTGCCCACCACGGCGCATTCGAGCACGCCCGGATGGGTGGCCAGCACCTCCTCGACCTCGTTCGGATAGACGTTGAAGCCCGAGACCAGGATCATGTCCTTCAGGCGGTCCACGATCCGCACCTCGCCGCCCGCGCTCATCACCGCGACGTCGCCGGTGCGGAAGAAGCCGTCCTCCGTCATGACCTTGGCGGTCTCGTCCGGCCGGTTCCAGTAGCCGCGCATCACCTGCGGACCCCGGATGCAGAGTTCGCCCCGCTCCCCCGGCGGCACCGCCCGGCCCTCCTCGTCCCGCACCGAGGCGGCGGTGGAGGGGATCGGGTAGCCGATCGTGCCGGTGAAGTCGGGGATCGTGTGTGAGTTGGCGCAGGCCACCGGCGAGGTCTCGGACAGGCCGTAGCCCTCCACGATCGGGCGGCCCGTCAGGGCCTTCCAGCGATCCGCCACGGCCCGCTGCACCGCGGTGCCGCCGCCGATGACGAAATCGAGCGCCGAGAAATCCACGGTGCCGATCTTCGGATGATTCACCAGCATGTTGAACAGGGTGTTGACCCCGGCCATGCTGGTGAAGCGATAGCGGGAGAGGGTCTTCACGAACCCGTCGCAGTCGCGGGGATTCGGGATCAGCAGGCAGCTTCCCCCCGTCCGCACCGAGAACAGGAAGCAGGCCGTCAGCGCGAAGATGTGGTAGAGCGGCAGGGCGGTGACGGCGATGCGCCGGAGGCTCGTGTCGGTGGCTCCGAACCACGTCACGCATTGCTCGACATTGGCCGAGACGTTGCGGTGGGTGAGCATCGCGCCCTTGGCGACGCCCGTGGTGCCCCCGGTGTACTGCAGGAAGGCGAGGTCGTCCGGCGTCACGGAGACGGGGCGCGGCGCGTCCTTGGTCTTGAGCGCCGCCTCGAAGCGCACGGCGAGGCCCGGCGCCAGGCGATAGGGCGGCACCGCCTTGCGGATGTGGCGGCTCGCCAGGGTGATGGCGCGCCCCTTCACGCCGAGGCCGTCGCCCGGCCCCACGAGGATCACCCGGCGGAGGTCGAGGCCGTCGGCCGCCGCCGCCACGGTGTGGGCGAAGTTCTCCAGCACGATCAGCACCCGTGCCCCGGCATCCGCGAGTTGAGCCGCCACCTCGCGGGCGGTGTAGAGCGGGTTCACGTTGACCACGACGCCGCCGGCCCAGTGGATCGCGACGATGGCCGTGGCGTAGGCCGGGACGTTCGGCAGCATGATCGCGACCCGGTCGCCCTTGGCGACGCCCTGGCCCTGGAGGTAGGCCGCCAGCGCCCGGGCCTGCCGCCCGAGTTCGGCATAGGTCAGGTCCGAACCGAAGCAGGTCATCGCCGGCCGGTCGCCGAAAGCCTTGACGCTCGCGGTGAACAGGTCGCTCAGGGTGGGCAGTCCTGCGACGTCGATCTCGCCCGGGATGCCGGGCGGATAGGCGCCGAGCCAGGGGGCGGAAGGGGCCTCGCCCGGCGCCCCGGCCGCCGCGGCGCGGCTGTCCATCACGCTGGTTTGCATCGCGTTTTCTCCCACGGGCGTCGCTCTCGGGGGCGACGTCCCGCTCTCCACCCCGCGAGTGTGGGCGATGCACCCGGTGGACGCAAGGCGCGCCCCCGCCCCCCGGGTTTCAGCGGGCGCCCCAGCCTCGCCAGGCCTGGAACACCGCGTGCGGGAGGGCGGCGGCGGCGAGGAGTCCCGCGGCCAGCCCGGCCTCGGAGCCGGTTATCGGGCGGGCGGGCCAGGGTCCGGTCCCAGCCGCGTGGGCGAGGCCGATCACCCCGGCGGCGAACCACAGCAACGCGAAGGAGAGCGCCCCGCCGCCGATCCGCCGGAGCCGCGGGCGCAAGACACCGTTGGCCGCGAGGCCGGAGGCCCCGACGATTCCGCCGACCATCGACGCCGCGACCCCCGCCCCGAGGGCGTAGGCGAGCCAGAGGGGTTGCCCGGTCAGGAAAGCCATGCCCCCCGTGGCGTAACCGCCGCGCAGGATCAGGCCGCCGAAGGTCGGATAGAGCCCCGCCCCCGCCAGGACGGCGAGGCCGGCGGCGGCGAAGACCCCCCGCCGGACGGGGCCGCCCGGCCCCGGTCCGGCCGCGACGGCCACGATACGCGCCGCCCCGTAAACGAGGGCGAAGGCGAAGAGGGGGTACCGGTCGAGGAAATAGCCGTAGGCGTAGGGTTCGAGGATATCGGGCACCCCCGACCGGCGGCTGAGGCCGGTGAGGGCGACGATCCCGAGGGCCGTCAGTGCCGCCGCCAGGGGCGCGACGGCCACCGCCCACGCGCCGCCGCCGGACCCGGAGCGCCCCGCGGTGGCGGATGCCGACGCGGCAACGGGACCCGCCCCGATGACGTCGAGGAAGGCGTCGCCGCCCCTGCTCCCGGCCATGGAACCGGTCCCGCCGTCGTCAGCGCGCCTCGTAGTTGTCGCGGATCAGGCGATCGAGCAGGCGCACGCCCCAGCCCGCGCCCCAGCTCTTGTTGATCTCGTTCGCGGTGGAGGACATGGCCACGCCCGCGATGTCGAGATGCGCCCAGGGCGTGTCCTCGACGTAGCGCTTGATGAAGGAGGCCGCCGTCGCGGCGCCGCCGTGGCGCCCGCCGGTGTTCTTCATGTCGGCGAACTTCGAGTCGATCGCCTTGTCGTAGGCCGGGATCAGCGGCATCCGCCACACGGCCTCGCCGGTCACCTCGCCCGCCGCGCGGATCTTCTCGGCGAGCGCGTCGTCGTTCGAGAACATGCCGGCGATGTCCTGGCCGAGCGCCACGATGATGGCGCCGGTCAGCGTCGCGAGGTCGATCATCGCCTTCGGCTTCTCGGAGCGGACGATGTGGGTGATCACGTCCGCCAGGACGAGGCGTCCCTCCGCGTCGGTGTTGATGACCTCGATGGTCTGGCCGGACATGGAGGTGAGGATGTCGGAGGGGCGGTAGGATCCGCCGTCGGGCATGTTCTCGACGATGCCGATGGCGCCGACGACGTTGCAGCGGGCCTTGCGGGAGGCGAGCGCGTGCAGGGCGCCGACCACGGCGGCCGCACCGCCCATGTCGCCCTTCATGTCCTCCATGCCGCCGCCCGGCTTGATGGACACGCCGCCCGAATCGAAGATCACGCCCTTGCCGATGAAGGCGACCGGCGCCTCCCCGGCGGGGCCGCCGTTCCAGCGCATCACCACCACGCGGGGCTCGCGCACCGAGCCCTGCGCCACGGCGAGCAGGGCGCCCATGCCGAGCTCGCGCAGGCGGGCGGGCTCCAGCACTTCGACCGCGACGCCGAGCTTGGTCAGCTCCTGGGCGCGCTTGGCGAATTCCTCGGGATAGAGGACGTTCGGCGGCTCGTTCACGAGGTCGCGGGCGAGGATCACGCCCTCGGCCAGGGTCTTCGCGGCCTCGGCCTCGCGGGAGGCGGCGGCGTGGTCGCCCGTGAGGATCGTGAGGGCGCCGCGGGACTTGTCCTCCGCGTCCGGCTTCTTCTTCGTCTTGTAGCGGTCGAAGGTGTAGGCGCGCAGGCGCCCGCCGAGGGCGAAGGCGGCGGCCTGCTCCGGCCCGGCCGCGACGCCGGGCAGGTCGAGGACGACCCGGGCGGTGCGGCCCGCGACCTTCGCGGCGGTGAAGCCGCCGAGCGCCGGCCAATCGATCTTGCCCCGGTCCGACTCGGAGCCGAGGCCCACCACGACCAGACGGTCGGCGGAGAGGCCCGCCGGGGCGGGCAGGACCATCGCCGAGAGCGAGCGGCCCTTGAACTTCTCCGAGGCGGCGGCCTTGGCCACGAGGTCCGCGCCGGCGCCGCCGAGGGCGTCCCGCGCCGCGCCACTCAAGGCCAAGTCGTCGCCGATGAAGACCACGAGGTCGCCGGGGCCGCTCTGGCCGAGGGGGCCGAAGGCGATGTCGATTGTGTCGGTCATGCTCGCTGCCATTCCCGCGCCCCCGGCTACGGAAACGGCCGGAGGCGCAACGCCATTCATCCTGTGTAGCCCCTGAGCCGCAGAACGCAACGCGGCGTGGCGGCCCTGGAATCGCCCCAAATAGCGCGCCATGCCGGTGAATTGAACGGGTCGACCGAGGGCGGGCCGCTGGGCCGATGAGGCAGATCGAGCGCTACATCTTCCGGATCGCGGCGGGCGCGACGCTGGCCTGCCTCGTCGGGCTGACCGGGACGATCTGGATCACTCAGGCGCTGCGCGAGCTCGACCTCGTCACCGCCAAGGGGCAGACGCTCCTCGTCTTCCTCTTCGTCACCGCCCTGTCGCTGCCGACGCTGGTCGTCGTCATCGCGCCGGTGGCCCTGTTCATCGGCATGATCTACGCCCTGAACAAGCTGAACGGCGATTCGGAGCTCATCGTGATGTCGGCGGCCGGGATGCCGCCCCGGGCGCTGTTGCGACCGTTCCTCACGCTGGCGCTCAGCATCAGCTTCCTCGTGGGCTTCGTGGTGATCGTGGTGATGCCCGCGAGCTTCCAGGAGCTGCGCGACGTCATCACGCGGGTCCGGGGCGACTTCATCGCCAACGTGGTCAAGGAGGGGCAGTTCACCCAGCTCGACAACGGCATCACCTTCCACTTCCGCCAGCGCGGGCCGGGCGGGGTGCTGGAGGGCCTGTTCATCCAGGACCGGCGGGAGGCCGGCAAGACGAAGGTCTACCTCGCCGACAAGGGCAACGCCGTCGAGATCGACGGGCAGAGCTACCTGATCCTCGAGAACGGCACCGTGCTGCAGCAGCAGAAGGACAGCCGCGATTCCTCGATCCTGAAGTTCGACCGCTACACGATCGACCTCGCCGCCTTCGCCCCCCCCGACACGGACACGGTCTACAAGCCCCGCGAGCGCTCGACGGCGCAACTCCTGTTCCCCGACGAGACCGAGGGCTACTACAGGCTCTCGAAGGGCCGGTTCCGGTCCGAGCTGCACGACCGGCTCTCGGCCGCCCTCTACCCCCTGGCCCTCGCCTTCATCGCCTTCGCGGCCCTCGGCGACCCGCGGACGACCCGGCAGGGGCGCGGGCTCGCCGTCGGCGGGGCGATCCTCGCCGTGGTCGCCCTGCGCATCGGCGGCTTTGCGGCAGTGAGCGCGGCCACCCGCAGCGCGGCGGCGGTGACGGCGATCTATGCCGTGCCCCTCCTCTCCATCCTGCTGTCGAGCCTCCTCATCTTCCAGGGCGCGCGGGTGCGCCGCTTCAATGCCGGGATCGCCCGCCTGTTTCGCAGGCGCGGACGCTCCGGCGGCCTCGCCCCGGCCGGCTAGCGCGTCGCCATGCTGATCGGACCCACCCTCGGCCGCTACTTCGCCCTGCGCTTCGCGCGCACCGTGCTCGGCGTGTTCATCACGGTCTTCGCCCTCGTCTACACCATCGACTTCGTGGAGCTGGTGCGCCGCGCGGGTGAGACGCAGGGCGCCTCCCCGGCGGTGATGGCGCAGCTCTCCCTCTACCGGACCCCCGCCGTGGCCGAGGCGGTGCTGCCCTTCGCGGTCCTGTTCGGGTCCATGGCCTGCCTGCTGCAACTCTCGCGCAAGCTGGAACTCGTGGTCGCCCGCGCCGCCGGCATCTCGGCATGGCAGTTCCTCCAGCCGGGGCTGTTCGTCGCGCTGGCCATCGGGGCGGCGGCGATCTTCGCCTACAACCCGGTCTCAGCCCTCCTGAAGCAGCGCTCCACGGAGATCGAGGCCAAGATCTTCGCCCGTTCCACCAAGGCGGCCTCCGGCAAGGACCTGTGGCTGCGCCAGCGCGGCCTCGACGGCGAGGCGATCATCCGGGCGGAGACGGCGATCGAGGGCACGACCACACTGGCCGGGGTGGCGGTGTTCCTGTTCGACGACGCGGGCGTCTTCACGGGGCAGGTGGTCGCCGCCGAGGCGACCCTGCACGACGGGTACTGGGAACTGACGGATGCGCGGGTGATGGAGCCCGGCCAGCCGCCGGAGGCCCACGGCACCTACATGATCGCCTCGACCCTGGAGCCCGCGCGGATCCGCCAGCGCTTCACCAGCCCGGAATCTGTGCCCTTCTGGCAACTGCCCTCCACGATCCGCCAGACGGAGAGGGCCGGCCTGGATGCCACCCGCTACCGGCTGCAGTATGATGTGCTGTGGGCGAGGCCGATCCTCTTCGTCGCGATGGTCCTGGTGGCTGCAACCGTTTCGTTACGGTTCTTCCGCTTTGGTGGCGTTGGAAAACTCGTTCTCGGGGGCGTCGCGGCGGGCTTTGCCCTTTACGTCGTCCGGCAGGTCATGGAGGGTCTCGGCGCCTCGGGGATGGTGGCAACCCCGGTGGCGGCGTGGTTCCCCGCGGTGGTGGGAAGTCTTCTCGGTACGCTCGCGCTTCTGTACCAGGAAGACGGCTGAGGCCCGCGGCCCGCGCGGGTCGGGAGACGGGTTTTGAGAGTCGTGGCGAAGGTCGTCACAGGGGTTGGGACTCGCGTTGCGTAAGGTCGCCGACATCCTGAGGAGCGCCGGTCTCTCGGCGGCTCTCGCGGTCGCGGTGCTTCCGGTGGCGGAGGCGCGCGCGCAAAACCTGCCCGCGCCCAAGGTGAAGCCCGGCGAGAAGCTCCTCGTCGAGGCCGACGAGCTCATCTACGACAACGACCGCAACAGCGTGACCGCCCGGGGCAACGCGGAGCTGCATTACGGCCCGCGCACCCTTCAGGCCGACCGCGTGCGCTACGACCGCGGCACCGGCCGCGTCTTCGCCGAGGGCAACGTCCGCCTGACGGAGGCCGACGGCGGCGTCGTGACCGGCGAGCGCATGGAGCTCACCGACGACTTCAAGACCGGCTTCGTCGACTCCCTGCGGGTCCAGCAATCGATCGAGCGCAAGAACGAGACGGTGCGGGTGCGCTTCTCCGCCCCGCGCGGCGAGCGGATCGACGGCGCGCAGACCTCCTTCGAGTACGGCAGCTACACCGCCTGCGAGCCGTGCAAGGATGCGCCCGAGAAGCCGCCCCTGTGGCAGATCAAGGCGCAGAAGATCATCCACAACAACGAGACCCGGACGATCTACTTCGAGGAATCGACCCTCGAACTCGCCGGCATCCCGGTGATGTACCTCCCCTATTTCGAGGTTCCGGATCCGAGCGAGAGACGCAAGACCGGCCTGCTGACACCGCGCTTCATCTCCACGACGGCGCTCGGCAAGGGCGTGTCGCTTCCCTATTTCATCGATCTCGCCCCGAACTACGACCTGACCCTGACGCCCACCTTCCTCAGCCGCCAGGGCGTGCTCGGGCAGGCGGAGTTCCGGCACCGGCTCGACAACGGCTCCTACTCCCTGCGCCTCTCCGGCATCTCGCAGACGACGCCCTCGGCCTTCCTGCCGAGCCCGCTCGGCGCGGGCGAGCGCGACTTCCGCGGCTCCGTGGAGAGCAAGGGCCGCTTCTACATCAACGACCGCTGGCGCACGGGCTGGGACCTCGTCGGCGTCACCGACAAGTGGTTCCTCGACAACTACCGCATCCGCAACCAGTCGATCACCACGGACTTCTTCCGCGAGGCTGTCTCGACGGCCTACCTCACCGGGCAGGGCGACCGCTCCTACTTCGAGGCGCGGGCCTACTACTTCAAAGGCCTGTCGAGCTTCGACTGGCAGAAGCAGCAGCCGATCGTCGCGCCCGTCATCGACTACGACAAGCGCGTCAACGCCCCGCCCGAGATCGGCGGCGAGCTGCGCCTGCAGACCAACATCACCCATCTCGACCGCGACGTGACCCAGTACCAGGGCCTGCCCCGGACGACGGCCTACGTCCTGTCCCCCAGCATCAACGGCATCAGCTTCCCGCTCTACCAGACCTGCGCGGTCTTCGTCCGCGGCGCCTGCCTGATCCAGGGCTTGGCCGGCTCGGACACCCGCGCCTCGGCGCAGCTCACGTGGCGGCGCAGCTTCATCGACGACTGGGGGCAGAAGATCACGCCCTTCGCTTCGCTGCGGGCCGACGCGTTCTTCGTGAACCCGAACCTGCGCGGCTACCAGAACGACCTCGCCCCCCAGGTCGCGCGCATCGACGACGGCACCAGCGGACGGGTGATGCCGACGGTCGGCGTCGATTACCGCTACCCCTTCGTCGCCAATTTCGGCGGCTTCGGCGTGCACACGATCGAGCCCATCGGCCAGCTGCTCCTGCGCCCCTCCGAGACCAAGATCGGGCGCCTGCCGAACGAGGATGCGCAGAGCCTCGTCTTCGACGACACCTCGCTGTTCGAGTGGGACAAGTTCTCCGGCTACGACCGGGTCGAGGGCGGCGTCCGCACCAACCTCGGCGCGCAGTACTCGGTGGTGACGCCCTCCGGCTGGTACGCGAACGCGATGTTCGGCGAGTCGATCCAACTCGCGGGGGTGAACTCCTTCCGCCGGGGCGACCTCGCGAATACCGGCCTCGAATCCGGCCTCGACAAGAAGCTCTCCGACTATGTCGGGCGCTTCCAGGTCTCGCCGAACCAGAACATCACCTTCATCACGCGGGCGCGCTTCAACCAGTCGGATTTCCACGTCGCGCGGTTCGAGGCGGGCGCCACCGCGCGCTTCGCCCCCTTCGTGCCGCTCACGCTCTCGGCCTTCTACTCCTACTACGAGTCGCAGCCGCTCCTTGGGTACAGCCACTACCGCGAGGGCATCACCGCCGCCGCGACCTACAACATCACGCCGAACTGGTTCGTCTCCGGCTCGGTGCTGATGGACCTCACCCACTACCTCGACGTGCGCAACACCTACACCGACGCCCTGGCGGGTTACCTCGCCAACCCGGTCGGCGCGGCGCCGATCTACGAGAATCCGGGGCGCTTCTACGTGGCCGGGGCGAGCTTCGGCGGCGGCTATCAGGACGAGTGCACCACGGTCACGCTGAACTACATCAACTCCCCGATCGCCACGGCGACGGGCGTGCGCGAGCGCAACCAGACCGTGCTCCTGCGCATCGAGTTGAAGACCCTGGGAGAGGCGGACCTGCGCCAGAACGTCGGCATCGCCGCCACCGCCGACGGCATTGCCAGCGCCCGGTAACGGGATCCCGAAGGGCGAGCCCTTCGGTGGGGTCCGAGTGGCGGGTCCAGGCGGCGGGTCGAAGTGGTGGGTCCACGGGCGAAGCCCATGGTACTGGCAGGGCGCTGCCCTGCACCCGCCAAAGGACTCGGCCTTCGGAAACCCGGTATAAGAGCGCCATGCTCCCCCTCGCCCTGACCCTCGGAGATCCAGCCGGGATCGGCCCCGAACTGGCGCTCGCCGCCTGGCTCGCCCGCGGCGGCCCCTCCCCGCTCCCGCCCTTCTTCGTGCTCGGCGACCCGGCGTTCCTGGAGCGCCTCGCCCTGCGGCTCGACCGGCTCGTGCCGGTGGCGGAGGTCGATCCCGAGACCGCGGCCGAGGTGTTCCCCCGGGCCCTGCCCGTCGTGCCCCTGCCGAGCGGCGCGCCGGTCTCCGCCGTTCCGGGCGTGCCCGATTCCGTCAACGCGGGGGCGACCATCGAGTCGATCAGCACCGCCGTCGCCCTCGTCCGGGCCGGCCGGGCGGCGGCGATCGTCACCAATCCCATCGCCAAGCATGTCCTGACCCGCGCGGGCTTCGCCCATCCCGGCCACACGGAGTTCCTGGCGGCCCTGTCGGTCCCCCCTGGCCGGGAGTTGCCCCGCCCCGTCATGATGATCTGGAGCGAGCATCTCGCCGTCGTGCCGGTCACGATCCACGTTCCCCTCAGGGACGTGCCGGAGCTGCTGACCCAGGACCTCGTGGAGGACACGGCGCGGATCGTCGCCCGCGACCTGCGCGAGCGCTTCGGCCTGCCCGCGCCGCGCCTCGTCCTCGCCGGGCTCAACCCCCATGCGGGCGAGGCCGGGACGATCGGCTTTGAGGACCGCGACGTCCTCACCCCCGCTGTGGCCCGGCTCCGCTCGGAGGGTATCGACATCCGCGGGCCGCTCCCCGCCGATACCCTGTTCCACGCCCGAGCCCGCGAGACCTACGACGTCGCCCTGGCGCCGACCCACGATCAGGCGCTGATCCCGATCAAAACCATCGCCTTCGACGACGGCGTGAACGTCACCCTGGGCCTGCCCTTCATCCGCACCTCGCCGGATCACGGCACCGCCTTCGACATCGCGGGGAAGGGCGTCGCCCTGCCGAACAGCCTGATCGCGGCCCTGCGCCTCGCCCGGCGCTTGGCGGATGCGCAGGATCCCCCCCGCCGCAATGCGGAGGATGATGCCATCGCCAGCCCCTATGCCGGGCGGGCCAGACCCGCCGGAGCCCGCCATTTCGATCCCGAGGACGAACTGTGAGCGCACCCGATGGCCTGCCTCCCCTCCGGGAGGTGGTGGCCCGCCACGGTCTCGAACCGAAGAAGGCGCTCGGCCAGAACTTCCTGTACGACCTGAACCTTACCGGCCGCATCGCCCGTGCTGCCGGGCCGCTGGCGGGGGTGACGGTGGTCGAGGTCGGCCCCGGCCCCGGCGGGCTCACCCGCGCCCTCCTCGCCGAGGGAGCGGGCCGGGTCATCGCCATCGAACGCGACCCCCGCGCGCTGCCCGCGCTCGCCGAGATCGCCGCGCATTACCCCGGCCGGCTGGAGGTGGTGGATGCGGACGCTCTCGCCTTCGATCCGCGACCGCTCATCGGGGAAGGACCCGCCCGGATCGTCGCCAACCTGCCCTACAACGTCGGCACGGCGCTGCTCACCGGCTGGCTCGACGGCGAGGCGTGGCCGCCCTGGTGGGACAGCGCCGTGCTGATGTTTCAGCGGGAGGTGGCGGAGCGGATCGTCGCCGGGCCGGAGAAGCGGGCCGATTACGGGCGGCTCGGGGTGCTGTGCGGCTGGCGCACGGAGGCGGCGATCCTATTCGATGTCGCGCCCTCGGCCTTCGTGCCGCCGCCCAAGGTGACGTCGAGCGTCGTCCGGCTCGTGCCCCGCGCGACGCCCCTGCCCTGCCGGGCCGGCGCCCTGGAAGCCGTCACGCGGGCCGCCTTCGGCCAGCGCCGCAAGATGCTGCGCCAGAGTTTGAAGTCCCTCCTGCCCGATCCGGCCCCCCTGCTCGACGCGGTCGGCATCGCCGCAACCGCGCGGGCGGAGGAGATCCCCGTGGACGGATTCGTCGCGCTGGCGACGGAATGGGACGCCCGACGCAAAAAAGCCGGCGCCACGGCGCCGGCCTGATGCGAGGGCAGGCCCGCGCCCCGGGGCGCGGGCCTCCCAACCGTTACTTGGTCTGCTGGATCGCCGAAAGCACCCAGCCGCGGCCCGGCTGGCGGGCGAACGTCCAGAGCTCGGTCGCCTCGGGATCGTTCGTGGAGACGACCCGGCCGCTGCCACGCTCCACCGTCACATCCTTGAGGGCGTAGCGCATGGCCACCGTAGCGTAGTCCGTGCGATCCTCGCCCCAGGCTTCCGCGAGGTCGCCCTGCAGGAGCTTCACGTCGGTGATGCGGTTGATCACCCCGCGCGAGGCGTTGGCGCGCAACTCCTCCTCGAAGTAGCCGACCATCTCCGGCGTCGCGAGATTCGACAGGGTGACCCGGTCCTCCCGCGAATAGGCGTCCTGGATGTCGCCGAGCAAACGCTCGAACGCCTGAAAGTCGTTAGGGCCGATCTGCACTTGGCGCATCTGCGGGGCGCGGGGGGCGGCGCCCACACCGCCGGAAGACATGCCGCCCGGCGCCATGCCGCCACCCATCGGGCCACGGTCCGGGCCACCCATCGGGCCGCCGGTGCCGGGGCCGGTCCGGGCATAGGAGGCTGCCGCGGGCTCGTTCCGGCGGCGGAAGAAGCGCAGCGCCAGCATCACCACGCCGATGACGAGGGCGACCTGCAGCAGCAGCCCGATCATCGAGGCGATGCCGCCCAGGCCGCCGAAGAAGCCGGCGCCGAGCAGGGCACCCAGGAGGCCCGCCCCGAGGAGGCCGCCCATGAAGCCGCCGCGACGGCCGGGCGCCTGCATCCCCGGCGCGTTCATGCCGGGCGAGGGCGCGGTCTGGCTGCGCTGCATGGTCATGCCGCCACCGGGGGCGGTGGGCGTGGCCGACGGGGCCGTGTAGGTGCGCGAGCCGCGGGATCCGACGGAGCCGCCGCCGCCGGGCCGGGCCTCGGCGATCGGAGCCGCGACGGTCAGCGCGGCGGCGAGCGCCAGAAGGGCCGCCCTGTGCCGACGACGCGACGAAGACAATGACATGAAACGCCCCTGAAGACGAACTGGCGACAAGACCGCCGCAACCAATATGGAAACGGTCATGCCGGAATTTTAGTCCGTCGATCACGCGACCGTGAGGAATGTCGTTCGGTCAGTGCAGGACGCGCGCCGGGGCGGCCGGGAAGACGAGGCGGACCCTGGTGCCGCCGCCGGGTTCGCTGTCGAGGGCGATGGTGCCGTTCTGTCGCTTCATCAACCCGTGGACGATGGCGAGGCCCGCCCCCCTCCCGGCCTCGCGGCTGGTTTGGAACGGCGCCAGCGCCCGGGCCAGCATCTCCGGCGACATGCCGTGCCCCGTATCGGCGACCTTGAGGCCCACGGCGCCCGCGCCGGGATCCTGCATGGAGCGGTCACCCGGTTCGATGCGGAAGGTCGAGAGGGTCAGGGTCCCGCCGTCCGGCATGGCCTCGCAGGCGTTGGCGACGAGATGCCTCAGGGCGAACTCGATCTGCGTCGGGTTCGTGATGGCCTGCGGCAGGTCCGGCGTCGTCTCCACGGCGAGGCGGATCCCCGGCGGCAGGTCGCGGCCGAGGCGCTCACCCAGGTCCGCGACCAGGGCGTCGAGGTCGATGGGGCGGACGTCGGGCGCGATGCGGCGTGAATAGGCCAGGAGTTGCCGGGTGAGGATCGCCGCCCGCTCCGTGGCGTCGGCCGAGCGCGACATGGCCCGCTGGATGAACGGCTCCTTCTGGTCGCCGAGGCGGCGCTTCAGCCCATCGATGTAGCCGATCAGGATCTGGAGGAAGTTGTTGAACTCGTGCGCCACGCTGTTCGTGAGCAGGCCCAGCGCCTCCCGCTGGCGCGACAGGGCCAGGGCCGACTCGGCCTCGCGCCGGGCGGTGATGTCGACGATCTGGCCGAGCGTCAGGTCCGGGGAGAAGGGCGCCAGGGTCAGGGCGGCCCAGAAGGTCGCCCCGTCGGCACGCTGGGCGAGGAATTCCTGAGGGCCTTCGCGCGAGGGGTCCAGGGCGAAGCCGTGCGGGCCGGTGAGGATGTCGAGGCCCGCCCCCGCCAGCGCCCCGCCCGCCTGGGCGGTCAGCCGTTCCAGGGCGCCGTTGGCGTGCAGGATGGTGCCGTCGCCGGACAGGACCAGGCTCGCCAACGGCAGGGCGTCGATCACCGCGCGGGCGGCCGCCGGCAGGGTCGTCGCGGGAGTGTCGGTGTCAGGCTGCGCCATGCCCGCCTCGGTCGAAAGCCGTGCGCGCCCGCCCGTCACGGTCGGCGCTGGGGCAGCGATAGCGGGTGACGGACGCGAGGCCAAGCCGGGACCGGCCCGCCGGGTTCCGCCCTATTGGCGCACCCACATCACCCGCGCCATCCAGGCGATCTCGCCGATGTTCAGCACCCGGTCGGCGTGCTCCGGGTTGAGGGAGGCGAGTTCCACCGTCCGGGCGGTGCGGCGGCGGAGTTCCTTGGCGATCACCTCGCCGCCGTGGAGGCGGGCGACCACGCGGTCGCCCTTGCGCACCCCTGCGGTGGGCGAGACGATGAGCACGTCGCCGTCGCGGAAGAGGGGCATCATCGAATCGCCCTGCACCTCCAGGGCGAAGGCCCGCTCCTCGCCGAGATCGGGAAACTCGATCTCCTCCCAGCCGGGGCCGCCCGTGGGCATCCCGTCGTCGGTGAAGACCCGGCCCGCGCCGGCCTGGGTGAGGCCGATCAGCGGGACCATCGTCCGCGCCGGGACCGCCCGCGCCTCGATCAGGCGCAGGAACTCGTCGAGGCTCGCGCCCGTGGCGGTGAGCACCTTCGCGATCGATTCGGTGGAGGGCCACCGCTTGCGGCCGTCGGCGCCGATGCGCTTGGACTTGTTGAAGCTCGTCGCGTCGAGCCCGGCCCGCCGGGCGAGACCCGAGGCGGAGTAGCCATGCCGCTCCGCCAAGCGATCGATGGCGTTCCAGATTTGTTCGTGGGACAGCATGCGACCCGCCGAGTCCTGTCTGATCGGCCCGGTCATCCCGGCCCGCATCAGCCTGCACAGTTGTGCCACCGAAAATGACACATCTAAGACGTGTCGCCTACCGGTAGGAAACTAGAACTACAATCCTCAAATCGCAAATTCCGACCGGCAACATCCTGCCTGGGATGTCCTGCCGTGCCTCTGCTTGGCAGCCGGGTCCGCGCCGCCGGTTGCGGAGGGCCGACACTGCCTCTATCCGACCGGCCATCCCGGGGAGTGGATCATGCCGTTCGTCTACAAGATTTGCCCGCGCGCCCTCTGGCGGGAGGCGGAGGGCGCCGGCCGTTTCGCCGGGGCGCCCGTCGACCTCGCCGATGGATTCATCCACTTCTCCACCGCCGCGCAGGTGGCCGAGACGGCTGCGCGCCACTTCGCCGGGCAGGAGGACCTGCTTCTCCTCGCCGTCGAGGCCGACGCCCTGGGCGACGCCCTGCGCTACGAGACGTCGCGGGGCGGCGATCTCTTCCCGCACCTCTACGGCGACCTGCCCCTCACGGCGGTGGTGGCCGTGGAGGAGTTGCCCCTGGGGCCCGATGGCGGGCACGTTTTCCCGGAAGGAATCCCGCCGCAATGATCGGTGCCGCCTTTCCCCTGGTGCGGCCGCTGCTGCACCGGCTCGACGCCGAGCGCGCCCACGATCTGACGATTCGGGGGCTGTCGCTCCTGCCGGCCGGGACGCCGCCCGCCGACGATCCCCGCCTCGCCGTCACCTGCCTCGGGCGGCGCTTTCCCAATCCGGTCGGCCTCGCGGCGGGGTTCGACAAGGGCGCGCGGGTGCCCGACGCGCTGCTGGGGCTGGGATTCGGCTTCGTCGAGGTCGGCGGCGTGGTGCCGCGGCCGCAGCCCGGCAACCCGCAGCCACGGGTGTTCAGGCTCCCGGCCGATCGGGCGGTGATCAACCGCTTCGGCCTCAACAGCGAGGGGCTCGGCGTGGTGGAGGCGCGGCTCCGCGCCCGGGCCGGACGGGGCGGGATCGTCGGCGTCAACATCGGCGCCAACAAGGACTCGGTGGACCGGCTGGCCGATTACGTCGCCTGCACGGCGGCGCTGGCGCCGCACGTCGCCTTCGTCACGGTCAACGTGTCCTCCCCGAACACGCCGGGCCTGCGGGATCTGCAGGGCGAAGCCTTCCTCGACGAGTTGCTGGCCCGGGTGGTGGAGGCGCGGGATGCCGCCGGGGCCGGCGCCGCGATCCTGTTGAAGATCGCCCCCGACATGGGCCTCGACGCCCTTGACGCGATCTGCGCCACCGCGAAGGCCCGGGGTGTGCAGGCCCTCGTCGTCTCGAACACCACGGTGGCTCGGCCATCCTCCCTGCGCGAGGCGGCCACGGCGAAGGAGACCGGCGGCCTCTCCGGCCGTCCCCTTTTCGCGCCGGCCACGCGGATGCTGGCTCAGGCGTTCCTGCGGATCGGCGACGCGATGCCCCTCGTCGGGGTCGGCGGAGTCGAGTCGGCCGAGACCGCCTGGGCGAAGATCCGCGCCGGGGCGAGCCTCGTGCAGCTCTATTCCGCCCTGGTCTACGAGGGGCCGGGGCTCGTCTCGCGAATCAAGGCGGGCCTGAGCGAGCGGGTGATGGCCGAGGGCGCCTCGTCCATCGCCGCCGTCGTCGGACGGGACGCGCGGGCCCTGGCGTCGGGCTGACGGCGCCCTCCCCGCCGCCGACCCACCTCGCCGGCGTGGCTCACGCCGGGCGAGGCGCCCCGTCCCGCGGCGCCGGCCTCGCGCCGGGGCCGCCACCGAGGCGGAGCCACGTGAAGGCGATGGCGACGCTGGCGATCCACCAGGGTTGCCAGAGGGAGTGCGACAGGAGCATCAGCACGCAACAGAACAGGACGATCCCGAAGCGGAGCGCGAAGGCGCCGTCGGTCCCGTCCATGCCGGCGATCAGCCACCAGAAGAGCGCGAAGGACAGGCCGGCGCCCACCGCGCCGAACTCCACCCAGACTTGCAAGTAGGCATTGTGTGGGTGGAGGTTGCGGGCCGCGTCGAGAGCGGGATCGCCCGCCCCGTGCAGTGCCTTCGAGCCGACGATCTCCTGAGACGATCCGAATCCGTAACCGAGGACAGGCCTCCGCCCGACCAGCGACCCGAAGGCCTCCCAGATCGCGATGCGCTCCTCGAGGTGGAAGGCTTCGAGCGTGCGGACGAGGAGCCCCTCCCACCCCTGATTCGCCGCCGTCCCGAGGAAAGGGGCGACGAGGAGGCATCCGGCGATCCAGGCCGCGCCCACGGCCTTGGCCAGGGACGGCCCGCCGAAGCGGACGGCGAGGAGCGCGCCCCCGAACCCGAGGAGACCGAAGGCGGCCGCGCCGGAATGGGCGGCGGTGATCGCGCCCAGCTGCAAGAGGCCGACAAGGCCGATCAGCGACGGCCGAAGGCGGCCGAGCATGAAGCGAAGCAGGCCGAGCAGGACCAGCGTGTTGCAGACGGCCGTGCGCTTCAGCACGAACGACTCCGATCGCACGCCGATGGCGCGGTGAAGGGGCATGTCGGCCCATTCCTCGACGATGATCAGCGCCGCGCAGGCAACGGTGATCGACAGCGCGACGTATCCCGCCGCGACGTCATGATCCGTCCGGCGAATGAACACCGTGGTCAGGCCCGCCGCCGTCACGATCCCGGCTCCGGCCAGGATGTCGAGCGACCGGACGGGATCGGGTGACGCCAGGGCCGAGACGGCGAAACAGGCCGGAACCGCAAGGGCGAGGATCCGCAACGGTCGCGGAACGCCGGGGCCGACCGGCCGCACCCTCCCAGCCAGGGCGTATCCCGCGACCGCCACGGCGGCGGACACGACGAGGACCAGGGCGGCCGACTTGTTGAAGAGGAACATCGAGACCGGTGTCGTCGCCAGGATCGTTTGCGACAGTCGATCGGCTTGCCGCGCAATACCACCGTCGAACGGGCGCATGAGGCTGTCGCACTCGTTTATTCGCGCGTTGGGGAACGCTCATGTTGCATTGTCGACGTCGTTATAGGCCGGATAGTGTTGCTGGGATATTTGTTTCTGTTAGGTGCCGGTGCAATCCATAGTTTTATATATTGTTATTATGCAATCTTGAATTTATTACCGCGACTATTTCTGTTTGATATCATGTTTCTCGACGCGAAATATTCGTCGGCGAGCGCAATGGACCGTAAAATATCATGCACCATTATAGCCAAGAACGAGGAAGATCGAATCGCCGAATGTCTTCGGAGTGTCAGGGATGTGGCCGATGAGATTGTCGTCGTCGATTCCGGTAGCTCCGATCGGACGCTCGAGATCTGCCGATCCTTCGGCGCGACATGCCATCACCATGACTGGCAGGGCTTCGGTCAGCAGAAGCGCTTCGCCGAAGACCGAGCCACCCACGATTGGATCCTCAACATCGATGCCGACGAGTGGCTGACGCCGGACCTTCAGCGGGAGATTAAGGCCTGGGCCGCCGCACAACCCGAGGATGGGATCGTCGGCTACCGGATCGATATCAAGACGGTCTACCCGGGACAGGACCGGCCACGGCCACTGGCCGACCAGCACCGGTACGTTCGTCTCTACGACAGGAGATTCTGCAGGTTTCCGGCTTCCGCGGCGTTCGACGAAATTCACCTGCCATCGCGGCAGGTGCGCGCGCTGAAGCATCCCATGTATCACCGGTCGATCCGGTCGCTGTCTCATTACATCGAGAAGAACATCGCCTATTTCAACATCCAGTGCTCGGAGAAGATCAAGGGAAGGTATTTGTTCTTCATCAGGGTTTTGGTCGAGCCGTTCGGGGCGTTCTTCAAATACTATATCCTGCGGCGTCATTTCACCGGCGGATGCTACGGGTTCCTGATCGCGTCGACGGCCGCCGTGCTGCGAACCTATCGCCTGATGCTGCTGACGTTTCCGCACCGGCCGAGATGACCGGCCCGCCACGTCCCACCCACCTCTCCCGATCGGAGGCGAGGCCCATCGGGTCGCTTCAGGGGGCCGCCGTCCGTCCCCCGCCCTCGTCCTGCGAAGCCGGCCCGACGCTCAGAACCCCTTCGCCTTGATCGCCTCCGCCCAGCTCACCGCCCGGCGGTTCATGGCGAGGTGCTGGCGCTCGTAGAGGCGGCCTTCCAGCTTGATGACGCCGCGCTTGGCGTATTCCGGCCGCTCGAAGGCTTCGAGCACCATCTTGGCGCGGCGCACCTCCTCCTCTGTCGGGGCGAAAGAGGTGTTGGCCGGCTCCAGCTGGCTCGGATGGATCAGCGTCTTGCCATCGAAGCCGAGGTCGCGGGCCTGGAGGCATTCCGCCCGGCAGCCCTCCGTGTCGGAGATGTCGTTGAACACGCCGTCGAGGATGGTCAGGCCCTCCGAGCGGGCGGCGGCCAGCGCCGTCATCATCCACGGCATGAACGGCGCCCGGCCGGGCACGATCTTGGCCCAGGTGTCCTTGGAGAGGTCGTTGGTGCCGAGCACGAAGCAGGCGAGCCGGGTGCGGCTGTCGCGGCGGGCCTTGGCGATCTCGTGGATGTTGAGGATCGAGGCGGGGGTCTCGATCATCGCCCAGATGCGGATGTCCTCCGGGGCGTCGAGGGATTCGAGCCGGTCGGCGATGCTCTCCAGCACCGCCGGAGAGGACACCTTCGGCATCAGGATCGCGTCGGGCTTCGCCTCGATGGCCGCGTGCAGGTCCGCCTCGCCCCAGGGGGTCTGCGGGGCGTTGACGCGGATCACCAGTTCCCGGCTGCCGTAGCCGCCGTTCTTCACCGCGGCGCAGACCTGCTCGCGGGCGGTCTCCTTCTCGTCCGGCCCCACGGCGTCCTCGAGGTCGAGGATGATGCTGTCGCAGGGCAGCGACTTGGCCTTGTCGAGGGCGCGCTGATTCGAGCCGGGCATGTAGAGGACGCTGCGGCGCAGGCGGAGATCGGTCAGCGTGGCCATCGGCGAAATCCTTCCTCGCGGCGTCGCAAGCCGCCTTCCCTCTCGTCGCGACCCTCCGGTCCGGCCGCGTTGCAGCGCACACTAGACGATGGGCACGGCCGTGCCATCCGCCTTTCGACCACGGGATTGAGAACGGCCGAGGTTTGACACCACCCGGCGAAGCGAACACTGCCGTGCTTTGGTCACGGTCGCGCGATTCAAGGCGCACCGTATCGTTTGGAACGTGGACGAACTGATGAGACGGATTCTTGCGGCCCTCGCCCTCGTCGGCGGCCTCGGCCTGCCGCAGGCCGCCGTGGCGCAGAGCGCGACGACGCTGGGCGTCGGGTCGGGCGCGGTCGCGGGCGCGGTGGTCGGCGGCCCGATCGGCGCCGTGGCCGGTGCGGTGATCGGCGGCGTGATCGGCCACAATTCCGAGCGCGGCGGGCGCCGCCACGTCCGCCGGAGCCGCCACTACGCCACCGGACGCCGCTTCCCCCAGCGCCGCGCCGAGGCAACGATCCCCCGGGCCGCCCCCACGGCGACGGCCTGGAAGGACCCGCGCTGACGGCCGGGTTCAGGCGGAGGCGGGAAAGGTCCGCCTGACGAGGCCGGGGAAGGCGACTCCCTGGCTCATGCCCCTGGCGCCGAGGAAGACCAGGAAGGCGATCCAGAGCCCCGGATTGCCGAGGCCCATCACCTCGACGATCCCGAGGGCGGCCGCGAAGACGGCGAAGGCCAGCAGCATGAGGTTGCGCATCGCCCGCGTCCAGGTCGCGCCGATGAAGATGCCGTCATAGGCGAAGGCCGCCGCGGCCGTGACCGGCGCGAGCGCGGCGAGCGGCAGGGTCGCCCGCGCCGCCTCCCGGACCGCGGCGTTCGTCGTCACGAGGTCGATGAAGGTCCCGCCCCCGGCGAGCGCCAGAAGGCTGACGACGAGGCCGAAGCCGAGGCACCAGCGCAGGCTCAAGGACGCCGACGCCCTGAAGGCGGCGGCGTCCCGGGCGCCCACCGCCTGCCCGCACAGGGTCTCGGCGGCGGTGGCGAACCCGTCGAGGAAGAAGCCGCCGATCATGAAGAGATTCCACAGCACGGCGTTGGCCGCCAGCGTCACGTCGCCCTGCCGGGCCCCCAGCGCCGAGAACAGGACGATGGCGGCGATGATGGCGAGCGTCCGCACGATCACGTCGAGATTGACGCTGAGCGTCCGGCGCAGGGCCGCCCCGTCGCGGATCTCGGCCAGCGGCACCCGGAACGGCCGGGAGCCGAGGCGCGTCACCACGAACAGCCCCAGCACCAGCCCGGCCGCCTCCGCGCCCAACGCCGCCAGGGCCGCCCCGGCGATGCCGAGATCCGCGCCGAGCACCAGCGCGAGGGTGAGCGCGATGTTGATCAGGTTGATCGCCACCTGGATCACAAGGCCGAGATCCGTCCGTCCCCGGCCGAGGATCGAGCCGAGCAGGGCGTAGTTCGCCAGCACGAAGGGGGCGGAGAGGATGCGGATGACGAAGTAGCTGGCCAGCGCCGCCTGCACCGCCGGGCTCGCGCCGCTGACCGCGAAGGCTGCCTGCCCGATCGGCCATTGCAGCAGCACGATGATCAGCCCCGCCAGCCCTCCCGCGGCGAGAGCCCTTGCGAGCGTCCGGTCCGTCTCGGCGGTATCGCCCGCGCCCACCGCCTGCGCGGTCAGCCCCGCCGTCGCCATGCGCAGGGAGCCGAAGGACCAGAACAGCGCATCGAAGACGACGGCGCCGAGCGCGATGGCGCCGAGCAGCGCCGCGTCGCCGAGCCGCCCGATCACCGCCGCCCCGACGAAGCCGAGGAGCGGCGTCGTCACGTTGGCCAGCGTCATCGGCAGCGCCAGCGTGAGGACGCGGCGGTGGCCGGTGGGGAGGGTGGTCGAGACGGTCACGGCGGCGACAAGGGTCTCCCCGGCGCGGGACCGCGCCGAAGGCGAATTCCCGCCGCATCCTCTCGGGCGTCCGTGCGTTGGCGCACGGGACGCCGGCTTCTCAACGGGAGACGGCGAAGAGCCGGGCGATCAACCAGAGCGGCACGACGACGACGGCGCCGGCCACGATCCAGCCGGTGACGTCGTGCAACTGGGTGGCCGCGAGGTGGACGAGATCCTGGACCGAATCGACGACCCGCCAGAACAGCAGGCCCGGCGTGACCCCGAGCATCGACATGAAGGCGCCGACCAGCACCGAGAGGAACAGCAGGCGCACGAATACGCCGGCGGGCGATCCGCCGAGGAACCGGCGGAGCGCCGAGGATCCCCGTGGCGCCTGGTAGGCGGCGTAGGGCGTCTCGCCGGGCTCGGCTCCGGCACGGCGGCGGTCATGGTCGAGGAGCATCGTCTTCTTCTCAGCTGGCGCCTTTGCATCGCCCGCGAACCGGGCATAACCGTGGCCGGCGCACCACACCCGGCCGAAAGCCTGCAACAACCGCGACCCTCGCGGATTTTACCGCCATCCCTCAGATGGCAAGCATGACGGGGCACGCCAAGATGCGGGAATCGCAGCCGGGATCACGCCGGCCGACCGAGACGAGAGCATGATCGACCACGCCCTCTTCGATCCGGCGACGATCGATCCCGAGACCAAGCGGCTCAACGCCGAGATCGTCGCCGCCCACGCCGCGCAGGCCGACCCCTGGTCGCTGCCCATCGCGGAGGTGCGCGCCCGCCGCCAGGCCGGCACGCAGGCCTCCCCAGCCATGCCGCGCTCGGCGCGGGCGGAATGGCTCACGATTGAGGGGCCGGCCGGCCCCCTGCGCCTGCGCTGCATCCGGCCCAAGGCCGGGGTGAGGCTGCGCGGCGCATACCTCCACATCCACCGGGGCGGCTGGATCTGGGGGTCTGCCGACGAGCAGGACCCGTGGCTGGAGCGCGTCGCCGACACCTGCGGCTTCATCGTGCTTTCCGTGGAGTACCGGCTCGCCCCCGAGCACCCCTACCCGGCCGCGCTCCTCGATTGCGAGGCGGCGGCCGTGTGGCTCGCCGGTCCGGGCCGGGCGGAGTTCGGCGTCAACGCCCTCACCATCGGCGGCGAGTCGGTCGGCGCCCACCTCGCGGTGATGGTGCTGCTGCGCCTTCGCGACAGGCAGGGCCTCGGCCGCGCCTTCCGCGGCGCCAACCTGAATGCCGGGTTCTTCGACCTCGGCCTCACCCCGTCCGTCCGCAACTGGGGTTCGGAGCGCCTGGTGGTGAACACCGAGGACCTGACCCGCTTCGCCGACGGCTACGTCCGCGAGGGCATCGACCGGCGGCGGCCGGACGTGTCGCCGATCTACGCCGACCTCAAGGGCCTGCCCCCGGCCCTGTTCACGGTAGGCACCTGCGACCCCCTCCTCGACGACACGCTCTACATGTCCGCCCGCTGGGCGGCGGCCGGCAACGGCGGCCACACGGCGATCTATCCGGGCGGGTGCCACGTCTTCGTGCGCTACCCCGGCGCCATGAGCGAGCGCGCCCTCGAACTGATCGACCGCTTCCTCATGGCCCTCGCCTGAGCAGGCGGGCGAAGGGCACGTCGGCGGGGGATCTGCCCCCGGCCTTCCGGGCGTGGTTCGCCGCGCGCGGCTGGGCGCCACGGCCCCACCAGCTCGATCTCCTGCGCCTCGTGCGCGGAGGCCGCTCGGCGCTGCTCGTGGCGCCCACCGGCGCGGGCAAGACGCTGGCGGGGTTCCTGCCGAGCCTCGTGGCACTGTCCGAGCGGGGCGCGCGGCCCGTGAAGGGGGCGGGTCTCCACACGCTCTACGTGTCTCCGCTCAAGGCGCTGGCCGTCGACATCGCCCGCAACCTCGAAGCGCCGATCGACGGGATGGGCCTGCCCATCCGCGTCGAGACCCGCACGGGCGACACGCCGTCCCACAAGCGCACCCGGCAGGTCAGCCGCCCGCCCGACATCCTGCTCACCACGCCGGAGCAACTCTCCCTGCTGATCGCCCATCGCGAGGCGGCGGACCTGTTCGCCAACCTCCAATGCGTGATCCTCGACGAGTTGCACGCGCTGGTCACCTCGAAGCGGGGGGACCTCTTGTCCTTGGCCCTCGCGCGTCTGCGCCGGCTGAGCCCGGGGCTCGTGTCGATCGGCCTGTCCGCGACGGTGCGGGAACCGGACGAGTTGCGGAAGTATTTGGTGGCGCAGACAGAACCGCCTCTCCCTCCCCCCTTTGCGGGGGAGGGTGGCCCCCGGAGGGGGTCGGGAGAGGGGAGCAACGATTCAGGACGTGACGCCTCGGGTAACAACTCCGGGACCGTCGCTCCCCTCTCCCCCCCTGCTGCGCAGGGTACCCTCCCCCGCAGAGGGGGGAGGGAGGGCGTGGCCATGGCCGACCTCGTGGTCGTCGCCGGCGGTGCCCGGGCCGACCTGCGGATGCTCGATCTCGGGCGGCCCCTGCCGATCTCCGGCCACACCGCGTGGCACTCGATGGAGGCGATCTACGACCTCATCAAGCAACACCGGACGACCCTTGTCTTCGTCAACACGAGGCTCCAGGCGGAGTACACCTTCCAGGAGTTGTGGCGCCTCAACGAGGAGACGCTGCCCATCGCGATCCACCACGGCTCCCTCGACGCCGCCCAGCGGCGGCGGGTGGAGGCGGCGATGGCGGGGGGCGGCCTGCGGGCCATCGTCTGCACCGCGACGCTCGATCTCGGCATCGACTGGGGCGATGTCGATCTCGTCGTGAATGTCGGCGCGCCCAAGGGCGCGAGCCGGATCATGCAGCGCATCGGCCGCGCCAACCACCGGATGGACGAGCCGTCCAAGGCCTACCTCGTCCCCGGCAACCGGTTCGAGATGCTGGAGTGCCAAGCCGCCCTCGACGCTGTGGAGGAGGCGGCCCAGGATACGCCCGACGCCCGCACCGGCGCCCTCGACGTGCTGGCCCAGCACGTGCTGGGCATGGCCTGCGCCGACGCCTTCGACGCGGCCGACCTCTACGACGAGATCGTCTCGGCCTCGCCCTATGCGGGACTGACCTGGGAGCGGTTCGAGCAGGTCGTGGATTACGTGGCGACGGGCGGCTACGCGCTGCGCGCCTACGAGCGCTTCGCCAAGATCCTGCGGGGACCGGACGGGCTTTGGCGGGTGCGCGACGCCCGCACCGCGCAGGCCTACCGAATGAATGTCGGCACCATCGTCGAGGCGGCACGCGTGAAGGTGCGCCTCGGCCGCAGCCTGCGGAACAAGCCCGGCACGGTGCTGCCGAAGACCGGCCGGGTCCTCGGTGAGATCGAGGACGAGTTCGCCGACACCCTGACCGTGGGTGACACCTTCCTGTTCGCGGGCGAGACCCTGCGCTTCGAGGGGCTCGCCGAGGACGAGGCCCTCGTCACCCGCGCCCCGCCGGGCACGGACCCGGCAATCCCCTCCTATGCCGGTTCCAAGTTCCCGCTCTCGACGTTTCTCGCCGCGCGGGTGCGGGCGATCATCGCCGACCCGTTCGAGTGGGACCGGCTTCCGGCATCCATCGGCGACTACCTCGTGCAGCAGCGCCGCCGCTCGGTCCTGCCGGGCGAGCGCGACCTGCTGGTCGAGACCTTCCCGCGGGGCAAGCGCCACTACCTCACCGCCTTCCCCTTCGAGGGGCGGCTCGCCCACCAGACGCTCGGGATGCTGCTGACGCGCCGCCTGGAGCGCGCGGGCCTGAGGCCGCTCGGCTTCGCGGCCAACGATTACGGCATCGCCATCTGGATGACGAAGGACATCTCCGAGCGGGCGGCCTTCGATCCGGATTTCATGGCCGGGCTGTTCGGCGAGGACATGCTGGGCGACGACCTCGAGGCGTGGCTCGATGAGTCGGCGATGATGAAGCGCACCTTCCGGCAATGCGCCGTGATCGCCGGGCTGATCGAGCGCCACCACCCCGGCCTGAAGAAGACCGGGCGGCAGGTCACGATCTCGACGGACCTGATCTTCGACGTGCTGCGCAAGCACGAGCCCGACCACTTGCTGCTGGCCGCCGCGCGGCAGGATGCGGCAACCGGACTCCTCGACGTGCGCCGCCTCGGCATGATGCTAGAGCGCATCCAGGGGCGAATCATCCATCGCGCCCTCGACCGGGTGTCGCCCCTGTCGGTCTCCGTCATGCTGGAGATCGGCCGCGAGCGGGTCTACGGCGAGGGGGCGGACGAGATTCTCGCCGAGGCGGAGGCGGAGCTTCTTCAGGAGGCCCTGGCTTGAGCCGAGGCCCGCGCGACGGTTCGCCCTCCCCCGACGCGATAGAGGATGCCCTGGTGGCGGCCGGACTCCGACTCGAGAAGACCCAGAAGCACCCGACGCTCACGCTCGCAGGGGAAGTGCTCACCCTCGACCTCTGCGGCGGCCTCTGGATCGAGGCCCACCGCACGCTGATCGTCTCCGATCTGCACCTGGAGAAGGGTTCGTCCTTCGCCGCCCGGTCCGGCCAGTTCCTGCCGCCCTACGACACCCGAGAGACCCTGGCCTGCCTGCACGAGGCGATCATCCGGCACGATCCCGCCCGCGTCGTCGCGCTGGGCGATTCCTTCCACGACGCGAGGGGGCCCGAGCGGATGGAGCCCGGCGACCGGGCGATGATCGCCGCCCTGCAGGAGGGGCGCGACTGGGTCTGGATCGCGGGGAACCACGATGCCGCCGTGCAGGACGGCGTCGGTGGACGCTACGCCGAGGCGTTGACCCTCGGCGGCCTCCTCCTGCGCCACGAACCGGGTGCCGACCCGGCGCCGGGCGAGATTTCCGGCCACCTCCATCCCTGCGGAAAGGTCGCGATGCGGGGCCGCGCCGTCCGCCGCCGCTGCTTCGTCACCGACGGTCACCGCCTGATCATGCCGGCCTTCGGCGCCTATGCCGGCGGGCTCAACGTCCGTGACAAGGCCTTCGACGCGGCCTTCCCCAAGGGCTTCACCGCCTATCTCCTCGGGGACGGGCGCGTGTTCACGATCGGCCGGGCGCAACTCGCCAGGGATTGATGCGCGCCCGTCGTTGCGAGCGGAGCGCTTCCGTGTATCGCAGCGGGCCTCCGGGAGCCTGACCGAGAATACCCTCTTCCCCCAAATCACCTCGTCCTGAGAGGCTGGCCGGAAAGATCGTGGCGGCCCGTCACGACCTCCACGTCATTGCGAGCGGAGCGAAGCAATCCAGGGTGGCGGGCCGTTTCCGATCGTGGCGCACCCCTGGATTGCTTCGCTCCGCTCGCAAGGACGGAGGGGGCGTCAGAACCAGCCGCGGATCCTGAAGTACACGATCGGAATGATCGCGCTGATCAGGATGAGACCGAGGGCGTAAGGGTAGCCGTAGGTCCATTCCAGTTCCGGCATGTATTTGAAGTTCATGCCGTACATCGAGGCGATCAGCGTCGGCGGGACGCCCACCACCGAGACAACGGTGAGGACCCGGAAGACGTTGTTTTGCTCGATGTTGATGAGGCCCAGCGCCGCGTCGAGGAGGAACTGCACGTTCTCGGCGAGCCGCGTCTCGAACTCGTCGAGGGACTCGATGTCCCGCTTCAACGTCTCGTAGCGGCCGTCGTCGGCCAGTTCCAACCCCTCGCAGGCGCTCGCCACGAAGGGAACGATCCGCTCCAGGCCGAGCAGGCTTGCCCGCACCTTGCCGAGCACCTTCCCCCGGCGGCTGATTCCCCGCAGGATCCGGCGCAGCGCGAGATCCCGGCGGCGGGGCGGAGGGTCCTCCATCCGGCGGGCATGGGGGCCGCGTACGTCGAAATCGAAGATGCGGCTCGACAGGGAGTCGAGGTCGGCCGCCATCTCCTCCAGGGCGTCGGCGAGGCTGTCGACCAATTCCTCCAGGATCACCAGCAGGATTTCGCCGGGGTCACCCCCCTCCCCGTCGTCGATGCGCGTCCGGGCATGATCGAACGCACGCAGATCGTGGAAGCGGATGGTGACGAGGTGATCCTTCGTGAGCATGAAGCCCAGCGGCAGGAGCTGGGAGTCCGCTCGCTCGAAGGTGATCATCGGAGTCGAGAGCGACAGCCCGGTCTTCACCCGGCGCAGGCGGCTCGACGACTCGACCTCGGAGAGCGCCGCCCGGGAGGGGACGCGCAGGCCCGTCCGCGCCTCGACGTCCGCCACGGTCTCCGCCGAGGGATCCAGCAGATCGAACCAGACACCAGCGCCCCGCGCAGGCGCATCGCTGGCGGATGCCGAGGATCCGGTGGAGATCGCCATGAAGGGAGAATCCGTGGAAAGGCGCCGCGCCTGAGAGGGGGGGGAGCGGGGTGCGACAGTCTTGACTCGAAAACCCACGATGGCTATCTGCCTCCTCGTGTTAGCACTCGTCAGGCGAGAGTGCTAACAGAGGTGCTACCAGCGAGAGTGCGTGTGGTCGGCTAGGCCGCATCAACGCCATCTCCAGACCTGAAGCAAGAGGGCTGCTCATGAAGTTCCGTCCGCTGCACGACCGCGTGGTCGTCCGCCGCATCGAGAGCGAAGAGAGGACGAAGGGCGGGATCATCATTCCCGATTCCGCCAAGGAGAAGCCGCAGGAGGGCGAGATCATCGCCGTCGGATCCGGCGCCCGCGACGAGACCGGCCGGGTCAACCCGCTCGACGTCAAGGCCGGCGACCGCGTGCTGTTCGGCAAGTGGTCCGGCACCGAGGTCAAGATAGACGGTGAAGATCTCCTCATCATGAAGGAGTCGGACATCATGGGCGTGGTCAACGTCTGATCACGGCTCGGCCGACCTTCACAGGCTTTTGGCTTCGTGAGGCCGAATACGGCTCCGAAGCGCAACCTCCAATCGAAAGAGTTTAGGACATGGCAGCGAAAGACGTTCGTTTCTCCGCCGACGCCCGCGACAAGATGCTTCGCGGCGTCGACATCCTCGCGGACGCCGTCAAGGTGACCCTCGGCCCGAAGGGCCGCAACGTCGTCATCGAGAAGAGCTTCGGCGCCCCGCGCATCACCAAGGACGGTGTGACGGTCGCCAAGGAGATCGAGCTCGCCGACCGCTTCGAGAACATGGGCGCCCAGATGGTGCGCGAAGTGGCCTCGAAGACCAACGACATCGCCGGTGACGGCACCACCACCGCGACCGTGCTGGCCCAGGCCATCGTCCGCGAGGGCGCCAAGTACGTGGCCGCCGGCATCAACCCGATGGACCTGAAGCGCGGCATCGACCTCGCCACCGCCGCCGCGGTGAAGGACATCACCGCCCGCGCCAAGAAGGTCTCGACCTCCGACGAGGTCGCCCAGGTCGGCACGATCTCCGCCAACGGCGACAAGGAGATCGGCGAGATGATCGCCCACGCCATGCAGAAGGTGGGCAACGAGGGCGTCATCACCGTCGAGGAGGCCAAGACCGCCGAGACCGAGCTGGACGTCGTCGAGGGTATGCAGTTCGACCGCGGCTACCTGTCCCCGTACTTCATCACGAACGCGGAGAAGATGGTCGCCGAGCTCGAGGATCCCTACATCCTCATCCACGAGAAGAAGCTCTCCTCGCTCCAGGCGATGCTCCCGGTCCTCGAGGCCGTGGTGCAGACCGGCAAGCCGCTCCTGATCATCGCCGAGGACATCGAGGGCGAGGCGCTTGCCACGCTCGTCGTGAACAAGCTCCGCGGCGGCCTGAAGGTCGCGGCCGTCAAGGCGCCGGGCTTCGGTGATCGCCGCAAGGCGATGCTTGAGGACATCGCGATCCTCACCAAGGGCCAGATGATCGCCGAGGATCTCGGCATCAAGCTCGAGAACGTCTCGCTCCCGATGCTCGGCCGCGCCAAGCGCGTCCGCATCGAGAAGGAGAACACCACGATCATCGACGGCGTCGGCGAGAAGTCCGACATCGAGGGTCGCATCAGCCAGATCAAGGCGCAGATCGAGGAGACCACCTCGGACTACGACCGCGAGAAGCTCCAGGAGCGTCTGGCCAAGCTCGCGGGCGGCGTCGCGGTGATCCGCGTCGGCGGCGCGACCGAGGTCGAGGTGAAGGAGAAGAAGGACCGCGTCGACGACGCGCTCAACGCCACCCGCGCTGCAGTGGAAGAGGGCATCGTCCCCGGCGGCGGCACCGCGCTGCTCCGCGCCAAGAAGGCGGTTTCCGAGCTGAAGTCCGACATCCCGGACGTCCAGGCCGGCATCAAGATCGTCCTCAAGGCCCTTGAGGCCCCGATCCGCCAGATCGCCCAGAACGCGGGCGTCGAGGGCTCGATCGTGGTCGGCAAGATCACCGACAAGACGGACTCCGAGACCTTCGGCTTCAACGCCCAGACCGAAGAGTACGTCGACATGATCCAGGCCGGCATCGTCGATCCGGCCAAGGTCGTCCGCACCGCCCTGCAGGACGCCGCCTCGGTGGCCGGCCTGCTGGTGACGACGGAGGCCATGGTCGCTGACGCGCCGAAGAAGGACAGCCCCGCTCCGGCGATGCCGGGCGGCGGCATGGGCGGCATGGACTTCTAAGTCCACGCCACCCGTCACGGACGGAAGGAAGGGGGTCGCCGAAAGGCGGCCCCTTTTCTTTTGGGCGTCGCGGCGGCACTTTTACCAGGATTTGGTACACCGGCGGCCGGAGGGCGTGACGGGGGACGCAACACCTCGATTGCCCTCAACGACCATTTCTTGCGCTTCATCGAGAGGCAGGTCCAGGGAGGACGTTATGGCTCTGCCAGCGATGTCGTGCGCGCGGGCCTGCGGCTTCTCGAAGAGCACGAGGCCAAACTCGCGGGGCTTCGCGCGGCGCTGATCGAGGGAGAGGAGAGCGGTCCTGCCCAACCGTTCGACGTCGAGGAGTTCTTGCAGAGCAAAGACGACGACCGGCAGTGAGTGGCCGCTATACTCTCACCCCAAGGGCGCGCCGCGACCTCGATGAGATTTGGATATCCTCGGTACGCACCGGGGGCCCGACCCAAGCTGAGACGTCTGTTCGGCGCCTCGACGGCGCCTTCCGCGATCTTGCCGGCGGTTTCAAGGTCGGCCGCAACGCGGACGACCTTCGACAGGGTTACCTCCTACACTCGGTCGGATCGCACATCGTCTATTATCGCCGGCCAGACGACCTGCACATCGAGATCGTTCGCGTCCTCCATGGGCGGATGGATCCGGGCCGCCCTCTCTGACACGCCGTGCTCGGTCACGCCGTCCCGCGATCCTCGGCAACGGGCATTGCCGCCTGAGCCACGCCCGACAGCGGCACGATCTTCAACACCGTGATCCGGTTCTTGGCCTTCCGCAGCACCTTGAAGCGGAAGCCATGGAAGTTGAAGGCGGTGCCCTGGTCGGGGATGGTGCGGGCCTCGTGGATCACGAGGCCGGCGATGGTGGTGGCCTCGTCGTCGGGCAGGTGCCAGTCCATGGCGCGGTTCAGGTCGCGGATCGGCACGCCGCCATCGACGTTCACCGAGCCGTCCCCCTGGATGCGCACGCCGGAGACCGTCACGTCGTGCTCGTCGGCGATGTCGCCCACGATCTCCTCCAGGATGTCCTCCAGCGTCACGAGGCCCATCACCTCGCCGTACTCGTCCACGACGAGGGCGAAGTGGGTCTTCTTCGAGAGGAACGCCTTGAGCTGAGCCCTGAGGCTCGTGGTCCCGGGGATGAACCACGTCTCCAGCGCCAGCGCCTCGACCTTGAGGCCGGAGGCGTCGCCGCCCGCCGCGTCGAGGGCGCGGAGCAGGTCCTTGGCGTGGAGCACGCCGATGATGTTCTCCGGCGTGCCCCGCCAGAGCGGCATGCGGGTGTAGGGCGAGGCCAGGACCGCCCGCACGATCTCCTCGGACGACATGTCGGCATCGATCGCCCGCATCTTGGTGCGGTGGACCATGACTTCCGAGACGGTGAGGTTCGACAGGTCGAGGAGGCCGCCGAGCATATCGCGCTCGGCCCGCTCCACCCCGCCCTCCCGGTGCAGGAGCGCCACCTGCCCGCGGATCTCCTCGGCGGCGGTGAGGATGGACTGGTGCTCGCCGATGGTGACGCCGAAGGGCTTCAGCATCACCCGCACCAGTTGCTCAATGGCGAGTGCCGGCGGTCCCATCAGGGCCACGGCGAAGGCGACGGGCCGGGCGATCAGCAGGGCGATCTTGTCCGGGTTGGAGATGGCCAGCGTCTTCGGCAGCACCTCCGCGAAGACGATGACCAGCACCGACATGCCGACGGTCGCGTAGATCACGCCGCTCTTGCCGAAGAGGGCCGTCAGCACACTCGTGGTGAAGGCCGAGGCGCCGATGGCCACGATGTTGTAGCCGATCAGCATCGCGCCGATGAACCGCTCGCGGATCGCGAGGATGCGGTTGACGATGCTGGCCCGTGAATCGCCCCCCTGTTCGAGGGCGTGCATCCGCGCCCGCGAGGCGGCCGTGAAGGCGGTCTCTGCGCCCGCGAAGAAGGCCGAGAGCACCAGCGAGATCAGCACGATGCTCGCGGCGAACCAGAGGTCGGTATGCGTGTCCATGGGCCGGATCTGATGCGGCCCGGAAGGAGGCGCCGCGTCAGCCTCTATAGCGCCGCCGCGCCGCAGGCGCATGCGGCTGTTGGGGGAGCCTGCCGGAACCCGTCCTACGCTGCCCGCGGCGTCTCAGGCGCGCCGTCCCCTGCATGGGCAGCGGAGCCGTCCACCGGGGGAATCCGTCACACGCCTCGTTGCAGCGACGCACTCACTTCGTTCATGCGCCCTGCCACAAGCGTTTGTTTTTACTTCATTTTCCTCAGGCAAGGCATCAGCCGAGACTGGAAAAATTGATGCAAAAACAATGAGCGCGTGCAGACACGCATGAACGAAGTGAGTGCGTCACTGCACTAGGGGCTTCCCAGCCGCCGCGCCGTCCACGTCGCCCAGTAGGCCGGGCGGCCGTAGATCCGGGAGCCCGTGCCACCGCCGGGGCCGGGGGCGAGGCGGTCCACCCAGGTGAGAACGCCCGACCTGCCGGCATAGCTCGCAGGGACGTCGAGGTTGCCGAAGGCGTCGGTCATCCAGAAATGACTGCTGCGGTCGAACCGCCCGGCCCCGTCGCCGCCGGAGCTGAGGCCGAGATAGGTGTTCGACCGCGCGGCCTCGACCGGTTCCGAGAACAGGGTCAGTGACCCGATCCCGGCCGGATCGAGATCGGCCGTATATTGCAGGCAGATGTCCGCCACGGGCCCGCCGGGTGCGTTGGCCGGCCGGTAGCAGGTGTAGGCGACGGCCCAGCTCTGGGCGTCCCGCGCGCGGGCAGCCCGCACGAGGCTGCCCGGCGGCAGCACGCCCCCGAGGCGGCGGGGCGCCGACCACACCCGTTCCGCGGCGAGATCCTTTGAGGTGCGGAGGTAGAGGCCCATGCGGCGCCGCTCGGGCGGAAGGCCGCAATCCTCGGGCAGCACGTCGGTGTACACGTAGTGGTAGGTGCGATCGACGACGCTGATCGAGCCGTCGAGCCCCGCCGTGTCGAAGGGGGCGGCCGCGCAGGCCGAGGCGAGCGGCTGGCCCCCCTCGTCCATGACCGGCGCGGGCACCAGCGGCTCCCGGCGGCGGCCCCTGCCCTCGCCGCCGACCGGCGTCCAGGCGAAGCCGTTGCCGTCCTCGGCGCGGGTCCTGATCTCGAAGGACACGAAGTCGAGGGTCCGGGCCTCGATCTGGATCCGGCGGCGCAGTCCCTCTTCGGCGGGGGGCTCTTCCCGGCGGCGGGACCGGCGGCGGCGCGACGGCTCCTCCGGCTGCGGCGCGACGGCCGGGCCCGGCACGGTGGACGGCGCCGCCTCCTGGCCGAGCATGAAGACGTAGAAGTACGCCTCGCCCGCCCAATCCCGCCCGGAGATGGCGATGGGCGAGCGGGGGCCGATCCCCTCGCGGACGACGGCGGCTCCGGCCGCCTCCGGCACGTCGCGCCGCCCTCGCCGCCCGCGCCCCTCGGGGCGCCGTTCGGGCAGGCTGATGCCGAAGCGCGCCTCGGCCTCGGCCAGGATCATCGCGAGCTGTTCGGGATTGCGGCCGGTGCGCAGGGTGCCGCCGTCGCGGCTGTCGGTGGCCCGCCGCTCGGGGCAGGCATCCTCCCGGCCGCGGCCGGAGACCGGGCTCTCGCCCTGGTAGACCGACACGACCGAGCCGGGGGGATTGCTCCGGGCCAAGTGGAGGAGCTGGGCGCCCCGCACGAAGGCGCAGGCGCGCGGCGCGGCGAGCACGCCCTCGGCCCCGCTCCCGTCCCGGCAGATCTCGAGGGTTCCCCCGCCGGTGCGGAAGCAGCTCGGCGCGAGGCCGTCCGATCCCGGACGCGCCGCCGCCGGACCGCCGACCCCCACCGCGAGGAGGGCCGCCAGCCCCGCAAGGCCGGCACGGGGGAGCGGCCACGGCGCGGGACATCGGCGGCGCGGGGCGGCGCCCGGCAGGGGAGTGGCGCAGCGGGTGGCGGGTGAGGTCGACATCGGCCAACCGCAAGCCCGGACGCCGCGATATCGTTCCGCTTGTCCGCGCGAGCCCCGCAATCTTCCGGGGATATCGCCGCGGGCGGGCGGATCCGCGAATCGTCCGGAGCCGGCGAACCCGTCGCGGCCTCGCCCGTTGTCGCGGCGCAGGCGGTTCGGGGCCGTCCCGGCCCGGTCGGCCCCGTGGGGCCAGCCCCGCGAGCCGTGGCCGTCACCGCCGCCACCATCGTTTCGTGTTTCGCGTCCGCTTCGAGGAGACGAGTATGGACATCGCCGCAGACACCGTTTCCGACATCGTTATCCGCCTGCGCGCGATCGAGGTGAAGGAAGGCGCCACCGACCCGGATTCGGGATCGAACCCCATCGACGACGGCGCCACCGACGTCCTCGTCTCCGGCACCGACGACGCCACGGAATCCGAGGTGCGCGGCATGATCGCCGGGCTCGACGACGATTCCCGGGCGGAACTGCTGGCGCTCCTCTATGTCGGGCGCGGCGACATGGAGCCGGAGGAATGGGACGAGGCGGTGAAGTTCGCGCGGGAGCGCGAGGCCGCCGGCGAGGGCGCCGTGAAGGAACTCCTGCGCACCCCCGATGCGGGCGACCTCCTGGAGGAGGGGCTCGACGCCTTGGGACTGACCCCGGACCTCCCCCAAGCCTGAGGTCCGGGGAACGATGCCGACCCGCACCGGCCGGGCCGCGCGCAAGGCGCTGCGGGTCGTCACGCGCCCCGTCCGGCGCGCCCAGGGCGCCGGCGGGCGCGGGCCGGGCGGCCTCGTCATCGAGCCCTATCGCGGCTACGGTTCGGCGGAGGAGATCTTCCTGATCGGCCGCGTCTTCCGGCAATCGCCGGGCGTTCCGGGCGAGGATCCCGACTCCTGGCGGGCGCAGTGGCGAGATGTCCGCCGCCGCATCAGCCGGCGCACCATCGCGGGGGCAAAAATCCTCGCCCGGTTCGGCGGAGCCGAAACGGAGGTCGTCACCGACTCGGACGGGTATTTCCGCATCCATCTCGCTCCCCGCGCCGTTCCCCAGGGTGACGGCCCCTGGCACGAGGTGGCGCTGACCCTCGCCGCCGACCCGCCCATCGCCGCCACCGGCGCGGTCTTCATCCCCCCGGCCGAGGGTGGCTACGTCGTCATCAGCGACATCGACGACACGGTGATGCGCACGGGCGTCGCCAACAAGCTCACGATGCTCTGGCGCCTGTTCGTCGAGGATGCCGAGAGCCGCGTCGCCTTCCCCGGTGTCGCCGCCCTCTACCGGGCCCTCCACGCGGGACCCGGCGGGGCGGATTCCAACCCGATGCTCTACGTCTCGCGGGCGCCCTGGGGCCTCTACGAGATGCTGACGGAATTCTTTCAGCGGCACGGGATTCCCGCCGGGCCGGTGCTGTTCCTGCGGGAATGGGGCCTGTCCTGGACCCATCCCCTGCCCCGGCGGGCCACGGACCACAAGCAGTCGCTGATCGGGCATATGCTGGAGATCTATCGCACCCAGCCCTTCGTGCTGATCGGCGACAGCGGCCAGCACGACCCCGAGGTCTACGCGGCCATCGTCGCCGCCCATCCCGGCCGGGTGCGGGCGGTCTACATCCGCAACGTGTCCAAGGGGCGGACGCGGGTCGAAGAGATCGCCCGCCTCGCCGGCGCGGTGGCCGCCGCCGGATCGAGCCTCGTGCTGGCCGCAGACAGCACCGCCATCGCCGCCCATGCTGCCGAGATCGGCCTCATCGCCGAAGCGGCCGTCGCCGAGGTCTCGCAGGAGCGCGAGGCGGGCGAATCGGCCGTGGTCCAGCCCGAGACGGTGCGCATCACGCCGCCCGCCGCCGCCGGGGACCTCGACCTCGCCCCCGACGTGATGGCCGCCTTCACCCGCGAGGGGACGATCCCGGCGACCGTCGTCGTCGCCCCGCAGGACCCGGTCGCGCCGGTCCACCCGACCACCGCCTGACGATCTCCCCCACTCCAGCCGAGGTCTCTCTTCATGCGTCGTCCGTCCCCTTCCGATCTCTCGAAGCGTGCCGCCCTGAAGATGGCCGCCCTCGGCCTTGTGACCGCGCCCGCCCTCGCGGCGCCCGCCGCGGCGGAGGACGGCGCGGGGGGAGCGGGCGGCGGCTCGCTCGGCGCGAAGATGGGGGCGGCCAACGCCAAGCCGGGGCCGCGCACGGTGCCGGGGCGCGAGATTCCGGTGCCGGTCGCGACGGTGAGCGAGCCCTTGGCCAAGCAGATCGCGGCGCCCTACCGGTCCCCGGCCTGGAACGCCAACCCGCCGGATGCCGCCGCCTGGAAGGAGTTGGTGGACCGCCTCGCCACGCTCACGGCCGCGCCGGTGCCCGGCCTGCGCGACCGCCTCGGCGTGTCGAGCGAGGCGGCGGTGATCGGCGGCGTGAAATGCTCCGTCATCCAGCCCAGGACCCTGCCGGAGGCGAACCGGAACCGCCTGCTCCTGCACATCCACGGCGGCGGCTACGTCTACAATCCGGGCGAGGCGGGCACCCTGGAGGCGGTGCTGATGGCCGGGATCGGCGGGTTCAAGGTCGTCTCGGTCGATTACCGGATGCCGCCGGACGCCCCCTACCCGGCGGCGATGGACGACGCCGCTGCGGTCTGGAAGGCGATGCTCGGGATGCAGGCGCCGGACCGGATGGCGGTGTTCGGCACCTCCACCGGGGGCGGGATGACGCTCGCCCTGATGCTCCGCGCCAAGCAGGACAAGCTGGCCCTGCCCGCCGCCATGGGCCTCGGCACGCCCTGGTCCGACATGACCGAGACCGGCGACACCTACAAGACGAACGAATGGCTCGACAACGTGCTCGTCAGCTATTCGGGCTACCTGACCCCCGCCGCCAAGCTCTACGCCGACGGCCGCGACCTGCGGGATCCGCAGCTCTCCCCGATCTACGGCGACTTCGCTGGCCTGCCGCCGACCCTCCTCGTCTCGGGCACGCGGGACCTGTTCCTGTCGAACACCGTGCGGACCCACCGGAAGCTGCGGGCCGCCGGGATCGACGCCGACCTCCACGTCTTCGAGGGCATGAGCCACGCCCAGTACCTCGCTGCACCGGACTCGCCCGAGACCAAGGAGGTCTTCACGGAGATGGCGGGCTTCTTCGGCCGGCGGCTCAAAGGCTGATCGCGGCAAGACCGTGACGGTTGCCGACGCTGCCGCAACGCAGCAATTCGGAGAACGCGCTTCTCCCGGGGACCGACGTTCCTACGTTCGCCCCCTTCCGGTTGGACCTTCGGTTGGACCATTTCTGGCGGAGCGACGCCATGCAGACCTACACCCTCGCCATCGTGGACGGCGTCCTGTTCGCCTGCCTCCCGGACGCGGGCGACCTCGCCACGGCGATCACCGAGGCCACGGCCATGAGCTACGGGGCCGGCCTGTCCCTCGACATCGTCCGGGGCACGGTGCTCACCGACACGCTCCGCCCCGGCGACGAGGTCGTCTGGCGCGAGAGTTCGGACAGCGAATTGCTCGACGCGGAGGGACAGCGCCACCGCTTCGCGGTGATCCGGCACAGGGAGCAGCACCGCCGGGCGGCGTGAGGGCGACGCGGGCTTCCCCTGTCCCCCGCCTTCGGGAATCGTTGCGATCCGCGATCATTGCGCCTGATCCCGCCCTTGAAGGCGAAGGAGGGAGTTCTCTTGCATCGACCCCCGCGCGCGGGTGGGGGGGAAGTCACGGCACCGTCCGGTTCGGTCCAACATCTCTCTGAAAACTATGGTACAAACGCGGAACACGCCACCGCCGCCAGCCGAATGCCGACCGTCGCCGAGATCCAGATCCCCCTCGCCATCGACACGCCCTACAGCTACGTCGTCCCCCATGGGATGACCGTGGAGGCGGGGGACGTGGTGCAGGTCCCCCTCGGCCCCCGCGAGACGGTAGGCGTCGTCTGGACCGTGGCCGAGACGGTGGGCGGCTCGAACCTGCGGCCGGTGACGGGGGTGCTCGACGTGCCCCGCCTCGGCGCCACCCTGCGCGGCCTCGTGGACTGGATCGCCCGCTATACCCTGGCGCCCCGGGGCTCGGCGCTCGCCATGGTCCTGCGCCTGCCGGACGAGGCGGCGGGGACCGAGGTCGCCCGCGTGGCGGTGAAGACCTCCGGCAAGCCCCCCGCCCGGCCGACGGCCGCGCGCGCGAAGGTGCTCGCCATTGCCGCCGACGGGGAGCTGCGGGGCAAGAGCGCACTCGCCAAGGAGGCGGGCGTCTCCCTCTCGGTGGTGGACGGGCTGATCGACGACGGCGCCCTGGAGACCGTGGCCGTCGCCCCCGAGCCGGTCGCGCCCGAGCCCGACCCCGACCATCCCCGCGTGCCGCTCTCGGCCATCCAGGCCGAGGCCGCCGCCGCGCTGGCCGCCAGCCTCGGCGAGGCGACGGAGACCGGGGCGGCGAAGCCCGTGCTTCTGGAGGGCGTCACCGGCTCGGGCAAGACGGAGGTGTACTTCGAGGCGGTGGCCGCCTGCCTCCGGGAGGGGCGCCAGGCGCTGATCCTGATGCCCGAGATCGCGCTGACCGCGCAGTTCCTCGACCGGTTCGCCGGCCGCTTCGGCGTGCGCCCGGCGGCGTGGCATTCGGGGATCGGCGGGCGGCGGCGGGAGCGGCTGCGGGCGGCGGTGGCCTCGGGCGAGGCGAAGGTGGTGGTCGGCGCCCGCTCGGCCCTCTTCCTGCCCTTCCCGCGCCTCGGCCTGATCGTCGTCGATGAGGAGCACGAGACCGCCTACAAGCAGGAGGACGGTGTCCACTACCATGCCCGCGACATGGCCGTGGTGCGCGGGCGCCTGGAGGGCTGCCCGGTGGTGCTCGCCTCGGCGACGCCCTCCATCGAGAGCCGCGTGAACGCCGCGCGGGGACGCTACGGCCACCTCGTCCTGCCCGAGCGGTTCGGCGGGCGGCGCCTGCCCGACATTGCCGCCATCGACATGCGGCGCGATCCGCCGGTCAAGGGCAGCTTCATCAGCCCGCCGCTGGTGAACGCGGTGAAGCACACCCTTGAGAAGGGCGAGCAGGCGCTCCTGTTCCTGAACCGCCGGGGCTACGCGCCGCTGACCCTGTGCCGGGCCTGCGGCCACCGCTACCAGTGCCGCAACTGCTCGACCTGGCTGGTGGAGCACCGCTTCCGCCGCGCGCTGGTCTGCCACCAGTGCGGCTACACCGAGCGGCGGCCTGAAGCCTGCACGGAATGCGGCGCCTTCGACCACCTCACCCCCTGCGGCCCCGGCGTCGAGCGGATCGCCGAGGAGGCAGCCGGGTTGTTTCCCGACAAGCGCATCATCGTCCTGTCGAGCGACTTTCCCGGCGGCGGCGAGCGGCTGCGCCAGGAACTGGAGGCGGTGGCGGCGGGCGAATGCGACCTCGTGATCGGCACGCAGCTCGTGGCCAAGGGGCACAATTTCCCGTTTTTGACCCTCGTCGGCGTGCTCGATGCCGATATCGGCCTGACCTCCGGCGATCCCCGCGCGGCCGAGCGGACCTTCCAGCTGCTCCAGCAGGTGACGGGCCGGGCGGGGCGCGGCGACAAGCCGGGCCGGGCCCTGGTCCAGACCTACCAGCCGGAGCACCCTGTCATCGCCGCCCTCCTCTCGGGCGACGCGGAGCGGTTCTATGCGGAGGAGATCGCCGCCCGCGAGGCGGCGGGCCTGCCGCCCTTCGGGCGCCTCGCGGCGCTGATCGTCTCGGGCACCGACAGGGCGGCGGCCGAAGCCTACGGGCAGGCCCTGGCGCGGGAGGCCGACCCGCCGGCGGGCGTGATGGTGCTCGGCCCCGCCGAGGCGCCGCTGGCTCTGATCCGCGGGCGCCACCGCCTGCGCCTGCTGGTGAAGACCGAGCGGAACGTCGATCTGCAATCCTACCTGAGGGAGTGGTTCGCCCGCGCGCCCAAACCACGCGGAAACGTGAAGCTCACGATCGATGTCGACCCGCAGAGCTTTTTGTAGGAGAACGCAGACCATCGCAGGGCCGTGCTCCTCCACGGGACACGGCGGCGGGGCGCGCGAGGAGCGACCAGTGCTGAGCTACACCAAGACGCCGGATTCGAACGTGGCCGAGATCGTTGTCGACGGGAAGATCTCCGACGAGGAGATGAACGCCGCCATCGCCTCCATGAAGGCGGACCTCGACAAGGGCGACAAGATCAAGCTCCTCGAAGACATCCGCAGCTTCCAGGGCATGGAGCCGGCGGCCTTCTTCAAGGATCCGCGCTTCGGCATTTCGATGATGAAGGGCGTGAGCCACGTCGCGCTGGTGACGGATGCGCCCTGGCTGAAGATGATGGCCGAGACCTTCGCCTTCGTCTCGCCCTACAAGATCAAGGTGTTCGAGCGCGAGCGCCTGTCCGAGGCGCGCTCCTGGCTGGCTGCGGCCGCCTGAGCACCCTCACTCGGCCTCGGCGGTGCGGGTGGTGCCCCGCCGGGCCGTCCAGCGGCCCGCGCACAGGGAGGACGCGCTCCATGTGCCGGAGCCGCGGGCTCCGTCGAGGCGCCCGGTGCCGGAGCCGGAACCGCCCGAACCCGCCACCGTGATGCCCACCGTGCCGTCCGCCGCGACCCGTCCGCTCACGCGGGCTCCTGCGGAGGCCGACACCGGTCGGACCTCGCCGTCTCGGATCGCCACGGTGTAGCTGTAGCGCGCGCTGCACACGCCGCTGTCCGTGACGAGCTCCACCGCCCATGTGCCGTTGTGCCGATCGGCCGCGACCGCGACGGATGCGCTCGCGGCGCAGAACGCGAGGGCGGCGGTGGCGATCCGGGTGGGGCGGGTCATCCTCATCAATATGTGGCTCTCACCAGTTATGCGACTTTGTTGCGCCGTTGAGGCGCCGCGCCGTCGCAATGTTTGCAGGATCGTTCACATATGACAGGGCGATGCGGCGAGAACAAGGCCGCGCCGCCGATGATTTTGTATCGGAACTTTGCAGCCGATAAGCTCGGCAATACTCTCGACGGCCGCCGCGGATTGTTTCGCGCTGCCCGGAAAGACCGGTGGCGCACTCAATCGTGCAGGGGGCGGGCCTCCTCCGGCAGCATGATCGGGATGCCGTCGCGGATCGGGTAGGCGAGCTTGGCCGCGCGGCTGATGAGTTCCTGGCGGGCGGAGTCGTATTCCAGCGTGCTCTTGGTGAGCGGGCAGACCAGGATCTCGAGGAGCTTCGGGTCGACGCGGGTCGCCTCGATCGGGGCGGTGAGGTCGTTGGCCATCGAACAGGGTCCTATTGCATCGTCGGCTCGGGGCCGGAGCCCCGCAGCAATTCCATCTGCGTGACCGCGATCAGGATCTCGGCACGGGTCTTGAGGTCCGCCGCCTCGAGCATCGCTTGCTTCTCGCGGATGCCGAAGGGGCTCATCATGCACAGCGCGTTGACGAGGGCCTCGTTCGGCGCCTCGTCGATCCCCGCCCAATCGACCTTGAGGTCGTTCGATTCGACGAAGTCGCGCAGGGCCTTCAGGACGCCCGCCCGGTCCACGGTGTCCTCGCCCGCCCGCGCCTGGAAGTCCACCGCGAACTCGTCGTAGCTCACTTGGCAGCGGCGGTAGGCCTCCGCCGAGGCGACCTCGCCCGTGAGGCGGAAGCGGGTGATGCCGGTCAGCGAGATGAGATAGCGCCCGTCGCCGGTCTCGGCGTATTGCGTGATGCGGCCGGCGCAGCCCACCCGGAACAGCTTCGGATGCTGGGAGGCGGCCGAATCGGGATCGGGCTGGATCATGCCGATCATCCGGTCGCCGCGCAGGGCATCGTCCACCATGGCGAGGTAGCGCGGCTCGAAGATGTTGAGCGGCATCTGGCCCCGCGGCAGCAGCAGCGCGCCGGGAAGGGGGAAGACCGGAATGATCGCCGGACAATCCGCCGGGCCGTGATACTCGGAATGCGTGCTCATCGCACCTCCTCTGGCGCGGCGGTCCCCATCCCGGGCCCAGCGGCGCCGGATGGATCGGGAAGTCCGGCCTACGAGAACAGCAGGGTCGAGAGCTTGCGGCGCCCGCGGATCGTGTCTGGATCCATCACGCCCCAGGCCTCGAAGAACTGAAGCAACTGCTTGCGAGCCGCGTCGTCGTTCCAGGCGCGGTCGCGCTTGCGGATCTCGATCAGGTGATCGACCGCCTGCTCGCGCTGATTCCGGGCGGCGAGGCCCAGCGCCAGATCGAACCGGGACTGGTGGTCGGCGGGGTTGGCCTCGATCGCCTTCTGAAGGCCGGCGAGGTCGCCCAGCGAGGCGGCTTGGTCCGCGAGGTCGAGGGCCGCCCTGAGGCCCGCGAGCGCCGGATCGTTCACCTTGTCCTCGGGGACCATGGCGAAGAGCCGCTTGGCGTTCTCGATCTCGCCCGCGTCGAGCTGGAGCTTGGCGAGGCCCGCCAGGGCCGTGAGATTGTCGGGCTCCTGCTCCAGCACCGCCGCGTAGAGTTCGGAGGCGCCCGCCACCTCGCCCTGTTCCACAAGGCCCGCCGCCTCGGCCAGTGCGGCCTCGATGGGGCTCGGACCGGCGGGGCCGGCGATGCGGTCGATCAGTTCCTTGATCTGGCTCTCGGGCACCGCGCCCATGAAGCCGTCCACCGGGCGCCCCTTGTCGAAGGCGATGACCGCCGGGATCGATTGGATGCCGAGCTGACCCGCGATGGAGGGATGCTCGTCGATGTTCATCTTCACGAGCACCACGGCCCCGGCGGCCGCCGTGACGACCTTCTCCAGCACGGGGGTGAGCTGCTTGCACGGGCCGCACCAGGGCGCCCAGAAGTCCACCAGCACCGGCCGGTTCATGGATTCGGCGATCACGTCCTGCCGGAACGCGGCCGTCGTGGTGTCCTTGATCAGGTCGCCGGCCGGGCCGGCCTGCGCGGCGCCGCCGGCGCTGAGGTCGTTGAGCATCATCCGCTTCGGAACTTTTTTCGTGGTGGCGGTTAGATGGGGCCGCCAAGCCGTATTGACCAGCCCGCGACGGCGGTTGGCGCCGTTTGTCCACCCTCCATGCGGAGCCGGGTGGCGCCCGGCCGACCCTAGCGGGCCGCCGGCGCCCCCGGAGCCGCCTTCGCCGCCGTGACGAAGGTCCCCGCGTAGGCGCGCCCGTCCCCGGTCTTCGCCTCGCAGGCGATGGCCGTCCGGCCCGGTTCCGGCGTCGAGAAGCGGCAGGCCCCGATGGCGAGCACAGGCGCGCCGATCTCGCTGCCGCTCCGGCTCTCGGTCACAACGTTGATCGGCTGGAGGGGGTCGGTCTCCTCGGTCGCCTCCTGCTGGGCGCCGTTGCCCGAGAAGCTGACGACCTGGCCGTCCCTGGTTATGAAGTCGAAGGCGGTGCGGTTGCGGCTCACCGCGTTCGAGAGGCTGTCGCCGCATTGTGAGGTGACATCGCGCCCGGCGACGACGAGCTTCTCGCAGTGGCCGGTGAGCGTGAAGGCGGCCGGCCCTCCGGCGCCCTGAGCCGAGGCACCGGAGGCCCCGAGGAGGCCGATCGCGGCGGCCCCGACCGCGAGATGAATCAGGCGAAGGGAGGTGTGGCGGACCGGAGCCGTCTTGGCGGAAGCCTTCATGGATTGCGCAAACCTCCCGATGTTCGCAACCGATGTAGGCGGCGGCCCGGCGGCGTCGAGGCGGCCGGTCGCGCGGCCCTCTGAAAGCGCCCGTCCGGTGCAAGGCTGATTTGCAGCGGGGCCTCTTTTGCGGTGCAACAAAGCCGGGCAAGACGGTGGTTCGGAAGGCCGTTCGCCCGGCGTCCCCTTCCCGTCCGTCCGCTCCGGAGCCCACCGCCCGGCTTCGGACACGCCCCCGGCGAACCACGATGAGGAGTGCCGCGATGACCCCCGTGTTGATGCCCGTCGTGGAGGCATCCCTGTTCACGCTCGGCTGCATGGCGATCCATGCCCTGCGGCGACACGCGGACGTGGTCACCGCAACGCTCGCCTGGTTCGCGACGCTCCTCGTGCTGCTGATCGGCGTGCTCTGCGCCCCGGAGCCGCTCCAGCGCTACCAGACGGCGAGCCTGGGCGATTTCGTCGTCATCGATCCGTCGCTCTACTGAGGCTGCCGAGGCGGCCGGGCGATCCCCGGCGCCCGCCCACCGCCACGTCGAAGTCGTCGCCGGGCAGGCGGGCGAGGAACCGCTCGCACAACTCGCCCAACAGGATATCCGGCTTCACCGCCGCGATGTAGGACCAGTCGAAGCTGGTCGACCAGACGAAATGCACCTCGCGGAAGCTCTCGGCGAGCAGGCCGGTGAGCAGGAACGGCGCGAAATGCGCGCAGGAATCGCCGAACAGGACGAGACGGCGCGGATCGGCGGTTTCGGCGTCGTTCCGGTAGACGACGTGGGCGCCGACATGCAGTTCGCCGGCCCGGCCCTGCGCCTCGTAGGCGGCGAGAAGCGAGCCGGTCTCCGCCCGGACGGCATCGCGCTGGACGTTGAGCCGCTCGATCCGCTCCGCCCGGGGCTCGCGCAGCTTCTCCCCGAGATCCATCACCTCCACCACCGTCAGGCGGGGCCGGGACGCGATGTCGGCGGGCGGGCTCGCGCTCAAGGCCCGCATGATCTCGCGGTAGACGAGCAGGCACCCCTCCGCCGTCCAATGGGTGTCGGTGCGCAGGTAGAGCGGCGCGCCGCCGTCGCGGGCGGCCCGGAGGGGGGCGAGCAGATCGAGATAGGCGGGGTGCCGCGCGAGGCTGCGGGCGAGGCGCCGGGTCGAGGCCTTCGCCGGGTCGTAGCGCAGCCCGTCGGTCCGGTCATCGTAGACGGAGAGTTTCTCCGGCACGACGACCTGGAGATAGCGGATGCCGAGGCGTTCGGCCCTCGCCGCACGGGCGGCGACGAGGCGCATCCAGCGGCGCAGGAGCCACCAATGGGCCAGCCCGCCGCGGAAGCGATCGAGGACGCGGTTGCTGCCGCCGATGAGGAAGAGCCAGCCGTCGCGGCCGACGTGGATTTCGGTCCCGTCCTTCGGGACAGAAACCCCGGAAGTCGGGTCGGAACAGGCCGGAACGGGCGCATCGGGGTCCATCCGGGGAGCATTAGCCGCACGGGCTCCGGGCGCCTAGGCCGGAGCCCGCGCCGGCCCTGCGGCGTTCGCCGGTCATGGATTCCCCCTTGCCGGACCTGGACCTTGCGCTCGACCGCCCCCCGGCGGGGGCTGCGGAAGCCGTCCCCGGCGGACGAGGACGGACGGCGCCGCGCCTGTGGCGCCCGCGCCGGGTGGTGGCGACGCCGGCCGCCCTCGCCCTCCCCCATGGCCAGGCGATGGCGAGGCGCATCGCGGCGCAGGGCCTGACGGTGGAGCGGCTCCCCGCGAACCGCCTGTCGCTGCCCCGGCGGGAGGACCCCCGCCGCGCCTACGCCGAGGCCAAGTCGACGCTCGCCCTCACCGTGGCGCCGCCGGCCAAGCTCCGCCTGCAGCCGATCCCGCCCTCGGCGGACTGGCGCATCGACCTCGCGGAGGGCTGCCCCGCCCATTGCCAGTATTGCTACCTCGCCGGCTCCCTCTCGGGGCCACCCGTCACGAGGGCCTACGCCAACCTCGATGCGATCCTCGCGGTGCTGCCCGGTTATCTCGGGCGCGGCGGCGTGACCTCCGCCTCCGGCGCGCGCGCCCAAGAGGGGACGACCTTCGAGGCGTCCTGCTACACCGATCCCCTGGCCATCGAGCACCTGACCGGCTCCCTCTCGGTGCTGATCGCACATTTCGGCGCCTGGGACGCGCCGGTGCAACTGCGCTTCACCACCAAGTTCGCCGCCGTCGCGCCGCTGTTGACTCTCGCGCACAACCGCCGGACCCGGATCCGCTTTTCCGTGAACGCCCGGGGCGCCGCCCGCTACGAGGGCGGCACCGATCCTCTGGAGGCCCGCCTCGCCGCCCTGCGCGAGGTCGCCCTCGCCGGCTACCCCGTCGGCCTCACCATTGCGCCGATCCTTCCCCTGCCCGATTGGGAGGGAGCCTATGGCGGGCTGATCCGCGAGGCCGCCGCGGCGCTGGCCGGCGTGCCGGACCTCGACCTCACCGCCGAACTCATTACCCACCGTTTCACCCCCGGCTCCAAGAGCGTGCTCCAGGGCTGGTATCCGGGCTCCGACCTGCCCCTCGACGAGGCCGAGCGGGTGCGCAAGCTCACGAAGTTCGGCTCGGTGAAATACGTCCTGCCCCGCCCCCAGATGGCGGCGATGCGCGCGGGTCTCACGCAGGCCCTCGCCCGGGACCTCCCCGCCGCCAAGATCCTCTACTGGACCTGATTCCGAAGGACGCCCCCGCCATGACCCCCCGGGACCCGGCTCCGCTGATCCTGACCCTCGGCTTCGACGAGGCGACCTTCGCGCGGTTCGACGGCGAACGCCGCCGGCATTTCCCGGAGGCGCTGAACCACATCCCCGCCCACGCGACGCTGTTCCACCACCTGCCGGGCGAGGAGGAGCGCGGGGTGATCGAGACGGTCACCGCCCTGGCGCGCCCCGTACCGCGCCCCGAAGTCGCCGTGACGGGCTTGCGCTTCACCGGGCGGGGCGTCGCCTACGTGCTCGAATCCGAGCCCCTGGCGCAGTTCCGCGGCAGGATCGCCAAGAGCTTCGAGACGTCCCTCACCGCCCAGGACCGGCAGGGCTGGCGGCCCCACGTCACCGTGCAGAACAAGGTGCGGCCTGAGCAGGCGCGCGCCCTCCACGCCGACCTCCAGGCGGCCTTCGCCCCGTTCCGCTTCACGTCGCCGGGGGTGCTGCTGTGGCGCTACCTCGGCGGTCCCTGGGAGAAGGTGGCGCGGATCCACTTCGGCGACGGCGGCTGATCGACAGTGCTAAGGTCCTTTCAAGACCGGTTCTTCGGAATTCGAACCTTCGCTGCGGGAAAACGACCATGATCGCGATCACGCAGTGTATGATTTTCTGATTTCGCAAAAAATATGGTGCTTTATTATTTTATAACCTGGAATTTGGCCGAGAATACAGGCGTTAATCAATCGTTATCCATATTTTTGCGTTGACGTATCCCCGCAAATTGCGTTTTATACTTAAATTGACCGGCGAGTTATCTCGCCAAGATGGTGCAGATCATCATGACACAACCGTAAGAGATCTTCGCGGAAGGGTAGGCAGAGCCTGCCGCTGCATCGGTCCGGACGAAGGCGGCAGCTGAACTCGGAACGATGAGTGCAGGAACAAGGACCCGAGGTGGGGACGCCTGCATGACGTGATGGTGTCCCCGCCCTAGGCCAGCCCCTCCTCACCGCCAGCACCGGTAAGACCCACGCCGTGCCGCAGCCACCGCCGCTGCGGATACGAGGACTCTTGCCGCCACACGACGGACCATCGGATCCGCTCCATTCCGGCGAAGACTTCGCCGGGAAAGGCATCGTCACGCCTCGTTGCGGATGTTCGCTCGACCAAGACTGTCCGAACAACTTTCACCATCATCAGTGAGAGCCCTCAAAACTCTTCCAGTTGCGTATCGGAGTTCTGCAATGGCTGCCAAAGCATCGTTTCCCCTGGCCTTGACCGCCTTCGCCGTCGCGGGGACCGTCTCCCTGCCGCCGATGGCGTCCGCCGGCGGGATCCTCGTCGGGGACGGTTTCAGCTACAATCCGGGCACGAGCACCGTCGATGCCAACAGCATCTTCATCGGAGCAAGCGGCTCCGCGGCGAATGCCAGCGTCGCCGTCGGCTACGGGTCGAGCGCGAACACCACCAGCGCCGCCCTGGGCTATCAGGCCGCCGCCGACAAATCCGGCATCGCGATCGGGTACGGCACGGACAACACGGAGGGGTACGGCTTCGCCGGCGGCTATCAGGCGATCGCCAAGAAGAACGGCGTCGCGGTCGGCTACCAGGCCACCAGCGCGAGCAACGGCGTCGCCATCGGCTCCGGCGCCCAGGCCGGCACGAACGACGTGGTCATCGGCTCCAATTCGGCGACCCACGCCCTCAGCAACGCCAACACGATGTACTTTTCCGGCAGCCCCGCCGCCGGCATCAACTACTCGACGGGCGCGCGCTTCGCGGTCGGCAGCGTCGGGAACGAGCGGCAGATCCAGAACGTGGCGCCGGGCGTGATCTCCGGCAGTTCCACCGACGCCATCAACGGCTCGCAGCTGTACGGCGCCGTGGTGGGGATCAACAACGTCGGCTCCTCGACGGCGTCGCTGCTCGGCGGGACGACTGCCTACAACGGATCCACGGGCTCGCTGTCGGGCTTCGCCGTCACCATCGCCGGCACGACCTACACGAGCGTGACCTCCGCCATCCAGGCCGCCGCGACCGTGCCGAATTACGGCTGGAACCTGAAGTCGAACGGCGACACGGCGACGGCCGTGGCCTCCGGCGACACGCTCACGGTGAACAGCGGCAGCAGCGGCAATCTGGCGATCAGCCGGAACCGCAACACGCTCACCTTCGATCTCGCGCCCAACGTGACGGCCACGAGCCTCACCACGGGCAACACTTCCCTCGCCACCAACGGCCTGACGATCGCGAACGGGCCGAGCGTTCTGGCCACCGGCATCGATGCCGGTGGCAACGCCGTGTCGCATGTCGCGGCGGGGTCGCTCTCCGCCACCTCGACCGACGCGACGAACGGCGCGCAGCTCTACGCCACGAACCAGGCGGTCGCGGCGGCCGCCGCCACGGCGGCGAAGGGCATCAAGGTCCAGGCCAACGGCGACACGGCCACGCAGGTGGCCCCCGGCGGCACCGTGCAGTTCAAGGACGGGACCAACGTCAAGGTGACCCGCAACGGCACCGACGTGACGATCTCCACCTCCGACACCTTGACCGCGACGAGTCTCACCACGGGCAACGCCACCCTCACCACCAACGGCCTCGCCATCGCGAACGGGCCGAGCGTGCTGGCCACCGGCATCGATGCCGGCGGCAAGGCCGTGACGAACCTCGCCGCCGGGTCTCTCTCGGCCACCTCGACCGACGCGACAAACGGCGCCCAGCTCTACGCCACGAACCAGGCGGTGGCCGCCGTCACCGCCACGGCGGCGAAGGGCTTCAACCTCCAGGCCAACGGAGACACGGCCACCCAGGTGGCCCCCGGCGGCACGGTGCAACTGCTGGACGGGACCAACGTCAAGGTCATCCGCAACGGGAGCAACGTCACCGTTTCCACCGCCAACGACCTGACGGCGACGAGCCTGACCACCGGCAACGCCGTGATGAACACGGGCGGCTTCTCCCTGTCGGGCGGGCCCAGCGTCACCACGACGGGCATCTACGCGGGCAACAAGGTCGTGACCGGCGTCGCCAACGGAGCGGTTGGCGTGACCTCGTCGGACGCGGTGAACGGCGCGCAGCTCTATGCCGTCAACCAGACGGCGGCGGCGGCCGCCGCCACGGCCGCCCAGGGTTTCAACCTCCAGGCCAACGGCGACACGGCCACGCAGGTCGCTCCCGGCGGCACGGTGCAGTTCAAGAACGGGCAGAACATCAAGATCACCCGCAACGGCGGCGACGTCACCGTCTCCACCGCCGACGACCTGACCGCCACGAGCCTCACCACCGGCAACGCGGTGATGAACACGGGCGGCTTCAGCATCACGGGCGGCCCCAGCATCCTGGCCACGGGCATCTTCGCCGCCAACAAGACCATGACCGGCGTCGCCGCCGGATCTCTCTCGGCCACCTCGACCGACGCGACGAACGGCGCCCAGCTCTACGCCACGAATCAGGCGGTGGCCGCCGTCACCGCCACGGCGGCGAAGGGCTTCAACCTCCAGGCCAACGGCGACACGGCCACGCAGGTCGCCCCCGGCGGCACGGTGCAGTTCAAGGACGGGACGAACATCAAGGTCACCCGCAACGGCGGCGACGTGACCGTATCCACCTCCGACACCCTGACGGCGACGAGCGTCACCACCGGCAACGCCACCCTCACCACCAACGGCCTGACCATCGCCAACGGCCCGAGCGTGACCGCCTCCGGGATCGACGCGGGCGGCAAGGCCGTGACGAACATCGCCACCGGAACCCTCTCCTCCACCTCCACGGACGCCGTGACGGGCGCGCAGCTCTACGCCACCAACCAGACCGTCGCGGGGCTGGTCACCACGGTCACCAACTCGGCCGGCGTGGTGCAGCGGGGGAGCACCCCCAACACCATCGTGCTCACGGCCGCGGGGGGCACGCCCGGCAATCCCGGCGCCGCGCAGACCCTCACCAACGTCGCCGCAGGCTCGCTCTCGGCGACCTCGACGGACGCGGTCAACGGGTCGCAGCTCTACGCCACCAACACCAATGTCGGGCAGTTGCGCGACGCCGTGGACGGACTCACGAAGTCCGACGCGCTGTCCCTGAAATACGTGGCCGGCAGCAACGGCAAGGCGACGAACACCGTCGTCCTCACCGGCGACGGGTCGGGCGCGGCGGTGCGCGTCACCAATGTCGCGGCGGGCACCGCCGACGGGGATGCGGTCAACTACGGGCAGGTGAAGAACCTCGTCTCCTACGACACGGACGGGAACGGCAACCGCACGGGGTCGATCACCCTCGCCGGGCCCAACGGCGCCCCGGTGCGGATCGGAAACCTCGCGGACGGCGTGAACGGGGGCGACGCCGCCACCGTGCGGCAGCTGAACCGGGTCCGCTCGGACTCGATGGCCTACACGGACACCCGCATCGCGGAAGTCCAGAGCGCCAACCAGTCGGCCTTCAACGCGCTGAGCAGCAACATCCGCGATGTGCGCAACGAGGCGCGGGCCGGCATCGCCTCGGCCATGGCGATGACGAACTCGGCCATGCCCTCGGCTTCGGGCCGCCTGACCTATGCCGTCAACGCGGCGACCTACCAGGGCGCCGCCGCCGTGGGCGGCTCCTTCGCCTACCGGTTCGACACGAGCGTCCCGCTGGCCTTCACCGGCAGCGTCGGCGGCTCGTCCGGCTATGTCGGCGGGCGTGTGGGCATCACGGGCGAGCTGTGATGCCCGGCGGCGACGCGCGATCCCGGCGGCGGGCCGCCCCGCCCCGGCGGGTCCTCCTCCTCGGCGTCGCCCTCGCCGCGGGCCTCGCCGGCGGGGTGCGGGCCGAGGGCCTGACCCTCGCGAGCCTGGACCGGAGCGGCGCCCCGGCGCCGCCCCCCGGCGACCGCCTGAGCGTGGTCCGCCCCTTCGGTCCCTGGACCCTGCGCTGCGAGGTCTCGCTCTCGCAGAACCGCCGCCTCTGCGCGGTGGAGCAGGTGCTCGAACGTCCGGGCGGCGCGGTGCTCTGGCGGGTGGCCAGGGCTTCGGACGAGAGCAACGTGCTCGTCTGGTCCGTGCCCCCGGCGATGGACCCGGCCAAGGGCCTGCGCGTAAGCCTCGGCGCGTATTCCCTGACCATCCCGAACTGGACCTGCCGGACCGCCTGCCTCGCCCTCACCCGGGTGACGCCCCCGCTGGAGGCCATGCTTCTGGCCGCGACCACGGTGGAGATGGCCTACACGACGGGCGACGGGCGCGCCGTGACGCTGTCCGGGTCGATGGCGGGCTTCAGGGAGGCGGTCGCGGCCGCGGCGCAGGACCCCTTCGGCAAGCACCCGCCCCATCCCGCTACGCCCCATCCCGCCCCGGCCCGGCCCAGGCGCTGAAGGCAGGGCGCGCCGGAGCGGGAGCGGGGGCGGTGCTGACGCGTTGGCGTCCCGACGCGCGGGCGCTACCTCCCGCCGGGAATCGATCCGAACGGGGAGCGGCGGCGCCGTGAGACTTGCGACACGATGGGCCGAGCATCCCGTCGCCGGACGGGCCACCGCCCTGTGGCTCCGGCTGCGGCTGAACGAGGTCGGCCCCCTCCTCGCGCTGCTGGCCGTCAGCACCCTCGGCTACGGGTTCTTCGCCCTGGCCCACGAGGTCGGCGAGGGCTCCACGGAGGCCCTCGACCGCCGGATCCTGCTCGCCCTTCGCAACCCCGCCGACCTGTCCGACCCGATCGGGCCGCCCTGGCTGGAGGAGACGATGCGGGACATCACCGGCCTCGGCAGCGTCTTTACGGTGCTGTTCGTGACGGTGGCGGTGGCGACGTTCCTCGCCCTCGACGGGCACCGCCGGATCGCCGCCTTCGTCGTCGGGGCCATCGGCGGCGGCGAGCTGGTCTCGACGGTGCTGAAGCTGTTCTACCACCGCCCGCGGCCGGACCTCGTCCCCCATGGCATGGAAGTGTTCACCGCGAGCTTCCCGAGCGGCCACGCGATGATGTCGGCCATCGCCTACCTCACCCTCGCCATCCTGCTGGCCCGCGTCCACCGCAACCGGCGGGTGAAGGCGCTGGTCATGGTGCTCGGCGTGTCGATCACCCTGCTCGTCGGCATCAGCCGGATCTACCTCGGCGTCCACTGGCCGAGCGACGTGCTCGCGGGTTGGTGCGTCGGCGCCGCCTGGGCCGCCCTATGCTGGTTCGTCGCCCTGCAATTGCAGCAGCGGGGGGAGGTCGAGGCCCCGGACCCGGCGCCGATGCCGCCGCCCGGTTAACAATGATGAAAGGTTACGTAGCTTTTCGCGGATCGTCCCGGCACGGCGCGCGCTACATCATCTCACGAGGACGTGAGGGCCAATCGGATGGATGAACGCAGGCAGGATGCACGCCGACGGGTGTGCCTGGGAGGGCTGATCGAGGCGGCGGCCTTCCTACCCGAGATCCCGTGCACGCTCCGCAACGTGTCCCTTACCGGCGCGCAGGTGAGGGTCGCCCCCGGCGCGATCCTGCCCGAGCGGATCGTCCTGTCCGTTCCCTCACGGGGCGAGCAACGCCTGGCCGAGTTGGTCTGGCGGGAGGGCGAGCTCGCAGGGTTCCGGTTCCAGGAGGCCCGCGAAAAGCCCGCCGACCGTCCGCCGTCGGCCGCCCGGCCCCGGGGGGACGAGACCCTCCACTGATTCTTGCGCCCCAAGGCGGAGATCGCCCCCGCTCCACCGTCCTTGCGAGCGGAGCGAAGCAATCCAGGTAACCGCCACAGTCGGCAGCGGCCCGCTGCCCTGGATTGCTTCACGGCGTTCGCCATGACGGAGAGGGTGTCATGACACGTGCCGCGAGGACCGATCAGAACGGCAGCAGGATATCCACCAACTGCTGGCCGTAGCGCGGCTGCTGCACGTCGGTGATCTGGCCCCGGCCTCCGTAGGCGATGCGGGCTTCGGCGATCTTGGTCGAATCGATGGTGTTGTCGGAGGCGATGTCCTCCGGGCGGACGACGCCGGCCACGATCAGTTCGCGCACCTCGAAGTTGATGCGGATCTCCTGCTTGCCCTCGATCACGAGGTTGCCGTTCGGCAGCACCTGCGTGACCACGGCGGCGACGTTCGTCGTCACCTGCTCGGCCCGCTGCACCGAGCCCGCGCCGTCGTTCGACGTGGCCGAGGTGGCGCTGAGCAGCGCGGAGCCGCCGACACCGGCGGCCTTGCCTGCGTCGGTCTGTTCGAGGCCGACGGCGTTCGGCAGGCCGAAGCTCTCGGTGTTGGCCCGGGACCGCTTGGTCTCGTTGCTGATGTTGGCCTTGTCGGTGACGATGACGTTGACCGTGATCAGGTCGCCGATCTTGGCCGCGCGCTGGTCCTTGAAGAAGGCGCGGGAGCCCGTCCGCCAGAGGGAGTTCGGCGCGTAGGAGACCGGCTGGACGTCCGGCATCGGCATCCGCACCGGCTTGTAGCCCGGCTGGGTCGTCGGGTCCTGGATCGCCGACAGGGTCGGCGTCGCGCCGATGTTGGAGAGCCGGTCGGCCGTGTTGCAGGCGCCCAGAGCCAGCGGCACCACGGCGACGGAGAGGCGGACGAGGAGGCGCATCGGCTCGGAACCCTGACGCAGAGGAAACGGGTGGCTCAGCGCGCCAGAGCGTTGGCCTGGAGCTGGGGCACGCCGTTCGGGCCGACCGACACCTTGCCCGGCCCGACAACCGTGGCTTGCAGCACTTTCTTTGACGCCACGTTAACCACGTTGACGACGGCGCCCATCCGGCCGCTGTCGTTGGCGAGCCCGCGCATCGACAGGCTGATGCCGGGCGTCGCGTAGACGATGGTCACGGTCTCGCCGCGGGAAACGAGGTCGGGCGGGGCAGTGTCGCCCTCCCGCAGCACCGTGCCGGCCGAGAGGGGCCGCTGGGCGACCTCGCCGAGGGCCGCCGAGAGGCTCGCCTGCACGTCGCCGCCGAGGCCGTCGCGCGGGCGCTTCTCCAGGGTCACGTCGCCCTCGCGCAGGGCCTCGCCCCGGTTGAGGTTGCGGGCCAGCACCGCGACCTCGCGCAGCTCCACCACCACGCCGGAGACGCGCAGGGAAGCCTGCCGGTCGCCAAGGCTGACGAGGGCCGAGACCCGGTGCGCGCGCGCGTCGTAGACGAGGTCGACGGCGCTCGCCTGACCCGCGAGGTCGATGGGCGCCAGCATCGAGGGGGCCTCGTTGTCGAGGCGGATCGTCGTCATGGCGGTGTCGAGTCCGTAGCCGGTCTCCAGGCCGCGCTTCAGGGCGGCCTCGATCTCGGCCGGGCCGACCCGGCGGGCCGCCCGCTGCACGGCGATCTGCACCCGGCCGCCGGTCTCCACCCCCGCGACGCCGAGCGCCGAGGCGGCCTCGGCGATCCGCCGGGTCTGGATCGTGCCCGTCGAGCCCAGCGCCGGGGCGCGGAAGAGCGGGCGGTCGGAGAGGGCGGGGGGCGCGTTCTCCACGAGGTCTCCGAGCGTCAGCACGTCGTTGCGTGCGGTGACGTCGCCCCGGAGTCGCGGGGTGGGCGTCGCGGCCATGGCGGGGAGCGCCACCGCGCCGAGGATCAGCACGACGGCGAGCGCCAGCACCGCCCGCAGCACCATGCCGGGCGCGGGCGGGGCCACCCGGCGGCGGGTCGGCTGCACGATGGGCGTGAGCGAGGTCTCGGCCAGGAGGGAGACGGGGAAGGCAACGGGGGTCATGGTGGGGGATCCCGTATCGGCCATCAGCCGCGGAACATCTGGGAGGTGGTGGAGAGCATCTGGTCGGCCGCCGTGACGACCTTCGAGTTCATCTCGTAAGCGCGCTGGGCGGCGATGAGCGACGAGATCTCCGTCACCGCGTTCACGTTGGCCTCCTCCAGGTAGCTCTGCTGGAGGTTGCCGAAGCCCTCCGCGCCGGGGAGCCCGCTGATGGCGGGGCCGGAGGCGGCGGTCTCGACGAACAGGTTGTCGCCGATCGATTCCAGGCCGACCTTGTTGACGAAGCGCGACATCTGGAACTGGCCGAGCGCCTGGGGCGCGGTCTGGCCCGGCAGCGTCGCCTGCACGGCGCCGGTGGCGCTGATCGTCACCGAGGTGGCGGTGTTCGGCACGGTGATCGCCGGATCCACGAGGTAGCCGTCCCGGGTGACGAGCTGGCCCGAGGCCGAGAGATCGAAGGAGCCGTCGCGGGTGTAGGCGGTGCGGCCGTCCGGCATGGTGATGCGGAAGAATCCCTCACCGCGGATCGCGATGTCGTAGTCCTTCTCCGTCGAAGTCAGGGTGCCCTGGGACATCACCCGGGCCGTGGAGGTGGTCTTCACGCCCGAGCCGAGGGCGAGGCCCGCCGGGAGCTGCGTGTTCTGCTCGGAGGTGGAGGAGCCGGCCCGGCGCAGGTTCTGGTAGAGCAGATCCTGGAAGTGCACCTGCTGGCGCTTGTATCCGGTGGTCCGCAAGTTGGCGATGTTGTTCGAGATGACCTGGACGTTCAGTTCCTGGGCCGCCATTCCGGTGGCGGCGGAGTAGAGGGCGCGCATCGGTCGTCCCCTCAGGCCACGTTGGCGAGGCGGGAGATGGCCGTGCCCCGCAGGTCGTCCATGCGGGAGATCACGCTGGAGACCATGGTGTAGGTGCGGTTCACGTCCATCAGGCGGGTCATCTCGAGGACGGGGCTCACGTTGGAGCGCTCCAGCGCGCCGGGCTCCAGGCGGCCGTCGAGGCCGGCGGGGCGGGCGGGGCTCGTCGAGGAATAGAGGTTGCCGCCGTCGTTGATCAGCGCGTTCGGGTTGGCGAAGGTCACGAGCTTGATCCGGCCGCGGATGCCGAGGTTGGTGGAGACGGTGCCGTCCGGTCCGATGGCGAGGCCGGTCTCCTGCGGGTTGACCGTGATCGGCCCGCCCTCCCCCATCACGGGGTAGCCGTCGCTCGTCACGAGCTGGCCGCGGGCATCGACGCTGAGCGCCCCGTTGCGCGTGTAGCGCTCGGCGCCGCCCTGCGCCCGCACGGCGATGAAGGCCGAGCCCTTCACGGCAACGTCGAGGGGGTTGCCCGTCTGCTCGACCGGCCCCTGGCCGAGGTTCAGGGTCGTGCCCTGGTCGATCACGTAGGAGAGCCGCCGGTCCGGCGCGGAGAAGCTGTCCGCGCTTGCCACCGGCATCAGGTATTCCTGGAAGCGGCTCGTGCGGCTCTTGAAGCCGTTGGTCGACATGTTCGCCATGTTGTTGGCGATCACATCGAGTTCGCGCTGGAGGGCGACCTGACTCGAGACGCCGACGAAGAGGGCATTCTGCATCGTGAACTCTGGTGCCCACGTGATGTCGGGGCACCGCTTCATCAGCATCGGCCGTGCCACTCCGGACCGGCCGAAATTCGCGAACAGAGTGAAGCGTTTACCGTATCGATGCCCGCGCCTTGCACCCGTCCCCTTCGGTCCGGCGGCAAAGCCGACCCGGCAGGATTTGCCGCCTTAACGGGGCGTTAACCGCAACCTTCGATAGCTTCCGTATCGCGCCAACAATCTTTCCGAGAGTTCCGGCCCCATGGCCAAGAAGCCGAAGAAGGCGAGCGCCGGTGAGGGCGAGGGCGGAGCCGCCGACGCTCCCAAGAGCAAGAAGAAGCTCATCATCATCGCGGCCGCCGCCGCCGTCCTCGTCGTCGGCGGGGGCGCCGCGGGCTTTTTCATGATGAAGGGCAAGCCGGGCGGCGAGAAGGGCGAGGCCGCCCAGGCCGACGCCTCCGGGCACGGCGACGCCCACGGGGGCGGGGCCGGCCACGCGCCGGGGAAGAAGAGCATCGCCTTCCTCGAACTGCGCGAGATGGTCATCAACCTCAGCCCCGACCCCGGCCAGGAGAAGGGCAAGTACGCCAAGCTCCGCGTCGCCCTGGAGATGAGGGACGCCAAGGCCGAGGAGGAGGTGAAGCCGCTGGCGCCGCGCATCGAGGACGCGTTGCAGGTCTACATGCGCGAAGTCCGTTCCGCCGACCTCACCGGCTCCGTGGGCCTCTACCGCCTGCGGGAGGAGTTGCTGCGCCGGGTCAACGTCGCGGTCTACCCGGCCAAGGTCGATGCGGTGCTATTCAAGGATCTGATCATCCAGTGAGGCGCTGATGGAACCGGAGGATCAAGTCGCGGACGACGACTGGTCGGCGGCTCTGTTGGAGCAGGGCGCCGAGGGCGGCGACACGTCGCTCGCCGAGGAATGGGGCGCGGCCCTCGCCGAGCAGGGCACCACGCGCAACGCCAGCGACGTCGCCGCCGAATGGGCGACGATGATCGAGGACGGGGAGAGCGACCACCTCCCCGAACTCGCCGGCAACGACCGCATCCTCAACCAGGACGAGATCGACGGCGTCCTCGGCTTCTCCATGCGCGAACTTTCGGCCTCCGGGGCCGGGGGCGTGCGCGCCATCGTCGATTCGGGCGTCGTCCAGTACGAACGCCTGCCGATGCTGGAGATCGTCTTCGACCGGATGATCCGGTTGCTGTCGACCTCGCTGCGCAACCTGTTCCAGGACAACGTCGAGGTGACGCTGGACAACATCACCTCGGTGCGCTTCGGCGACTACCTGAACGCCATTCCCCTGCCGACGCTGCTCGGCGTGTTCCGCGCGGAGCAGTGGGAGAATTCCGGCCTCGTTACCGTCGACACCAACCTCGCCTACGCGACCTTCGACCTGCTGCTCGGCGGCAAGCGCGGCGGCACGTCGAGCCGCCTCGACGGCCGGCCCTTCACCGCCATCGAGATGACGCTGGTGCGCCGCCTCGTGGAGATCATCCTCGCGGACCTCCAGCTCTCGTTCCAGCCCCTCTCGCCGGTGAACTTCGGCATCGACCGGATCGAGACCAACCCGCGCTTCGCCACCATCACCCGGCCCGGCAACGCCGCCATCCTCATCGGCCTGCGCCTCGACGTCGATGGGCGCGGCGGGCAGATGCAGATCCTGTTCCCCTACGCCACGCTGGAGCCGATCCGCGAACTCCTTACCCAGAGCTTCATGGGCGAGAAGCTCGGGCGCGACCACGTCTGGGAAGGGCACCTCGCCACCGAGATCTGGCAGGCGGACGTGACCATGGACGCCGTGCTGCACGAGATGATGCTGCCGCTGAAGCGCGTGATGAGCCTCAAGGTCGGCGACACGCTGATGTTCGACGCCAAGCCCTCCGACCTCGTCACGGTCCGCTGCGGCGACTGGGCCCTGACCCAGGGGCGGATCGGGCGGGTGGACGGCCACATCGCGGTCCAGGTGACGCGGCCCCTGCGCCAGTCCCGGACCAGCCTCGTGGCCTACGAGGCCTCCATGAACAACCGCTCCGACGGGTAGGACGCCATGAGTCTCTTCGTCACCGTCTTCGCCGACCTGCTGGTGGCCGTCCTGCTCGCGGCGACGATCGTCACCTCCCTGCGCCTGTCGAAGCGGATCAGCCAGCTCAAGGGGGACGAGGCGGCCCTCAAGGCGACCATCGGCGACCTGATGGTGGCCACCAACAACGCCGAGCGGGCCATCCTCGGCCTGCGCACCGCCCTCGACGAGTGCGAGCGCAGCCTGGAGCAGCGCATCCAGGCGGCGGAGACCTGCTCCGCCACCCTGGCCGGGGGGGTCGAGGCGGGCGAGGGCGTGCTGGCGCGGATCGCCAGCATCGTCTCCGGCGCGCGGGCCGCACCGGCGCCCCGGGCCACCGACATCCGCCGCGAGCCGGCTTCCCGCTCGTCCTCCGAGGCACCGGCGCACCCCGTGCCGCCGGAGCCGCGCCCCGCCGACGGGCCCAACGGCGAGCGCCTCGGCGCCGCCGCCGCCGCCGCACTCGCCATGACCGAGCGGGCACTGGCCCGCGTCCGGGCCCGCGCCGCCTGATGCCCCCGGCCTCCTCCCCGCCCAAGCCTTCACCCAAGCCGGCCTTGGGGCTGAAGTCGCCCTTGGGGCTGAAGCCGCCCGCCGGGTCCAAGTTGACCCTGGGCTCCGATTCGTCCGGGAAATCGAAGCCGCCCGTGGCGGCTTCGTCCGCCGGGACGATGGCCCCCGCGGCCAAGGAAGCCAGCGCCCTCGGCCGCTCGCGCCTCAAGCCTCCGCGGCCCCTCAAGCTGCGCCTCGTGGACGCCGTCGCGCTGTCGGCGGCGGCGCTGCTCGTGCTCAAGGTGCTGACGTGGGCCGGCGCCGGCATCCCCGAGCCGAGCCTGCCCGCTTTCGCCCGCGCCGTCGCCAAGGCCCGCACCGGCTACGAGTTTCTCGATCCGGAGACGACGGGCTCGGTGGGCACCAAGGAGCCGGCCAAGGAGAAGGCCGCGTCCCCGGCCGACCGGCCCCCCGAGCCCCGCGAGGCCACTCAACCCCCGGTCGAGGGTCCCTCCCCGAGCGAGAAGGCCCTCTTGGAAAAGCTCGGGGCGCGGCGGGACGTCCTCAAGCAGCGCAGCGACGAACTCGACCTGCGCGAGAAGATGCTCGACGAGGCGGAGAAGAAGATCGAGACGGGGATCGGCGACCTCAAGAAGCAGGAAGACAAGGTCGACGCCGCCGCCAAGGCCAAGGACGAGGCCGAGAAGCAGGGCCTCAAGAGCATCGTCACCATGTACGAGACCATGAAGCCGAAGGATGCGGCGCGGGTCTTCGACCGGCTCGGCCACGACGTGCTCGTGCCCCTCGTGGTGGCGATGAACCCGCGCAAGATGGCCGAGATCCTGGCCGTGATGCAGCCGGAGGCCGCCGAGCGCCTCACCGTGGCCCTGGCCAACCGCGCCCGCGGCGCCGCCTCGGCCCAGGCCCAGGCGGCCCCTGCCCTGCCCCCCGGCGAACTGCCGGCGATCGATCCCGGTCCGGCGCGGTAGCTCTGCCGTCCACGGGCCGGCCGATACCGCTGCCGGCGTCGTTGCGAGCGGAGCGAAGCAATCCAGGGACGCGCATCGGTCGGACACGGCCCGCTGCCCTGGATTGCTTCACTGCGTTCGCAACGACGATGGGCAAAGAGTCGCCGTCGGCGTCCTCCCCGCCTCCCCTCGCACTGCGACCTCCGGCCCTGCGCGGGTTCGCCGAAGCCGGAGCGTCATTGTTTCGCTTCGCCCGCCATGACGGCGGGGGTCAAAGGCCTTCCGCGAGCATCCCCGCCACGTCCCTCATCTCCGGCCGCGCCGCCACCTCCGGCCCGGTGCAGGCGCCTTCGAGGGCGCGCAGGTCCGGGGACGGCGCGGCGCAGCGGTCGAGGAGTTCGCCGAGGAGGATGCCGAAGGCCCGGGTCTCGATCCGCGCCAGGGCGCGACCGGCCTCGCCCTCCGGCAGGGTCGAGGCCGCGCCGAAATCGCCGAGCGTCGCCCCGCCGTGCCCGTCCCAGAGGACGTTGTGGCCGTAGACGTCGCCGTGCATCAACCGCCGCCCGTGCAGGTGGGCGAGGCCCGAGGCGAGGGCGCGGACGAGGGAGAGCAGCGCGTCCGGCGCGATGCGGAGGTCCGGCGCATAGACGTCGCGGCTGCAACTCGCGAGGCTCGGCGGCCCGGCGAGCACCGTCCAGTCGGGCGGCATCAGCGGCAGGATCAGGCCCGGGATGCCCTCGGGATGGCCGACGAGTTCGCCCTGCGCGCCGATCAGGCCGGGATGGCGGCCCGCGGCGAGGCAGGCGGCGATCTCCCGCGCGGGCAGGCCGTCGCTGCCGACCGCCCCCTTGAACAGCTTCACGGCGATTGCCCCGCCCCGCCACTCGGCCCGGTGGACCCGGCCGGAACTGCCCTCGCCCAGCATCGGACCCACCGTGAGGTCGGACCACGCGACGGGTCGGGCTGCGACCGCCTCGGCCGCCGGCTCGGCGGGGTTGCTCGCGTAGGAGATCCAGGCGAGGCGCGGCAGCCGCGTGAGCCAGGGCGGCAGGAACTCCAGCCCGTTGTCGGCGAAGCGGATCAGTTCGAGGTTTCCGGCGCTCGCCAGGGTCTCCGGGAGCCGGTCCAGGCGGTTGCCGGACAGCATCAGCTTTTGCAACCGGGGCCGCTCGCCGAGGGCCGCCGGAAGCGAGGCAATGCGGTTGTCGGTCAGCGTCAGCCAGCGCAGGGCGGGCGGCAGGGCGTCGGCCGGCACCTCCGCGATGCCGCAGCCCCGGAAGCCGACCTGGCTCAGGGCCGGGCAGGCGCCGAGGACCGGCGGCAGGCGCGGGAAGGGTGTGCCCGAGCAGAACAGCACGCGCAGGGACGTGAGCCGCGCCAGATCGTCCGGCAGGGCATAGGTGCCCCGGCCGAGGTCCAGGACCTCCAGCGTGTCCGCGAGGCCGAAGACCTCCGGCGGGACCTCGCTTAAGCCGTCCGGCAGGCGGATCTCCCGCGCGCCCGCGCAATCGCCCCGGCGCAGGGCCGCCAGGGTCGAGGCCCGGTCCATCTCAGCCGCGCTTGAAGAAGGCGTCGGCGGAATCCTGCGCGGCGGCCTTGGCGGCGCGGGCGGCCTCGATCCGGGCGATCTCGGCCCGCAGCAGGGCGATCCGCTCGTCGAGGTCCGACAGGGACAGGGTGTCGAGGGCCTGCCCGATCTCGTGCGTGGCCGGTTTGCGCGGCCGGTCGTCGTCCCACATCACAGTCATCCTCGCGAGGTCGGTGTGTTTAGCACGCCGTTCCCGCGGGCGAAGCGAGGCAACCCGGGGCAGCGCTCCGTCCGCACGCGGAGCGGCATCCCCGGATCGCTTCCCGTCGCGCGCGAGGACGGCGACGCCTACAGGAAGGCGACGCCCGCTCCGTCCCAGGACACGCCGAGGTGGCGGGCCAGCGAGGCGGCGATGTCGGCGAAGCTGTCGCGTCGGCCGAGCGCCCCCGGCGGCAGGCCGGGGCCGACGGCGAGGACCGGGACCTGCTCGCGGGTGTGCTCCGTGCCGTGCCACGTCGGGTCGTTGCCGTGGTCGGCGGTGATGAGGGCGAGATCGCCGGGGCGCAGGGCGGCCAGGATCGTGGGAACCTGCGCGTCGAAGGCTTCCAGCGCGGTGGCGTAGCCCGGCACGTCCCGGCGGTGGCCGTACTCGGTGTCGAAATCCACGAGGTTGACGAAGACGAGCCCGCCCTCCCCGATCTCCGCGAGCGCGGCGAGCCCCGCCGCGAGGCAGGCGGCGTTGCCGCTGGCCTTGACCTCCCGGCCGGTGGCCCGGTGGGCGAAGATGTCGCCGATCTTGCCGACGCTGACCACCGGGCGGCCCTCGGCCTCCAGCCGGTCGAGCAGGGTCGGACCCGGCGGGGTGACGGCGAAATCCTTGCGGTTGCCGGTGCGGCGGAACCCCTCCTCCGGTGAGCCGGTGAAAGGCCGGGCGATGACCCGGCAGACCCGGTAGGGGTCGCACAGGGTGCGGGCCGTCCGGCACAGCGCGTAGAGGCGGTCGAGCCCGAAGGTCTCCTCGTGGGCGGCGATCTGGAAGACGCTGTCGGCGGAGGTGTAGCAGATCGGCTTTCCCGTGCGGCCATGCTCGGCCCCCAGGGCCTCGATGATCGGCACGCCCGAGGCGTGGCAATCGCCGAGGATGCCGGGCAGGCCGCCTTCGAGGATCAGGGCGTCGGTCAGCGCCTTCGGGAAGGCGGGGCGCGTCTCGGGGAAGGTGCCCCACGGCTCCGCGAGGGGCAGCCCGGCGATCTCCCAATGGCCGGAGGGCGTGTCCTTGCCGGCGGCGGTCTCGACGGCGTGGCCGTAGAGGGCTTGGGGCTCCCCCTCCGGCGCAAGGCCCGGCGGCATCCGGCCCGTGGCCCCCTGCGCGGCGAGGCCGAGGCCCAGGCGGGCGAGGTTCGGCAGGGCGAGCGGCCCCCGGCGCAGGTCCGCCCGGTCGCCCTGGCCCTCCGCGCAGGCCGCCGCGATATGGCCCAGCGTGTCGGACCCGGCATCGCCGTAGGCGGCGGCGTCGGGCGCGCCGCCGATCCCGACGGAATCCAGCACGATGAGGATGGCGCGGGCCACGGCTCAGGCGGGCTCCAGCTCGGCCGGCGCGTCGCTGTCGAGGGCGAAGGCGGCCTTGAACAGGGTGCGGGTGTAGTCGGTGCGCGGCGCCTCGAAGATCGTCTCGGCGGGGCCCTCTTCCACCACGCGGCCGTTCTGCATGACCACCACGTGGTTAGCGAGCGCGCGGACCACCTTCAGGTCGTGGCTGATGAACAGGTAGGCGAGGCCCCGCTCCCGCTGGAGGTCGCGCAGGAGGGTCACGATCTGCGCCTGGACCGAGCGGTCGAGCGCCGAGGTCGGCTCGTCGAGCACGACGAATTTCGGGCCCAGCACGATGGCGCGGGCGATGGCGATGCGCTGGCGCTGGCCGCCGGAGAACTCGTGCGGGTAGCGGTCCATGGTGGAGGGATCGAGCCCGACATCGTGCAGGGCCTTGGCCACCACCGCCCGGCGCTCGGCCCGGTTCCGCACGGCGCCCTGCACGACGAGGCCCTCGGCCACGATGTCGGCCACCGACAGGCGCGGCGACAGGGAGCCGTAGGGGTCTTGGAAGACCACCTGCATGTCCCGGCGCAGCGGCCGCATCGCCCCGGTGCCGAGGCCGTCGATGGGCTTGCCGAGGAACAGGATCGGCCCCTCCGATTCCACGAGGCGCAGGATCGCGAGGCCGAGCGTCGTCTTGCCGGAGCCCGATTCGCCGACGACCCCCACCGTCTCCCCCGCCTTCACCCGCACGGAGACGCCATCGACCGCCTTCACGAAGCCGCTGGTGCGGCGCAGGAAGCCGCTCTTGAGGGGGAACCACACCTTGAGCGGCCCGGCTTCGACGAGGGTCGCGGCGCCCGGCGCCACCGGGTTGGCCCGGCCCTTCGGCTCGGAGGCGATGAGGCGCCGGGTGTACTCGTGCTTCGGATCGCGGAAGACCTCGGCCGTGGGACCGGCCTCCACGATCTTGCCCTTGAGCATCACGCAGACCCGGTCCGCGATGCGCTCCACGATGCCGAGATCGTGGGTGATGAACAGCATCGCCATGCCGAGCCGCTGGCGCAGCTCCGCCAGGAGGGCGAGGATCTGCGCCTGCACCGTCACGTCGAGGGCCGTGGTCGGCTCATCGGCGACCAGCAGGTCCGGCTCGCAGGCGAGCGCCATGGCGATCATCACCCGCTGGCGCTGGCCGCCGGACAACTCGTGCGGGTAGGCCCCCATGCGCGAAGCGGCGTCCCGCAGGCCGACGAGCTCAAGGAGTTCGAGGATCCGCGCCTTGGCGGCCTTGCCGGTCAGGCGGGTGTGGAGGGCCAGCACCTCGCCGATTTGCCGCTCGATGGTGTGGAGCGGGTTGAGCGAGGTCATGGGTTCCTGGAACACCATGGTGATGTCGGCGCCGCGCACTTGGCGCATCTCCCGCTCCGGCAGGGCGGCGAGGTCGCGCCCCTTGAACACGATGCGGCCCGTCTGCACGGCGGCGCTGTCGAGGAGCCGCAGAATCGCCAGCGCCGAGACCGACTTGCCCGACCCGGACTCCCCGACCAGCGCCAGGGTCTCCCCCCGGCCGATCGTGAAGTCGATGCCGTCGACGGCCCGAGTCTCGCCGTCCCGTGAGCGGAAGGCGACCGACAGGTTCTCGACGGACAGGAGCGGCGTCTGCGGATCCGGCATGGGGCTCTTATAGCGCGGACGCGGGCGCGCCACAGGGGCCCGCCGTCGCTTCGCCCCGCTCGCGGACCCTCTGTCACGGCAAGCCATCCACCGCCGTCATCGCGGGCGCAGCGAAGTGACCCAGGGCCGTGGGACGCTTCCGGAGACGGCGGATCCCCGGACCGCTTCGCTCGCAAAGACGACAGGGCGGTGGACGAAGTACGGGGGTGCATTGATCGGTCCCGCCGCGACGCTACCTGCGGCTGCGCGAGCCTGACGGCACACCCCGATGGAACGCCTTCGAAAGGCATCGTCGGATAAGCTCGAAGCCATTGCCCCGCCCCGCGTCTCCGAAGCTCCGCGTGCCCCTGCCCTCCCCCGCCGCGCGTCTCGTCCTGGCAACCGTCGCGGGTGTCGTCCTCGCGTCGCCCGCCGCCGCCATTCCCTCGGAGGGGGCGACGGAGACGGTCGAGCAGGCCCTGTGCCGCCTGATCGACGAATCGGCCAAGACCCGCGACCTGCCGGTGGCGTTCCTCACGCGGCTGATCTGGCGGGAATCGAGTTTCCGCGTGGGCGTGGTGAGCCCCGCCGGGGCACAGGGCGTGGCGCAGTTCATGCCGGGGACGGCGCGGGAGCGCGGCCTCCTCGATCCCTTCGATCCCGAGCAGGCGATCCCGCACGCGGCGCACCTGCTCTCCGACCTGAGGCGACAGTTCGGCAATCTCGGGCTGGCGGCGGCGGCCTATAACGGCGGCCCGCAACGGGTGACGAACTGGCTCGCGGGCAGCGGCGGCCTGCCGTCGGAGACGCGGACCTACGTCACCGTCATCACCGGCCGGACGCCCGAGGAATGGCGGGGCGCCTCGTCCGGCGCCTCGATCGAGTATCCGGAGGGCGGCGCCCCTGCCGCCAAACCTTCCGCCAAACCCGCCGACAAGGCGGAAAAGGCCGAGCCCGAGAAGCCGCAGACCTGCCTGCAGGTCACCGCCTCGCTCAAGCTGCCGAACCGCGGCGACCGCTTCGCGCTCGGCTCCTCCGAGGGGCCGGCCGCCCCCTGGGGCATCCAGCTCGCGGGCAACTTCTCGAAGTCGCTGGCCCTCCAGAGCTTCTCCCGCGCCCGCGCCTCCTATGCGGGCGTGATCGGCGAGGTGCGGCCGATGATCATCGGCACGCGCCTGCGCAACCGCGGCACCCGCGCATTCTACCGGATCCGCATTCCGGCCGAGAGCCGGCAGGCGGCCGACACCCTTTGCGGCAAGATCCGGCGCGTCGGCGGCGCCTGCATCGTGCTGCGAACCTGAATTTGTCTCCACGGCGCCACGCGCCCGTCATGGTTCCGCCCCGAGCGGGACCGTAGATGGCGGGCAACGGCGCAATCGGACGGGAAATGACACGGCTCATCACTGCCTTCGCCAGCCTGATCTGCCTGTGCCTCGCCGCACTGGGCTTCTCCCGTGCATCGCCGCTCACCTTGTTCGACGCGATCGGGCCGCGGGATGCCGGCGGGCGCCTCGCCGCCCGGGACCTCACCTTCGGCGACGGGCCGCGCCAGCGCCTCGATGTCTACGTGCCGGTCTCCCTGCCGGCCCCGGCGCCGGTGCTGGTGTTTTTCTACGGCGGTTCCTGGGACAGCGGGTCGAAGGACGATTACGCCTTCGTGGGCCAGGCCCTGGCGGCGCAGGGCTTCGTGACCGTGCTGCCCGATTACCGGCTCTACCCCCAGGCCCGTTTCCCCGATTTCCTGAACGACGGCGCGGCGGCCATCGCCTGGATCCGTGACAACATCGCCGAATACGGTGGCGACCCGCGCCGGGTCGTCCTCGCCGGTCACTCGGCGGGCGCCTACAACGCCGTGATGCTCGGCCTCGATCCGCGCTACCTCGAGGCGGCCGGTGTCGATCCGAAGGTGATCCGCGCGGTGGCAGGCCTCTCCGGCCCCTACGATTTCCTGCCCCTCGACACCGACACCACCATCAAGACCTTCGGGCAGGCGCCGGACCTCGCGCAGACGCAGCCGATGAACTTCGTCGGCCCGATGTCGCCCCCGGCCTTCCTGGCGACGGGCGACCTCGACAAGACCGTCAAACCCCGCCACACCGCCCGCCTCGCGGAGCGGCTGCGGGCGGCCAACATCCCCGTGCAGGAGCGGGTCTACAAGGACCTCGACCACCGCGACACGCTGCTGGCCCTCTCGGTCACCTTCCGCTCCAAGGCGCCGGAACTCGCGGAGATGTCCGCCTTCCTGATGCGCCAGGCGGCGGGGCGCACGCAGGTGACGATGCGATCCCCGGATGGATCGTTCGTCAAGTCTCAACCATAGCGAGCGATTCCCGGAGGCGCGGGCGGGGGTCTTAAGCCCGGTCGCCCCCATCGGGGGCTAGGGTCGCGGCCGGTCGACGGAGGGCTTCGCCGGCCGGATCGTTCCTTTTCGCATCCTCCCCCGCCGGGCCGGTCTTTCGAGATGGCTCCGCCGCGCCGGAGAATGCGCCACCGCGAGCGGACCCGTGCGCACGCTGACCGACATGCCCGCCGCCGCGGAGGGGGAACGGATCGTCCGCCCGGTCCGCGACCTGCCCGATTTCGCCCGGCTCTCCTACCTCACCTTCGTCCTCGTGGCGCTCCTCAACCATGCATGGTTCGTGGACCTGAGCGACCCGACGCCCCTCGAGGCCTTCGAGGGCGGCAGCCTCGCGACGCAGTTGCTGTTCGGCTCCATGCTGCTCGCGGGTCTGCCGATGGTGCTCCATCTCGGGCTTGACCGCCTGAAGCCCCTGGCGAGCCGGCCGGTGGTGATCTTCGGCGGCTGGTTGCTGATCACCTCGCTGATCTCCTCGGACCCGATGCTCTCCCTGCGGCGCCTCGCGCTGTTCGGCATCGCCGCGTTCCTGTCCGTCAGCCTGATCCTCGTCGCCCGCAGCGCCCGCCAGCTCGCCGACGCCTTCGCCATGGCGGGAGGGACGATCCTCGCCGCGAGCTATCTCGGCCTCGTCCTCGTGCCGAACCTGACCATGCACTCGGCCTACGACCTGACCGGCGAGATCAATCACAACGGGTTGTGGCGCGGGATCTTCCCGCACAAGAACGAGGCCGGCATGGCGATGACGATCATCGTCATCCTCGGTCTCTTCGTCGGCGCGGTCCGCGACCGCTGGCTCGGCTGGACGATGTCGGCGGCGGCGGCGGTCTTCCTCGTGGGCAGCGGGTCGAAGACGCCGCTATTCACCCTGGCCATGGTGCTCGGCCTGACATGGCTCTGCGGTCTCATTCGCCTGCGCGCGGTGCGGATCGTGCTGCTCACCGGGCCGGTCCTCCTGATGATGACCGCGACCATCGGGTCGATCCTGTTCCCGCCCGTCCGGGCGGTGCTCGACATGGTGATGACCGACGCGACCTTCACCGCCCGCAACGAGATCTGGGCCTTCGCCATCGATCACATCGCCCAGAAGCCGCTTACCGGCTTCGGCTTCGGCGCCTTCTGGCTGACGGAGCGCACCGTCTATGGCTCCGTGGTCGATCCCGATTCGAACTGGGTGCAGACGGCGACCCAGGCGCACAACTCCTTCCTCGACTCCGCCATCGCGATGGGCCTGCCGGGCTTCGCCATCACCCTCCTCGTCTTCATCGTGATGCCCCTGCGGGATTACCTCGCCCGCGCCCGGGACGGGCGCACGGATGCGTCCGGCGAGTTGTTTCTGCGCCTCTGGCAGCTCGTGCTGCTCTCCGCCTCCTTCGAGACGATCCTGTTCAACCCCAACACGCCGGCCTTCAGCATGATCGTGATGTCGATCGCCGGACTCCGGTTGCTGCGCGTGCGGCCGGTCGTGGTGTGATCCTCACCCCCGTTTCCGCCGTCGTCATGGCGAGCGCAGCGAAGCAATCCGGGGATCCGCGCCGTTCGAACGTGTCCCGCTGCCCTGGATCGCTTCGCTGCGCTCGCAATGACGGAAGTCACGCAGGATCCTGTTAGGGCGCGGCGGATACCGTACCGCAAACTCGAATCCATCGATTCGCGCGGAACGCCCGTCCCGTGGCGGTCGTGCCCCGCCGGACCTGTCCTCCGATGCCCGATCCCCGCTCGACCCCCGCGGTCGCCGCCCATCCGAAGGTCGATGCCCTTCCGGCCCTGACCTCGCTGCGCTTCGTGGCGGCGGCCTACGTCGCGATCTACCACTACGCGCCGATCTACTTCCCCAAGACGCACGAGCCCTACGTCGTGCCGCTGGGCTATACCGGGGTCACGTTCTTCTTCCTGCTCTCGGGCTTCATCCTCGCCTACAACTACCGCCGGGCCGACCTCTCGACCCCCGGCCGGCGCGGCCTGTTCTACCGGGCGCGATTCGCGCGGATCTACCCGACCCTGCTGCTGTCGCTGGTGATCCACATCCCGTGGCTGCTCAACTGGTCGTCGGTGCAGCCCGAGCCGCTGAAGTCGCTGATGCACTCCGGCCTGGTCCTGGCGCCGCTCGGCCTGCACGCCTGGGTCCCCGGCGCCGCCTGCTCCCTCAACTGCCCGAGCTGGTCGGTCTCGGTGGAGGTGTTTTTCTACGCCGTGTTCCCATTCCTGCTGCCCCTCGTCCTGCGCCGCCCCGCCGCCGTGGCGGTGGTGACGGCGCTCGCCTGGATGCTGGGCGCGGGACTGCTCTCTGTCGCCTGGGCGGCCTATGGCGGCGGCGTCTCGCTGATCGGGCCGGAGCCGGGCGGGCTCGGGCCGGTCTTCCTCGCCGAGTTCATCAAGTACTTCCCGCTTTTCCATCTGCCGACCTTCGTGGCGGGCCTGCTGCTCTGCGTGGTTTACGAGCGCGAGGAGTGGTCCGTCGGCGCGCTGCTCTTCGCGGCGCTGGCCTGCGGCGTGCTGATCGTGGCGGCCGCCGTGTTCGTCCCGGAGCCTGTCCTGCACGACGGCCTGACGGTGTTGGTCTGGGCGCCGCTGATCCTCGCCTGCGCGGCGATGCGGACGGGGCCGCTCTGCGCCGCGCCGATGATCTTCCTCGGCAAGGTCTCCTTCGCCTTCTACCTTCTGCACATCCCCGTCTTCGCGATGATCAACACCGCCGACCGGGTGGTGCTGCACGGCTGGCTCGCGGCGCATCCCTGGACCGCCGTGACCCTGAACGGAGCGGCCAGCCTCGCGGCGGCGACCCTCGTCCACCTTCTGGTCGAGGAGCCGGCCCGGCGCTGGATCATGGGCCGGGCGCCCCGGCGGGCAGCGGAGCCGATGGCGGCGTAGCGCAGTCTCCGCCGACGTGGAGGCCGCTTCGGCTCAGGGCGACGCGGCAAGGATGATGAACCGATCCCTCACTGAGGGAGGGCGAAGACGACGAGGGCATCGCCCGTGCCGAAGCCCGCCGCCTGCGTGTAGGAGGCGCCGCCCGCTGCCACCGCCACGTACTGGCGTCCGTCGATGGCATAGGTCATCGCCGGGCCGCTGATTCCGGCGCCGCACTGGAACCGCCACAGGAGCTTGCCCGTCGCGGAATCGTGGGCGTCGAGATGGCCGTCCTCCTCGCCTGAGAAGACGAGCCCGCCCGCGGTGGCGAGCGTCCCGCCCGACAGGCGGCTCCCGGCGCGCACGGACCACGCGATCCTGCCGCCGCCGTTCAGATCGACGGCGGTGAGGGTGCTGAAGGAAGGCTCGCCCTTGGCCGTGCCCGTCTCGGTGAAGCGGATCTCCGGGCGGCCCGGCCCAGCGGGCACCGATTTCACCGTGTAGGTCGTGGCCCCGTGGCGGACCTGCACGTAGGCGAGATGACCGTCATAGGCGGTGGGCGGCCAGGAGACGGCCCCGAGGGGACCGGGCGCCACCACCGTGCCCTCGGCGCTCGGGGGCTGGAACAGGTTCTTCTGCGCCAGAAGCGGCTCCGACCGCGTGAGCAGCGCGCCGGTCGCCCGGTCGTGGACGTAGATCCAGCCGGTCTTGCTCGCCGAGGCAACGGCCTTGGTGCCGTTCGGCCCGTCGAGCAGGAAGGGCGGCGCGGCCACGTCGTAGCCCCACTCGTCGTGCGGGACCTGCTGATAGTACCAGCGGAGCTTTCCCGTGTGCACGTCGAGGGCGACGAGGCACATGGTGTACAGGTTGTCGCCGGGTCGGCTCGCGCCGAAATTCTGCGGGGCCGGGTTGCCGGTGCCGAGGTAGATCAGCCCCAGGGTCGGGTCGTAGGCCGGCGTCATCCAGAGGGAGCCGCCGCCGACCCGCCACGCGTCGCGGTTCTGCGGGGCGGCGGCCTTCTCCGCCGCGATGTCCCGGTGTAGCGCCTCGCCGTCGGGGGTCGCCTCCGAGAACTTGCCCTCCCAGCCCTCGGACGGGGTGACGTACCAGCGCCAGCGCTCCTCGCCGGTCTTGGCGTCGTAGGCGGCGAGCCAGCCCCGGCGTCCGTAGCCCCCTTCGATGCCGACCACCGCCCCGCCATCGAGCCCGCCCGTCGGGTCCTCGACGTGCAGGCCGTAGCCGGCGCCGGTCACGCCGACGATCACGAGGCCCTCGGCGACGAGCGGCGGCATCTTGAAGCCCAGGCGGCTCGACCCCTGCACCGGCTTGCCGCCCAGCGTGTCCGCGAGGCCCGAGGCGGTCTCGGTCTCGCCCTCCTCCGGCCGCACGGCCTCCTTGTCCCAGGCGAGCTTGCCGGTCTTGGCATCGAGGGCGACGATCCGCCCGTCCATGGTCGCTTCGTAGACGAGGCCGTCCGACACCGCGACGCCCCGGTTCGAGGGCGGTCCGAAGATCTTGTCGGTGCGCGGCTTGTGCAGGTAGGTCCACAGCACCTTGCCGGTCTTGGCATCGAGGGCGGCGACGTGGTTCTGCGTGGTCGAGAGGTACATCACGCCCTCCACCATCACCGGCTGCGCCTGGAAATAGCCCGTCACGCCGGTCTGGAAGATCCAGGCGGGGGCGAGCTGGCCGACATTGCTCCGGTCGATCTGGGTCAGGTCGGAGGCATTGCGGTTGCTGTGGTCGTGCCCGAAGGCCGGCCAGTCGGTCTCGGCAGCGAGGGCCGGCGTCGCCAGGGCAAGCAGCGCCCCCGTCAGTCCCGTGAGCTTCGACACCGCGTTTCCCCTTGTTGGCCGTCGCCGGTTCAACTCGGGCACGGACCCGTGACGGCAAGGGCAATCCGGGCCGTCATCGCTTCGCTGCGCTCGCAATGACGGTGGAGGGTGCGAAAGCGGTGTTATTCGTTCTTCCGCGCCGCCCGATCCAGCTGCCCCGGCGTCGCCTGGGCGCCCATGGCGCGGGCCATGTCGGCGGCTGTCTTGCCGGAGGCGTCCGCGAAGTCCGGGTCGGCGCCGTGAGAGAGCAGGAGGTCCACCATGTCCGTGCGGTCGAACATGGCTGCCGTCATGAGGGCCGTGCGCGTGCCGTCGCCGATGCCGTCGACCTTGGCCCCGTGGTCGAGGAGAAGCGTGGCGATGGCGATGTCGCCCTTGAAGGCCGCGCCGGCCAGCGGAGTCTGCCCGCGGTCGTTGGCGAGTTCGGGATCGCCCCCGGCGTCGAGGATGACGCGGGTGGTCTCCGCCTGACCGTTGTAGGCTGCGAGCATCAGCAGGCTGTCGCCCTTGTCGTTGCGCAGGTTGGCGGGCAACCCCTGGGCGAAGAGTTCCGCCAATTCCCCGGCGTGACCCATCCGCGCGAACTGGAAAACCCGCCCGGCGAAGGCGAGGGTCTCGGCATCGAGTTCGGGCTTAGGCTCGCTCATGAACGCTGTGTGCTCCAAATGAATGGATCCCAAAGGACAAGTCCTTTGGTGGGGTCCAGGGGCAAGGCCCCTGGGAGTGCAGGGCGGCGCCCTGCACCCGCCGGAGGGCTCGTCCTCTGGACACCCCGACTAGCCGCGCTTGCGGCCGCCGCCGCCCTTGTATTTGGGGCGCTGGCCGCCGAGGCCCTGCGTCGAGCGGGCCTTCGGGCGCTCCTGCCAGACGGGGATCTCGCGGTCGGTGCCGGGACCCATGTTGTCGAGGTCGGGCTTGCTGATCCGGCTGCCCTTCGCACCGTAGCGACCGGCTTCCCGCTCTACGTCGCCCTGGCGGGCCATGGGGTCGTCGGCCACGAGGAGTTCCGTGGCCTGGAGGCGCTTGAGTTCGTCGCGCAGGCGGGCGGCCTCCTCGAAGTCGAGGTCGGCGGCGGCCGCCCGCATCCGCTTCTCGAGGTCGGCCAGCACCGCCTTGAGGTTGTGCCCGACCGTCACCGCATCCTTGGCCAGGCCGGTATCCACTTGGACGTGGTCGCGCTCGTAGACGCTGTTGAGGATGTCGGCGATGCCGCGCTTCACGCTCTGCGGCGTGATGCCGTGCTCCTCGTTGTAGGCGAGCTGCTTCGTCCGGCGCCGCTCGGTCTCGGCCATCGCCCGCTCCATCGAGCCGGTGATGGAATCCGCGTAGAGGATGCAGCGGGCGTCGGCATTGCGGGCGGCGCGGCCGATGGTCTGCACCAAAGATGTCTCCGAACGCAGGAAGCCCTCCTTGTCCGCGTCGAGGATCGCAACGAGGGCGCATTCCGGGATGTCCAACCCCTCGCGCAGCAGGTTGATGCCGATCAACACGTCGAAGGCGCCGAGCCGCAGGTCGCGGATGATCTCGATTCGCTCCAGCGTGTCGATGTCGGAGTGCATGTAGCGGACGCGCACGCTGTTCTCGTGCAGGTATTCGGTGAGGTCCTCCGCCATGCGCTTGGTCAGCGTGGTCACCAGCGTGCGGTAGCCCGCCTGGGCGACGGCCTTCACCTCGCCGAGCAGATCGTCCACCTGGCTGCGGGCGGGGCGGATCTCGATCACCGGGTCCACGAGGCCGGTGGGGCGGATGACCTGCTCCGCGAAGACGCCGCCGGTCTGCTCCATCTCCCACTTGCCCGGCGTCGCCGAGACGTGGACCGATTGCGGGCGCATCGCGTCCCATTCCTCGAAGCGCAGCGGGCGATTGTCGAGGCATGACGGCAGGCGGAAGCCGTACTCGGCCAGCGTCGCCTTGCGGCGGAAGTCGCCCCGGTACATGCCGCCGATCTGCGGCACGGTGACGTGGCTCTCGTCGGTGAAGACGATGGCGTTGTCCGGCAGGTACTCGAACAGGGTCGGCGGCGGCTCGCCGGGCTTCCGGCCGGTCAGGTAGCGGGAATAGTTCTCGATGCCGTTGCAGGAGCCCGTGGCCTCGATCATCTCGATGTCGAAGGTGCAGCGCTGGTCGATGCGCTGCGCCTCGATGAGACGGCCCATCTTCGTCAGCTCCTCGATCCGGCCGTTCAACTCGGTCTTGATGCCCTTGATCGCCTGCTGCAGGGTCGGGCGCGGCGTCACGTAGTGCGAGTTGGCGTAGACCTTCACGAACTTGAGGTCGCTGATCTTCTTGCCGGTCAGCGGGTCGAACTCGACGATGCTCTCGACCTCGTCGCCGAACAGGCCGATCCGCCAGCCGCGATCCTCCAAGTGGGCGGGCCACAGCTCGATCGAATCGCCGCGCACCCGGAAGGTGCCGCGGGCGAAATCCGACTGGATGCGCTTGTACTGGAGCGCCACGAGGTCGGCCACGAGCTGGCGCTGCTCGATCCGCTCGTTGAGGCTCACGGTGAATGACATCGCCGTATAGGTCTCGACGGAGCCGATACCGTAGATGCACGACACCGAGGCGACGATGATCACGTCGTCCCGCTCCAGCAGGGCGCGGGTGGCCGAGTGGCGCATCCGGTCGATCTGCTCGTTGATCGAGGATTCCTTCTCGATGAACGTGTCGGAGCGCGGGACGTAGGCCTCCGGCTGGTAGTAATCGTAGTAGGAGACGAAATACTCCACGGCGTTGTCGGGGAAGAAGGCCTTGAACTCGCCGTAGAGCTGCGCCGCCAGCGTCTTGTTCGGCGCGAGGATCAGCGCCGGGCGCTGCGTCTCCTCGATGATCTTGGCCATGGTGAATGTCTTGCCCGAGCCGGTGACGCCAAGCAGCACCTGATCGCGCTCGTTCGCCTTCACCCCCGCCACGAGCTCCGCGATGGCGGTGGGCTGGTCGCCAGCGGGCGAGAATTCCGATTTCAGGGAGAAGCGGACGCCGCCCTCCGACTTCTGCGGCCGGTCCGGCCGGTGCGGCCGCCACATCTCGCCGTTCTTGAACAGCGGGTTGCCCTCGGTGAGCAGCTTTTCCAGCGCCGTGACGGTGGCGGAGGCGCCGTCCGAGGCGACGGGCTCCCCGTCGGACAGCCCGGCCGGGGCGGGACCGTCCTCCGGCGCCGCGAGGCCCAGCGCCTGGGCGAGCTTCGGGTCGATCTCGGCCGCCTCGCCCACGGTGTAGCCCGCCTGCGGGGAATCCGCGAAGCCGGTGCGCTTGCGCTTGGCGGACGCCTTGCTGGCGGGGGGCTTGCCCGGCCGGTCGCCGCCGACATCGGGCGATTTCGGGCGGCCGCGATTCAGGGCGGGGTTCAGCAGCTCGGCGAGGTGCGCGTCGAGGGGCTGGAGGACCGGCTTGTCGGCCTTCGCGGCGGCGCGGGACTTCTTGGGAGTCGGCATACCGGTAATATGGGCCGGCCGCACGCCCGGGCAAAGATCGGCGCGCCGGTTTCGCGGCCCGTTCGATCCGCCGGACGGGCTCCCCCGTGCGACCGAATACGCGCGACAAACACCACTCCAGGTTCGGGGCGGGTCCTTGCGACCGGAGAGTCCGCGCGGTACTTGGCGGTGCAAAGTCTTCGCCAGGGAGTTGAGTCGATGCGCGACCTCGACAGGGCGCTGGCCGATATCGTGGCGATCCGTTCGCAGATCGCCCGGGACACGGCGTTCCGTGGGCTCGGCTCGGCCACGGTGGCGGCCACGGGGGGAATCGCCCTCGCCGCGGCGGTGGGACAGGCCGTGCTGATCGGCGACCTCGACAAGCGGCCCGGCCTGTTCTTCGGCATCTGGATCGCCACGGCGCTCATCGCCTTCGCGCTGATCGGCGTCGAAGCCATGCGCCGGACGCGGCGCCTCCATTCCGGCCTCGCCGACGCCATGGTGTGGAACGCCATCGAAGGCTTCCTGCCGGCGGCCGGGGCCGGCGCCTGCCTCGGCCTCGTCATCGCCCGCTTCGCACCCGAGGAAATCTGGATGCTGCCCGGCCTGTGGCAGGCGATGGTGGGCCTCGGCCTGTTCGCCTCTTCCCGGATCCTGCCCCGGGCGGTGCAGGGCGTCGGCGCATGGTATCTGCTCACGGGCCTCACCGGCCTCGCCGCCGCCGCCGAGAGCCATGCCCTCTCGCCCTGGATGATGGGCCTGCCCTTCGTCGTCGGCCAGGCCGCCCTCGCCCTCGTCATCCACCGTGCCGCCGGAGCATCCGATGGCGATCTCTGACCGGACGGCCGGCCGATTCTCCTACGAGGGGCTGGACCGCATCATCCACGAGCGGGCCCGCCTCAGCGTGCTCACCTCCCTGGCGGCGCATCCGAAGGGCCTGCCCTTTCCCGACCTGCGGCGGCTTTGCGGCCTGACGGACGGCAACCTCAGCCGGCATCTCTCCGTTCTCAGCGAGGCGGACCTCGTCAGCTTGGAGAAGGGCGTGTTCCAGAACCGGCCGCAAACCCTCTGCCGTCTCACCCCGGTGGGCCGCGAGCGCTTCCTCGGCTACCTCGCCGTCCTGGAGCGGGTGGTGCGCGACGCCGCCCGCGCCTCCGGGCCGCTCGGCGAGACGGTTGTTCCTGGGCTCGACCCCGCGACCAAACCCGTGTGATTCCACGAGTGCGATCAGCCAGCGTTAATCTGGTTTCATTAATCCTTTGCCCGCCGCCGTCACGTCCGGAGACTTTACGATGCAAAGCGAAGCGGAGGCCCGCGCCCTGCACGCCGCGATCATCATGGACGGCAACGGCCGGTGGGCCACGTCGCGCGGCCTGCCCCGCATCGCCGGGCATCGCCGGGGCGTCGAGGCGATCCGCAAGACGGCCGAGGCCTGCCCCGATCTCGGCATCGGCACGCTGACGCTCTACGCCTTCTCCGCCGACAACTGGCAGCGTCCGGCCGACGAGGTCGGCGGCCTGATGCGCCTGCTGCGCAGCTACCTCCGCAACGAGACCCAGCGCCTCGCCCGCACCGGCACCCGCCTCAGTGTCGTCGGCCGCCGGGACCGGCTGCCCGCCGGCATCCCGGAGGCGATCGAGGCGGCCGAGGCGGCGACCGCCGAAGGGCGCCGCCTGCACCTGCGCATCTGCGTCGATTATTCCGCGCGGGACGCGATCATCGCGGCGGCCCGCCAACTCGCGGGCGGCGAGGCCACCCGGGAGAGCTTCGGCGCCCTGGTGGCCGGTGAGATGCACGGCTCGCCGGTGGAGGTGGATCTCCTCATCCGAACCGGCGGTGAGAAACGCCTCTCCGACTTCCTCCTGTGGGAGGCGGCCTATGCCGAGTTGCACTTCACGGAGCGGATGTGGCCCGATTTCGGGGAGCAGGACCTCGCGGCGGCCGTCTCCGACTTCGCCTCCCGCGACCGCCGCTTCGGCGGCCTGAAGCCCTCCGGCGTAATGGTGGCGGCATAGGCGGCGGCGACATCGCTTCTTCCCACCTCCGTCTTTGCGAGCGCAGCGAAGCAATCCAGGGTTGCGCCACCGTCGGAAACGGCCCTTTGCCCTGGATTGCTTCGCTGCGCTCGCAAAGACGCGGAGGGCTTCAGGAGCCGCCGGGACCTCCTGCCAGACACTGAAGTGCCGCTGCGCGAAGGTGCCTCGAAGGAGGGTTCCAGAGCGGGCCGCGATCCCTGGAGCCCTCCTTCGAGGCCTCCGCTGCGCTCCGGCACCTCAGGATGAGGTCGTGCAGGGGAAAGAGGCTGACTTTCCGGCCAGGCTCTCAGGATGAGGGTGGCGGGGTTGGCGCGAGGGCCTTTTCGGTCGGGCGCTGAGATGACAAAGCGGGTTTGACGGCAGGGCCGCCCTGCGCCGCTTGACGTCGCCGTTCCCTCGGGCAGAGGCTTGCCGCCATGAGCCAGCCCCTCGCCCGCCGCCGGATCCTCCTCGTCATCGGCGGGGGCATCGCCGCCTACAAGTCCCTCGACCTGATCCGCCGCCTGCGCGAGCGCGGCGCCAGCGTCTGTCCCGTCCTGACGGCGGGGGCGCAGGAATTCGTGACGCCGCTGGCCGCCGCCGCGCTCGCCGGGGAGCGGGCGCATACGGACCTGTTCGACCGGGCGAACGAAGCCGAGATCGGCCACATCAAGCTCGCCCGGCAGGCGGATGCGGTGGTCGTCGCCCCCGCCACCGCCGACCTGATGGCGCGGATGGCCGGGGGGCACGCCCCCGACCTGGCCTGCACCATCCTGATGGCCACGACCCTGCCGATCCTCATCGCCCCGGCAATGAACGTGCAGATGTGGGCGCATCCGGCCACGAAGCGGAACCTCGCGACCCTGCAGGGGGACGGCGTTCGCGTCGTCGGCCCCAATGCCGGAGCCATGGCAGAGCCCGAATCGGGGCCGGGCCGTATGGCGGAGCCGGTGGAGATTGCCGAGGCCGTCGCGCGGATGCTCGACGAGTCCCAGGGCGAGCGGCCCGGCCTCGGCTTCCTCGCGGGGCGCGCCGCGCCGCAGGAGGCCCGGCCCCTCGAAGGGCGGCGGGTGCTCGTGACCTCCGGTCCGACGCACGAGCCCATCGACCCCGTGCGCTACCTCGCCAACCGGTCCTCCGGCCGCCAGGGCCACGCCATCGCCGAGGCGGCGGCGCGGGCGGGCGCCGTGGTGACGCTGGTCTCAGGACCCGTCACCCTCCCCGATCCGGCGGGGGTGGCGGTGGTGCGCGTCGAGACCGCGCGGGAGATGCTGACCGCCGTCGAGGCCGCGCTGCCCGCCGACATCGCGATCTTCGCCGCCGCGGTCGCGGATTGGCGCCCCGAGAGCGAGGCGACGACCAAGAAGATCAAGAAGGACGGATCCGGCCCCGCGCCCCTCGCGCTGGCCGAGAACCCCGACATCCTCGCCACCATCGCCCACCGGAGCGAGGGCCGCCCCGGCCTCGTGGTCGGCTTCGCGGCCGAGACCGATTCCGTGATCGATCACGCCCGCGCCAAGATCGCCCGGAAGGGCTGCGACCTCATCGTGGCCAACGACGTCTCCGCCGAGGGTGCGGTGATGGGAGGGGCGGACAACACCGTCCACCTGATCGGCCGGGACGGCGCGGTGGAATCCTGGCCCAAGGCGGCGAAGGACGAGGTGGCCCGGCGGCTGGTGGCGCGGTTCGGGGAGATGGTCGCCGGATCTTGACGACGAAGCCGTCATTGCGAGCGCAGCGAAGCAATCCAAAGTAGCGCCACCGTCGGAAGCGTCCCGCGTCCCTGGAGTGCTTCGCTGCGCTCGCAATGACGGGCGGGTGTCACGCCGCCTCCAAGAACTCCACCTCCGCATAAGCCTCCACCGCATCGAGCACGGCGGTCAGCCGTGCGACCCAGGCGGCGATCTCGGGGGGGAACAGCACGGCGGGTTCGAGGCCGAAGGCGGTGTCCAGCGCCGGCATGATGCTCGCCAGGATCGGGTGACGCGGTGTCTCCGAAGCGGGGCTGGGCGGGACGAGGGCGGGGAAGGCCCGGATGGCGAGCATGGAGGGGATCGTCCGCTGGGAACGCCCCGCGATCGAGGCGCACGCTCAAGCTAGGAAGCGCCGGTTGAACGCTGGCTGAAGGATCGAGGCTCGTCCCCAGGCGACGGCTGGAATCGTCGAGGCTCGCGCTCGCAATGACGATGAGCAGGGCGACGGGATTTGCGCGGGCGCATCCCCTCCCCTAGAAGCCCCCCGACAGCCGGCGCAGCGACGCCGGCTCAGGGAGAGACCATGCCCCGCCTGTCCATCCTCGCCGGAGCCGCACTGATCGCCATGACCGCATCCGCCAACGCCGCCGAGACCGTCACCACGCCCTCCGGGCTCAAGTACCAGGACGAGGTCGTGGGCACCGGCCCCGCGCCCAAGGCCGGGCAGCAGGTGACCGTCCAGTACACCGGCTGGCTCGATGAGGGCGGCAAGAAGGGCAAGAAGTTCGATTCGTCCCGCGACCGCAACCAGCCCTTCTCCTTCACCATCGGCGCCGGCCAGGTGATCCAGGGCTGGGACGAGGGCGTGATGTCGATGAAGACGGGCGGCCGCCGCACCCTCATCATCCCGCCGCAGCTCGGCTACGGCGCCCGCGGCGCCGGCGGCGTGATTCCGCCGAACGCGACCCTGATCTTCGACGTCGAGCTCCTCGGCGCCAAGTGATCGGCGCGAAGTAAGACGACCGGCTGCGCGGACAACCGGGGCCCGTTTTCCCATGCTGTTCGCGCAGCTCTCCGACGATCTCTTCCGGCCGCTCGCCTCGCCGAGCCGCGCCTTCAACGCCGCCTTGCTGCTGCACCTTCACCGCAGGGTGCTCGGCGCCGAGCCGGTTCGTAAAGCCGAGCTCCTGGCCGAAATCGGCGACTTCGCCGCCGGCTGGACGGAGCCCGAGGTCCACGGCGACGAGCCGGTGCCGCCGGACCCGGTGGAGCGCCGGGCGGTGCCCTACCGCCGCCTCGTCGAGACCGGCTGGCTGATCGAGCGCCGGGAGCGCTACGTCCCCGTGGTCGAATTCGACCCGGAGGCGCGCCTCCTCCTCGAAGAGTTGTCCCGCCTGGAGCGCGGCGAGACCCGCTCCTACGGCGGCGCGGTGCTCGACGTGCTCGGCGGCCTGGAAAGCGCGCTCGCCGACCCCGCCAACCGCTCCGAGTCGCTCGCCAACGCCGCCCGCGCGGCGGACGGGTTCCTCGCCCATGTCCGCGGGTTGGCGGCGGGAATGCGCAAGGTCGAGGAGCGCATCCTGCGCGAACCCGACCGGGCGGCTTCCTTCCGCCTGTTCTTCGAGGAGTTCGTGGAGCGGCACCTGATCCGCGATTACCGGACGCTCCACACCCGCTTCAACCCGTTCCGCTTCCGCGCCAGCGTCGTGCGTCTCGCCCACCGGGCGCTCGGAGACGCCCTCGGCGTGCGCGCGCTCGCCGAGGGGGCGGTGCGCGAGGGCCGGGCCGCCGACCTCGTGGCGGGCGAACGCACCGTACGGGCCGACCTCTCCCAGATCCTCACGGTGTTCGAGGGCGTCGACACCCACCTCGATGCCGTCGATGCGGTGGTGGCCCGGCTGGAGCGGCGGATCGGCGCGACCCTGCGCTACGCCGAGGCACCCGATCCCGGCACCACCGAGCGCATCGCCGCCCTCCTCCAGGCGGTGGGCGAGGCGGACGAGGCCCCCGACGTGGCCGCCGACCTCTCTCTCCTGCGCCCGCCCATCGGCGAGCCGCATCTTCAGACGCCACGGACGCGCAAGCTCGAGATCGTCATCGAGGCCCTGCCCGACCTCGACCTCGACCCGGCGGTGGATGCCTTCGCCGCCGCCAAGGCCGACTTCCGCCGCCGGGTGACGGTGACGCCGGAGCGGATGCGCGACTTCGTGGAGGATCGCCTCGCCGGAGGCGCTCCGCTCCGGGGATCGGGCCTCGCCATCGCCGACGTGGATGAGTTCGTGGTGTTCCAGCGCCTGCGGGAGATCGACCTCCTGTTCGAGGGCCAACTCGCGCGCGACTACGCCGTCACCCACCTCACCGAACGGCTGACCAACGGCTGGCTCGACTGTCCCGATTTCGTGGTGGAGCGCCGGGACCGAGGATCGTCCCATGCTTGAGCCCTTCCGCGCCATCATCGACGGCGACGAGCCCCCGCCCCCCGGCAGCCGCGCCCCGGACGCCGAGGAGTTGATCCGGTCTCTTCAAGTGATGCTCAAAGCGCAGGTGATCTACGCCGACACGCCCGGCATCGGCCGAACCTACGAGCTGGCAAGGCATTACGCGCCGTTCTTCACGGATTACTTCGCCTGCCTCGGCTACGGCATGACGATTGCCCACCGGGACCAGATGGTGTCCCTCGGCCCTGCCCCGGACGCGCCGCGCTACGACATGGCGGGCGAGCGCCTACGCAAGGACGAGACCCTGGTGCTGCTTGCCCTGCGTCTGCTCTACGAGGAGGGGCTGCGGGACGCCCGTGTCGGCACGGACGGCATCGTCGAATGCACCACGGACGAGATCGTGGAAAAGATCCGCACCGCCGCCCGCAACGACCCGCCGGAGGAGGCGCGCCTCGGCGAGATCCTCCGCCTCGTCGCCCGCCGGGGCGGCCTCAAGCTCGGTGAGCGCGACCGGATCGAGCGGGTCACGCCGCTGGCCCTTCTGCCGGGCCTCGCCGTGCTGGCCTCCGACGCCTGGATGGAGCGGCTGCGGGGTTGGGCCGATGCGCGGGGGTGAGGTGCGCGCAGTCCCCCTCCCCCTTGTGGGGAGGGGTCGGGGGTCGGGGAGGTTCAGAAGGCACCGCCTCGCTCGGTTCGGAACCACCCCCACCCCGACCCTCCCCACAAGGGGGAGTCAGAGCGTCGTGCGAATGAGCGCCTTGTGAGTCGAGTACCTCCCGAAAAAATGCCTCCCCTTGCGTCGCGGCCAGAGTCCGGCCAACTCCTCCGGCTCCCGAAGCCGGCGGGCGGACTGCATCCCTTGTACCTACTGACCGACATCGCGATCTCGAACTGGTACCTGATCCGCCGCGAGCAGATCCGCATCCGCGGCGCGGCGGCGCTGGTCGGTCCGACGGGCGCGGGCAAGTCCACGATCTTCGATGCGGTGGGCACGGTGCTCGCGGGCAACAACGCGAGCCGGCTGGCGCTGAACGCCTCGGCCTCGGGGCGCAGCGCGCGGACGGTGCGGGACTATTGCCTCGGCTGGATCAGCGACCCTGCCGAGGGCGGGCGTCCGACGCGGGAAGCCTGCGAGACGATCCTCGCCCTGACCTTCGAGAACCCCTCCTCCGGCCGGGTGGTGACGGCGGGCCTCGCCCTCGCGGCGCGGGCGGAGGAAGCCAAGGAAACGGTCCTCTCCCGCTTCATCGCCATCGGCCACCGCTTCGCCATCGCCGACTACGCCCGCACCACCGATACGGGGACCTTCACCGCCCCGTGGTCGGAGATCGCCGCCGACCTGAAGGCCAAGGCCGAGAGCTTCACGGAGTACCGCACCTCTGGCGAGCGCTTCACCGCCGACCTGCTCTCGGCCCTGCGCGAGGGCGCGCCGCCGCCGGAGCCGCGCCACTTCCTGCGCAGCTTCGCCAACGCCGTCGCCTTCAAGCCGATCTTCGACACCAGCGCCTTCGTGCGGGCCTTCGTCCTCGACCCCGAGCCCCTGAACGTCGACCGGGTGCGCCAGTCCATCGCCACCTGGAAGTCGCTCCTCGACACGCTGGGCGAACTCGAAACCCGGCTCATCCGCCTGAAGCGCCTGCGGGACCGCTACGACTCCTGGGGCGAGGCGGTGGTCGCCGCCTCGGAGCACGAGCTGAAGGGCGCCATCGCCGAGTTACGCCGCCGCAGCCTCGACCTCGCCGCCGTCCGCGCCCGCCTACGGGAGGGGTCCGACACCCTGCGCCTTGCCCGCGAGCGGGTCTCCGACAGCCGGGGCTTCGTCCGCGACATCGACCGGGAGATCGCGGAGAAGAAGGCGCTGAAGGCCGGCAGCGCAGTGGGCGACCGCCTCGCCGCCGCCGATCTCGGCCTCTCCATGCTGGACCGGGACCGGAAGGAATTCGCCGCCCGCGTCGCGGACCTCGTCGGCCTCGTCGGACAGATGGCGCGGCTCCAGGCGGTGGTGCCGGTGCTGCGGCCCGTGGCGCCGCAGGCCGCGCGGCTCGCCGAAGCCTGCGCCCGGGCGGCCCTCCGCAAGGAGTCGCCCCCCGCCGACATCCTGAGGACCGACGGCGCGCTCGCCGAACTGGTCGAGGGCCTGTCCCGGCTGACTCCCTTCGACGAGGCGCTGGAGCGGGCGGCGGAGGACGCGGCGTTGAAGGCCCGCAGCGCCGAGGCCGAGGCCGAGCGGACCGCACCCCGTCCCGGCGCCGGCACCGGCGTGCGGCTCGCCTCCGACACCCTGGCCTTCCGCGCCGAACTCGATCGCAAGGGGATCGACTCGGTCGCAATCTGCGAATGCGCCGAGATCACCGACCCGACCTGGGGGCCGGCCCTGGAAGCCCTGCTCGGCCGCGCCCGGGAGGCGCTGATCGTGGAGCCGAACCGGCTGGAGGACGCCTTCTCCGTCCTCCAGGCGGGACGGGACCGCTTCCACCGCTGCATCCTCGTCAAGACCACCGACACCGCCCGCCAGCGCGCCCGCTACGACGACGACGGCGCGATGTCGGTGATCGCCACGGACGATCCCCATGCCCGCGCCTTCCTCGGCGTGCGGATCGGCGGCTACGACCTCGCCCGCAACGATGCGGAACTCGCCCACCTTTCCCGCGCCGTGGCGCCGAGCGGCCGCACCACCGCCGGGATGGCCTATTCCGTCACGCGGGGCGTCGATCTGATGATGACCCGCGGCCATCGCGGGCCGACGCCGGAGAGCCGCCGCCTGCACGAGACCGCCGCCGCCGAGGCCCGGCGGCTGCGCGGCGAGGCGGCGGTCTTGCGCGAGGCGGCCCGCACGGCGGCCACCATCCGGGCGCGGATCGAGCGCGGCCTCGACGATGTGGATGCCTTGCGCGGCGAACTCGACGGGCTGGAGGGCCGCCGCCGCTCCCTCACCACCGAGCGGGCCGAGATCGAGAAGCGCGACACGGCGGGGCTCGACGCCGAGATCGCGGCGCTGAACGCCGAGCGCGTCGCCTACCTGCGTGAACTCTCGGAGGAGCTGGAGCCGAAGCTTGACCGGCTGCTCGCCGACGAGGCGGCCTTGGGCGCCCGGCTCGGCACCGTCCGCGAGGCGGCCCGCGCCGCCTTCGCCGCGCGGCGGGCGGCATTGCGCCAGTGCCAGGGGGGCGATGCCGCCCGGGTCCGGGTGGCCCGGATGGAGGTGTTCGACCCGGCGGTCATCGTCGCCGCCCGGCGGGCGCTGGCGGGGCTGGACGCCAAGGCCGCCGGGGCGCTCGCCGCCTCGGAGCGGACGCTGGCCCGCGAGGCGGCGGACGCGGCCCGCTCCCACGGCCGCATGGCCGAGCGGGAGTTGGCCGAGGCCTGCGCGACATGGCGGATCGAGAACCCGCTCCGCGCCGGCGATGTCGCGGCCATCGAGGGCTATGCCTGGGTGAAGCGCGAGTACGAGGCGGTGGAGGGCCACGAGCTGCGCCGCTACCGCGATCAGGCCGCCCGCGCCGAGGCCGAGATGCGCCGCCTTATGACCGAGGACCTCTTGGCCCGCCTCGCGGACCGGTTCGAACGGGTCCATACCCGCCTCGCGGCCCTCAACGAGCGGCTGTCCGCTCGCTCCTTCACCGGCCAGACCTACGCCTTCGAGGCAGCGGTGGACCGGCGCTACGCGGCGGTCCACGCCCTGGCCGTCGAGGCCGCGCGCTCGCCGGAGGCGGCCCAGGCGCTGCTGTCGGGTGAGGTCGAGGGCTCCATGGCCTCGGCGCTCGCCGAGATCACCGCCCTCATCGCGGGCGAGGAGGATGCGAGCCGGCTCGCCGACTACCGCAACTACTTCGTCTACGAGATCGGGATGAAGGACAAGGCGGGCAACCGCACCACCATGTCCGCCCGCGCCCTGCGCGGCTCCGGCGGCGAGGCGCAGGCGCCGTTCTACGTCGCCATCGCGGCCTCGCTGGCCAGCGCCTACTACCCCGGCGACCGGCCGGGGGCGGAGCATCCGGGGCTTGGGCTGTGCCTGCTGGACGAGGCGTTCTCGAAGCTCGACGTGCGCAACAGCCAGGCCCTGGTCGACCTTTACCGCGCCTGGGGCCTGCAGTTGCTGATCGCCGCGCCCGAGGACAAGCGCACCACGCTCACCGAGGTGATGGACACCATCGTCACGGTCTACAAAAGTCCGGACCTGTCATCGGTCAGGATCGAATCCGAGCATCCGCTGGAGGCGGCGCGCCGGGCGCTGCACGCCATCAACCCCGACCACCGGGGGATCGAGGGGTTCCGCCGGCGGGACGCGGCGGAATAGCGATCCCCGCTTTCCTCGTGATGCACAGAGGGCGCGGCTTTGCCGTGACCCGCCGTCGCGACCCAACCCTCTCCGTCATTGCTTCGCTACGCTCGCAATGACGGGGTTGGCCTGCAAGGAGCGCGGCGCGAATTCGAAAAAAAGGGAGCGCGGTGCGCTCCCTTCGAAAGGTCAGTTCAGATACGTCCGGATCCAGTTCGGGGAGAGGATCTCGCCCTCCTCGGTGATGATCCAGGGCTGCTTGGCAGGGTCGCGAAGGGCGCCCGCGGCGGCGGCGATGGCCTCGCGCAGGGTGCCGTACCGCTCGGGCTGCGCGAGCGGGGCGCTCGCCGGGGCCGTGCGCCAGATCGTCAGATCGGCGGGCCGTTCGAGGGCTTCGGTTTCCATGGTCCTCTTCTCTTTCTTCCGTAAACCTTGAGTGGTTGTCAGACGCTAGCCCGCCGCGGACCCGGCCGGGGCTGCGGCGAATACCTAGCTTCGAATACAAGCTTCTCTGCGGCAGCTTTGAGATCAATTGGCGCGCCGTTCCAGGTGCCCTCCGCCTTCGGGGCGAAGATGTGGCCGTCGGTGACGATCACAACTGGAATTGGTGGCTCGATCCGCCTTCTGCACTTGCGATGATTGTCACACCCGAAACATGACCATTCCGTTAGCTGCGCCGGCGCCGCTATAGGAGCGGATGTAACCCGGTGCGTGGCCTCTTGTTGACGCTTCGAACCTGAACGCGCACTTAAGACGTGGCCGTAAGCGGCTTCCCTACCCCCCGATCCCGGAGATCCCTGTGCCGGACCGCACGCGGCGCATCGTTTGGGCCGTCCTCCTGCTGCTGCTCGCGCTCGCCGTGGCCCAGCCGTACCTCACCCCCCTGTTCTACTCGGCGCAGGGCCCCCGGCTCGTGGCGGCCCGGGGCGATCTCGCGGAGTCGGAGAAGTCGACCATCGCCCTGTTCGAGAGGGCGAGCCCCTCGGTGGTGCACGTCTTCGCCCAGGCTGCGGCACAGGATCGCGGCCTCCTCGATATCGAGAACGAGGGTGAGGGCGAAGGCGGCGGCAACGGCGGCACGCAGACCGGCACGGGCTTCGTCTGGGACGGCGCCGGGCACGTCGTGACGAACACCCACGTGGTGCAGGCCGCCGCGCAATCGGGCGGCTCGGTTTCGGTGCGCCTCAGTTCGGGGGACGTGGTGCCCGCGACCCTCGTCGGCATGGCCCCCTCCTACGACCTCGCCGTCCTGCGCCTCGGGCGTACCGCGCACCTGCCGCCCCCCTTGGCGATCGGCACCTCGGCGGACCTGAAGGTCGGCCAGTCCACCTTTGCCATCGGAAACCCCTTCGGCCTCGACCACACCCTGACCACGGGCGTGATCAGCGCCGTCCGCCGCCGGATGCCGACGAGCGAGGGGCGGGAGATCTCCGGGGTGATCCAGACGGACGCCGCCATCAATCCCGGCAATTCCGGCGGGCCGCTGCTCGATTCCGCCGGCCGCCTGATCGGCGTGAACACGGCCATCGTCTCGCCGTCCGGCGCGAGCGCGGGGATCGGCTTCGCCATCCCCGTCGATGTGGTGAACCGGGTCGTGCCCGAGCTGATCCGGGCGGGGCGGATGCGCAACCCCGGCATCGGCATCATCGCCGGCCAGGAGGCGACCGCCGCCCGTCTCGGGATCGACGGCGTGGTGATCCTGCGCGTCCTGCGGGGATCGCCCGCCGGCCAAGCGGGCCTGCGCGGCGTCGATCCGCAGACCGGGGCCATCGGCGACATCATCGTCTCGGTGGACGGGCAGGACGTCCACCGGCTCGCCGATTTCACCGCCGCCATCGCCCAGGCCGGAGTCGGCGCCAGCGTCGAACTCGGGATCCTGCGCAACGGCCAGATGCGGCGCGTCCGCGTCGGCACCACGGATGTCGCGGAGAACCGCCAATGATCCGCCTCCCCGCCCCGGTCCTCGCGGTGGCCCTGGCCTGCGCCGCCACCTCGGCCGCCCTCACGACCTCACCCCCGGCGGCGGAGCGTCCCCGGCCGTCCCTCTGCCCGGACGACCTGCCCGAGGGCGTTCACCTGCCGCCGCAGCCGGGCTGCGCGGGGCGCGATCGTCCGGCGGCCGGGGGACGGCGCGACGGGTTCGTGGATCTCGGAAACGGGACGACGGTGCGGATCGGCGGGCGGGCCGCCGCCGAGTTCGGCGCGCGCCGCTGATGGTCCTCGCCCTGGGACTGGCCGTCTGCTTCGCCCTGTGGTGGCTCTCGAAGACGCCGGGAGGTCTCGCGCGCATCGCCGCCGCCCTTCCCCGGCACCGGATCGCGGGCTGGGCCGCCGTGGCACTCGCCGCCGGGATGATGCTCCACGGCAACCTGATCCTCGCCGCCCTGCTCGGCCTCGGCGGGCTCTGGGCACTGGAAGGACCGGTGGGCGTCGGCCGGCGCCTGCGCTCTCTCGTCCCGTCGCGGGTCCCGCTCACGCGGGTCGTGCGCACGCGCCTGATCGCGATGACGCTCACGGCCGAGGGCGCGCCGGACGGCGGCCGGGTCCGGTCGGGCCCGATGGCGGGGGCGATGCTCGACCGCCTCGACCGGCCCGCCCTGCTGGCCCTGCGCGCCCTGTGCCTGTCGGAGGACCCGCAGGGTGCGGCGCTGCTAGAGGCTTATCTCGACCGCCGGGCGCCCGGCTGGCGTGTAGACGCTGAGCGTGATCGCGACCCGTGGGCGGGCGGCCCGGCGAAGCCAGGGGCGATGACGCAGGAGGAGGCGTACCAGATCCTGGGGCTTCAGCGCGGGGCGGCCACTGAGGAGATCCGGACGGCCCACCGGACGCTCATGAAGCGCGCCCACCCCGACCAGGGAGGCAGCGCCGAGGGGGCGGCGCGCCTCAACGCGGCCCGGGATCGACTTCTGAACCGACATCGCTGAACTCCACGCGCGTTGCCAGGTACGGGTTACGTCGTACGCGTCACACAGCCGGGCGTTCTCTCGCGGCGCCCGGATCTCGCTTGAATCCCGAGCGGATCAGCTCCGCGTGGCGAAGCAGCTGTAGCCGCTGCGCTTCAGGGCGGTGCAGGCATCCTGCGCCGATTCCTGTTCCGAGAAGCCGGAGAAGCGGGCCCGGTACAGGGTCGCCCCGCCGTGCTCGACCTTCACCGTGTAGGGGGCCGCCTTGGAGAGCGAGCCGCCGACCTTCGCCCGCGCCTGGCTCAGCATGGAGCGGGCCTTGTCCTCGTCGTCCATGGCGCCAAGCTGGATCACCCAGGCGGTGGGCGTCACCTTCGGGCCGGACAGGGCCTTCGGCGGCTCGTCCCGCTCGTTGGAGGAGATGCGGGCCGCGATCTTGCCGAGGCTCGGGAAGGCGGGCTGGCTCGGCTGCTCCGCATAGGCCTGGGCCGATTTCGGCAGGGCGGGGGACGCCGCGCGCAGGCCGTTGCCGGGGGTGGTGGTGCGGGCGGGGGAGATGTCGAGGGGCTCGCCCGTGGAGTTCGTGGTCTCCACGTCGTCGTCCTCCGCCGAGGCGACCTGGGTGCGGGTGCGGGAGATGCCGTCGGCGACGACGGCTGGACGGGCGCGCTCGGCCACCTCGGTGACCGGGGGGGCGATGCGGGCGCCGGCATAGGCCTTCGGCAGGTTCGCCCGGACGAGCTGGGCCATGATGGCGTCGCGGCTGCCGCCCGACTTGCCGCCCAGCACGATGGCGACGATCTGGTGCCCGTCGGACTTCGCCGCCGTCATCAGGTTGAAGCCGGAATCGCGGGTGTAGCCGGTCTTGATCCCGTCCACGCCTTCGACATTGCCGAGCAGGCGGTTGTGGTTGCCGATGACCCGGCCGCGGAAGGCGAAGGAGCGGGTCTGGAAGTAGCGGTAGTAGTGCGGAAACCGGTCTTGGATCGCCCGGGCCAGAATCGTCAGGTCGCGGGCGGTGGTGAGCTGGTCCGGATCGGGCAGGCCCGAGGCGTTGGCGTAGTGGGTGCGGCTCATGCCCAGCGCCCGCGCCTTGGCGGTCATCATCTGCGCGAAGCGCTCCTCGGAGCCGGCGATGTTCTCGCCGATGGCGCAGGCCACGTCGTTGGCCGACTTGGTGACGATGGCCTTGATCGCGTCCTCGACGGAGATGGTCTGGCCAGGGCGCAGGCCGAGCTTCGAGGGGGCCTGCGCGGCGGCGTGAGCCGAGATCGACAGGTCGGAATCGAGGGCGAACTTGCCGCGCTCCATCTGCTCGAACAGCATGTAGAGCGTCATCACCTTGGTGATGGAGGCCGGGTGACGCAGGGCGTCCTCGTTCACCGCGTGCAGGGTCTTGCCCGTCTTGGCGTCCACCACCATCGCCGCGAAGGGCGGATTGTAGCCGCCGCCGCTGACATGGCGGTGATGGGCGGCGTGGCGGGCATGGCGCCCGCGCCGGGCATCCGCCGGGATCGTGAGGGCCGAGAGAACCGCAACCGCGACGAGCGCGACCGGAACCGCACGGGTTGTCCGGCCGGGTACTTCAACCTTACGCATGCGCCCGTACGCCCTCGCACCACCGGCTCCACGCCGGTCACCGCCCTCTGGTGGACGCCCGTCGTCGGGGTGCGTCCGTATGCTTGTCGAAAGATGCGGCGCTGCGGTTACGGGCGGGTTAATCGGAACGACGAGAACCGCGTTTCATGCCGGCCGCAACATCGCTTGACGCTGGCTGGCGCGGCGCACAAACTCCCCCTCGCCGCCCCGGGGCATCCCCGCCGACCGTGCGCGGCCGGCACGAAGGAGGCGTCGATCCTGCAGCCCTTCGCCTCCCCCGGCCCCTTTGACTCGCCCGGACATTTGGTTTTGCCCGGACCGCTCGCCTCGACGAGGCCCTTCGCCGCGATCCCGTTCGGCGCGACGGCCCTGCACCGTGCCGGAGACGCGCAGACGGGTCTCATCGCGTGGGTCGATCGCGCCGAGCGGCGATCGGACGACCTCGCCGTCGGGCCCTCCGGGCGGATGGCGGTCCCCGGGAGCGCGCGAAACCGATGACACGGACCCCTCGCGCGCCGGGAATGACGGACACGAGCGCGCAGGCGTCTGGCGAAGTCGGCTCACGGTCTGTAGATTGGCGGGAGGAGAGACGAGGGCTCGGACCGCCGATGCCGCTTCAGCCGATCGACGGCCGGCGACAGGTGCCAGCCCCGCATGATGGGATCGGTTCGACGGATATGACACGGATCCCGATGATGGGAACGGAGCACGCTGGCACAGGCGGGCGCAACGGATCTGTGGTGACGGCCTCGGGATCGCGGGAGCCGGGCGGCGACGATCGCTCGAACACGGCGATCATCACCCGCACCAAGCCGCGCACGAAACGGCCGAGCCTCTACCGCGTTCTCCTCCTGAACGACGACTACACGCCGATGGAATTCGTCGTGCTGGTCGTCGAGCGGTTCTTCAACAAGACTCACGAGGACGCGTACCGGATCATGATGCACGTGCATCAGAACGGGGTCGGCGAGTGCGGCGTGTTCACCTACGAGGTCGCTGAGACCAAGGTGACGCAGGTCATGGACTTTGCGCGCAAGCACCAACATCCTCTCCAGTGCGTTATGGAAAAGAAATAGGCGCCGTTCGCGGTAGGCACCCACACAGAGGCCCGCTTTGCCAAGCTTCTCACGTAGCCTAGAACAAGCCCTCCACCGGGCGCTCGCCCTGGCCGGCGAACGCCGCCACGAATACGCGACGCTCGAACATCTCCTCCTGGCCCTGGTCGACGACCAGGACGCGGCCGCGGTCATGCGGGCCTGCAATGTCGAGATCGACACGCTGCGGCGCAGCCTCGTCGAGTACGTCGATACCGAACTCTCGAACCTGACGGGCGACGGGCGCCACGACGCGAAGCCCACGGCGGGCTTCCAGCGGGTGATCCAGCGGGCGGTGATCCACGTCCAATCCTCCGGCCGCGAGGAGGTGACGGGTGCGAACGTGCTCGTGGCGATCTTCGCCGAGCGCGAGAGCCACGCCGCCTACTTCCTGCAAGAGCAGGACATGACCCGCTACGACGCGGTGAACTACATCAGCCACGGCATCGCCAAGCGCCCCGGCGCCAGCGATTCGAAGCCCGTGCGCGGCGCGGAGGAGGAAGGTGCCTCCGAGCGTCCGGCCGAGGAGAGCGAGGGCCGCGGCACCAAGAAGAAGGGCGACGCCCTCGACGCCTACTGCGTCAACCTCAACAAGAAGGCCCGCGAGGGCAAGATCGACCCGCTGATCGGCCGCCACGCAGAGGTCGAGCGGACGATCCAAGTGCTCTGCCGCCGCCAGAAGAACAACCCGCTGCTGGTGGGCGATCCGGGCGTGGGCAAGACCGCCATCGCGGAGGGACTGGCCCGCAAGATCATCCAGCACGAGGTGCCGGAGGTGCTCGCCGAGGCGACGGTCTTCTCCCTCGACATGGGCACCCTGCTCGCCGGCACCCGCTACCGGGGCGACTTCGAGGAGCGCCTCAAGCAGGTGATGAAGGAGATCGAGGCGCACCCGAACGCCATCATGTTCATCGACGAGATCCACACGGTGATCGGCGCCGGTGCGACGTCGGGCGGCGCGATGGATGCCTCGAACCTGCTGAAGCCGGCCCTGGCCTCGGGGACCCTGCGCTGCATCGGCTCGACCACCTACAAGGAGTACCGCCAGTACTTCGAGAAGGACCGAGCCCTCGTCCGCCGCTTCCAGAAGATCGACGTGAACGAGCCCTCGATCCCGGACGCCATCGAGATCGTGAAGGGTCTGCGCCCGTATTTCGAGGAGTTCCACAAGCTCAAGTACACGACCGAGGCCGTGAAGGCCGCCGTGGAGCTGTCGGCCCGCTACATCAACGACCGCAAGTTGCCGGATAAGGCGATCGACGTGATCGACGAGACCGGCGCCTCGCAGATGCTAGTGCCCGAGGCGCGCCGCAAGCGCACCATCGGCATCAAGGAGATCGAGGCGACCATCGCCACGATGGCCCGCATCCCGCCCAAGACCGTCTCCAAGGACGACGCGGTGGTGCTCCAGCACCTGACCGAGAACCTGAAGCGGGTGGTCTACGGCCAGCCCAACGCCATCGAGGCCCTCACCTCGGCGATCAAGCTGGCCCGCGCCGGCCTGCGCGACCCGGACAAGCCCATCGGCTCGTACCTGTTCGCGGGCCCGACCGGCGTCGGCAAGACCGAGGCCGCCAAGCAGCTTGCCGCCTCGCTCGGCGTCGAGATGCTGCGGTTCGACATGTCGGAGTACATGGAGCGGCACACGGTGAGCCGACTCATCGGCGCGCCCCCCGGCTACGTGGGCTTCGACCAGGGCGGCCTGCTCACCGACGGGATCGACCAGCACCCGCACTGCGTGCTGCTGCTCGACGAGATCGAGAAGGCCCACCCGGACCTGTTCAACATCCTGTTGCAGGTGATGGACCACGGTAAGCTCACCGACCACAACGGCAAGCAGGTCGATTTCCGCAACGTCATCATCATCATGACGTCGAATGCGGGCGCCTCCGACCTCGCGAAGTCGGCCTACGGCTTCACGCAGTCCAAGCGATCGGGCGATGACGTGGAGGCGATCAACCGGCTGTTCGCGCCGGAATTCCGCAACCGTCTCGACGCGATCATCTCCTTCGGGCACCTGCCGAAGGAGGTCGTCGCCAAGGTGGTGGACAAGTTCGTCCTCCAGCTGGAGGCGCAACTCGCCGACCGCAACGTCACGATCGAGCTGTCCGACGAGGCGCGCGACTGGCTGGTGGAGCACGGCTACGACGACGCGATGGGCGCCCGGCCCATGGCCCGTCTGATCCAGTCCACCATCAAGACGCCGCTGGCCGACGAGGTTCTCTTCGGCAAGCTGAAGGATGGTGGCGCCGTGCGCGTCGTGGTGCGTAAGCCCGAGGATGCCGAGGCGAAGGCGGGGGCGAAGGAATCTCTGACCTTCGAGTTCCCGGCGGGACCCGCCACCCCGAAGCCCGAGAAGGACGTGGCCGACGTCGCCAAGAAGAAGCGGGCCAAGCCCCGCTCCGTCGCCCGCAAGAAGACGCCCAAGGACAACAAGGGCGGCGGCGGCTCCGGCGGCGGCATCAAGACCGTGCCAAAAGTGCCTCTGGTCCGGGTGTAAGGTTTCGCCGGCCGGAACAGAGGCTTCCGGTCGGCGGTCACCCGGTCTATGACCGCCGCGACGTGGAAGCGCCGCGGCGAGGAGGCGCCCGATGACTGAAGACTGGCGGGAAGGCCCCCTCAACCCCGTGCCGCTGGCGCCCCAGGCGCAGCCGCAGAAACCCACCGGCCGCGAATTGCGCCGACAGCGCCGCCGTCGGCGCCGCCGGGCCGAGGAGATTCTGGCCTGGGTGCTCGTGCCGTTGATCTGCCTGGGGATCTACTGGGGCATCGCGGCTGGCTTCGAATTCATGGGATCCTCGCCGGGGCAGGTCTGGGACCAGCTCATGCAGGTCAAGGCCATGATGGAAAAGCGCAATAAGACCTGACGCCCGTGGCACTCCGCGGGAGCCGGGGGGCCGCACGCCGACGGGGCCGCCACGATGCCCGACCTGCTGCTCAACCGCCGGACCCTCCTGGGCCTGGGGCTCGCCGCCGCCCTCCCCCGCCCCGCGCGGGCGCGGGACGGCCTCGTCGCCGTCATCGGTGCCGGCGCGGCGGGGCTCGCGGCGGCGGAGATCCTCCGGCAGGCCGGGCAGCCTTTCGTGATCCTGGAGGCGCGTGGCCGGATCGGCGGTCGCGCCCATACGGACCGCAGCCTCGGGCCGGACTGTCCCTTCGATGCCGGCGCGCAGTACATCCACTGGGCCGAGCGCAACCCGTGGTCGTCCATCGCCCGCAGGGCCGGGGCGCGGATCAACGACCGGGAGGGCTGGGCCCGCAACCTCGTCATCGATGGGCGCCCGGCCACCGAGGCGGAACGGGCGGCCCGGCGGGCGGGCTTCAGTGGGCTTGACGACCTCCTTGCGCCGAAGGGCCGGGACGAATCCCTGGCGGCCGAGGCCGCGCCGGGCGGTCCGGCGGCCGTCAACGCCGCGGCCGGACTGAGTCGCCTGTCCCTCGGCGAGGATCCGGCGCGGGTGTCGGCCGCCGACTACGATCGCCTATGGTCCGGCAGCGACCTCTGGGTCGATGGCTACGGCGACCTCGTCGCCCGGCATTTCGCGCACCTGCCCGTGCGCCTCTCCTGTGCCGTCACCGGGCTCGATTGGTCGGGCCGGGGCGTGCGCGTGGCGACACAACAGGGGGCGATCGAGGCCGTCGCGGCCATCGTTACCCTGCCCGTCGGCGTCCTGAAGAGCGGCAATCCCAGGATCACGCCCGCCCTCCCCGATCCAGCCCGCACGGCCCTCGATGGCCTCTCGATGGGCGCCTACACCAAGATCGCCCTGCGCCTCGACCCCACGAAGGTGGATGCGGCGGCGGTGGGCGATGCCGTCACCCTCGCCACCGGCGGGCCGACCCTCTACCTCGAGATGGGCCCTTTCGGGTATCCGCTGGCGGTGGCCAACCTCGGCGGCGACCTCGCGCGCGAGGTCTGCCGCGCGGGCGAGGCCGCAGCCGTGGCTTTGGCGACGGCGCGCCTCGCCTCCGTCCTCGGAGCGAAGGCGGCGGGCGCCGTGACAGGCGGCCGCTTGGCGGGCTGGTGGACCGACCCTCACGCGCTCGGTTCCTACTCGATCGTGGCCCCCGGCCACGCGGAGGCGCGGGACGCCCTTCAGCGGCCGGTGGGAGAGCGCCTTTTCTTCGCCGGGGAAGCGCTGGCCGGTGGCGGCGCGATGACGGTGGGCGGTGCCACCCTCGACGGGGAGCGGGCCGCCCGCGAGGTCCTCAAGAGGCTTCCGGCGTAAGCCACGCCGCCCGTGTTCGCGCACCGCCCGTTACCCTGGCCGGCCTCTGGCGCCCCTCGATAACGCTTCCGCAGCCGTGGCCGATGCCGTCGATCCGCGCCCGTTGATGGCTCCCTGGCCGCGCTCACATGGACGGAGATTCTTGAGCCGGTATGGCCGTATTCGGCTCCCGGTCGAGGCCCCGTGAGGGCGGCGCTCAGTCCCGCCGCAGCACGTGGACGCTGAACAGCGCCTCGGCATCGGTCCAGGCTTCCACCGACTGCCAGCCGGCCCGGCCCGCCAGGGTGCGAAAGCTCTCCAGCGTGTACTTGTAGCTGTTCTCGGTATGAATCGACTCGCCCTCGCGGAAGGAGAAGCCGTCACCGCCGATGCGGACGCTCTGGTCGGAGCGGGCAACGAGATGCATCTCGATCCGCGAGGCCTCGCGGTTGAAGACGGCCCGGTGGGCGAAGGCGTCGAGGTCGAAATCGCCGCCGAGTTCGCGGTTGATCCGCTTGAGCAGGTTCAGGTTGAAGGCCGCCGTCACCCCGGCCGCATCGTCGTAGGCGGCCTCCAGGCGCGTCGTCTCCTTCACGAGATCGACGCCGAGCACCAGGAATGCGCCCGAGCCGAGGATCTCGCCGAAGCGGCGAAGCAGCACCTCGGCCTCCGCCGGTTCGAAGTTGCCCACCGTCGATCCGGGGAAGAAGCCTGCCCGCGGCGTCCCGGCTATGCTCTCGGGCAGCGCGAAGTGCTGGGTGAAGTCTGCAACCACGGGGGCGACGGTGAGGCCGGGAAAGTCGTGCCGCAGGGTCGCCGCCTGTTCGGCCAGGAACTCGCCGGAGACATCGACGGGCACGTAGGCCGCGAGGTCCGGCAGGTGGCGCAACAGGCGCCGGAGTTTGGCAGTGGAGCCGCTGCCGAACTCGACCAGTGCGGCGTGGCGCGGCAGGAGGGCGGCAATGTCCGGCCCGCGGGCGTCGAGGATTCCGATCTCCGTGCGCGTCGGATAGTATTCCGGCAGGGCGGTGATCGCCTCGAACAGTTCCGAGCCGGCGGCATCGTAGAAGTATTTCGGCGAAAGCGTCTTGCGCGTGCCGCCGAAGCCCTCGCGCACGTCGCTGAGGAAAACGGGATCGGCGGCGACGGCGGCGGGAAAAATCGGGTTGACGGTCACGGGATACTCCGTTGCAGACACTGTCCCCACCGGATCGGGACGCGGAGGAAGGGGCCGAGCCCTGAACGGAGCGGTTCCGCTCTGGATCGGAAACGGCGGGGGAGCCCGCCGGGTTGCGGCGCGCGCGTTCAGGCGAGCGGTTCGGCCAGCCGCAGTCCGGTGAACTGCCAGCGCTGGTGCGGATAGAAGAAGTTGCGGTAGGTCGGCCGCGCATGGCCCGCCGGCGTCGCGACGGAGGAGCCGCGCAGCACGAACTGGTTCGACATGAACTTGCCGTTGTATTCACCGAGGGCTCCCGGCAGCGGCCGGTAGCCCGGATAGGCAAGGTAGGCGCTGCGGGTCCATTGCCAGACCAAGCCGTCCGCGTCGGCGAGGTCGCCGCTGCGCGCCGCGACCTCCCATTCGAACTCCGTCGGCAGGACGCGCCCGGCCCAGCGGGCGTAGGCGTCGGCCTCGTAGTAGCTCACATGGGAGACGGGGGCGTCCGGATCGACGGGCCGCAGGCCGCCGAGGCTCATCTGCGTCCAGCCCCCACCCTCGCGGCGCCAGTAGCCGGGGGCCTCCCAGTTCTGGGTCTGGCCGGCATACCACCCGTCGTTGAGCCACAATTCCTGACGGGCGTAGCCGCCATCCTCCATGAAGCGCAGCCAGTCGCGGTTCGTCACCAGGGCGCGGTCGATCCGCACCGGCAGGATCAGCGTCTCGTGCCGGGGCGACTCGTTGTCGTAGGAGAAGCCCGCGCCCTCATGGCCGATGCCGGCGACCTGCCGGTCGAGGGTGACCGCCCCCGGCGCCCGGGTGGCGCGAGGCAGGCGCCACGCTGGATCGTAGACCGGATCGAGGGGGTTCTGCGCGAAGGCGTGAAGGATGTCGGTCCAGAGCAATTCCTGGTGCTGCTGCTCGTGATAGAGCCCGATCTCCAGGATCGGCAGGATGGCACCGAGCGCCGACTCTGATGCCTCGCCGAGCAGGGCTTCGACCGCCCGGTCGACATGGGCGCGGTAGGTCGCCACCTCCGCGCAGGTGGGGCGGGTGATCAGCCCGCGCTGGGTGCGCGGCTGACGGGGCCCGGCGGCGACGTAATACGAATTGAACAGATAGTGCAGGCGCTGATCGTGGATCGTGTAGCCCGGCAGGTGCTCGGCGAGGAGGAACTGCTCGAAGAACCACGTGACATGCGCCCGGTGCCACTTCGTCGGGCTCGCATCCTCCATCGACTGGATCTGCTGGTCCTCCGGCGAGAGCGGGGCCGCGCGCCGCTCCGTCTCCGCGCGGACCTCGCGGTAGGCGGCGATCCAGGCTTGGCGATCGACCGCGCCCGGCCCGATCACGGGCGGGGGGAAGGCGGTCGCGCGGGGCACGAGCGGGGCGGACGGCGCGCTGTCCGCGCGGCGGGCGGCGATGGCTGCCATGCAAACATTCCCTTCCGGCCGGTGTGCGAGAGAACGACGTTCCCGATCCGAGGCCGAGCGTGGCAGATAGGTCCCCCCGCCCGGCGAGCAACCTGGGCGCGTCAATTCTGTCGGCCGGGGCGGCGTGGAGCCGATTGCCCACCTTGGCCGTTACGGGAGTCCTGGCGGAATTGTGGGCCTTTCTCGCGCCTCGGTCAGGTGGCCTTAACCGTCCGGCGGGGAGAGTGCCGGGCGAAATCTTGCGAGGGGTGGGTGTTGCGATGCGGATCGACCTGATGGCAGGGGCCGGGCTTTCCCTCGCGCCGGTCGCCGGGGCACCGGAGCCGACGATCCTCCTGTTCGATTCAGGCCTCGGCGGCCTGACCGTCCTGGACGCCGTACGCCGGGCGCGGCCCGATGCCCGCTATGTCTATGCCGCCGACGACGCGGCGTTCCCCTATGGCCGCCTGTCGGAGGCGACCCTGATCGCACGCGTGCTCGACGTGATGGAGCGCTTGATCGCGACGCACCGGCCGGATCTGGTGGTCATCGCCTGCAACACCGCTTCGACCCTGGTGCTACCTGCCCTGCGCCAGCGCTTCACGACACCCTTCGTCGGGGTGGTGCCGCCGATCAAGCCGGCCGCGGAGACCACGCGCTCGCGCCTCGTGACCCTGCTCGCGACACCCGGCACCGTCGCGCGGTCTTACACCCACGACCTCATCGCGACCTACGCCGCCGCCTGCGCCGTCACCCTCGTCGGCTCGCAGAACCTCGCGGCCTTCGCAGAGGCCGAGATGGCCGGTAACCCGGTGGACGACGGGACGCTCCGGGCGGAGATCGCCCCCTGCTTCGTGACCGGGGAGGACGGCCGGCGCACCGATGTGGTGTGCCTCTCCTGCACGCATTATCCGCTGCTGCTGCCGCGCCTGCGGGAATTGGCTCCGTGGCCGGTGAGCTGGATCGACCCCGCTCCGGCCATCGCCCGGCGGGTGGTACAACTCCTAGGACCCGGTCAGCGAAGCCTCGGTGCCGACGGCGCGACGGTCCACGCGGCCTTCACGGCGGGCTCCTGCCTGACCCAGCCCCTGCGCGAGGGCCTTGCCGCCCGGGGCGTCGGCGAGATCGCCATCGAGGCGATGCCCCTGCGGATGCAGTAGCCGCACCCGGGGAGCCCCGGTGGTCACGCGGCTCGCTGCCCTGCGCCCACTCTCCTGCGACGGGCGCAGGTGGCGTTTTCGGTGGCGTTCCCGGCGGCGGGCGATGTGCTGGCGTTTCGGGCCGCACACGAGCGGGGCGCCCGAGGACACGGCCGACACGAAAATGCCCGGCACGAGGCCGGGCAGTCGTATCCCTCTGCACGGGGGATATCGCGGCCGGGGCTTTGGAGAATCCCGGCCGAGATCGGTGATCAGAAGTCGCGCTGGACGCGGAAGCGAACCTGAGCGGCGTCGTAGTTGTTGAGGGTCTTGATCGCGCCGGCGGCGTTGAGGGCTGCGAAGTTCGCGGCGTTCACGCCCGTGGTCTTGGTCTGGTCGATGACGCGACCGGACTTCATGCCGGTGTTGATGTAGTTGCCCTCGACGCCGATATCGAGATCCTTCACCGGCGACCAGATCAGGTTGGCACCCGCCACGATCTGGTAGCTGTCCCGCAGCACGGGGCTGAGGGCGAACAGGGCCGGATTGGTGACGATGGAGGTCGCGCCGGCACTGCCGCCGACGAGGCCCTGGGTCAGGCTGAGGGCAGCACGGGCGCCCTTGCCGAAGTTGGTCTCGGAGTAGCTGGCGAAGACCGCCGAGCGGACCGACGGGGTCCAATAGTGGAGGAACGAGCCCACCACGCTGAAGCTCTCGGTGAGCTGGATCTTGCCGGTGAGCGGGTTCACGACCGCATCGGAGAGGTACTGCGCGAACGGGCCGCCGTTGGTCGGCGTGCCGGACTGGGTGTAGGTGCCGGTGTAGGCGGTCACGCCGGTGTAGACGTTGGCGCCTTCGCCGTAGGCACCCTGGAGGTACAGGGCATCGCCGGGGGCGATGAAGGGGGTGTTGATCTTCAGGCCACCCTGGACCGCGAAGCCCTCGGTGGTCTGCGAGCCGCCGCGGATGCCGCGGGCGCTGGCGAGGGCGATGGCCGCCGCGGAGTTGGCGATCGGCAGCGTGACGCCGGTCGCGCCGAGGAAGCCCTGGTTGTACGAGCTGCCGATGTTGACGTCCTTCACGGCGCCGGAGATCTGGGCCGAACCCCAGGCGGAGTCGTAGCGCAGCACACCGACGAAGTCGGGCATGCGGGAGCGCTCGATCACGTCCTGGAAGCCGACGAGGGTGGCGTTGCCGTTGGCCGCTTGCTGAAGGATCAGCGGGGTCAGCGAGTAGCTGCTGAAGAACGTCGAAGTCCCGCTGGTGCCGGCCGCCGCGCCCGCGCCCGCGGCCGCCGCGCTGTAGACGGTGTTGTGGCGGAAGTTCGGATCTTCCATCGAGATCGTCGCCGAGAAGCCGTTCCCGAAGCTGGCGGTGTAGGCCAACAGGTTGGTGGACGAGACGTCCGAACCGGCCGTGCCGCCGACGAACTCGAAGTCGTGGGCGTAGAAGTCGAAGAACGAGGAGGCGCGACCGGCGGTGAGGCCGGCGAACTGGATGAACGCCTTGTCGGTGTTCACGTATTGCTGCACGCGGCCGAACTGGTCGACACCGAGCGCCGGGTAGGCGTTGGCGATGCGCTGCTGGGTGCCGGAGGTCATGAACGCGCCGGTGCGGCTGGCGGCCTCAAGGCGGATGAAGGCGCGCAGGGTGCCGTAATCGGTCTGCGTGCGGGCATCCATGTTGATGCGGAGGAGGCCGCGGAACTGCGAGACGTCGCCGTTCCCGCTACCGACGTTGCGGTTCTCGTTGGACTGATAGCCGTACTCGGCGCGGGCGCGGCCCGAGATGCGCAGGCAGGTATCGGTGCCCGGAATGTAGAAGAAGCCGGCGCCGTAGGCCGAGCAGACGCGGACGAACTCGACCGCAGCGGCCTTCTTCGCGGGCAGGTCGGCAGCGTGTGCCGCGCCGACGGTTGCAAGTGCAGCGGCGGAGCCGAGCAGAGCTCTCTTCAGAAAAATCATCGCCAACCCCAAAGATCCGAGACCCGAGCGCAGATCGTCCAGTTGTCTGGATCTTTCTGCGGTATTTATGATTGTGCCTTCATCAGGCAGAGTGGTTATGGCGGGCTTTTGCTGAGCATTGACCCGACGTTCCGTATCATTGTCGGGTAAAAACGATTCCGCAAACGCTTTTTATGATCAGTATATATGATATATAGTCTATAGTTATAAGAACGGGTCTGGCGTAATGTCATCAATTATGGCGGAGTGAGGTCTTCAAAAGCCGAAAGCGGGTAAGATCACTCGGGCGCGGCTATGAAGTGCAGCGAGATCGCGCGGGGGCGATAAATGTGTGGCAATCCTGCTACGCTTCGGCCGCGATCGCGGTGAGATCTGGCCGATCCGATCCCGCCGGTCGTGCCGTCCGCCGGAGATTTCCGTGTCGGCCGAGGCTTGCGGACGAGGCGGCTGCAGGCGGCCGACCCTGCTCGGCGGCGCCGTGGGCAACAGATGAGTCGCGTCGTCCCGATGACGACGAGTGCGCGTCAGCGAGTGGCGGGACCCAGTGCCTTCCGGTTCACCGGGGCGCGGTGCCGGATAGGGGCGCGGCCGTGTGGACCGCAGGGGCCTGCGCATCAGCCGCGTGCGAGCGAGGCGGCGCAGGGGTGACGGGGGTCGCTACCGAGGCAAAAGTATAGGGAAGCGGGCGGCGGCCCGTCTCGGGGCTACCGGCTGGGCGGAGCGTCGCCGAAGACCTGTTTCCAGGCCTCCACGCCTCCGGCGCGGTGCCATGCCCAGGCCGTGGCGGCGACCCACGGGCCACCGATCAGGATGAAGGCGAGCAGACCCATCGCGTCTCTCCATGCGTTGAAGGCGACAGTCTAGGACCTCGCGCCCAGTCTGTCTCCCGCCTTCCATGCACGACCGCGCCGACCGCCGCCTCCCCGCTCGCCGGGCCGAGCGACGACGGTGCGGCTCAGCGCGGCTTCGTTTCCTCCGCGAAGATCGACATCCAGGCGCCGAGGTTCCGGGAGGGCTCGCGAGGCGTGTTGACCAATCGGAGATTGACTAGCGTCTCGCCCATCGACGCCCTGAAGCTCGGCGAAATAGCGACCGGCAGGCAATGCTCCAACGTGCCATAGGCGGAGGCCAGGAACTTCTGCTGGGCTTCCTGCGAGCCCTTCAGGACGCGCCCCTGGATGCGCGGCGGCCCCCTCAAGCGCCCGTCCCTGTCGAGCAGGAAGGCGAACGATACCAGGGACCCCTCCGTGCCCTCCGGCACCGTCCAGCATTTGACGAACGCCGCCCGCAGATCAGGCCAGTTGTTGATGACGCCCGGCGATGCCAAGGGTGCGGCCCCGGCAGGGCCGGCCAGCATGGCGATGACGATGGGAGCGAGGATCAGTTTGCGCATTGCTGAAGTTCAAGAACGCAGAGCACAGGTCGTTAAAGAGGATTCAAGCAGTCCTCTCTTGATAATTGTTGAACAGTAGCCGATGGCGGCGGGGGCGCCGATCGCGTGGGGTGCGACGGGATCAGCGGTTTGGTCAGGTGCGCTTCGTATCCCGCGTTCCGAACCAAATGACCCTCAGCTACGTTAATCGCACCCGTTGAGAGGAAAGACCATGAAAGCTATTTGCGCAGTCTCTTTCGTCGTGTTGGGCATCGCGGGATCGGTCTCCGCCGCTACCGCCCAGGGTTACTACGGGGGCGGCGGCTACGAGGGGCGTGGCTACGAGGGGCGCGGCTACGGGGGCGGCGGCTACGAGGATCGGGGCTACGGTGGTCGCGGCTACGGCGGTGGCTTCGATGAGCGCGACTACCTTCGTTGTAACCCGGACGTCTTGCGAGCCGTGCGGCGTGGCCAGTTCGAGTCCGGCCTGCACCATTACCGCACGTTCGGTCGCCGCGAGCGCAGGCGATTGAGCTGCTGATGTCAAAGGCGGCCGACTCTCGGTCGATGCTGGGCGGACGCGGCGAGGAACGGTGCCGCGTCTCTCCTGAACGGACCGTTGGTGCAGCAACGCACACACCTCGTCCATGCGTGTCTGCACTCGCCCATTGTTTTTGCATCAATTTTTCCAGTCTCGGCTGACGCCTCCGACTGGATCGATGCACGGAGCAATCACCGATGGCCCGTGCCGGCGGCGGTCTGCCGGGCCTCGTCGTGCTTTGCTTGCCGGGCAATCGTGCAAGATCGAAAGCTGATCGGTGCTGCGACTGCGCCATTTCCTTTCGCATGAAAGCTTTGCAATTATCAATTGACAAGAAATCTTTGAGTTCGACGTAATTAAAGCATCGACCATTGTGGAAGATCATGAATATCATTTTACATTTTCAAATGAGGTGATGTCGATTGATCGTGCTGCCGATCTTTCAGTATCGACACTTCCAATGTTTCGGGTCTGTGTCTGATCGGCAACAGACAGGCAACTGAAATCATCGTACACCCCAATGTGATCGGAATTATATTTGGGGAATCACAAGTTATGAAGTCTCTGGCGACCTCGCTGGCAATGTTCACGGCGCTTACCGCCGTGGCTTCCGCCGCAGATCTTCCGCGCCGTGCCGCGCCCCCGCCGGTATTCACGCCGGTTCCGGTGTTTACTTGGACCGGGGCTTACTTCGGTGTGAACGCCGGCTACGCCTGGAGCGATAACCAGAACATCCGCAGCTTCGAGATCAACAACAGCGGCGCCGGGCTCGTCATCAACCAGCTTGGCGCGGCCAGCGTCCGGTCGAAGCAGGACGGTTTCACCGGCGGCGGCCAGATCGGGTACAACTATCAGTTCACGCCGGGCTCCGGCATCGTTGTCGGTATCGAGGCCGATGCGGCCTATACCGATCTCGACCGTCGGCGGACCCGCGTCGTCGATGCCGGCATCGGCGTTCCCGGCGTCACCCTGATCAATACGTCCCGGCAGTCGCTCGACTTCCTGGGCACGGTCCGTGGCCGCATCGGCTATGCGTTCGACCGGTTCATGATCTACGGCACTGGCGGCTTCGCCTACGGCAACGTCCGCTATCAGACCGCCACCAGCATCAACGCCCCCGCCTTCGGGATCAACAACGTGGTGTTCGCGGCCGGCCGTTCCGACTCGATGGAGACCGGCTATGCCTACGGCGGCGGTATCGAGTATGCCCTGCCCACCGATAACTTCCTGAACTTCTTCCGGTCGAGCGCCGTGACGCTCAAGGTCGAGTATCTGCACTACGACCTGGGCCGCCGCAACGTCCTGGTGGCCGACGTTCCGTCCAACCCGCCGACGTTCAACTCGATCTCGCGTTTCAAGACCGAGGGGAACATCGTCCGCGGCGGTATCAACTACAAGGTCAACTGGTTCTGATCCCTCGGGTTCGCTCTGCCGGTCTTCGCGGGTTTCGCGAGGTCGGCAGGGTCGATCAAGCCGAGGCGGTCGTTGCTCTGATGCGCCGCCTTGCGAAGTTTGGCCCTAAACTCAGCCCGATCACTCTGACGACGATGGCCAGGCGGCGCCCTGGGAGTGGCTCAGCACTCCCTGGGCGTTCGCTTTGAGGGATGGGGGCCGACCTTCCGACAGGCTGCGACAGCCGCCCGGTGCAGGGGCGCGCTCACGCCGTTCGAGCGTCTTTCCCCCCTCCCCTCCTGTTTCGGCATCGTCTTTCCCGAGTTCGGCCGATGCCTCGGCCCGGATCGATGCACCCGAGCCGTTGCCGAACGGGTCGAGTCGGTCGCTTTCTCGTCGGAGCGGCGTCGGGCTACCATCCCCGGGAGACCCGTTTCACCGCTCGCGTCGCAACGGATCGACGGCGCCCATCGGGGCGTCTGGAAACCGCCAGGCACGGGAAGTGCCAGGCGCGGGAGCGCCGTGACGGCTGACGCTTCGGCAAGGGGGATTGGAGCGGGCGAGTTCCGCCTCGCCGCGGTAGCCCAGAACCTGAAGCAACTCGCCAAGCTGACCCCGATGCCGCAGCCGAGCCCGGCCTGATCGGCCGGGGCCAGACTCTGATCCAGCCGCCGCACTCGTCCGACCTGCATCCGATCCACTTGGACGGCGAATTTCGCAACAAAATTGGCGCAGAGCCGAACGTCCGGTTCTGCGCTCGATAGCGATCCGGCGTGACGTAGTCTGGCCGAAAGCGGAACGACGGCTCCGGAGGGGGTTGACCAGAGAAGCGGACGATCTTCTATCGACCCAAGTCGGCCAAGCGGGGAGCCAATGACGCATCTCGAAAGCAGCCATACACTCGGCGCCAAGCGACCCTGCTGCGATCGGAAAGTGCCCGCTGCGGAATAACTGCTCGACCACTTCTCAGCGTTTGTAACTCAAGCGCCGAGATATTTGGCGAAATTATCGAGAATGGCTTGCCAGCCGTTGCGTTGCTGCTCGATGGGAAAGCTGGTCTCAGGATCGAACGAAACTCTGATACGTGTGTGCTCGGCCTGCGGCATGAACATTACGGTGGCACTGCGGCCGCCAATATCGTAGTCGATCCGCTCGTTCTCGATCACCTTGGTGTAGGTGCCAGCGAAATCGAAGCCCATGCTTCCGTCTTTCGCTTCCATCCGCGATGAGAACCGCCCCCCTTCCCGAAGATCCACGCTCGCGCTTGGGCAATGCCAATCGTCAGACGCGAAGTTCCAATGCGGTATGCGGTGGGGAGAAGTGTAGGCGTCCCAGGCTTCCGCGACTGGGACGGGCACCATGGTTTCCACGACGATCTGGTCCTGCGGCATCGATATCTCCCTACAGATTTACAATCCTTCGTCTGAAACCTCGCGAAGGCGTCATGGAGGATAGCACGAGGCCCGATGCAGGCAGCGACTGCTCTACTCTCTCCTTCATGTCATGACGGGCCAAGTGGCGACGTCCACATCTATGGCTTCGTAGCCCGCAAGCAGACAGGCGGGAACCCACCCATCTGAGACGTTCAGGCGGGCGCTTCGTGGTGTCTGGCGAAAAGGCGGACGAGCTTCTGTCGATTCAACTCAGTCGTTCCAGGCACCCGAGAGGATGCCCGAAAGCGGTCGCTCGTCGCTCCAGATTGCGCTTACACTGCAGTGCGCGGATCGACGTACTGCTTCAGCACGGTGAGGTTAGCAAAGGGAGCAGGCCACAGTACGATCCGATAGTGATCGTCTCCGTCGAGGCGATCTTCGCTTAGGGTACCCAGACCGCCATGATAGGCCCGGACCCGCTAAGTACCTGTCAGGACCGCCAGGACGTCGAGCGATCCTCCGGTGCATTCGTGGATTTCAAGCCTGCCTGACGGAAGGTCGAGGCTGGCCTCAGTGACGTGATCCCATTCGTCGAGGTCGAGGTCCGGCGGTTCGTCCACGATCTCGACCCCGACCTGCCACTTGACCGCGTTTGCCCAGGTGCCGCGCTGAAGGCGGCGCCGAAGCCAGAAGCGAGCGCCGGAGGCGGCTACCGTCCGGTTCGCAGCAGCCGAGGTTCGTGGCAGGTGTGAGGCTCAGAGCCAGCGCACCGGATAAGACAACACGGCAGGAATAGTGAGACACGCCCACAGCTATTTGTGAGAGAATTGGACGCATAAATTTTCTTCAATCGCCTTGCGCGCGGTAGAATATCTTAAAGTTTCGAGCGTCAATTTCGCGCATTATGTTTAGTATTGATTCTGATTTATTATCTTATTAACTGAGAAATTATCTCCGATCACCTGATCTCGGTAGCGTCAAACTTCCATGGGCAATGGAGGTCTTTTGGAGACGCGCTGTGCCGGACCCAGTCCGAGATAGACCTGCCGGATGTCGTCGCGGGTACGCAGGTCTGCGGCGAGGCCCTCAAGGATCGAGCGGCCGGTCTCTAGCACGACGCAGCGATGGGCGTGACGCAGAGCGAGGGCGACGTTCTGCTCGGCAACGAGCAGTGTCAGCCCGTCGCTGCGGTTCAGGGCGCCGAGAATGCGGTAGATCTCGTCCGTCACGAGCGGCGCGAGACCCATGGAGGGCTCGTCGAGGACCAGAAGGCGAGGGTGTCCCATCAGCGCCCGGCCAATGGCCGTCATCTGCTGCTCACCGCCGGAGACCAGGCCAGCGGGCAGGCTGCGCTTCTGCGCGAGGCGGGGGAACAGGGCGTAGACCCGCTGCAGGTCGGCCTGGAGTTCGGCCCGTCCCGAGCCGCGACCGAGCCCGCCTGCGATGAGGTTCTCCTCGACGGTGAGACTTCTGAAGCAATGCCGTCCCTCCAGCACGCTCACGAGCCCGTTGCGGACCAGAACATCGGTGCGGGTTCGCGCTACATCGCGTCCCGCGTAGGCCACGCGGCCTGCGGTAATCCTTCCACCGGTGGCGGTCAGGAGGTTCGCGATGGCGCGGAGCAGCGTGGTCTTACCCGCGCCATTCGACCCGGCGAGGGCGACGATCTCGCCCTCGCGCACGGTCAGATCGACACCGGACAGGGCCCGGATGCCGCCGCCGTAGATCGCTTCCAGCGCCTCGACGCGGAGCAGATCTTCTCCGGGCGCGGTGGTCACTTGCCGTCCACCGAGGCCCGCTTGCCGGACTGGATGTCCGCCTGCTCCTCGGCCGCGCAATCGCGGGGTGTCAGGCCGCGTTCCTTGGCATAGGCCGTCGAGGACGCCTCGATGATCGGGCGCAGGGAGGCCCAATCCGGCTTGATCCAGTCGGACACCACCTTCCACTGGGTGCCATCCCATTGCTGGAAGGTGACGCGACCTTCGCCCTCATGGTTGGCGCAGGTCACATTGATCGAGTGGAACAGGCCCTTGGCGCCCAGCGCCTCGACCCGCGCCTCATCGAGCCGCAGATGTTCGAAGCCCCAGCGAACCTCATCGCCCGTCAGGGTGCGGTGGCCGAACTTGGCTTGCGCGATCCGCACCGCCTCCACGTTGAGGATGCCGTTCAGCACGCCGAGGTTGTGATAGACGCTGCCGATCCGTTTCTTGTCCGAGAGATTGCCCGCGCCCTTGTCGTAGACCGTGCGGACGATCTCCTGGATCACCGGATATTGCGCGCCGGAGGCCTGAGTGGTGATGGCGACGTAGCCCTTGGCGGCGTCGGCCGCCGGGATCACGTCCTCCTCGGAGTTCGACCAGACATTGCCGACGATGCGGTTGGCGGGAAAGCCGGTCTTCTGGGCCGTCTTGAGCGCCACCGGGTTCATCACGCCCCAGCCGCGCAGCACCACGTAATCGGGCCGCAGGCGGCGGATGGTGAGCCACTGCGATTGCTGCTCGTTGCCGGGATGCGGCACCTCGATCTGCTCGACCTTGAAGCCGTACTTCTTGGAAAGCAGCTCGTAGATCGGGATCGTCTCCTTGCCATAGGGCGAGCCGTGGTAAAGCACGGCGATGGTCTTGCCCTTCAGCTTGTCGAGCCCGCCCTCGCGGGTGGCGAGGTATTCGACGATCCCCGAGGTCTCGCTGTAGGGGTTCAGGAGCAGCGGGAAGACGAAGGGAAAGACCCGCCCGTCGGTGGAATCCGTGCGGCCGTGGTTGATCGTGATGAGCGGCACCTTGTCGGCGGTGATGCGGTCGATCATGGCGTAGGCGATGCCGACCGAGAGCGGGTTCCAGGCGGCGATGCCGGGGCGCGACTTCAGCCGCTCGTACACCTCGACGCCGCGCTCCACCTCGTACTGCGTTTCACCCTCGCTCCAGGTGAGCTTCACCCCGTTCACGCCGCCATCGCGGCTGTTCACGAGGTTCAAGTAATCGATGAAGCCACCGAAGAAGCCGGTGCCCCCGGCGGCGTAGGGCCCGACCCGGTAGCTCTGCAGCGGGAAGTATTGCTCATCGGCGGAAGCGCCTGCTCCCAGCGCTAGGAGGGCAGCGCCCGCGAGCAAGGCGCGGATCGAGGTCGAGCGGGGCATGGCGGACTCCTTCGGATAGGGCAGGATCAGGCGGACAGCCGCAGGCGGCGCGCGGTCCGGTGGAGGAGGGCTGAGAGGCCGGCGGGTTCGCGGATCAGCACAATGACGATGAGCGCGCCGAGCACGATGCGCTGGACCATCTCGAGGGTGCCGGAATCGAAGCTATCGCCGAGGAGGGCGGCGCCGAGGCGAGACAGCACCAGCGGCAGCACAACGATGAAGCCCGCGCCGAGGAAGGCACCGCGCAGGGTGCCGAGTCCGCCGATGATGACGATGAACAGGATTTGAAAGGAACGGTCGAGGTTGAACCCCGCCGGCTCCACGGTGCGCAGGTAGGCGAAAGCCCAGAGGACCCCGGCGATGCCGACAATGAAGCAAGAGAGTGCGAAAGCCAGCAGCTTGGTCCGAGCCACCTTCACGCCGACGATGCGCGCGGCGACCTCGGAATCGCGGATGGCCACGAGGTTCCGGCCGGTCGGCGAGTTCACGAGCCGCCCTGTGGCGAAGGTCAGGAATGAGACGATGGCGAGCGAGAACAGATAGCGCCCCCGGGCGTCCTCGAAGGACTGGCCCGCCACTACGAGACGCGGGGCGTTGATCACCCCCGAGGGGCTGTCGTTCGACAGCCAGCCGATCCGGTTCAGGGCCCAGGCGACGAAGAACTGCGCGGCGAGCGTCGAGACGGCGAGGTAGAAGCCTTTGAGGCGCAGGGAGGGGAGGCCCGCCACGAGTCCGGCTGCGGCGGCCACCAATCCCGCTCCGAGGATCGATACGGGCAGGGGTAGGCCGGGCACGCGCAAGGACAGGTTGAAGGCGGCGTAGGCCCCCACCGCCATGAAGGCCGACGAGCCGAGCGAAAGAAGCCCGGCATAACCGGTGAGCAGGTTCAGCCCGAGTCCCGCCAGCGCCAGCGCCAGGAACGGCGTCAGGATCGCCTCGAACAGGTAATCGCTGGCCGTCAGCGGCACGAGACCGAATGCGAGCGCGAGGAGGAGCGCGATGCCGACGGGGCCGGAGAGGTCCCGCGGTTTGGCCGGGAGGTCGAGGGCGGTCGACATCGGGTCAGGCCCTCTCGACGCTGCGCTGGCCGAGCAGGCCGGAGGGGCGGATGAGCAGGAGGGCAAGGGCCGCCACGTACGCGATCCAGCCTTCGATGCCGCCACCGATGAAGGGGCCGAGATAGACCTCGGCGAGTTTCTCGGCGGCCCCGACGATCAGCCCCGCCACGATGGCGCCCGCGATAGAATCGAAGCCGCCCAGCACGAGCACCGGCAGCGCCTTGAGCACGACGAGGGAGAGGGAAAACTGCACGCCGAGCCGCGCGCCCCAGAGCAGACCCGCCACCAGGGCGACGATCCCGGAGGCGATCCAGACGGCGGACCAGATCCGCGGCAGACGCAGCCCGATAGAGAGCGCCGCCAGGGGATCGTCGGCTACTGCGCGAAAGGCGAGGCCGGTGCGGGTGTAGCGGAAGAACAGGGTGAGCAGCGCCACCATCAGCCCCGCGACGGCGGCGGCGAACAGATCGAACCGGCTCACCAGAACACCGCCGAATTCGAGCGGCGTATCGTCGATGCCGAGATCGAGCCCGTGGACTTGCGTGCCCCAGACGAGTTGCGCCGCGCCCTCGATCACGTAGGCGACCCCGAGCGTGGCCATGAACAGTGTGATCGGCGGCTGGTTGACCAAGGGGCGCAGCACCGCCCGCTCGACGGCGAGGCCGACCACCACCATCACGGCGAGCGTTGCGATGAGGGCCGCCGGGAAGGGCAGCCCCCACTCCACTAGGCTGACGAAGGTCAGCGCGGCGAACAGCACCATCGCGCCCTGCGCGAAGTTGAGCACGCCCGACGTCTTGTAGATCAACACGAAGCCGATCGCGACGAGGGCGTACATGACGCCCGACAGCAAGCCGCCGACAACGACTTCGACGAAAAAGGAGAGCTCGGGGTTCATGCCGCCTCGCTCTCGGGGTCGCCCTCGACGCCAAGATAGGCGGCGACGACCGCCGGATCGGCCTGAACCTCCGCAGGCGTCCCCTGCGCGATCCGGCGCCCGTGGTCGAGCACCGTCACGCGATCCGAAAGGCGCATCACGACGCCGATATCGTGCTCGATCAGGACGATGGCGCAGCCGAGGTCCTCTCTCGCCTCTCGAATGAAGCGGCTCATCTCGGCCTTTTCGGTGGCGGTCATGCCCGCCATCGGCTCGTCCAGAAGCAGAAGGCGCGGCCTCGCGACGAGGGCGCGGGCAAGTTCCGCCCGTTTCTGAACACCGAATGGCAGGGTGCCGACCGGCCGATGCGCGACCTCGCCGATGCCGAGACGGGCGATCGCCTCCGCCGCGCGCTCCCGGTGAACCTGCGCCTCACGCCGGGCATGCGGCAAGCCAAGCCACTGCGCCGCGAGCCCAGCCCGCTGCGCGCCCGCAAGGCCGGACAGCACGTTGTCGAAGACGCTCAGTCCATTGAACAGTGCGAGATTCTGGAACGTGCGCGCGACCCCAAGCGCCGCCAGCCGCCCCGCCGGGATGCGGGTGAAGCGGGCTTCACCGATGCTCACGCTTCCCGATTGGGGGGCATAGAGCCCGCTGATCGCATTGATGAGGGACGATTTCCCGGCGCCGTTCGGCCCGATGACCGCATGGATCTCACCGGGTTGGACGGAGAGGTCGATCGCCTCGAAGGCAACGGTTCCGCCAAAGGCCAGCGTCAGTTTTTCGACGGCGAGGATCGGGGTTTCGCCCGACTTCGCTCGAGGCCCCGGCGTAACGGAAGGAGCAGGCTGCAACCGTCGCGGCGAGGACTGGCTCAACTGCTTTCTTGCCTCATCCGGCGGTCTCTGAAGACTGGGCAAGGGCGGTGGTGCTGATGACGCCATCGCTCCGGCAGCTTTTCGAAATGAAAATGAATGCATATCTGGCTGAATATTTCGCGGAAAGTCGCGCGAAAATTTAGGAAATTCAACTAATGCATATCTATTGGAATTTCACCTATGCCGTCAAAGGAATTTAAAACTATTGTTCGGGGAAGCTCGATCAAATATTTTTCTCATCCGCGACGACCAGGGGAGGTTCTGCCTGCCTGCCTGCGCTGAGCCATCGCTCATGGTGTCCAGGTGAACAGGCCAAATGCGGAGTGACGCCTTTCACCGCTGCTGGTCCGTGGTTGGGACAGACGGAATCCATCCAACGCAATCATTCTCAGGCGCCCGCCAACGCGACCGCAGCTGGCCGGAAGCGGACCTTTCTCAACAAATTTGATCACGAACGGCTTCGAAATCTCGCGACGCTGCGTTCCAGAAGACCCCTTCTGTGAATGGCCGATCGCAGGCGGCGGCGTCCGCTTACGGAGTGTCGTCAAAGCCATCTGGATGATCGCGACGGGCGCAATGCCGGACGACCGGTTATGCGCTTATCGGCAATCCGGCATGGCGTCGTCTGGCCGTCAGCGGAATGACCGCTCCCAGGATGAGAAACAAGGAAGCAGACCTTTGTCGCGGCCCAGGGTCTCGTCTCTGTGTGCCTGGTTTCGGACCATCCACCCTGCGGATTCCAATGGTCGCTTGGATGGCGAAATCCGCTTGGAAGGCGAAGTGGCCCTGAATGCGGCGGCCATGACATCAGCATGTCATGGCTCATGCGTTACGGCTGACCGTCGACTGAGATCGGCGCAGGTGAACGATGTATTGGGGCGGTTAGGGCACGCAGAATGGCGTCGAGCCCATCGGTAAGTGCTGCCGGCCCCGGCTGCAGGATGAGTGGCGACTTGATCTCGACGATCCGTCCCGCCGCGACCGCCGGCATCGACGACCAGCCGGGCCGCGAAGCGATGCGGGACGGCACCACCTTTTTCCCGCACCACGATGCCAGGATGACGTCCGGCCGGGCGGCCAACACCGCCTCCGACGTGACGATGCGGTCCTTGGCGGCCGGCTGCTTGGCGAGTTCGGGGAAGACGTCGTCACCGCCCGCTATTCGCACGAGCTCGGATACCCAACCGATGCCGGAGATCAGCGGCTCGTCCCATTCCTCGAAGTACACCCGGAGCCGCGGGCGTCCGTGCGATTGCCCGGCGACCGTCGTCAGTCGTTCCTCGTAGCCGCGAGCGAGCGTCTCCGCGCGGTCCTTCGCATCCACCAGGGCGCCCACCGTCCTGATCATGGCGAGGATGCCGGCCACGTCGCGCTGGTTGAAAAGGTGGACCGCGACGCCGGCTCGGGCGAGGTCGGCCACGATGCCGGCCTGCATGTCCGAGAAGGCCAAGACCAAGTCCGGCGCGAGTGCCAGGATCTTGGGGATGTCGGCGCTGGTGAAGGCCGAGACCCGGGGCTTCTCGCGACGCACCTGCGGCGGACGGACGGCGTAGCCGGAAACTCCGACTATTCGGTCCTGCTCGCCCAGCAGGTAGAGCGTCTCAACCGTCTCCTCGGTCAGGCAGACGATCCGTTCAGGCGGGAAGCGATGCATACCCACCCATAGCGCAAGCGACCGCCCGATGTCCGCGAGGGGCTTAGGAGTAGCGGGCGTACCAAAGCCACGCTGGCCCGTCCTCCCGCCTCGGGCTCTTGAGGCCAAGCTGTAACGCGTAGCGCATGGCGTGACCTGTGACGTGTTACCCTCGGCAAGCCGAGGCACCCTGGGCGCCCGAGAGACCGTGGCCGTCCGCCACACTCCGCAGGACATCGACCGTATCGAAGCCGCGCTCGCCGTCGATGTGAAGCCGACCCTCCTTTCCCCGGCTCCCCAAAGTCCTGAAGCGGGACGAAGGCCGCCTAGTGCAGTGACGCACTCACCTCGTTCATGCGTGTCTGCACTCGCTCATTGTTCTTGCATCAATTTTTCCAGTCTCGGCTGACACCTCCGACTGGATCGATGCACTAGACATCGACGCCGAGAAAAGCGGTGGCGTGCAGGCTTCGGTTTTTCGGCCTAACCAAGGTTGGGCGACGCCCCCGTTTCCGGTCGTCCCTGTCGGCGCGCGAGGGTGCCGCACTCATGGGCCCGCTCGCGCGCCGACCTTGTCGGCCTCCGGGCCCTTCACGTTCGGCAACACGAAGACCTGTCCGGGGTAGATGAGGTCCGGGTCGCGGATCTGGTCCTGGTTGTACTCGGCGACCTGGCCGCTCACGCCGCCCTGACCGGCATGGCGCAGCGCGCGGGCGCCGCGATCGTCGGCATCCTCGGCGTAGTCGGAAGCGTCGTCGGCTGCGGAATTCCTCCCTTCGGTCATCGCCAAGCCGTCAGGTGCGAGAAAAATGCAGATTCCGTGAAAAGATCCATCAATCTTCGTCATCAATGGGCAGCATATACCGGTAGATGGATCACGTTGTTCTCTGGACGTGGAGGGAAAATGCGTTTTCGCGCCCCCAAATGACGGCATCGCTGCGCTTGTGGACACCGATCTTGCGGTAGAGGACAGCCCCGTGGTTGCGTACGAGGTTCGCCCCGTCCTCGCGGCGCAGGCAGACCTCGGCGTCGAGGACGTAGCCTGTCCGCTCCAGGGCGGACTCGAATTCGCTCCTGTGCCGCTCGTTCACCTAGAGGCCGGCCTTCTCGAGGCCACGGCCGACGACGGCGTCCTCCCCAATTCCGAAGACGCGGGTGAAGGTCTCGTCGATGCCGGTAACCCGGAAGTTCCCTGCCCGCGCCAGAACGGTCGGAACCGGGGTGATCCGGAACGCCTTGGCGAAACGCGCCTCGCTCTGGCGAAGCGCCGTCTCGGCCTTCCGACGGAGTTCGAGGTCCGCGAAGGTGAACAACATGCACGGCTCGTCGCCCAACTCGATGGGTTGGCCGGCGACGATGACGAAGCGGCTGCCGCCGTCGGGCAGGGAAAGGCAGGCCTCCATCTGAGGGATGGTGCCACCCTCCTTCAGACGGGAGATGCCGAGGTCGCGGTGGCGTGCCCGCGCCAGCACGTCGACCTCGTCGACGCTGCGCCCGAGGACGGCGTCACGGGTGAAGCCGGTCATCTCAAGGAAACCCGTGTTGACCTTTACGTGCCGGAGCTCCGACAGGCGGGTGATCACCGCCGGGGCGGGATTGGCATCGAAGGTCGCTTCGAACCGGTCCTCCGCCTCGAACTGGTCGGTGACGTCCTTGAGGATCAGGGCGAGGCAGCTCGGCTTGCCCTCGCGGTGGGTGGCCACGGGGCTCCGCAGGCTGTGCACGACGTCCTGTTCGGGCCTGTCGGTGCGCCGGACCTCGACGATGACGACGTGGAAACGCTCGCCCTCCGCGACCCGCTCGATGAGATACTGGTTCGGGGTAACGGTGTTGCGGTAGCGCAGGCAGAACCGCTCACGGTACTCGTCGACCGTGGGGCCGAGTTCCTCCAGGCTGCCCGCGCCATGCATCGCGAGCGCGGCCTCGTTCGCGTAGGCGATGGTCTGGTCGGGCTCGATTAGGATCACGCCCTCGCTCAGGCCGGCGATGATCTACCGGAGTTCATGCCTGTCGACGCCCGCCGTCACGGCTTGCCTCGTCCTTTCCCACGACAGCCGCCCATTCGGCAGCACGCATGAACAGGTTGCGCGCAAGCTGGTTCCGAAATTTATTTTAGGATCCCGGTATGCCCGTACCATTGAAGTGGAGACCGGCGGCCTGACATTCATGCCGACCGAGCCCGGTGGCCGCTGGACCGCTTTGGGCCCTAATTTCAAGACGATGATGAGCCTGACCCGTGCCGCTTGTCGCCGAACAATTCCGTTCGCCTGCCATCTTCGGCGCCGTGATCTCATTGGCCGGTGCCGAGATCGGACGAGACCTACGGGATTACTACCCAGAAGTTGAGATGATCGACGGCGCCTCGCCCCTGGCCGAGGCGCTCCGGCGCCTGTCCGAGGCCTTGGATAGGTTCGAGGCGCGAACGGGGGATGGCTTCGCGGCCGAACTCGTCGCGGCAGTGCCCCAGCTGCGCCGGTACGCGCTCTCGCTGACCCGGAACGCAGCCGAGACTGAGGATCTGGTCCAGTTCACCCTGCTCAAGGCATGGGAACATCGTACCAGCTACCGGCCCGGTACCGGCCTGAAGGCTTGGCTATTCACAATCCTGCGCAACGGCCACCTCAACGGGCGGATGAAGTATCGCCGGGAGGTGCCGGATCCGGAAGGCACGCATGCTGCCGGGCTGTCGAGCCTCGCCGACCAGGAGCACCGTCTCGACGTGCAGGACATGCGGGACGCGCTCGACCGGCTTGGGCCCGACCAACGCGAGGCCTTGCTCCTCGTCGCCGTGGAGGACTTGACCTACGAGGCTGCCGCCGAGCGGCTCGGCTGCAGGCCCGGCACGGTGAAGAGCCGGGTCAGCCGTGCCCGCGACCGCCTCGCCGCCGAGCTTGGGGAGCCCTGAGTCGTGGCCGCCGACGAGACGCCGGGGCAAGCGACCGTGTCGATGCCCGATGACCCGACCCTCGTAGCGTCTGCGGTCAGGGCCGGCATCGACGCCCTCCTAGCCGAGCGTGCGCCTGCGGAGCGGGACGCCTTCTGGCGAGCGGTCGCGCTCTACTACGCGCCACCGCCGAAACACCGGGAACCATCCGAACCCCAGACCAAACACGCCGACCAGGAGACCGTACCATGAGACGCCGCCATTTCCTCGCGGGCATCCTGCTCGCGGCCACCCCCGCAACGGCACAGTCGCCCGCAGCGGTGCCGGGCGCGCCGGCCACGCTGAACGACGACCTCAAGGTGCGCTTCGTCGCCCAGGCCCACGACGACCTCGTCGCATCGAAGCTCGTCGGGCTGAGCATCCGCAATAGCGCCAACGAGACGGTCGGATCGGTCGCCGACGTGGTCTTCGACGACAAGCGCGGGATCAAGTCCTACGTCGTAAGTGTCGGCGGCTTCCTCGGCCTGAACGCGAAGTACGTCGCCGTGGCACCCGACACGCTGCAGTTGAACCGCAAGGATGGCGGGACGCTAGACGCCGTCATCGAGACTGACAGGGACCAACTCCGGGCCGCGCCCGAGTACGTCTACCTCGGCTCGGAGCCGTCGAAGAAGTAGCCGTCGCCCCCTTGGGCGGACCCGCCATGGCCCCCGTGCCGGGCGGGCTCCGAGAGCAGGTCACGGAAGCCATTGATCACCTGAATCCACGAGACTGTTCCGAAGGAGAACGACCATGGACCATGACCTGAAACGCCGCACGGCGGCCGAGTTCTTCGGCACCTTCTGGCTCACCTTCGGCGGCTGCGGCGCCGCCGTGCTGTCGGCGGCCTTCCCCGAACTTGGGATCGGCTTCGTCGGCGTCGCCTTGGCCTTCGGGCTGACGGTGCTCAGCATGGCCTACGCGGTCGGACACATCTCCGGCGGTCACTTCAATCCTGCCGTCACCCTCGGTCTCTGGGCCTCCGGGCGCTGCGCGAACAAGCACGTCGTGCCCTACATCCTGTCGCAACTCGTCGGCGCCATCGCGGCGGCGGCGGTGCTCTACCTGATCGCCTCAGGCAAGGTGGGCTGGGTGCCCAAGGGCTTCGCCTCGAACGGCTACGGCGCCCTCAGTCCCGGGAATTACGGGCTGACCGCCTGCCTCGTCACCGAGGTGCTGACGACCTTCTTCTTCCTGATGATCATCATCGGCTCGACCTCGAAGGGTGCAGCGAGTGGCTTCGCCGGCATCCCCATCGGCTTCGCCCTGGTGCTGATCCACCTCGTCTCGATCCCGGTAACCAACACCTCGGTGAACCCGGCCCGCTCGACCGGTGTCGCCCTGTTCGCGGGCGGCGAGTACGTGGCGCAGCTCTGGCTCTTCTGGCTCGCTCCCATCGCCGGTGCGCTGATCGCGGGAGCCTTCGCCAAGTGGCTCTACGACGACGGCCGGATCTACGACACCGTCGTCGTCGAGAAGCGGGCGGCGTGAGCCCGACCGCTTGGGCTTCGGTGCCGGTCGATCCGTCCCTCCAGACGGTCGCCGTCCCGGCTCGTATGGGAACCGATTTCGGGCGCCCGGGGCATTCCCGGGGGCCTGTCCCACATTTTCGAGGTCGTTCCGGAGGCTCTATCCGATCAGCGTCCGGGGCGGCGGCGGGGTCGGGCGCATGCATCTCTCCGGGCGCGCGTCCGGCGCCCGTCCCTTTCCCTCCGGGTTTCGCCCGGGCCACGTGCCGGACGGTTCGGCCCGATGCTTGAAATGGATGCCCACGGCGGCGATGCGCGTCGACACCTCCTCGACCGATGGGCGATCGGGGAGGCCAAGGTCGCCGGTCTCCATGGGGTCGAACTCGCAGCCATCCTGCTCGGCCGTTCGCCGACCGAGATAGTCCAGCCCGAGGCGGGCGAGGAGCCGCAAGCCTACGCGGACCGGGCGGTCGCCCAACTCCTCCGCCTCTACGTCAGGCGCTGGCACGGCGGCGCGGGCGGATGCGCAACCCCCGTGACGCCGCCGACCGTACTCGTTCAACGTTGTGAGACGATGTTCGAAAACCAGGAAGCCGCACAGCGGCGAATCGCGCTGCTGCAACGGATTGCGGATGCGCTCGGGGTGCCAGTCGAGAGCCTTAGGGACGGGGCCGCGTCGACGCCGTGGAGCGAAGCGTCCGCCCTCCTGGAAGCCTTCACCGCCATCACGGACGTGCAAGGCCGCCGACGCGTCCTGGCCATCGCGCAGGAAGAGGCCGCCCGCAGCGAGGGCAAAGCCGATGCGGCCCTCGCCGTCGGGGACGGGACGACGTCCTGACGCCTGAATAGCTCATCGATATGAAGAGGCCCCGGCCGCTGCTCAGCGGCCGGGGCCTGGGCTCAGGAGATATTCACCGGGTTACGGGCAGGGATGGCGGAAGCCGTCGTAGCCGAGGTAGGTTCCCGAGACAGGGTCGTACGAGCCGTAGCGCGCGGCGCAGTAGGCCGAACCGCGGACGGCGACCGGGCGGGCGTAGACCACCGGGGCGGGGGTCTCATACACCGCGACGGGCCGGGCCGCGCTGCTGGCGGCCGCCGAGCCGATCACGGTGCCGGCCGCGAAGCCCAGCAGTCCCGCTCCGACCGCTGCGCCGACGCCCGGGCCACGGCGATAGCCATAGCCGCCGCGCCAACCGCCGAACCCGCCGCGGTGCCAGCCACCGTAGCCGCCCCGGAACTGAGAGTAGGACACCGGCAGGGTGCCGGCCCGCAATGCGTCCATGGCCCTTCCGGCGTGAGCGGCCTCGGACGCCTGGGCGGCCGGGGCCGCGAGGCTGGCCAGCACAGCCAGGGTGGCGACGCCGATCTTCATCGTCATCGAATGGTACTCCATCGTTTGGGTCGAAAGCGCCCTGGGCGCTCTCATGGACGCTAAGAACAATGGACCTGGATGCCAGTTCCGTATTGGTGGGTGATATTTGGTTTCTCGAATGTTTCATTCAATCAAAGAAGAGCTGCCATGCTTGGCTTCATGTCTCGCGTGATGGGCAATCTCGACCGAGATCAGCGGCTTCACGGCAAAGGGCTTAAAAATAATTCAAATATCCAAAATGGGTGAAAATCTTACTGGTAACGAATGACCAAAGACGCGGCATCCGCACCGGATTGCTATCGGTCGAGGACGCTGGACGGCGGAAGCACCCGATTTCCAGCCGGCGCCGCAGGTGCCGAGAAATCGGGGTGTGCGGCGGAGCAAGTCGACCGTCGGCTCGAAGCCTCGGCCAGCCGATGGAGATGTCGGCCCTTGTGCCGAAAGGGTTCTCACGGAGCGGTGATGGTCCGCCCGTCTTCGGCGACGACCATGGCGGGGTGTCTGCCTCACGCCATTGCGACTGCACCTGCCAGCCCACTCCGGAAGCAGGGCGGCGAAAGCGGATTGAACGATCATCCGCCCGATCCCTGTCCGACGGTGCCGAACTGTCTGTGGATCGACAATTGTCGCACGAACGGCCCGAGGCCGGCATTGAGTGCCGGCCTCGGGCTTCGTCAGTCGTCGTTCGAGCCGATGAGATACCGCGATGAACGCGGCACCCAGACGTCAGTAGCCTACGTAACCACCGGCACCCTGGGCAGGACGAGCCGCGACGTTGGTGCCTGCGGCCGGGGCGACCTGCTGGCGCTCTGCCTGGCGGTTGGCCAGGGCGCGACCGGCCGCGCATCCGCCGATCGCACCGAGCACGCCATGCCCGGCGTAATGTCCGGCGATGCCACCGACGATGGCTCCCTTGATGCAGCCCTTCGCCTCGGCTGCCTGACCGGCGGCCAGAAGGGCGCTCGCCGCCATAGCGGCCACGGCGACACGCTTCATCATGATAATTTCCTCCTCGGCATCAGTGCCGCGAGCAGCATCTAAGCGTCCCCAATGCGGATTTAAGAGGCGAGGACGCCGAGATTTCGAATAACTTTTTGCCGTAGATTTGGAACTTATTGCAAGAGACGGCATCCTTGACCGCGATATAGAGTTGCGCTCGAAATGAATGCTGAGTGAATGGCTTCAGCCGGCAAGCCGCGGCGTCATTGCACCCTCATCAGGCCACGGCTCGCCTCGGCGAAGGCATACCCCGGCCCACGAGGCGGACGGTGCGGGCCTGCAGCCGGGCCCGGTCATCGACCGCCCGTCCCGCCGCTTGGCAGAGCGCGGCCATCATGTCCGCCCAGGTGTAGGACATCGCCAGCGCGAGGAGGACCGCTGTCTCCGCCAGCCGCACTGGGAGCCGAACGGTTGCGTCAGCTAGCCGCCCGACTTCGCTCTCCATCATGGTTCGCTCCTGGAACGACGACGGCCGCCCACCTCGCCGGCGGGCGGCCCTCTCGTTAGCCGAGATGCTCGGACGCCGTCGGCAACCCGCCCCGCCCTGGCACGGGGAACGATCGGAACCGTGCCGGACTATGCCGCAACGCCAATGGCCAGTGTCGCCGCGCCGCTTGGTGTCCAGGGGCGGGGCATTGCGGTCGCCGGACACGGCGGCGGGTCATCGTCGTCGTCTTTCCGGCGGGAACGGACAAACCTGTGCAGCGTCTTCAAGCGTGGGGATCGCTTGTCCCGCCCCCGGCTCGCCGGATCCTCGCCGCCGCCGACCTCGTCGTCGTATCCCCGATCCCGATCTGCGAGGTTGGCAGCATCCTGATCGGCACGCGTCCGGAGCGGAAGCTGCGCCGAATGCCCGATGAGGACGTCCAGGCTCGCACGGACTTGGCATTCTGATCGCCTAGTCGCGGCGCCGGATCTCCCGGCGCTCCTCGGCGTCGAGCGTCACGCCCACAAGCCGGGTCCGGACGTCGGCGATCCGACTCGGCGCGTATCCCCAGCTGTCGACTCCGACGTCGCAGGACCCCTTGGGGTCCGGCACGGGCCGGTGCGTGTGGCCGTGCAGGTGCAGCGTCCGACCGAGCGCCCCCCACGCGCGCACAGGGTCGTGGCAAGCGACGATCCGGACGGCGTCGGCGGCGATCTCCACGGGCTTCTCCGGCGGCCGCGCCCACGGCAGGGCGAGCACTTCGTCCGTGTCGTGGTTGCCCTTCACGAGGAACTCGGTGCCGTGCAGGCCGTCGAAGATCTCGCGCAGCGTGTCCGCGTCGTGGCCCAGGGCGAAGTCACCGAGGTGCCAGACGTGATCGCCCGGGCGGACCTTCGCATTCCAGGCGCCGATCAGCGCCACATCGATCTCGATCACATCGTGGAAGGGGCGCTCGCACATGCGGATGATGCCGCCTTGGCCGCAGTGCGTGTCGGCCGTGAACCAGATTGCCATCGTGGGAATGCAAAAATCGAGCGCGGCCGCACAGCCTCCCGGCGGCGGATGGCTGGCCGGTCAGGCCAAGCGGCGTTTCGATTTGCGGAGGGTCTTCCTGGGTGCAATCGTGCGCCGGGCCCCGGATGGCCGCAAGCTCTGATTCGTCAAGGGATTGAGGGCTTTGCGTTGAATCCCCGTTTTATCCACCCGTTTCGGGGGGCGCCGAGGTTGAGGATACCGCCGCCAGCCGTTGCGCTGCGGGGGGAAAGCTTTGGAGCGGGCGATCGGGATCGAACCGACGACATTCAGCTTGGGAAGCTGACGTTCTACCACTGAACTACGCCCGCACGGCGGTGAGGGTTAGGCAATCCGCCCCGTCCTGTCCAGCCGAAAATGGTGGCCGGGCGGCGGGTCAGCGACCGGTCTGGGTGGACTCCGCGAGGGAGAGGGGCGACCAGCGCAGGATCTGCACGAAGCCGTCGCGGGCGGCGACGACCACGTGGCGGCGGTGCTGGTGCACGACCGTGCCGGGGGGGTGGCCGTGGGCCTCGCGCCAGCCCTGGGCCTCCGCGATGTAGGCGCGCTGGTCGCCGAGGCGCGCGATGGTCTCGACAGTGCCGAACGCCCGGACCCGGCGCAGGATCGCCTCGACTTCCTGGCGGAAGTCGAGGGTCCGGTCGCCGTCGTTGGCCCGCGCCCAGTAGGAGCCGTCACCCTGCGGCTCGGCCCGCTTCCAGCGCGCCGGAAGCTCGCGCGCCAGCGGGCCGGCGGCGATCCGCCGGGCCGCCATCTGGCACTTGGCGAGCAGCGCTTCGTGCGTCTCCGTCGCCGACAGGGGGAAGATGTCCTGCGCGAGGATGTCACCGGTGTCGAACCCATCCTCCGCGAGGACGTGGGCCGTGACGCCCCAGGTCTCGTAGCCGTCGAGGATGGCGCGGAAGAGCGGATAGGGGCCGCGGCCGGTGGGCAGCGGCGAGGGATGGAAATTCAGGGCGTAGTTCGCCCGCCCGCGCCAGCCCCGGACCAGCCACGGATAGCCCGCCACCACGAGGGCCCAGTCCTTGCCGTGCGCCGCGTGCAGGCCGTCGAGGTCCTCCTGCCGGATGCGGGACAGCTGGACGGGGATCCGCTCGGCGCGGGCGCGGGCCACCACGACCTCGTTGTGATCGTAGATCCCGTCGCAGGGCCGGGAGAACAGCTTCACCGGCGTCCATCCCGCAGCGATCAACGCCTCGAACACGCCGCCGAGGAAATCGATGCCGGCAAACGCGAACTTCATGCGATCCCCTGCGACTCCGTGGTCCGGGACAGGCCCGGTTTGCCCGATTCCCGAAGGTCGGCCCCAGCTTTACCCTGTTCGCGCCTGGGGTGGGACCGGGAACGGTGCCGCCCCCACCCCGCGTGGGGGAGATCGGTTTGGCCAAGCGACCGCAGGGACAATCGGGCGGCAGGGAGGCCAAGGCGTCGCCCAAGGGCACGCGGAAGGCGACCGCCGGACCGAAGGGCGCGCTGCGCCTCGTCCTCGGCGATCAGCTCAACACGCGCATTGCGAGCCTCACGGATCTCGATCCCGAGCACGACACCGTGCTGCTGGTCGAGGTGCGGGACGAGGCGACCTATGTCCGCCACCACAAGCAGAAGATCGCCTTCCTCTTCGCCGCCATGCGCCACTTCGCGCAAGGGTTGCGCGACGAGGGCGTCAATGTCGCCTACGTCGAACTGACGGATCCCGGGAACACCCACAGCTTCACGGGCGAGCTCGAACGGGCGCTCGCCCGCCTGTCCGTCGGCCGGGTGGTGGTGACGGAGCCGGGCGAGTGGCGGGTGTGGGAGATGATGCAGGATTGGCGGGAGACCCTCTCGGTCCCCGTGGAGATCCGAGCCGACAACCGGTTCCTCTGCCCCCGCGAGGACTTCGCCGGGTGGGCCGAGGGCAAGCACCACCTGCGCATGGAGACCTTCTACCGGGGGATGCGCAAGCGGACCGGTCTCCTGATGGAGGGTGGGGAGCCGGTGGGCGGTCGCTGGAATTTCGATGCCGAGAATCGCAAGCGCCTGCCCAAGGGCCACCGCGTGCCGGACCGGATCGGCTTCCAGCCCGACGCCGTCACCCGCGAGGTCATCGCCCTCGTCGAGCAGGAGTTCGCGGATCATTTCGGCGACACCGCCGCCTTCTCGTGGCCGGTCACCCGCGCCGACGCGCTCGCGGCCCTCAAGCACTTCATCGCCGAATGCCTGCCGACCTTCGGCGACTATCAGGACGCGATGAAGGGCGGCGAGCCCTTCCTCTACCACGCTCTCCTCTCCCCGGCCCTCAATGCGGGGCTGCTGACGGCGGAGGAGGTCTGCCGCGAGGCCGAGCGCGCCTACAAGGACGGCGAGGCCCCGCTCCATTGCGCGGAGGGGTTCATCCGGCAGATCCTGGGCTGGCGGGAATACGTCCGGGGACTCTACTGGGCGCGGATGCCCGAGTACCGGGCGAGCAACGCCCTCGACGCGGGCCGCCCCCTGCCCTGGTTCTACTGGTCGGGCGAGACCGACCTGAACTGCATCCGCCAGGTCGTGGATCAGACCCGCAGCCACGCCTACGCCCACCATATCCAGCGGCTGATGGTGACGGGCAACTTCGCCCTGATTGCCGGTCTCTCACCCGCCGAGGTCGAGGAATGGTACCTCGTCGTCTTCGCGGACGCCTACGAATGGGTCGAGTTGCCCAACGTCCACGGGATGGTGCTCTGGGCCGACGGGGGCGTCATGGGCTCGAAGCCCTACGCCGCCTCCGGCGCCTACATCGACCGGATGTCCGACTATTGCGCGGATTGCGCCTACGACGTCCGCACCAAGAATGGCGAGCGGGCCTGCCCCTTCAACTACCTGTACTGGAACTTCCTGATCGAGAACGAGGAGATCCTGTCCGGCAACCAGCGCATGGCCATGCCCTACCGTACCCTGGCCAAGATGGACGAGGCGCGGCGCAAGGAGATCCGGCGTGACGCCAGCCGGTTCCTCGCATCGCTGTCACCCGAGCCCTGAGGATCACCACTCCCGCCACGTCGCCAGGCCGAGATAGGGGCCGAGTTGCCGCTCCGGCGTCACCTGCCCCCCGGCGGAGAGGCGCAGGTGCAGGCCCGCGATCGCGAGATCGGTGACGTGGAGCCCGAAGAACCATTTCCGGTAGCCCGTGGCGTCGGCGTAGAGGCCGATCTCGGGTCCGAGATAGGTCTCCTTCAGCCGGAAGCCGCCCGCGGCGCGGGCCCAGACACTGGTCCGCGCGGTCCCGGCGACGAGGGATCCCTGGAACAGCGTCGCTTCGCTCGGACGCAGCCATGCCTCGGCCTGGACCCGGAGACCCGTCCGCACGGTCCTCCGCACGAAGTTCTCGCCGTCGCTGACGATGGTCAGCGTCGCCTCCGGCCCGGCGAAGAGGCCGACGACCCCCTCCTCCCGGTACCATTGATAGCCGAGAACGCCCGACGCCGTTGCGACGGTGCGGCCGATCTCGGCCGTCCCGCCGTCGACAGTTCCGATCCGCTCCCGCCGGGCGCCTCCGCCGAGACTCACGATGAGGGCCGGGCCGCTCTCCTTCAGGGCGATCTTGAACCCCGAGGTGTTGAAGCTCGACGTGCCGGCCTCCAGGCTGCCGAAGACGACCCGGTCGAGTTCGGCGTCGGAGGCTTCCGCCCTCCGGGACAGGTCACCCCACGCCGGGACGAGCAAGACAATGAGGGGAATCGCGCCGCGGGAAGCGCGCCGATGAGAGCGCAACGGGCGCTGATCCTGTGGAGGCTTTCCGTATTAAGGCCATTCATGATTCCGGATGCAATGGCTTATTGCGTCGATGAACAAGACGAATGCGGACAATCCTTCATGGCGCAAAAACAATGCTTGGTTGATGCTGTGAAACTCTGAAGAAACAACCGACTTCCGAAGAAACTTGAGGTTCGAGGCCCTGCAACCGGTGATCCTCAACCGGTCGGCCGGACCGGCTCCGTGGCGCCCGACGCTTGGCGCCGGGCGCGATCTCGGCTAGAGCGCCCCCGAGACAGTGAAGGTTTGGCGGGACGTGGCAGCCGGTGCACGCACCTCGGACGTCCTCACCGTGCTTGCGAGCCAGGAAGGCGAGCGGTTGACGGTGGCGGACATCGTGGCGGTCCTGCGCGACCGGGCCTTCGCCCTGCTCGTCGTGCTGCTCGGCCTGCCCAACTGCCTGCCGATGCCGCCGCCGATTCCCCTCGTCTGCGGGCTGCTGCTGCTGCTGGTGGCAATCCAGATCGCGGCGGGCATGTCGGCGCCGTGGCTGCCCCGGCGGCTCCTCGGACAATCGATTCGCCAAGCGGACGTGCAGCGCGCGGTGACCCGGGCCGTGCCTGTGCTGAAGCGTCTGGAACGCTGGTCGCGGCCCCGCCTCAGCGTCTTCGAGACGGCGATCGGCATGCGCGGCATGGGGGTGGCGCTGCTTGCGCTGGCCCTGGCGCTGATCGTCGCAGCCCCGCTGATCGGGCAGATCCCCCTGGGCCTTGCCGTCTGCCTCGTCGGGCTCGGGCTGGTGGAGCGCGACGGCATCCTCGTGCTGGCGGGCCTCGGCATCGGCCTGTTCGGCGTGGCGCTCAATGCCGGCTTCGCCTACGCGGTCATTTCGGGGATCGCGGGGCTGTTCAGCCTGGGCTGACGGTCTGTTGATTCTCCGCTGAGTCCGGCCTGACAGTCGGCGGCCCGCCCTCCTGCGACCCCTCCCGAGGCACCGGAGCACAGCGCGCTGCGGTGCGCGCCTGAGAGCCTGACCGGGAAGCCCCTCGTTCCAATCCACCCCCTCATCCTGAGGTGCGGCGAAGCCGCCTCGAAGGAGGAGTCCAGAAGGCTCCGCGATCCTGGGAGCCGTCCTTCGAGGCCTCCACTGCGCTCCGGCACCACAGGATGAGGGCGCGGCGGGGAAAAGAGCCGACTTTTCGGCCAGACACTCAGCCAGATACGCAGGATGAGGAAAGGGGCCGGAGCGAGAGCCTGTTCGATCGGGATCTCGAGCGCGCCGGTCTCAGAGCCGGTAGCGGATCTGGTCGGTCCAGAAGCGCTCCAGACGGCCGAGGGCGCGGTTGAGGCGGTCGAAGTCCTCATCGGAGATGCCGCCGATGGGCGTGATCGTGCGGGAGTGCTTGTCGTAGAGCTGCTGGACGATGTCGTGGATCTGGCGGCCCTTGTCGGTGAGGCTGATCCGCACCGAGCGCCGGTCGGTCTTCGACCGGGCGTGGTGGAGGTAGCCGGCCTCGACGAGCTTCTTCACGTTGTAGGAGACATTGGAGCCCAGGTAGTAGCCCCGGGTCCGCAGCTCGCTGGCGGCGAGTTCGCTGTCGCCGATGTTGTAGAGCAGCAGCGCCTGCACGCTGTTGACGTCCTCGCGACCGCGCCGCTCGAACTCGTCCTTGATCACGTCCAGGAGCCGGCGGTGCAGGCGCTCCACCAGGTGCAGCGCCTCCAGATAGGCGTTGTGCGGCGCGGCCACCTCTTCCGTGGGGGCGGGCTGGGTACGGGCGGTCTGGTTCTTCATCGGTGCGGTCCCTGGCTGATCGAGCCCTGATGGCTGCGCGATGGTCGTTCGAACCGCCACCGCTTGTATGGCAAACCTACCGGCCTCGAATGAAAGACGCTTTAAGCGGCAAGATGAATTCCCGATTTACCTGTGGCAGTAAAGACAAACTGAATGGATCGCGGCAAGACTTCGTTCACCCTCGTGATGAGGGTGAATCGAACCTGTCGAAAGCGTAGCGAAATCTGCGTAGATCCGGCGCGGCCCGGGCGCCGCGTTGCTGCGCCGGTGAAGCGACGCACTCACCCCGTTCATGCGGGCCTGCACCGGCGAATGGTTTCCGCATCACCTTGTCCAGTGTCGGCTGACGCCTTCGCCTGGACCGATGCGCCCGTGCAGTGACGCAGTCCCTCCGTTCATGCGTGACTGCACTCGCTCATTGTTTTTGCATCGATTTTCCAGTCTCGGCTGATGCCTTCGACTGGATCGATGCACTAGCGGCCTTCCCGCGCGGCAAGCCAGGACAGGACGAAGTAGATCGCCATCACCGACGCCCCGGCGATGAGGAACGGCGTCGAGATCGGCACGAGTTGAGGCGTGAGAAGCGCGAGGGTCAGGGCGGAGGTGACGGCCAGCAGCCACAGCACGCCGCCCCAGGCGCTCGTCAGCCACAGGCCGCTCGCCGCCGCCGCGTCCACCACGGCGAAGTAGACGATGGCCGCCTGCCGCCCGAAGGGCTCGCCCTCGAAGGGGCGCACGCCCGGCAGCACGTCGAGGATCGTCGCCCAGGCGTAGACCGACTTCACCAGCCAAGCCAGCGCGGTCAGCCGCATGAACCAGACGAGCACGATGTCCCAGGTGCTCGACGGCGGCGCGGCGTGGCGCTCGATCCGGTCGCCGAGGAGGCCGCCGGACCGGGCCGGCTTGCCGCGCAGCGGGATCAGGCCGCGCATGGCCGGCCCGTCCGTCCGCGTGAGCCTCGATGCGTCATGGCCTGCCTTGCGATCCCCTCGCCCCCGTTCCACCGGGCACCTCCGGGGTTGAACCCCGTCCGGCGGGCTCCGTCAACGCCGGAAACCCCGTCCGGCCGGGATGGCGCTTGGGTCGGCGCCGGGCCGCGTGCTAGGCGGAGCGGGCGGGCGCGATCGGCGCCTGCCCTCTGTGGCGGCCATCCTGCGGGGTTCCCTCCGCGTGGCCGGAACCCCGAGCCCGGACACCCGAACGCATGTCGGACACCCTCCCGGAACCGCGCCCCCTCGCCGTCGAAGCTGCCCGCGAGGACAGCCGCAAGGGTGGCCTGAGCATCACTCAGCGCCCCCGCCGCAACCGCAAGGCGGATTGGTCCCGCCGCCTGGTCCGGGAGCACACGCTCACCGTCGACGACCTGATCTGGCCGATGTTCGTGATCGAGGGCGAGGGGCGGCGCGAGCCCATCGCCTCCATGCCCGGCGTCGAGCGCCTGTCGGTGGACCAGATCGTCCGCGAGGCGGAGCGCGCGGCCAAGCTCGGCATCCCGGCCGTCGCCTTCTTCCCCTTCACCGAGGTGGACCTGCGCGATCCGGTGGGGTCCGAGGCGCTGAACGCCAACAACCTCGTCTGCCGGGCGGTGCGCGCCGTGAAGAAGGCGGTGCCGGAGCTCGGCATCATGACCGACGTCGCCCTCGACCCCTACACCAGCCACGGCCATGACGGGCTGATGCGGGACGGGGCGATCCTCAACGACGAGACCGTCGCCGTCCTCGTGGAGCAGAGCCTGATCCAGGCCGAGGCGGGGACGGATATCATCGCCCCCTCGGACATGATGGACGGCCGCGTCGGCGCCATCCGCGTCGCCCTCGACCGGGCGGGCTTCCTCGACGTGCAGATCATGGCCTACGCGGCCAAGTACGCGAGCGCCTTCTACGGACCCTTCCGCGACGCTATCGGCACCAAGAGCGCGCTGGTGGGCGACAAGCGTACCTACCAGATGGACCCCGGCAACTCGGCGGAGGCCCTGCGCGAGGTCCGGCTCGACCTCGACGAGGGGGCCGATTCGGTGATGGTGAAGCCCGGCCTGCCGTACCTCGATATCATCCGCCGGGTGCGGGACACCTTCGAGGTGCCGACCTTTGCCTACCAGGTGTCCGGCGAGTACGCGATGATCGAGGCCGCCGCCCGCAACGGCTGGCTCGACGGGGACCGCGCCATGGTCGAGGCCCTGCTCGCCTTCAAGCGGGCCGGGGCCGACGGCGTGCTGACCTACCACGCCCCCCGGGTGGCCGAGCGCCTGCGCAACGCGTGAGGCGGACGCCTTGAGGAAGCGGTCGGCGGGGGTGGCGTCGTGAGGTTCGGCCGTGGCCTGTTCGTCGCGGCGGGCGTCGTCGTCGGCTTCCTCGCCGGGCTCGCCGCGTGCGAGGGCACCCTCCGCGAGGACCGCGTGGCGACCTGCCGCCGCGCCCTCCCCGCCCTCGCACAGGGGCCCGGCGTCGCCTTCCAGAGCGCCGGTGCCGGACAATCGCCCGATACGGTCCGCGTGGACTACACGCAGGGTCTCCGGCCCCACCGCCTCACCTGCCGCTTCGACGCGACGGGGCTGATCGAGGTCGCGGCGGACGGCCGGACCCTGTCGGGCTCCGCCCTCCACCTCCTGCGCCGCTATTATCTCGACACGCCCGATGCGGCCTCGGCGGATCCTGCGGGGCGGTGAGCCGGGGCGCCGCGTTCGGGCAGCGGGTTTCCATCGGGAGGTCTTCCAGAGGCAGGTCTCGCAAAGACGGGTCTCCCAGCGGAAGGATCTTGCGGGCGGCCGCGGGCGCACCCACCTCACGGTCGCTGCTTTCGCAGGACCGACCCGATGTACGATCCCCGCTCCACCTACGCCGACCGCACGGCGCCCCCGCCCTTCATGGGCACCCTGCCGGTGCCCTACGTCCGCGCGAGCCTCGGCGCGCGCACCGTGGCGTACCTGCTCGATATCCTGTTCATCTTCGGCTTCACCGCCTTCCTGACCCTCCTCATCACCGTGGTGGGCCTCGTCACCTTCGGCCTCGGCTGGACGCTCTTCGCGGTGCTGCCGGCGAGCGGCATCATCTACAGCGCCATCACGGTGGGCGGCAGCCGGCAGAGCACGATCGGCCAGCGGATGATGGGCCTGCGCGTCGTCGCGCCGGAGAGCGGGCGGCCGGTCGACTTCGTCACGGCGGCTGTGCACGCATTGCTGTTCTACGTCGCCGTCTCGACGTTCCTGCTGTGGTGCGTGGACGTGGCCTTCGGTCTCGTGCGCTCCGACCGGCGCCTGGGCCATGACCTGCTCCTCGGCCTCGCGGTGGTCCCCGCCCGCTGAGCGGCGCGACACGGCGGCGCGTCGGCCACGGGGCCGAAGGCGCGCCGTGATTTTTTAAGCCGGGCTTGGTCCTCCGGGGCATTGAGCCCGGCCGTATCCCTTGTAGATTGAGGGGTGGGCGAAGCGAGAAAGGCTGTCGCCGAGGTTCCGATACAGCGTGACGAGCCATCCGCGCGACACTCCGCAATTCTACCTGACGGCGCCGTCGGCCTGCCCGTATCTCGCGGGGCAGGAGGAGCGGAAGGTCTTCACCCATCTCGTGGGGCGCCGGGCACGCGACCTGAACGAGATCCTGACCCAGGGCGGCTTCCGCCGGTCCCAGACCATCGCCTACCGCCCGGCCTGCGAATCCTGCCGCGCCTGCATCTCGGTGCGGGTGGTGGTGGACGAGTTCGAGCCGAGCGCCAGCCAGCGCCGGGTCCTCGCCCGCAACGCCGACCTGATCGGCGCCGCCGAGCCGAACCGCCCGGCCTCCGACCAGTATGCCCTGTTCCGCCGCTACCTCGGCGCCCGCCACGACGACGGCGGCATGATCGACATGACCATGCTCGATTACGCGATGATGATCGAGGACAGCCACGTCGACACGCATCTCGTGGTTTACCGCCGCCATGGTCCCGATACGGCCATCACGGGACGGGGCATGGGCGCGCCCATGGCGGTCTGCCTGACGGACGTGCTCTCCGACGGCCTGTCGATGGTCTATTCCTTCTTCGAGCCATCGGAGGCCGGCCGCTCGCCCGGGACCTTCATGATCCTCGACCACATCCACCGCGCCCGGCGCCTCGGCCTGCCGTACCTGTATCTCGGCTACTGGGTCGATGGCTCCCGCAAAATGGACTACAAGGCCAAGTTCCGGCCGCAGGAGCGGTTGCTGGGTCCGGGCTGGGTGCGGGCGGAGTGACGGGCGAATGGGGAGTAGCGAATAGCGAATAGTTCGTTCGGTGGAGCACCGATCGATCCGCTTCAATCCATTCGCTATTCGCAACACCCTATTCGCCGTGGCCACCGCGACCTGCGCCGGATGGCCCCATCGGATTGTCCCACCAGCCCCGCATTGAGCTACGGCCCGGGGAGTGCTACCCGCCGACCATCCCCCGATGGCCTGAGACTGTGCTCCGATGATCCCCCGCTACAGCCGCCCCGCGATGACCGCGATCTGGTCGCCCGAGTCGCGCTTCCGGATCTGGTTCGAGATCGAGGCGCACGCCACCACGGCTCTGGCCGAGATCGGCGTCGTGCCGAAGGAGGCGGCCGCCAAGGTGTGGGAGATGGGGCGGAACGCCACCTTCGACGTCGCGCGGATCGACGCCATCGAGGCCGTGACGAAGCACGACGTCATCGCCTTCCTCACCCATCTCGCCGAGATCGTCGGGCCCGAGGCCCGCTTCGTCCACCAGGGCATGACCTCCTCGGACGTGCTCGACACCTGCCTCAACGTCCAGCTCGTCCGTGCCGCCGACATCCTGATCGCCGACGTGGACGCCCTCCTCGACGCCCTCAAGCACCGGGCGCAGGAGCACAAGATGACGCCGACCATCGGCCGCTCGCACGGCATCCATGCCGAGCCGGTGACCTTCGGCCTCAAGCTTGCCCAGGCCTATGCCGAGTTCGCGCGCAACCGCGCCCGGCTGGTGGCGGCCCGCGAGGAAATCGCCACCTGCGCCATCTCCGGGGCGGTCGGCACCTTCGCCAATATCGACCCGCGGGTGGAGGAGTACGTCGCCAAGCAGATGGGCCTGACGCCCGAGCCGGTATCGACGCAGGTCATCCCCCGCGACCGGCACGCGATGTTCTTCTCGGTGCTCGGCGTCGTGGCCTCGTCGCTGGAGCGGCTCGCCATCGAGATCCGCCACCTCCAGCGCACGGAGGTGCTGGAGGCGGAGGAGTATTTCTCCGAGGGGCAGAAGGGCTCCTCGGCCATGCCGCACAAGCGCAACCCCGTGCTCACCGAGAACATCACCGGCCTCGCCCGGATCGTGCGCAGCGCCGTGAACCCGGCGATGGAGAACGTCGCCCTCTGGCACGAGCGCGACATTTCCCACTCCTCCGTGGAGCGGATGATCGGCCCCGACGCGACGGTGACCCTCGATTTCGCCCTCGCCCGGATGACCGGGGTGATCGAGAAGCTACTGGTCTACCCGGCCCACATGCAGAAGAACCTCGACCGCCTCGGAGGCCTCGTGCACTCCCAGCGCGTGCTGCTGGCGCTGACCCAGGCGGGCGTCTCCCGCGAGGACGCCTACCGCCTCGTCCAGCGCAACGCCATGCCGGTCTGGCGCGGCGAGGGCGACTTCCTCACCCTCCTGAAGGCCGACGCCGAAGTCACGCAGGCGCTGAGCCCGGGTGAGATCGAGGAATGCTTCGATCTCGGCTACCACTTCAAGCATGTGGACACGATCTTCCAGCGGGTTTTCGGGCACGCCTGACCGGCTAGAACGACCCACGCCGCATCGATCACTTCGCCAGCCCGAGGAAAACCGCCGTGAGCGCGTCCCGCATCGTCTACCTGAACGGCGAGTTCCTGCCCTTCGCGGAAGCCAAGGTGCCGGTGATGGACCGGGGCTTCCTCTTCGCCGACGGCATCTATGAGGTCTCGGCGGTGCTCGACGGGCACCTCGTGGACAACGCGGCCCACCTCGCCCGCCTCGACCGGTCGCTCGGCGAGATCGGCATCCGCAATCCCCACGACGCCGCCGAGTGGGAGCGGCTTCAGCTTGATCTGGTGCGCCGGAACGGCCTTACCGAGGGGCTGGTCTACATGCAGGTGACGCGCGGCGTCTTCGAGCGGGATTTCGGCTTCCCGCCCGCCGACACTTCGCCGACGGTGATGATGTTCACGCAAGCCAAGACCGTGGCCGCCAACCCGCTCGCCGAGAAGGGCGCGCGGATCATCACGGTGGAGGACCTTCGCTGGAAGCGCCGGGACATCAAGTCCGTCGCCCTCCTCGCCCAGGTGCTGGCCAAGCAGCAGGCGGTGGAGGCGGGTGTCTCCGAGGCCTGGATGGTGGAGGACGGCGCGGTGACGGAGGGCTCCTCCTCCACCGCCTTCGTCATCACGGCCGACCGCACCCTGGTGACGCGACCGCTCTCGACGGCGCTGTTGCCGGGAATCACCCGCGCCAGCGTGCTGCGCCTCGCGGCGGAGGCCGACCTGCGGATCGAGGAGCGGCTCATCACCGTCGCCGAGGCGCAGGCGGCCGCCGAGGCGTTCTACACCAGCGCGTCGTCCTTCGTGATGCCGGTGATCGAGATCGACGGGAACCGGATCGGCGACGGCCGGCCCGGCCCCCTCACCCGTCGCCTGCGGGAACTGTACCTGGAACTGGCGCGGGCGGGCTGAACCCCCTCGCCCTGTGGGGGACGAGGGGGCACCGGAACGGTTCTCGCCCCCGCCTGTTCCTTCCCGACGTTCGAGCGAACACCGGGAGACAGCGTTGCCGAGCTTGTTACACCGCCACGCCCTATCCGCCGCCGCCCTCGCGATGCTGCTGACCGGGGGCGTCGCGCTGGCGCAAAACCCCGACGCGCCCCTGCGCAAGCAGGACAGCGATCCCGCCCTGCCCCCGGCGAGCCAGACGCCGCCGGACCGGGTGCGGCCGAGCGCGGACGCACCCCCGCAGGACCAGAACCTGTCGGACAAGCTCCAGAAGAACGATGGCGTCATCAAGCCGCCGAGCGATGGCGCCGCCTCGGGCACCGTCGTGAAGCCTGATCAGAGCGGCACCATGCCGGTGATCAAGCCCGGCGAATTGCCCGGCCGCCAGCCTGGAACGGAAGCGAAATAGCGTCGGACGCCGGGCCTCGGCACGGATCGCCAGACCAACTCTGCTTGATTTCCCCTGCCGGATCGCGAAAACGGTCACGAAGCGCCCGGTGACGGCACCATCCGGCGGCGGGCGCGGGATCAGGTAGGTACAAGTCAGGCATGGCCAACGTCGTCGTAGTCGGCGCCCAATGGGGCGACGAGGGCAAGGGCAAGATCGTCGATTGGCTCTCCGAGCAGGCCGACGTGGTGGTCCGCTTTCAGGGCGGGCACAATGCCGGCCACACGCTCGTCATCGACGGCGTCACCTACAAGCTCTCGCTCCTGCCTTCGGGCGTGGTCCGGGGCGGCACGTTGTCGGTGATCGGCAACGGCGTGGTGGTCGATCCCTGGCACCTGATCGAGGAGATCGCCAAGATCGCCGAACAGGGTGTCTCGATCACGCCGGAAAACCTCCGGGTGGCCGACAACGCCACGCTCATCCTGCCCCTCCATCGCGAACTCGACCATTTCCGCGAGACGTCGAACACGGTCCTCAAGATCGGCACGACGAAGCGCGGCATCGGCCCCGCCTACGAGGACAAGGTCGGCCGCCGGGCGATCCGGGTGGTGGACCTCGCCGACGAAGCGATGCTGGACGCCAAGATCGCCCGCCTCCTCGCCCACCACAACGCCCTGCGGCGCGGCCTCGGCATCGACGAGATCGACGGTGCCGCCCTGAAGGCCGAATTGCTGGCCATCGCGCCGAAGGTTCTGCCCTACGCCGACACGGTGTGGTCCCTGCTGGACGAGGCCCGGCGCGCGGGCAAGCGCATCCTGTTCGAGGGGGCGCAGGGCGCGCTCCTCGATGTCGATCACGGAACCTATCCCTACGTCACCTCCTCGAACATCGTCGCGGCGCAGGCGGCCACCGGCTCCGGACTCGGCCCCTCGGCCATCGGCTACGTGCTCGGCATCGTGAAGGCCTACACGACCCGCGTGGGAGAAGGCCCCTTCCCCACCGAGTTGACCGACGAGACGGGTGAGCGGCTCGGTGCCCGCGGCCGGGAATTCGGCGTCGTCACCGGGCGCAAGCGCCGCTGCGGCTGGTTCGACGCCGCCCTCGTGCGGCAGACCGTGCGGACGTCGGGCATCAACGGCATCGCGCTCACCAAGCTCGACGTGCTCGACGGGTTCGACACGATCCAGATCTGCACGGGCTACCGCCTCGACGGCCGCGAAATCGACCATCTCCCGGCGAGCCAGGCGGATCAGGCGCGGGTCGAGCCGGTCTACGAGGCCTTCGAGGGCTGGTCCGAGACGACGGCGGGCGGTCGCTCCTGGGCGGACCTTCCCGCGCAGGCGATCAAGTACGTTCGCCGGATCGAGGAGTTGATCGGAGCGCCCGTGGCGCTCCTGTCGACCTCGCCGGAGCGCGACGATACCATCCTGATGCATAATCCCTTCGAGGATTGATCGCGGCATTTATTTGGTTGATGAGACGTGGAAGCCGGCTTGGACCGGTGTCGCACGGCCAGGGCTTCCGTTAACCCTGGCCTTGCAAGGGAGCGTCCGCAAAGCCGGCGGCTGGCGCGGCGCCATGCGGGGCGAACCGGGACAGAATGGCCGATTATTACCCGCTTCTGGCGAGGGCACTGGATGCCCTGCCCGACCGTTCGCCGGGCCTGAGGCGAGCGGTCTACGACCGGGCACGCAACGCCCTCGTGAGCCAGTTGCGGTCCCTGGAGCCTCCCCTCTCGGAAGACGACATCGACCTCGAGCGTAAGGCCCTCGACGCCGCCATCGAACGGCTCGAGATCGAGCACGGCGGTATTCCCGCCCCCGCCAATGACGCCCCTTCGCGGGTCGCATCCCCGCCGCCGGCCGCGCCGGTCCCCCCTGCGCCGGCGCCCACGACGCCGAGCCGTGCGGATCAGCCCCGCCCAGGGGCGTTCCCGCAGGGGGCGTCCCTTCAGGAGACACCGCGACGGGAGCCCGTGCGCGAGGCGGCCGCGCCGCCCGTCCCCACGCCGGCGCAGCCCGCCGCCTCGCCCCCCTTGCCGCCGCCGCCGCCGCCCGGCCTTCCCGAGCCGGAGCCCGCCCGGGCCGAGGCGGGGGCACCGCCCGCCCCGGCGCTCCCCCGCGCGCCCTCGCCGCGCTTCGAGTTGAGGCCGGAGCCTGTGGCGACCCGCCCGCGCGAGGCCGCCATCGCGATCACCGCCCCGCGGACGCAGCCCGAGGCCGAGGCGCCGCCCTTCGGCGAACCGCCGCTTCCGCCCGCCGACCCGGCGACGGCGGATCCCGTGCTGGACGGCGTGGACGTCGCGACGGATGGAGCCCACGGCCGCCAGCGCCCACGGATCGACGTGGTCGCGCCGCGGGGCCGGTCGCGGATCCTGCGCAACATCGCGATCTTCGTGGTGCTGGTCGCGGTGATCGGGGCCATCGGCGTCGCCGCTTTCCTCCTGCGCGACACGCCTCAGGCCCTGGTGCGTACCGATCCGAACGGGGCATCGAGCGCGGCCGCCGACGGCTCGGCCGAGACGAAGTTCGGCGATCGGGTCGGCAACGAGGCCGCCACGCCGACGCCCGAGCGGCCCAAGCCCCGCGCGGAGGAGACGCCCGCCGCGCCTGCGACCCCGGCGCCCGAGCCCAAGCAGAGCGTCGCGGTGGCGCAATCGGCCGTGCTGATCGAGGAGTCGAGCGCACCGGATTCCACCCAGCCGAAGACTTCCACCGGCCGGGTGACGTGGCGGCTCGAGACCTCGAACGGCGACCAGGGCCAGCCCCTGCAGACGGTGGCCATCGCCGCCGTCACCTATCCCGAGGCCGGACTGTCGCTCACCATGACGATCCGCAAGAACCTCGATGCCACGCTCCCCGCGTCGCATACGGTGAGCCTCGCCTTCAGCGAGACGGGGCCCGACGCGGCGACGCGGGTGGTGCAGGACGTCGGCCTGCTGCAGGCCAAGGACGACGAGAACAGCCGCGGCTCGCCGGTTTCGGGCCTGCCGGTGCGGGTGAGGGACAACCTGTTCCTGATCGGCCTCTCGTCGCTCCCCTCGGACGTGGAGCGGAACACCGAATTGCTCCTGCGCCGGTCGTGGTTCGACCTCGCGGTGCGCTACACATCGGGACGCCGCGCAGTGCTCACCTTCGAGAAGGGGCAATCGGGCACGCAGGTGTTGCAGGACGCCTTCGAGGCCTGGAAATAAGCCGGACCCGGGGGACGGATCCCCCGGGCTTCCGGGGCCTGCGGCCTACGGGTGGGCGGCCCGGGGCGCTTCGCGGGTGGCGACGTTGCGCTTGACCGCCTCCTGGACCTTCTCGAAGGCCCGGACCTCGATCTGGCGCACGCGCTCGCGGGACACGCCGAACTCGCCCGAGAGATCCTCGAGGGTGATCGGGTCGTCGGCGAGGCGCCGCGCCTCGAAGATCCGCCGCTCGCGCGCGTTGAGCACGGAGAGCGCGTCCCGCAGGGCGGCGAGGCGGTTCTGTCCCTCCTCCTCGCGGACGAGCACGGTCTCCTGGCTCGGGCTGTTGTCCACGAGCCAATCCTGCCACTCGCCCTCGCCCTCCTCGCGCAGGGGCGCGTTCAGGGAGGTGTCACCGGAGAGGCGGCGGTTCATGTCCACCACGTCCTGCTCCGGCACGCCGAGGCGGGTCGCGATCTGGCTCACCTGCTCCGGCCGGAGGTCACCCTCCTCCAGGGCGGAGATCCGGCCCTTCGCCTTGCGCAGATTGAAGAACAGCTTCTTCTGGTTGGCGGTGGTGCCCATCTTCACGAGGGACCACGAGCGCAGGATGTATTCCTGGATCGCCGCCTTGATCCACCACATCGCGTAGGTCGCGAGGCGGAAGCCCTTGTCGGGGTCGAAGCGCTTGACGGCCTGCATCAGGCCGACATTGCCCTCCGAAACGACTTCCGCGATCGGCAGGCCGTAGCCGCGATAGCCCATCGCAATCTTCGCCACGAGGCGCAGATGCGAGGTCACGAGGCGGTGGGCGGCTTCCCGGTCCCCGGCGTCGCGCCAGGACTTCGCGAGGGTGAACTCCTCGGTGGGCTCCAGCATCGGGAACTTGCGGATCTCGTCGAGATAGCGCGAGAGGCCGCCTTCATTGGCGAGCACGGGCAGCGTACCGGCCATGTCCTTCTCCTCAAACAAGTCCCCCAAACGGGCAGACGCATTACCGACGGGGTCGCCCTTGAGCCGACCCAGCCGAGCGCCCACCTGAGTGGAACGCCCGGTCGATCCGGCCGGTTCGGCGCACGCGAACGTCGCACCCAACGCACAACCGAGTCATTTCGTGCGACCATGTCACGAAGTGACGCGCCCTGTCGTGCCCTTTCGCACTCTTGGTCGATGAAGTTACTCCGCGAGTGCTGTGCGAAGCGCGGCCATGTCGGGCGGAAGCCTGCTCTCGAACCGCAAAGTCTCTCCGGTGCGCGGATGGGCGAAGCCGAGTAGCTCCGCGTGCAGGGCCTGCCGCCCGAGCACCGTGAGGGCCTCCCGCGCCGCGGGGTCGAGCCGCGCCGCCTTCGTCCGGAAGGCCGCCCCATAAACGTCGTCACCGAGCAGCGGGTGCCCGCGATGGGCCAGATGCACGCGGATTTGATGGGTGCGGCCGGTTTCGAGGCGGCACCGCACGAGGCTGACCTCGGCGTAGGTCTCCGCGACGGCATAGTGCGTCACCGCGTGCCGCCCCGCCTCCTCCGGGACCACGGCGATCTTCTCCCGGTTGTGCCGCGAGCGGGCGAGGCTCGCGCGGATGGTGCCGGTGGTGGGCTGGGGGACGCCCCACGCAAAGGCGAGGTAGCTGCGCTCCAGCGGGCCGCTGCGGCCATGGTCGGCGAATTGCTCGGCGAGCCCGCGATGGGCGGCGTCGTTCTTCGCGACGACGAGCAGGCCGCTCGTGTCCTTATCGAGGCGGTGGACGATGCCGGGGCGGCGCACGCCCCCCACCCCCGACAGGCTGGCCCCGCAATGGGCGATCAGGGCGTTGACGAGGGTGCCCTCCGCGTGCCCCGGCGCCGGATGGACCACGAGGCCGGCGGGCTTGTCGATCACGACGAGGTCGTCGTCCTCGTAGGCGATGACGAGGTCGAGCGCCTCGCCCCGCGGCAGGGGATCGGAGGGCGGCGGCAGATCGAGGACGAGGCGCGTCCCGGCCGCGACCTTGGCCGAGGGATCGCGCAGGACCGCGCCCTCCCGGCTGACGTGCCCCTCCCGGACGAGATCCTGCAACCGGGCGCGGGACAAGTCCGGAAATAGCCCGACGAGGGCCTTGTCGAGCCGCTGCCCCCCCTGCTCCACGACCCCGTCGCGTTCCCCGTATCCGCTCTCGTCCTGCACCACGCCCGTCCAATGCACGAATGTCGTCGAAGGCCCTTGCTCCTCCGGCGGACCGTCGCTATAGCAACGCCACGCCGCCGGAAAGCTCCCATCGTCTAGCGGTCTAGGACGTCGCCCTCTCACGGCGAAAACAGGGGTTCGATTCCCCTTGGGAGCGCCACCGGGCGTCATTCAGCGCACACCTACAGCGAACTGCCCGAATTGGGACCACGTCCGCCTCCGGAGTGGGACCATGCCGTCCTCGCGCCGAGCCTCCCAGGCGGTCGCGGTGAGGCCGGCGCGCTGAGCGTCTCCGTTTCGACGCCGTACGGCTTTGCCGGGCGATGAGACGTGCGGCCGACTTCGATCCCGCCCGAAGCACTATCGCATCGCATTCGGCCGGTCCGGTTCGTCGGGTCGATCGTCGGACCCACATGGCGCTGGGTTCGCCGGGCGCGATCAACGGCGGCTGGTCCAGACAATACTGACGTGATCAGCCCTGCGGGGATGGCTCGACATTCCGAACGGCGCGGCCGGCTTTGGAAGAAATTATACAGTTGCAGCGAATCTTCACGGAGTCGCAAGGCGTTTGGCCACTCTATGGGGGCCGGCTCAGCCGGGAGACGCTCCATGACGACCGAGCGAAGGCGACAGTTGCGCCGCGATGCGCTGAAGACCGGCACGCTGGTCTTCGCCGAAGGGCATCCGAGCCAGGATTGCCTGGTGTGGAACGTGAACACCCTCGGCGCGCTGCTCGAAGTGGAGGGAGGCGCCGCCATCGCGGCGACCGGGCGGCTCGTCAGCGAGGCGTTGTTCGTCGATCGGCCCTTCACCACCATCTGGCGCGACGGCCGCAAGATCGGCGTCGCGTTCCAGGAGTGAGACCCCCTCCCCCGGGCCGCCGTGCGGGCGTGGCGTGCGCCCTCACTCGTGGACGAGGCGGCGGCGCGTGAAGGCCGGGAACCGCGCGAAGCCGAGGAGCGGCGCGAGGCCGAGACGGTTCGCGACCCACACGAGGACGAGCGGCCCCACGAGGCCGGCGGCGCAACCGATGACCACATGCGGTCCCCATTCGGTGATCCCCAGGCGGAGGGCGATCACCCGCGCCCCGCTCGCGGCGATCACGTGCGCGAGGTAGATCGGCAGGGACAGGGCGCCGAGGGCGGCCAGGGCGCGGACCGCGCGCGTGCCGGAAGCCGCATCGAACAGCGCGGCGAGGGCGAGGCTGAAGCCGATCACCGCCACAACCGCCGCCGCGAGGGCGCCAAGACCCTGGAGGCCGAACGCCAGGGCCCCCCCTTCCGCAGCGAGGAAGAGGACGGCTCCGAGCCATCCGGCACGGGAACCGACGGGCCGGACGGCGGCAGACGCGCCGAGGGACGTGCCGAGGGCGCGACCGAGGGCGACGAACGGCAGGTAGTGGAGCGCGCTCCCGATGACGGGCAGCGCCGTCCCGGTCGCCGTCGCGGCGACGCTGGCGGCGATGAGGGCCGCGAGCGCGATACGCCGCACGCTCGCCGGAACGCGGTCGAGGGCCGCGAGGCAGATCTGGATCAGGAACAGCGCCCAGAGGAACCAATAGATGTCGTTCGCCTCGAACGGGTAGAGCAGCGCGTCCCGGAGGGAGAGCCCGCCCCGGCTCGCGCTGCCTCCCGCCAAGAGGCGAAACCCGGCCGAGAGGTAGGACCAGACGAAGAACGGGTAGATCAGTTGTTCGGCCCGCAGGCCGGCATAGGCCCCGAGGCTGCGGTTTCCCAGCGCCTTGGCCAGGAAGAGCCCCGAGAGGAAGAAGAACAGGGGCATGTGGAACAGGTAGACGAACCGGTCCACGCCCTCGAAGAGCGTCGGCGCGATGGCGACCCCGCCGTTGGCGAGCCCGCGCCAGACGTGGCCGAAGACCACGAGCACGATGCCCACGCCCTTGGCGAAATCGACCCAGCCCACCCGCGCGACGCCCGGCGGGGCGACGGCCGTCTCCGGTTCCGGGGTGATCGTCGTGTCCATGGGCGGCATTGTCGGGTCCCGTGGGCGGCCGGACGGCGCCGACGCCGGACGATCATGCGCGAATTCTGTCTTCGCCGCGCCCCGGCGAGGGGGCTGGAGCGGAAGTCGTTGCGGTTAAGGATACCGCTCCGCCTCCGTGCCCACCGGCCCCCCGTGCCTCGGTTCCTTCCCTCGCGGGCCGCGCCGTCCCCTGCCGCCGGGCTTCACGCCACCATGGCGCGGGAGGCGTCGCGGACGAGGCGCATGGAGGCATCGACCTCCTGGGTCGAGGCGGCGATGAGGCTGACGTTCCGGCTGATCTCGGAGACCGCTTTTGTCATGGCCTGCTTGTTGGCCGACATCTCCTGCGCCACGGCGGCCTGCCGCCCCACGGCCGCCGAGATCGCGGAGGAGATCTCGTTCACGTTCCCCACGGTTTCGCCGATGCTGGCGATGGTCGCGGCGGCTTGGTTGGCGGCGGCCTGGGTCTCGGCGATCTGGCTGGCGATGCCATCGAGATCGACGCCGATGCCCTTGTTCAGTTCCGACCGGCGCAGGCGCTCGGATACTCGCTGCCAGCAAGCGTTGCCATCTCGGCGCGGACCGCAGCGAAATCTCCCATATCTCGGCATTTTGACGCTATCGAACGCGCCCCGGGGCGGACCCCGAAGGGCATGCCTTTGCCGCCGGCGCGGTGCAGGCTGCGCCCGCGCCGGCAACCTCAAGGCATGGCGGCCGTTCCGCGCGTCACGCCCGCCGCTCGACCATCGCGACGTAGAATCCGTCCGTGCCGGTGCGCAGGGGCGTCATCTGCACGCCGTGGGCCGTGCGGCGCACGGCCTCGCGGAAGGAGGCCGGGGCGGGGGCGAGCAGGTCCGCGGAGGGGACGGTGGCGAAGGCGCCTCCCGTGCGGGTGAGGAGCCCCGCGACGGCGTCGTCGTTCTCGCTCGGGAGCAGCGAGCAGGTGACGTACACGATCCGGCCGCCGGGCCGGACGAGGCGGGCCGCCCGGTCGAGCACGGTCGCCTGCTCCGCCTGCCGGGTGGCGAGGCTGCCCGGCCGCAGCCGCCACTTCGCGTCGGGGTTGCGACGCCACGTCCCCGACCCCGTGCACGGCGCGTCCACGAGGACGCGATCGACCGTGCCGTCGAGATCGGTCAGCACGTCCGTCCGCATCTTCCCGCCCCGGGGCGTGCGCACTTCCGCCTCGGCGCCCGAGCGGCGCAGGCGTTCGTGGATGGGGGCGAGGCGGCGCGGGTCGCCGTCGGTAGCGATCAGCCGGGCGCCGTTGGCGGTCGCGGCGGCCAGGGCGAGCGTCTTGCCGCCACCGCCCGCGCAGAGATCGACGAGGGTCTCGCCCGCCCTCGCGTCGGCGAGGAGCGCCGCCATCTGCGAGCCCTCGTCCTGGATCTCGTACCAGCCGTCGAGGAACTCGGCCTCGACGTGGAGGGCGGGCCCGCGTCCATCGGCCCCGACGGGCACGCGTAGCCCTTGAGGCGCGTGGGGGGTCGGCGCCGCGCCGTAGCCTTCGAGGGCGGGCAGGACAGCCTCGCGCGGTCCCCGCAGGGTGTTGACGCGCAGATCCAGGGGAGCCCGGCGGGCCAGCGCCTTCAATTCGGGGATCAGGTCGTCGCCGAGCGCGGCTTCCAGCTCCGGCAGGACGAAGGGGGGGCAGTCGCCCGCAACGTCGCGGGGCGCCCCGTCGAGGTTGGCCGTATTGAGGCGCGCCCTCTCCCCGTCGGTGAGGGGCTCGGGCGCGAAACGCTCGCCCGAGAACAGCGCGGCGATGGAGGGAGAGGCGAGTCCCTGCTGGAGACGCAGGGAGCCCAGCAGCAGGGCGCGGGGCGTCCCGGCGTCGGGGGTCTCGCAGCCCATGATCCATGCGGCGGAGGCCCGGCGGCGCAGGGCATCGTAGACGAGGCTCGCGATGCCCGCCCTGTCGCCCGAACCGGCAAAACGGTGGGCGAGGCCCCAATCCTTGAGGGCATCCGCGGCGGGGCGCCGACGGTCGATGATGTCGGCCAGAACCTCGATGGCGGCGGCGCAGCGGGCGGCGGGGGTCAGGACGATGCTCCCTGGACAGGTTTCGGGGGCCGCAAAGCAGCCCCATTACGGCCAAGCTTTCGCGCGGATGCGGGCCATGATGAGTTGCGGCGCGGACGGTTCTCCGCCCGTGCCGCTGCCTTATCGCATTGCCCGGCCGAAGGCGAAATCCATCGGCCGGTCACGGTCGGAGTTGCCCGAACCATGTCGTTCCGTCTGAAAGCCGCCCCGCGCTGGGTGCTGCTCGCCTGCGCGGCGGCCTCCCTCGCCGCCTGCGCGCGGTCCCAGGCCGCGCCCCCGCCCGACCTCACGCCGCCGCCGCAGCGGCCCTACGATGCCAAGACGCAGCTGGAACAGGGCGCCCCGCCGCCGCTGCGCCGCTAGTGCATCGATCCTGACGGAGGCGTCAGCCGGATCTTCGGAAATTGATGCGAGAAGAAGATCCTGGGGCAGGGGCGCTTGAACGAAGCGAGTGCGTCACTGCACTCGGCTGCGCAGGCGCATCCCTTGCCGCCGGAGCGAGGGGCGGCCGCGCCATCCGGAGCAGCGGGACGGTTCCCGGCCCGCCGCCGCCGCCTCGCACCGGCGAGCGGGACGGCGCGGTTCGGCCTAGGAACGGTCAGTCCCGCGCACGGCGCGCCTCGTAGGCCTTCAGCCCTGTATAGACCCGGTCGAGTTCAGGCGTGGCGAGGGTGCCCCGCCGGGCGATCAGGTCGCCGATCACGTGATCGGCCTCGATCCGCCCCCGGTTGTCGATGTCCCGGAGCATCGAGGCGGTGAAGGTCGAGCCCCGCGCGGTCAGCTGCGTCCGCGCGCCGGCGGCGACCTTCTCCCGCGGGGCGTAACCGGCCGCTTCGGCGATGGCGGTGCATTCCCCGTGCAGGGCCAGGATGAACGCCTCGCCGCCCGGCGCGGCGACGATATCGCCGACCGCCGCCCGCATCAGGGTCGTCGCGCCCGCGAGCGTCGCCAGGAACACCCACTTCTCCCACATCTCCTGAAGGATCCGGTCGGAGCGGCGCGGCTGGAGTTTGGCGCCGTTGCCCATCAGCGCATCCACGGCCGCGATCCGCGCCGAGGCCGAGCCGTCGCGCTCGCCGTAGGTGATGCTGCACAGCTCGGTCATCTGGCGGATGGCGCCCTCCGGCGTCAGCGTCGCCGCGATGGCGCAGCTCCCGCCGAGCACCCGGCCCGCGCCGAACCGCGCGTCGAGGGCGTCGAGATGGGCCATGCCGTTGAGGAGCGGCAGGATCGCCGTCCCCTCCCCGACCGCCGGGGCGACATCCTCGATGGCCGAGGCGAGGTCGTAGGCCTTGCAGGAGAGGATCACGAGGTCGAAGGGCCCGGCCTCGCTCACGGCCCCGACGGTGACGGTCTGCGGCCGGGGCAGGTGGCAATCGCCCAGCGGGCTCAGCACCCGCAGCCCCTCCGCCGCCAGCCGCTCCGCCCGGGCGGGGCGGACGAGGAAGGTGATGTCCGCGCCCGCCTCGGCGAGGCGCGCGCCGTAATAGCCGCCGGTCGCCCCGGCTCCCACGACAAGCGTCCGCATCCTCGCCCCCTGTCCTGACTCGTGTCCGGCCCGGATCAGGTCCGCGACGGGTAGTTGGGGCTCTCGCGGGTGATGGTCACGTCGTGGACGTGGCTCTCGCGCAGGCCCGCATTGGTGATGCGGATGAACTGCGCCCGCTCCTGGAACTCGGGGATCGTCGCCCCGCCGACATAGCCCATCGCCGCGCGCAGGCCGCCGACGAGCTGGTGCAGGACGTTCCCCACCGGCCCCTTGTAGGGCACCTGACCCTCGATGCCCTCGGGCACCAGCTTGTGCGTCTCGCTGACCTCGGCCTGGAAGTAACGGTCGGCCGAGCCACGCGCCATGGCGCCCACCGAGCCCATGCCCCGGTAGGACTTGTAGGACCGGCCCTGGTGCAGGAACACCTCGCCGGGCGCCTCGTCGGTCCCGGCCAGCAGCGAGCCGACCATGGCCACCGAGGCCCCAGCGGCGATGGCCTTGGCGAGGTCGCCGGAATACTTGATCCCGCCGTCGGCGATGACCGGGACGTCGGCCTGGGAGGCCGCCTCGACGGCCTCCATCAGCGCCGTGAGCTGCGGGACGCCCACGCCCGCCACGATGCGGGTCGTGCAGATCGAACCCGGCCCGATTCCGACCTTGATGGCATCGGCGCCGGCATCGATCAGCGCCTGGGCGCCGTCGCGCGTGGCGACGTTGCCCGCGATGACCTGCACGGCGTTGGAGAGCTGCTTCACCCGGCGCACGCTCTCCAGCACCTTGATCGAATGGCCGTGGGCCGTGTCGACCACGATCACGTCGCAGCCGGCGTCGATCAGCATTTCCGCCCGCTCGAACCCGCCGTCGCCCGTCGTCGTCGCCGCCGCGACCCGCAGGCGCCCCTGCTCGTCCTTGACGGCGTTGGGATAGGCGACGCGCTTCTCGATGTCCTTGACGGTGATCAGGCCGATGCAGCGGTAGTGGTCGTCGACGACGAGCAGCTTCTCGATGCGGAACTGGTGCAGCAGGCGCTTGGCCTCGTCCTGCGTCGTGCCCTCGCGGACGGTGATGAGCCGATCGCGGGTCATCAATTCGGAGACCGGCTGCGACGCCTCGTTGGCGAAGCGCACGTCCCGGTTGGTGAGGATGCCGACGAGCTTGCCGCGGTTGCCGTTGGGGCCGCGCTCCACCACCGGAATGCCGGAGATGCGGTTGTGGCGCATCACGTCCAGGGCGTCGGAGAGGGTCTCGTCGGGGAAGATGGTGATCGGGTTCATCACCATGCCCGACTCGTACTTCTTGACGAGGCGGACCTGGGCCGCCTGCTCCGGCGGCTCCAGGTTGCGGTGGATCACGCCCAGCCCGCCGGTCGCCGCCATGGCGATGGCCATCGGCGCCTCGGTCACGGTGTCCATGGCGGAGGAGAGGATCGGTATGTTGAGGCCGATCGTCCGCGTCAGCCGGGAGGCGACGTTCACCTCGGTCGGCATCACCGATGAGGCGGCAGGCCGCAACAACACGTCGTCGAAGGTGAGCCCCTCGATGATCGACGCGGATGAGAGTCGGGCCATGTGCCAACGGTCCTTGAGACGAGCCGCGCGTGCCGCGCGGAGGGGATCGGGTTGGCAAGTGCCCCTATCACGCCCCGCGCTGCGGCGCCAATGCGGGGATGCCGCGCCGCGGTCGCTGGGTGTGCATGGCTCGTGGTGTTCGTGTCCTTCCCGTCATTGCTTCGCTGCGCCCGCCAAGACGGGTGAGCCGAAAACCCGTCCTACCGCACCGGCACGGCGCGGTCCGCCGCCGGGCCCTTGTCGCCGTATTCCGGCGGCAGGCCGATGTAGTCGGTCAGCATGCCGTCGATGCCCGGCGCCCGTCCGAAGGCTTCGCAATCGGGGTCGAGGGGCGCCTCGCCGAGCGCGGTGACGCGGATGCGGTCCCAGGTGGGCAGGGTGTTGGGGGCGGTGAACGGGTCGTCGCCCGTCGCCATCAGGTACCCGAAATCCTGCCCGAACTCGCCCGCGAGGTCGTAGGGGTCGCTGGCCGGGGAGAAGCGCGGCTGGCTCGTGAAGGAGTTCGCCGCCCCGCCCCAGACCATGGCGGCGCGCTGCTCGCGGCGCAGGTCCAGCGCCTCGGCCTCGACGGTGAGGCTCCCGAGGCCGATCGGCAGGCGCGGGATCGGGATGCGGCCGATGCCCTCTGCGAAGCCGACGCCGAGCTGCGAGGCGACGGTGACCGCCGCCGAGCCCGCGATGGTGCCGCCCGCGCCGATGAGGTTCGTCGGCTCCACACGGGTCACCTGGGCGCGGACGGTGAGGTCCGCGTCGCGGGAGGTCACGATGTCGTAGCGGAGCGACAGGTCGTAGCAGAGCGCCCGGTCCGCCGCGTTGGCGATGAGGCGACGGTCGGCGGGGGTGAGCGGCGCGGAGCCCTCGACATTCGCCGGGAAGGCGGTGGGGATGATGCGCACGGTGCGCATCCGCTGCAACGCCGGCCGGTCGGCGAAGAGGCGCGCCTCGGTGGCGGTGGAGGTCGACTTCCGCAACTGGTCGTAGCGGGTGAGCGAGCCGGTCTGGTTGATCACCACGGTGCCGCAGGCCGCGACGCCGCAGAGCAGGGCCGCTGCCAGGACACGGGATAGGGCGCGACGGTGGGGTCGGCTGAAACGCATCCGCTCTCTCTGTGTCCCGCGACGCCCGGTGGGGCGGCCAAGCGGCAGACGTCTGACGGGCGCTCGCGCCGGTCCTGCGCCCAAGCTTACCGCCCGGGACCCTCCGGCGGAAGCGTTCAAGTCCCCGTGAACAGCCCGCCGACGGCCCTCTGTGGCTTCGCGGATACAATCCTGAAATGAGGCGGTGCGAGAGCGGCGCAACTCCGCCGCCCGTCATGCGTCTTTCGACCGATGCCTCTCTCCCCCGCCCGCTCGACGCGGATCGTCCCCCTGACGGTCGCCACCGCCCTGTTCATGGAGAACACGGATTCGACCGTGATCGCCACGGCGCTGCCGACCATCGCCGCGAGCCTGCATGAGGATCCCATCGCCCTCAAGCTCGCGCTGACCTCCTACCTCGTCAGCCTCGCGATCTTCATCCCGGTGAGCGGCTGGGCGGCGGACCGCTACGGCGCGCGCACCGTGTTCCGGGCGGCGCTCTGCGTGTTCCTGGCGGGGTCCCTCGCCTGCGCCGCCGCCAACGGGCTGGGCGGCTTCGTGGCGGCCCGGTTCCTCCAGGGCATGGGCGGGGCGATGATGGTGCCGGTGGGGCGCCTCGTGGTGCTGCGCTCGGCGCCGAAGGCGCAGCTCGTCACCGCCCTTTCCTACCTCACCCTGCCCGCCATGGTCGGCCCGGTGATCGGCCCGCCGCTCGGCGGCTTCATCACCACCTGGTTCGACTGGCGGTGGATCTTCTTCATCAACGTGCCGATCGGCCTCGCCGGTCTGGTGCTGGCGACTCTCTACTTCGAGGACCTGCGCGAGCCCGAGCGCCCGCCCCTCGACGTCGTTGGCTTCCTGCTTCTGGGCTCGGGGCTTGCCTCGCTGATGCTCGGGCTTGCCGCGACGGGACGCCACCTGCTTCCGGCGGAGGTGACCTGGGGGTGCCTCGTCGCCGGCCTCGTCCTGCTGCCCGCGTATTTCTGGCATTCGCGCCGGGTGGCGCACCCGGTGGTCCGCCTCGACCTGATGCACCACGCGACCTTCCGGGCTGCCGTGACCGGCGGCAGCCTCTTCCGCATCGGCACGGGAGCGATCCCCTTCCTGCTGCCGCTGATGCTGCAGGTCGGCTTCGGCCTCGATCCCCTGCGCTCGGGCCTGATCACCTTCGCTGCCGCCGCAGGCGCGATGTTCGTGAAGACGATGGCCCCGGCGATCCTGCGCCGGTTCGGCTTCCGCCGGGTGATGGTGACGAATGCGGTGCTCGCCTCGGCCTTCCTGGCGGTGAACGGGCTCTACACGGCGCAGACCCCTCACCTCGTCATGCTGGCGATCCTGTTCGTCGGGGGCTGCTGCCGGTCGGTGCAGTTCACCTGCGTGAACGCCATCGCCTATGCCGACCTCGACAAGAAGGAGATGAGCGCCGCCACGAGCTTCGCCAGCGTCGCGCAGCAACTCTCCCTCAGCCTCGGCGTGACCTTCGGCGCCCTGGCGCTGGAGGGTACCGCCGCCCTTCACGGACGCACGGCCATCGAGGCGTCCGATTTCGGCCCGGCCTTCTTCGCCGTCGCCGTCATCTCGGCGCTGTCCGTCTTTCCGTTCCGGGCGCTGTCGCCCGAAGCCGGGGCGGAGGTATCCGGACGGCAGATTCAGGCCGCGCCGTCGAGCACGGCGCCGGGGCGGGGCTGACGCCCTCAGGCCGCCGCGCGGGCCGGCGCGCGCTTGCCGCCGCCCTTCACGCCGCTCCTGGGGGCCGCCTTGGCCCGGGGGGCCGGGGCGCCGGCCCGCCAGCCGTCCCAGCTCCAGCCGCCGGGACCCATGAGGGCGTAAATGAGGTAGCCGCCCGCCAGCCCGAGGTCGGCGAGCATCAGCGTCCGCTCGGCGACGAGGGCCGGCCCGGTATATTGCCAGAAGGCGTGCAGCATCACCGCCGTGACCGCCGAGAAGGCCGCGAGCGCGAGGCCGGTCAGCCGGGGCAGCACGCCGAGGACGACGGCCAGCGGCCCGAACACCTGCACGACCACCGCCGCCGTCGCGACTCCGTTCGGGAACGGCATCCCGGCGCCGGCCAGCGTCAGCGCGAAGCCCGAGACGTTGAGGGCGCGGGCGATGCCCGTCGGCAGAAGGGCGGCGGCGAGGAGCAGGCGCGCGGCCAGCAGCGTACCGTCTTGGGCGCGGGAGAGCATCGGCGAAGTCCGGGTCGGGCGGCGATCGCACGAGCCTCGCGGGATCGGTTGAACGACCCGTTAAGCTCAACCGAAAATGGCGTGGATGAGAGCGATCCCGCCGGAACGCGGGGGCGTCGCGCCGTGCGGGCTTCGTCGGTGCCCGTCACCCCTCCGTCACTGCGAGTGCCACGTTTCGTTGGTCAGCGCGCTCTCCCTCCCCACAAGGGGACGGAGAGCGCGTCGCGCGCCCTGGTCCCAAGCCAGCGGGAACGCTCAGCCCGACGGCCCGTACCGAAAGAGCTGCCCCCGCTCGGTGATGGCGACGACAAGCAGCGCGAGGCCGCCGAGCGTCGCGTAGCCGATGCCGATGGGCAGGACCGTGCCGTCGAAGGACTGGCCGATGGCGTAACCGCAGCCCGCGCCGATGATCGTGGTGTAGAAGCCGAGGAAGGACGAGGCCGTGCCCGCCACCGCGCCGAGGGGCTCCAGGGCGAGTGCGTTGAAGTTCGGCATGGCGAAGCTGATCAGGAACTGGTTCGCGGCCAGCACGCCGAGGAAGAGGGGCAGCGGCGGGTGCCCGCCATAGGCCAGCCCAAGCGCCACCTGCCCGAGGCCGACCACCGTGAAGGCCAGGGTGCCCGCCTGCGACAGGCGCCGCATCCCGAGCCGCCGCACCGCCCGCGAGTTGATGAGCGTCGCCGCGCCCATCGCCCCGGCGACGAGGCCGAAGGCCACGGGGAAGAACACGCCGAGGTGGTATAGGCCGGTGTCGAACACCTGCTGGGCCGAGCCGACATAGCCCATGATGCAGCCGGTGAGCAGGCCGAGCGCCGTGGCGTAGCCCACCGCGATCCGGTTGGTGAGGGTCACCCGCACGGCCTGCGCCGTCGCCCTGAGGGACAGGGGCCGCCGGTACTCGGGATGCAGGGTCTCCGGCATCCGCCAGCCGAACCACGCCACCAGGATGAAGGCGAGGATCAGCATCGAGACGAAGACGTAGACCCAGGAGCCGAAGGCCAGCATCGCCCCGCCGATGGCGGGGGCAATCATCGGCACGATCAGGAACACCATCATGATGAGCGACATCACGCTCGCCATCTCGCGCCCGGCGAAGCGGTCGCGGACGATGGCCGTGGAGAGCACGCGGCCCCCGGCGGCGCCGATCCCCTGGATCACCCGCGCGGCGAGCAGCCAGCCGAAGCTCGGGGCCAGCATCGCCAGCCCGCAGCCCACCACGTAGACCGCGAGGCTCGCGAGCAGGACCGGCCGCCGCCCGAGGGCGTCCGACAGCGGGCCGTAGACGATCTGCGCCGGGCCGAAGCCCAGCATGTAGACGTAGACGAGGAGCTGCAGGTGGTTCGGGTCGGCGACCGAGAACCGCGCCTCGATCGCCGGGAAGGCCGGGAGCAGGTTGTCGATGGAGATCGCCGTCACCGCCATCATCAGGGCGACGATGGTGACGAACTCGGCGAAGCCCGGCCCGCCGGAGGCGCGGCGGGCACGAAGCGGCGGGGCCGCCGTCACGGGCGGGAGGGCATCGGACAAGGGGGGCTCGCTCAGACGGGGCGCGGGCGCCCGGTCCGCCGCCACCGCCTCCGGGGAGCCAGGCGCGGACCGGTCGGACGCGGGCGCCGGTATAGGACCAAACGCCCCGCGCGGGCCGCAGTTCAGGCCGGCAGCGGACGCATCGCCGGCTCCGGCTCGGGCCTGCGCCCGACGAAGAGGGCCATCATCGCCGCCACGAGGCAGAGAATGCCCGCCGCCACGAAGGCGCCGAGATAGGTGCCGGTCTCCGTCCGCGTGACGCCCGCGAGCCACGCCGCCGAGGCTGCGCCGATCTGGTGCATGGCCGCGATCCAGCCGAACATCAGGGCCGCGTTCTGCTCCCCGAACGCCTTGCCCGCGAGGTTCACCGTCGGCGGCACGGTGGCGATCCAGTCGAGCCCGTAGAAGACCGCGAAGAGCGACAAGCCGTAGAAGCTCAGGTCGAAGCTGTAGGGCAGGAAGATCAGCGAGAGGCCGCGCAGCGCATAGTACCACGCCAGCAGCTTCCTCGAATCGTACCGGTCGGTGAGCCAACCCGAGGCGGTGGTGCCGATGAGGTCGCAGATCCCCATCAGGGCGAGCAGCCCCGCCGCCCGCACCTCGGGAATGCCGTGGTCGAAGCAGGCGGGGATGAGGTGGGTGCCGATGAGCCCGTTGGTGGAGGCGCCGCAGATGAAGAAGGTGCCCCCGAGCAGCCAGAAATCCTTGGAGCGCAGGCCCATGCCGAGGCCGCGCAGCGCCCGCCGGGCCGGGTTCTCCGTGGAGACGGGCGTCGGCGTCAGGGCGGTCTCGCCGTAGCGCGGCAGGCCGAGATCCGCCGGGCGGTCCCGCAGGAAGAGCATCACCAGGGGCACGAGGACGAGGGTGCCCGCCGCCACGGTGAAAGACACGGTGCGCCAGCCGTGATCGGCCGCGAGGTGGGCGAGGACGGGCAGGAATACGAGCTGGCCGGTGGCGCTGCTCGCCGTCAGCAGGCCGAGCACCAGACCCCGCCGCTGCCCGAACCAGCGGTTGGCCACCGTCGCCCCCAGCACGTTGGCCACCATGCCCGAGCCCGAGCCGACGACGATGCCCCAGAGCAGCATCATCTGCCAGGGCGTCCGCATCATGCTGGTGGCGCAGGTGCCCGCGGCCAGCACGACGAGGGCCGCGCAAACCGAGAGCCGGAGGCCGAAGCGCTCGATGATCGCCACGGCGAAGGGGCCGATCATGCCGTAGAGGAAGATGTTGATCGCAATGGCGATGCCGATCGTCGCCGCGCTCCAGCCGAATTCCTGCTCCCACGGCACGATGAGCACGCTCGGCGTCGCGCGCACGCCCGCCCCGACGAGCAGGACGAGGAAGGTGATCGCGACCACCACCCAGGCGTAGTGGAACCGCGCGGGGACGGCCGGGGGGACGAGGGAGGGCATCGCGGCGGGCTCCGGGGGAACGGGCGTCAGTGGGATCCGATGGCCTCGGCCAGCGAGCGGACGGCGGCGGGATCGACCCGCCGCCGGACTTCTTCCTGGGCCCGGCGCCAGTGCGGCAGGGCCTCGGCGAGGGCTCGGCGCCCAGCCTCGGTCAGTTCGGCAAGGCGGTTGCGGGCATCGGCTTCCCCGGCCGCCACGCGCACGAGGCCGCGCCGCTCCAGGGGATCGAGGTTGCGTGCCATCGTCGTGCGTTCCAGCGCCGCCTCGGCCGCGAGCCGCGTGACCGGCAGCGGCCCGGCCTTGTCGAGGATGCGCAGGATCGCGAACTGCGTCACCCGCAGGCCGGTGGGCTTCAGGGCCGAATCGTAGACGGAGGTGAGCGTCCGCGCCGCCCGGCGCAGCACGCCGCAGGTACAGAAATCCTCGCCCGATCCCGTGCCCGTGCCGCGGCCGTCGCTCATGAAGCGTGTATATGCACCTAAATCATACCAATCAAGCGACGATCGCGGACGGCGGCCACACGGGACGGTTGCGCTCGCGGCCCGCGAGCGGTGACGGAACCGGGCGATCCTTGCCTCCGGCAGGGTCCGCGTCTTCGACTCGTCGAACGCCTCTGCTAACCCTCGACCCGTCGACCACCCGGTTCGGGAGTTGCCCGTGAGCCTCGAGACCGCCACCGCCCTGTCCTCGAACGAGGAGCGCAGCGCCCGGACGGGCCTCATCGACTCGGCGGCGGAGGCGGTCGCGCGACGCGGCGGGCCGGGCGGATTCGTCCGCGACCTGTTCGGGCGGGTGCCGCCGGAGGATCTCGCGCCCTGCACCGCCGAGACCCTGGCCGACCTCGCCGGCCGGGCGCGGGACTTCCTCGCAAGCCCCCGCCATCCGGGCGACCCGGCGCGGCTGCGCCTCTCCGACGCGACCGTCCTCCGCGATGGGCGTCCGCGGGAGGTGACGGTGCTGGAGATCGTCAACGACAACCGGCCCTTCCTCCTCGACTCGACGCTGGCGGCCCTCACCGCCCACGGGCTCACCGCCGATCTCGTGGCCCACCCGATTCTCGGCGTCGAGCGCGACGGCGGCGGTGCCCTGACGCGGGTGGTGGGGGAGACCACCGCCGACGCCCACGGCAGCCTCGCCCGCGAGAGCCTGATCCATATCCACCTCGATCGCCTGGAGGGCGAGGCGCGCAAGCTGCTGGAGGCGGGCCTCGTGCAGGTCCATGCCGACGTGGCCGCCGCCGCCGCCGACCACGCCGCGATGCGCGACCGCCTCGCGGCGCTCGCCGCCGAGTACGGCCGGACGCCCTCGCCCCTGCCGGAGGCCGAGACGGGCGAGGCCCGCGCCTTCCTCACTTGGCTCGGTGACGGCCATTTCACCCTGCTCGGGATGCAGGAGCACGGCATCCAGGGCGAGGCCCACCCCCTCGTGCCGGGCACGAGCCTCGGCGTGCTGCGCGACCCCGGCACGGCGGTGTTGCGCCGGGGCGGGAGCCTCGTGGACTACACGCCCGAGATCCTGGCCTTCCTCGAAGAGCCGCAGGCCCTCATCATCACGAAGGCGAGCGCGAAATCCCGCGTCCACCGCAGCGCCCATCTCGACTATATCGGGGTGAAGCTGTTCTCGCCCTCCGGCAAGTTGTCGGGCGAGATCCGCATCGTCGGCCTGTTCACGGCCGCCGCCTATGCCAGCCCCGCCCGCGAGGTGCCGGTGCTCCGCCGCAAGGTCGAGGCGGCGGTGGCCCGCGCCGGGCTCGACCCCACGAGCCATGCCGGCCGCAGCCTGCTCGCCGTGCTGGAGACCTATCCGCGCGACGAACTGTTCCAGATCGACAGCGACCGGCTGACCCGCTTCGCGCTGGGCATCGTCGACCTCGCCGACCGGCCGCGCATCCGGGTGCTGACCCGGCCCGACCGGTTCGGGCGCTTCGTCTCGCTCCTCGTCTACGTGCCGAAGGACCGGTACGATTCCACCGTCCGCGCCCGGATCGGCGCCTACCTCGCCCAGAGCTTCGGCGGCCGGGTCTCCGTGGCCCAGCCGGATTTCCCCGAGGGGCCGCTGGCCCGCACCCACTACATCATCGGCCTGTCCGAGGAGGGGCCGCTGGAGCGCGACCCGGCCGGGCTGGAGGCGGGCGTCGCGGCGATCGTGCGCACCTGGGCCGACGGCCTGCGCGCCGCCCTCGCCGAGCGAGGCGACGGCAGCCGCGCCCGGACCCTCGCCGCCCGCTACGCCGAGGCGTTCTCGGCGGCCTATCGCGAAAACTTCCTGCCCGAGGTGGCGGTGGAGGACATCGCCATCCTCGAATCCTTAAGCGAGGCGAACCCCCGGGCCGTCTCGATCGGCCGCCGCGACACCGATCCGCCCGCGCAGATCCGCCTGAAGGTGTTTTCGCGCGGCACTGCCATCGCCCTGTCCGACCGGGTGCCGGGCCTCGAGAACCTCGGCTTCCGGGTCATCAACGAGCGGACCTACCGGGTCCACCCGCCCGGCGCCGCCGAGGGCGACCGGGTGTGGCTGCACGACATGCTGATCGAGCGCGCCACGGGCGCGGCCATCGACGTGGCCGCCCTGGAAAGGCCCCTCGAAGCCGCGATGCTCGCCGTCGCCGACGACCTCGCGGAGTCCGACGCCTACAATCGCCTCGTCCTGGAGGCTGCCCTCCCCTGGCGGGAGGCGGCGCTGCTGCGCGCCTACGGCCGCTACCTGCGCCAGCTGCGGATCCGCTACGGGCAGGACTACATCGCCGGGACGCTCACCCGGCACCCCGCCATCGCCCGCGACCTCGTCGCGCTGTTCCGGGCGCGCTTCGACCCGTCCGCCGAGGGGGACCGGGACGCGGCGGAGGCCGGGATCCGCGCGCGGATCGAGGAGGCGCTGTCCGCCGTCACCAGCCTCGACGACGACCGCATCCTGCGCCGCTTCGTGAACCTCATCGAGGCGACGCTGCGCACCAACGTCTTCCAGACCGACGAGGCGGGCGCCCCGCGCGGCACGATCAGCTTCAAGTTCGCCTGCGCCAAGGTTTCGGGGATGCCCCTGCCCCGGCCGCTCTTCGAGATCTTCGTCTACTCCCCCCGCGTCGAGGGCGTGCACCTGCGCTTCGGCTACGTGGCGCGCGGGGGCCTGCGCTGGTCCGACCGGCCGGAGGATTTCCGCACGGAGATCCTCGGCCTCGTGAAGGCGCAGCAGGTCAAGAACGCGGTGATCGTACCGGTGGGCGCCAAGGGTGGCTTCTATCCCAAGCGCCTGCCCCCGGCCTCCGACCGCGCCGCCTGGATGGCCGAGGGCACCGAGAGCTACCGGATCTTCATCCGCACGCTCCTCGAACTCACCGACAACATCGTGGACGGCGAGATCGTCCCGGTGCCGAACACGGTGCGCCACGACCCCGACGACGCCTACCTCGTGGTCGCCGCCGACAAGGGCACCGCGACCTTCTCCGACATCGCCAACGCCATCTCCCTGGAGAAGGGCCACTGGCTCGGCGACGCCTTCGCCTCGGGCGGCAGCCAGGGCTACGACCACAAGGGCATGGGCATCACGGCGCGGGGGGCCTGGGAGGCAGTGAAGCGCCACTTCCGCGAGATGGACCTCGACACCCAGGCCGACCCCTTCACCGTCGTCGGCGTCGGCGACATGTCGGGCGACGTGTTCGGCAACGGGATGCTGCTGTCGCGCACCATCCGGCTCGTCGCGGCCTTCGACCACCGCGACATCTTCCTCGACCCCAACCCCGACGCGGCCACGGCCTTCGCCGAGCGGCAGCGGCTGTTCTCGCTCGGCCGCTCCTCGTGGGCGGATTACGACAAGGGCCTGATTTCGGCGGGCGGCGGCGTGTTCTCCCGCAGCCTCAAGACGATCCCCCTCTCCCCCGAGGTGCGCGCGGCGCTGGCCTTCGACCGGGCCGAGGCGACGCCGACGGAGCTGATGCAGGCGATCCTGAAGGCTCCCGCCGACCTGCTCTGGTTCGGCGGCATCGGCACCTACATCCGCGCCACCACCGAGAGCGACGACGAGGCCGGCGACCGGGCGAACGATGCCGTGCGCATCACCGGGTCGGACCTGCGCGCCAAGGTGGTCGGTGAGGGCGCCAACCTCGGCCTGACCCAGCGCGGGCGCATCGAGGCGGCCCGCGCGGGCGTGCGGCTCAACACGGACGCCATCGACAACTCGGCGGGCGTGAACACCTCCGACGTCGAGGTGAACATCAAGATCGCCCTGATGGGCCCCGAGCGCGACGGGCGCCTCGACGAGGGCGCCCGCAACGCGCTGCTCGCCTCCATGACCGACGAGGTCGGGCGCCTCGTACTCCGCAACAACGAGTTGCAGACGCTCAGCCTGTCGCTGGCCCAGCGCGGCGGCCTCGGGGAGACCGGCTTCGCCGTGCGGACGATGCAGGCGCTCGAAGCCGAGGGGCGCCTCGACCGGGCCGTGGAGTACCTGCCCGACGACGGCACCCTCGCGGATCGGATGCGCCGGGGCGAGGGCCTGACCCGGCCGGAATACGCCGTGCTTCTCGCCTACGCGAAGCTCTCGCTCCACGACGCGATCATCGCCAGCGCGGTGCCGAACGACCCGTATTTCGACCGGGAGTTGCAGCGCTACTTCCCGAAGGAACTGCGCGAGCGCTTCCCCGACGCGGTGAAGTCCCACCGCCTGCGCCGGGAGATCATCAGCACGGCGCTCGCCAACATCATCGTCAACCGGGGCGGTCCCTCCCTCGTCACCCGGCTCATCGACGGCACGGGGGCCGACGCGGCGACCATCGCCAAGGCCTACGCCGTGACCCGCGACGCCTTCGGCCTGATGGAGCTCAACCTCGCCATCGACGGGCTCTCGGGCAAGGTCGGCGGGCAGCAGCAACTCGCCCTCTACGGAGAAGTGCAGGACCTCCTCCTCAGCCGGATCGTCTGGTTCATCCGCAACCTCGATCTCGGCGGCGGCCTCGCCCCCATCGTGGCGCGCTACCGCGACGGCGTCGCCGCCGTCGAGGCCGCCCTCCCCCGCGTGCTCGACGGGCAAGCCCTGGCCGAGGTGGAGGCCCGGGCGGCGGAACTCGCCGGCCACGGCATGGCGGAGCCGCAGGCGCGGCGCCTCGCCAGCCTCACGGCCCTGATCTCTGCGCCGGATATCGTGCGCGTCGCCGAGATGAGCGGGCGGCCGGTGGAGGAGGTCGCCGCGACCCACTTCGCTCTGGAGCACGAATTCGGCCTCGACGCCCTCGCGGCGGCGACGCGGACGGCGCCGGTGGCCGACACCTTCGACCGGATCGCCCTTGAACGGGCGGTCGCCGGGATCGCCACCGCCCACCGGAAACTCACCGCCGAGGTGGTGACGGATATCGGCGCCGGGCCGGAGGCCGTGGCCGCCTGGGTCAATGCGCGCGGAACGCCGCTGGCCCGGATCCGCGAGGCGGTCGAGGGCATCGCGGCCTCCGACCTCACCGTGTCCCGCGCCACCGTCGCCGCGAGCCTGCTCGGCGACCTCGTCCGGGCGACGTGAGAGTCCGGCCGGAAAGGTCGTCCGTCCCCTCCGTCCTTGCGAGCGGAGCGAAGCAATCCAGGGATGCGCTACGTTCGGAAACGGCCCGTTGCCCTGGATTGCTTCGCTGCGCTCGCAAGGACGACGAGGGCTTCAGGGGCCGCCGGCACCTCAGGTCGAGCGCGCGCGGGGAGAAATGCTGACGTTGCGGAGACCTCCGCTTCGCGGCGGCGTCTCGGGCAGAAAAGCGAGCTGGATGACGAAATCTTGAACCCGTCCCGTCGCCACCGGCGCGCGGGAGGGCAAATGTAAACAAAGGTTGAAGACCGCCTTGCGCTCTTTCGTATCAATCGAGGACTTCAGCGCGGACAACCTGTAATATTATCGGCCGTCAGGCATTCGCCTTCATTGACCGCGCATTAACCGCCCTCCGATAGACCCGGTTAACCTTGACGAAGGATCAACGGCGGGCGCGAGAGCCTTCCGCGTCCGTCGCAGGCGCGTGCGGGACGAGTGGGGGCGACGGGTGGCGGGCGCGAGAACCGACAGCGAATCCCTGCGGATGCGCGGTGCGTCCGTGTCCGGGACGGCGGCCGGTGCAGCCTTGGCGCTCGCCGTGGCGCTGACTCCCGGCCCTGCCGAGGCCCAGACGCCGCGCTTCGATGCGATCAGCCCCGTCTCGGGTCAGCCGGACAACCCGGGCGTCGGCCAGGAGACCGGACCGAACGGCCTGCCCTTCCTCCGCCGGGGTTACTCGGAGAGCGATCCCGGCGGCCGGGGCCGCGTTCCGTCGAGCTTCAGCAGCGGCAGCGGCGGCGATTCCGGGGCTGGGACCTCGCAACTCGGCGCCTCGGGCCAAGCCTTCCCCTCCGCGACCGGGCTGGCCGGCGCGAACGGGCGCCCCGGCATGGGGGGCGACCGGACCGGCGGCGTCTCGACGGGCACGGCCAACCGCGCCCTCTCGGGTCCCCTGCGGGTGCGCGCCGCGCCGCCCCGGCGCGCCGGACTCGCGACGAAGCAGACCATCCGCGAGGTGACGCAGATCACCACGCAATCCCCGACCCTCGTGCCCGTGGTGCAGCAGCCCGTGGTGGGCGTGCCGCTGCCCGCGAGCACCGCGAGCCAGCGCCTGCCGATCCTGGCGCAAAGCGCGGTCCTCGGGCTGCTGACGCCGGGCTTCATCCTCGGCACCGACGTGTCGCGCCCGATCCCCGCCGATCCGGCCTATGCGCCCATCGGCTTCAAGCTCGGCAGTTTCACGGTGCTGCCCTCCTTCACGCAGGGCATCGGCTACGATTCCAACCCCGACCAGACGACACGCCAGTTCGCCAAGGGGTCGGTGGCCTTCCGCACAGAAGCCACCGTCGACTTCCGCAGCGACTGGTCGTCGAGTTCCCTCGACGGCTCCCTGCGCGGCGCCTACTTCGAGACGCCGCAGAACGAGATGGCGAGCCGCCCCTCGGCGGACGGCATCGTGAACCTGCGGATCGACGCGACCCGCGACCTGCAATTCACCGCGCAGGGGCGCGCCATCCTCGACACCCAGCGCACGTCGAGCCCGAACCTCCAGGCGGTGACCGCCACCGGCCGTCCCCAGATCGCCCTGTACGGCGGCACGGTCGGGGCGACGCAGAGCTTCAACCGCCTGTCGGTGACGGTGGCCGGATCGGTGGACCGCTCGGAATTCGAGGACGCGCGCCTGTCGAACGGCAGCGTGATCCGCCAATCGGACCGCAACCTCAACCAGTACGCCCTGCGCCTGCGCACCGCCTACGAGGTGACGCCGGACTTCGCGCCCTTCGTGGACGTGATCGCCGACACCCGCGTCTACGACCAGCGCGTCGACATCTTCGGCGTGCGGCGCGATTCCGACGGGTTGAGCCTGCTCGGCGGCGCCCGCGTCGGCTTCGGTCGCACCCTCACGGGCGAGGTCTCGGCGGGCGTCCAGCACCGCGACTACGTGGACCGGACCCTGCGCAACATCGATGCGCCGCTGATCAACGCCACCCTGTCCTGGGCGGCGACGCCCCTCACCACGATCCGGCTGAACGCGGCCACGGGCGTGACGGAGACCACCATCCCCGGCTCCAGCGGCGTGCTCACCCAGGTGGGGACGCTGGAGGTCCAGCACGATCTCTTCCGCAACCTCTCCATCGTCCTCGGCGGCTCGGTCCTGCACAACGAGTACAAGAACAGCCCGATCCGCGAGGACGGCTTCTCCACCACCGCCCGGCTCGACTACCGCTTCACCCGCTGGCTGACCCTGCGGGCGGCCTACATCTTCCAGGAGGTGCACAGCACCTCGTCCGGCTCCAGCTTCCGCGATAACACCGTGCTCGTCGGGATGCGGGTGAACCCCTGATCCGGCCATTCCGGTGTAGCTGCCGGTCCGGCCCGGTCACGGCCCACGGCGGCCGGCGAAGAAGGTGCGCAGCAAATCGGCCGCCTCTGCCTCGCGGAAGCCGCCATAGACCTCCGGCGCGTGGTGGCAGGTCGGCTGGTTGAAGACGCGCGGCCCGTGCTCGACGCCGCCGCCCTTGGGGTCCGGCGCGCCGTAATAGAGGCGCCGGATGCGCGCGGCGGAGATCGCCCCGGCGCACATCGGGCAGGGCTCCAGGGTTACGTAGAGGTCGCAGCCCGTCAGCCGTTCGTCCCGGAGGGCGGCGCAGGCGGCGCGGATCGCCAGGATTTCCGCATGGGCCGTGGGGTCGTGGAGCGCCCGCGGCCGGTTGTGAGCGACGGCGAGGACCTGCCCGTCGCGCAGGATCGCGGCGCCCACCGGCACTTCACCCTCCGCGGCGGCGCGGCGCGCGGCATCGAAGGCGAGGTCGAAGGGCGTCTCAGCCACGGGTCGCTCCGGCGTCGCCGGGCCGGACGTCACACGATGATGTTAACATTCGGAACATACCCGCGGCCAAGCCCGTTTCTGGTCCAACGCGGCGAGGCCGTAACTGGATAGGATTGGAAGGACGCCATGAGCAGCACCACCGACAAGATCAAGGGCGCCGCCAACGAGCTGGTCGGCAAGGCCAAGCAGGGCATCGGCGACGCCACCGGCAACGACAAGATGAAGGCCGAGGGCGCCGCCCAGGAGCTCAAGGGCAAGACCCAGAGCACGGTCGGCGACGCCAAGGACACCGTCAAGTCCACCGTCGGCAAGCTCTGAGGCGATCCTCGGGTTCGCAAGCCCGGGCACCCTGACCGGGTTGCCCGGCGCCTCCCGAGCAGGCAGGCAAGACCCAGGTTGCGTCAAACGGGTTCAGCAGGAGCGGCGTCGGCCCGGCGCCGCTCCTTTCCTTTGGCAGTCGAGGTATCTTTTAGGGAGCGCACCATGATCGGTTGGGCCGTCACCTTTCTCGTCGTCGCGCTGGTCGCAGCCCTGCTCGGCTTCGGTGGCATCGCCGGTACGGCCATGGAGGCTGCGAAGCTGGTGTTCTTCATCGCCATCGCCCTGTTCCTGATCTCCGCCGTGTTCGGCGTCCTGCGCGGGCGGTCCCCGAGGCTCTGACCCGGCGCGGTTCCGGCGCGCTTCGGCAACCGCCGGTCTCGCCTGAGGCGGGCGGCTCTGTTATGGGCCGCCCATGACCGACATTCCGAACGACGATTCCTCCAAGCCCGAGGGCGAGGAGGACAAGGCCGGGGCTTCCACGACCGCGTGGAAGCCCGCCACCGACGCGGGCAGTGAGGCCCAGGCCGCCCAGGCCGCCGAGAGGCCGCGCAAGGCCACCGGCACCAAGGGCCGCGCCGCGCCCAGCGGCGAGCAGACCCTTCGCCGCCGCTCCGCCCCCGACGCGACGGCGCAACCCGCCGCCGTCGCCGATTCGCATCCCGGGTCCGAAGCGGATCAGGCCGAGACCTTTGCCGGCGAGCGCATCGCCAAGGCCATCGCCCGAGCCGGCCTCGCCTCCCGCCGCGACGCGGAGGCCATGATCCTCGACGGTCGTGTCAGCGTGAACGGGGAGGTCATCCACTCGCCCGCCCTCAACGTGACGGACGAGGACCGGATCGTCGTCGATGGCGAGCCGCTGCCCACGCGCGAGCGGACACGGCTGTGGATCTTTCACAAGCCGCGCGGCCTCGTCACCACCGCCCGCGACCCGGAAGGGCGCCAGACGGTGTTCGAGGTGTTGCCGGAGGACATGCCGCGGGTCGTCGCCGTCGGCCGTCTCGACATCAACACCGAAGGGCTCCTGCTCCTCACCAACGACGGCGGCCTCGCCAAGGTCATCGCCCACCCCGACACGGGCTGGTTGCGCCGCTACCGGGTGCGCGCCCACGGCGACACCGATCAGGCCCAGCTCGACCGCCTCGCCAAGGGCGTCACCATCGACGGCATGGAGTACGGTCCCATCGAAGCCACCCTCGACCGGGTGCAGGGCGACAACCTGTGGCTGACGCTCGGCCTGCGGGAGGGCAAGAACCGCGAGGTCAAGCGGATCCTGGAGCATCTCGGCCTGTACGTGAACCGCCTGATCCGGCTGTCCTTCGGACCGTTCCAGCTCGGCGACCTCGAAGTCGGGCTCGTGGAGGAGGTGCGCACGCGGGTGCTGAAGGACCAGCTCGGCAAGACGCTGGCCGAGCAGGCGGGCGTGGACTTCGAGAGCCCCGTGCGCGAGCCGATCTCGCCCTTCGGCGGACCGGCCAAGGCGCCGCGCTCGGAGTCCGCTCCGGCCCGGGGGCAGCCCCGCCGGGACGCCGCCCGCCCCGCGCCGCAGAAGGTGTCGACCGGCGGCACCGGCCCGACGCTGCGCCGCTCCGTGTGGCGGGCCGACGAGGGCGAGGGACCGAACTACCGTCCCGGCCGGGTGCCCCGGCGCGGCTCGGACCCCCGCGAGGCACAGGCGGCCGTGGCCGCCGAGCGCGGCCGCGAACGGGTCGGCGCGATCAAGGCGGGCGAGCGCCGCGTGCTGGTGGAGCGCCTGTCGCCCACCCCGCCGCAGCCCGTGCGCGAGGAGGCTCCCCGCCGCCGCTACGCGAAGGCCGGATCCGCCCCGGCCCAGGGCGGCGGTTTCCGTGACAGCGGCCGCGACGATGCCCGCCCCTTCCGCACCCGCGATGGCGGCGACGAGCGCGCTCCCCGCGGGCGCGCCTTCGGCCAGGGCGATGGTGCAGGCTTCCAGCGGGGCGAGCGCACCGGCGGCCCCCGGCGCGAGGCCGGGGCGGCGCCGCGCGACCGGGCGGGTGATCGGAACGAGGGCGGTGCCCGGTTCCAAGACCGGTCCGAGGACCGGTCCAAGGACCGGCGCGGCGGCCGCGACGAGGGCGGCTTCGCGGGGCGTCCGCCGCGCGGACGTGCCGAGGGCGGCGAGGGATTCCCGGGACGTGGCGGCCGTCCGGCCGCCAGGGACGCCGGTGGGGATCGCGCCGGCGGCGGGGCGTCCCGTGGCCCGCGGCCGGAGGGCAGGCCCGGCGGCTTCAAGGCGGGCGGCAAGCCCGGCGGTTCCCGCGAGGGGGGCTTCAAGGGAGCGTCCAAGCCCGGCGGCTTCAAGGCGGGCGGTGCGCGGGACGGCGGCTTCAAGGGCAACGGGGCCGGTGGCGGACCCGGCGGAGGGGCACGCAGCGGTCCCGGCCGTGGCGGACCGAAGGGCGGCGGCTTCAAGGGCGGCGCTGGGCCCAAGGGTGGCGGCTTCAAAGGGGGCGGCGGCTTCAAGGGTGGCGGCTCCTCCGGCGGCGGCGGGCGTCCGCCGCGCGGCGGCCGATAGGCGGTCCCGGCGGTGAGGATCGTCGGTGGCGAATGGCGGGGACGGCGTCTGGCGACCCCGAAGTCGGAATCGATCCGTCCGACCTCCGACCGCCTGCGGGAGGCGCTGTTCAACGTCCTCGCCCACGCCTACGACGATGCCGTGGATGGGGCGCGGGTGCTCGATCTCTTCGCGGGGACGGGCGCCCTCGGCTTCGAGGCCCTCTCACGGGGGGCCGCCTACGCGCTGCTCGTGGATGACGGCGCCGAGGCGCGCAGCGTGATCCGCACCAACATCGAAGCCTTCGGCGCGGAGGGCGTCACACGCCTCTTCCGCCGGGACGCGACCCGGCTCGGGCCGTCCGGCCCGGCGGGTCGCTTCTCCCTGGTCTTCTGCGATCCGCCCTACGGGCGCGACCTCGCCCCGGCGGCGCTCGCGAGCGCCGCAGCCGGCGGATGGCTCGCGGAGGGTGCGCTGGCGGTGGTGGAGGAGAGCGGTGCCGCGACCGTCACTCTGCCTCCGGGCTTCGCCGAACTGGAGCGGCGGCCTTACGGCGAGACGGTGGTGATCCTGGCGCGCTACGCCGGCGCGGGTGACGTGGGCTGACCGCCCCCGTTTCCGTCTTTCAATGTGTCGAGGGCTGCGCCGGGGGCTGCTCGGCCGGTCGCTCGTCGTCGTCGCCCGCCGTGGCGGGTTTCGATGCATTGGCGACGCGGAGGGACGCCTTCACCATCATGAGGATGCTGCGACGCATCTCCTCATCGGGAATCGTCGCGTAGGCGCGCAGGAGATCGATCGCCCCCTCGCTGTTCAGGAGCATCTCGATCGCGTCGTCGGGATTGTTCTGCGACGTATCTTCGAAGAACGTCGACACGGGCACGCCCAAGCGATCGGCAATCGCCTGTAAACGGCCGGCGCCAATACGGTTCTTTCCGGCTTCGTATTTTTGAACCTGTTGAAAACTGATGCCCAGGGCCTCCGCAAGCTGCGATTGGCTGAGCCCATGGGCAGTGCGAAGCAATGCGATCCGGCTTCCGATCCCGTGATCGACCGGTGTCGACTGCTTCGGTTTGGCCTTTGTCATCGAGAGCAACCCCCGTTGCGCCGTTTGAAATGAACGGTGCCATGTACCACTTCTGGTTACACAATTGCCATCGGTGAAACGGTGCGAGTGCGCACAACCTGATTGTGGGCGACCATCGACGTGGTGGCTTCTGCAATGCGGAAGGTTTGTCGCCATGAGGTGGGATAAGACAACCTAAAGACCTCCTTACGGAGCCCGATGGACCGCTCCGCTCCGGCGCCTTGCGGCAGTATCCCGCAGGAGCCTCACCCCTGAACGACCGAGCCGGGGACGGCGAAGACATCCCCGCTCGCCTGGCATTCGACGGCGTCAGGCACGCAGGGGCGACGCCTCCGCGAGCCTGTGGCCATAGCCGCGCATCCGAATCGGGCGCTCAGGGGCGAGTGCCCCGGCAGCGGCCACGATGCCCCGGGCATCGAGGCCGTAATGGCGGTAAAGGTCCGCCACCGTCCCGGTCTGGCCGAATCGCTCGACGCCCAGCGCGCGGGTGCGGTGGCCGAGCACGGAGCCGAGCCAGCCGAGGGTCGCGGGGTGTCCGTCCACGACGGTGACGATGCCGCAATGGGGCGGCAGGCGCTCCAGCAGGTTCTCGATCGGCGCCCGCGCCGTCCGGTCCCCGGCCTCGCGGGCGCGCTGAGCGGCGGTCCAGCCGGCATGGAGAACGTCCGCCGAGGGAACGGCGAGCAGGCCGATGTCGCGCCGGTCCTCGGCCATGAGTCCCACCGCCTCGATCGCCTCCGGGGTCGGGGCGCCGGTGACGGCGACGACGAGGTCGGCGTTGGGGCCCGGCTCGCGCAGCCAGTAGGCGCCCTGCACGATGCCGCGGGAGAGGTCCGGGGTCATCGCCCGCTGCGGCTGGGCGATGGTGCGCGTGGAGAGGCGCAGGTAGACCGAGCCGCCCTCCTTGCCGTCGCGCTGCACGTAGTCGAAGGCGTGGGCCATGATCACCGACAGCTCATCGACGAAGGCCGGCTCGTAGGTGGCGAGCCCGTCCTGCGCCATGCCGATCAGCGGCGTGCCGATGGACTGGTGCGCCCCGCCCTCCGGCGCCAGCGTCACGCCCGAGGGGGTGGCGGCGATGATGAACCGGGCATCCTGGTAGCAGGCGTAGTTCAGGGCATCGAGGCCCCGGCAGATGAAGGGATCGTAGAGCGTGCCGACGGGGATCAGGCGCTCGCCGAACAGCCGGTCCGAGAGGCCCAGCGCCGAGAGGAGCAGGAACAGGTTCATCTCGGCGATGCCGAGTTCCATGTGCTGGCCCTTGGCGGAGAAGTCCCAGTTGAAGGTCGAGGGGATGCGCTCGGACTTGAACAGGTCGCGCAACTCCTCGCGGGCGAACAGGCCGCGCCGGTTCACCCAGCCACCGAGATTGGTCGAGACGGTGACGTCTGGCGAGGTGGTGACGATCCGCTCGGCGAGCGGCGTCTGACCCTTGCCGATCTCGTTGAGGATCAGTCCGAATCCGGCTTGGGTCGATAGCGAGGGCTGGCGCGGGCACGGAAAATCCTCCGGCACGGCGAGCTTCGGGGCCGAATAGCGGCGGGGGCCGCTCTTGAAGAACGGCGTGTCCGCGATGAACCGGCGCAGGTCCGCCTCGGGCAAGGCGGCGCCCTCGAAGGGCTCCCACTCGTGACCTTCGCGGACGCCGACCTTGTCGCGGAACAGCTCCGTCTGGGCCGGGGTGAGCAGGCCCGAATGGTTGTCCTTGTGGCCGGCCAGCGGCAGGCCGTAGCCCTTCACCGTGTAGGCGATGAACACGGTGGGCCGGTCGTTGTCCGCCGCCTCGAAGGCCTTCAGCAGGTTCACCATGTCGTGGCCGCCGAGGTTGCCCATCAGCGCGGCCAAGGCGTCGTCATCCCGGCGGGCGACGAGGGCGAGCGCGTCGGCATCGTCGGCGAGGTCCTGGTTCAGGCGCCTGCGCCACGCGGCGCCGCCCTGGAAGGTCAGGGCCGCGTAGAGCTGGTTCGGCGCCGTGTCGATCCAGTCCCGCAGGCGCCCGCCGCCCGGCTCGGCGAAGGCCGCGTCCATGAGGCTCCCGTATTTCAGGATCACCACGTCCCACCCGAATGATCTGAAGATCTCCTCGAACCGGCTGTAGAGCCCCTCGCGGATCACCGCGTCGAGGCTCTGGCGGTTGTAATCGATGATCCACCACGTCTTGCGCAGGCCGTGCTTCCAGCCCTCCATCAGGGCCTCGAAGATGTTGCCCTCGTCCATCTCCGCGTCGCCGACGAGCGCGACCATGCGGCCCTCCGGCTGGTTCAGCCCCCAGCCGTGGGCGCGGACGTAATCCCGCACCAGGGAGCCGAACAGCGTCTGCGCCACGCCGAGGCCGACGGAGCCGGTGGAGAAATCGACGTCGTCCGTGTCCTTCGTCCGCGAGGGGTAGGACTGCACGCCGCCGTAGCCGCGGAAGTTCTCGAGCTTCTCGCGGGTCTGACGCCCGGCGAGGTACTGGATGGCGTGGAAGACGGGGCCCGCATGGGGCTTGACCGCGACCCGGTCCTCCGGCCGGAGGGCGGCGAAATACAGGGCCGTCAGGATCGTCGCCATGGAGGCCGAGGAGGCTTGGTGCCCGCCGACCTTCATGCCGTCGTGGTTTGGGCGGATGTGGTTGGCGTTGTGGATCGTCCAGGTGGAGAGCCATAGGGCCCGCCGCTCCAATTCCCCGAGGTAGGACAGGCGCGGATCGGCGGCGGCGGAGTGCGTGCTGATGGCGGGCGACATGGCTGGCGGCTTGGCGATCTCTGCGGTCGATGGCCGACGATGCCTCAGACGCAGGGGCGAAAGTTGCCAAATCCGCCCGCCGGCGGATGAATTTTAGCGGATTTCGCCCCGCTGGGCGGCTAGGATGGCACATCATGCCCGAACGCCCCATCGACCGTATCGACCGCAAGATCCTCGCCGAGTTGCAGCGGGACGGCCGCATCACCGTTCAGGAACTGGCCGAGCGGGTCGGCCTGTCGCCCTCCCCCACCCTGAGGCGCGTGCGGATGCTGGAGGAGGCGGGCATCCTCAAGGGTTACGTGGCCCTGGTGGATCAGGCGCGGGTCGGCCTGCCGATCTCGGTCTTCGCCTCGGTGAAGCTGGAGCGGCAGCGGGAGGAGGAACTCGACCGCTTCGCGGAAGCCGTCGCCCGCTGGCCCGAGGTGGTGGAATGCTACCTGATGACCGGGCGGCACGACTATCTCGTGCGGGTGGTGGTGCCCGACCTCGCAGCCTACGAACGCTTCCTCAAGGACAAGCTCACCCGCCTCGACGGCGTGGGCTCGATCGAATCGAGTTTCGCCCTCGGGCAGGTGAAGTATACCAACGTGTTGCCGGTCTAACCGCTCAGGCCGGTCTCAGTATTGGGTGCCGGTGAACCGGCAGATCGTCTTGCAGCGCGGGCCGCCATTGGTCCAGTAGGATTTGGCGTGGCCGATCGAGCCGGTCATGTCCTGGGTCGGGTTGCCGCCCGGCCGCTTCACGACGATGTTGCACGGGTCGCGCGGCGTCCGCTGGTAGCGGGGGCAGGCGGGCGTGTCGCGTCCCGCGAGCAGATCCATCAGCGTCTCGGGCCGCGCGCCAGCCGAACCCACGGCGGCCGCGACCAGGGTGACGGCGGCGACGGCGATCAAAGCGAGTCTTCGCATGGATGCTCTCCATCTGGGCACGATCTGCATGATTTGCCGGCAGATGGAGGTATAGATGCAAATACACTGGGCAAAAGTGCCTGGGCGCACATGATTATGCGCGTTTTTTAATCCCAAAATTATTGTATTTATTGGAGGGATTATTTTGGAGTTCGGCAGGGGCGCCGGGCGAAACCTCGCATGTCGGCGCATTCTCCCGCCGAGCCACGGTCACGCCATCAGTGTCGTTTCGATCCAGCTTGGATCGACGCGCTCCCTCGTCTTTGCGAGCGAAGCGAAGCAATCCAGGGATGCGCCACGGTTGAAACCGGCCCGTTGCCCTGGATTGCTTCGCTTCGCTCGCAAAGACGAAAGGGCGACGACCTCTTTGGCCAGATGCTCGGACGTCCCGCGCCCTGGCTTGCTTACGCTCGTGCTCGCGATGACGTTGGAGTGGGGACGCGGTGTCGCGCTCGGGGCGCACCGGGCGCCCGGCCCCAGGCCGGTCTGATGGCGCTGCGCTGGGGCGTGGTCCCCGCGGCCTGGGCCGCGGGGCATGAACCCTCACTCGATCCCGAGCTTGGCCTTGAGAAGGGCGTTCACCGCCGCCGGGTTCGCCTTGCCGCCGGTAGCCTTCATGGTCTGGCCGACGAACCAGCCGAGCAGGGTCGGCTTCTCCTTGGCCTGGGCCACCTTGTCGGGGTTTTTGGCGATGATGTCGTCCACGGCGGCCTCGATGGCGCCCGTGTCGGTCACCTGCTTCATGCCGCGCGCTTCGACGACGGCGCGCGGGTCGCCGCCCTCCGACCAGACGATCTCGAACAGGTCCTTGGCGATCTTGCCGGAGATCACGCCCTCGCCGATCAGGTCCACGATGGCGCCGAGCTGCTCGGCGGAAACCGGCGTCGCCTCGATGCCCAGCCCCTCCTTGTTGAGGCGGCCGAACAGCTCGTTGATCACCCAGTTCGCCGCCGCCTTGCCGTCCCGCCCCTTGGCCACGGCCTCGTAATAGTCGGCCGAGGCGCGCTCGGCGACCAGCACGCCCGCGTCGTAGGGCGAGAGGCCGAAGTTCTTCACGAATCGCGCCTTCTTGGCGTCCGGCAGTTCCGGCAGGCCCTGGGCGAGGCCGTCCACGAAGGCTTGGTCGAACTCGAGGGGCAGCAGATCCGGATCGGGGAAGTAGCGGTAATCGTGCGCCTCTTCCTTCGAGCGCATGGAGCGGGTCTCGCCCTTGCCCGGATCGAACAGGCGGGTCTCCTGATCGATGGTGCCGCCGTCCTCGATGATCGCGATCTGGCGCCGCGCCTCGGTCTCGATGGCCTGGCCGATGAAGCGGATCGAGTTGACGTTCTTGATCTCGCAGCGGGTGCCGAGCGGCTCTCCGGGGCGGCGGACCGAGACGTTGACGTCGGCGCGCAGGCTGCCCTTCTCCATGTCGCCGTCGCAGGTGCCGAGGTAGCGCAGGATGGTGCGCAGCTTGGTCACGTAGGCCTTCGCCTCCTCGGACGAGCGCAGGTCCGGCCGGGAGACGATCTCCATCAGCGCGACGCCGGAGCGGTTGAGGTCCACGAAGCTGCGGGTCGGGTCCTGGTCGTGCAGGGACTTGCCCGCATCCTGCTCCAAGTGCAGCCGCTCGATGCCGACGGTGAAGGAGGAGCCGTCGAGCATGTCGACCAGCACCTCGCCCTCGCCGACGATCGGGTCCTTGTACTGGGAGATCTGATAGCCCTGGGGCAGATCCGGGTAGAAGTAGTTCTTCCGGTCGAACACCGAGCGCAGGTTGATCTTGGCCTTGAGACCGAGGCCCGTGCGCACCGCCTGTGCCACGCATTCCTGGTTGATCACCGGCAGCATCCCCGGCATCGCCGCATCGACCAGCGAGACGTGGTCGTTGGGCTCGCCGCCGAAGGCCGTGGAGGCGCCGGAGAACAGCTTCGCCCGGCTCGTCACCTGGGCGTGGATCTCCATGCCGATCACGACCTCCCAGTCGTGCAGGCCGCCCTTGATCAGCTTCTTGGGGTCAACGGGTGCGTTCATGATCGGTCCGAATAGGTATGGCGCTCAGACCCGCACCGTCATCGCGAGCGCAGCGAAGCGATCCAGGGCGGCGGGACTTCTCAGAACGGCGCGCATCCCTGGATTGCTTCGCTCCGCTCGCAAGGACGGTACTGATCGCGGATCCACCGAATGATGTGTTTCTAGGAGCCCCGCGCGCCAAGAATCAAGCGCGCCGTCCCATCGCCTGGCGGGCGCCGTAGCCGATCATCGCCCAGAGCAGGGCCGCCACGGCGCGGACGCTGAAGAAGGTCGGCCCGTCATGGGTGATGGGCGCGGGCCAGGGGATCCCCGCCGCCGAGACGGCGTAGGAGAACAGCACGGCGATGGCGAAGGCGGCGATGGCCGCGATGAAGCACTTGCCGAACTGGTCGGCCTTCCAGCCGAGGTAGAGGGCCACGACGATCAGGGCCGGATCGAACCCGGCCCAGATCCAGACGGTCCAGGGATAGAAGGGGACGGTCATGCCCACCACGGCGCAGGCAGCTGCGTCCTTCCGGCGGAATCCTCGATCACCTGGGCGGCGGCGAACAGCGTCTCCTCGTCGAAGGGACGGCCGATGAGTTGGAGGCCGAGGGGCAGGCCCTGTGCGTCGAGGCCCGCCGGGACGGCGATGCCGGGCAGGCCCGCCATGTTCACCGTCACGGTGAACACGTCGTTGAGGTACATCTCCACCGGGTCGGCGTTCGCCTTCTCGCCGATGCCGAAGGCGGCCGAGGGGGTCGCGGGCGTCAGAATCGCGTCCACGCCGTCGGCGTAGGCCGCCTCGAAATCGCGCTTGATGAGCGTGCGGATCTTCTGCGCGCGGACGTAGTAGGCGTCGTAGTAGCCCGCCGACAGCACGTAGGTGCCGATCATGATCCGGCGCTTCACCTCGCGGCCGAAGCCCGCCGCGCGGGTGTTCTCGTACATCCCGGCGATGTCCTTGCCCGGCACCCGCAGGCCGTAGCGGACACCGTCGTAGCGCGCGAGGTTCGAGGAGGCTTCGGCGGGGGCGACGATGTAATAGGCGGGCAGCGCGGCGGAGGTATGGGGCAGCGAGATCTCCTTGATCGTCGCCCCGGCGGCCTTAAGCCACGCGGCGCCCTCCTCCCACAGCTTCTGGATCTCGGCGGGCATCCCGTCGACCCGGTACTCCTTCGGGATGCCGATGGTGAGGCCCTTGATGCCCCGGCCGACGGAAGCCTCGAAATCCGGCACGGGCAGGTCGGCGCAGGTGGTGTCGCGGGCGTCCGCCCCGCTCATGGAGGTGAGCAGGATCGCGCAGTCGCGTACCGTGCGGGCGATGGGGCCCGCCTGATCGAGGGAGGAGGCGAAGGCCACCGTGCCCCAGCGGGAGCAGCGGCCATAGGTCGGCTTGATGCCTACCGTGCCGGTGAAGGCGGCGGGCTGTCGGATCGAGCCGCCGGTATCGGTCGCCGTGGCGCCCAGGCACAGTCGCGCGGCCACCGCCGCCGCCGAGCCGCCCGAGGAGCCGCCGGGGACGATGGCGGCCTCGGAGCCCTTCCGGCGCCAGGGGGAGACGACGTTGCCGAAGGCGCTGGTCTCGTTGGACGAGCCCATGGCGAACTCGTCGAGGTTGAGCTTGCCGAGCATGACGGCGCCGTCGCGCCAGAGGTTGGCGGAGACCGCCGATTCGTAGTGCGGCGTGAACCCCTTCAGGATCTTTGAACCCGCCGTCGTCTCGACGCCGTCGGTGCAGAACAGGTCCTTGATCCCGAGCGGGATGCCCTCCAGCGGGCGCGCCCCGCCGGAGGCGATCTTGGCGTCGGAGGCGTCGGCCATGGCCAGCGCCTGCTCGGGTGTTTCGAGAAGGTAGGCGTTGAGGGCGCGTGCCTTCGCCATGGCGTCGAGATGCGCCTGGGTCAGCTCGCGGGCCGAGAGGCTCTTGGCCTTCAGGGCGTCCCGCGCCTCGGCGAGGGTGAGTTCGTTGGGGCTGCTCACGGGTCTTCAGGTCCCTGCGCGCCGCGATGGGCGCCTGCACGCGGAAATCGGCGAGGCCGACGGGTCGGCCGGCGGGCTACTCGACGACCTTCGGCACGAGGAAGTAGTTGTCCTCGGTCTCGGGGGCGTTGGCCACCACGTCGTCGGCGCGGCCCCCATCGGTCACCGCGTCCTCGCGCTTCTTCATCGCCATGGGCAGGACCGAGGTCATCGGCTCCACGCCCGAGACGTCGATGGCGCCGAGTTGCTCCACGAAGGCGAGGATGTTGTTCAATTCGGCGCCGAGCGGCCCGACTTCGTCGTCGGTCACCGCGATCCGCGCCAGGTGCGCGATCCGGCGCACTGTCTTCTCGTCGACCGACATGCCGTCCCATTCTTCGCGGCCGCGGACCCGTTTCCCCGGCCGGTCGGGCTATAGCACCGGGCCTCGAAGCCCCGCAACGCGGCCGCGTCAGGTCACGACGTGGTTCGGGGTGAAGACCTGCTCGACGCTGATGCCCGGCCGCTTGATCGGCTGCATCACCGCCTGGGTGCAGCCGAAGACCATAACCTCGAAGGCGAGGAGGAGCATCCAGCGATGGCGGCGGCGCCGCGCACGGGCGTCCCGGGAATCAGAAGCGACCGGCAAGACCGTCTCCGGAAAAGCGATTAACGAAGCTTTAACCAGTGTAGACGGGCGCGGCTCCCGGTCCATCCGCAGCGATTTCACGAATGGTTAACCCTGTGGACGGCGCGGCTGGCGCGCGGCGCCGCCGTGGCGTAGGCCGGTCCGGTGGGAAAAGGGCCCGGATGGACAAGCAGACATTCCGTGACTTCGCGGCGGCCTCCCGGGGCGGGGCGCGTCTCGTCGGGGTCGATCTCGGCACGAAGACGATCGGGCTGGCCCTCTCGGACCTCGGCCGCCAGATCGCGACCCCGCTGGAGACCATCCGGCGGGTGAAGTTCACGCCGGACGCCCAGCGCCTGAAGGCGATCTGCGAGCAGCACCGCGTGGGCGGCCTCGTGATCGGCCTGCCGCTCAACATGGACGGAAGCGAGGGGCCGCGGGTGCAATCGACCCGCGCCTTCGCCCGCAACCTCGCGCCGATCCTGCCCCTGCCGGTCCTGTATTTCGACGAGCGCCTGTCCACGGCGGTGGTCACCCGCGCGCTGATCGAGGCCGACGCCTCGCGCCAGCGCCGGGGCGAACTCGTGGACAAGCTCGCCGCCGCCTACATCCTCCAGGGATGTCTCGACGCGATGCGCAACGTCGCGGACGGAGATTTCGCCGGGGACGAGGACTGAGCCGCCGCTGCCCCCTCGCCGTCTTCGGCGAGCGTGGGCCGGGGCAACCCAGGGAGACGCACCGGTCGGAGGCGTCCCGCTGCGCTGGACCCCTTCGGTCGCGATGACGGGAATGGCTGCGGCCGTCGCGGTGAAAGATCTAGAGGAAGGCCCGCGTCCGCATGCAGACCCGGCCTTGGGCATCGAGGGTCACGCCCTCCCAGCCGTCCCCGCTCCGCCTCCCGCAGACCGAGAAGGTCTGGTTGGCGGTCATCGGCGACTGTCCGCGATGGGTGAACCGGGACGGCGTCCGGCCGAGCTGCGTCGCCGCGAGGTTCACGAGCAGGGTCGCCTGGACCGGCCCGTGGACCACGAGGTCGGCATAGCCCTCGACTCCCGTCGCGTAGGGGTGATCGTAGTGGAAGCGGTGGCCGTTGAAGGTCATGGCCGAGTAGCGGAACAGGAGGGTCGGCGTGGCGGGGACCGTCCAGACCTGCCCGTAGGCGGACGGATCGTCCCGCTCGGGTGCGGCGGCCGTGCCGGTCTGCGCGCCGGCCGCCTCGCGGTACACGATGTCCTGCCGCTCGCGGATCGCGGGGCCGGACGGGCCCGCGATCACGTGGTCCACGGTGACGAAGCACAGGCGGCCGCTGCGGCCCTCCTTGAAGGCCACGTCCCGCAGGGTTTCGACGCGGGTGACCGCGTCGCCCTCCCGTAGGGGCGCGAGGAACTCGACCTCGCCCCCCGCCCACATCCGCCGGGGCAGCGGCACCGGAGGCAGGAACCCGCCCTTGGCGGCGTGGCCGTCCGGGCCGAGGGCGTCGGCGGCGGGCGTCTCCGGTGCGAGGCACCAGTGCAGGGCTGGCCACGCCTCCCCCGCCGCCACGGGGGCGAGATGGGGGGCGAAGGTTGCCCGGAACTCCGCCATCAGCCGGGGCGTGACGAGGTCCCGCCCCTCGCGGGTGCGGCCGATCCAGGCGGCCAGATCCTGCTCGATGCTCACGCGGCGAACTCCTCGCGGATGCGAACGCTGTGCTCGCCGATCCCGGGCACGGGGCCGAGGGGGCGGACCTCGCCGTCGACGAGCACCGGCGGCGCCACGATCCTCGCCGTCCCGGCGGGCGTCTCGACCTCGACGCGCGTCAGGGCCGGGTGGCTGGCGAGGTCACCGAGGCCGTTCACGAAGCCGTAGGCGGTGCCCGCCGCCTTGAGCCGCGCGGCGGCCTCCTCCCGCGTCATGGCGGCGAAGACCCGGCCGATCCGCCCGTCCACGGCCGCGCGGTTGGCGACCCGGGCGTTGTTCGACTCGAAGCCGGCCGCGCGGGCGAGCGGCGCCTCACCGAGGACATGCGCGCAGAAGGCGGCCCATTCCCGCTCGTTCTGGATCGCGATCAGCACGAGGCTGTCGTCGGCGGTGCCATAGGCCCCATAGGGGCTGATGGAGGGATGGGCGAGGCCGATCCGCTGCGGCGCCCGGCCGGTGCCCTCGAAATACAGGAGCGGCACGTTCATCCAGTCGGCGGCGCCGCTGAACAGGCTGGCCTCGAGGGCCGCCCCTTCCCCCGTGATGCTCCGGGCGATCAGCGCCTCCAGCACGGCGGCGTGGGCATCCATGCCGCAGGCGACGTCGCAGACCGAGACGCCGACGCGCCCCGGCCCGGCCGGGTGGCCGGTGATGCCGGCCAGACCGCTCTCGGCCTGAACCAGGAGATCGTAGGCCTTCATGTCCTCGTAGGCGTGGCCGCGCCCGTAGCCCGAGATATCCACCGTGATGAGGCGCGGATGCCGGGCGCGCAGCTCCGTCGAGCCGAACCCCGCACGGGCGGCGGCGCCGGGGGCGAGGTTCTGCACGAACACGTCCGCCCGCGCGAGGATGGCGTGGAGCAGCGCCGCGTCCCGCGGGTCCTTGATGTCGGCGACGAGGCTCTCCTTGCCCCGGTTCAGCCACACGAAATAGCTCGCCATGCCGTTGACGGCGGCATCGTAGCCCCGGGCGAAATCCCCCTCCGGCCGCTCGACCTTGATGACCCGCGCGCCCGCATCCGCAAGGCGCGAGGTGCAGTACGGCGCGGCCACGGCCTGTTCCAGGGCGAGGACCGTGAGGCCCTTCAAGGGCAGCGAGGTGGTTCGGTCCTGACCGCCCGGCGGCATGGTCCCCTCCCGGCGCGCCCCGGCAGGGCGCTGTAGCGCCAGAGATGGGGCACGCGGCCGTCCTGTCGAATCCGCGCGGCCATGCCTTGGATCGGCGGCGGAAGGTGAGTCCGGGCTCCGAATGTTCACCCCTAGAATGTGGAGAGAGTATTGAGTGAAACCCCGAGTTTTATCGGCGAGAAAAGACTAGAACAATCGTAAAGGAACCGGCGTCGAGGTGCTTGAAAATTATTCGTCCCTCGTGACATTGGACGAGTACGAATCAAAGAAGGGGTGTTGGTCGATGGCCGCCGAAGCAGAACAGCCTGCGGGCGATGAATCTGTGCATCAACTCGCTCTATACGCGAGTGATGTGATCGCGGCGTACGTGGCTCACAATCCGATACCCGCCGCCGAGTTGCCCGGCCTGATCGCCAGCGTCCACGCCACCCTGCGGCGCCTGTCCGACAGCGGCGTCGCCGAGCCGGCGGCCAAGGCGAAGGTGATCCAGCGGCCGAGTTCCGCGGAGATCCGCAAGTCCATCGGCCGGGACGGCCTCGTCAGCTTCATCGACGGCAAGGTCTACAAGACCCTCAAGCGCCATCTCACCAGCCACGGGCTGGACCCGATCGCCTACCGCGAGCGGTACGGCCTGCCGGAGGACTACCCGATGGTGGCGCCGAGCTACGCCGAGCGGCGCTCCGCCCTGGCCAAGGAGATCGGCCTCGGCCGTCCGGGCGCCCTGGCGGCCCGCCAGACCAGCCGGGACGCGGCCTGACGCCCGCCCGGCCCGCCCCGGCGTGACGATCCCGTCCGGTCGTCGCGGAACTGCCTCTAACTTGGGCTGGACCGCGTCGGCGTCGATCACTACCGAGGCGGGCAAATCGTTCGAGGGAGGGCGATATGGACGCGAACGACCGCGCGCTGGTGCGACCGGTGACGACAGACGCGGCGCTTGCCGAGCGGCGCAGGTTGGACAGCGAAACCCTCTGGGTTGCCCTGCGCGCCGACAGGCGGTCCCGCGATGAGCGGACCGCGCGCCTGCGGGCCATGACCCTCGCCGCCGCCGCCGACCTCGACCAGTAGGTTCAGCCGACACCTGCGATTCGCCGGATGCCGGGGTCGCGCGCGTCCCCGGCGCCGCCGATCGCTGTCGGGCGGGGGGCGCCCAGGCCCGCGGGGCTTCACGGACGCTCCCGCAGGGGCAGCCCGGCACCCCGCCCGCACACCCTTGACCCATGCTTGAGCATGATCCTTGCTGGGGCGATGCGGTCCCCCGGAGACCGGCCATGAGGACGAGACGCGCGTGCTGCTGACCCCCCGCGAAAAGGACAAGCTGCTGATCGCGATGGCCGCGCAGGTCGCGCGCAACCGGCTGGCGCGGGGCGTGAAGCTCAACCACCCGGAGGCGGTGGCGCTCATCACCGATTTCGTCGTGGAAGGCGCCCGGGACGGGCGGACCGTGGCCGAGTTGATGGCGGCGGGGGGCACCGTCCTGACGGCCGATCAGGTCATGCCCGGCGTACCCGAGATGATCCACGACATCCAGGTCGAGGCCACCTTCCCCGACGGGACGAAGCTCGTCACCGTCCACCATCCGATCCGCGGCGCGGCCTCGGACGACGTGCCCGGCGCGGTGACGACGCTGCCCGGCGAGATCGTGTTCAATGCCGGAGCCGAGCGCACGGTGATCGAGGTCGCCAACACCGGCGACCGGCCGATCCAGGTCGGGTCGCACTACCACTTCTTCGAGGTCAATCCCGGCCTCGTCTTCGACCGGACGCAGGCGCGGGGCAAGCGCCTCGACATCGCCCCCGGCACGGCGGTGCGCTTCGAGCCGGGCTCGACGCGGGCGGTGACGCTGGTGCCGCTCGCGGGCGACCGGACGGTCTACGGGTTCCGGGGCGACGTGATGGGCAAGCTGTGATGCGGGCGGGGGACGAGGGGAGGCGCGAGCCATGAGCCAAGGTCCTAGACCCGCGAGCCTGCCCCGTGCGGCCTATGCCGACATGTTCGGCCCGACGACGGGCGACCGCATCCGCCTCGCGGATACGTCCCTCGAAATCACCGTGGAGCGGGATTTCACCACCTACGGCGACGAGGTGAAATTCGGCGGCGGCAAGGTGATCCGCGACGGCATGGGCCAGTCGCAGGTGACGAACGCCGCCGGGGCGGTGGACACGGTGATCACCAACGCCGTCGTCCTCGACCATTGGGGCATCGTGAAATGCGATGTCGGGATCGTGCGCGGGCGCATCGCGAAGCTCGGCAAGGCCGGCAACCCGGACGTGCAGGCGGGCGTCGACATCGTCGTCGGGCCCGGCACCGAGGTGATCGCGGGCGAGGGCAAGATCCTCACGGCGGGGGGCTTCGACAGCCACATCCACTTCATCTGTCCGCAGCAGATCGAGGAGGCGCTGTGCTCGGGCGTCACCACGATGCTCGGCGGCGGCACCGGCCCGGCGCACGGCACCTTCGCCACCACCTGCACGCCCGGCCCCTGGCACATCGCCCGGATGATCGAGGCGGCGGACGCCTTCCCGATGAACCTCGCCTTCGCGGGCAAGGGCAACGCGGCCCGGCCCGAGAGCCTGATCGAGATGGTGCGCGGCGGCGCCTGCGCCCTGAAGCTCCACGAGGATTGGGGCACCACGCCCCAGGCCATCGACACCTGCCTCTCCGTGGCCGACGCCCACGACGTGCAGGTGATGATCCATACGGACACGCTGAACGAATCGGGCTTCGTCGAGGACACGATCGCCGCTTTCAAGGGCCGGACGATCCATGCCTTCCACACCGAAGGCGCGGGCGGCGGCCACGCGCCGGACATCATCAAGGTGGCGGGGCTGCCGAACGTGCTGCCCTCCTCCACCAACCCGACGCGGCCCTTTACCCGCAACACCATCGACGAGCATCTCGACATGCTGATGGTGTGCCACCACCTCGATCCGTCGATTCCGGAAGACCTCGCCTTCGCCGAGAGCCGGATCCGCAAGGAGACCATTGCGGCGGAGGACATCCTCCACGATCTCGGCGCCCTCTCGATGATGTCGTCGGACAGCCAGGCCATGGGCCGGGTCGGCGAGGTCATCATCCGCACGTGGCAGACCGCCGACAAGATGAAGCGCCAGCGGGGCACCCTGCCCGGCGACACCTCCGGCACGGACAACCTCCGCGCCCGGCGCTACGTGGCGAAGTACACCATCAACCCGGCCATCGCGCACGGCATCTCGAATCACATCGGTTCGGTGGAGCCCGGCAAGCTGGCCGACCTCGTGCTCTGGACGCCGGCCTTCTTCGGCGTGAAGCCCGATCTCGTGCTGAAGGGCGGCACCATCGCCGCCGCGCCGATGGGCGACCCCAACGCTTCGATTCCGACGCCGCAGCCGGTGCATTACCGCCCGATGTTCGGCGCCTACGGCCGCGCGCCGTATTCCACCGCCCTCACCTTCGTCTCGAAGGCGGCGCTGGAGGACGGGCTACGCGATAAGCTCGGCGTGCAGAAGGCGATGGTCGCGGTGGAGAACGTCCGCGGCGGCATCTCGAAGAAGAGCATGATCCTCAACGACGCGACCCCGGTGATCGAGGTCGATCCCGAGACCTACGATGTGCGCGCCGACGGCGAGTTGCTGGTCTGCGAGCCCGCCGAGGTCCTGCCGATGGCGCAGCGGTACTTTTTGTTTTGACGCAGCGGCTTCCGTCTTTGCTTCGCTTCGCTCGCAAAGACGGCGAGGGTCGGACGAGCCCCCAAGTGAGACGAGCCCCCAAGTGAAACGATGACTCGCGCCACCCGCATCGTCCGCGCGGCCGTTCCCGTCGCCGGTGAGATCATCGACCGCGTGGTGCTCGATCACGGCGACCGCCACCGCCGCCGGATGGCGATGCGCGGTGTCGGCGGCACCGCCTTCCTCCTCGACCTGCCCGAGGCGACCGTCCTCGACGACGGCGACGCCCTGGTGCTGGAGGATGGCCGCCTCGTCGAGGTCGAGGCGGCGCCCGAGCGGCTGCTGGAGATCCGTGCGCCGAGCGAGCACGCCCTGCGGCGGCTGATCTGGCACATCGGCAACCGGCACATCCCGGCCGAGATCGGGCCGGACGCGGTCTGGATCGCGTACGACCATGTGCTGGCCGAGATGGTGCGGGGCCTGGGCGGCTCCGCCGAGCCGGTGGAGCGGCCCTTCCGGCCGGAGGGGGGCGCCTATGCCGGGGGGCACGCCCACGGTCATGCCCACAGCCACGATCATGGGCATTCCCATTCCCACGCCCATCCCCACGCCCATGAGTGAGGGCGCCGCCGAGGCCCTGCGGCTCTTCGCGTGGCTCTCTCCGGGTTACCCCGTGGGGGCCTATGCCTATTCGCACGGCCTCGAAGCGGCGGTAGAGGCAGGCGATGTCACCGACGAGGCGAGCCTAGCCGGGTGGCTCGAGGATGTCTGCGAGCGCGGCTCGCTCCGCAACGATCTGATCCTCGCTGCGCACGCCCACGGGGCCGCCGGGCGTCCCGGCGACCTCGCCGCCATCAACGACCTCGCCCTGGCGCTCGCCCCCTCGCGGGAGTTGCACCTGGAGACCAGCCAGCAGGGCCGCAGCTTCCTCGACGCGACGCTGGGCGCGTGGCCCTGCGCGGCCCTGTCGGCGGTGGCGCGGGTGCTCGATGGCCCGGTCGCCTACCCCGTCGCGGTCGGCGCGGCGGCGGGTGCGCACGGCATGGCCGCCGGGCCGGTTCTCGGCACCTATGCCCTGGCCTTCGTCCAGAACCTCGTCTCGGCGGCGCTGCGCTCCGCTCCCGTGGGTCAGGCGGCGGGCACCCGCGTCGTCGCGGCCCTCGCCCCGCGCCTGACACCCCTGGCAGAGGCGGCGCGGGCGGCCGGTCTCGACGAGATCGGCTCCGCCTGCCTGCGCCTCGATCTCGGCTCCTTCCGGCACGAGACGCAGTATTCCCGCATCTTCCGATCCTGAGGACCGCACCATGACGGCATCGACGAACGGACCCCTGCGCGTCGGCATCGGCGGCCCGGTCGGCTCCGGCAAGACGGCGCTGATGGAACAACTCTGCAAGCGTTTTCGCGATCGCTACGACATCTGTGCCATCACGAACGACATCTACACCAAGGAGGATGCCCGCATCCTCACCGTGGCGGGCGCCCTGCCGGAGGAGCGCATCCTCGGCGTCGAGACCGGCGGCTGTCCGCACACCGCGATCCGCGAGGACGCATCGATCAACCTCGCCGCCGTGGCGCAGATGCGGGCCAAGTTTCCCAAGCTCGATCTGGTGCTGATCGAGTCCGGCGGCGACAACCTCGCCGCGACGTTCTCGCCCGAACTCGCCGACATCACCCTCTACGTCATCGACGTGGCGGGCGGCGAGAAGATCCCGCGCAAGGGCGGCCCCGGCATCACCCGCTCCGACCTGCTGATCGTGAACAAGACCGACCTTGCGCCGCTGGTCGGGGCGGATCTCGGGGTGATGGAATCCGATACGAAGCGGATGCGGGGGCAGCGCCCCTACGTCTTCGCCTCGCTGCGGGCGGGCGACGGGGCCGATACGGTGGCGCGGTTCATCGAGGAGGCCGGGGGGCTGGGGCGGTAGGGGCAAGCTCCTCCCGTCCTCACCCGCGCACCCCGTCATTGCGAGCGCAGCGAAGCAGTCCAGGGATGCGGGACGCTTACAGGCGCGGTGCTGCCCTGGATTGCTTCGCGATGCTCGCAATGACGGCCAGGGGATGGGAAGGAGACGCGAGACTTACCCCCGCGCCTCACCCAACATCCGCGAAAACGCCTCGCCGATGACGATGCCGTCGTAGCCGATGGAGGCGAGCCTGTAGCCCATGGCGAGCATCTCGCGGGCGCGGGCGGCGCTGGGGGCGAAGGCGCAGGGAATCTTGCCGGCGCCGAGGGTGAGCCGCAGGATCTCCTCCAGCCCGGCGGTGACGGCGCTGCCCGTCGGGTCGATGGCGGCGCCGTGCGACAGGGCGATGGAGAGGTCGGCGGGCCCGACGAGGATGCCGTCGATGCCCGGCACATCGAGGATCGCGGGCAGGTTGCCGATCGCCTCGCGGGTTTCGCACATGGCGATGGTGAGCGTGCGGGCATTGGCTCCGGCGAGGTAGTCCGGCCCGGTGGAGAGGCCGGAGAACCACATCGCCCGGTCCGGCCCCCAGCTGCGCTGGCCCACCGGCGGGAACTTGGTGGCCGCCGCGAGCGCCTGGGCGTCGGCCACGGTGTTGATCATCGGCGCCACGATCCCGGAGGCGCCGGCATCGAGCATCCGCGAGGCCATGGCGAAGTCGCCCACCGCCACCCGGACGAGGCCCGGCGTGCCCGCGAGCGCGAGCTCCGTCAGCGACGCCACGCAGGTGGCGTAGTCGTGCGCGCCGTGCTGCTGGTCGAGGAGCACGGCGTCGAAGCCCGCCCGCGCCATCATTCCGGCGAGCGCCACGTCGGCGAGGCAGGACCAGCCGAGGAGGCGGCCGGGGCCGCCGCGCAGGAGGTCGGGCAGGCTGGGCACGGGTGCTGGCACGGACGGGTCCCCGATCGGTGGCAAGGCCCGCGAGGATACAGGCGCGGCCCTCCCCCGGCCACCCGCAGGTGCGGCGCAATCGCGAAGGGACGCGCCGCACGTCGTGGTTTCAACCAATCCTTAACCCTACCGCGCCCTTAGACTCTGTGGCACGCGGCGGTCCCGCGTGGACGCGGCGGCCCTTACTTTCGACAGATTCACGGTCGATAGCATTGAAATCGCTCGCACTTCCGGTTGACACGGCGTCCCGCGCCCGGTCGCGCCGGTCCGGAGCAGGAGACCTCGACGGATGAACCCAGCCGACGCGATGCAGGCCGCTCCCATGGCCGACATGAGCCTGCTCGGCTTGTTCCTCCAGGCGCACTTCGTCGTGAAGATCGTGATGGTGGGCCTGCTCAGCGCCTCGATCTGGTGCTGGTCGATCATCGTCGACAAGACCCTCCTGTTCCGGCGCATCCGCAAGGAAATGGACGCCTTCGAGGACGCCTTCTGGTCCGGCCGCTCCCTGGAGGAGCTGTTCCGCTCCTTCAACGACCGCCCGGCGACGGGCCTCGCGGCGGTGTTCGTGGCGGCGATGCGCGAGTGGAAGCGGTCGTTCGAGGGGTCGGGCCGTCAGGTCCAGTCCCTGTCCCAGCGCATCGAGAAGCAGCTCGACGTCACCATCCAGCGGGAGGTCGAGCGGCTGGAATCGCGCCTCCTGTTCCTCGCCTCCATCGGCTCTGCGGGTCCGTATATCGGCCTGTTCGGCACGGTGTGGGGCATCATGACCGCCTTCACCTCGATCGCGGCCTCCAAGAACACCTCCCTCGCCGTGGTGGCGCCGGGCATCGCGGAGGCGCTGTTCGCCACCGCCATCGGCCTGTTCGCGGCGATCCCGGCGGTGCTCGCCTATAACAAGCTGCAGGCCGAGGTCGCCAAGGCGCAGTCGCGGCTCGAAGGCTTCGCGGACGAGTTCTCGGCGATCCTCTCTCGCCAGATCGACGAGCGCCTGTCGCTGGTCGCCTGAGGTTCGGGCCGGAGGAGTGTGACCCATGTCCATGGCGCCAGGGGCGGCCCACGGCGGTAAGCGGCGGCGGCGGCGGGGCCGTCGCGGCGGCGCCATCAACGAGATCAACATGACGCCGTTCATCGACGTCGTGCTGGTGCTCCTCATCATCTTCATGGTGGCGGCGCCGATGATGACGGTCGGCGTGCCGCTGGACCTGCCGCAATCGAAGGCCTCGCCCCTCAACTCGGACGTGAAGCCCATCACCCTCTCCATCCGCCAGACCGGCCAGATTTTCCTCGGCGAGGACGAGCTGAACGACGACTCGATCGTGCCGAAGCTCCTCGCCCAGGCCAAGAACGGCACCGAGGACCGCGTCTTCGTGCGCGGCGACAAGCGGGTCGATTACGGGCGGGTCGCCCAGGTGATGGCCATCGTGACCGGCGGCGGCTTCCGGCACGTCGCCCTCGTCACCGAACCCGATCACTGACGGAGCGCGTGGTGGCGATCTCCCTGCCCGTGACGTTCGACCGCCGGAAGCCCGGCGTCTGGATCTCGGCCGGCACCCACTGCGTGCTGCTGGGCGCGGTCCTGCTCGGCGTCTCGGCCCCCGCTTTGCCGGAGGCGCAGGAAGGCGTGCCCGTCGAGGTGATCACCGAGCAGCAGCTCTCCGAGATCATGAAGGGCGAGCGGCAGGCCGACAAGCCGATGCCGAACGCCCAGAGCCGTGCCGACCGGCAGGCCGACAAGCGCGAGGAGCGCGAGCCCGAGAACGCGAAGGTCGACGCCCCCACGGCGCCCAAGCGCACCGCGGACATGAAGCTCGCCAACGCCGACGAGATGCCGCTGCGCGCCGAGACCGAGATCAACGAGGCCGAGACCGCCAAGGCGGCGAAGGCCGCCGAGGAGAAGCGCGAGGCCGAGAAGGCCGCCAAGGCCGCGGCCGAGAAAGCGGCCGCCGAGAAGGCCGAGGCCAAGGCTGCGGCGGAGGCGAAGGCCGCCGAGGCCAAGGCGGCGGCCCAGGCCAAGGCGGAGGCTGCCAAGGCCGCCGCCGAGAAGGCGGCCGCCAAGGCTGCGGCGGAGAAGGCCGAAGCCGACAAGCGCGAGGCCCTCGACAAGCTGATCGAACGCCAGGAGGCCGAGGCCGCCGCCCAGGCGAAGGCCGAGGCCGCCAAGAAGGCGGCCGATGCCAAGGCCGCCGCCGAAGCGAAGGCGGCGGCGCAGGCCAAGGCCGAAGCCGCGAAGAAGGCCGCCGAGGCGAAGGCCAAGGCCGACGCGGAGGCCGAGCGCCAGAAGGAGATCGCGGAGGCCAAGGCCGAGGCGGAGCGCGCTAAGGCTGAGGCCGCGCACGCCGCGGCCAAGGCGGAGGCCGCCGCCAAGGCGAAGGCCAAGGCGATGGCCGATGCCGCCGCCAAGGCCGATGCGGAGGCGAAGGCCCGCAAGCAGGCGGAACTCGCGGCCAAGTTCAACGCGGGCGACATCCGCTCCGTGCTCAACTCGAAGGCGCCGTCGCAATCCACCGGCGCCACCGGCCCGGCGGTCCAGAAGGTCGCCGCGCTGGGTGCCGCCACGGGCAACGCCCAGCGCCTGTCGCCGTCGCTTCGCGACGCCCTCGTCGGCCTGCTGCAACAGCAGATCGAGCGGTGCTACTCGGCCCCGCCCGGCGCCGCCCAGGGGGTGATCCTGCCCGTGCTCGACATCCGCCTGAACCCGGACGGATCGCTGAGCACCGAGCCGCGAATCATGAAGGGTGGGTCGAGCTCGGTCGATCAGTCGATCGCGCAGGCAGCCCTCCGGGCGGTCCGGCGCTGTGCGCCCTATCGCATCCCGGCGACCTACGCCCCGTATTACAACGACTGGAAGGCCATCAACGCGGAGTTCGAGTTCACGGCGACCTGATCCCGGTCTCCGCTACGCCGCCGCCCCCTCCCCCGTTCGTTCGACGACCGAGCCTATGACCGACAGACCGACTCCCCGGTTCCGCTTCCCGCGGTCCGCCCCCCTTCTCGCGCTCGCCGCGCTCCTCGCCGCGGTGCTGGGCCTCGCGAGCCCGGCGCAGGCGCAGCTCCAGCTGCGCATCGGCGGCGGCAACTTCCAGCCGCTTCCCATCGCGGTGGCGGAATTCGGCGGGGATCCGAGCCTCGGCGGCCTCATCTCCGGCGTCGTCACCAACGACCTGCGCCGCTCGGGCTACTTCACTCCCCTTGAGAAGGCGCGTTTCCCCGAGAACCCGCCCTTCGACGCGGCGCCGAACTTCGAGAAGTGGCGCGCCACGGGCGTCCAGGGCCTCGTGACGGGCCGCGTCGTGCGCGATGCCGGCGGGCGGCTCAAGGTGGAGTTCCGCCTGTGGGACGTGACCTCCGGCCAGCAGATGATCGGCCAGCAATACGCGACCGATCCGGCCAACGCCCGCCGGGCGGGGCATCTCATCTCCGATCAGGCCTATACCAAGATCACCGGCCTCGGCCCCTGGTTCGACAGCCGCATCGCCTTCGTGGACGAGACCGGCCCGAAGGAGAACCGGCGCAAGCGCCTGATGGTGATGGATCAGGACGGCGCCAACGTCCGGGCGATCACCACGGGCGAGATGTCGATCGTGGCGCCCCGCTACTCGCCGAGCACCCAGGACATCGCCTTCATGGCCCAGGCCGCCGGCCACCAGCCGCGCGTGCAGGTGATCAACCTCGAGACCGGATCGCGCCAAGCCTTCGGCTCCGTCGATTCGATGAGCGCGAGCCCCCGCTTCTCCCCGGATGGCCGCCGCCTCGTCATGAGCGTGCAGCAGGGCGGCAACGCCGACATCGTGACGATGGACCTCGCCTCGAAGGCCCAGAAGCCGATTACCTCCGGGCTCGCCATCGACACCTCGCCGACCTACTCGCCCGACGGCTCGCAGATCATCTTCGAATCCGACCGGGGCGGCTCGCAGCAGGTCTACGTGATGGGCGCGGACGGGTCGAACCCGCACCGGATCACCTTCGGCACCGGCTCGGCCTCCCAGCCCGCTTGGTCGCCCCGGGGCGACCTCATCGCCTATACCCGTCAGCGCAACGGCGGCTTCGCCATCTGCGTCGCGAAGCCCGACGGGACCGGCGAGCGCGTCTTGACGGAGGGCTTCCACAACGAGGGGCCGTCCTTCTCCCCGAACGGCCAGTACGTCGTGTTCTTCCGCGATCCCGGCGGTTCGGGCGGCGGCAAGCTGTTCATGGTCGACATCACCGGCCACGTGGAGCAGCCGGTGCCCACGCCGAGCTACGCCTCCGACCCGACGTGGTCGCCGCTGCTCGGCGCGCGCTGACGCACCGGCCCTGAAGCCCGCACGCGACATCGTATCCGCAGCCCGGCCTCCGCACGACGGCCCCCGGTCAGCCTTTGCTAACCGGGGGCGCGGTAGTTGAGTTGCACGCAATCGTTTAGCGCACGCTATTCGATGATCGGAGGCGTGCGGTCGAACGATGCCCTTTTCCGGCTTCCCTCCCGTCCTCCTGGTCGATGACGTGCCGATGATGGCCGAGGTGGTGCAGGCGATCTTGCAGCGCCTCGGCTTCGAGCAGATCGACGTCGCCGCCGACGGGACCGCCGCCCTCTCCTTGCTGGCCGAGCGGCGCTACGGCCTCGTGATCTCCGATTGGAACATGCAGCCGATGACGGGCTACGAACTGCTCCGGCAGATCCGGGCCGACCGGTCGATCCGCGAGATCCCGTTCATCATGATGACGACGCAGGCCAATGCCGAGTGCTTTCCGAATGCGCGGAAGGCGGGGGTGAACGCCTGTCTGATCAAGCCCTTCACCCCGGCGGCCCTGCGCGAGTCCATCGTCTCGGTCTGCCGGCCGGTCCGCGCGCGGGCGAGCTGATCCCGCGCCTCAGCTCCGCGTGAGCAGCCGGTCCCGGTCCCTCAGGGCCGGAAAGAGGCGACCCCAGGCGATCGCGACGGCGACGGTGGCCGCGCCGCCCGCGACGACGGCCGGGACGGCCCCGATGGCGGCGGCGAGGAGTCCCGATTCGAACTCACCGAGTTCGTTCGATGCGCCGATGAACACCGTGTTCACCGCCGCCACCCGTCCGCGCATCGCATCCGGCGTCTCGCCCTGCACGAAGCTCTGGCGGACGTAGACGGAGATCATGTCCGCCGCGCCGGTCACGAAGAGGCAGGCCATCGAGAGGGGAAGGGAGGTCGACAGGCCGAAGGCCACGGTCGCGAGGCCGAAGACCGCCACCGCGCGCAGCATCCGCAGGCCCGCGTGGCGGCGGAGCGGCCGGTAGGCGAGGAACACGGCGGTGGCCACCGCCCCCGCCGCCGGCATGCTGCGCAGGGCGCCGAGGCCGAGCGGTCCCACATGCAGCACGGACGCCGCGTAGATCGGCAGCAGCGCCGTGGCGCCGCCGAGCAGCACCGCCACGAGGTCGAGGCTGATGGCGCCCAGCACGACGGGCTGCGAGCGGATGTAGCGCAGCCCCGCCGAGAGGGCTTCCCAGGTGATCTTCGGCCGCTCCCCCACGGGCGCCGGCCGGTGACGGATCAGGGCCACGCAGAGGCTGGCGCAGGCGAAGCTCGCGCCCGCGAGGGCGAAGACCACCATCGGCCCCAGGGCGTAGAGCAGGCCACCCAGTGCCGGGCCCATCACCGATGCGGTCTGCCAGAGGGAGGAGTTCCAGGCGATGGCGGGGCCGAAGAGCGGCCCCGGCACCAGGGTCGGCAGCAGCGCCTGGAGGGCGGGATTCGCGAAGGCGCGGGCCGTCCCCACGACCACGACGAGGGCGTAGATCGGCCAGACCGCCCCGTAGCCGCTGACGGCGTAGGCGAGGAGGCCGAAGCTGGCGGCGGCCTGGAGGCCGAAGGCGGCCGACCCGACGAGGCGCCGCTCGTAGGCATCGGCCACATGGCCGCTCACCAGGGCGCTCAGCATGGCGGGCAGGAAGCCCGCGAGCCCGACGAGGCCCAGCGCCAGGGGCGAGCGGGTCAGGTCGTAGACGAACCACCCGATCGCCACGGCCTGCATCTGGTAGGACAGGCCGGAGAGGAAGCGCGCCGCGCCGAACAGGCGGAAGTCGCCGTTCCGGAAGACGGCCCAGCCCTCGTTCTTGTCTGACATTGCCCCTGCGTGACGGTGGAGCCCCCGCCGGTCAAGGGGCTGCACGCTCCGCTCCCCTTCAGCCGCCCGAGACCTGGGTCAGGTAGGGGCGCGAGGGGGCCTCGGGCGGCTTCCGGCGCTCGGGCGGCGGCAGGGGGCCGTCCGTCGGCTTGAGCGGGAAGATGCAGGTGACGCAGGTGCCGATGCCCTGCTCCGACTCGAGCTCGACCCGGCCGCCGTGCAGTTCCACGAAGGAGCGCACGATCGAGAGGCCGAGCCCCACGCCCCTGTGCCGTGTGCCGCGCGTGTGGCTCTCGAAGCGGTTGAACACCAAGTCGCGGATCTCCGGGGCCATGCCGCTCCCGTGGTCGCGCACGCTCAGGGCGAGTTCCCGCGCCGTCCGCCGGGCGGCGATCTCGACGGTCTGACCGGGGTCCGAGAAGCCGACGGCGTTCGAGACGAGGTTGAACAGGATCTGCCGCATCCGCTTCCCGTCGGCGCGCAGCGTGCCGATGTCCTCGGGCACGTCGACCGTGAGGACGATGCGCGCCTCCGCGAGCCGGTCCTCCAGTCCCCGCACCGCCGCCTCGACGGTGGCGCGGACGTCGAGGTCCTCCCGCTGCAATTCCAGCGAGCCCGCGTCCACCGAGGCGAGGTCGAGGATGTCGTTGATCATTACGAGGAGCGCCGCCGAGGAGCGCATGATGTGGTCGGAGTATTCCCGCTGCCGGGCGTTGAGGGCGCCGACCGTCTCGTCGCCGAGGAGTTGCGTGAAGCCGATGATGTTGGTGAGCGGCGAGCGCAGCTCGTAGGAGACGTGGTGGACGAAGGTGTCGCGCAGTTCGGCGGCCGTCTCCAGCGCCTCGTTCTTCTCCGTCAGCATCCGCTCGACGTTCACGCTCGCCGTGACGTCGATGAGGGTGATCAGCGTGGCGCCCTCGGGCAGGGGCTGGGTCGCGCAGTCGAGGACCGTGCCGTCCACCATCTCGATCCGCCGGGCGAGCGCCGCCCTCGCCTCCAGGCCCACCACCGCATCGCGGATGTCGAGCCAGGGATCGGCGTTCGGGGCGAGTTCCTTGCAGCGCAGGATCACCGAATCGACGTGGGGCCGCGCATCGACCATCTCCGGGTCGAGGTGCCAGATCGTGGTGAAGGCCCGGTTGGCGAGCTGCAGCCGCCCGTCGGCGCCGAACACGGCCACCGGCTCGGCCAGGGTGTCGAGGGTTTCGGCCTGGAGGCGGCGCAGGGCGTTGTAGCGGGATTCGGCGTTCAGCCTGTCGGACACGTCGTCGAACAGGTAGGTGAGGCCGCCCTGCGGGTTCGGATCGGCCACCACGCGCAGGGTGCGGCCGTCGGGAAGGTACCACCACGCTTGGTGCGCCTCGGCGGCGCGGTAGGCCGCGAGCACGCCGTGTTTCCAGCTGCGGAAATCCGCGTGCTCCTCCAGCTTCCGCTGGGTGCGCAGGAAGTCGAGGATCTCACCGTCCGAGGGGCGGCTGTCGAGGAAGGCCTGATCGAGGCCCCAGAGGTTCCGGTAGGCGGCGTTGTGGAAGATCAGGCGCTGCGACACGTCGAACATCGCCACGGCGGTGGGCAATTGGTCGAGGGTGCGGGCGTTGGCATTCATCTGCTGCTGGAGGTCGGCGCGGACGCTCTCCAGCTCGGACACATCGACGGCGATGCCGACCTTCCCGCCGTCGAGGGCGGTCTCGTACACGTCGAGGACCCGGCGGGTGCCCGCGACCACGGCCGAGACGCGGGGCGGGCGGCCCGAGGCGCCGGGAGCCAGGGGGGCCTCCTCACGGGTGATGGTCTCTCGGGCCTGCCGGTCGAGGAGCTCGCGGCCCGTATCGATCACCGCCTCGCGGCTCCCGGCCTCCACGGCGGCGGCATAGGCGGCGTTGACCCAGGCCAGGGCCCCGTCGCGGTTGCGCCGCCAGACCGGTTGCGGGATCGCGTCGAGGAGGTTCGCCAGCGCCGAGAGGGAGCGGCGGGTCTCGTCGAGGGTCAGGCGAAGGTCGGCGATCTCCCGCCGCTCGGAGCTCATCTCGCGCAGGCGCAGCAAGGCCCGTCCCGCCACGGTGCGGCCCTGCGCCTCGATGCTGCGGCCGTTCTGGGTGCGCAGGTCGAGGGAGAAGCCGGTGCCGCGCGAGAGCAGAAGATCGAGGGAGGCTTCCACGGCCTGGGCGTCGGCCGGGCGCAGCCACGTCCCGAAGGCGAGGACCCGCCGGGCGGAGCCCGCCGACGCCCGGTCCCCGTGGAGGGCGATGCCGGCATCGCCCTCGATCACCGGCTCGCTCTGCTCGTCCCAGGTGATGACGACCTGACGGTCGGCGTTGAGCAGCATCTCGGCGCGGTCGTGGGCACCGCGCAGCAGGTTGAGGGAGGCCACGAGCTCCTGCTCGCGGCGGGTCCAGCGGGCGCGCTCGTACAGATAGAGGAGGGCGACGATCACCGCGAAGGCGACGAGGCCGCCGAAGATCGCGAGGCCGGCGACGCTGTGCATCTCCCGCGGGGCATGGGCAGGCGGAAGATCCTGCATTTCCGCCAAGGCGGCACCGGCGGCGAGCAGCGTGAGAGAACCCACGCCGATCCGCAGCTGCGCCGCACGACCGACCCCCATTCGACCAGCCCCCAAGCTCTCGTCGCCGCCTGCCGCAGTCCGGCGGCGCGATGCATCGGGGCCGTGCGATGCCGACCGGCCTCGCCGCGCCCCGACCTCTTTTTGAGTCGGGGCCACCTTACCGTGCCGGGGATTCGCGCCGGAAGCGGAACGAAGCGTGGCCGTGGCCCTGGCGAGTAAATCTGCCGTTAACGACACACAGAAGACACACCTTCGCGTGGCGTTTTGGCCTTGACAAACGAAGGGCCCGGCTTAGCCAGCCGGGCCCCCGAAAAAACGCCGTTTGTGCGAATTCAGTAACGGTAGTGATCGGGCTTGAACGGTCCGTTCTCGGAAACTCCAATGTACGACGCCTGATCGGGCCGAAGCTTGGAGAGTTTCGCGCCGATCTTGTCGAGATGCAGCGCCGCGACCTTCTCATCGAGGGTCTTGGGCAGGGTATAGACCTGACGGTCGTACTTGCCGGGGTTCGTCCAAAGCTCGATCTGGGCGAGCGTCTGGTTCGTGAACGAGGCGGACATCACGAAGGACGGGTGGCCCGTCGCGTTGCCGAGATTCACGAGGCGCCCCTCCGACAGGAGGATGATGCGGTGCCCATCCGCGAACTCGATCTCGTCCACCTGCGGCTTGATGTTGGTCCAGCGCAGGTTCTTGAGGCCCGCGACCTGGATCTCGTTGTCGAAGTGGCCGATGTTGCAGACGATCGCCCGGTCCTTCATCGCCCGCATGTGGTCGAGGGTGATGATGTCCTTGTTGCCCGTGGCGGTGACGAAGATGTCGGCGCGCGGCGCCGCGTCTTCCATGGTCACCACCTCGTAGCCCTCCATGGCGGCCTGGAGCGCGCAGATCGGGTCGATCTCCGACACGATGACGCGGCAGCCGGCGTTGCGCAGGGAGGCGGCGGAGCCCTTGCCCACGTCACCGAAGCCCGCGACCATGGCGACCTTGCCCGCCATCATCACGTCGGTGCCCCGGCGGATGCCGTCGACCAGCGACTCCTTGCAGCCGTAGAGGTTGTCGAACTTCGACTTCGTGACCGAGTCGTTCACGTTGATCGCCGGGAAGAGCAGCTTGCCCTCCTTGGCCAGCACGTAGAGCCGGTGAACGCCGGTGGTGGTCTCCTCGGAGACGCCCTTGATCGACTCCGCGAGGCCGGCGAACCAGCCCTTGGGCTTCTCGGCGAGCTTCTTCTTCAGGAGGGCGAAGAAGATCTCCTCCTCCTCGGAGCTCGGCTTGTCGAGGAAGGCGGTGTCGCCGTTCTCGGCGCGCAGGCCGAGGTGGACGAACATCGTGGCGTCGCCGCCGTCGTCCAGGATCATGTTCGGCATGCCGCCGTCGTGCCAGTCGAACAGGCGGGAGGTGTAATCCCAGTAATCCTCCAGGGTCTCGCCCTTCACGGCGAAGACCGGGATGCCCGCCGCCGCGATGGCGGCCGCCGCGTGGTCCTGGGTGGAGTAGATGTTGCACGAGACCCAGCGGATGTCGGCGCCGAGAGCCTTCAGCGTCTCGATCAGCACCGCGGTCTGGATCGTCATGTGCAGGGAGCCGGCGATCTTGGCGCCCTTGAGCGGCTGGCTGGCGCCGTACTCCTCGCGCACGGCCATCAGGCCGGGCATCTCGCTCTCGGCGATCGAGATTTCCTTCCGGCCGTAATCGGCCAGCCCGATATCCCTGACGATGTAATCACCGGCCATGCCGTTCTCCTCGCTGGTTCCTTGGGAAACGGGCGAGGACCTAGCACTTCACGGCCGGTGAGGCAATCAAGACATAAAGATGTCTTTATGCGTTCCGGGGCGCGCGGATCCTCGGACCCGCGCGCCGGAGGGGCCTTAAGACCGGTCTGAGGGCTTGAGCAGCCAGCCGAGGCCGAAGGCGACGCCGGCGACGATCGCGAGCGTGGTGCCGCGGTTGTCGTCGACCCGCCGGGCGACGGAGCGACCGTGATGCACTGCCCGGGAGCGGACGTAACGGCCGCGCGAGACGGCCTCGTCCGCGAAGGCCTCGCCGCGGGCACGGGCCTCGCGGGCCAGCGATTCGCCGCGTGACCGGACGTGGCGGCCCCGCTCCAGGGCTTCCTCGGCGAAAGCCTCGCCGCGGGAGCGTACCTCGTGGGCGATGCGTTCGGCGTGCTCGCGGCCTTCCTCGTAGAGATGCTCACCGTCGCGCCGCAGGTTCTCGGCGGTCTCGCGGACCTCGCCGTAGGCGTATTGGGCCGCCCCCGCCGCCTGATCGTAGGCCCCTTCGAGCTGGCGGCCGGGATTGCCCCCGACGGCGCCGGCCGCGGTCTTCACCCGGCCGCGCAGGTGGCGCACGCCGCCTTCGAGATGGTCACGGTTCATTACAAGTCTCCCCGTTCGGCGGTCCGGCATCCGGACCCATTCAGGCGACTCGAACGATGCGCGACGGCTCAGGTTCCACGCGCGCCGGATCAGGATCGCGTGTGCGACAGGCCCGGCATCAGATCTCGATCTCGGTGCCCACCTCCACCACCTGCCGCGTCGGCACGCCGAAGAAGGCGCCGGTGCGCTCGGCGTTGCGCTGCATGAAGGCGAACAGGTTCTCCCGCCATGGCCACATGCCGCGCGTGTCGCTCTTCGGGATCACGGTCTCGTGGCCGACGAACACCGTGATGTCCTCCAGGAAGCAGGGCGGCAGATGGCCGGAGCGGACGGCGCAGGCGATGCCCTCGGGGATCGAGGCCTCCTCCATGAAGCCGTAATGCAGGACCACCCGGTAGAGGTCAGGCGCCAGCACGGTCACCTTCGCCCGCCTGTCGATGGGGACGGTCGGCGTCTCCTCGTAGAGGGCCGTGACGATCAGCACCCGCTCGGGCATGGCATGACTGCGCTCCACGAAGCGGGACAGGTGGAGCGGGATGCCGTGCTCGGCGGAGGACATGAAGGCCGCCGTTCCCGGCAGGCGGATGAGCGTCTGGTGCCGGAGGCCGTCGAGGAACGCGGCCTCGGGCTGCCGCAGGGCGACCTTCGCCTCCTCGACCAGCATCGTCCCCTTCCGCCACGTCAGCATCATCAGCGCCACGAAACCCGCGAGCACCAGGGGAAACCAGCCGCCCTCCAGAAGCTTCACGCTGTTGGCGCCGAGGAAGACGAGATCGACGACGAGGAAGAAGCCGTTCACCGCGAGGATCGCGGCGAGGTTGTAGCCCCATTTGTGCGCGATCAGCGCCGCGAGGAGGGTGGTGATGGCCATCAGCATCGAGACGGCGATTCCGTAGGCCCCGGCGAGCGCGTCGGACGAGCCGAAGACCAGCACCGCCGTGACCGTGGCGAGCGCGAGCAGCCAGTTGACCGCCGGCACGTAGATCTGGCCACGCTCGTCGCTCGCCGTCTGCACGATGCGCATGGTCGGCAGGAAGCCGAGCTGGATCGATTGCTGGGTCAGGGAGAAGACGCCGGAAATGATCGCCTGCGAGGCGATGATGGTCGCCATCGTCGCCAGCCCGACCAGGGGAATGTGCGCCCAGTCGGGGGCGAGGCGGAAGAACGGGTTCTCGATCGCGTCGGGCTCCGCGAGCAGGAGCGCGCCCTGCCCGAAATAGTTGAGCACCAGCGCCGGCAGCACCAGGGCGAACCACGCCACACGGATCGGCCGGGCCCCGAAATGGCCGAGGTCGGCATACATCGCCTCGCCACCCGTCACCGCCAGGAAGGCCGCGCCGAGCATGGCGAAGCTCACGTGCCACCCTGCATGGACGAGGAAGTCCACCGCCCGCAGGGGATTGAGCCCCTGGAGGATCTGCGGGGCATGGACGATGGAGCCGATGCCGAGCAGCGCCAGCACCACGAACCACGCCAGCATCACGGGGCCGAAGATCCGGCCGATCCGTGCGACGCCCTGGCTCTGCACCGCGAACAGCCCCACGAGGATCACCAGGGTGATCGGCACGATGTACCGGGACAGGCCGGGCGCATCGACCTTCAGGCCCTCCACCGCCGAGAGGACGGAGATCGCGGGCGTGATCGCCCCGTCGCCGTAGAGCAGCGCCGCCCCGAGGAGTCCGACCACGAGGAGCAGCGCGCGCCACGTCCCCGCTTTGGCGTGGCGGGCTCCGAGGAGCGCCAGCATCGCGACGATGCCGCCCTCCCCGTTGTTGTCCGCCCGGAGGATCAGGATCGCGTATTTGAGCGAGACGATCAGGATCAGCGCCCAGAAGATCAGCGACACGGCGCCGATCACCGCGATCGGCGAGGCGCCGTCCCCTCCGCCGGCCGCCTTCACCGCTTCCTTGTAGGCGTAGAGCGGGCTCGTCCCGATGTCGCCGTAGACGACGCCGAGGGCTCCCATGAGCAGGGCGGGGCTCATGCGGCCCCGGGTGTGGGTTTCGGAGGGCGGGACAGCCGGGACCGCGGTGCCGGCGGGGGTGAGGGTCTGGCTCAACGGACCTCCGGCGACCGGCTGCGGAGGCTCCCTGGCCTCTCTTCACGACATAGCTAACAGCCGTCGCATGGCCGTCCAGCGACCGCTCGGGGGTGCCTCTCACAGAAGTGAAGGATTTGTCGCATTTCGCCCGTGCCCGTCAGCGCGAGCGCCGTGAAGCGATCCGGCGACGCGCTCCGGTTGGAGTCGCCACACTGTCCCGGCTCGCTTCGCGCCGCTCGCAATGACGGTGGGTGCGGATGTGGTACCGGCGGTGTCAGACGACCGCCGCCAGGGCGCCGGGCCCCTGTTCACCGCGCCCGACGCAAAGGACCGGAACGGGCGTGTGCCGGGCGACGGCCGCGGCGACCACCTGAGGCGGGGTCGGTGCCCCTTCGGTCTCGCTGATCACCACGGCGCGCAGGTCGAGGCCACGCAGCCTCAGCACCTCCGCCGCCGTCAGGGCATGGCTGATGGCGCCGAGATAGCTGCCGGAGACGAGGGTCACGGGGATCCGCAGCGCCTCGATCCAGTCGAGGTTGGTCGCCTCGTCGGTGATGGGGCTCATCAGCCCGCCGACGCCTTCGATCACCACCGGGCACGCGGCGGAGGCGATCCGCTCCCGGCACCAGCCGACGATCTCGTCGAGGGTCAGGCGTCGGCCCTCCAGCGCGGCGGCCTGATCCGGGGCCAGGGGCGCCGCGAACCGCCAGGGCGAGCAGGCCGCCACGGTGGCCGCCGTGACAGGCAGTCCCTGGGCAGCCAGGAGGCGCGCGGTGTCGCTGTCGGCGAAGGCCGGATCCTCCACCGGGGCCACCCCGCTCGCCAGCGGCTTGAGGGCGAGGACCGGCCCGGCCGAGCGGAGGCGCCGGGTCAGCGCCGCCGTCACGTAGGTCTTGCCGATCTCGGTCCCCGCCCCGGCGACGAAGACGGCCCGGGGGCTCACGCCGTCAGGCTGCCGTGGCAGTGCTTGTACTTCTTGCCCGAGCCGCAGGGGCACGGCTCGTTGCGGCCGACCCGGCCCCAGGTGGACTCGTCGGTCGGGTCGCGCTCCAGCACCGCGGCATCGGCCGAGAGGGCCGAGGCGGCGAAGCCGTAGGCGGCACCGCCGCCGCCCGCGCTCCCCGTGCCGGCATAGTCCATCTCATTCTCGCCGGTGACCGGATCGAGGTGCTGGGCGAACATCGGCGGCAGGGCGGGACTCTCCATCGGGGGCGCCTGGTCCGGGTCCTGGAACATCACCTCGATGCGCGAGAGCTGGCTCGTCACCTGCTCGCGCAGGGCCGAGACGAGGCCGTTGAAGAGCTCGAAGGCCTCCGACTTGTACTCGTTGAGCGGGTCGCGCTGGGCGATGCCGCGCCAGCCGATCACCTGCCGCAGGTGGTCGAGGGTGACGAGGTGCTCGCGCCACAGGTGGTCGAGGCTCTGCAGCAGCACCTGTTTCTCGATGTAGTTGGAGACCTCCACGCCGTTCTTCTCGACGCGGGCCTGGTAGGCGGTCTCGGCCTCCCGCATCAGGCGCTCTCGGATCTCCTCGTCGGCGATGCCCTCTTCCTTCACCCATTCCTCGGCCGGGATGTCGAGGTTCAGGGTCTGCTGGGCGGCCTCGCGCAGGCCGACCGCGTCCCACTGCTCCGCGTAGGAATCAGCCGGGATGTAGCGGGCGACGAGATCGTCGATCACGCCCTCGCGCATCTCGTCCACGGTCTCGCGGACGCTGTCCTGGCCCATGAACTCGCGGCGCTGCTCGAACACGACCTTGCGCTGGTCGTTCATGACGTTGTCGTACTTGAGCACGTTCTTGCGCATGTCGAAGTTGCGCGCCTCGACCTTCTGCTGCGCCTTCTCGATCGCCCGGTTGATCCACGGGTGGATGATCGCCTCGCCCTGCTCCAGGCCGAGCTTCTGCAGCATCCCGTCCATGCGGTCGGACCCGAAGATCCGCATGAGGTCGTCCTTGAGGGACAGGTAGAACTTCGAGCGGCCGGGATCGCCCTGGCGGCCGGAGCGGCCGCGCAGCTGATTGTCGATTCGCCGGGACTCGTGGCGCTCGGTGCCGATGATGTAGAGGCCGCCCGGCAGGTCCTTCTTGCGGCCCGCCTCGGGGTCCGCCTTTTCGCCCGAGGCCAGCACCTTGGCGCGGTTCTCCGCGATCTCGGCCTTGATCGCCTCGATCGCCGCCTCGCGCTCCGGCCCCTCGGCCATGCCGGACAGCTCCTTCTCGACCCGCATCTCGACGTTGCCGCCGAGTTTGATGTCGGTGCCGCGCCCGGCCATGTTGGTGGCGATGGTGATCGCGCCCGGCACGCCGGCCTCGGCGACGATGTAGGCCTCCTGTTCGTGGAAGCGGGCGTTCAGCACGGCGAACCGCTTCGTAACCCGGTTCTCGCGCGCGGCCTTGTAGACGTCGGTCAGGGCGTTCGGGTCGGAGTAGTCGAGCGGCGTGTAGCCGGCCTTCACCAGCATGTCCGCGAGGTATTCCGACTTCTCGATCGAGCCGGTGCCGACCAGGATCGGCTGGTGGCGCGCGTGCGCCTTGTCGATCTCCTTGATGATCGCCTGGTACTTCTCCTCGACGGTCCGGTAGACCTCGTCGTCCTCGTCGATGCGCTCGATCTCCTTGTTGGTCGGGATATCGACCACGTCGAGCTTGTAGATCTCCGCGAACTCGTCCGCCTCGGTGGAGGCCGTGCCGGTCATGCCCGCGAGGGTCTTGTAGAGGCGGAAGTAGTTCTGGAACGTGATCTGCGCGAGGGTCTGGTTCTCGGGCTGGATCGTCACCCGCTCCTTGGCCTCCAGCGCCTGGTGCAGGCCCTCCGAGTAGCGGCGGCCCTGCATCATGCGGCCGGTGAACTCGTCGATGATCACCACCTCGTCGTTGCGGACGATGTAATCCTTGTCGCGGGTGAACAGGGTGTTGGCGCGCAACGCCTGGTTCACGTGGTGGACGATGGTGACGTTCTGCGCGTCGTAGAGGTCACCCTCCTTGAGGATGCCCGCCTCGCGCAGGGCCTCCTCGATGAACTCGTTGCCCTCTTCCGTGAGGGAGACGGTGCGCTGCTTCTCGTCGAGATCGTAGTAGGACGGCTGGAGAAGGGGCATCACCGCATCCACCGCCACGTAGAGCTCCGAGCGGTCGTCCACCGGGCCAGAGATGATGAGCGGCGTGCGGGCCTCGTCGATGAGGATCGAGTCGACCTCGTCGACGATCGCGAAATTGTGCCCGCGCTGCGTAAGCTGCGACAACTCGTACTTCATGTTGTCGCGCAGGTAGTCGAACCCGAACTCGTTATTGGTGCCGTAGGTGATGTCGCAGGCATAGGCCTCGCGGCGCTGCTCGTCGTCGAGCCCGTGGACGATGGTGCCGACGGTGAGCCCGAGGAAGCGGTAGACCCGGCCCATCCACTCCGCGTCGCGGCTGGCGAGGTAGTCGTTCACGGTGACGACGTGGACGCCCTTCCCCTCCAGGGCATTGAGGTACACCGGCAGGGTGGCCACGAGGGTCTTGCCCTCGCCGGTCTTCATCTCGGAGATGCCGCCCTCGTGCAGCACCATGCCGCCGATCATCTGCACGTCGAAGTGACGCTGACCCAGGACGCGCTTGGCCGCCTCCCGAACGGTGGCGAAGGCGGGGACGAGGATGTCGTCGAGGCTCTTGCCGGCGGCGAGTTCCGCCTTGAGCATGTCCGTGCGGGCGCGCAGCTCGGCATCGGTGAGGGACTGGATCTCGGGCTCCAGGGCGTTGATCTGCGCGACCCGGGGGCGAAACCCCTTGACCCGGCGATCGTTGGACGAGCCGAAAATTTTCTTGGCGAGCGAGCCGAGCATCATGAACCTGCGGACGGGCGTGCCTGCCGACGGACGTGTCGTCGCGGGCCGGCCAGGGCGGAATTGCGCTGGCTTATAGAGGTAATCCTCGCCCCATGCACCTGAAAGAGCCGGGCTTGAGAATGCCTGTCCCAATGCCTGTCGCGCGGCGCCGTCGCGGCCGGTGAAACGGGCGGCGCTTGCCTTCTGCCGGCGGGAGCGCCACCTGTGCCGCCGCCGCCCGCGCGAAGCCGGCGACCCACCGGCCGGGCCGGTCGCGGGATCGGCGAACGAGGAACTAGGTATGCGGATGAAAGCCCTTCACCGGCCCGTGAGCGCCCTCGCGCTGACGCTCGCCCTCGCTGGCGGCGCGATGGCGCAGTCTTCTCCGCCCGCTCCCGCCGCCGCCGAGAAGGCCCCGTCCGGCGCCGCGACGGCCGGTCCGGACACCGTGGTCGCCACCGTCAACGGCAAGCCGATCACCCAGGGCGACATCGCCATCGCCTCGGACGACCCGGCCCTGTCGCTGCCCGGCGTGGACGACGCCCAGAAGAAGAATCTGCTGGTCGACTACATGGTCGATCTCAAGGTCGGCGCCCAGGCCGCCGAGGCGGCCAAGATCGGTGAGACCGCCGACTTCAAGCGCAAGCTCGCCTACTTCCGCGACAAGCTCCTGCTGGACGACTACCTCGAGCAGGAAGCCAAGAAGGCGGTGACCTCCGAGGCCGAGCACGCCGTCTACGACCAGTCCGTCAAGCTGACCAAGCCCGAGGAGGAGATCCACGCCCGCCACATCCTCGTGGACAACGAGGGCGACGCCAAGAAGGCCGCGGCCCGCATCAAGGGCGGCGAGGACTTCTCGAAGGTCGCGTCCGAGACCTCGAAGGATCCCGGCTCCAAGGCCGAGGGGGGCGATCTCGGCTGGTTCACGAAGGAGCGCATGGTGCCCGATTTTGCCAACGCGGCCTTCGCCCTCAAGCCGGGCCAAGTGTCCGATCCGGTGAAGACCCAGTTCGGCTGGCACGTCATCAAGGTGGAGGAGAAACGGATGAAGCCGCAGCCCACCTTCGACGAACTGAAGGAGCAGATCGACCAGCACCTCATCCGCAAGGCGCAGCAGGACCTCGTGCTGAAGCTGCGGGCCGAGGCGAAGATCGACCGCAAGGACGGCGGCCCCGTCGAGACCCCCGCCACGCCGACGCCGGCCGCGCCGCCCCCGCCTTCGGTAAAGTGAGTTGGCAGCTCCGTCGCGTTCTCTGCTGCAACGCGACGGCAGCAGGCGGTTGTTGACGTCGTCCGGCCTCTTCCGGAAGGTCGGCGGCTGAACTGCGATCGTGGTCGCTTCGCCTTATGCTCGCAATGGCGCCCGAGAGGGGGGCACCTGACTCAAGACGGTCGGGCTCCCACAAATCCCCGGCGTCCCGGGTGTCCGGCCGGCAAGGCTCCGACATCCCTGAGTTCCGTTCGTCATTGCGATCGCAGCGAAGCAATCCAGGGCTGCGGGACGATTCCGCCGGTGGCGTATCCCTGGATGGCTTCGCTGCGCTCGCAATGACGGAGAGGGCGACGACCTCTCCGACCGGACATTCAGGATGAGGTCCCGAGGCGCGGGGCGACGCTTGCGCTCTCAGAGACCGCGTGCCGGGCAACGCCTCAGTAAGGCCGGTCGGGCTTCAGGATGTAGGCGGACCGGGCGGTGGCCGGCTCCGGCGTCACGCCGAGGGCGGACAGTTCCGCGTTGCGGCGCCCTTCCGCGATCCGGTCCAGGAGCACCACGAGGATCCATGGACAGGCGATGCCGATGAAGTACGCCACGGTGACGACCCTCCCGCTGTGAAGCCGGACTCAATAATCCGTACAAGCGATGATAGGTCGCGGCGCTTCGACAACAAGCGCCCACCGCCACGTCATCCCTCGATGACGGGGCGGATCGCACCGGTCGGCGCAGGGGGAGCCGCAGGGCGCTACGCGCGAATTCAGTAGGCCAGGGCGTTGGCCGAGCGGGTCCGGGCCGTTCGCTCGGTGCCCATCAGGGCATCGAGGCGGCTCATCCGGGCCGAGAAGCGGTCGACGGCCGCGTTGCGGGCCGCCGCTGGGGCGGGGACGTCCCTGACGGACGCGTGATGGCGGTGGTGCAGCGGCCGCGCCTCGGCCGTGACCGGCAAAAACGCCAGAATGGCGCCGAGGGTGAGGAGGCCGGATCGGCTCTTCATGGTGGTGGACCTTGAAGGATTGCCGCCCGGAAGCGGCACGGTTTCGCAGCCATAGCCACGGCGTGAACGTCAGACTGTGCGAAACCGCACGGAGGGAGTGGCCTTGCGGCGGCCGGACCCGATCGGGTCGCCGACCGCGCTAACCCCCCGCCCCGCCCCGTCGTGCGGTCAGCCACGAGGCGGCGAGCACCGCGAGGGTGATGAGCCCGACGAGGAGCGTCGAGGCCGCGTTGATTTCCGGGTTAACCCCCAGCCGCACTTGGCTGTAGAGGCGCATCGGCAGGGTCGTCGCGCCGGGGCCGGAGACGAAGCTCGCGATCACCAGGTCGTCCAGGGACAGGGTGAAGGCGAGGAGGCCGCCCGCGAGGATGGCGGGGGCGAGGAGCGGTAGGGTGATGGTGGCGAGCACGCGCCAGGGTCCCGCGCCGAGGTCGGCCGCCGCCTCCTCCAGCGTCCGGTCCATCCCGCGCAGCCGCGCCGAGACCACCACCGCGACGAACCCCGTGCAGAAGGTGGCGTGGGCGATGACGATGGTGGCGATGCCCCGGTCGAGGCCGATGCCGATGAAGGTCAGGAGAAGCGACAGGCCGATCATCACCTCCGGCATCACCATCGGCCCGTAGACGAGGCCGGTGAACAGCGCCCGACCCCGGAACCGGCCGTGCCGCTCGAAGGCGAGCGCCGCCAGGGTGCCGAGGATCGTCGCGATGAGGCTCGCGAGGATCGCAACCTCCAGGGACACGAGGGCGCTGGCGATGAGCGGTGCATCGGAGAACAGGGCCGCGTACCACCGGAGCGAGAACCCGCCCCAGACGGTCACGAGGTTCGAGGCGTTGAAGGAGTAGGCCACCAGCACGGCGATCGGCGCGTAGAGGAAGGCGAGGCCGAGGGTCAGCGCCGTCCGCGTCACGGCGGTCATGGAGTGTCCTCCCCGCCGCGCAGGCTCTCCCGGAACAGCACCACCGGGCCGACGACGATGGCGAGCAGCAGCACGGCCACGGCCGCCGCCAGCGGCCAGTCGCGGTTGGAGAAGAACTCGCTCCACAGCACCCGGCCGAGCATCAGCGTCTCGGAGCCGCCGAGGAGGTCGGGGATCACGAACTCGCCCACCATCGGCACGAAGCACAGGGCCGCGCCCGCCGCGATGCCGGGCAGGCTCAGCGGGAGGGTGACGGTCCAGAAGATCCGCGCCGGGCTCGCCCCGAGGTCGGCGGCGGCCTCCCGCAGGCTCGGGTCGAGCCGGTCCATCACCGCGTAGAGGGGCAGGACCATGAAGGGCAGGTAGGCGTAGGTCAGGCCGATCATCACCGCCGCATCGGTGTTCAGGATCACGAGGGGGTGGGCGATCACCCCGAGCTTCAGCAGAACGAGGTTGGCGAGCCCCTCCTGCTTCAGGATGGCGATCCAGGCGTAGATGCGGATCAGGAAGCTCGTCCAGAACGGGACCACCACGAGGGCGACGAGCACCGGCTGCCAGCGCCGGGGCGCCCTCGCCAGGGCATAGGCGATCGGCGTGCCGAGGAGGACGAGGAGCGCCGTGGCGGCGCCCGCATAGGCCAGGGAGCCCAGGGTCGCCGCTTGGTAAAGGTCGTCCCGCGCCAGGGTGAGATAGTTGGTGAAGTTGAGCGCCTCGAGGAAGCTCGACCATCCGTCGAGGCCGCCCTGCCAATCGAGGACGGGCAGGTAGGGCGGGATCGCGGTGGCCGGCTCGGAGAGGCTGATCTTCAGCGTGATCGCGAAGGGCAGCAGGAAGAACGCGCAGAGCCACAGGAGAGGGGGCAACCGCACGAGGCGGGCGGCGATCCGGTCGGGACGGGGGGCGGCCATCGGCGCGGCCTCAAGCCGGGAGGATCACGGCGTCGGCCGGCGCGAAGGACAGCCGCGTCGCGGCTCCCGGCTCCGGTCCGTCGCCGGGCGGGGCGCTCGCCCGCAGGGCCGATCCGTCGGGAAGGCGCAGGCCCCGCCGCACCCGGTCCCCCAGGAAGGTCGCGTCGAGGACGGTCGCTGGCAGGCCCTCCGCGCCGAGGCGGACGCTCTCGGGCCGCACGGCGACCACCACCTCCGCGCCCTCCGCCGGGGAGGAGCCGCCGTCCGTCGCCCGCACGGTACCGTGGACGGTGACGACCGCGCGGGTTCCGTCCGGGGAGGCGGGGCCGAGGCGGCCGGGGATGAGGTTCACGTCGCCGAGGAGGCCGGCCACGTAGCGGCTCGCCGGGCGCCGGTAGAGCTCCGCCGGGGGGCCGACCTGCACGAGGCGGCCCCGTTCCATCACGCCGATCCGGTCCGCGAGCATCATCGCCTCCTCGGGGTCGTGGGTCACGACGACGAAGCCGGTGCGCAACCGCCGCTGGACGGCGCGGAGTTCGCCCTGCGTCTCCTCGCGCAGGCCGCGGTCCAGGGCGCCCAGCGGTTCGTCGAGCAGGAGGAGGCCGGGCTCCCGCGCCAGCGCGCGGGCCAGGGCCACCCGCTGCCGTTGGCCGCCCGACAGGGTTTCGGGGCGGCGGTCGCCGAGACCGTCCAGCCGCACCAGGCGCAGCAGGCCGTCCACCCGCGCCGCCGCCTCGGCCCGCGGCCTCCCCTTGAGGCCGTAGCCGATGTTGGCCGCCACGCTCATGTGCGGAAACAGGGCGTAGGACTGGAACATCATGTTCACCGGCCGGCGGTGCGGCGGCAGGCCGGTGATGTCCTGGCCGCCGAGGCGGATCGTCCCCGCGCTCGGGGGCTCGAACCCGGCGATCATGCGCAGCAGGGTGCTCTTGCCGCAGCCTGAGGGGCCGAGGAGGCAGAAGAACTCTCCCTCCGAGAGCGCGAGGTCGATCCCGTCCACGGCGAGATGGGTGCCGAAGCGCTTCGTGAGGCCCCGCAGGGTGAGGCCCGCCGTGTCGAGGTGCGGCGCCGGATCGCCCAAGGCGTCAGGAATCCTCGCGCAGGGCCTCGGCGACGCGCGCCTCCAGCAGATCCGGCCGCCGCAGGACGAGGGCGCCGCGCGTGCGGTCGACCAGCCCCTCGGCCGCCATGGCCGTGAACTCTCGCGTCACCTGCTCCCGGCGGCAGCCGATACGCGCGGCGAGCACGTGGTGGTAGGGCGGCGGGGTGACGACCCGCTCGCCCTCCGTGCCCGCCCGCGGCACGGACAGGCGCAGCAACTCCGCGTAGAGCCTGTGGCGCAGGTCGAGGAGCGCGTGCTCCATCAGGCGGGTGTTCAACTCGCGCACGCGCTTGGCGAGCAGCCGCATCAGTCGGTCCGCGATGGCCTCCGAGGCGAAGACGATCTGCCGGAACACGGCCGCCGGCACGACGCAGACCTCGCCGCGGGTGAGCGCGCTCACGTTGGCCGAGCGGCCGATGCCGTCGATGGCGGCCAGCTCCCCGAAGAAGGCGCCGCCGCGCATCTCGCCGAGGATCACCTCCTTGCCGGACTGGGTCCGGTTGAGGATGCGCACCTCCCCCGTGGCGATGAAGTAGACGTCCGTGGAGATGTCGTCGAAGTCGACGAGGGTCTCGTTCTCGTCGAAGCGGCGCCAGTGGCAGCGGGTCTCGAAGGGCGCGAGTTCGATGCCGGCATCCTTGAAGAAGGGTATGGTCCCCAGCCGTGCCATCAACGCCGCCCCACCGCTGCTTCAACCGCCACCACCCTGAACGCTCGCCGGTCGGCGCCTTCGGGCATGATCCCGTGTGACGGTCACCTCGTGCAAAGGGCTGGGCTCGGTCCGATCGTGGCCGCCTGACCGCGCACGGTCAAGCACCCGTGATGAAAGGGCTCTTTCTTTGAGGTGAATCGCGGCCTAAGGGGCGAAAGCCCGGGGGGGCCGCCAAGACGGTGGGGTACTTCGAGACGACCATGAGGAAGCCCGACGAAGCCATGGCGCGCCCTCAGGCGACGCTCGCTGCGGCTTTCGCGCTCTCCGGCCGGGGACTCCACACGGGCCTGACCGCCACCGTACGGGTGATGCCGGCGCCGGTCGGACACGGAATCGTGTTCAGGCGCCGTCTCAAGAATTCCCGCATCGAAGAGGTCCCGGCTCTCTGGCGGTATCAGCATCCCCAACCGGCCTGCACCGCCCTCGGGCATGGGAGCGTGCTGGTGCGGACGGTGGAGCATCTGATGGCGGCCCTCTACGCCGCCTGGATCGACAACGCACTGATCGAGATCGACGCGGAGGAACTGCCGATCTTCGACGGGAGTGCGACGCCCTGGTGCGAGGGGATCGCGGCGGCCGGTCGCGTGGAGCAGGAGGCCCCGGTCCGGACCCTGCGTGTGCTGCGCCGGGTGGAGGTGGCGGACAGCCACCGCCGCCTCGCCATCGACCCCGGGCGCGGCTTCGCGGTGTCCGCCCATATCGCGCTGAGGCACTGCGGGTCCTTCGCATGGTCCGGCCCGGTCGGACCCGAGACCTTTGCCCGCGAGATCGCCCCCTCCCGCAGCTTCGGCCGCTTCCTCCGGGTCATGGCCGGGCGCACCTACGGCTACATGACGCGCAAGCCCCTCCTCCAGGGGTGCGGGCCCAAATCGGCCGCGCTACTGATCGGCAACCGGGTGATCGGCGGATTGAGGATGCCCGACGAACTCGTCCGGCACCGGGTCCTCGACATCACCGGGGATCTCGCCCTGGTCGGCCATCCCGTGGCGGCACGGGTCGAGGCGCACCACACCTGCCATGCCCTCAACCATCTGCTCGTCGCGGCGCTGATGCGCGACGCCGGCGCGTGGGAACTGGCCTGAGGCCGGCCGATTCTCACCGCCCCGGCGGCGACGCGGGCGAGGTCCCGGCGCCCTTCGCGACTATCCTCGTTTCACGGGCGGCGGGGCGTGCGTTGCCGTCACTCCCAGGGCCGCGGGACGGGAAGCCCCGGCGCCGGCCGCAGGGGCCTCGCCCTCTCTTGCCTCGCCGCGCGGGCCCGTCCAGAAGGCGGCCATGCTGCGCGTCAACGACCTGACCTATCGCATCGGCGACCGCCTGATTCTCGACGGGGCGAACTTCACGATCCCCGAGGGCGCCCGCGTCGGTCTCGTGGGGCGCAACGGCGCGGGCAAGACCACGCTGTTCAAGGCGATTCTCGGCGACCTGCCGGTGGATGCGAAGGCGGTCTCCCTGCCCAAGGGGATGCGGATCGGCGCGATGGCGCAGGAGGCCCCGGCCGGGCCGGAGACCCTCCACGCGGTCGTGCTCGCCGCCGACACCGAGCGCGCCCGGCTGATGGCGGAGGCGGAGAACGCCGACGGCCTGCGCCGGGCCGAGATCGAGACGCGCCTCGTGGATATCGGCGCCCATTCGGCTCCGGCCCGGGCGGCGGCGATCCTCCACGGCCTCGGCTTCGACGCGGCGGCGCAGGCGCGGCCCTGCTCGGATTTCTCGGGTGGATGGCGGATGCGCGTGGCGCTCGCCGCCGTGCTGTTCTCCGAGCCGGACCTGCTCCTCCTCGACGAGCCGACCAACTACCTCGACATCGAGGGGACGCTCTGGCTCTACGACTACCTCGAACGCTACCCGCGCACCGCGATCGTGATCAGCCACGACCGCGACCTGCTGGACACCTCCGTCGATCACATCCTGCACCTCGACCGGGGCAAGCTCACGATCTACCGGGGCGGCTACACCAGCTTCGCCCGGCAGCTCGCCGAGAAGCGGTCGCTCCAGGCCAAGGCCAAGGTGAAGCAGGACGCGGAGCGGGCGCATCTCCAGAGCTTCATCGACCGCTTCAAGGCCAAGGCGACCAAGGCCCGGCAGGCGCAATCGCGCATGAAGCGGCTCGCCAAGATGGAGCCCATCGCCGCCCTGATCGAGGACGACGTGCCGGTGATCCACCTGCCGAGCCCGGAGAAGCCCCTCTCCCCGCCCATCGTCGCGATGGACCGGGTGAAGGCCGGCTACGGCGAGCGGGTGGTCCTGTCCGGCCTCAACCTCAGCCTCGCCCCGGACGACCGGGTGGCCCTCCTCGGCGCCAACGGCAACGGCAAGTCGACCTTCTGCAAGCTGATCGGCGGGCGGATGGCGCCGCTGGCTGGCGAGATGAAGCGCTCGTCCAAGATGGATGTCGCATACTTCGCCCAGCACCAGCTCGACGAACTGCGCCCGGCGGAGAGCGCCTACGCCCATGTCCGCACGATCATGCCGGACGTGCCGGAGGCGAAGGTCCGGGCGGCTACCGCGCGCCTCGGCTTCGGCGCGGCCAAGGCCGACACCCCGGTGGAGAAGCTCTCCGGCGGCGAGAAGGCCCGGCTGCTGATGGGGCTCGCAGCCTTCCACGGCCCGCATTTGCTGATCCTCGACGAGCCGACGAACCACCTCGACATCGAGAGCCGCCAAGCGCTCGTGGAGGCGATCAACGATTACGAGGGCGCGGTCATCCTCGTGAGCCACGACCGCTTCCTGATCGAGGCCTGCGCCGACCGGCTGTGGCTCGTCTCGGAGGGCTCGGTGAAAACCTTCGACGGAGACATGGACGACTACCGCCGCCTCGTCCTCGCCGGGCCCGACAAGGACGACGACCGCGCCGCCGAGCCGGCGGGCGGCCAGAAGGCCGAGGCGCGCCGGGCCGGGGTGGAGCGCCGGGCGGCGGTGGCGCCGCTGCGCAAGAAGCTCGACGCCCTGGAGGCCCGGATGACCAAGCTCACGGCGGCGATCCAGAAGATCGATGCGGCGCTGGAGGACGGCTCCGCCTTCCGTGAAAACCCCGCCAAGGCGGGCGAGATCGCCAAGATGCGCGCCGACGCGGCGGGCGCGTTGGCGGCCGCCGAGGAGGAGTGGCTGGAGCTCTCCGGCGAGATCGAGGCGGCGATGGCCTGAGGGCCACGGCGTCCCGGCCCGATCCGTTTGATCGCCGCAACCGGACATGTCATGCACGGACGATGTTCGGTCGGGACCTCCTCTTACGCGCGCAGTATCGCCTCAGGCAGGTGGGCCGGGAGCGGAAGGGGTCGCCCCGAATCCTGGTGATCGGGGTCTGCCAGGGCGGCGCCGTCGCCCGGGTGATGCGCTACCTCCTCCCCGAGGCGCGGATCGACTTCGTCTCGGCCTTCACGGCGGCCCGCCGCCACCGGCGCTTGGCGGACCTGATCGGCACGACCGACCGCTACGACAAGGTGTTCACGAACGTCTACCTGCCGCCCTTCCGGGACGATGGCACGATCACCGACCTCGCCGCCCGGCCGAACGTGCGGATCATCCCCACCCTGATGTTTCCGGCCTACCACCCGGATCTCGTGCATGTCGGCAAGCTCGATGCGGCGACTCTCGGGGGCCTCGTCTCCGGCCCGATGGGCCATTCGCACTCGGCCGTGACGCTCTACGCCTATCTCGCGGGTTTCTCCGAGGCGCAGGCGCTGCGGCTCTTCACCGAGGCGGTATTCGAGCGCCTGGGCTATTTCGAGTTCTGGACGGGATCCGTGGCGGCCCAGCGCCAGCTCGGCCGGGATGCCGGCTTCGACCTCGACGCTGCTCTGACCCGCTGGCCGCGCCGGGGCTGCTTCATGCACTCGATCAACCATCCTAAGTTGTATGTGGTGGCCGACATCGCCCGTGGTTTGCTGGCGCAATCGGGTATCGCCTTCGAGGAGTGCGACCTCGACGCCTTCATGCCCGACGACCTCGGGTCCATGGGGAGCTGGCCGGTCTATCCCGAGATCGCGCAGCATTACGGGGTTCAAGGCAGCGCCCTGTTCTTCAAGGCCGAGACCCCCCGCTCCGGTCCGGCGCGGACCATGACCCGCGCGGCCTTCGTGAAGGCCGCCTACGCCTATTACGCGAACCGTCCGAGGGAGGCGCTCGTCAACGCCCGCGTCGGCGGATGGCAGGCGGACGAGGCGACGGTGGACTTCTTCCGCTCCGCCGCCGGCCACGGCGCTTCCGCCGGTCCCTCCGCCCGTTCGACGGTGCCGGTGCCCGGCCGCTCGCCCGGCATGCCTCCCCGTGCGTCCATCCAAACGGAAGCGCCGGCGGAGGTTTAGACCAAATCGATGCCCCGGCGGTAGGCGAGCGCGCGGTCACGTGGGCGGCGTCACGCGCTCCAGGCGCGCGGGTCTGAGGCAGGAGCCGGCGGGTCGACTTGGAGGGGCGAAGCGTCCGATCGTCCGGCCGGAAAAGGACCGCCCCGGCCCGCGGACTCTCGCGGTCGGCCGCGATCTGGTTTACTCTGCGCCGGACTCCGGCACCTTCCGCAGGAACCGGCGTTGAGCGGGCCCGTCCCGGGTGCCGGAACGCGACCCGCGCGATGTCCCTTTTGCCACGACCGTCCGGCCGAACTCTGGTGACCCTCCTAGCTACAGTCGGGGCCTTCGCCGTGGCCCGCAACCTCATGCGCGGGGCGCCGCCCGCCCTGCCCCGCGCCCTGCCCGGTACGCTCGAGACCGTCCACGGCTCCCGGATCGGCGCCGTCGCCTTCTACGCATCGCCGGAGCGGCCTGGCCGCCCGCTCCTGCTGATCCACTCGATCAATGCCGCCGGCAGCGCCTACGAGACGCGGCCGCTCTACCTGCACTACCGCGAGAGCCGGCCGGTCTACGCCATCGACCTGCCGGGTTTCGGCTTCTCGGAGCGGAGCCGCCGGCGCTACACGCCGCGCCTGATGGTTGAGGCCATCCATGCCGTCGTCGCGGAGATCCGCGCCCGGCACGGCGGCGAGCCCATCGACGCCATCGCGATCTCCCTCTCCGCGGCCTACCTCGCCAAGGCGAATCTCGCGCGACCGGGGGATTACGCCTCGCTCGGCCTCGTCAGCCCGACGGGATTCGACGGGCGCCTGTCCGGCGAGGGGCCGCCGGACGAGCATCGCGGCCGCGATGTCGTCCGCAGCCTCCTCGACCGGCCGGTCCTCGGGCCGACCCTGTTCGGCGCCTTGGTCAGCCGGGCGAGCATGCGCTTCTTCCTGGAGAAGACCTTCGGGGCGACCAAGATCGACGAGGGGCTGCTCGATTACGGCTACCTCGCCGCCCACCAGCAGGGGGCGGAACACGCGCCCTACTGCTTCATCGCCGGGCACCTCTTCCCGACGGATTCGACGCTGGCCTACGAGCGGCTCCGCCTGCCCGTGTGGCTGGTGCACGGGCAGCGGGGCGACTTCACCGATTTCCGCCTCGCACCGCGCTTCGCCGACCGCCCGAACTGGTTGATCACCAGCCTGCCCACCGGCGCCCTGCCGCATTTCGAGCGGCTGCGGGCGGTGACCGACGCCTACGACCGGTTCCTCGCCGCCATCAAGCCTGCCCGGTCGGCGTGATCGCGCCGCGCAGCCACGGGGTGCCGTCCGCTCCGGGCGGAGAGGCTTCTCGAAAGCGCGTCCGTCAGCCCGTCGCGATGCCCGCGCCGACGGGTGAAGGGTCCTCTCAGATCGTCATGCCGCCGTCGATCCCGTAGCTCTGGCCGGTGACGAAGGCCGCCTCGTCGGAGGCCAGGAAGACCACCAGCGGCGCGATCTCCCCGGCCTGGGCGAGCCGGCCCATCGGCTGGCGGGCGATGAAGGCTCGGCGGGCGGCGGCGGGATCGTCGTAGGCGGCGATGCGCTCCGCGAGGGAGGGCGTGTCCACCGTGCCGGGACAGAGGCAGTTGCAGCGAATTCCCCTGGCCACGTAGTCGGCGGCGACCGACTTGGTGAGCCCGACGACGGCGGCCTTGGTGAGGCCGTAGACGAAGCGGTTCGGCAGGCCCCTGGCCGCGCCGCAGACGCTCGCCATGTTCACGATGCTGCCCGCCCCGGCCTCCAGCATCCCCGGCAGCACGGCGCGGATCGTCCAGACCATCGCCCGGACGTTGAGGGCGACGCCCATGTCGAACTCCTCGTCGCTCGCTTCCAGCACCGTGCCCGCGTGGACGATGCCCGCGCAGTTGAACAGGATGTCGAAGCGCGCCGTCCCGCCGGCCAAAGCCTCGACCTGCGCGCGGTCGAGCACGTCGAGGGGCGCCGTGGTGAGGTTGGCGACCCCGTCGAGCGTGGCCAGCGCCTCCGGCCGCAGGTCGGTCGCGAGCACCTGCGCGCCCTCGCGGGCCATGGCCAGCGCGCTCGCCCGGCCGATCCCCTGGCCGGCGGCGGTGACGAGGGCTCTCTTGCCGGCAAGGCGCATCGCGGGATCCTCCTGTTCGTTCGATGATTCTGACACCGAGCGGGACGGTTCAGGAGAGCATCCGCGTATCGCCGTCGATCGAGATGGCCTGGCCCGAGATCGTCCGGCCCCGGTGGGAGGCCAGCAGCAGGATCTGGTCCGCGAGTTGGCGGGCGGTGACGTATTCCTTCATCGAGACGAAGGAGAAGGCCCGCGATTCCATCTCGGCATAGCTCGTGCCCTGCTGCTGGGCCTTCGCCTCCAGCACCCGCCGCTGCCGGTCGCCCGCCACGAGGCCTGGGAGGATCGCGTTGACGCGGATGCCCGCCTCGCCCAACTCGATGGCCAGCGACTTGGTGAAGCCGATCACGCCCCATTTCGCGGCGGCGTAGGGGCTGCGCAGGGCGAAGCCGAACTTCCCCGCCGCCGAGGACAGGTTGACGATGGAGGCGTTGTCGCTCGCCCGGAGATGGGGCACGGCGAGCCGGGCGCAGTTGAACTGGCTCGTCAGGCAGATGGTGAGGCAGCGGTCCCACTCCTCGGGCGCGATCTCCTCGACGCGGCCCGTGGGCCCGGCGATGCCGGCGTTGTTCACCAGCACGTCGAGGCCGCCGAGGTCGGCCACCGCCGCCTCCATCATCGCGGCCACCTGGGCGCGGTCGCCCACATCCGTTCGGGTATGGCCCACGCCGGTCGGCAGGCCGTTCAGCGCCTCCTCGTCCACGTCACAGGTGAAGACGCGGGCGCCCTCCTCCAGGAAGGCATCGACGACGGCCCGCCCGATCCCGTTCGCGCCCGCCGTCACGAGGACGCGCATTCCGTTGAGGCCGAGGTCCATAAGGTCGTTCTCCCGTGTTGATCATGCGTGCCGTCGGTGCTTCGCAGTGCGCGCAACGACGGTGTGACGGCTCAGGATCGTCGCGTTCCTCACGACGGCTCGTCCCGCAGCCCGCCCCGCGAGAGGATGAACTGCGCGGCGTCGTCGATATCGGCGGCGATGGCGGCTGCCGCCGCCGGGCCGTTCCGGGCCTCGATGGCGGCCAGCACCTCGGCGTGGCGGCGCACCGCCGAGCCCCGTTCGAGGCGCGCGGGATGGGCCCGCAGGTCGAGGTTGATGATCGGCCCGGCTTTCAACCACAGGCGGGCGATGATCTCCCGCAGGGGATCGAGCCCGCAGGCGGCATAGACCGCGAAGTGGATGTCACGGTTGAGCGCGACGGCCCGCGCTCCGTCGGGCCGCTCCGATTCCGCAAGGAGGCGGAACGCGGCCTCGGCCCGGCGGATCGCCGCGAGCTGGCCCTGGCTGCGCTGCGCGGCCGCCCGGCTCGCGGCCATGCCCTCGATGGCCATGCGCGTCTCGGCGAGGGCGCGGAACCCGGCCGCGCTCATGATCGGCACCCGGACCGCCCGGTTCGGGGCGACCTCCAGGGCGCCGTCCGCCACGAGGCGGCTCACCGCCTCCCGCACCGGCATCACCGAGACGCCGAGCGCCGCCGCCGTCTGGCGCAAGGACAGCCGGTCGCCCGGCGCGAGCCGCCCGGAGGCCAGCAGGTCCGACAGGGCGTCGTAGGTCGTCTCCGACAGGGTGCGCCGCTCGATCTGCGGCAGCTCCGCCAAGGCCGTTCGTGAATTCATGTGCAGACCCTAGACGAAACCTGCACTATCGCGCTAGTGATGTGTGATCACAGTTAGGGCCGGCCGCAGAGCCGCATCAGAGCCCGGCTGGAGGAAACCGCAGGGGAAGCGCTACGCCATGAGCCAGTTCGGTGATTCGATCTCCCGCCGCGCGGTGCTGCGTGCCGGCGGTGCCACCCTCCTCGCCCCGGCGCTCGCCGCGCCGGCCTTCGCCCAGGGCCAGGCGGAGGCGATCCGCATCGGCCACCTGACGCCGCGCACCGGCTTCCTCGGACCTCTCGGCGAGTTCGCCCAGCAGGCGGCGCAACTGGCCGTGGAGGAGATCAACGCGGCGGGCGGCATCAACGGCCGCAAGGTCGAGCTTCTCAGCGAGGACAGCGTGAACCCGCAGACCGCCTCGGCCAAGGCGGAGCGGATGATCCAGCGCGACAAGGTCGCCTGCCTCGTGGGTGAGATCAACTCGGCCTCGGCGCTGGCCATCTCGCAGGTGGCCACCCGCGAGAAGATCCTGTTCATCAACACCGGCGCCAATTCGGATGCCCTGCGCGGCGCCGACTGCAAGCGCTACATGTTCCACGTCGAGGCGCAGAACACGATGATGGTCCGCGCCGCCGGCCGGGCGCTCCTCGACAAGGGCCTGATCAAGGGCAAGAAGGTCTACGCGCTCACCGCCGACTACGCCTTCGGCCACGACCTCCTGAAGCAGGCCAAGAAGTTCCTGGCGGTCAACGACGCGACAATCGCCGGCGAGGACCTGATCCCCACCGAGCTCACCGACTTCTCGCCCTTCCTCCTCAAGATCCGGCAGGCGCGGCCGGACGTGGTGATCTGCAACCTCGCGGGCGCGCAGATCACCAACTTCCTCAAGCAGTACAGCGAGTTCGGCCTGCCCTACCCGGTCGCCGGATTCGGCTTCGATACGGCGCTGGCCTGGGGCGCAGGCCAGGGCAACTTCCTCGGCACGTGGCCGGTGATCTGGCACCATAGGGTCGAGGCGCCCTCGGCGCAGACATTCGTGGCCGCCTTCAAGGCCAAGTACAAGCGCCCGCCCGAGAATCAGGCCTGGGGCGACTACACGGCGATGAAGATCGTGGCGCAGTCGATGAACACCCTGAAGTCGACGGACTCCACCAAGATCGTCGAGCATCTGGAGAGCGGCGCGAAGTTCGACATCCACAAGGCGCGGGAAGGCTATTTCCGCCCCTGGGACCATGAGCTGATGCAGGAGATGTACGCGATCACCGCCCTGCCGGCGGACCAGATCAAGAACCAGTACGACATCTTCACCTCGACGGGCCCCCTGCCCGGCCCCGGGGAGAGCCTGGAGATCCTGGCGACCACCAAGGACGAGAACGCCTGCACTTTCCCGGCGTGAGGGCGCGGCGATGACGCTCGTCTTCATCCTGGAGCAGGTGCTCAACGGCCTACTGATCGGCGTGCAGTACCTGCTGATCGCGCTCGGCCTGTCGCTGATCTTCAGCCTCGGCGGCATCGTGAACCTGGCGCACGGGGCGTTCTACGCCATCGGCGCCTACCTCACGGTGGCGCTGGCGCCGGAAATCGGCTTCGGCGGGGCGCTCATCGCCTCGCCGCTGGCGGTGGGGCTCATCGGCCTCGTGATCGAGCGGTTCCTGCTGCGGCGGTTCTACCGGGGCGAACCGGCCCTCGGGCTCCTCCTCACCTTCGGCCTCGCCATGGTGGCCGAGCAGGCGTTGCGGATGATCTTCGGCGCGGCGCCGCTGCCCTTCGGCATCCCCTCCTGGCTGCGGGGCCAGGTCTTCATCGGCGACCTGATCTACTCCCGCTACCGGCTGGCGATCCTCGCCGTGGCGCTCGTCTGCGTGCTCGGCCTGTGGCTCCTCCTGAAGAAGACGAGCTTCGGCCGCGTGGTGCGCGCGGGCGTGCAGAACCCGGACATGGTGGCGGCCCTCGGCATCTCGCTGAAGCCGTACATGACGGCGGTCGTCGTTATCGCTACGGGGCTCGCGGGCCTCGCCGGCACGATGATGGCCCCGGTGACGGGCGTGCAGCCCGCGATGGGGGCCGAGATCCTCACCTTCGCCTTCGTGGTGGTGGTGATCGGCGGGCTCGGCTCGTTCTGGGGCGTGGTGCTCGCGGCGCTGATCGTCGGCGTGGTGCGCGGGCTCACCGCCTACGCCTACCCGCCCGCCACGGAGGCGGCGGTCTACGGCTTGATGGTGCTCGTGCTGCTGCTGCGGCCGAGGGGCCTGTTCGGCGAACACATCGCCCGGTTCGAGTGAGAGGCGCCATGTCCGGTTCCGCCGGGGCCCTGCCCCTCGCCCCGCCCCAGCGCGGCGGTCTCGTCCGCGAGAGCCGCCAGCTTTGGGCCGCGCTCGCCGCCCTGGTGGCCCTGCCCTTCGCGCTGGACGCGATCGGCCTCACCCTGATCACCGCCACCGACGTGGTGATCTTCGCCCTCGCCGTGCTCGGCCTCAACATCCTCGTCGGCTGGACCGGGCTCGTCAGCTTCGGCCACGGGGCGTGGTTCGGCATCGGCGCCTATGCGGTGGCGATCCTCCAGACCAAGGTCCTGCCGGGCGACATGGCCCTGCCTCTCGTCGGCGCCCTTCTCATCACCGCCGGCTGCGCGCTCGCCGCCGGGGCACTGATCCTGCGGCGGCGGGGCGTGTACTTCTCGCTCCTGACCCTGGCGCTGACGGCGATGCTCTACGCCATCGCCTTCCGCTGGACCGACCTGACCGGCGGCGAGAACGGCATCGGCGGCGTGCAGCGCTGGGCCGTGCTCGACACGCCCGGCGCCCTCTACGCCGCGACGGCGAGCATCGCCGCGCTGGTGCTGTTCGGCCTCTGGCGCTTCCGGCGCTCGCCCATGGGCACGGTGCTGGTGGCGATCCGCGAGAACACCCAGCGGGCCGGGTTCCTGGGCTACGACACCACGCGCTACAAGCTCGCGGCCTTCGTCCTGTCGGCGAGCATCACCGGGCTCGCCGGGGCGCTCTCGGCCTACAACCACCGCTTCGCTTCCGCCGACCCGATCTCCATCGCCTTCTCCGGCGAACTCCTCGCCATGACCGTGATCGGCGGGATGCGCTCCTTCCTCGGCCCCGCCATCGGGGCGCTGTTCTTCATCCTGTTCCGGGAGTTCCTATCGATCTACACGGGCGACTGGCTGCTGTATTTCGGGCTCCTGTTCGTCGCCTTCATCGTCCTGTCGCCGGACGGGCTCGTCGGCATCGGCACGCGGCTGCTGAAGCCGTTCCGCAAGGTGGGACACGAGGGCGCGGCCATGTCCGCCCGCCGGGCGGGGGCGAGCGGCCGGGTGCCCGCGCGGTTCATCGCGGAAGGCAAGGGCACCGGCCCCGTCCTCGTCGCGGAGGGAATCGCCAAGAGCTTCGGCGCGGTGGCGGCGGTGCGTGGCGTCTCCTTCGCCGTCGCGGACCGGACGCTCCATGCCCTGATCGGCCCCAACGGCGCGGGCAAGACCTCCGCCTTCAACCTGCTCTCGGGCCTCTACCGGCCGGATTCCGGCCGCGTCACCCTCGACGGGCGGGAGGTCGGCGGGTTGGAGCCGCACGCCATCACGCAGGCCGGCATCGGCCGCTCCTTCCAGATCACCAACCTGTTCCCCGGCCTCTCCGTGCAGGAGAACGTGCGGCTCGCCGTGCAGGCGCGGCATCCTTCGCATTTCAGCCCGTGGCGGGACGCGCTCGGGATCCGCGAGATCGAGGACGACACCGCCGAGTTGCTGCGCTGGACCGGCCTTTCCGGAATCGAGCGGGCGGAGGCGGGGAGCCTGTCCTATGGCGGCCAGCGCCTCCTCGACATGGGGCTGGCGCTCGCCACGCGGCCCCGCGTCCTCCTCCTCGACGAGCCGCTGGCGGGCCTCGCGGCGGCGGAGCGCGAGCGCGTCGGCGACCTCATCAAGGCGCTCTCGGCCGACATTCCCGTGCTGCTGGTGGAGCACGACATCGACCGCGTCTTCCGTCTTGCCGACCGGGTGACGGTGATGGCCGACGGCGCCGTGCTCGTGGACGGCTCCGTGGCCGATGCCCGCGACGACGAGAAGGTGCAGGCGGTCTATCTCGGCTCCGGCACCGCGGCGATCGCCGCCAAGCCCCGCACCAGCGCCGCCGCGAGCGACACCCTCCTGGCCATGGAAGGGGTGAACACCTTCTACGGAAAGTCGCACATCCTGAACGATGTGAGCCTCAGCGTGCGCCGAGGCGAGGTGATCGCCCTGCTCGGCCGCAACGGCGCGGGCAAGTCGACGCTCCTCAAGACGCTCATCGGCATCGCGCCCCCCGCCTCCGGCCGGATCGCCCTCGGGGGGAAGGACATCGCCGGGCTCCATCCGGACCGGATCTCGCGCCTCGGCATCGGCTACGTGCCGCAGGGCCGCGCCCTGTTCGCGGGGATGACGGTGGCGGAGAACCTCGGCCTCGGCCGGTTGAAGCGGCTCACCGGCGCGGGCATCCACTGGGACGAGGACCGGGTTTTCGAATTCTTCCCGCGCCTCAAGGAACGCTGGACCGTCGACGCCGCCCGCCTCTCCGGCGGCGAGCAGCAGATGGTGGCGGTGGCCCGCGCGCTCTCCGGCGACACCCGCCTGCTCCTGCTGGACGAGCCCTTCGAGGGCCTCTCCCCCGCCGTGACGGAGGAGCTGTTCGAAGCCTTCGACCGCCTGCGCCGGGAACTCTCGATCGTCATCGTGGATCACCACCTCGATTTGGCGCTCGCCCTCTCGGACCGCACGGTGGCCCTGGAGCGCGGCGCGGTGCAGTGGACCGGCGAGTCCCGGGCGCTGCGCGAGGATCAGGAGCTGCGGCGGAAGGTGCTGTGGTTGTGAGGAGACGGGAACGCCGCGTCGCTCCTCCCCTCCCCCTTGTGGGGAGGGGCCGGGGGTGGGGGTGGTGCAGGCGGCACCGCTCCACTCAATCCGGCACCACCCCCACCCCTAACCCCTCCCCACAAGGGGGAGGGGGACACGGTAAACGGAGCACGCCATGACCGAAACCGCGGCAATCGTCGGCTCCGGGCTGATCGGCCGGGCCTGGGCGATGATCTTCGCCCGCGCCGGCTGGAACGTGCGCCTGTTCGACAAGGCCGAGGGCGTGGCTGCCTCCGCCGTGCCGCTCTGCGCGGACGGCCTGCAGAACCTCGCGGCGAACGGCCTCTGCCCCGATCCGTCGGGTGCCGCCGGGCGCATCCGCGCCGTCGCGAGCCTCGCCGAGGCGCTGGCGGATTGCACCTTCGTGCAGGAGAATGGGCCCGAGTTACTCGACGTGAAGCAGGCGCTCTTCGCCGAGCTCGACGCCCTCACCCCGCCGGGGGCGGTGATCGCCTCCTCCTCGTCGGCCATCCGTTGCTCGCTCTTCACCGAAGGCCTGCCCGGCCGGGGGCGCTGCCTCATCGGCCATCCCGTGAACCCGCCGCACCTGATCCCGCTCGTCGAGATCTCCGGCGCGCCCTGGACCGATCCGGCGGCGCTGACCCGCGCCCGGGAGGTCTACGAAGCCATCGGGCAGGTGCCGATCACGGTACTGAAGGAGATCGAGGGCTTCATCCTCAACCGCCTTCAAGGGGCGCTGCTGGCCGAAGCTTTCCGCCTCGCCTCCGAGGGCTACGTCACGCCCCAGGACCTCGACCGGACGGTGGCGGACGGGCTCGGCCTGCGCTGGAGTTTCATGGGCCCGTTCGAGACCATCGAACTCAATGCGCCCGGGGGCATCGCTGATTATTGCGGGCGCTACACCGGCTTCTACAAGCGCCTCGCCGCCGAACCCCCGGCGCCTTCGGTCTACGAGGCCCCCGCCGTGGACACGATCCTGCGACAATGGCAGGCCCCCGACGACCTCCCCGCGCGGATGCAGCGCCGCGACCGCCGCCTCGCGGCACTCCGCGCCCACAAGAACGAACAGAAGGATTGATCATGGCCAGCCAGCGGAAAGTCATCATCACCTGCGCGGTGACGGGCGCGATCCACACGCCGAGCATGTCCCCCCACCTGCCGGTCAGCCCGGAGGAGATCGCCGACGCGGCCATCGGCGCGGCGGAGGCCGGCGCGGCCATCGTCCACCTCCATGCCCGCGACCCGCAGGACGGGCGGCCGGACCAGAGCCCCGAGGCGTTCGCGAAGTTCCTGCCCGTCATCAAGCAGCGCACCAACTGCGTGGTGAACCTCACCACCGGCGGCGCGCCGACCATGAGCATCGAGGAGCGCGTGCGCCCCGCCGCGACCTTCAAGCCGGAGGTCGCTTCCCTCAACCTCGGCTCGATGAATTTCGGCCTGTTCGGGATGCTCGACCGCTTCAAGGACCTGAAGCACCAGTGGGAGAAGGACTACCTCGGCAACAAGGACATCATCTTCCGCAACACCTTCGGTCAGATCGAGCACATCCTCACCACCTGTGGCCCGAACGGAACGAAGTTCGAATTCGAGTGCTACGACACCGCGCATCTCTATAATCTCAAATACTTCTTCGACCGTGGCTTGGTGCAGGCACCCCTGTTCATCCAGACCGTCTTCGGCCTCCAGGGCGGCATCGGCGCGCATCCGGACGACGTGATGCACATGAAGCGCACCGCGGACCGGCTGTTCGGCGACAATTACCGCTGGTCGGTTCTCGGCGCGGGCCGCAACCAGATGAACATTGCCGCCATGGCCGCCGCGATGGGCGGCAACGTCCGCGTCGGGCTGGAGGACAGCCTCTGGGACGGTCCCGGCAAGCTCGCCGAGACCAACGCCGCCCAGGTCCGCCGGGTGCGCAGCATCATCGAAGGACTGGGCCTTCAGATCGCGACGCCGGACGAGGCGCGCGAAATTCTGGCGCTGAAGGGTGGGGACAAGGTGGGGTTCTGAGGGGCGGTTACGCTTCCTTCGTGGGATGCCCGGCGGCCTGCAGTGCAATCAAC
>NZ_BPQE01000005.1 GCF_022179085.1 Methylobacterium aerolatum
AGCAATCCAGGGCGGCGGGACATCCCAGGACATGGCACGTCCCTGGAGCGGTTTGGGCTTGGCTCGGATCACAGGGGTTCGAGGGAAGGCGCGGGCGTCCTCCCCCTTGCGGGGAGGAGAGCGCGTCGCGCACAGCCAACCCGGGTTAGACCGAAACGGCTTTGGATTGCTCCGCCAGCAAAAGCGGGTGTCTGCCGAAGAGCCTCGGAGGCCACCGCCTCACGTCAGTTCGTGTGGCCGTCCTCCGCGTCGGGAGGCGGCAGCGCGGTGGGGTCGATGCCCATTGCGGTGAGGTGTCGCTCGCAGACCATTCGCACCGTGGCCAGAAGCACCTCCAGCCGGGCGAGGCTGTAGGCCAACTCCTCGTCGGTAATCCTGTAGTGCTTCGAGTAGCGCGCCTTGATGTAGGCTTGGTAGAGCAACTCAAAGCAGCGGCGGGTGAGGCCGTGGTTCGGCGGCCAGACGGCCCGTAGTTCCGGTGCCAGCCCCTCCGCCTTGTTGCGCAGGTTTCGAATGTTGTGCGAGGCCGGGGAATACAGCGTCAGTGTCAACAGCACGCAGGTATAGGCGCGCTCCGCCACCTGATGCGCCATGAAGGCCGCGTCCCGCCAGTTGCCGAACGTCAAGGCCATCTTGGCCAAGTTCAACCCGCCTTCGGCATAAGGAAGCCACTCCTGGAAATTGCCGATGGTCTCCTCGCGGATCAGATCCGGCGGCATCTCGCCCGGCGCAGCGAGGGGAAAACCCTTGGCCTCGTACAGCGCGATTCCCTCACGCACGATGTTGAGGAAGAACGGACGCCCCCGGGCGATCTGGTCGTTCACATCGGCGTAGGTGTGGAGGATGAAGCCGACCTCGGGAAAGAGAATGTCCGTCAACCGCCGCCGGGAAAACCGGTCGTCGGCCTCCTCCCAATACTCGGCCTTGTCGGTCAATTGCGGGTGGTTGACCACGACGAGGATGTCGAAATCCGACAGGTAGTTGGTCTGTGGCGAGTCCACCCAGTCGCCCCGGGCGAAAGACCCGAACAGGACGATCTTGAGGACGCGCCCGCCGCGCGTCCAGACCTGCGTGCCCCGCTCGGTCCTCTTCTCGAACTCCTCCAGCAGCACGCGCACGACGTAGTCGAGTTGCCGCTGCCGCAGGCGAGGGAGGTGATCGAGGCTCGTCTTCATCACGCGGGCTGCCGGAGCCCTCAAGGGCCACGGTCCGTGGCTATCAGCGTTCCGCCGCCCTGACGAGCGCCCTTACTGCTTCGCCCGGTTGATGATCTCCCACAGGGCGCGGGCGACGGGCTCGGTGACCGTGCGGCGGTACTTCCGGTGGATCAACTGGCCGTTGTGGTAGACGTCCTGCTCGACATAGAGCCGCTCGCCGTCCCAGCGGACGATGTTGTCGGACTCGACCGTCTCTTCGACCCCGAGATCGCCCCGCAGGATCGTGCTGCCGGTGTGGGTGAGCATACGCGCGTCCTCGTTGCACGCCGGGCCTGCCGCGGCCCCGCTTCGGCAGCCTCACCATAAGAGGGAGCATCGGCCCGCGAAAGGGTGCGAGCGGGGCGGAGACGCCTCCGCCCTGTCAGGTCGGCCCGGTTGACAGGGGGGTGCCGCCGCATGTGCGCTCCGGCACAGCTTCCGCCTCGCCCGGCTGTCACGGTGAAGACGGCGGCGGGGTTCGTTCCGACCCTCCGGCCGCACCGGAGGCGTCCATGCGCAAGCGCCCGTCCCAGACCCTCGCCGGCCTCCTGGCCACGGCCTTCGGAAGGCTCGTCGCCTTCGCCGCCCCGATCAAACCGGCCGAGCAGCCCGTCGGCGGGCCGGTGGTGTTCCGCCACTACCTGTAGGGCGGCACCGGCTCCGGCTCAGTAGCCCCGGCTCAGCACCGGCGGCACGGGGCAGGCATCCGTCGCGAAGGGGCCGAGCACCACGTCGCCCTGGCGCGGGTTGTTCAGGGTGAAGGGCGCCGTGCCCTGCGTGCCGAAGAAGCCGCGTCCGAGCTGCGGGAGAAACACCTGGCTGCCGAAGCGGACGAAGCAGCGGTCGATCACCGCCTCGTAGGCGAAGCTCGCCGACGTGATCGGCCGGAGCGACCCGTCCGGCCCCGGCATGCCGCAATAGGCGGCGAAATCGAGCTGGCCGGGATGCGACAGGCGGACTTCCACGGCCTGCCCCGGCGGGATCGTCACCGCCGGGCCGCCGTCGCGGCGGGCCGTCAGCACGTAGGCCGAGCGGTTGATGATCTGCCGGACGCACCCCGCGGAGGCGGTCGAGACGCTGAACCCCGTTCCGAGCAGGGTCAGGGCGACGGCGAGAGCCCCGCGCGACTGCCTCGTCGTCCAACCACGCTTCGCCACTGCCGACTCCCATGCACCTTCGAGTGGTGACTTGAACCGCGCCCACGCTTCACTTGCAAGTGTTTATGATGACGGGTGTCCGGAGGGCGAGCCCTCTGGCGGGGGCAGGGCGGCGCCCTGCCGTTCCACGGACTCGTCCTGGGGGATCCTCGGCAGTCAGCGCCGCTCGTAGAGAAGCCGGGCGCGGATCGTGCCGGGGATGGCGCGGATCTCGGTGAGCAGGGTCTCGGCGTCGGCGTCGCTCGCATCCGTTTCGAGGACCACGTACCCGACCTCGCCGTCCGTCTGGTAGAACTGGGCGGCGATGTTGACGTGGCTGCGGGCGAAGACCTCGTTGAGGCGCCCCAGCATGCCGGGCAGGTTGCGCTGGACGTGGATGAAACGGGTGCCGGTCGCCCGCGCGGGCAACTGGACCTGCGGGAAGTTCACCGCGCCGACCGTGGAACCGATATCGGAGTAGTCCACCAGCTTGCGGGCGACCTCGGCGCCGATGCGCTCCTGCGCCTCCTCGGTGGAGCCGCCGACATGCGGCGTGAGGATCACGTTGTCGAAGCCCTGCAGCGGGCTCTGGAACGCCTCGGAATTGGAGCCGGGCTCCTTCGGGAAGACGTCCACCGCCGCGCCGGCGATGTGGCCGTCGCGCAGGGCCGCGGCGAGGGCGTCGAGGTCCACCACCGTGCCGCGGGCGTTGTTGATGAGGAAGCTGCCGGGCTTCATGGTCCGGATCTCCGCCTCGCCGATCATGTTGGCCGTCGAGTCCGTCTCGGGGACGTGGAGGGAGACCACGTCGCACTGGCCCAGAAGGTCGGCCAGCGTCTCGGTCGGCTCGGTGTTGCCGTGGCGCAGCTTGTCGGTGTGATCGTAGAACAGCACCCGCATGCCCATCGCCTCGGCGAGCGTCGAGAGCTGCGTGCCGATGTTGCCGTAGCCGACGATGCCGAGCGTCTTGCCCCGGACCTCGCGGGAGCCGACCGCCGACTTGTCCCACTGGCCGGCATGGGCGCCGACGGAGCGCGGGACGATCCGGCGCAGGAGCATGACGATCTCGCCGATCGTCAGCTCGGCCACCGAGCGGGTGTTGGAGAAGGGCGCGTTGAAGACCGGGATGCCCCGGTGGCGGGCGGCCTCCAGATCGACCTGGTTGGTGCCCACCGAGAAGCAGCCCACGGCCAGCAGCCGGTCGGCCGCCTCGAAGGCCGCCGCATCCATCTGCGTGCGCGAGCGGATGCCGACCATGTGCACGCCCTGGAGCGCCTCGTGCAGCGCCTCCCGGTCGAGGGCCTTCGGCAACCGGACGAGGTTGGTGTAGCCCGCCGCCTGCATCAGGGCGACGGCGCTGTCGTTGATCCCCTCCAGCAGGAGCACGCGGATCTTGTCCTTGGGGAGCGAGAGCTTGTCGGGGATCATCGGCTGGGTTCAGGGGACGGACAATCGAAGGGCGCAGCGATAGCACCCGCCCTTCGCGACGCAACATCAACCGTGACAGGACAGCCCTGCATGTCCGTGCCGGCCGGGCTCGCCGCCGTCGCCGCGCCGGCCCGCCGGATTCCGCGGCCGGGTGGACCCGCCGCCTGTCTTGCCACCTATTTGTGCAGTCGTCTGCGCGTCTTCGCCGCATCGAAGCGGAACCGGGCGGCGGTCGTGAGGTTGAGCAGCCGTTCATCCCTATGTTCGCCCGGCCGGATGGTGCCGGGCGACGCCTTCTGTGTTCAGTGGCCTCGACATGCAGATCCGCACCGGCTTCACGATCACCTTCGATACTGTCGGCCCGACGCCGATGAACCTGCTGCTCAACGTCCGCCCGGAGCGCCGGGCGGATCTGGTGACCCCGGAGGTCATCACCTTCGATCCGCCGGTCGCGGCGCGCCAGCATGTCGACGGCTTCGGGAACGTGTGCACGCGCATCGTGGCGCCGGGCGGCCGGATCACCCTGTCGGCGGACTTCACCATCGCCGATTCCGGCTTGCCCGACGACGTGGCGCCGGAGGCACGGGAGATCCCGGTCCAGGACCTGCCCGACGACGTGCTCGTCTACCTCCTCGGCTCCCGCTACTGCGACACGGACAAGCTCTCGGCCACGGCGTGGAACCTGTTCGGCGGCGTGGCGCCGGGCTGGAACCGCGTCCAGGCGATCGTGGACTACGCCCACCGGCGGCTGCGCTTCGACTACCAGCAGGCCGACGCCACCCGCAGCGCCCATGACGGCCACGGCCAGCAGGTCGGCGTGTGCCGCGACTTCGCGCACCTCGCCATCACCCTCTGCCGCTGCATGAACATCCCGGCGCGCTACGCCACCGGCTACCTCGGGGACATCGGCGTGCCGAAGGACCCGGCGCCGATGGATTTCTCGGCGTGGTTCGAGGTCTTCCTCGAAGGGCCGGAGGGCCCGCGCTGGTACACGTTCGACGCCCGGCACAACCAGCCCCGCATCGGCCGAATCGTCATGGCCCGCGGCCGGGACGCCACCGATTGCGCGCTGACCACGAGCTTCGGCACGGCGATCCTCGTGCAGTTCGACGTCCACACCGACGAGGTGACGCAGGAGGCGGGGAGCTTCGCGCAGGCGGCGTAGGCCGCCTCTGCGCCGTCTTTGCGAGCGCAGCGAAGCAATCCAGGGCAGCGGGATCGTTCCTGATGCGGCGCATTCCTGGGTCGCCTCCCTGTCGCTTGAGACGACGTCGATCGCCGCTCGCGCCGGGCCTCTGTTGAACAGCCATCCCTGATAGAGTATGTGACACGCGCCTCGTCGTCCGCCGTGATGCCTGCCTGTGCGGCAGCGTCCCAAAGCGAGTCGGCCGGGCCGCCCTCGTCATCCGTATCGACGCGTCGGCAAACCGGTCTCCGTGCGGGGACGGTCGCCTCCCGGCAGGGAGGCTGCGGCGGCAGGGGGCGTTCGCAACGCGAGCCGCCGACGCACCCGGTCTGCCCCGAGGGCGGGACCGTCAGGAGAGAGAATGACCGCAGGGACAGCCGTGGCGCGGGATCAGTACCGCGATGATTTCGCCGCGCTTCTGGAGGAGAGCTTCCTCCAACACGAGATCACCGAAGGCTCCGTCGTCAAGGGTCGCGTCGTCGCGATCGAGAAGGACGTGGCCGTCATCGACATCGGCGCCAAGACCGAAGGCCGTGTCGCGCTCAAGGAATTCACCGGCCCCGGCCGCGAAGGCGAGCTGAACGTCGGCGACGAGGTCGAGGTCTACGTCGACCGGATCGAGAACGCGCTGGGCGAGGCCGTCATCTCGCGCGAGAAGGCTCGCCGCGAGGAGAGCTGGGTCAAGCTCGAGAAGGCCTTCGAGGCCAACGAGCGCGTCACCGGCACGATCTTCAACCAGGTCAAGGGCGGCTACACCGTCGACCTCGACGGCGCCGTGGCGTTCCTGCCGCGCTCGCAGGTGGACATTCGCCCGGTGCGCGACGTCTCCCCGCTGCTCGGCACGCCGCAGCCCTTCCAGATCCTCAAGATGGATCGCCGCCGCGGCAACATCGTCGTCTCGCGCCGGACCGTGCTCGAAGAGAGCCGCGCCGAGCAGCGCAGCGAGCTGGTGGCCAACCTTGAGGAAGGTCAGGTCATCGACGGCGTGGTCAAGAACATCACCGAATACGGTGCGTTCGTGGACCTCGGCGGCATCGACGGCCTGCTGCACGTCACCGACATGGCGTGGCGCCGCGTGAACCACCCGTCCGAGGTCGTCACCATCGGCCAGACGGTCAAGGTCAAGATCATCAAGATCAACCACGAGACGCACCGCATCTCGCTCGGCATCAAGCAGCTGCTGGCCGATCCGTGGGAGGGCATCGCCGCCCGATACCCCGAGGGCGCCAAGCTCAAGGGCCGCGTGACCAACATCACCGATTACGGCGCCTTCGTGGAGCTGGAGCCGGGGATCGAGGGTCTGATCCACGTCTCCGAGATGAGCTGGACCAAGAAGAACGTCCATCCGGGCAAGATCGTCTCCACCTCCCAGGAGGTCGAGGTGCAGATCCTGGAAGTCGATCAGGTCAAGCGCCGCATCTCGCTCGGCCTCAAGCAGACCCTGCAGAACCCGTGGGAGGGCTTCGCCGAGAAGCATCCGGTGGGCTCCGAGGTCGAGGGCGAGGTCAAGAACAAGACCGAGTTCGGCCTGTTCATCGGCCTCGAGGGCGATGTCGACGGCATGGTCCACCTGTCGGATCTCGACTGGAACCGTCCCGGCGAGCAGGTCATCGACGAGTTCAAGAAGGGCGACATGGTCCGCGCCCAGGTTCTCGACGTGGACGTCGAGAAGGAGCGGATCTCGCTCGGCATCAAGCAGCTCGCGGGTGATCCCTTCGCCGAGGCCGGCGAAGTCAAGAAGGGTCAGATCGTGACCTGCGAGATCCTCGAGGTGAAGGATTCCGGCCTGGAGGTGCGGCTCGCCGACACCGACATGCAGACCTTCATCCGCCGGGCCGAACTCGCCCGCGACCGTGCCGACCAGCGCCCCGAGCGCTTCGCCGCCGGCGAGAAGGTCGATGCCCGCGTGGTGCAGTTCGACCGCAAGGCCCGCCGCGTCCAGGTCTCGATCAAGGCCCTGGAAGTGGCCGAGGAGAAGGAGGCCATGGCCCAGTTCGGCTCCGCCGATTCGGGTGCCTCCCTCGGCGACATCCTCGGCGCCGCCTTCAAGAAGGCGAAGCCCGAGGACGAGTGATCCTCGATTGAGCACCGCCCGGTCCGCCGGGCGGTGACCGTGAGACTGAGAAGGCCGTTCGGGAGCGATCCCGGGCGGCCTTTTCCTTTTGCCATCAACGGGATATGACTGTAAGGCGTCGATTGACACATGGTGGGGCGGGGATCATGTCCGGTGCATGATCCGCGTGGTCCGCGGCAGGCCGCTCCGTGAGTTCGCGACCATGGGCGACAGCCGCAAACTCAGCGTCCCCAATCCCGGGCATCTTCGCCGCGTGCTTGCGCAGCTTGAGGCCGCGCGCGAGCCGCAGGATCTCAATCTTCCCGGATACAGGTTCCATGAGTTGAAGGGCGAACGGCGTGGAACTTTCGCGGTGAATGCGAGTGGCAACTCTCGTGTCACGTTCGGCTGGGACGGGAACGACGCGATCGACGTCGATCCGGAGGATCACCACCGATGGCAACCAATCCCCTCCTTCTCGGCCTCGCGCCGACCCATCCCGGAGAGATCCTTCGCGAGGATCTGCTCCCCGCCACCGGCCTCACCAAGACCGAGATCGCCCAGAAGCTCGGCGTCTCGCGCCAGACGCTCCATGACCTCATCGCCGAGCGCTAGCCGGTGACGGTGGCGATGGCGCTGCGGCTCGGCAAGCTGTTCGGCAACGCCGCGGAGTTCTGGCTGAACCTCCAGCGCGCCCACGACCTGCGCAGGATGGAGCAGGCCATGGCCGAGGAGCTGGCTGCGATACCGACCCTCTCACCCGGTCCGGCGCACGACGCGGCCTGATCGCGGGCGAGGGCGGCGGACGACGCCCGCGTGAAATTTGTCGCCGCGCCCCGTATCCACGCCGCCGAAAAATGCACTAGAACACGGCCTCCCGCGGGCGCGTCCCGCCGGGATACAAAGGGACGCCAAGGACTTGCGCGATGCGGCAGCGCCCCGTTCAGGGGAGGGGATGCCGTCGGGGCGCCGGCCTGGCAGGAGGGCCGGGCGCGCCGCGCGGCCGGGGATGCAAGGGAAGACGGTGCCATGGCCGCCGACGCCGAACTGCTGATCGACCGGCGCCGCCTGCGCCGCCGCTTGAGCCTGTGGCGCATTTTGGGCATCGCCGGGCTCATCGTCGCCGTGGCGGCCATCGGGTACCGCGTGCGCGCCGGGGCAACGGGCGGCGGCTTCGCCGTGCGGCCGCAGATTGCGCGCATCTCCGTCTCGGGCTTCATCGCGGGCAGCGAAGCCACCGCCAAGCTGATGAAGCGGGTGGGTGAATCCGACGCCGTGAAGGGCGTCGTGGTCTCGATCAACTCCCCCGGCGGCACCACCACCGGCTCGGAGGAGATCTTCCGTAACCTGCGGGCGCTGGCCGAGAAGAAGCCCCTCGTCGCCTTCGTGGACGGGACCGCGGCCTCGGGCGCTTACATCACGGCCATCGCCGCCGACCATATCGTCGCCCGCGAAACCAGCCTCGTCGGCTCGATCGGCGTGCTGTTCCAGTATCCCGACGTGTCGGGTCTCCTCGACAAGGTCGGGGTGAAGGTCGAATCGGTGAAGTCGTCGCCGCTGAAGGCGGAGCCCTCGGGCTTCACGCCGACGTCGCCCGAGGCGCGGGCGGCGCTCGCCGCCGTGGTCGGCGACACCTACGCGTGGTTCAAGGGCTTGGTCGCGGAGCGCCGCGGCATGGACCCGCAGCAGCTCGCCACCGTCTCGGACGGGCGTGTGTTCAGCGGCCGCCAGAGCATCCCCCTCAAGCTGGTGGACGAGCTCGGCGGCGAGCGGCAGGCCGTGGCGTGGCTGGAGACGGCCAAGGGCGTGCCGAAGGACCTGCCCGTCACCGACTGGAAGCCGCGCTCGGAGAGCGACTTCTCCCTCTGGTCGGCGGCCGGAACCGGGGCGGATCTGCTCGGCCTGGAGGGATTCGCGAGGCACCTGAGGGCCCTGGGCCAGGAAGCCCAGGCCGGTGCGCAGGGCGGTCTCCTCGTCCTGTGGCGGCCGGAGCCCTGAGCGCCGCCGCCCCGCCGCCCACCCATTCGCCGAATCACCGGGAAGACGACACGCCATGATCAAGTCGGAGCTCGTTCTCAAGATCGCCGAGCAGAACCCGCATCTCTACCAGCGGGATGTGGAGATCCTGGTCAACGCGATCCTCGACACGATCGCGGACGCGCTCGCCCGGGGCGACCGGGTCGAGCTGCGCGGCTTCGGCGCCTTCTCGGTGAAGCGCAGGGAAGCGCGGAAGGGACGCAACCCCCGGACGGGCGCGGCCGTTGCCGTCTCCGAAAAGGCCATCCCCGTGTTCAAGACGGGCAAGGAGATGCGGCTGCGTCTCAACGATGCCAAGATCGGCGAAGGCGTCGCGGCGCAATAGGCGGAGGTGCGAGAATGATCCGGTTCCTGAAGAGCCTTATCCTGCTGCCGGTGGCGGCGGTGGTGATCCTGTTGGCCGTCGCGAACCGCAACCTCGTGACGCTGTCCTTCGATCCGTTCAACGTCGAGGCCCCCGTCTTCAGCGTGAACCTGCCGCTCTACGCGATCCTGTTCGGGGCCGTGGCGCTGGGCATCGTGGTCGGCGGCGTCTTCACGTGGCTCGGCCAGGGGCGCACCCGGGCGAGCGCCCGCCATCACCGCCGGGAGGCGTCCCGCTACGAGCGCGAGCTCGACCGGTTGCGTCCCTACTCGCCCGACGCGCCGGGCCAGACCTATCCCGGCACCTCGATCCCCGTCCGCACGGCGCTGCCCGCACCGCGCTGAACCATGAGCGGCGCGGACAACCGCGCCCTGTGCCGATGCCCGAGATCAAGATCTGCGGCCTGACCACGCCCGGCACCCTGGACGCCGCCCTCGCGGCGGGGGCGGACTGGGTGGGCTTCGTCCGCTTCGCCCGCAGCCCCCGCCACGTCGCGCTGGAGGAGGCCCGCCGCCTGTCCGCGCAGGCGAAGGGCCGGGCCGGGCGTGTGGTGCTGCTGGTCGATGCCGACGACGAGGCCGTCGCCGCCGCCGTCGAGGCCATCGGGCCGGACCTGATCCAGCTGCACGGGCGCGAGACGCCCGGGCGGGTCGCGGCGATCCGCGCGGCCACGGGACGGCCGGTGATGAAGGCACTGGGCATCGCCGGGCGGGACGACCTCGCAGCGATCGCGGCCTATGCCGGCCATGCCGACCGCCTGCTCCTCGACGCGAAGGCGCCCCCCGGCGCAGTCCTGCCGGGCGGCAACGGGGTGAGCTTCGAGTGGGACATCCTGGCGGGAGCGGCGCTGCCCGCTGACACCATGCTCTCGGGTGGCCTCGCGCCGGGCAACGTCGCCGAGGCCATCGCCCGCACCGGGCTTACGGCGGTGGACGTCTCCTCGGGCGTCGAGAGCGCGCCGGGCGTGAAGGATCCGGACCGGATCGCCGCCTTCGTCGCGGCGGCGCGGGGCACGACACCGAGATAGTGCTGTTTCCCTCCTCCCGTAGGTGGAGATCTCTGCACCATTCGTCCAATCCTCGACCTCATCCTGAGGTGCCCGCCTCGGCGGGCCTCGAAGGAGGGTTCCAGCGGGCTCCGCGATCTCTGGAACCCTCCTTCGAGGCTGCTCCGCAGCACCTCAGGATGTGGTCGAGGGTGGGATTGGAAGCAATGACCGCGTCTTATCCCGATCCTCAGACCGAGTGAGGGAATACTCCTTCACGAACAGGACAAGTCTCACCTCACGGCCTTCGGCGTTGGCAACATGCCGCGAAGGGACCCGGCCGTCCCGGCATTGCGGTCCCGCGCGCATGGGTCTAGGCAACCCAAATCCCGAGACAACCGGCAAGATCGACAGCACCGCGAAGGACAAGCCCGTGACCATCGCCCCCGTCCCGAATTCCTTCCGCACCGGGCCCGACGAGCGCGGGCGCTTCGGCATCTTCGGTGGCCGCTTCGTGGCCGAGACGCTGATGCCCCTGATTCTCGACCTGGAGACGGCCTACGAGGCGGCCAAGAAGGATCCGGTCTTCAAGGCCGAGATGGAGAGCTATGGCACCCACTACATCGGCCGCCCGAGCCCCCTCTACTTCGCCGAGCGGCTCACCGAGCATCTGCGGGCGAAGGCCCCGGCCGGCCGGGGGGCGAAGGTCTATTTCAAGCGCGACGAGCTGAACCACACCGGCTCGCACAAGGTGAACAACGTGCTCGGCCAGATCCTGCTCGCCCGCCGCATGGGCAAGCCGCGGATCATCGCCGAGACCGGTGCCGGCCAGCACGGCGTCGCCACGGCGACCCTCTGCGCCCGCTTCGGCCTGAAATGCGTGGTCTACATGGGCGCCGTCGACGTCGCCCGGCAGGCGCCGAACGTCTTCCGCATGAAGATGCTCGGCGCCGAGGTCGTGCCGGTCGAGTCCGGCACCAAGACCCTCAAGGACGCGATGAACGAGGCCCTGCGCGACTGGGTCACCAACGTCGCGGACACGTTCTACTGCATCGGTACGGTCGCCGGTCCGCACCCGTATCCGGCCATGGTCCGCGACTTCCAGTCTGTGATCGGCAAGGAAACTCGCGAGCAGATGATCGCGCAGGAGGGTCGCCTGCCGGACTCGCTCATCGCCTGCATCGGCGGTGGCTCGAACGCGATGGGCCTGTTCCACCCGTTCCTCGACGACCGCGAGGTCGAGATCTTCGGCGTCGAAGCGGCGGGCCACGGCGTCCAGAGCGGCCTGCATGCGGCCTCGCTGACCGGCGGCAAGCCGGGCGTGCTTCACGGCAACCGCACCTATCTCCTCATGGACGGCGACGGGCAGATCGCCGACGCCCACTCGATCTCGGCAGGCCTCGACTATCCCGGCATCGGCCCTGAGCATGCGTGGCTGCACGAGATGGGGCGGGTCACCTATCTGTCGGCCACGGATCAGGAAGCCCTCGGTGCGTTCAAGCTCTGCTCGACGCTTGAGGGGATCATCCCGGCCCTGGAGCCGGCCCATGCGCTTTCGAAGGTGCTGGAGCTCGCGCCGCAGCGCCCCGCCGAGCATCTGATGGTTCTCAATCTTTGTGGCCGCGGCGACAAGGACATCCCGCAGGTCGCAGAGATCTTCGGCACGACGATCTAAGTCGAGAGGGTCCAGAGGGCGAGCCCTCTGGACCCCGCCAAAGGACAAGTCCTTTGGGATCCCCGATCCTCAGTGCACCGTGACCTGCTCGCGGATGCGCTCGAAGACCGAGCGGCTCAGCACGCGCTTGGTCAGCAGGTCGCTCACCGCCGCGTAGGGCCGCTTGGCCACGATGGCCCGGCCGATATTGCCGCCGCCGCGCAGGCGGTTGAGGTCGGCCACCGAGGCGGTGTTGAGGTCGATCAGCGCGATGGCGGCCGGCCCTTCCGTGGCGCGGGCCTCCGCCACCTCGGCGTCGGCCTGGGGCACCGGAGCGGGCGTCGCGGCTGTGGCATCGGAGGGTAGCCGCAGGGGCGGCGCATCGGCCGGCGGGCTCGCGGTCCTCGGCGAGGCCGCTACAGCGCCCGGCCGCAGGGCGGGAGGGGTCGCCTGGGCCGCAGGCGGCACCGCAGGCTGCGCCGTGGCCGGGACCCCGGGAGGGGGCGCCTCCGGTGGCGGCGCCGGACGCGCCGTCTCGGGCATGGGCAGGATCTGGCGCACGGGGGGTGCGCCCGGCTCGACCGCCGCCGCACCGGATCCGCCGGTCGGCGGCACGGCGGGGGTGGAGGGCAGCCAGTACTGCACCAGGGCGGCGAGAGCACCGGCGATGAGCAGCAACACCGATGCGCGAAGAATGGCAGGTCCGCTGAGCACGCGCCGACCGATATAGACAGTTGCTAGGGCATTTCCCGCCTAGAGGAAGCCTGTTCGGCGCGGGGACATGCGGTTTGATCAATGAAAACGATCACCCTGCGATCACGAGATCAAAGGGCGGCTTAAGCTTAACGCATTTTCTTTCACGGGCAAACAGGCGCGGCCGCCCCGCCCGATCCTATCCCCCATCAACCCGGCATGTCGCATGCGCGGCCGATGGGCTCGCCTGCCGGGCATCTCGCGCCCGGCGCGAGCCACGATCCTTCGCCATGGCGGCGTCGTTCCGCCCGCACGGATGCCGAGGCGGGGTGGGCGAGGGCGGACAGGAACCGGCCTAGAGCCGTCGTCGATCGGGGTGAGCCGCGCCCGTCGATGGATCCCTGGTCGTCCTCACAGGCGGAGCATCGCAATCCGGCGAGGCACACCGTTCGGAGACGTCCCGCTACCCTGGATGGCTTCGCTGTCGCTCGCAAAGGCGGAGATGCGTGAGCCGACTTGGTCTGCTCCGGCTTTAGGGTTCCACCCCCCGGCCGGGCGCGCCGCGATAGCCGGTGGCCAGCACGTAGAGTTCGCTGGAATCGGCCCGGCTCGCGGAGGGCTTCACATGCCGGACCACCGCGAAGTCGCGCTTCAGGTTGGCGAGCAGCTCGCCCTCGGTGCCGCCCTGGAGCACCTTGGCGAGGTAGGCCCCGCCCGGCGCCAGCACCTCGCGGGCGAACTCGGCGGCGGTCTCCGCGAGGCCGATGATCCGCAGGTGATCGGTCTTCTTATGGCCGGTGGTATTGGCGGCCATGTCGGACATCACGAAGTCGGCCGGGCCGCCGAGGAGGTCGGTGAGTTGCCGGGGCGCATCGTCGTCCAGGAAGTCGAGGGTGATGAACTCGACCCCGGCCATCGGCTCGATGGGCAGGAGATCGATGCCGACCACCTTGCCCGTCGGCCCGACGACCTTCGCCGCCACCTGCGACCAGCCGCCCGGTGCCGCGCCGAGATCCACGATCCGCTGGCCAGGCTTCAGGAGCTTGAACCGCTCGTCGATCTCGATGAGCTTGAAGGCCGCGCGGGAGCGGTAGCCCTCCCGTTTGGCCCGCGCCACGTAGGGGTCGTTGAGTTGCCGTTCGAGCCAGCGGGTCTGCGAGACGGTGCGCTTGCGCGCGGTCTTCACCCGCTGCTTGAGATCGCCGCGCACGCCCCCGGTGGAGCCCAAACCTCCGCGCCTGTCAGTCATGAACCCCTTCGTCGGCTCCGTGGCGGGCGCGCGCTCAGCGCACCGGCTTGCGCGACCATACCTCATCCTCGCGCATCATGTTGACGAGAAGCCCCTCGCGCAGGCCCCGGTCGGCGATCCGCAGGCGCTCGGCCGGAAAGGCCCGGCGGATCGCCTCCAGGATGGCGCAGCCAGCGAGCACGAGGTCGGCCCTGTCCCGGCCGATGCACGGGTTCTCCGCCCGCTGTTCCAGCCGCGTGTCGAGCAGGTCGTCGATGGCGGTGGCGACCTCCGCATCGCTCATCCAGAGCCCGTCCACCCGGCGCCGCTCGTAGCGGGCGAGGCGCAGGTGCATGGCCGCGATGGTGGTGACGGTGCCCGAGGTGCCGAGGAGGTGGAAATGCTGGGCCGTCGAAGCCGCCGCCGCCCGCAGGGCGAAGCCCGCGAGCTTCTCCGCCACCTCCTCGACCATCCCCTCGAACATCCGCCGCGTGACCTCGGCCCCGCCATGGCGCTCGGCGAGGGTGACGACGCCCACGGGCAGGGAATCCCAGGCGCGGATCCGCAGGGTCGGGTCGGTGGAGGGGTTGGTGGCCGCGCCGTCGAGCCACGCGATCTCGGTCGATCCTCCGCCGATGTCGAAGATCACGACCGATTCGGCCCGCGGGTCGGCGAGGGCGGCGCAGCCGGTGACGGCGAGGTAGGCCTCCGTCTGGCGGTCCACGATCTCGAGGTCGAGGCCGACCGTCTGGCGGACGCGCTCGACGAAATCCGCCCCGTTCACCGCCAGCCGGCAGGCCTCGGTGGCGATTACCTTGGCCCGGCGGACCCGGCGGGCCTGCATCTTGGCCCGGCAGATTCGCAGGGCCTCGACGGTGCGCTCGATGGCGGCCTCGCTCAGGCGATCCGAGGTGCCCAGGCCCTCCCCGAGGCGCACGATGCGCGAGAACGCATCGATCACCCGGAAGCCGCCATAGGTCGGCTCCGCGATCAGCAGGCGGCAGTTGTTGGTGCCGAGGTCGAGGGCCGCATAGCTCTGCCGGCGCTCGCGCCCCGCGTAGAGGGTCGGCGTATGGAGCGGCCCCAGGCCGTTCACGGAACGGGCCGGCGCGGCCGCGGCGGTCTCGTCCCTCATCGGCCCGGCCGTCGATCCCTCATCGGCCGGGCGACCCGGCCTCACTTGCCCTGAAGCCTACAGGGTCGGGCAGGAGTTGCAACGGCTGATCCGCCCCGGGACGGCCGATCGCCCCCATCTCCCGGCGCGGCCCGCGCTTTTCTCCTCGCGGGAGGGCGATCCGCGCCTCGGGGGCGCCTCACGCGAAGGCCTTCAGCCCGGCGGCGCGGGGGATCGGCCGCAGCAGGCTCTTCACTTGGGAATAGGGGCGGGGCCGGTTGATGATCTCGTCCAGGCGCGACCACAGGGTCTTGGGCGAGAAGGGCTTGGCGATGATCTCGTTGACGCCGAGCCCGACGGCGCGATCGACCACGTTCCGGCGCGGCTGGGCCAGCATCAGGATGATCGGCAGGGTGGGGCAGGGAGAGGTGGACGGCGTGCGGGCGAGGCGGATGAACTCCTCGCCGGAGAGAATCGACAGATCCCAGTCGATGATCGCGATGTCCGGCTTCGATTCGGCCAGGACGCCGAGGGCCTCCGCCCCGTCCGGCGCCTCCAGGACGCGCTTGATGCCCACGCGCATCAGCATGTCCCGCACGATCCGGCGGATGTAGAGGCTCTCGTCGACGACGAGGGCGGAGAGGTCGGGGAAGGTGGGTGTCGCGATCATCGGGTGCGTCGTCCAGTCGCGACGTTACCCGACCCCACTTTGCATTTTGCTAACGCCACTCACGCGCCGCGCGATGACGCACTGCGGAAAGTGACGAAACCGCGCCGTTTGGGCCTAAAAGGACCTTGCGGTCAAGGCCCGATTGCGTCAGGACTGAGGCGTTATTCTTGGTTACCGCGACCACGGGTAATGCACGGTGCGGAACGTCGCTCCTCCGGGATGATCGACGTTGTATTGAAAATACAGGCGGCGGACGGTTTTTGCGAGCTTCTAATGGGACGTGGTCGTGATTTCAGAGGGCCGCAGAAGCGCGGCTTCGATGAGGGTGGACCGAGCTGGCCTGATCAGGCTCCCTCGGGTGGATACGGCGGCGGCGGCTACGGCGGCGGCGGCGGTGGTGGATACGGTGGTGGTGGTGGCGGCTACGGCGGCGGCGGTGGTGGCGGCTTCGACCGCGGCCCGGCGCGCGGCGCGGCTCCGGCCCCCTCCGGTCCTGAGCGTGATGCCACGGTAAAGTGGTTCAACAAGGAGAAGGGCTTCGGCTTCGTCGAACTCGGTGACGGCGGCGGCGATGCCTTCCTCCACATCCGCGCGGTCGAGGCGGCAGGTCACGACGACCTGATGCCCGGCACCAAGCTGACGGTCACGACCGCCCAGGGCCAGAAGGGCCCGCAGGTCACGAGCGTGACGAGCGTCGACACCTCGACGGCCGAGGCTCCGGCCCCGCGTCGCGAGTTCCGTCCGCGCACCGGCGGCTTCGGTGGCGGGGATCGCTTCGGCGGCGGCGACCGCTTCGGCGGCGGCGGCGGCGGCGGGCGTCCCCCGGCCGGCCCGTCCACCGAGATGGTCGGCACCGTGAAGTGGTACGACCCGGCGAAGGGCTTCGGCTTCGTCTCCGTGAACGACGGCGGCAAGGACGTGTTCGTCCACCGTTCGGCGCTCGCCCGCGCTGGGCTCGACTCCCTGGCCGAGGGCCAGCAGGTCACGCTCGGCGTCGTCGAGGGTATGAAGGGCCGCGAGGCCTCGTCCATCAACGTCGACGGCTGAGCCCCCTGAATCGCGGCGCCTTCTTGCCGCCGCGATCCTCTCCGACCTTCGAACGGCGGCCCTCAGGGGCCGCCGTTTGCTTGTGTACAGCCGGGTCCCCATGGTCCGCCTCCTAACACTGCGTGTCGTGCCGCTGGTGGGCAGCCTCCTGCTCCCCCCGGTCACCGCCCAGGCCGAGACCTTCACCGGCTTCTATGCCGGCGTGAATGCCGGCTACGGCTGGGGACACGAGGAGTCGAAGGGCATGGCGAAGGCCCCCGCATCGGCGGCGCTCCCCCTCGCCGCCGACACCTCCGGCGACGGCCTGCCGCCGAGCGCCTCCGCGGCGGCCTCAGCCCTGCGCCGGTCAGGAACCGGGCGAGCCGCGCCCGGCCGGTGAGCGCCGCCACCCACCGCCGCGTGACCTTCCCGACATCCGCCAAGTGCTTGGCGGTGAGTTGGAATCGTTCCGAAAGATAGCGATTGCGGGGGGCGGCCGCCCGCTGCTACCCGACGCCATGGCCAGCGACACGCGCTCCACCGGCGTCCCGCCCGAACCCTCCTCCCGCGGGGGCGCCACGCGTTGGCGCGACGGGTTGGCCATCGCCGGGCGGGTCCTGCTGGCGGCCCTCGGGGGCTACGCCGTGGCCGGCCTCGCCACGGCCCTCGCCGCCCTGGTCCTTCCGCTGCCGCGGGCCGAGGCGGTCTCCGCCGCGACCCTGGCGAGCTTCGCGGTGATGGCCGGCGCGGTGGTCTTCGTCTTCGCCGCAGCCTCCCTCACCCGCGCCACCGCCGGGCTCGCCGCCTGCGCGGTCCTGCTCGCGGCCGGCCTCTGGCTGGCGGGCGGCTTCTCCCCGGGGAATCCCACATGAGCGAGCCCAAGCGCTTCCGCCCCGCCATGGCGTGGCTGCACACCTGGGCGGGCCTCGTCGTCGGCTGGGTGCTATTCGCAGTCTTCATCACGGGCACCGCGAGCTACTACAAGGACGACATCTCCCGCTGGATGCGCCCCGAGCTGGCCGAGACGCCCATCGACGCGGCGCAGGCGGCCACGGTGGCGGGCACCTTCCTCGCCCGGCAAATGGACCAGCCGGGGGGATGGATGGTCACGCTGCCCAAGGCGGAGACGCCGCTGACCGAGGTCTACTGGTGGAAGACCTTCGACGGGCCGTTCCACCACGCGCTCCTCGATCCGGTGACGGGTGAGCCGACCAAGGCGCGCGGCACGATGGGCGGCGACTTCCTCTACCGCTTCCACTTCGAGCTCGGCCTGCCCTCCCTCTGGGGCCGCTGGATCGTGGGCGCCTGCGCCATGGTGCTGCTGATCGCGCTGATCTCAGGCATCGTCACCCATCGGCGGATCTTCGCGGACTTCTTCACCTTCCGCCCGGACAGGTCGCGGCAGCGGGCATGGCTCGACGGGCACAACCTCGTCGGCGTGCTCGCCCTGCCGTTCCACCTGATGATCACCTATACGGGCCTCGTCACCCTCGGCACGATGCTGATGCCCTGGGGCGTCGAGACAGCCTACCACGGCAACCTCCCCCTCTACTCGGAGGAGGCGGGCATGATGACGAAATACAGGCCGCCCGCGGGCAAGCCCGGCGCCGGTCTGCCCCTCGGCGCGTTCGTGACCCGGGCCGAGCAGGCGGGCGGGGAGTTGCCCGAGACCCTGCTGGTCTCCGCGCCCGGCGACGCCGCCGCCACTGTCAGCGCCGTCTTCGAGGAACCCCACGGCCTCGCCCACCTGCATCCGCAGATCGCCTACGACGCCGTCACCGGGGCCGAATGGGCCCGGGTCGGGGAGGCGGGCGGGGCGACCCGCACCGCGGCGGTGATGCTCGGCCTGCACGAGGCGCATTTCGCGGCCCCCGCCTTGCGCATCCTGTTCTTTCTGTGCGGCCTGATGGGCGCGGCGACGGTCGCCTCCGGCCTCGTGCTCTGGACGGTGGCGCGGGCACCGAAGAACGCGGCCCCGGAGGGGTTGGGGCTTCGCGTGGTCCGCATCCTCAACATCGGGACCATCGCCGGCCTGCCGGCGGCCATGGCCGCCTTCTTCCTCGCGAATCGCCTGCTGCCCCTCTCCCTCGGCGGGCGGGCGAACTGGGAGGTGGGGGCCTTCTTCGGCGTCTGGGCCCTCGTCGCGCTGCTCGGCCTTCTCGCTCCCCGTAGGCAGGCGTGGCCGGCGACGCTGGGCGTCGCGGCGGCTCTCTTCCTGGCCGTGGTCCCGGCCGACCTGATCTTGGTGGGCGAGGCGCGATTCGTGCCCTTCGACGGGGCGATGCTGGCGGCCGCGGTCCTCCTGATCCTCGCCGCCCGGACGGCGAGCCGCCCCTCCGCCCGCCTGTCCCGGCGGGAGTCGGCGCAGGCGGTGGGGGCATGAACGCCGCGGGCCTCGCCGTCTGCGTGGCGCTCGCCTTCGCGAGCCTCGCCGCCCTGGCGCTGAGCCTCGACAGGCACCACCGCACCGTTCTCCTCGGCCCGGTGCCCCGGGGCAGGGCGTTGTCCCTGCGCGTCGGCGGCTGGGCGGGCCTCGCCCTGTCGCTCTACGCCGCCATCGCCCTCGCGGGCTGGAATTTCGGTCCGGTGCAGGCGATGGGCGCCGTCACCGCCGCCGCGCTGGGCGTGGCCGCCTGCCTCACCTTCCGCCCCCACTGGCTGAGGGGCGCGGCCGTCGCCGCCCTGCCGCTCGCCGCCGCACTCCTGCCCCTTGCGCTGGCGGCGCACTGAACCTCCCCATCGCCAAGCGCGCGGGAGAGGCGTAGTCTCCGCCTCGGACGCATCGGCCAAAAGTCCATCTTGCTTCAGCAGGCCATCTGGCTTTGGCTGCGCCCGGAGCCGAGCCGAACGAGCCGCGGTCAACAAGGCCGGGCCGATCCAGGGAGAAAGCCCATGAACAAGCCCGAATTCTTCGGCGACAGCCGCACGAAGTCGCCGTTCTCGTCGCGCTACGAGAACTTCATCGGCGGTCAGTGGACGGCCCCGAATGCCGGCCGCTACTTCGAAAACACCTCGCCGATCACCGGCAAGGTGGTGTGCGAGGTTCCCCGCTCCGACGCCTCCGACGTGGAGAAGGCGCTGGACGCCGCCCACGCCGCCAAGGAGGCCTGGGGCCGTACCGCCCCGGCCGAGCGCGCCCGCATCCTGAACAAGATGGCCGACCGGATGGAGGAGAACCTCGATCTCCTCGCCCTCGCCGAGACCTGGGACAACGGTAAGCCGATCCGCGAGACGACCCACGCCGACATTCCCCTCGCCATCGACCACTTCCGCTACTTCGCCGGCTGCGTCCGGTCGCAGGAAGGCTCGATCTCCGAGATCGACCACGACACCGTCGCCTACCATTTCCACGAGCCCCTCGGCGTCGTGGGCCAGATCATCCCGTGGAACTTCCCCATCCTGATGGCGGTGTGGAAGCTCGCCCCGGCGCTCGCCGCCGGCAACTGCGTCGTGCTGAAGCCCGCCGAGCAGACCCCGGCCTCCGTGCTGGTGCTGATGGAGATCATCGGCGACCTGCTGCCGCCGGGCGTGCTCAACGTCGTGAACGGCTTCGGCCTCGAGGCCGGCAAGCCCCTCGCCTCCAGCCCGCGCATCGCCAAGATCGCCTTCACGGGTGAGACGACCACCGGCCGCCTCATCATGCAGTACGCCTCCCAGAACCTGATCCCGGTGACCCTGGAGCTGGGCGGCAAGTCGCCCAACATCTTCTTCAGCGACGTGGCGAACGAGGACGACGACTTCTTCGACAAGGCGCTGGAGGGCTTCACGATGTTCGCCCTCAACCAGGGCGAGGTCTGCACCTGCCCGAGCCGCGCCCTCGTGCACGAATCGATCTACGACCGGTTCATGGAGCGGGCGATCAAGCGCGTCGAGGCCATCGTGCAGGGCTCGCCCCTCGACCCGGCCACGATGATCGGCGCCCAGGCGTCGAGCGAGCAGCTGGAGAAGATCCTCTCCTACGTCGATATTGGCAAGCAGGAGGGCGCGGAGTGCCTCACCGGCGGTGAGCGCGCCGTGAAGGACGGCGAGTTCGCCGAAGGCTTCTACATGAAGCCGACGGTGTTCCGCGGCCACAACAAGATGCGCATCTTCCAAGAGGAGATCTTCGGCCCGGTCCTGTCGGTCACGACCTTCAAGGACGACGCCGAGGCCCTCTCCATCGCCAACGACACGCTCTACGGCCTCGGCGCCGGCGTCTGGACCCGCGACGGGACCCGCGCCTACCGCTTCGGCCGGGCGATCCAGGCCGGCCGCGTCTGGACGAACTGCTACCACGCCTACCCGGCCCACGCGGCCTTCGGCGGCTACAAGCAGTCCGGCATCGGCCGCGAGACCCACAAGATGATGCTCGACCATTACCAGCAGACCAAGAACATGCTGGTTAGCTACTCGGCCAAGAAGCTCGGGTTCTTCTGAGCCTCGCCGAGTCTCCCCGAGACCGCCTTGGGCCCCGGCCATTGCGTTGGCCGGGGCCTCTTTGATTCGCGCCGCCCCCCGTGGACTTCCGCCGGGGCGAGCGCACATACCAAGAAGATCCGCGGGAGGAGCAGATGAGCGCGACGGAGACCATCGAGGCCACCACCGCCGAGCAGACCGGCGCCGACGGAACGCCGCTGCGCGTCACCGCCACGCCCGCCGCGCTCGCGCTGATCGAGGAACTGAAGGCAGAGTATGGGCCGGTGATGTTCCACCAATCCGGCGGCTGCTGCGATGGCTCCTCGCCGATGTGCTACCCGAAGGGCGATTTCATCGTCGGCGACGGCGACGTGCATCTCGGCCAGGTCGGCGGCGCGGATTTCTACATCTCGCGCTCGCAATTCGAGGTCTGGAAGCACACCCACATCATGCTCGACGTGGTGCCCGGCCGGGGCGGCATGTTCTCCCTGGAGAACGGGCGCGAGAAGCGCTTCCACATCCGCTCGCGGCTGTTCACCCAGGCCGAGAACGATGCGCTCGGCGGTGCGTGCCAATTGTAGACTGAAGCGCCGCCGTCATTGCGAGCGGAGCGAAGCAATGACGACAAGGATGCGGAGATGACCGACAAGCCGGGTCTCATGGTGGTGCGGGAGAGCGCACCGTTCCGGGGCAAGCAGGGCCACCTCTACCGGCCGGCGATCTCGGCCGAGGCGGTGGGCTCCCAGGCGCTGCACATGCAGTTGCTGGAGATCGCCCCCGGCGAGCGGGCGCATGCCCACAAGCACGAGGCGCACGAGACGGCGATCCACGTCTTGAAGGGCGTGTCCGGCTGCTTCTGGGGCGAGCGGCTGGAGCACCACGCCATCGCCGGGGCCGGAGAGTTCGTCTACATCGCGGCGGGCGTGCCGCACCTGCCCTACAACCGGAGCGCGACGGAACCGGTGATCGCCGTCATCGCCCGCACCGACCCAAACGAGCAGGAAAGCGTCGTCCTCTTGCCGGAGCTGGAGCCGGGGGTCGACTGGTCGCAAGCCAAGTAACGGATTCCCAAGGACGGGTCCTTGAGTGGGGTCCAGGGGCAAGGCCCCTGGGTCTTCGCAGGGCGCCGCCCCGCACCCGCCAGAGGGCAAGCCCTCTGGCCGCCCCAACCTAGTGTTGCAGGATCTTCGACAGGAAGGTCTGGGCGCGCTCGGAGCGGGGGCTGCCGAAGAACTCGTCCTTCGTCGCGTCCTCGACGATCTCGCCCCGGTCCATGAAGATCACCCGGTCGGCGACCTTGCGGGCGAAGCCCATCTCGTGGGTCACGACCATCATGGTCATGCCCTCCTTGGCGAGTTCGACCATCACGTCCAGCACCTCGCCGACCATCTCGGGGTCGAGGGCGGAGGTCGGCTCGTCGAACAGCATCACCACCGGGTTCATGGCGAGCGCCCGGGCGATCGCCACGCGCTGCTGCTGGCCCCCGGAGAGCTGTCCCGGATACTTGTGCGCGTGGGCGCCGAGGCCGACACGGGCCAGCAGGTCGAGGCCGCGCTTCTTGGCGTCCTCCCCATCGCGCTTCAGCACCTTGCGCTGGGCGATGGTGAGGTTCTCGGTGATCGTCAGGTGCGGGAACAGCTCGAAGTGCTGGAACACCATGCCCACCCGCGAGCGGAGCTTCGGCAGGTTGGTGGACTTGTCGAGCACCTTGGTGCCCGCCACCGTGATCTGCCCCTTCTGGAAGGGCTCCAGGGCGTTGACGCACTTGATGAGGGTCGACTTGCCCGAGCCCGAGGGGCCGCAGACCACCACCACCTCGCCCTTGGCGACCTTGGTGGTGCAGTTCGTGAGAACCTGGAACTCGCCGTACCATTTGCTGATGGCGTCGATGGCGATCATCGTCTCGCCGGGGGCGGCCTTGGGCAGGCCGGAGACGAGGGAACCGGGCTGGAGGCCCGCATCCTTCGGAGCGTGGTCGGCATCGACGGCGGGCTGACCGGCGGTCGGGGCGGGCATCGGGGAGGAGGTCATGACGGAATCCCCTGATCAGCGGATGATGGCGACGCGGCGCTGCAGGCGGCGCACGAGGAAGGACGCGGAGAAGCAGATCGCGAAGTAGACGATCGCCGCGAAGATATACATCTCGACGAGGCGCCCGTCGCGCTGGGCGACCTTCGAGGCCGCGCCCATGAAGTCGGTGAGGGAGAGCACGTAGACAAGCGACGTGTCCTGGAAGAGCACGATGGTCTGCGTCAGCAGGAGGGGCAGCATGTTGCGGAAGGCCTGGGGCAGGACCACGTTGCTCATGGTCTGCCAGTAGTTCATGCCGAGCGCCGAAGCGGCGGCGGTCTGGCCCTTCGGGATCGACTGGATGCCCGCGCGCATGATCTCGGCGAAGTAGGCCGCCTCGAAGGCCGTGAAGGTGATGAGCGCCGAGGGGAAGGCGCCGACCTGGATCGGCGTCGACGAGCCGGTCACGTAGGCGCCGATATACGGCACCAGGAAGTAGAACCAGAAGATCACCAGCACGAGGGGCAGGGAGCGGCACAGCTCCACGTAGCCCTTGGCGAGGTGCCAGACGCCGGGAATCCCCGACAGGCGGGCCATCGCCAGCAGCGTCCCGATCACCACGCCCCCCGCCGCCGCCATGGCGGTGAGGGAGAGGGTGAAGACCATGCCCTGCCCGAATAGGTAGGGCAGGGACTTGAGGATGACGGAGAAATCGAAGTTCGAGAGCATCTCGGCCTGCGCAGTGTCGCCGCGGGGGGCGGCCGGTGGCAGCGGAATCGGGTTCTGGTCGCGCTCAGCGCTGGCCGGGGATCGCCACGGCGCGTTCGAGGAACGTCGCCGCGACGACGACCACGAGGTTGATGAGGACGTAAAGGATCGTCGCCGCCGTGAAGGCCTCGAAAACCTGGAAGGAAAATTCCTGCATCGAGCGCGCCCGGCCGGTGAGTTCCAGCAGGCCGATGGTGAGCGCCACGGACGTGTTCTTGAGGTTGTTCAGGAACTCGGAGGTCAGCGGCGGCAGGATGATGCGGTAGGCGTTCGGCAGCAGCACGTAGCGGTAGGTCTGGTAGGTGGTGAAGCCCATGGCCGTGCCCGCCATCCGCTGCCCGCGGGGGAGGGCCTGGATGCCGGCGCGGACCTGCTCGGCCACGCGGGAGGCCGTGAAGAAGCCGAGGCACACCACCGCCGTGTAGAAGGGCGCGTCCGGCATCTGCTTTACCGCGTCCCCGAGCTGACGGGGCAGCACCTCCGGCAGCACGAAGTACCAGAGGAACATCTGCACAAGCAGCGGCACGTTGCGGAAGATCTCCACATAGGTCGTGCCGATGGCGTTCGCCGTCTTGCTCGGCAGGGTCCGCAGCACGCCGACCAGCGAGCCAAGGAAGAACGCGATCACCCAGGCGCAGAGGGCGGTGACGATGGTCCATTGCAGGCCGGACAGGAGCATGTCCGCGTAGGTGCCGGTCCCCTCGGGGGACTGGTCGAAGAAGATGCTCCAGTTCCAGTTGTAGTTCATCGCCAGCCCACGCCCGCCGTCGTTTGTCGTGGAGTCCCGCGGGTCGAGCCGCGGGACTCCGTCATCGTATCACGCGATCAGTAGGCAGCCGGATCGGGGCTGTCGATCGGCTTCGTGAACTGCTTCTTCATCTCGTCGCTCATCGGCAGATTGAGGTTGATGTTGCGCGGCGGGATGGGCTGCGTGAACCACTTGTCGTAGAGCGCCTTGCCCTCGGGGCTGGTGTAGAGCTTGGCGGTGGCCTCGTCCGCGACGGCCTTGAACGGCGCGTCGTCCTTGCGGAGCATGATGCCGTAGGGCTCAGGCTTCGACAGGGCTTCCTTCGAGATCTCGTAGGCGCCCGGCTCCTTGGAGGAGGCGACGAGGGAGGCGAGGAGCACGTCGTCCATCACGAAGGCGACGGCGCGGCCGGTCTCGACCATCAGGAACGCCTCGGCGTGGTCCTTGGCCGGCAGGATGGTGAGGCCGAGCTTCTTCTCGGTGTTCACCTCGTTGATCTGGCGGATGTTGGTCGTGCCCGAGGTCGAGACGACGGTCTTGCCCTTCAGATCCTCGATCGTGTGCAGGTTATTGGCCTTCTTCGACACGAACCGGGTGGCGGTGAGGAAGTGGCTGTTGGTGAAGGAGACCTGCTTCTGCCGGTCGGCGTTGTTCGTCGTGGAGCCGCACTCGAGGTCGATGGTGCCGTTGGCCATCAGCGGGATGCGCGTGGCGGAGGTCACCGGGTTGAGCTTCACCTCGAGCTTCGGCAGGCCGAGCTTCGCCTTCACCGCGTCGGCGATCTTGTAGCAGATGTCCATGGCGTAGCCGATCGGCTTCTCGTCGCCGCCGAGATAGGAGAACGGCACGGAGGAGTCGCGGTAGCCGATGGTGATGGCGCCGGTGTCCTTCACCTTCTTGAGGGTTCCGGTCAGGTCTTCGGCCGTCGCCGCGAGGGGGGCGAGGGCGAGGCTCAGACCAAGCGCCGCGGCGACGCCGCGACGAGCGTAATCGAACTGCATCAGTACGAAACTCCTGAAACGGGCCGAGCGATGTCGGCAGGCGGGATCGGGTGTGGCCCGTCCGCTCGGACGACGCCATTGCAACGTTGATGCCGGACGAGCCGGACGGTCGGACGCGTCACCGCCATGCGTTGCGACGCTTGGACGTGGGGCTCAGTGCCTGCACGAACAGCATGTTGCATGTTTTCGATGCTTGTACACCGGGACGGCTCCGCTTCCCCACAGGCATAGCTGACGAACAGCGCACTTCTGCAACGCAAACCGCCGCCCCGCATCGCGGCAGGACGGCGGCGTTATTCCCGGCTCGCCGCGACTTACTGCGTCAGTTCGTTGCCGGCGTAGCCGATCTGGCCGTCGGCGCCCTTCTTCCACTGGTAGATCACGTAGTCGGGCCGGGTGATGTCGCCCTTCTTGTCGAAGGAGATGGGGCCGATCACCGTGTTGAAGGGCTTGCCCTGGTGCATGAAGGCGGCGACCTTCTTGCCGTCGAGGGTCTTGGCGCCCTCGGCCGCCTCCTTGAGGATCTGCGCCGCCGCATAGGCGTAGAGGGTGTAGGCCTCGGGGTCGATCCCCTTGGCCTTGAAGGCCGCCACCACGTCCTTGGCGGCCGGGTTCTTCCGGGCGTCCGGCGGGAAGGTGGTCAGCGTGCCCTCGGCGCCGGGGCCGGCGATGGCGACGAGCTCCTTGTCCACGAGGCCGTCGCCGCCCATCAGAGGCGCCTTCAGCCCCTGGTCGCGCATCTGGCGGATGATGAGGCCGCCCTCGGTGTAGTAGCCGCCGAAATACACGATATCGACGCCGCTCTGCTTCAACTTCGAGACGAGAGCCGAGTAGTCCTTCTCGCCGGGGTTGATGCCCTCATACAGGGCCTCCTTGCCGCCCTTGGCCTTGAAGGCCTTCAGCGTCTCGTCGGCCAGCCCCTTGCCGTAGGGGGTCTTGTCGTGGACGAAGGCGACCTTCTTCCCCTTGAAGTGCGCGGCGAGGTAGTGGCCCGCCACCGCGCCCTGCTGGTCGTCGCGGCCGCAGGTGCGGAAGGTGTTCCACAGGCCCCGCTCGGTGAACTTCACGTTGGTCGAGGCCGGCGTGATCTCGACGATGTTCGATTCCGCGTAGACGTCGGAGGCCGGGATCGACACGCCGGAGTTGAAGTGGCCGACCACGAAATTCGCCTTGTCGGACGAGAACTTGTTGGCGACGGACACGCCTTGCTTCGGATCCGAGGCGTCGTCGCCCACCGCGAACTCGACCTTCTGCCCGAGGATGCCGCCGGCCTTGTTCATGTCCTCCACGGCCTGGGCGACGCCGTTCTTGAGCTGGGCGCCGAAGGCGGCGCTGCCGCCGGTGATCGGCGCGCCGACGCCGATCTTCACCTCGGCGAAGGCCGGGCCAGAGGCCAGAAGTCCGAGGGCAACGCCCGCCACGAGTACCGATCGCATCGCTTGTGTCTCCTGCTTGCACCCGGATCCCCGGGCGAACCGAGATCTCACGTCGGCGCCGGCCCGAACCGGCGCCCGTCCCCGTGCCTGCCCGGCCGCCGACCCGGCCGCCGGGCGCGCCGGATCAGCGGCGCTCCCTCCACGACAGGGGCGAGGATTTCTCATAGAGCCAGCGGTACTGAGTCGTCATCTGACGGGTCCGTACCGCGCGGAAGCCGATCGATCCGATCACGAGCACCACGAGGGCATCGACGGCGTAGAATTGCGGTGAGAGCAGCGTCCCGCCGAAGAGGGCGAAGTGGATGAAGCGCACCGCCGCCGCCACGAGGAGGAGCGCCGGCACGCAGTGCCAGTAGGGCCGCCAGCCCTTGGCGATGCCCCGGGCGGCCATCCATCCGGCCCAGCCGCCCATGGCGACGGTGACGAGCAGGAACAGCCAGACCGAGCCTTCCTCGTAGAGGAAGCCCTCGCCCAACAAGCCCTCACCCATGGGCGCCTCCCGGTGCCGCACCGTGGCCGCCGCCCTCGAGATAGGCGGCCTTCACCGCCGGATCGTCGAGGAGCTGGCGCCCGGTCCCGCTCATGGTGATGCGCCCGTTCACCAGCACGTAGCCGCGATGGGCGAGCTTCAGGGCGTGGTAGGCGTTCTGCTCCACGAGGAAGATCGTCATCCCGTCCTCGCGGTTGAGGCGGCGGATCGCGTCGAAGATGCCCTTCACGACCAGCGGCGCGAGGCCGAGGGAGGGCTCGTCGAGGAGGAGCAGCTTCGGGCGGCTCATCAGGGCGCGGGCGATGGCCAGCATCTGCTGCTCGCCCCCCGACATGGTGCCCGCGCGCTGATGCAGCCGCTCCTTCACCCGGGGGAAGAGGGCGCAGACCTTCTCCAGATCTTCGGCGAAATGGCGCTCCCCGTGGAGGGAGGCGCCCATCTGGAGGTTCTCGAACACGGTCATGCGGGGGAAGACCCGTCGGCCCTCCGGCGACTGGGCGATGCCGAGCCGCGCGATGGCATGGGTCGGCAGCCGTGTGATGTCGCGGCCCTCGTAGGTGATGCTGCCGTCGCGGGCGCGGGGGGCGCCGAACACCGTCATCATCAGGGTCGACTTGCCTGCGCCGTTCGCCCCGATCAGGGTCACGATCTCGCCTTCGCCGACGTCGAGGTCGACGCCCTTCAGGGCGGCGACGCTGCCGTAATAGGTCGAAACCCCGCGCACCGACAGCAGCGGCGGCTTGCCCCCCGCCTGGATCGCCCGGGTCTCGTCCACGAGCACGTTGATGCCCGCGACGCTCAACGGTTCGCCCTCACGCCGTGTGCTCCTGATGGGGGAGGGCGAGGCCGACCTCGGCCTCCACCGCCTCGACCTCCTCGTCCTCGACGCCGAGATAGGCGGCGATGACGCTCGGGTTGGTGCGGATCTCCTCCGGCGTGCCGTCGGCGATCTTCTTGCCGTAGTCGAGGACGACGATGTGGTCGGAGATCTCCATCACCACCGACATGTCGTGCTCGATCAGCAGCACCGAGGTGGCCTCCGCGTCGCGGATGTGGCGCAGCAGCGCGTTCAGGTCGGCCGATTCCCGGGGGTTGAGGCCGGCGGCGGGCTCGTCGAGGCAAAGGAGCACCGGATCGGTGCACATGGCCCGGGCGATCTCCAGGCGCCGCTGGGCGCCGTAGGGCAGGCCGCCCGCCGGCTCGTCGGCCCGCGCCGTCAGGTCGATCCGTTCCAGCCAGCCCTTGGCCTTCTCGATCGCCGCCGCCTCCGCGTCCCGGAAGGACTTCAGGCCGAGCAGGCCCAGCACCGTGTAGCCGGAGGCCCGCATCAGCGTCTTGTGCTGGGCGACCAGCAGGTTCTCCAGCACCGTCATGCCGGGAAACAGGCGGATGTTCTGGAAGGTCCGCGCCACCCGCGCGGTGCGGTTCACCTGATGGTTGGGCAGCCGCTCCAGCAGGTGCGTGGAACCGTCGGCATGGGCCAGCGTCAGCCGCCCCTCGGTGGGCTTGTAGAAACCGGTGATGCAGTTGAACACCGTGGTCTTGCCGGCACCGTTCGGGCCGATCAGCGCGGTGATGTCGCCCGTGCGGGCCTCGAAGGAGAGGTCCGAGACGGCGGTCAGGCCGCCGAACCGCATGGTCAGGTGCTCGACGGTGAGGACGGGGGCCACCATCAGCCGTGCCCCTCGCTCACATGGGCCCCGGAGATCGCCCGGCGCTCGCCCAGCGACACCGAGGGCATCCGCACCGAGATCAGGCCGCGGGGCCGCCAGACCATCATCGCCACCATGGCAAGGCCGAACAGCAGCAGGCGGTACTCGCTCGGGTCGAAGCCCTCGCCGAAGACGGCGCTGAGGAAGCCGAGGTTGCGCAGCAATTCCGGGCCGCCGACCATCGCCACGGCGGCGATGGCGACGCCGAACTGGCTGCCCATGCCGCCGAGCACCACGATGGCCAGGATGATCGCGCTCTCCAGAAAGGTGAAGCTCTCGGGGGAGATGAAGCCCTGCCGTACGGCGAAGAACGACCCCGCGAAGCCGCCGAAGGCCGCGCCGAGCGCGAAGGCCGTGAGCTTGGTGGCGGTGGTGTCGATCCCGAGGGACCGGCAGGCGATCTCGTCCTCGCGCAGGGCCTCCCAGGCCCGGCCGATGGGCAGGCGCCGCAGGCGCATGGTGACGAAGTTGGTGATCAGCGCCAGCACGAGGATCAGGTAGTACAGGAAGACCACCCGGTGCATCGTGTTGAACTCGATGCCGAGCTTGGCCGCGAACCCGTCCTCGTCAGCCGTGAAGGGAATGCCGAAGAAGGTCGCCCGGGGGATCGAGGAGACCCCCGCGGCGCCCCCGGTCACGTCCGTCCAGTTGATGAGGACGAGGCGGATGATCTCGCCGAAGGCCAGCGTCACGATGGCGAGGTAATCGCCCCGCAGGCGCAGCACGGGGAAGCCGAGCAGCATCCCCCACAGGCCCGCGAACAGGCCCGCCAGCGGCAGGCAGATCCAGAAGGACAGGCCGAAGGTCGTCGCGAGCAGGGCGTAGGAATAGGCGCCGACCGCGTAGAAGGCGACGTAGCCGAGATCGAGGAGGCCGGCGAGGCCGACGACGATGTTCAGCCCCCAGCCGAGCATCACGTAGGTGAGGATCAGGATCCCGAGGTCGATCCAGTAGCGGGAGGAGGCGAGGTCGCCGGTGGCGAGCGTCGCCAGGACCGGCAGGGTCAGGGCGACGGCCACGAAGACCTTGAGGCCGACCTTCGAGGTCTTCTGGCCGGCATCGGGCTCGCCCGCCACCGCCTCCGTCGCCTGGGCGGGGGAGGCGGTGAGTGCCCGGCGGGCGTCCCGCCGCAGCAGCAGGAGGCGCTGGAGGAGGCGCAGGACGAAGATCGCCCCGCACAGGATCGCCACGAGGCCCCAGCGGGGCACGAGGACGAGACCCTCCGGGCCGGGATCGGTCCGGTAGGCGACGAGGGGCACGCAGAGCCCGAAGGCGACCAGCGCGTAGAGGGCAGCGTCCCGGAGGATGCCCCCCAGGGCGCCGGCCGGCGCGGCGGTGCCGGGGAGGGCGGCGGCGGGCATGGCGTCGGAGGCGGTGCGGGCCATCAGACCTTCTCGACCTCGGGACGGCCCAGGATGCCGGAGGGCATGAAGATCAGGACGATCGCCAGGATCGAGAAGGCGGCCACATCCTTGTATTCGATGGAGAAATAGGCGGACCAGAACACCTCGATCAGGCCGATGATCAGCCCGCCCAGCACCGCCCCCGGCAGGGAGCCGATGCCGCCGAGCACCGCCGCCGTGAAGGCCTTCACACCCGGCACGAACCCGTCCGAGAAGGACACGACGCCGTAATACATGATGTAGAGCACCCCCGCGACGGCCGCGAGGGCGGCGCCGAGCACGAAGGTCAGGGAGATCGTCCGATCGACGTCGATCCCCAGCAGGGCGGCCATCTTCCGGTCCTGTTCGCAGGCCCGCTGGGCGCGGCCGAAGGGCGTGCGCTGGACGAGGTACCAGAAGCCCGTGAGCAGCACCGCCGTCACGCCCATGATCAGGCACTGCTTGTAGGACAGGACGACGCTGTAGCTGTCGCTCTCGACGAGGGTGATGCCCCCCGACAGCACCGGGGGCATGGACTTGTTGCGGGCGCCCTGCACCACCTGCACGAAGTTCGACAGGAAGATCGAGACGCCGATGGCCGAGATGAGCGGCGCCAGCCGGAAGGAGCCCCGGAGGGGCCGGTAGGCCACCCGCTCGATGGCCCAGCCCCACAGGGCCGTCAGGATCATCGACACCACGAGGACCACGAGGAAGGCGAGGGCGATGGAGGAGAGGCCGAGCACGGTCGTGAGCATCACGAAGACGATCATCGCGATGAAGCACGACACCATGAACACGTCGCCGTGGGCGAAATTCACCATGCCGATGATGCCGAACACCATCGTGTAGCCGATGGCGATGAGGCCGTAGATCGAACCGAGCGTCAGGCCGTTGATGAGCTGCTGCAGGAAAACGTCCATGCATCCATCCGCTTGAGGCCTCGGGGGCGCCGGGTGACCTGCGAACCGCCTTCCAGGGCGGCGGACCGGTCTCCCGGCCAGCCCGCCGGTTCGCAAATCCCGTACCGCAGGCTCGGCCGCCGCGCTACCGCCAGACCGGACCCGCGTGACACAAAAGTGTTGTCATGCCAGCCGGATGCCCGAGGCCGGACTTGCGCCGGGCACTGATCCTGCATCACTGACCGGAAGGCGATTCCTGGCGAGCCGGGACGAAGACGGGGGAGATACGGATGTCCGGATCGCGGCTGACTACATTCATCTTCCTGGGGATGATTCTGGGAATCGCGGTCGGCTACGCCTGCAGCATCACCTGGCCGGACCCGCAGACCGCCAAGGAGATCGCCGGCTACATCGCCCTGGTGTCGGACATCTTCCTCCGCCTCATCAAGATGATCATCGCGCCGCTGGTGTTCTCGACGCTCGTCGTCGGCATCGCCCACATGGGCGACACCGCCGCCGTCGGCCGGGTCGGCGGCAAGGCGCTCCTGTGGTTCGTGGGCGCCTCGTTCTGCTCGCTGCTGCTCGGCCTCGTGCTGGTGAACCTGCTCCAGCCGGGCCACAACCTGAACTTGCCCCTGCCGGAGGCCGGGGCGGGCACCGGCCTGAAGGCGGCCTCCCTCTCCCTCAAGGAGTTCGTCACGCACCTCGTGCCCAAGAGCGCGGTGGAGGCGATGGCCAACAATGAGATCCTGCAGATCGTGGTGTTCTCGATCTTCTTCGGCGTGGCGCTGGCCGCGCTCGGCGAGAAGGGGCACTTCCTGGCCAAGGGGATCGAGGGCTTGGCCGACGTGATGCTCAAGATCACCGGCTACGTGATGATGTTCGCCCCCGTGGCCGTCTTCGCGGCGATCGCGGCCACCATCACGACCCAGGGCATCGGCGTGCTCGTCACCTACGGCAAGTTCATGCTGATGTTCTACTTCGGCCTGCTCTGCCTGTGGGTGCTGCTGATGGGCGTCGGCGCGCTGCTGGTCGGCACGGGGGGGATCAGCCGCCTCGTGAACCTCATCAAGGAGCCCTTCGTCCTCGCCTTCTCGACCGCGTCGAGCGAGGCGGCCTATCCGAAGCTGCTCTCGAACCTCGAGAGATTCGGCGTGCCGAACAAGATCACCTCGTTCGTGCTGCCGATGGGCTACTCGTTCAACCTCGACGGCTCGATGATGTACTGCACCTTCGCGGTGATGTTCATCGCGCAGGCCTACAACATCCCCCTGACCTGGGCGCAGCAGTTGACCATGCTGCTCCTGCTGATGGTCACGTCGAAGGGCATGGCCGGCGTGCCCCGCGCCTCGCTGGTGGTGATCTCGGCGACGCTGACGCAGTTCAACATCCCCGAGGCGGGGCTCCTGCTCATCATCGGCATCGACCAGTTCCTCGACATGGGCCGCTCGGCGACCAACGTGCTCGGCAACAGCATCGCCACCGTCGCCGTCGCCAAGTGGGAGGGCCAGCTCGCCGCCTCCGACCAGCGGCTCGACCATGTCGACGGCGCGGCCGCGCCGGCGGAGTAGGGCGAGGGCGGCCGAGCAGACCCCTGTCCCGCCCTCGGCCCTCATCCCGAGGTGTCGCGAAGCGGCCTTGGAGGAGGGCTTCGGAACCTCAGGATGAGGCCGCGGATGGGAGCGCCCGTTCTTGGAATTTCATCGCGGCAACGCGCCAGGGAGTGTGGTTCAAATGTCGCTGCGGATCGCCTCCCGGGTCATCCTCACCCTGGCCCTCGTCTTGGTCGCGGCCCGGCCCGCCCTCGCGGTGGAGGTCCTGACGGGAACGCTCAAAAGCGCCGCCGAGCGCGGCGAGATCGTGATCGGCTATCGGGAGAGCTCGATCCCGTTCTCCTTCGTCGAGGGCAAGCGGACGGACGGCACGCCCCGGGTGGTGGGCTACGCCATCGACCTGTGCGGCGAGATCGTCGACGACATGCAGAAGGCGGTCGGGCGGCCCCTCAAGGTGCGCTACGAGCCCGTCACCTCCGAGACCCGCATCCAGGCCGTCACCTCCGGCCGGGTCGATCTCGAATGCGGCTCCACCACCGCCAATGCCGAGCGGAGGCGGCAGGTCGCCTTCTCCCCCATCGACTTCGTGAGCGCGACGAAGCTTCTCGTCCGGCGCGGCGCGGCCGTGACCTCCTATCGCGACCTCGGCGGGCGCACCGTCGTGGTCACCGCCGGGACCACCAACGACCGGATTGTGCGCGACCTCCTCGCCCGCCTGAAGATCGACGCGCAGGTGGTGACGGCCCCCGACCACGCCGCCTCCTACGCGATGGTGAAGGCGGGTAAGGCCGACGCCTTCGCCCTCGACGACATCCTGCTCTACGGCCTGATCGCCAGCGACCCCGCCGACGGGTCCTCCTTCACCGTGCTGCCGGACAAACTCTCCTACGAGCCCTACGGGATCATGTTCCGTCGGGACGACCCGGCCCTGGCCTCCCTCGTCTCGGACACCTTTGCCCGCCTCGCCGAGAGCCGCGAGCTGCGCTGGACCTACGAGCGCTGGTTCCTCAAGCGCCTGCCGAACGGCGAGCGCCTCGACGTGCCCATGTCCGACGACCTGCGGGTGAGCTTCCAGCTCCTCGGCCTCGACGCCGGGCAGTGATCGACAGGGCAGTGGACCGCCCCGCGCGCCTCGCTTTCGCCCCAAGGTGCGCCGAGAAGGTCCGCGTTCACCCTTCGCTCACCCTTCGCCGCGAGCGTGCCGACCATGCCGACCGCCGCAGCCCTTCGCGCAGCCCTCCGCCCCGTCCTCAGTGTCTGGCCGGCAAGCCGCCTCGTCTTCCCCCCACGACCTCTTCCTGAGGCGCCGGAGCGCGGCGGAGGCCGTCTCGGGATGAGGGGGAGGGGTGGACGCACGCGGCTTCTCGGTATGATTGTCACGGTCGCCGCCCTCGGCGCCGCGACCGCCGCGCACGCCCACCCCCACGTCTGGGTCACGGCACGGGCGCAACTCGTCTATGCCGAGGGCAAGGTCACGGGCGTGCGCCATTCCTGGTCCTTCGACCCGGAATATTCGTCCTTCGTCACGCAGGGGCTCGACGCGGACAAGGACGGCAAGCTCACCCCCGCGGAACTCGCCCCGCTGGCGGCGACGAACACCGAGAACCTCGCCGAGTTCGGCTACTTCACCAAGCTGAAGGTCGCCGGCAAGGAACAGGCCTTCGCGGAGCCGAAGGAGCCGGGGATGCGGATGGAGGGCAACGCCCTCACCCTGAGCTTCCTCCTGCCTCTCAAGACCCCGGCGGCCCCCGGCCGGGGCGTGGCGGCGATGGAGGTCTACGATCCGACCTACTTCGTGTCCTTCGCCTTCGCGGAGGGGGCCGACGCCGTCACCCTCGCCGGGGCGCCCCAGGGCTGCACCGCCACCGTCACGCGGCCCAAGGGCGACGGGGCGAAGGTCGCCGACGCGGCCGGGGGCAAGACCGGCATGAGCGAGGCCTTCTTCGAGGCGCTCACCGCCGCCTCCAACTACGGCGAGCAATTCGCAAACCGGGTGATCGTGGCATGTCCGTAGGCGCCGGGATCTCCGCCGCCGCCCCGGCCTCCCGGCTGACGCGGCGCCTCGCGCTCATGGCGGGGGCGATCGCCCTCGCCTCGGTCCTCGTCGGCCTGCTGGCGTGGCTCGTGGCGCCGGGCCTCGCCGCGCCGCCGCCGCGCTCCCCCTTCGGCATCGGCTTCCGCGAGGCGGCCCCCGCCGCCACCGGGCTCGGCGGGCTGATCCTGTCACTGCAGGCGAGCTTTTCCCGGGCGATGAACGCGGCCGTCTCCGCCCTCAAGGGCGGCGGGGACTGGACGCCGCTGATCGGCCTCGCCTTCGCTTACGGCGTGTTCCACGCCGCCGGGCCGGGCCACGGCAAGGCGGTGATCGCAGGCTACATCATGGCCGGGGAGCGGGCCTTCCGCCGGGGCTGCGCGCTCGGCGCCTGCGCGGCCCTGCTCCAGGCCCTCGTCGCCATGGCCCTCGTCGGGATCGGCAGCCTGCTCCTCAACGCCACCGCTGCCACGATGACCCGGGCGGGCACCCTCATCGAGACGGCGAGCTTCGCCCTCGTGGCGGTGGCCGGGCTGGCACTCACATGGCGCAAGGCGGGCCAGCTCGCGGGCGGCACGCCCGCCGGTTGCGGGCCGGACTGCGCCCACGTCCCCGATGCCCGCGCCGCCGCGGGGGTCCGCACATGGCGCGAAGGCGTGGGCATCGTCCTCGCAGCGGGCTCGCGGCCCTGCGCCGGGGCGGTACTGGTGCTGGTCTTCGCCCTGTCGCAGGGCGTGGCCCCGGCGGGTATCCTCGCCGTGCTGGCCATGGCGGCGGGCACCGCCCTCACCACCACGGCCCTCGCCGCCCTCGCCGTATTCGCCAAGCGCATCGCCCTGGCCCTCGCGGGCGGGCGCGGGCGGGCGGGCACCCTGGCGATGGGGGGCCTCGAACTCGTCGCCGCCGCCTTCGTCCTCGTCCTCGGCGTCACGATGCTGGCCGGCGTGAAGTAAGAGGTCTCGGAGGGCGCCGGACGGAGCCCCTTCAGCCCGCGCTCAACGCGATCGCATGGGTCGAGAGCAGCCGCCTTACGCCGTCGGCGATGCGCCGACAGGAGACGAGCGCCCCGGCGATGGGCCGGATATCCCCGCCGAGCCGCAGGGGGGCACCCCGCCGCTTGCCGACGAACTGCGCCCGCCACGCCGGATCGCGCACGCCGTCGCCGTCGTGCTCCCGGTCCTCGAGGATCTCGACGCCACGCACCGCGCCGCGCCGGTCGAAGGCGACGGCGATCGGCAGGGCCGCGTGCTCGCCGGGCACCTCGTCGACGACCATCCACCCGCCGCTCGACACCTTGAAGGCCCGGACTTGGCGGCTGCGGACGCCGACCCCGGAATCGGCCTCGATGGCGGCGGCCTGCTCGTCGGTCAGGGTGACGGTGACGGGCGTGAGGACCGCCCCCGGACACAGGATCGCCTGCGCCTGCGCCACGGTCAGGTAGGTCTCCGCCGCGGCGGGCGCCGCGCCCAACGCCGCGACCAGCGCGAGGGGAATAAGCGAGAAGCCGTGCCTCATCGGGAATGCGTCCGGACCCAGTGCGGCGGCAGAAAGGATCCCCGCAGGCCGGCGAGTCAAGATTTTCGGGCTATCTGCGTCGGTCCATGACCCGAATTTTCAGACAAATACATAGATATAGGTTGTAAGTTCAATAATTATCTATCTATAGTTGAAAAAAGACGATCCATCGCCCTCGGATCGACTGCCGGAAACCGCAACTCCACCATGCGTCTTCGTCATTGCGAGCAACGCGAAGCAATGCAGGGAAGCACCGAGGCTTGAGACGTCCCGCTGTCCTGGATCGCTTCGCTTCCGCTCGCAAAGTCGGAGCTGCGTAGCCCCCTCGACCGGCTCCGGCCCGAGGGCGGCCGGATATTCACAGACAGAGCGTCGACCCCGGATTGTTCCGACGGTGCTCGCACCGGCGGCGGGGCGTTCGGGAACGAGGGGAGACGGCAATCGTGCGACGGAAGGCGGCGACGCCCCCGCCGGCCCGGCGCTTACATCCGCTGGGTGATGAGGGTCTCGGCGCGGTCGTCGCGCTCGTGGCCGGTGGCCTGGAGCATCGGCACGACGGCGGAGGCCTCCTGCGCGACGAGGTAGCTGAGATCGAGCCCCTCGCGGATGAAGCCGTGGGCGCGCATGTGATCGAACAGGGAGAGGAGGGGCGCCCAGAATTCGGCCACCGACACGAGGACCACCGGCTTCTTGTGCCGCCCGAGCTGCGCCCAGGTGAGCTGCTCGACGAGTTCCTCCAGGGTCCCGATCCCGCCCGGCAGGGTCACGAAGGCGTCGGAGCGCTCGAACATAAGGCGCTTGCGGGTGTGCATGTCGGGCACCACGATCGTCTCGTGGACCGCCTCCAGCATGTTCTCGCGGGCCTGGAGGAAATCCGGGATGATGCCGGTGACGTGCCCGCCCGCCTCCAGCGCCGCCCGGGCGACGGTGCCCATCAGTCCGACATCGCCGCCGCCATAGACCAGAGCCATGCCGGCCTGCGCCAGGGCGGTGCCGAGCGCCTGCGCGGCCTCGCGGAAGGCGGGGTCCTTGCCGAACCCGGAGCCGCAAAAGACACAGACCGTCCTCACAGAGGCCATGCGGCCCTCTCCTTTGCCCGTCTTCCGTGCCGCCCCGGGTGATCCCACAACTGGCGGTTTTCGCGCCAAAGTGCTGAGTTTCCGCAGGATTCTCCGGCCTCTGCGGCGGGGCGGCTTGGTGTCAGCCCCATGTACGGTATTATGGGCGTGGCCGTCGACGGGTTTCAGCCCCGTCGGCGAGCGAGTTTCGCGTGGCCCGCTCCTCGACGCCGGGGCGGTGCGAGGAGGTGAGCGTGGTGACGACGCGGAGGGTGCGGCACGGAATCGTCCTGGCACTCGCCGGCTTGCTGGCGGGCCTCGGGATCGTCGCCGCCCTTTTCTGGGACGGCGGCCTGCCGCTGCGCGGGCTGACCGGCGGGCCGGATTCACCCCCGGGCGCCGCCAAGCCCTCGACCCTGGCCGACATCCCCGCCGTGCCGCCGGGCACCGGGGACCGGGACTCATCCGCCGCGGCGCCCGACGGGGCCTCGCCGAGGCCGCCGGCGCCGGGACAGGCCGCGCAAGGGCAGGCATCGCAGGAGCAGGCAGCGCAGGAGCAGGCAGCGCAAGGCTCGACGGCGCAAGGCTCGACGCCGGCCGCTCCGGGCGATCAGGCGGCCCGCTCCGCCGCCACGCCGGACAAGACGGCGCCGGCGGATACGCTCCGGTTCGACATCGTCCGCGTGGAGCCGAACGGCGACGCCGTGGTGGCCGGGCGAGGCAAGCCGAACACCGTGGTCGAGATGCTGGTCGACGGGCAGCCCGTCGCCCGCGCCCTCGCCGACCCGACGGGGCAGTTCGCCATCGTGCCACCGCCCCTGCCGAAGGGATCGAGCGAGATCGTCCTGCGCTCGAAGAGCGCGGACGGAACGGAAACCCGGTCCACGCAGAGCGTCGCGATCTCGATTTCGCCCAAGGGAGACACGCAGCCCCTCGTGGCGCTGACGAGCCCCGACGCGCCGACCGTGGTGCTGTCCCAGCCGGGCGCCATGGCGCAGGCTCCGGCGGCGCCCGGCGCGACCGAGGCCGCCAAGCCGGACGGTGCCCGGACGGCGGCCGGGCGGCCTGGAACGGGGCAGCCCGAGGACTCCCAAGCCCTGACATCCCAGGCCCAGCCCCCCCAAGCCCAGACGGCGCAGGCGCAGGTCGCGCCCCTGCGGATCGTCAGCGTCGATGCGGAGCCCACCGGGCGCCTCTACATCTCGGGCGTCGGGATCGCCGGCACCCAGGTGCGCCTCTACCTCAACGACACGCTGATCACCCCGGCCAAGGTCGGGGCCGACGGGCATGTGACCTTCACCATCGGCCGGGGCATCTCGCCGGGGCGGTACAAGGTGCGTGTCGAGGAGGTCGATCCGGGCACCGGCAAGGTCGCGCATCGGGCCGAGGTGGCCTTCGTGATGCCGGAGCCGGTCGCCGGGCCGGGCGACACGCGGCAGGCCGCCAACACCCCGGCCGACCCGGCGCGGACGGCCAAGGCACCGCCTCAGGCCGGCGCGACCGCGCCGCAGGCGGGCAAGTCGGCGCCGCCCCCGTCGAACGGCACCGCCGCGGAGCCGCCGAACGGGACCGGCCCCGGCGGCGACACGGCGGTCGCCCGATCGGGCGGGGCGACGGGCGCCACGCCCGGCGAGATGGCCGCCACCGCCCCCCGACGCGACGACGACGGGCAGGCCGACCGCCCCGGCGCGGTCTACGTTCCCGCCATCACCACGGCCAAGATCACCCGCGGCGACAGCCTGTGGCAGATCAGCAAGCGGACCTACGGGCGCGGCCGGCGCTACACCGTGATCTACGACGCCAACCAGGACCAGATCCGCGATCCCGACCTGATCTATCCGGGCCAGACCTTCGTCCTCCCCATGGAGGGCCGGGGCTGACACACGGTGTTCCAAAGGACCAAGTCCTTCGGCAGGGTCCAGGGGCGGCGCCCCTGGGGTTGGCAGGGCTCCGCCCCGGACCCGCTGGAGGGCTCGCCCTCCGGACACCCATGACCGGCGCGCAGTGCGCGGGCGGCTCGTTGCGCCTATATGGGGGCCGTCGTTCCTCCTGAATCCCAGCCCATGTCCGATGATACCGCGTCCCCGAGCGGGACGGCGCCGGTTGTGCGTCCCGGCCTGATCGCCACCTACCGCCGCCTGTGGCCGCACCTCTGGCCCCACGGGCGGCCGGATCTTCAGCGCCGGGTCTTCCTCGCCTTCGGCCTGCTGATCCTGGCCAAGGGCGTGACGATGGTCACGCCCTTCACCTTCAAGTGGGCGACGGATTCCCTCGTGGCGGCGGTGGGCGGGCGCGATCACGGCGTGCCCGCCGGGCTCGTGGCTGCGCCGATGTTGCTCATCGGCCTCTACGGCCTGTCGCGGATCGCCATGGCGCTCCTCACCCAGGTCCGCGACGGGCTGTTCGCCCGGGTGGCGATGCACGCGGTGCGCCGCCTCGCCCTCCAGACCTTCGCGCACATGCACGCCCTGTCCCTGCGCTTCCACCTGGAGCGCAAGACCGGCGGCCTGACCCGCGTGCTGGAGCGGGGCCGCTCGGGAATCGAGGAGTTGTCGCGCCTGCTGGTGCTGAACCTCGTGCCCACCATCGTCGAGTTCGTGCTGGTGCTGGCGATCCTCGCCTACGAGTTCGACTGGCTCTACGCGCTGACCGCCTTCCTCACCGTCGCGGCCTATCTCGGCTTCACCTACAAGGCGACGGAGTGGCGGATCGCGATCCGCCGCCGGATGAACGCCTCCGACACCGACGCCCAGACCAAGGCGGTCGATTCGCTCCTGAACTACGAGACGGTGAAGTATTTCGGCGCCGAGACCCGCGAGACCGCCCGCTACGACGTCTCCATGGCCCAGTACGAGAAGGCCTCGACGCAGACCTACGTGTCGCTGGCCGTCCTGAACGCCGGGCAGGCGGCGATCTTCACGGCGGGCATGACCGCCGTGATGTGGCTCGCCGCCCGGGACATCCTGGCCGGGCGCACCACCATCGGCGGCTTCGTGCTGGCCAACACCCTGCTGGTGCAGCTCTCCATGCCCCTGAACTTCATGGGCATGATCTACCGCGAGATCAAACAGGCGCTCATCGACATCGACGACATGTTCCGCATTCTTGGGCAGAACCCCGAGATCGCCGACCGGCCGGGGGCGAAGCCGCTGGCCGTCTCCGGCGGCACCGTGCGGTTCGAGGACGTGCGCTTCGCCTACAACGCGGACCGGCCGATCCTGCGCGGCGTCTCCTTCGAGGTGCTCCCGGGCCAGACGGTGGCGATCGTCGGCCCCTCGGGGGCGGGCAAATCGACCCTCTCGCGGCTGATGTTCCGGTTCTACGAGCCGCAGGGCGGGCACATCACCATCGACGGCCAGGACATCTCGGCCGTCACGCAGGAATCCCTGCGGGCTGCCATCGGCATGGTCCCGCAGGACACGGTGCTGTTCAACGACACGATCGGCTACAACATCCGCTACGGGCGCCCCGATGCCGACGAGTCGGAGCTGCGCGAGGCCGCGCGGCTGGCGCAGATCGACCGCTTCGTCTCCGGCCTGCCGGAGGGTTACGACACCCCCGTCGGCGAGCGCGGCCTCAAGCTCTCGGGCGGGGAGAAGCAGCGCGTCGCCATCGCCCGCACGATCCTGAAGGGGCCGCCGATCCTCGTCCTCGACGAGGCGACCTCGGCCCTCGACTCCTTCACCGAGGCCGAGATCCAGGGCGCCCTCGACCGGGTGGCCCAGGGGCGCACGACGCTGGTCATCGCCCACCGCCTCTCCACCGTCGTCAACGCCGACGCGATCCTCGTCCTCGACAAGGGCGTCATCGCCGAGCGCGGCACCCATGCCGAGTTGCTGGAGCGCGACGGGATCTACGCGGCCCTGTGGAACCGCCAGCGCGAGGTGGACGCGGCTCGGGAGGTGCTGGCGCGGACGGCGGACGGCCCCGCCGCGCCGTCGACCCAGCCGGCACGGGGCGAGGCGGTGCCCGCGGAGTAGGGCCGGACCGCGTGGCGCTTCTCCCCGGCGACGCCGGGGGGCCTCGGTGGGATCGCCTTGCGGTCGAAGGCGATTGTCGACCATCTTCAGCCGACAGGGGCGACGCTTCGGCTGGCCCGTTCATTCCATGGAGAGCCCTCCTGCGCCCCTTCGCCCCCCTCCTGCCGGCACTCGCCGCCCTCGCCCTCGCCGCGATTCCCGCCCGGGCGGAGGATGCCCCCGACATCGCGTGGCCCGAAGCCGAGGGGCGGGCCTCGATCAGTACGACCTTCAACGGCTCGCCGATCACCGTGGGCGTCTCCAGCCGGACGGCGGGCGCCGTGGACAGCCTGACCTGGGGCGGCACGCAGTTCATCAATGCCTACGACCACGGGCGGGAGTTGCAGTCGGCCTCCTCCTACGACGGGTTCGGCGAGTGCCTGAACCCGACCGAGGCGGGCAGCAACGCCGACGGGGCGGGCCCCACCAGCACCAGCCTCCTGACCCATCTCGGCACCGCGCCGGGCCGCCTCGAGACCCGGACGGTGATGGCCTACTGGATGCGGCCGGGGGAGCGGTCTGAGAACTGCCCGAAGGGACCCGGCAGCTACGGCTCGCCGCGCTCCGACGACGTGCTGGCCAAGCGCATCACGCTGGGGGCGGGCGGTGTGCCCAACGCCATCGCCTACCATGCGGCCTTCACGACCGCCGCGGCCCACAGCCAAGCGACCTTCGAGGCCGCCACCGCCTACATGCCGGGGACGTTCTCCCGGTTCTGGACCTACGATCCGGCCACGGGCGATCTGCAGCCGCTGGAACCCGGCATGGGCGAGCAGGCCAAGCCGGTGATCCTGTCGACGCCCGACGGATCGCGGGCGCTCGGCGTCTACAGCCCCGATCTTCCTCAGAAAGGGCAGAATGTGGGCTACGGCCGATTCGACTTCTCGCACCTGCCCGGCGAGGGCAACGCCACCGTGAAGTGGAACTGCGTCTTCCGCGAGGGCGCCATCCCGGCGGGCACCTACACCTATACCTGCTTCGCCTTGATCGGGACCCTGGAGGACGTGACCGCGGGCATGAGCGCCCTGCGCACGGCTCTCACCGGCCAGCCGGGCCCGCCGCACAAGGGGGCGAAGGCAGTGCCGGTCGAGGCGAACCGGGAAACGGCTCCCTTCGGCCAGGAGCCGGAGGCGGACCCTGCCCGCGAAGCCCGGAGCGGCGTGCCCCTCTATGTGGGGACGCGGCCGAACTGCAACGCAGGCATCGTGACGGTCAGATCGGACTTCCGGCGCTGCGACACGGCGCCGATCGGTGCAACCTCCGGTGAGCGAACGGAGCAGACCCCCACGCCCCTCTACGTCACCGTGTCCCCGAGGGGCTCCGCCGGCGTCGTCACGACGAATCCACGCCATCTCAACGGCACCGCGCGGCCGATCGGGTTCGTCGGGCCGGGGGGCGGGGGCACGCCGCTCTTCGTGGGCACGACGCCGGGATGCAATGCCGGCGTCGTCTCCACTAACCCGGCGCATATGAATTGCGGCGGCGCGCCGATCGGCACGGCGTCGCCTTAGGCCGGAGCGTGTCACGGACCCCGCGCCGATTGTCCGGGAAAGCGTGCTCCACCGCCCGCCGCGGGATTAACTTGGCCGCCGAAGCGATATACCCCTGACACGGACGGCCCGCGAAGAAGGCCGGAGAAACAAGGTCCAGTTCTGGGGAGAGCTCGTGTGATCAAACATCTGCTGACGGCTTGCGCCATCGCGGCGGCACTCGCCGCGCCGGCCCGCGCAGACGACGTCGTCCGCCTCGGAAACCTGAAATTCGCCCATTACGGCGCCATCTCCTACATGAAGGAGATCGCCCCGAAATTCGGCCTCAAGATCGACGAGCGCCAGTTCGCCAAGGGTGCGGACATCTATCCCGCCATGGCCGTGGACCAGATCGACATCGCGGCCTCCGGCGGCGACGGCGCTGTGGCTGCCCGGGGCAACGGCGTGAAGCTCCTCGTGGTGGCGGGCTTCGCCGATGGCGGGGTGCGCATCCTCAAGCGGCCGGACCTGCCCGCCAAGACCGCAGCCGACCTCAAGGGCCTGAAGGTCGCCACGGTCCGGGGCGGCACGCAGGACCTGATGCTGCTGGCCGAACTCGACAAGCACGGGATGACGTGGTCCGAGCGGCCCGGCAAGGACGTGCAGCTCACCTACTTCAACAACTACGCCGACCTGAACCAAGCGCTCGCGCAGAAATACGTCGACGTGATCTGCCAATCGGAGCCGCAATCCACGCAAGCCATCAGCGCCGGCTGGGGCGTCGAGCTGGTGAAGCCCTACGATACGCCGATCGGCAAGCCGGTGCGTCCGCTGGTCATGACCGAGAAGATGTACACCGAGCGGCCGGAGGTGGCGCAGAAGGTCCTGAACCTCTTCGTGGCCGCGACGAAGGCCTTCATCGACGATCCCGCCCTCGCCGAGAAATACGTGCGCGAGCAGGTCTTCAAGGGCCAGTTGTCGTCCCAGGATTTCCGCGACGGCATGGCCAATGCCAGCTACACCTACGTGATGCCGGCCGGGCACATGCAGACCACGGCCGACTACATGGTGAAATACGGCCTGGGCAAGATGCAGAATCCGCCGAAATCGGATGCGGAGTGGGTCAAGCTCGATCTCTTGGAGAAGGCCAAGGCCGAGTTGAAGGTCAACTGAGCCGATGGCCTCGACCCTGCGCGGCCTCCTCGTCCCGGTGGCGCTCCTCCTCCTCTGGGAGGTCATGAGCCGCACCGGGGTGGTCTCCCCCGTGGTGCTGCCTCCGCCCTCGTCGGTGGCGGTGAAGTGGTGGGCCGGGTTGCAGCCGGCCCTTCCCTACAACCCGCAGGAGGGAAGCTACTGGTCGTGGCTGCTCTCCGGAGAGATGCCGCACGACGCGGTATCGAGCCTCGGCCGGGTGCTCGCGGGCTTCGCCATCGGCGCCGGGCTCGCGGTGCCGATCGGTCTGCTGCTGGGCACGAGCGACAGGCTCTACGCCCTGTTCAACCCGCTGCTGCAGGTGCTGCGGCCGATCCCGCCCATCGCCTACATTCCGCTCGCGATCGTCTGGTTCGGGCTCGGCAACCCGCCGGCCCTGTTCCTGATCGCGCTCGGGACCTTCTTTCCGGTCCTCGTGAACACCATCGCGGGCGTCCGGCAGGTCGATTCGATCTACATACGCGCCGCCCGCAACCTGGGCGCGGGGCAGTGGACGCTGTTCCGCCGGGTGATCCTGCCCGCCGCCAGCCCCTTCGTGCTGGCCGGGATGCGGATCGGCATCGGCACCGCCTTCATCGTGGTGATCGTCGCCGAGATGATCGCGGTCTCCGACGGGCTCGGCTACCGCATCCTGGAGGCGCGGGAATACATGTGGTCGGACAAGATCATCGGCGGGATGCTGACCATCGGCGTTCTCGGCCTGATCATCGACGGCGCCATGAGCCGCCTGAACGACCACCTGCTGCGGTGGCACCGCGGCCTGGAGCGGTAGGACATCATGTCGGCAGAGATCGTCGTCTCGAACGCCGTCAAGGTGTTCGGCAGCGGAGCCTCGGGCGTTCCCGCCCTCCAGGACATCACCGCCACGGTGCCGGAGGGGCAGTTCCTGTGCCTGCTCGGCCCCTCGGGCTGCGGCAAGTCCACCCTGCTCAACGCCATGGCGGGCTTCACCCCGCTCACCACGGGCGCGATCACCGTCGGCGGCCAGCCGGTGCGTGAGCCGGGCCCCGACCGGGGCATGGTGTTCCAGGAATACGCCCTGTTCCCGTGGATGAGCGTGGAGGACAACGTCCGCTTCGGCCTCGACGTGAAGGGCGTGTCCCGCGCCCAGGCGGACGCGACGGTGGCGCGCATCACGCAGAAGCTCGGCCTGTCGGACTTCCTGAAGCGCTACCCGAAGGATCTCTCCGGCGGCATGCGGCAGCGGGTGGCCATCGCCCGCATCCTCGCCCTCGACCCGCCGGTCATGCTGATGGACGAGCCCTTCGGCGCCCTCGACGCCCTGACCCGGCGGACCCTGCAGGACGAGTTGCTGCGGATCTGGGCCGAGGACCGGAAGACCATCGTCTTCGTCACCCACTCCATCGAGGAGGCGATCTACCTCGCCGACCGCATCCTCGTGATGACCTACCGTCCCGGCCGCATCAAGCGCGACGTGACGGTGCCCATGCCCCGCCCGCGCGACCCCGCCAGCGCCGAGTTCAACGCCATCAAGCGGGAGTTGGGGCAGCTCGTTATGGAGGAACAGGCCCGCTTCACCGACGCGGAGTTGCACGCGCCGGCGGTGGATTGAGGGGCGGGCCCTCACCCTTCTCACCGTCATCGCGAGTGCAGCGAAGCGACCCAGGGCTGCGCGACGCTTCCGAATGGAGCGCATCCCTGGATTGCTTCACTGCGCTCGCAAAGACGGAGGCGTCCAGGCCCCAAGCGCTCAGCCCCGCACTTTCACCCCCAAAAGCGCCTCGAAGGGTAGGATCATCGCGCCCTTGTCTTGCTCGCCATGGCCCTGGCGCAGCGCGGTCTGGTAGGTGGCGGTGGCCGCCGCCGTGACCGGGAGGGGGAAGCCGTTCTCCGCCGCGACGGCGGCGGCGCTGACGAGGTCCTTGTAGGCCTTGCCCATCGGGTAGCCTTCGTCGAACTCGGCCCTCAGGATGCGCGGCACGAAGTATTGCGAGGCGTAGGAGCGGCTCGTGCCGGTGGTGACGACCTGCCCCAACTGGACCGGATCGAGCCCCATCGCCACGGCCATGGGCAGCACCTCGGCCAGCGCCGCGATGTGGATGTCGTAGAGCACGTTGTTGACCGTCTTGGTGAGCTGGCCCGCTCCCGTCGGCCCCATGTGCAGCACCGTCGCGCCGAAGCGGTCGAGGAGGGGGCGCGCGGCCTCGAACGCCTCGTCCGTGCCGCCGCACATCACCGTGAGCGTGCCCGCCTCGGCCCCGGCCGGCGCACCCGAGATCGGCGCATCGAGGAAGCGGCGCCCGCCGGCCTCCAGCCTCGCGCCGATGCGCAGGGCGTCCGCGTGGGCGGTCGTGCTGAGATCGACCACGAGGGCGCCCGGCGCGAGGCGCTCCGCCACGCCATCGGGCCCGAACAGGGCCGTCTCGACCACCGACCCGTCCGGCAGGCACAGGAACAGCACCTCCGCCCCCGCGATCCGGCCACGCTCGGTGGTGGCGGCGAGCCTCGGCCCCGCGAGCCCGGCGAGGCGGGCGGGGTCGGCATCCACCGCGACCACCGTCTCCGGTCCCTTCTCGGCGAGGTGCCGGGCGATCGGGGCGCCCATGGCGCCGAGGCCGAGGATCGCGAGGGGGCTGGGCATGGATGGCTGAACTCCGCGGGAATCGCTTCTGTCCTACCCCGCCTCATGCATAATGGCGCCATGACCGAGCTACTGGAACGAGCCATCGCGCGCGTCCGCGCGCTCCCCGACGCGATGCAGGACGATGCCGCCCGCATGCTGCTGGTGTTCGCGGGCGAGGATCAACCGGTCTATCGGCTGACGCCTGAGGAGGAGGCGGACCTCGCCGAGTCGGACGCCGAAGTGGCCCGCGGCGAGTTCGCGACGGACGAGGAGATCCGCGCCATCTGGACCAAGCATGGGCTGTGAGAGTTCGTTACACCCGTACGGCAGCGCGGCAGATCGCATCCGCGCTCGACTATCTGGCTGAGGACTCGCCTGCCGCGGCCCGCGACATGAGTGAACGACTCCGGGCGGTCCTCGCCCATCTTCGCGAACACCCATTCATGGGTCGGGCGACGAGCGTTCGTCACATCCGCCGCTTCCCACTCGGGAGTTTCCCCTCTCTTGTCGATTACTCGGTGGAGCGGGACGACATCGTGGTGCGCCGGTTTCGCCACACCTCCCGCCGCCCCCTGTCCTGACCGGCGATCGCCGCGTGACCCATCGCCGAAAGTTGACGGCGGCTTAAGGGACTGCCATCCGCCGGGGAGAAACCCGATCCCCCGAGCCCCCACAGAATGACCGACCTCATCGAGACCATCCGGCGGACGCTGGTGCCGATCCACAAGGAGGGCTACCCCTTCATCCTGATCGGCATCGTGCTCACCGTCCTGGCCGGATACTTTTCCCAGTTCTTCGGCTGGATCTTCCTGATCCTGACACTCTGGGTCTGCTACTTCTTCCGCGATCCCGAGCGGGTCGTCCCGGTGGGCGACGGCCTCGTGATTTCCCCGGCCGACGGGCGCGTCAACCTGATCGCCACCGTCCTGCCGCCGCCGGAACTCGATCTGCCGCTGGTGCCGACGCTGCGCGTCTCGGTGTTCATGAACGTGTTCGATTGCCACGTGAACCGGATGCCGGTGGCGGGCAAGATCGGGCAGATCCACTACACGCCCGGGCTGTTCCTCAACGCCGAGCTCGACAAGGCCAGCGAGGACAACGAGCGCAACGGCCTCGTGGTCGAGACGCTGCACGGCGGCGTGCCGAAGCGCATCGGCGTGGTGCAGATCGCCGGGCTGGTGGCGCGGCGGATCGTCGGCTTCGTGTCGGCGGGCGACACCCTGGCGGTCGGCGACCGGTTCGGCCTGATCCGCTTCGGCTCGCGGGTGGATGTCTACCTGCCCGCCGGGTCCCGCGTGCTGGTCGGCCTCGGCCAGAAGGCCGTGGCGGGCGAGACGGTGCTCGCCGACCTCGGCGGCGGCCCCGAGCGCAGCTTCCGCCGGACCTGAGGGGGCAGCCGTGGACGATCTCTTCCCGCCCTTCGCGCCGGACCCCAACGAGCCGCGCCCGCGCCGGTTCAAGCCGGTGCCGTTCCGCATGATCGCGCCGAACATGATCACCCTGATGGCGCTCTGCCTCGGGCTGACGGCGATCCGCCTCGCCTTCGAGGGCAAGTTCGAGCCGGCGGTGATCGCCGTGGTGGCGGCGGGCGTCCTCGACGGCATCGACGGGCGGGTGGCAAGGCTCCTCAAGGGCACCTCGCGGTTCGGGGCGGAACTCGACTCGCTCGCCGACTTCGTGAATTTCGGCTGCGCCCCGGCCCTGATCCTCTACGGCTTCGTTCTGTTCCACCTGAAGTCGCTGGGGTGGATCGTCGCCCTGATCTTCGCCATCGCCATGGGCCTGCGCCTCGCGCGGTTCAACGCGATGCTCGACGATCCCTCCCGGCCGGAGTGGAAGAAGGACTACTTCGTCGGCATGCCCGCCCCGGCGGGGGCGCTGACGGCGATGCTGCCCCTCTACCTGCACTTCCTCGGCCTCGGCTTCGATGCCTGGGCCGCGCCCGCCGTGCTGGCCTATGTGCTGGCCGTGGCGCTCCTCGTGGTGTCCACGGTCCCGACTTTCTCGGGCAAGACCATGGGCAAGCGCGTGCCGCGGGGCTGGGTGCTGCCGATCTTCCTCCTGGGCGTCGCCGCCTTCGGCATCCTCATCAGCTATCCTTTCGAGGCGCTGGTGGCCGTGAGCGTCGGCTACCTGATCACCATCCCGATCGGCGCCGCGCAATACCGCCGCCGCGTCAAGAGCGAGGGTAAGGGCGAGGCCGCCCTCGCCGAGACGGCTCCCGCCGAAGCAGCGGCGGGCCAGCCCGGACGGGCGGACGACCGGCCCGCCCCTGCGATGGACGGTGGATAGGCCGCCGCCCTCGGTCTCCGGCGGCACGAAGCTTGTTACATCTTGCGCGGGAATCCCCGCCGCATCGGCCCGGCGGGGTCCAGGTTGCGGGGGACCGGGATGCTCGAGGAATTCAAGAAATTCGCCCTCAGGGGCAACGTCGTCGATCTCGCGGTCGGCGTCATCATCGGCGCGGCCTTCGGGGCGATCGTCACCTCGGCGGTGCAGGACCTGTTCATGCCCGCCATCGGCGCCATCACGGGCGGGCTCGATTTCTCGAACTACTACCTGCCCCTCTCCTCGAAAGTGCAGACGGGGCTCGCCTACGCCGAGGCCAAGAAGCAAGGCGCCGTCTTGGGTTACGGCCAGTTTCTGACCGTCTCCCTGAACTTCGTCATCGTCGCCTTTGTGCTGTTCATGGTGATCCGCGCCATGAATCGCCTGCAACACGCCGAGGAGAAGAAGCCCGAGCCCGTCGCCGAGCTGCCTGCCGACGTCAAGCTGCTGGGCGAGATCCGGGATATCCTGGCCGCGAAGCCGAAGGTCTGAGCGAGTCTGGCCTAAGAGCCTGGCCGAAGAGCTGCCGCCGCCACTCCTCCCCCCTCATCCTGAGAGTCTGGCCGGAAAGGTCCTGGCGGCCTACGAAGCCCTCCTCGTCTTTGCGGGCGCAGCGAAGCAATCCAGGGATGCGCCATGTTCGAATATGGCCCGTTGCCCTGGATTGCTTCGCTGCGCTCGCAATGACGGAGGAAGCGACGACTTTCCGGCCAAGCTCTGAGGCTACGGGCCCTTCGGCTCGTCCGGTTTGACGCCGAAGGCATCGAGGATCTGGTCCAGGGCCTCCTCGACGGCGACCGTGCCTTCCTCGTGGGTCTTCAGCCGGGTCTCCAGCCGCCGGAGCTGGGGCTCGAAGGTCTCCGGGATCGCGGGCTCGTCACCGAGGAAGCGCGGCTTGTCCTCGACGGGGAGGGATCCGCGCAATTGCTGGCCCAGGTGGTCCCGCACCGGCTCGGGCAGGACCGGCCCGCCATCGGTCCGGTCGTCGCTCATGGCTCTGTCGTCTCCGCATTCCATCGCGAATCGAAAGGGCCCCGGAGCCCTGACGCTCCGGGGCCCCGAGGCCGACCCTCCGGGACCGGAGGGCTTAGTTGATCACCTCGACGATGCGGTGGCCGCGATCGACCAGCACCGGGGTGTCGTTCACCACGGTGTAGCGGTAGCCCGGCTGCACGCGGTACTCGCTCGGGACGTCGTAGTAGGTCACGCCCGAGGCCGGCAGGGTCGAGCCGACGACGACGCGGCCGTCGTAGTCGTACGAGCGGACGTTCCGCTCGCGGACGTAGGTGCGGAAGCGCGGGGCCATGTCGACGCCGAGGATGCCGCCGACGGTGCCGGTGGCCGCGCCGATCGCGCCGCCGACGATGCCGCCGATCGGGCCCGCCGCATCGGCACCGGCCGCCGCGCCGCGCTCGGCGCCGGGGATGGTGCCCTGGGCCTGGGCGGCCAGCGGCAGCGAGAGAGCGAGGGCCGAGGCGGCGAGAAGGGTCTTGAACGTCATGCGGGTGTCTCCGATTCCGTGTCGTTCCGCCGCATACTCGCAGCGAAGCTCGGGCCGGTAACGCCCGATCCCCGGATTCGGATGCATCGAAATTCGCAGCGAACTGCGCGCGACACCCCGTCATGGTTTCCAAAGGACTGAGTCCTTTGGCGGGTGCGGGGCGGAGCCCTGCGAGACCCAGGGGCTTTGCCCCTGAACCCCACCGAAGGACTTGTCCTTTGGAATCCTCGACTTACGCGTCGGGCATCGCGGATTGGATGAAGCGGTCGGAGGCGAGGTCTTCCTCGTCGTAACCCAGCAGTTCGGCGAGGCGGCCGCGGGCGCGGCTGACGCGGCTCTTCACCGTGCCGACCTTGCAGCCCATGATCGTCGCGGCCTCCTCGTAGGAGACGCCCTCGGCGCCCACCAGCACCAGCGCCTCGCGCTGGTCCGGCGGGAGCTTGGCGAGCGCGCTCTGCAGGTCCTCGACATCGAGCCGGTCGCCCTGATGCGGCGCCGTGGCGAGGCGGGCGGCGTAGGAGCCGTCCTGATCCTCGACCTCGCGCACCCGCTTGCGGTGATCCGAGTAGAAGATGTTGCGCAGGATCGTGAACAACCACGCATTGAGGTTGGTCCCCGGCTGGAACCGGGCGCGGTGCTGCCAGCCCTTGAGCAGGGTGTCCTGCACGAGGTCGTCGGAGCGGGCGGGGTTCGAGGTCAGGGAGAGCGCGAAGGCCCGGAGCGAGGGAACGGCGGCGAGCAGCCCGTCGCGGAACTCCGGCTCGATCGCCTCGCCCCGGGCGCGGAGCGCCGCCTCGAGCTTGTCGATCAACTCGGCGAAGCGCGCCGGCATCGTGTCCTCGCCGAGCCGGTCGTAGGCCGTGCGCAGGTGTTCGCCGAGATGCGTGCGGATCGTCGAGGACAGGTTGGGGCGGCCGTCCGAGGAGTCGTCCGGTCCGTGCAGGACGGCGGTGTCGTCGCGGGTCATGCTCGTCGCACTCGTCAGCTTGTCGTGACCCGACCGCCGGTCCGGAGCGGTCGAGGGGCGCGCTTGACGGGCGGCTTCAGCGTGAACGTCCAGCCCTTTGCGCACCTATTATCATAGTTGTAGCGCATCGAGCCTTCCCTTGCACCCTCCGGTCAAGTCGCAGCCGGGGAGGCGTGGCCGCCCCTCAACAGCCGCACCTCGCCCTCGCGGAAGGTGAGGACATCGCCCCGTTCGAGGTTGGTCCAGCACTCGTCGCGGGTGAGGGGCTGCGTCGCGATGACGGTGACGACGTCGCTTTCGGTGGTCTCCCTGGCGAAGTCGATGGTCCAATCCTCGTCGATCAGGGTCGCCTTGCCGAAGGGCGCCCGGCGGGTGAGGTAACAGAGCCGCTTGCCGCAATGGGCGTAGAGCGTCCGGCTGTCGGACATGAGCATGTTGAACACGCCGAGCGCGTGCAGGTCGGCGCAGAGGGCGGCCACCGCGCTGTCGAGGGTGGCCGGACGGGGCAGGGTGCGGAACCGGCCCTGGAGGCGGCCGAGCATCCAGCAGAAGGCGTGCTCGCTGTCGGTGGTGCCGATCGGGGTGAAGGCGCCGAGCGGCAGCTTCTTCACGCCTTTCAGCTGGCCGTTATGGGCGAAGGTCCAGCGGCGGCCCCACAATTCCCGGGAGAAGGGATGGGTGTTCTCCAGGCTCACCCGCCCCCGGTTCGCCCGGCGGACATGCCCCAGGACGATGCAGCTCTTGATGGGCATGTCCCGCAGCAGCCGGGCGAGCTGCGATTGCGCGCTCGGCTCCGGCTCGTGGAAGCTGCGGGTGGTCCGCCCCTCGTAGAAGCTGATGCCCCAGCCGTCGGCATGGGGGCCCGTATCCCCGCCCCGGCGGGCGAGCCCGGCGAAGGAGAAGCGGATGTCGGTCGGCACGTTGGCGCTCATGCCGAGCAGTTCGCACATCGGATCGGGCGCAGGCTGGAGCGGGAAGGAGAGCCGTGTAAGCGCCTCTTGGGCGCCGAACAACCGATTTCGCGTCAGCGAGCGAGATAATCGGTCAGCGTCATGCCGATCATGATGCACACCCAGAAGAACCCGATCCCCGAGAACAGCCGGATCAGGGGCGGCTCCCTCCGAACCTCCATGGAGACGAGGAGGATGAGGGCCACCATCAGGGCGACCACGGCGAGCTCGACGATCCAGGCCTGGGCGAAGGGCTGCGTCGCCCCGAGGGCGACGATCACGCCGAGCAGGCCGAGCAGCGCCAGGAAGGTCAGCACCGGCGTGCGCAGGTGCCGCCACAGCAGGGCGCGGTCGCCGGGGCTCAGGCGGGCGAGGGGGCTTTTCACTCTCAAGGCCCCCGGTTGACGACGTAGAGGATCGGGAACGCCAGGATCCAGACGAGGTCGATGAAGTGCCAGTACAGGCCGTAGACCTCGATCCAGTTCTGGTGCCGCGCGAGGAAGCCGGCCTTGGCCGCCATCCACGTCATGCCGAGCAGCAGCGCGATGCCCGTGAACAGGTGCAGGGCGTGGAGCCCCGTGGCCACGTAGTACAGGTTGACGAACAGTCGCGCGGCGGGCGTCTCCTCCAGGGCGAAGGGCCGGTGCGCGAGGAAGGGCATCATATGCTCCTCCCAGTCGGCGTAGTATTCGTAAGCTTTCAGGACGAGGAACAGGCTGCCGAGGGCGGCGGTGGCGAGCAGGGCGCGCACCATCGCCCGCTGCCAGCCCATCCGCGAGAATTCGATCGCCATCGACATGGTGAGGCTGGAGCAGAGCAGCACCACGGTGTTGGTGGCGCCGATCCAGAACTTCAGGTGCCGGGCCGCCGCGACGGTGGCCTCGGGGTGCTCGATCCGGGTGATCAGCGCCACGAGGAACAGGGCCGAGAACAGCAGCAATTCGGTGATGAGCCACGCCCAGATGCCGAGCGTCGCCGCTTGCCGCTGCTGCGCCACCGTCTCGAACTGGTGGGCGCGGGCGACGCCGACGCCCTCTGCGAGCCCCTCGCTCACCGGTGCTGGTCCTTCGCCTCGGTGGCCTGGATCGGGTAGTCGTAGGGGATGCGCGGCACCTCCGGCGGACGCTCGAAGTTCAGGGTCGGCGGCGGGGAGGCGGTCTCCCATTCGAGGCCCCGCGCGTCCCAGGGGTTGGCGGGCGCCTTGCGGCCGAACCACAGGGAGTAGACGAGGTAGAGCATCGGGAAGAGGTAGCCCGCCGCCAGGATCGTCGCTCCCGCCGAGGAGAGCACGTTGAGGAGCTGGAATTCCGGCGGGTAGGTCGCATAGCGCCGGGGCATCCCGAGATAGCCGAGGATGAACTGCGGGAAGAAGGTGACGTTGAAGCCGAGGAAGATCAGCACGGCCGAGACGCGGCCCCACGGCTCGCTGTACATCCGCCCGGTGAATTTCGGCCACCAGAAGTGCAGGCCGCCGAGGAAGGCGAGCACCGTGCCGCCCACCATGATGTAGTGGAAATGCGCCACCACGAAGTAGGTGGCGTGGATGTGCTGGTTGATGGCGAGCGTCGCGAGGTAGAGCCCCGTGAGGCCGCCGAGCACGAACAGGCCGATATAGCCCATGGCGTAGAGCATCGGCGTGTCGAGCCGGAGCGACCCCTTATGGATCGTCGCGGTCCAGTTGTAGACCTTCACCGCCGAGGGCACCGCCACGGCGAAGGAGAGGGCGGAGAAGACGAGGCTCGCGAGGTCGCTCTGGCCGTTCACGAACATGTGGTGGCCCCACACGAAGAACGTCACCGAGGCGAGGCCGATCGAGGCGTACGCGACGAAGCGGTAGCCGAACAGCTTCTTGCGGGCGAAGGCGGGGACGATCTCCGAGATCACCCCCATGCCCGGCAGCACCATGATGTACACGGCCGGGTGCGAGTAGAACCAGAACAGGTGCTGGAACAGCACCGGGTCGCCGCCGAAGGCCGGATCGAACACCCCCACGTGGAAGGCCCGCTCCGCGATGAGGAGCACGAGCGCGGTGGTGATCACCGGCGTCGCCAGCAGGAAGATCAGGCTGGTGGCGTAGTGCGCCCACACGAAGATCGGCAGCTTGAACCACGTCATGCCGGGCGCCCGCATGGTGTGGATCGTCACGACGAAGTTCAGCCCCGTCAGGATCGAGGAGAAGCCGACGATGGTCACGCCGATCAGCGCCGGCAGCACCCAACTGTTCGAGAAGGCGGTGGAGAGCGGCGCGTAGAAGGTCCAGCCGGTATCGACCCCGCCGAGCACCACCGCGACCAGCGTGAACAGGGCGCCGCCCATGAACACGTACCAGCTCGTCAGGTTCAGTTTCGGAAATGCCAGGTCCTTCGCCCCGATCATGAGGGGGATCAGAAAGTTGCCGAAGGTCGCGGGGATCGAGGGGATCAGGAAGAACCACACCATCACGACGCCGTGGATGGTGAAGGCCTTGTTGTAGGTGTCGTTGGTCATGATCGCGCCGTTCGGCACGATCAGCGCGAGCCGCACCACGCCCGCCGCCAGGGCTCCGATCACGAAGAAGCCGGTGATGGAGGTGAGGTAGAGGATCGCGATGCGCTTGTGGTCCGTGGTGAAGAACCACGACCGCAGGGTCGATTCCGCGTGGAGATAATCGGGCTTGCGCCCGATCGTGCTCTCGGGGACGTGCGGCTCGCGGCGGGCGGCGCCCTCGATGGTGCCCGATGCGCTCATCGTGTCGCCTCCGCCGCGTGGCCCGTGGCCGGGTAGGACCGGATGAAATCGACGAGGAGGCCGAGTTCCTGCTCCGGGATGCGCCCGGCGAAGCTCGGCATCACCTGCTTGCCCCCGCCGGCGAGCCTGTCGCCGTTGGGGTTCAGGATCTTCTCGCGCAGCCACGCGGCGTCGGCCGTCACCGTGCGACCGTCGGCCAGGCCGACCTGCGACCCGAAGAGCCCCGCGAAGCCGGGCGCCCGCACCGCCGAGCCGGGCTCGTGGCAGCCGGCGCAGCCGTAGGCTTGGTACAGGGCGCGGCCCGAGGCGACCTTGCCCTGCTGCGCGCCGGCATGGACGAGCCAGTCCTGGTAGTCGCCGGGGTTCATGAAGGTGACCTTGCCGCCCATCACCGAATGGTCGGTGCCGCAATACTCGGAGCAGTAGAGGTGGAAGGTCCCGACCTTGTCGGCCTTGAACCACATCTGCGTGTAGCGGTCGGGCAGGGCGTCGATCTGCATCCGGACCGCCGGGATGTAGAGGGCGTGGATCACGTCCTGGCTGATGATCCGCAACTTGATCGGCTGGCCGATGGGCAAGTGGAGGTCGTTGATCTCCGACTGGCCGGTGGGATGCTGGAACTTCCACATCCACTGGCGGCCGATCACCTCGACCACCATCGCATCCGGCGGCGGGTTCTTGGACTGGATGAAGAGCTTCGCCCCCCAGGCGAAGAACACCAGGGTGAGCAGGAAGGGAATCAGCATCCAGCTGATCTCGATGAGGTTCGAGCGGATGCCCGAGGGCGTCCGGTCGGCCTCCGATCCCTCCCGGTAGCGCAGGGCGAACCACGTGATGGCGATGAAGACCGGCACGGTGAGGACGAGGGTCAGCACCGTGAAGGCCAGGATCAGCTCGTCGGTCTCGACGGCGGTGGCCGAGGCGGCCACGGGCCAGAGCTGAAGGGCGGGATGATCGGGGGTCATGGCGCCGCCCTGTGGAGGTCGCCCCGGTCCTCGCCGTCGAGGGACCGGCCGATGGCGAGCTGCATCGCCCGGTCGAGGGGGATGCGGGCGCGGCTGCGCGCCGGATCGAGGTAGGCATAGCCGTCGAGGCGCGCGCGGCTCGCGGCGCGTGCCTTGTCGAGGTCGGCGTAGGGATTCGCCTGCAGGTTCGGCGGCGGCGGCACGAGGGTCTGGGTCTGCTGCGGCGTCAGGGCGGGGAGGTCGGCGCGCTGGCGGGCGGCGACCGCGCGCATCGTGAAGGCCATGCCGCCGATCACGGCGGCGGCGGCGAGCGCGAGGCCCGCCATGACGAGGATCGTGTTGCGGACGTTCACGTCCCGCGTCTCGTGCCCCTCGCCCGCCGGATCGCCGTCCCGCGCAGGCCGGTCCTGCGGGGCGGAGGGCCGGTGCGGGACGATGCCGCTGCGCCTCAGCGCCAGCGCCGCCAGGATCGCGGCGAGCATCCCGGCCCGATTCGGGGGTCGGCCCTCCGTCACGGCGTGCCTCCGGTGCGGGCGGGCCGGGACGGTTTGCGCCCGGACCGTGCCGGCCCGGCCTGGGGGGCCTGGAAGCGGCCGAGCAGGGCGGACAGGGGCGGCGTCAGCGCCGCCGCGAGGCAGGCCACCGCCAGGGCGGCCGCCCCATCCGTCAGGCGGAGCACGAAGCGGTCGCGCAGGGCCGGCGTGACGAGCCAGAACATCTCCAGGGCATGGACGAAGAGCGCCCCGGCGGCCAGCGCCCGCGTGGTCACACGGCCCGGCCTCAGGGTCGCGAGGCCCGCGAGCAGGGCGACGATCCCCGCCACGATGGCCAGGGTCCGCCCGGCCCAGCCGCCGCGGGCCATGTACCACGCGACCTCCTGCGGCAGGTTCGCGGACCAGACGATCAGCGCCTGCACGGAATGCATGTAGGCCCAGAGGCCGAGGAGCACGACGAGGGGGATGAGCCGCCCCCGGCCCGGCACCACCCGGTTGCGGCCGATGGGCTCGGGCTCCTCCCAGGCGAGCAGGATCGCCGCCGCGAAGGCGAGCCCGCTCCAGGCGGTCATCAGCAGAAGGCCGAGGAGGGCCGAATCGAGCCGGGGATCGAGGGCGGCGACGCAATCGATGGCGAACAGGGTGCCGACCACCGCGTGGAGCGCCACCGCCGGAACGGTGCGGCCCTCGCCGGGATCGTCGAAGGGCCGGGCGAAGCGCAGGCACAGGAAGGTCCAGGCCACGAGGTAGGCCAGCGCCCGGAGGAAAAAGAAGGGCGCCGTGAACCAGACGGCGGCGAGGGCCGTGCGCGGCGACGCGCTCATCCAGGGGTAGAGCGGCAGGGCCGCCGCGATGACCGGCAGGCCGAGGAGGGCGGCGGCGGGCATCAGCGTCATGAGGCGGCGCAGGGCCGCCATCATCTCCGTGCCGCCGCGCTCGCGAACCTTCCGGCCGAACCGCTCGGCCACCACGGTCACCGGCAGGGCGCCCACCGGCAGGGCGACGAGGACGAGCCAGGCCGCGAGGCAGGAGGCCGCCGCCCCCCGCGCGCCCCCGGCAGAGAGGGTGAAGGCCAGGGCCGCCGCCCCGGTCAGCCCGAGCAGGACCGGCCGCCTCATCGCCCGGCCTCCAGCGCCGCCCGGTCGGCCTCGGTCAGGGACGCGACGGGCGCGTCCTGGCTGAGTTGCAGGGCGCGGAGATAGGCGATGATCGCCCAGCGGTCGGCGGGGGGGATCATCTCACCCATGCCGAACATGCTCTTCCTGCCCTGGCTTATGACGGCGTAGAGCTCCGCCGCACTCTCCCGGCGGACGCCGTCGGCGGTCAGGTTGCCGGCCTCCGCCATGCCCCGCGCGACGATGAGGCCGCCCCGCCCGTCCTGCCCGTGGCAGGGCGTACAGAACACGCCGTAGCGCTCGCGCCCCCGGTCGAGCAGGGCGGCGGTGACACGGGCGGGTTGCGGCACGTCGGCGGCCGGGTCGCACCGGGGCACCGTTCCGGCGACCGGGTGGCGCATGGTCATCTCTTTGGGGAAGAACGCGTTCTTGTCCCAGGTCCGGGCCTTTGCCTGATCGTCCATGTTGGCTTCGCCGCAAGCGGCGAGGGGCAGCAGCAGCGCCGCCAGGACGGGAATGCGCGCGCTCATCGCGGAATCCGCGCCAGGGCGACGGGCCGTCCGCCGCCGACGGGGAGGGCGGTGAGGCGGCGCTCGATGCGCAGGACCTCGGCGCCGTCGCCCTGGAGTTCCGCCGCGAGGAAGAACCGGTCGTCCGTGGCCCGCAGGAAATCCGGGATGTTGAAGGCCGGGTGGTTGAGGCGCGGCAGGCGGTTCAGCCACAGCAGGGCCGCGTGGACGGCGAGGCACCCGGTCAGCATCGCGAAGGACACGCTCGGCACGACGAAGGAGGGCCAGGAGAAGCGCGGCCGCCCACCGATCAGGAACACGTAGTCGTAGGCCGTGGCGTAGAGGCAGAGCCCGTAGAAGCCCGCGCCGCCGGCGAGCGATCCCGCCAGGGCGTAGGGCAGGATCGAGCGGCCCTCGAGGCCGAGCGCCCGCAGGGTGCGCGGCATCGGGACCGGCCCGTAGCCATCGAGGCGGATCCGCCCGCGGGACGGAGTCAGCGCCTGGAGGGCGGCGGCGAGCTCGGCCTCGCTTCCGAAGGCGGCGGCCACGCCCCAGAGCGGCGCGCCGTCCGGGGAGGGCGCGCCGGCCCGCCCGCCCCCGGGGGGCAGGGCCTGCCTGCTCTCCTCCGGGGGGACAAGGCGCCGGACCTGCGTGATCGAGACCGAGGGGAGATAACGGATGAAGAGCAGGACGAGGGCGAGGAACAGGCCGAGCGACCCGACGAAGGTGGCGATGCCCCAGATGTCCACGCCGTAGGGCAGGCGGGAGGAGGGCAGGAAGTCCTGGGTGAGGGTGACGACGAGGATCATCACGTGGTCGGCGTAGGCGCCCGCCGCCACGAGGATCCCGGCCGCCGCCAGGGCCGGGGGCGAGCGCCGTAGCCGCGCCGACCAGAACAGTTGCGGCGGCAGGACGAGGCCGAGCACCGCCACCCAGAAGGCCAGCGCGTGCCCGCCCGCCATCCGGCGCAGGAGCACGGCCCGCCCGGCGGCGTCGCCGGCGAGCAGCGTGTCGAAGATCTCGGCGGCGTAGCAATAGGCGCTGGCGCAGCCGAGGCAGAGGAGGAGGCGCGCCAGGGCATCGAGGTGGCGCCCGGTGATGACGGCGTCGAGGCGGTAGACGCCGCGCACCAACACGAGGATCGCGGCGGTGACGCCGACTCCCGAGAGAACCGCGTGGATCAGGAAGCTCACCGGCATCAGCGTGCCGTGCCAGCCCGGCATCACCGAGCCGGCCAGCATCACCGAGGCACCGGTCTGCACCGAGACGACGAGGAGCACGCCCAGCAGGGCGACGATCCGGTAGGCCTGCCCCCAGATCTGCCAGTGGGCGGCGGAGCCCCGCCAGCCCGAGGCGAGGACGCCGTAGGTCTGCGCCCGGAGCCGCGCCTTCGTCCGGGTCGGGGCGACCTCCTCCGCCTGCCGGGTCGCCTCGGCGTGGGCACGGTCCCGCAGGGCGGCGATGTCGGGCAGGAGGCCGATGTACCAGAGGCTCACCGCCACGACGAGGAAGGACACGATGTCGATGGCGTCCCACAGGAGCGGCGAGCGGAACTGCGGCCAGAGATCGAAGGTGTTGGGGTAGGGCAGGTTCCAGTAGAAGAACCACGGCCGCCCGAGATGGATGATCGGGTAGAGCCCGGCGGCGGCCGTCGCCAGCAGCGCGACGGTCTCGGCGATGCGGTTCACCGCGCCGCGCCACTCGGCCTCCAGCAGCAGCAGGATCCCCGACACGAGCAGGCTGCCGCAGGCCACGCCGATCCACCAATCGTAGCTCGCGATGTCGAGGGCCCAGACGACGGCGTTGTTGTTGCCCCAGATCCCGACGCCTTCGTAGAGGAGGTAGCCGAGGGTGAGGGCGAACAGGCCGACGAGCAGGCCCGCCCCGGCGAAGGCGATCCACCACCGCTTTCCGGAGGGGTGGACGAGGGCGATCTCGCCCACGCGCTCGCCGATGGAGCGCAGGGTCTCGCCGGGGCGGATCGCCGGTTCGGCGTCGCGCAGCGCCATGGTCAGGTCTCCGCCGCCGCGCGCATCCCCGCTCCCCGCCTTTCGGGGAGAAGGCGGTTCTGCACCGAAGGTCCAATTCTCCCCCTCATCCTGAGGTGCCCGCGTGAGCGGGCCTCGATGTCCAGCCGGACCGATGCGGGCGGCTCCTGAAGCCCGCCGCGTCTTTGCGAGCGCAGCGAAGCAATCCAGGGACGCGCCTCGTTCGAAAGGCGGCCCGCCGCCCTGGATTGCTTGGCTGCGCTCGCAAAGACGGACGGGACTGTGACCTTCCCGGCGAGGCTCTCGGGGTGAGGAGGGGCAAGCTCGGGCCGGAGGCCCGACGGCGAGACGCCTCCCACAAGCACGGGGAGGGGGAAGGCACGCAGCGCTCCCGATGACGACCCGGCGTCGTGGCGTTGGTGCCCCCTCATGTCCGCCGTCCCTCCGGTGCGAGGGCGGCAAGGTAGGTGGTGCGCGGCTTCGTGTTGAGGTGGCCGAGCAGCGCGTAGTGGCGCGGGTCGCGCTTGGCGACCGAGACCGCGCTCTGCGGGTCGGCGACGTTGCCGAAGGTGATGGCCCGGGTCGGGCAGGCGCCCTGGCAGGCGGTCTCGACGGTGCCGTCGGGGATCGGCGCGTGGGCGTCCTTGGCGGAGTCGATCCGGGCCGTCGCGATGCGCTGGATGCAGTAGGTGCACTTCTCCATCACGCCCCGGGCGCGGACCGTCACCTCCGGGTTGCGCTGCTGCTGCGTCACCGGGGGCATCCCGCCGGAATAGTCGAGGTAGTTGAAGCGCCGCACCTTGTAGGGGCAGTAGCTCTGGCAGGTCCGGGTGCCGACGCAGCGGTTGTAGACCTGCAGGTTCAGGCCCTCGCTGTCGTGCAGCGTCGCCTCCACCGGGCAGCCGACCTCGCAGGGCGCCGCCTCGCAATGCATGCACGGCACCGGCTGGAAGTGGGTCGCGGGGGCGTCCGCGTCGCCCTCGTAGTAGCGGTCGATGCGGATCCAGCCGAGCCAGCGGCCGAGCGCCACCTCCTCGCGGCCGACGACGGGGATGTTGTTCTCCGCCTGGCAGGCGGTGACGCAGGCGTTGCAGCCGGTGCAGGCGTCGAGGTCGATGGCCATGCCCCATTGGGCGGCGGTCCAGCGGTCTCGGGCGTCCGGCGGCGGGTAGAAGGAGGGCGCCGACACGCCCAGGGGATCCCCCACGGGCGCGGCGCCGGGGACCTGCGTGCGCAGGATCGCCCGGCCCTCCTCGTCGTCCGGCAGGGTGCCGAGGTGTTGCGTCGTCGCGGGGCTCCGCCGCTCGCCGGTGCGGACGATCCGCGCGCCGGTGAGGTGCCAGGGTGTCGCCGCCGGGCGCAGCGCCCCGGCATCGTAGCCGAGGCCGCGGGAGAGGTGGTCCGGCACGTCCCGGCCGTAGCCGAGGCCGAGCGTCACGGTGTCGGCGGCCTGACCGGGCAGGATCCAGGCGGGACCGGTGATGGAGCGCCCGCCCGCCTCCACCCGCACGAGGTCGCCGGTGGCGATCCCTTCGCGGGCGGCGAGCGCGGGGCTCACGGCGACGACGTTCTCCCACACCACCTTGGTGAGGGGCTTCGGCAGTTCCTGCAGCCACGCGAGGTCGGCATGGGTGCCGTCGTAGAGGGTGCCGTCCGGTCGGAAGACCACGTCCACGTCGTTGCCCTCGCCCGTGTGGGGAGGGGCGGGCGGTGGAGGCGGCGCAGGAGGCACCGGTGCGATCTCTCCGGAACCACCCCCACCCCTCACCCCTCCCCGCAGGGGGGAGGGGGGCGCGCCCTGGAGGGTGGGGGACAGAACGGGAGCCGCGCTGCCCTCGAAGAACCCGGCCCGCAGGGCTCCGGCGAAGCGCGCTTCGAAGGCCGCCGCATCCTCGCCCTCGTTCCGCCACCGGCGCTTCAGCAGGGCGAGGGCGTCGGTCCCCTCGTCGGTGCCGCCGAGGAAGGCGAGAATCTCCGGCACGGTGTGGCCGTTGTAGAGGGGCGAGACGGTCGGCTGGATCAGCCCCACGGTCCCGTCGAGGGAGCGCACGTCGCCCCAGGATTCGAGGGGATGGGCCAGCGGCAGGTGCCAGTCCGCGTGGGCGCCGGTCTCGTCGTAGTAGAGCCCGGCATGGACCTTGAGCGGCACGCGCTCCATCCGCTCGGCGAAGTCAAGGGCGCCCGGCGCGTCGTAGACGGGGTTGGCGCCGAGCACGATCAGCGCCCGGACCTCGCCCCGGTCCATCGCCCCGGCGAGGTCGGCGAGGGAGGAGGCCCCGGCCTCGGCCACCGGGGCGTGGTGGAGGATCGTGGCGCCGGTGTTGCCGAGCGCCCCGTTGAGGCGGTGGACGAGGGCGTGGAGGTCCGGGCTCGCCGCGAGGCCGGCGGTGACGACGCCTACGCCCTTCGCCTGCGAGAGCGCCGCCCAGGCCCGGCCGGTCCAGCGGTCGACCGTATCGTCCCCCGAGGGCGCCGCTCCGCCCGCCGCCGCCGCGAGCAGCGCGTGCGCGATCGCGTCGAGGCGCGCGGCGGACGCCGGCACGGCGTCGTCGGCCTTGGCGCTGGTGAGGCCTGGCGTCGGCGCGGCCGAGAACAGGGGCAGCAGACGGCCCTGCGCCGAGGCCGCCCGGCGGGCCTCGCTCCAGCGCCGCGAGAGGCCGACCTGCCCCGGCCCGAGATCGAGGAAGTCGCCGTCCAGCGAGACGATGGCCCGCGCCTTGGAAAAGTCCGGCAGGGTCTCCAGCGGCTGGCCGTAGGCGCGGCGGGCGCCCTCCAGCAGGCCGTCGCGGGACGAGTGGGCGTACCGGCGCGCCTCAGGGTATGCCTGCAGCAGGCGGGCGAGTTCCGCCGCCACGGTGGGCGAGGTGACGGGGCCGGTGAGCACCGCGAGGCCCTTGCCCCGGCCCGCCCGCCACGCCGCCATCTGCGGCAGCATCGCCGCGTTGAAGGCGGCCCAGGAGGCGGGGCGGCCGAGATGCTGCACCGCCTGACTGCGGAACGGATCGTAGAGCCCGAGCACCGAGGCCTGCCCGATCACGTCGGTGCCGCCGCGGCTCCAGGGGTGGTCCGGGTTGCCCTCGACCTTCACCGGCCGCCCGTTGCGGGTGGTGACGAGGATGCCGTTGCCGAAGCCGTCGAACACGGCGCTCGACGCGTAGGAGAGGGCGGTGCCCGGCACGATCCGCTCGGGCTGGTTGACGTAGGGAACCTCGTAATCGCGCCCGTCGCCGCAGGCGGTGAGGCCGCCGAGCGCGAAGGAGGCGGCCATGAGCTTGAGGAAGCCCCGCCGGTCGGGCGCGGCGGCGAGGCGGGAGGCCGCCGGAAATTCGGAGGCGAGGTAGTCCCGGAACTCGGGCGAGTCGGCCAGGGCGTCGAGGCTGCGCCAGAAGCGCGGGCCGTCGCCGCCCTCGAGCCGGCCGCGCAGGGCCTCCAGGTCGGGCGGCCCGCTCATCGGTGGCAGATCCCGCACTCGGTGAGGCGCTCCCCGCCCCGGACGTGGTAGCGCGCGACGAGTTGCGGCCCGAGGGTCGCCTGATCGGAAGGCGGCGCCCACTCCATGTTCCAGACCTCGGCGGGGGTGCGCAGGTATTTCTCGGGGGCGCGGTGGCAATCGAGGCAGAAGGACATCTCGAAGGCGTTCGCCCGGTAGGTCATCTGCATCGACGTCACGTCCCCGTGGCAGGTGGAGCAGCCGACCCCCTTCGTCACATGGACGGAGTGGTTGAAGTAGACGTAGCCGGGCAACTTGTTCAGGCGCCGCCACACCAGGGGCTTGTCCTGCTCGTAGCTCTCCCGGACGGGCTTCAGCATGTCGGACCCGGTCCAGATCTGCGAGTGGCAGGTCATGCAGGTGTGGGTGGGCGGGATTCCGGCGCTCGCCGTCTTCTCCACCCCCGTATGGCAATAGCGGCAATCGATCCCGAGTTCGCCCGAATGGTGCTTGTGGCTGAAGGGAACCGGCTGGCTCGGGGCCACGCCCACCCCCGTGACGTAGTTCGAGCGCACGATCCCCGCGCCGAGCACCGGCAAGGCGACGAGGCAGGCGGCCGCGGTCATCAGCACGAGGCGATAGATCGCGTCGGCGCCGGGGGAGAACAGCTGCGCCGGGGCGGGACGCGATGGCCGGTCGTCGGCGGTCCCCTTCACCACGCTCTCCTCAGCCGGCCCGGTCGGGCCGCGTTCGCACCGCAGCGAAGGTAGAGCCATACCAGAGGCGGGCCAGCCCCGCCGCTGCGGCCAATCGCGTCCGCGGGATCCCGGATCCGGCGGGGCGGGGCGGGGCGGGGCGGGGCGGAAAGTCCTCGACGGTGCGGCTTTCGCTTCGCTCGCTAGGACGAATGGAGCCCGGGTTCGTCCGGATCGCCACCCTGACGGCCGCATGGGTGGGCCGACGCGCGGATCGCACGGCCGGGCCGAAAACGGTGTATGACCGGCTCCGATGGAAACCGACCCCCTCGTCCTGACCTGGCGGAAGGCCCGCACCCTGCACGCCACCGCGACGGCGCTGGCCCTCGGGCTCGGCGCGCCGCTCTGCGCCCTGGCGCTCCTGTGCCTGCGGGACCTCATCGCCGTGATGCCCCGCGACGAGGCGGCGAGCGTGTCGTTCCTGCGCCTCGCCCTCGCCCTCCCGACAGGCGAGCGGGTGCTGGTACCGGGCATTCCCATGGCGCCGATCGATCTCGAACTCGCCGCCTTCTCCGGCCTCGCCGCCTGCGCCGTGGCGCTGGCGGGCCTGGGCTGGCTCGTGGCGGCCCTGTGCTTCCGGGCCCAGAACCGGGCGGCCGACGCGGTGCGCGAGCGGGTGATCGCGGCGATCCTCAAGGCCCCGTCGAGCGGGCGGGAAGAGGTGCGCGGCCTCGCCCGGCAGGTCGGCCTGATCCTCGGCCGGGCCGAGCGCCTGCTCTCGGCGGGGATCGTCGTCCCGGCCATGACGCTGGTGGGAGTGCTGCTGGCGCTCGCCTTCGCGGGGCTGGCGGCGCCGCGCCTCATCCCGCCAGCGGCGGTGGGGCTCGCGGCGACGGGCCTCGCCGACATCCTGATCCTCCGCCGCAGCCGCGCCCGGCAGGAGCTGCGCGAGCGGATGGGGGCGCGGATCGAGGCGGGCCTCACCGACCTCGTCCGCCGGATGCCGGCGGTGCGCATCCACGGGGCGGCCTCCCTGGAGGTCGCCCGGATCAAGGCGCGGGTCTCGGCCAACCGCGCCACCATCGCCCGGGCCGAGGCCCGCCTCGCCTATGCCCGGGCCCCCGCCCTGGCGCTCGCGGCGATCCTGCCGGCGCTGGCCGTCGGCACCGCCCTGTGGCGCTCGTCGAGCCCGGGCCACATGGTCGCCCCGGTGGAGCCCGCCGACCTCGCGGCGGCGGCCGGGGCCTTCGGCATCGCGGCCTGGCTCGTCGGGGCGAGCGCGCGGCTGTGGCTCAAGCGCCAGGCGCTGCGCCCGCGCCTGCGCGACCTCGCCCGGACCGTGGACGCCCTCGAAGGGCGCGGGGCCGGGCGCGCGGAACCGGCGGCCCGGAAGGCCCTGCACCCGCCGCCGCGCAGCGGCGTGCTCGCCGCGCGGGACGTCGGCGCCTTCGACCCGGTGACAGGCGAGCGGCTGTCACGGGTGGACGTGGCCGTGACCATGCCCGGCCATGTGGCGATCACCGGCGGCCGGGGCAGCGGCGCGCGGGTGCTCGCCGCCGTCCTCGCCGGGCAGATCGAGCCCACCGCCGGCACGGTGACCTACGACGGCGAGGATCTCGCCGGCCTCGATCCGGCCGAGCGCGCGAGGCGGATCGCCTTCGCCGGCGGCGAGGCGGTGCTGATCGGCGGGAGCCTGCGCCAGAACCTGCTCTACGGCACCGACCCGGCGAAGGCGCCCTCCCTCGAACGGGAGCCGGGTGAGGCGCGGGAGACCACGCCCCCTCGGGGACCGGAGGGCACGCCCGGGCGCGCGGCGGCCGGGCCGGGGGCGACGTCGCCCGACGACATCGCCCTGGTGGGCCTGTGCCGCCTCACCGGGCTCGACGCCTTCGTCTACGCGCGGGGCCTCGAAGGCCGCCTCGACCCCCGGACCGATTCCGATCTCGCCGCCGCCGTGGTGGCGGCGCGCCGGGGGATGCAGGCGGCGCTCCAGGCCGAGGGCGCCGGGCGCCTCGTGGAGCCCTTCGACCCCGAGCGCTACAACAACCAAGCGAGCGTCGGCGAGAACATCCTGTTCGGCACGCCGGTGGGCAACGCCTTCGCGCCGGCGCGGCTCGCCCGCCACCCCTACATGCGCGCGGTGCTGGAGGCCGAGGATCTCGTCCGCCCCCTCACCGAGATCGGCCTGGCCGTGGCGCGGATGACGCTGGAGATCTTCTCCGAACTTCCCGACGATCACCCGCTCTTCGACGCCTATTCCCTCTTCCCCGCGGCGGAGCGCGGCTATTTCGAGGACCTGCTCGTCCGCCTGCCCGCCTCGGGCGCGCTTCGGCGCGGGCCGGGGGGTCAGCGCGACCGGACGCGCCTCGTCGGCCTCGCCCTGCGCTACAACGAGACCCGGCACCGCTTCGGCCTGATCGATCCCCCCTTCGAGGAGCGGCTGCTCCAGGCCCGGCGCTCCTTCGCACGGATGCTGCCGCCCCACCTTGCCGGGGCAGTGGAGTTCCACGATCCGGCGCGGATCAACCCGGCGGCGAGCCTGGAGGAGAACCTGCTCTTCGGGCGCGTCAGCCTCGGCGAGGCCAACGCCGAGCCGCGGGTGAGGGCGCTGCTCCGACGCTTCCTGGCGGACGAGGGACTCGAATCGGCGGTCTACCGCCTCGGCCTCGACAGCCCGGTCGATCCGGCGGGCGGCGGCGCCCTCTCGGAAGGGGCGATCTCCGGCCGCGACCGGATCGCCATCGAACTCGTCCGCTGCCTCGCCCGGGGGCCGGACATCCTCGTGCTCGCCGTGCTGGAGCCCCGCGCGGCGGAGGAGGCGGAGGCGCGCCTCGCGGCGCTCCGCCGGGCGCTCGCGGGGAGGGGGCTGATCGTCTGCCTGCCCGGCGGCGAGATGCCCGGGGGCCTGGCGCCCTTCGATGCGGTGATCGCGGTCGAGAACAGCACGGTCCAGAGGCGGGAGGCGCCCGCCCCGGCCGTCGCGCCGGTGACGGAGCCCGAGCCCGCGTGACCGGCCTCACCGCCGCCGCAAAGGCAGGCGAAGGTCGGTCCGATCCACACGTTTTAACAGTCGCTTAAGCATGGTGCTGTTCCCCTGACGGGGTGTCCTGTTCCAGGGTCACCCCCGCCCGACTTCGCGCCGCGATCCGCGCCGCCAGGACCCCACCGCCGGCCCATGTCCCTCCGGAGATCCCTTGCCGCCGGCCTCGTTCTCCTCGCCCTGTCCGGGGCTGCGGCGGCACAGGACAAGGCGAACGCGCCCGTTCCGCCCGCGACGGTGGCGCTGATGGCGGCCAAGGGCAGTTCCGTCTCCGCGCCGGTGGTCTTCCGTGCCTACAAGCGCGAATCGGAACTGGAGGTGTGGAAGCGGGGTCCGAAGGGCTACGTCTTCATCAAGACCTTCCCGATCTGCCGCTGGTCGGGCCAGCTCGGGCCCAAGCGCCAGAACGGCGACCGGCAGGTGCCGGAGGGGTTCTACGCCGTGTCCCAGCGGCAGATGAACCCCAACTCGCGCTACCATCTCTCCTTCGACGTCGGCTACCCGAACGAGTACGACCGCGCCCACGGCGGCACCGGCTCCGCGATCATGGTGCACGGCATCTGCTCCTCCATGGGCTGCTTCGCCATGACGAACGGCACCGTCGAGGAGATCTACGCCATCGCCCGCGAGGCCCTGGCGGGCGGGCAGGCGGCGTTCCAGTTCCAATCCTTCCCCTTCCGGATGACCGCCGAGAACATGGCCAAGCACCGGGCCGACCCGAACTTCCCCTTCTGGCAGAACCTGAAGGAGGGGTCGGACCGGTTCGAGGCGACGGGCGAGGAGCCGCAGGTCTCCGTCGCGGCCGGGCGCTACGCCTTCGCCCCCTCGAAGGATCCCCGGCGCGAGGCCGCCTACGTGACCCGCCACGCCATGGAGGAGGCGCGCATCGCCGCCCTGGCGGACGAGGCGCCCGCCGTCCGCACCACCTATTCCGACGGCGGCCAGAACGCCTTCTGGGCGGCCTACGTCTCAAAGGGCGGGGTGGTGGGCGACATCAGCCGCCCCGAGGCCCTGGCCTTCGCGGCCCAGGACATCGTGATGGTCCCGGCCCGGCGGCGCCCGGCGCCGGTGCCCGAGGCGGTCTGGAGCCGGTGGATCGTCTCTCCCGCCGTCCCCGCCCTCGCCCGGACGGGGGGCTTCGTGCCGCCCTACGAGCGCGCGGGCGACCCCTTCGCCGCGCTGAGCGCTCCTCTGGCGAAGAGTTACCAAGCGCGGATGCCGACGCTGCTGGCGCGCGGCGCCGCAGGGCCGGTCCCCTTCTGACCGGCGTGATTCGGCGCCCACAAAAGTCCTGTCGCGGCAAAGCTTTGCCTCACGCGGCGGCCGCATGGCTGACCTGTGGACGGCGGCCGGCCGGGTTCGGCTCCGTGTGTGGCCCCGCACATCACGGACGAAAGCCTCTCCCCAATTCATTGTTCACTTGGGACGAAACGGTACTCCTGTCCCATTCGTCCGCAGATTTCGCCCACTTTCTCCGGAACGACGATAGCGGTCCGATCGTAATGCGGTCGGGTTGGTCCGTCCGAGCTTCGTGATACCCATGTCCCACGATGTCGCGCCCTGCCCGGGCGCCGCGAACGACGATCTGATCCTCCGCTTCTGGGGCGTCCGCGGTTCGACGCCCGTCAGCGGGCCGCAATATGCCGAGTTCGGCGGCAGCACGCCCTGCCTCGAGGTCCGCTGCGGCGAGCGTCTCTTCGTGGTCGATGCCGGCTCGGGCCTCTACAACCTGGGCCAGAATCACCGGGCGGACCTGCCGACCCACGTCGATCTGCTGTTCAGCCACCTCCACCTCGATCACACGACCGGCCTGCCCTTCTTCAAGCCGGCGGTCCTCGACAGCGAGCGGACGATCCACACGTGGTGCGGCAACCTCGGCGGCGAATCCGCCGGGGCGACCCTCGACCGGCTGTTCTCGCCGCCGCTTTTCCCGATCGGCCTCGAGGATTTCCGCTGCACCTTCCGCCATCACGGCTTCGAGGCGGGCCAGCCCCTGGTCTTCCCCGACGGGATCCGCGTGGACACGATCCTGCTCAACCATCCGCAGGGCTCGGTGGGCTACAAGTTCGAGCACAACGGCCGCCGTCTCTGCATCATCAGCGACATCGAGCACCGCGATCCGTGGCCGGACCCGGCGCTGGCGGAGTTCGTCGCCGGGGTCGACCTGATGATCTACGACGGCATGTTCACGGATTGCGAATACCCCACCTGCCGCGGCTGGGGCCATTCCACGTGGCAGAAGGGCGTGGAGCTCGCCCAGGCGGCGGGCGTGAAGACGCTCGGCATCATCCACCTGCACCCCGCCCACTCGGACACCGTGCTGCGCGACATGGAGGCCGACCTGCAGGCCGCCATGCCGGGCGCCTTCATCGCCCGCGAGTGCCAGACCGTGGTGGTGGGCGGCCAGGACGTCGGCGACGCGCAGGACCGCCCCGCGATCCGCAGCATGGCGGCGGGGCAGCCCCGGCGCCGCATCCGCGTCGCCTGACCGGCCCAGCGCCCCGCCCGCACCCGCGACGGCGCGGTCGGCCTCAGGCCGAGTGACCCTCGCGGATGCGGAGGTACCTCTTGAACGCGAAGAGCACGAACAGGGCGGCGCCCACCATCAGCAGCCCCCAGCCGTAGGGCATGATCGCCTGGGCATCGATGGGGTGGCCGATCCGGCCGAGACCGACCAGCAGGCCGACGGCGGCCAGGACCGCCGAAACAAGCATCCCGAACATCATCGCGTCCTCCGGAAACGAGGGGGTGTCGTCCGGTTGAATGCGCGGGCCGGGGGGCCGTTCCGCGCTCCGCACCGCATCGCGGCGCACAGTTCGGTGAACGGGTCACTCCCCTGCGCCGCTCCGTTGCGCTAAGGAAGCCCCGGCGGTGGCCTTTTCTCGCACCGCAAGGAGCCCGAGACGACGGTGATGATGGGCGAGAACACGACAGCCGGATTGAACCACGGAACGCCCGCCGGGCCGGCGCGGCGCCCCGACACGCAGCTCGTGACGATCTTCGGCGGGTCCGGCTTCGTCGGCCGCCACGTGGTGCGGGCGCTGGCCAAGCGCGGGTACCGCATCCGCGTCGCCGTGCGCCGCCCGGATCTGGCCCTGTTCCTCCAGCCGCTCGGCAAGGTCGGACAGATCGTGGCCGTGCAGGCGAACCTGCGCTACCCCGATTCGGTCGCCCGCGCCGTCGAGCGGTCGGACATCGTGATCAACCTCGTCGGCATCCTGCAGGAGAGCGGACCGCAGCGGTTCTCGCGCCTCCAGGCCGAGGGCGCCGCGCTGATCGCGAAGGCAGCCGCCGCCGCGGGCGCGCGGATGATCCAGGTTTCCGCGATCGGGGCCGACCCGGCCTCGCCCTCCGTCTACGCCCGCACCAAGGCCGAGGGCGAGCGCGCCGTGCTGGCCGCCTGCCCGGACGCCGTGATCTTCCGGCCCTCGCTGGTCTTCGGGCCCGGCGACAGCTTCTTCAACCGTTTCGCCGGCCTCGCCCGCGCCCTGCCGGTCCTGCCGCTCGCCGGGGCGCAGACCCGCTTCCAGCCCGTCTTCGTCGGCGACGTGGCGGAGGCCGTCGCCCGCGCGGTGGACGGCCACGCCAAGCCCGGTACGGTCTACGAACTCGGCGGCCCGGAGGTCGCGACCCTCGATCACCTCGTGCGCTACATGCTGAGCGTGATCCAGCGCAGCCGCGTCGTCCTCGACCTGCCGCCGGCCGTCGCCTCGATCCAGGCCCGGATCCTCGAGATCGTCGACACCCTGACCTTCGGGCTCCTGCCCGATTCGCTGAAGCTCACCCGCGATCAGGTCACGCTGCTCCAGCGCGACAACGTGGTCTCGGAGGCGGCCAAGGCGGAGGGACGCAGCTTCGAGGCCCTCGGCATCGTGCCGACCGCCGCCGAGGCGGTGGTGCCGAGCTACCTCTGGACCTTCCGCAAGGCGGGCCAGTTCGCGGAGGGCCGGGGCTCCGAGGCGATCGCCGGCGTGCCGGACCTGCTGGCGCCGACCCCCATGGCTCCCCCCTCGACCCACCGCCCCGACCGCGCCGCCGGCCCGGCCATCGGTGCCGACGCGGGCAGCAGCCGCATGGGCACCCGCTGGGGCACGCGGGGGTAGGGGGCTGCGGAAAGCTTCGCCGTCATTGCGAGCGCCAGCGAAGCAATCCAGGGCAGCGGGACGTTTTCGGACGTCGCGGGTCCCTGGATTGCTTCGTTTCACTCGCAATGACGGGGCCGGTCGCGCCTATCCGGTCAAACGGGCCTTCGCCTGCGCGTAATCGCGGGCGAGGCGGGCGACGAGGTCGGCGGTGGCCGGCACGTCGTCGATGCTGCCGACGCCCTGGCCGGCGCCCCACACGTCCCGCCACGCCTTCACCTTGTCGCCGCCGAAGTTCATCGCGGTCTTGTCGCGCTCCGGCAGGGCGTTGGGATCGAGGCCGGCGGCGCGGATGCTCGGGATCAGGTAGTTGCCCGGCACGCCCGTGAAGCAGGGCGTGTAGAGGATGTCGTTGGCGGCGGAGCCCGCGATCATCTCCCGGTAGCCGGGCGCGGCGTTCGCCTCCTGCGTGGCGATGAAGCGCGTGCCCATGTAGGCGAGGTCCGCCCCCATGGCCTGCGCGGCCAGGATCGCTTGGCCCGTGGCGATGGCGCCCGACAGGATGATCGGCCCGTCGTAGAAGCGGCGCACCTCCGAGACGAGGGCGAAGGGCGAGAGGGTGCCCGCGTGCCCCCCGGCCCCGGCGCAGACGAGGATCAACCCGTCCACCCCGGCCTCCAGGGCCTTCTCGGCGTGGCGGACGGAGATCACGTCGTGGAACACCACGCCGCCATAGGCGTGCACCGGCTTGATGACCGCGTCAGGCGCCCGCAGGCTCGTGATGATGATCGGCACCTCGTGGCGCACGCAGGTCTCGACATCCTGCGCCAGCCGGTCGTTCGAGGCGTGGACGATCTGGTTGACGGCGAAGGGGGCCACTTTCCGCGAGGGATCGGCCGCCTGGGCCTCCGCCAGTTCCCGCTTGATGCGGGTCAGCCATTCGTCGAGCACCGGCTGCGGCCGGGCGTTGAGGGCCGGGAACGAGCCGACCACCCCTGCGAGGCACTGGGCGATGACGAGGTCCGGTCCCGACACGATGAACATCGGTGAGGCGATGACCGGCAGGGCGAGGCGCCCGCGCAGGACGGGGGGCAGGCGGCTGTCGGAGCCGGGGGACACGGTGCCGCTCATGCCGGGAGATCCTGCAGGCGGACGTCCGGCGTCGGGCGGCATTCCATGGCGATCTCCTCCGGCGGCGCGGCCCGCGGCGGAGTTCATCCCCGGCTCGCGGCGGGGCGTGGGTGACACGCGCCCGGCGGCGATGTCAAACCAGCGCGGACTCGTTGAACGCCGTCATTGCGAGCAACGCGAAGCAATGACGGCGAAGGTTGGGGCGCCCTTCGAGCCCCCAACGTTGGGCCTCAGTTGAACAGCGACCCCATCCCACCCTGCACCCGCGACAGGCCGGACTTGGCCACCGCGTTGTTCGGGTCGATGCCGGCGGCGCGCTGGTAGTTCTCCAGGGCCTCCTTGCGCTGGCCCGACTTCTCGTAGGCGAGGCCGCGATAGGCCCAGGACGTGGCGTCCTTGTTGTTCACGTTGAGGGCCGCGTTGTAGTCCTCGATCGCCTTCGGGTACTGGTTCGTGGCGATCAGGCTCTGGCCGCGGGCGGCGTAGGGCGCCGAGACGAAGGGGTTGCGGTCGATCGCGGCGTCGAAATCGGCGATGGCCTGGGTGTCGAGGCCCTGCTTCTGCTTGACGAGGCCGCGGGCGTGGTACGCCTCGGCGGATTCCGGGTTGAGGCGGATCGCGACGTTCAGGTCGCCGAGGGCGGCGTCGAGGTTGCCCTGGGCGCGCTCCACGTTGGCCCGGCCGATATAAGCGGGGCCGTAATTCGGATCGAGGGCGATGGCCTTCGAGAAATCCTGAAGCGCCGGGGCGTCACGCCCGAGCTGGCGGCTGGCGAGCGCCCGGTTGTTGTAGGCCGAGGCGGAGTTCGGATCGAGCTGGATCGCCTTCGTGAAGTCGGCGATGGCCTCGCTGAACTGGCCCGCGCGGGCATAGGCGGCGCCGCGGGTGGTGTAGGCGGCGGCATCGGAGGGGTTGCGCTGGATCACCTCGGTGAGCGAGGCGATATTGCTCTTCGCGGCACCCGTCGTGTCGGCCTCGACGACGGCGTACTGGCGCGGTCCGGCGGCGCTGCCCACGGTCTCGCACCCCGCGAGCCCCGCGGCCGCGGCCACCGCCGCGCCGAGGAGCGCGGCCTTCGACACTCGCCCGAACAGTTGCGTCATCGCCCCATTCTCCCGGGTGCCCCCGCGCTCCGCACGGTGCCCCGCCCCCTTTGTCCCGTCCGCCCGGCCCGGGTCCGTGCCGCCCTATCGCGCAACACGGTGAAGACCGCCTTAAAGCGGAGGTCACGACCTGCCGGAGATCTGGAGGCGTTCGAAACGGGGGGATGTGGCGAAGGTATGGCCCCGGCCATCCGAGGGGACGCCGCAGCGCGCTCTGTCGTACCGGTGTGGCCCCGCCGCCGCGAAAACGAGGATCCCAAAGGACTTGTCCCTTGGGGAGGTCCGGGGGCTGGGCCCCTGGACCTCGCAGGGCTCCGCCCTGTACACGCCAAAGGACGTGTCCTTTGGAAACCTAGCTTTTGAGCCGGGTGACGTGGCCCATCTTGCGGCCGGGGCGGGCCTCGCCCTTGCCGTAGAGGTGGAGGTGGGCGCCGGGCTCCGCGAGGAGGGCGGGCCACGCGTCGACCTCGTCGCCGATCAGGTTGTGCATCTCGCAGGGCAGGCCGCCAACGCGGGCCGCGTCGCCCAGGGGCCAGCTGCAGACGGCGCGGACATGCTGCTCGAACTGGGAGGAGAGGGCGCCCTCGATGGTCCAGTGCCCGGAATTGTGCACGCGCGGCGCGATCTCGTTGACGACGAGCCGTTCGCCGCCGTCACGGACGAGGAACATCTCCACCGCGAGCACGCCCACATAATCGAGGGCGTCCGCGATGCTGCGGGCGATGCGCACGGCCTCCCGCGCGGTCTCGGGCGACACGCCCTGGGCGGGCACGCGGGTCACGGCCAGGATGTGGTTCCGGTGCTCGTTCTCGCAGAGGTCGAAGGCGGCGAAGCTCCCGTCCGCCCCACGGGCGGCCACGACGGAGACCTCTCGCTCGAAGGGCACGAAGCCTTCGAGGATCAGCGGCGCGCCGCCGAACTCGGCGAAGATCGCGGCGCCCTCGCCCTGGCCGGGCTCGCGGATCATGCGCTGGCCCTTGCCGTCGTAACCGAAGCGCCGGGTCTTGAGCACGGCGGGCAGGCCGATGACCTCGAAGGCGCGGGCGAGGTCGTCGGGCGTGTCCACCGCCCGGAACGGGGCGGTGGGGATGCCGAGGCCGTTGACGAACTCCTTCTCCGAGAGCCGGTCCTGGGTCGTCGCCAGGGCGTCGGCGTTCGGGTGCAGCGGCGCGTGCCGGGCCAGAACCTCGGCGGTGGCGCGGGGGATGTTCTCGAACTCGTAGGTCACGACGTCCACGGAGGCCGCGAAGGCGGCGAGCGCCGCCTCGTCGTCGTAGGCGGCGCAAGTGTGGCGCGCGGCCACGTCGAAGGCGGGGCTGTCCGCATCGGGGGCGAAGACGTGGACCTTCAGCCCGTGATGGGCCGCCGCCAGGGCGATCATCCGCCCGAGCTGGCCGCCGCCGACGATTCCCAGCGTCGCGCCGGGGGCGATTCTCGTATCCGTCACGTCTGGTCGCTCTCCGGCCGCTCGGCCACCGCCGCGCTCTGGGCCTCCCGCCATGCGTCCAGGCGCCCGGCCAGGGCCCCGTCCGTCAGGGCCAGCACCGCCGCCGCGAGGAGGGCGGCATTCACGGCTCCCGCCCGCCCGATCGCCAGGGTGCCGACCGGCACGCCCGCCGGCATCTGGACGATGGAGAGCAGGCTGTCCTGGCCCGACAGGGCCTTCGATTCCACGGGTACGCCGAAGACCGGCAGGCTCGTCATGGCCGCCGTCATGCCCGGCAGATGCGCCGCGCCCCCCGCCCCGGCGATCACCACCTTGAGGCCCGCCGCCCGCGCGCCCTTGGCGAAGGCCACGAGGCGGTCCGGCGTGCGGTGGGCGGAGACGATACGGCACTCGTGGGGCACCGCCAGCGCGTCCAGGGTCTGCGCGGCATGGCGCATGGTCTCCCAGTCGGACTGGCTTCCCATGATGATCGCGACGAGGGGCGCCGACATGCGTTGTTCCAGCAAAAGAGGGCGCTTATCCGCGCCGGGCGCGGGCCGCAAGACGGGACCGCCCCGCTTCCACCGCTTCAGGCGATGATGTCGGGCGTGATCAGGTCCTCGAGATGGGAGATCCGGTCGCGCAGGGTCAGCTTGCGCTTCTTCAGGCGCTGGATCTGCAACTGGTCGCCGGCCACGCTCCGCTCCAGCGCGTCGATGGCGCCGTCGAGGTCGCGGTGCTCCTCGCGCAGGCGGGCCAGCTCGCCCTCGAGCTCGCTCGGCCCGTTCTCACCCGGTTCCGCCGTCATCGCACCCTGAAAAACGGAGCATCCATCGAAGGTCAGAAGCATGCGTCACGCCTTGAGGAGGAGCAAGCGCCGGAGAGGGCCTGTGAGCAAGGTTCTGTGAAGCTCGTCCGGCGAAAACGCTTCGACAAGGGTCTGAACCTGTGCCAGTCTGTCCGTGTCGAAACAATGACAGGAGATTCGCCTCATGTCGCTGCAGACGCATCTGAGCCAACTCGCACGCAAGCACGAAGCCCTCGAACGCGAGATTCAGGACGCCATCCACAGGCCCTCGTCGAGCGACCAGCAGATCGCGGAACTCAAACGCCGGAAGCTCCTCCTCAAGGATGAGATGAACCGGCTGCAGGGTCAGTCGACGCTGCATTGATCAGTCTTCTCCATTAGTCCGTTGCGCCGCGTCGCTCCCCTCAGGGGGCGACGCGATTTTGCTTTGATGGACCGCCCGGCGCGCCTTCCTGATCTGACAGCGTCGCCCCTGTTGCTAGCCTCGGACGGGAGACGGCCTCGTCCTCGCGGCAGAATCGGCTAAGGTGTTCGTCCCCCGCCGAAGAGCGGAGCGCGAGGAAACGCCGCCCCGATGACGAACGCTGACCTTCCCGGCCGCTACGCGCAGACCCATGCGGCCGCCGCGCGCGACCCGGAGGCGTTCTGGCTCGACGCCGCCACGGCCCTGACCTGGGACCGGGCGCCGACCCGCGCCTTCGATCCAGACCAAGGGCCCTACGGCCGCTGGTTTCCCGACGGGTCGCTCAACGCCTGCCACAACGCCGTCGACCGGCACGCGGATGGGTCCCGCAGGGACCAGGCGGCGATCGTCTACGATTCGCCCGTGACGGGTACCAAGCGCACGATCACCTACGGCGCGCTGCGCGACGAGGTGGCGACTCTGGCCGGCATCCTGGCCGAACTCGGCGTCGGCCGGGGCGACCGGGTGGTGCTGTACATGCCGATGATGCCCGAGGCCCTGTTCGGCATGCTCGCCTGCGCCCGGCTCGGGGCGGTGCATTCGGTGGTGTTCGGCGGCTTCGCGGCGAACGAGCTCGCCAAGCGGATCGAGGATGCCGAGCCCAAGGTGGTGCTCGCCGCCTCCTGCGGTCTCGAACCGAACCGGGTCGTCGCCTACAAGCCGCTGCTGGATGCGGCCATCGCCGCCTCCTCCCACAAGCCGACGGCCTGCCTGATCCTCCAGCGTCCGCAGGGCAAGGCGGCCCTCGACCCCGCCCGCGACCGGGACTGGGCCGAAGCGGTCGCCGACGCGAAGGGGAGGGGCGTCACGGCCGCTTGCGCGAGCATGGCCGCGACGGACCCGCTCTACGTGCTCTACACGTCGGGCACGACGGGCAAGCCGAAGGGCGTGGTGCGCGACACGGGCGGCTACCTCACCGCCCTGGCGTGGTCGATGCCGAACCTCTACGGCGTCGCCCCCGGCGAGACCTACTTCTGCGCCTCCGACATCGGCTGGGTCGTCGGGCACTGCTACATCGTCTACGCGCCCCTGCTGCATGGGTGCACCAGCGTGCTCTACGAGGGCAAGCCGGTGGGCACGCCGGATGCCGGCGCCTTCTGGCGGGTCGTCTCCGAGCACAAGGTCGTGTGCCTGTTCACGGCGCCGACGGCCCTGCGGGCGATCAAGAAGGAGGACCCGGAGGGCGCCCTCACCGCGGAGTACGACCTCTCGGCCTTCCGCACCCTGTTCCTGGCCGGCGAGCGGGCGGACCCGGATTCCGTGGCCTGGGCCGAGCGGGTGCTCGACCGGCCGGTCATCGACCATTGGTGGCAGACGGAGACGGGCTGGCCCATCGCGGGCAACCCCGTGGGCCTCGGCCTGCTGCCGGTGAAGCACGGCAGCACCTGCGTGCCGATGCCGGGCTACGACGTCCGCGTCCTCGACGAGGGGGGCAAGGAGGTGCCGCCGGGCACCATGGGCACCATCGCCATCCGCCTGCCCCTGCCGCCCGGCTGCCTGCCGACCCTGTGGGGTTCGGACGAGCGGATGCGCCAGAGCTACCTCGCGACCTTCCCCGGCTACTACGACACCTCGGATGCCGGGATCATCGACGAGGACGGCTACATCACGGTGCTGGGGCGCACCGACGACATCATCAACGTCGCCGGCCATCGCCTTTCCACCGGCGGCATGGAGGCGGTGCTCTCCTCCCACCCCGACGTCGCCGAATGCGCGGTCATCGGCATCCGCGACACCCTCAAGGGAGAGGTGCCCTGCGGCTTCGTGGTGCTGAAGGCGCGGGTCGCGCGTGATCCCGCCGTGATCGAGAAGGAACTCGTCGCCAAGGTGCGCGAGGAGATCGGCCCGGTGGCGGCGTTCAAGCTCGCGCTGACCGTGCCGCGCCTGCCGAAGACGCGCTCGGGCAAGATTTTGCGGGCGACGATGAAGCGGATCGCCGACGACGAGCCCTGGACGATGCCCGCCACGATCGACGACGCCACGGCGCTGGAGGAGATCGGCGAGAGCCTGAAGGGCCGCGGGATCGGCGGGGCCTGAAACAGGGATCCCAAAGGGCGAGCCCTTTGGCGGGTGCAGGGCGGTGCCCTGCACATCGAGGGGCGTCGCCCCTCGACCCCACCAAAGGACTCAGTCCTTTGGGATCCCCGATCGTTACTCCGCGTCGTCGTCCTCGGTATCGGGCTGGACGGAGGCCGGGACGGCCTGGGGCTCCGTCGGGATCATCGTGGCGCCCATGGCGATCATCCCGGCCATGGCGCGCTCCTTGTCGGGCGTGCGCGGGTTGCGGGCGATCAACTCGGCCTCGCGCTGGAGGCGCAGGTTGCACGCCTTCGACGGCATGCCACCCTGCGGTGTGCAGGCGTCGTGGCGGGCGCAGGCCGCGTCGAGGGCGTCGATGGGAGGCAGCGGGGCATTGTTGCCCGGGCCGCAGTAATTGCCGTGGATCAGCATCTTCGGGCCGCCGAAGGCGGCGGGCTGCGCGTGAACCCCGCCCGAGAAGGCGGCGCACCCGGCAACCAGGAGAAACGGGGCGGCAAGTCTCGTGAGTGGCATGACAAGGACCTTGGCGATCTCGCCCCCTCTGGCGGCTCGCGCCGCCGCATCGCGGCGACTTAACCAAAACTGGTAATCGTCTTGGGGGTTCCCCCCACGCCTGGATCGGGCCTCTTGGCCGCACCGGGCCGACAGGTGCGCGATCGCCCTCGCCCGACTGGTCGGCGCGCCGTCCCTGCCCCACAATGCATTCATCATTCGGAGACCGTCGATGACCTCACGCCTGTTCGAGCCCCTGACCCTCGACTCGCTCACCCTCGACAACCGCATCCTCGTCGCGCCCATGTGCCAGTATTCGGCCCGCGACGGCCAAGCCAGCGATTGGCACATGATGCACCTCGGGCAGCTCGCGATGTCGGGCGCCGGCCTGCTGACGCTGGAGGCCACCGCCGTCTCCCCCGAGGCACGGATCACCGCCTGGGACCTCGGCCTCTACGACGACGGCTGTGAGACCGCGCTCGCCCGCGTCCTCGACGCCGTGCGCCAGCACGCCCCGATCCCGGTCTGCATCCAGATCGCCCATGCCGGCCGGAAGGCGTCGAGCGCGGCCCCCTGGTCGGGCGGCCACCAGATCGCGCCCGAGCATCCCTACGGCTGGCGGACCGAGGCACCCTCGGCCCTGCCCCACGCCGAGGGTGAGGTGCCGCCCCACGCCCTGGATGCCGCCGACCTGAAGCGCATCCGGGAGGAGTTCGTGGCCACCGCCCGGCGCGCGGTGCGCCTCGGGATCGAGGCGGTGGAACTGCACGGGGCCCACGGCTACCTGCTGCACGAATTCCTCTCGCCGCTGTCCAACACCCGCACGGATGAGTACGGCGGCAGCCTCGCCAACCGGATGCGCTTCCCGCTGGAGGTCTACGACGCGGTACGTGCGGTGGTCCCCGCCGGCTCGCCGGTCTGGCTGCGGGTCTCCGCGACGGATTGGGTCGAGGACGGCTGGACCCTGGACGAGACCGTGGAACTCGCCCACGCCCTCAAGCGGGCGGGCTCCCCGGCCATCCACGTCTCCACGGGTGGCCTCTCGCCCAAGCAGAAGATCGCCGTCGGGCCCGGCTATCAGGTCCCCCACGCGGAGCGGATCAAGGCCGAGACCGGCCTCACCACCATCGCCGTCGGCCTGATCACCGAACCCCGGCAGGCCGAGGCGATCCTCACCGAGGGCAAGGCGGACGCGATCTCGCTGGCCCGCGCCATGCTCTACAATCCCCGCTGGCCCTGGCACGCGGCGGCCGAACTCGGCGCACAGGTGAGGGCGCCCAAGCAATACTGGCGCTCGCAGCCGCACCACCTGAAGGACCTGTTCAAGCAGGCGGCCTTCGGGCAGCGATAGGGCCAGGACCGCCGGCCTTCGCCGTCATTGCGAGCAACGCGAAGCAATCCAGGGCGGCGGGCCGTTTCCGGACGCGGCGCCTCCCTGGATCGCTTCGCTGCGCTCGCAATGACGAACCTGTCCGCAACCTTTCCGGTCAGGCCCGCCCCGAGAGGAGGCGCGCGCGCGTCACCGCGCCACTGCGCCGATCAGCGGCCCCAGCGGCCGCCCGAGGTCCGACCGGCCGAGGTTCGGTGCGTAGAGGCTCGACACGGAGCCGTCGAGGAACAGGGCGTTGCGGCAGCCGAGGTCGTCGCGGAACAGCCGGGCGAAGGCGCCGAAGCTGACGGGGCGCTCGGAGATGGCGAAGACCGCCACATGGCCGCCGTCGCGGACGCCGACGCCGTTGCGGATCTTCTGCGACGGACCGTCGGCGGAGATCTTGGGATGGATCTGGCCGTCGATCACCAGCATCGGGCCCGATTGCGTGGCGAAATCCGGCTTCATGCGTGCCCGGAGGTAGTGGGGCGTGTCGAGCACGCCCGCCCGGTCGCCCTTCACGTAGAACACGCCGTTCGGCTTCAGGTGGAAGTTGCCCGGCCCGTCCGCCGTCGAAACCGGGTGCAGTTCCCGGCCGTCCTCGACATAGAGGCCCACGGGCGCCTGATCCTTGTCGTACATGCCGCCGTTCATGGCGAAGGCGAGACGGGGCCCCTCCGCCTCGGCGAGGGCCGGCAGCGAGGTGTAGGGCTGCCCGTCCGGGCGACGCCAGAACAGCCGCACCCGCCGCGTCCGCAAGTCGACGGTGCAGACCGTGAAGCTCTCACCCTGGGCGGAGACCGGGTTGCAGACCGGCGCGTCCTCGGCCCTGGCCATGGCGGCGGGGGCGGCGAGGCCCCAGCCGAGGACGAGCGGGATCGCGAGGGCGAGAAGGCGGCGGATCGGACACGACATCGGACGGCGCTTGTCTCCCTCGGCGGCGGGGCGGTCCTATAGAGCATTCCCGCCCCCACGTTCTAGTCCGGGCCACGGCCGGGGCGCTCCCGTCGCGCAAGAAGGCCCGGGGCGCATACCAGGTTAAATCAACCATCGGGTGCAGTACGGACTTGCGCAAATCAGGAATAACTTCCCTCTCATCCGTGAATTTAGCGGACAAGACTGGCTTGCCCGACATGCACACGGCACCGTGACCGATGAGTCGCGCTTTCATCCTCGAACCGTTGTGAGGGTCGGAGCGTTTCTCACTCCGATGGGGCCATGGTTTTCTATTGGAGTTCTGACATGAAGATTGCAGTGCTCGGTTCTGCGCTGCTTGCGGCCGGCGCCCTGGCGCTGACGCCGGCGAGCGCCGACGCCCGCGGCTTCGGCGGCTTCGGGGGCGGCTTCCACGGTGGTGGGTTCCACGGCGGCGGCTTCCATGGCGGCGGCTTCGGCGGCTTCCGGGGCGCGGGCTTCCGGGGCGGCTACGGTGGCTGGCGCGGCGGCTACGGCGGGTGGCGCGGTGGCTACGGCGGGTGGCGCGGCGGCTACGGGTACCGGGGTGGCTACGGTCGCGGCATCGGCCTCGGGCTCGCCGGTTTCGGCGTCGGCCTGGCGGCGGGGAGCCTTTACGGCGGCTACGGCGGCTACGGCTACCCGGGTTACGGCTACGGCGGCTACGGCTATGCGCCGGTCGGTTACTACGGCGGCGGCTACGGCTACGACGGCGGCTGCTACACCGTCCCGCGCGTGCGCTGGACGCCCTACGGCTACCGCCGGGTGCTGGTCGAGCGCTGCTACTGATCGGCACGATCCGGCCGGTTGACCGGAGGGCCGCCCGCGAGGGCGGCCTTTTTTGTCTGAGAAACGTCGTTTCCGGGTTGGACAGGCCCGGGAACGCCGCCGATACTCCCGGCAAAAGGGGAGTGCATCATGAATGCGGTCGGCGGTGACGGCAGGGGCGGCGGGTCCGCGTCCGGCGGCGTAGAGGCGGTTCCGATCCAGGACGCGAGCCTCACGGCCTTCTACCGCGACATGACCACGCCGGAGCGGCACACCTTCTGGGCCTGCGCCGCCGGCTGGTGCCTCGACGGCATGGACTTCATGATCTACCCGCTGGTGATCGGCACGATCATCAGTCTGTGGAAGGTCGATCCCGGCACCGCCGGCCTCGCCGCCACGGTGACCCTCCTCGCCTCGGCGCTGGGCGGCTGGATCGCGGGCTTCGCCGCCGACCGGATCGGCCGCGTGCTGACGCTGCAGATCACCATCCTCTGGTTCTCGTTCTTCTCCCTCGTCTGCGCCTTCGTGCAGAATTTCGAGCAGCTCCTCGTGGCCCGCGCCCTGCTCGGCCTCGGCTTCGGCGGCGAGTGGGCGGCGGGCGCCGTGCTGATCGGCGAGACGATCCGCGCCGAGTACCGGGGCCGGGCGGTGGGCTCGGTCCAGTCGGGCTGGGCCATCGGCTGGGGGCTCGCCGTCCTGTCGCAGGCGATCCTGTTCTCGGCGCTCCCGCCCGAGAGCGCGTGGCGCTGGATGTTCGCGGTCGGCGCCCTGCCGGCGCTGCTGGTCTTCTACCTGCGGCGGCACGTGAAGGAGCCGGAGGTCGCCGCCCGCACCCGCGCCGCCGCCGCGGCGACGGGCGACCGTCCGAAGCTCTGGGAGATCTTCTCCGGGCCGATCCTCGGCACCACGATCCTCGCCTCGCTGGCGGCGGCGGGGTGCCAGGGCGGCTACTACGCCATCACCACCTGGGTCCCGCGCTTCCTCACCACTGAGCGGCACCTGTCGATCGTCTCGTCCACCGGCTACCTCGCCGCGCTGATCGTCGGCTCCTTCACGGGCTACCTCGTGGGCGCGTGGCTCGCCGACCGGCTCGGGCGGCGCCCCCTGTTCCTGATCTTCTCCCTCGGCGCCATCGTCGTGGTGATCGCCTACACCCAGTTGCCCCTCTCGAACGGGCTGCTCTGGGTGCTCGGCTTCCCCCTCGGCTTCTTCGCCTCCGGCTACTTCTCCGGGATGGGCGCCTTCCTGACGGAACTCTACCCCACCCGCCTGCGCGGCTCGGGGCAGGGCTTCTGCTACAATTTCGGGCGCGGCATCGGCGCCCTGTTCCCGGCGCTGGTCGGCTTCCTGTCGGAGCGGATCGGCCTCGCCTCGGCCATCGCGGTGTTCGCGGCGGCGGCCTACGGCCTGTTCTTCGTCGCCGCCTTCGCCCTGCCCGAGACCCGGGGCCGCCTCCTGCACGCGGACACCTGACGCATGGCCGCGATCCGCGACTGCCCCGCCCCCGATCCGCATCCCGGCGGCCCGACCCGCTACGCGGTGCCCCCCGGCGCGGTAGACACCCATGCCCACGTCATCGGCCTGCCCCCGGCCTACCCCTTCGTCGAGGAGCGGAGCTACACGCCGCCCGAGGCGACGGCGGAGCGCTATCTGGCGATGCTCGACGCCACGGGGATGGCCCACGGCGTCCTCGTGCAGGTGAGCGTCCACGGCACCGACAACCGCCTGCTGGTCGAGACCCTGCGCGCCCACCGGGAGCGCCTGCGCGGCATCGCCGTCATCCCGCTCGGCCTGCCCGACCGGGAGCTGGCGGCGCTGAAGGAGGCGGGAATCGTGGGCCTGCGCCTCAACGTCCTGTTCGGCGGCGGCGTGGGGCTCGGCGAGGTCGCCCGCTACGGCGCCCTCGCGCGGGAGATGGGCTGGCACCTCCAGTTCCTCCTCGACGCGCGGAGCCTGCCGCCGATCGCCGGTTCGCTGGCGGATCTGCCGGTGCCACTGGTCTTCGACCATATGGGCCACATGCCGGCCTCGGAGGGGGTGGACCATCCGGGCTTCCGGACCCTGCTGGGGCTGGTGCGCGACGGCGCCTACGTGAAGCTCTCGGGCGCCTTCCGCGATTCCGTGACGGGACCGCCCTACGCGGACACGGTCCCCTTCGCCCGCGCCCTGAACGAGGCCGCGCCGGAGCGCTGCCTCTGGGGCTCGGACTGGCCCCACGTCGCCGCCTGGGACGGGCCGCCGAAGCTCCCCGCGCTCCTCGACCTGATGGCCGAGTGGGTGCCCGACGAGGCGCGGCGGAGGATGCTGTTCGTCGAGAACCCGAGGCGGCTCTACGGCTTCTGAGCGCCGTCGCCCGGGGCCGACGGGCGGCGCCACGGCCGGGGCGTCTCGCATGGCGGCGCCGCGCAGAAAGCGCTTGTGGCACCGGCCGAAAGTCTGTCCCCTGGCGCGAACCTTGCCCACTCCCCGGCCGTGCCCCTCTGAAGGAGCCCCTCCATGACCGGTCACGCCCCGCGCAACGCGCCCTCCCTCGACGCCTTCTGGATGCCGTTCACGGCCAACCGGCAGTTCAAGGCGGCGCCGCGCCTGCTCGTGTCGGCGGAGGGGATGCACTACCGGGCCGACGACGGCCGCACCGTCCTCGACGGCACGGCCGGCCTCTGGTGCGTGAATGCGGGCCATGGGCGGCAGGGGATCGCGGCGGCCGTGGAGCGGCAGCTCGGCACCCTCGATTTCGCGCCGACCTTCCAGATGGGCCATCCCATCGCCTTCGAGTTCGCCGAGCGCCTCGCCGCCATCGCGCCGGGGCCGGATGGGGGCAAGCTCGACCGTGTGTTCTTCACGGGCTCCGGCTCGGAATCGGTCGACACGGCCCTCAAGATCGCGCTCGCCTACCAGCGGGCCATCGGACAGGGGACCCGCACCCGGCTGATCGGCCGCGAGCGCGGCTATCACGGCGTCGGGTTCGGCGGCATCTCGGTGGGCGGCATCCTGGCGAACCGCCGGGTCTTCCCGCAGCTCCCCGGCACCGACCACCTGCGCCACACCCACGACCCCGCCCGCAACGCCTTCACCAAGGGCCAGCCCGCGCACGGGATGGAGCTGGCCGACGACCTGGAACGCCTCGTCGCCCTGCACGGGGCCGAGACCATCGCCGCCTGCATCGTCGAGCCCGTGGCCGGATCGACGGGCGTGCTGATCCCGCCGACCGGCTACCTGGAGCGCCTGCGGGAGATCTGCACGCGGCACGGCATCCTGCTGATCTTCGACGAGGTCATCACCGGCTTCGGGCGGCTCGGCGCCCCCTTCGCCACCGACTTCTTCGGCGTGACGCCCGACCTCGTGACCACCGCGAAGGGCCTCACCAACGGCACGATCCCCATGGGCGCCGTCTTCGCGAGCCGCGCCGTCCACGACGCCCTGATGCAGGGGCCGGACGGAATCGAGCTGTTCCACGGCTACACCTATTCCGGCCACCCCGTGGCCTGCGCCGCCGGCCTCGCCACCCTCGACATCTACGGGCAGGAGGGCCTCCTCACCCGGGCCGCCGACCTCTCGGAGGATTGGGCCGCCGCCTTCCACGACCTGCGCGGGCGCAAGGGCGTCACCGACATCCGCACCCTCGGCCTCATCGCCGGCATCGAGCTCGCGTCCCGGCCGGACGCGCCGGGGAAGCGCGCCTACGACGTGTTCGTGGATTGCTTCGCGCGCGGCCTGCTGATCCGCGTCACCGGCGACATCATCGCCCTCTCGCCGCCGCTCATCGTGACGCGGGACCAGATCGGGGAGATGGCGGAAACCCTCGGGGCGGCGATCGACCGGGCCGCCTGAGCCGACGGGCACGGCGACCCGTCGCGCCGCCCGACCCTTGCCAAATCGGGGGATCCCTGCATTGGCTACGGGCCTCGCGAGGATGCAGCCCATCGGAGGGGACGGCATGGCCGGGACGGGGGACAGCTTCAAGAAGGCGCCGAAGCGCAAGCCCAACAAGGGCAAGAGCATCGCCGTCTCACCGGAGATGCGACAGGCCTATGCCGACCTGATCCGCCAGAAGGCGGAGAAGGAAGAGGTCTACGGCCGCCACCTGCCGCAGGACGAGCCCCGGCGTCGGTAGCCCCGCCGCCATCGCGTCCCCCGCGCCCGCGACGACGGTGCGCGTGACGGCAGGCCCTACCGCTTGCGCACGAATTCGGTGCGCAGCACCAAGCCCTTGATTGTGTCGTGGCGGCAGTCGATCTCCGCGGGGTCGTCCGTGAGGCGGATCGAGCGGATCACGGTGCCCTGCTTCAGGGTGGTGCCGGTGCCCTTGACCTTGAGGTCCTTGATCAGCGTCACCGAATCGCCGTCCGCGAGCGGGTTGCCGGAGGCGTCCCGGACGTCGGGTCGCGCGGCGGCGACGGAGGCCGCACCGGGGGGCAGCCACTCGCCGGTGGCCTCGTCATACACGTAGGATTCGTCGTCGCCGGCCACGTCTCGGGGCTCCCACAGGGGGCCGCCGCCCGCGCCGAATCGGCGGGGCCGGCCCGTCAAGCGGGGCCGTTGTCGCGCCCGGCCCGGCGACGGGCAAGGGCGCGAGGCGCAGGGCAGCGCCGCACGAGGCGGCGCCGCCCCGGTCCCGGGGGCTTACCGCTTGAGCGGGCCGGCCTCGATCACGTCCTCGACCGTGCGCAGTCCGGCGCGGGGCGAGTTCACGAGGCAGGCCATGTTGCCCGGCGGGTGCTGGTTCTTCCACATCTTGGTGTGGGCGTGGGGGATCTTGTCCCACGGGAACACCTCGCTCATGCAGGGGTCGATCCGGCGGTCCAGCACGAACTGGTTGGCCGAGGACGCCTGCTTCAGGTGGGCGAAGTGCGAGCCCTGGATGCGCTTCTGGCGCATCCACACGTAGCGGGCGTCGAAGGTGATGTTGAAGCCGGTCGTGCCGGCGCAGAACACCACCATGCCGCCGCGCTTCACCACCAGGGCCGAGACCGGGAAGGTCGCCTCGCCGGGGTGCTCGAAGACGATATCGACGTCGTTGCCCTTGCCGGTGATGTCCCAGATCGCCTTGCCGAACTTCCGCGCCTCCTTCGTCCAGGCGTGGAACTCGGGGCTGTTGACCTTCGGCAGCTGGCCCCAGCAATCGAAGTCCTTGCGGTTGATGACGCCCTTCGCGCCGAGGCTCATCACGTAGTCGCGCTTCGACTCGTCCGAGATCACGGCGATGGCGTTGGCGCCCGACGCCGCGCAGAGCTGCACGCCAAAGACCCCGAGGCCGCCGGAGGCGCCCCAGATCAGCACGTTCTGGCCGGGCTTCACCGTGTGCGGGGCGTGGCCGAACAGCATCCGGTAGGCGGTGGCGAGCGTCAGCGTGTAGCAGGCGGCCTCCTCCCAGGTGAGGTGCTGCGGGCGCTTCATCAGCTGGCGCGACTGCACCCGGCAGAACTGGGCGAAGGAGCCGTCGCCGGTCTCGTACCCCCAGATGCGCTGCGAGGGCGAGAACATCGGGTCGCCGCCGTTGCACTCCTCGTCGTCGCCGTCGTCGCGGTTGCAGTGGACGATGACCTCGTCGCCGACCTTCCAGCGCTTCACCTTGGGGCCGACCTTCCAGACGATGCCGGAGGCGTCGGAGCCGGCGATGTGGTACTCGCCCTTGTGCACGTCGAAGGGCGAGATCGGCTCGCCGAGGCCGGCCCAGACGCCGTTGTAGTTCACGCCCGCGGCCATGACGTAGACCAGCACCTCATCGTCGCCGATCTCCCAGACCGGCAGCACTTCGAGCTGGTGGGACTGCTCCGGCGGCCCGTGGCGCTCACGGCGGATCGCCCAGGCATACATCTTGGCCGGCACGTGGCCGAGCGGGGGAATCTCACCCATCTCATAGAGGTCCTTGACCTCGCGACCCGCCTCCTGGAGCGCAGCGCTCGCCGCCATGTCGATCTCCTCAAGTGTCCGCGGTCTTATGCAGTGCCGCGATGCCTCTCGGCCTTGGCTATAGCGACGTTGCCGGGGGCCTCCAAGTGGGCCGAAAGTCTGAGAAACGGCCGCCCTCACAAAAAGAAGCGCCGATCCGAAGAGGGCGCGGGATGCATTCAAAATCCCCTTGGCGACAGGCCAAAGATTATTCGGAAACTTTCGTGCGGCGGATACCGGATTTCGTCGGCCGGGGCCGGCCCCGCGCCTCGTCGGCCGCCCAGAGGTGCTGGGCGGCGTAGGCTCGCCAGGGGCGCCACGCCTCGGCGCGGGCGACGAGGTCGGCCGGGCTCGGCCGTCCCGCCCCGCAGTCGAGGGCGCGAAGCAGGCCGACATCGCCGACGGCCAGGGCGTCCGGCAGCTTGAGGGCCCGCATGGCAATGTACTGCGCGGTCCAGGGACCGATGCCCGGAATCGCCACGAAGCGCGCCACCGCCGCGTCGAGGCCGTCGCCCGGGGCGAACAGGTCCGGGTCGGCGAGGACCGCCGCCGCCAGCGCCCGCACGGCGGCGCCCCGGGCGCGGGGCATGGCGAGGGCCTGCGCCACGTCCGCCTCCACCAGGGCCTCCGGCGTGGGGAAGAGGCGGTCGGGGGCAGCGTCGCCGGGGCCGGGAAAGGGGGCACCGAAGGCTGCCGCCAGCCGCCCCGCGAGCATCCGGGCCGCCGCCACGGAGACCTGCTGGCCCAGGATCGCCCGGCAGCCGGTCTCGAACGGGTCCCAGGCGCCGGGCAGGCGCAGGCCCGGCCGGGCGGCGACGAGGCGGGCGAGATGGGGATCGCGCGACAGGCCCGCGCCGATGGCCGCCGGGTCGGCATCGCAGTCGAACTGGCGGCGCAGGCGGGCCTCGACCTCGGGGAGGTCGACGGGGGCGACGCCCTCCACCGTCGCGCGCAGGGCATCGCCCTCGGGCACGACGGTGACGCGGCCGGGCCGGCCGGCGATCAGGATCGTTCGGGCATAGGGCCCGGTGGGGTCTGCGCTCTCGACGCCGGGAATGGCCCGCGCCGCGAGGAAGGCGCGGATCCCTGCCCAATCGTAGGGCGCCCGAACGGGCAGAAAGAGAGTCACGGGCAAATCGGAGTTCCCAAAGGGGTCATCCCTTTGGTGGGGTCCAGGGGCAACGCCCCTGGACTGGCAAGGCACCGCCCTGCAGCCGCCAAAGGGTCGCCCTTCGGAAACCCCTGACCGCTCAGCCGCGGGCGTTCACCGGCACGTAGTCCCGCTGGGCCGGGCCGACGTAGAGCTGGCGCGGACGGCCGATCTTCTGCGACGGATCCTCGATCATCTCGGCCCACTGGGCGATCCAGCCGACGGTACGGGCCACGGCGAACAGCACCGTGAACATGTCGGTGGGGAAGCCCATCGCCTTGAGGGTGATGCCCGAATAGAAATCGATGTTCGGGTAGAGCTTCTTCTCGATGAAGTACTCGTCCTTGAGGGCGATCTGCTCCAGCTGCATCGCGACCTCGAGCAGCGGATCGTCCTGGTGGCCGAGTTCCTTCAGGACCTCGTGGGTCACCTTCTGCATCAGGCGGGCCCGCGGATCGTAGTTCTTGTACACCCGGTGGCCGAAGCCCATCAGGCGGAACGGGTCGCTCTTGTCCTTGGCCTTGGCGACGTACTTGCTGACGTTCTCCGGCTTGCCGATCTCCATCAGCATCTTGAGGGCCGCCTCGTTGGCGCCGCCATGGGCGGGGCCCCACAGGCAGGCGATGCCGGCGGCGATGCAGGCGAAGGGGTTCGCGCCGGACGAGCCGGCCAGACGCACCGTCGAGGTCGAGGCGTTCTGCTCGTGGTCGGCGTGCAGGATGAAGATCTTGTCCAGCGCCTTGGCGAAGATCGGATTGACCTCGTATTCCTCGCAGGGCACCGCGTAGCACATGCGCAGGAAGTTGGAGGTGTAGTCGAGGTCGTTCTTCGGATAGACGAAGGGCTGGCCGATCGAGTACTTGTAGGCCATGGCCGCGAGCGTCGGCATCTTGGCGATCATGCGGATGGAGGCGACCATCCGCTGGTTCTCGTCGGTGATGTCCGTCGAGTCGTGGTAGAAGGCCGAGAGGGCGCCGACGGAGGCGACCATCACCGCCATCGGATGCGCGTCGCGGCGGAAGCCGGTGAAGAACCGGTTCATCTGGTCGTGCACCATGGTATGGCGCGTGACGCGGTAGTCGAAGTCGGCCTTCTGCGCCTCGGTCGGCAGGGCGCCGAACAGCATGAGGTAGCAGGTCTCGAGGAAGTCGCCGTGCTCGGCGAGCTGTTCGATGGGGTAGCCGCGGTAGAGGAGCACGCCCTCGTCGCCGTCGATGTAGGTGATTTTCGATTCGCAGGAGGCGGTCGAGGTGAAGCCCGGATCGAAGGTGAAGGCGCCCGTCTGGGCGTAGAGCTTGCTGATATCGACGACGTCCGGCCCGATCGTCCCGGATTTGACCGGCAGATCGATCTGTTTGCCGTCCACGGTGATGGTGCTGGTGGCGCTCATGGGACGTGGACCCTTCTCAAGAGACGTGACGAGGCCGGGCCCGCCCTCCCCGAGGCGTCCCCGGACCCGCAAGCGCACCGCGATTGTTGCGGGTGCTCACAGAACCCCCGGTTAGCCGAACGGCGCTGCAACAGCAACGGAGCGGATGACAAAGCCCGGAAGCCGGAAAGCGAAAATCGGGCCGGGGCGGGGGAGGTCGCGGCGGCGCGAGGCGAGGCGGCGGGGCGCAAAGCGAAGGGAGGACCTGGACGGGCCGGCGGGCGAGGGGGCCTCAGCCCTTCGGCCTTTGGTCCCCGACTTGGTCCCCGAGCCGCGCGAGGCTCTCCGTCCGCCCCAGGACGGCCATCACGTCGAACAGGGGCGGGGAGGTGGTCCGCCCGGTGAGGGCGGCCCGCAGGGGCTGCGCGATCTGGCCGAGCTTGGCGCCGTTCGCCTCCGCGAATTGCCGCACTGCACCCTCGGTGGCCGCCGCGCTCCAATCGGGCAGGGCCTCGAGGGCGGGCAGCACCGCGGCGATCCGGGCGCGGCCTTCCTCGGACAGGAGTGCGCTGGCCTTGTCGTCCGGCGCGAGGGGTCGAACGGCGGTGAGGTAGTAGGCGCTGTCGAGGAGTTCGATCAGGGTCTTCGCCCGCTCCTTCAGGCCGGGCATGGCCAGCGTCAGCTTGTCCCTCAGGTCGTCGCCCATCGGGACCGGAATGCCGCGCTCGGGGCCGACCTGGGGCAGGATCGTCTCGATCGCCGCCACGAGGTCCGCGTCCGCCGCGTGGCGGATGTAGAGCCCGTTGAGGTTGGCGAGCTTGGCGAAGTCGAACCGCGCGGGCGAGCGCCCGACCGCCCCGAGATCGAAGGCCGCCACCATCTCCTCCGTGGAGAAGACCTCCTGGTCGCCGTGGCTCCAGCCGAGGCGGACGAGGTAGTTGCGCAGCGCCGCCGGCAGGTAGCCGAGGTCGCGATAGGCCTCGACGCCCAGCGCCCCGTGGCGCTTCGAGAGCTTCGCCCCGTCCGCCCCGTGGATCAGCGGGATATGGGCCATCCGGGGGATGTCCCAGCCGAGGGCGGAAAAGATCTGGCTCTGCCGGGCGGCGTTGGTGAGGTGGTCGTCCCCGCGGATGATCTGCGTGACGCCCATGTCGTGGTCGTCCACCACCACCGCGAGCATGTAGGTCGGCGTCCCGTCGGAGCGGAGCAGCACGAGGTCGTCGAGGTCGCGGTTCGCCCAGGTGACGCGGCCCTGCACGGCATCGTCCACCGAGGTCTCGCCCTCGGTGGGTGCCCGCAGGCGGATGACCGGCTTCACGCCCGCGGGCGCCTCGGACGGGTCGCGGTCGCGCCAGCGCCCGTCGTAGCGGAGGGGGCGACCCTCGGCCCGGGCCTGCTCGCGCATCTGCACCAGCTCCTCCTGCGTGGCGTAGCAGCGGTAGGCCCGGCCCGCCGCGAGCAGCTCCTCCACCACCTGCCGGTGCCGGTCGGCCCGGGCGAACTGGAACACCACGTCCCCGTCCCAATCGAGGCCGAGCCACGTCAGCCCTTCCAGGATCGCGTCGATCGCCGCCTTCGTGGAGCGCTCGCGGTCGGTGTCCTCGATGCGCAGGAGCATCCGCCCGCCGTGGTGGCGGGCATAGAGCCAGTTGAACAGGGCGGTGCGCGCCCCACCGATGTGCAGGAAGCCGGTGGGGGAGGGGGCGAAGCGCGTGACGACGTCTGACGACATTGCAATGATGTTTCGGCGATGCGGAGGGATCGGCGTCGGCCGAGCCCCCGGTGCGGCAGAGGGCTGGACGACGTGACCCCGAAGGGGATGACGACGGAAGTGGGGTCGAAGGCCGGCGGGCCAAGTCCCGTTCGGCCCGATGCGCGGCGCGGACCGCGTCGCAGGACAGGGCATCGCTCCGCCTTCCGGGTCAAGGGCTTCGAGGTCAAGTCCCGTCACGGCGGGCGCGCGTCATTGCGCTCCGCGCGGTTCCCCGCCGGAAGGCGTGGGTAGCGGGCTCCGGCGCCTTGTGGCGAATGCACCGCCGTCGCAAGCTGAGCCACACTCGTCCCTGCGAGCACAGCCAAGCAATCCGGGGATGCACCGGGTTCTCGCGAGGTCCCACCGCCCCGGATTGCTTGGCTTTCTCTCGCACTGACGATGCGAACTTTCACGGACGACTTCCATGCAGGGCATCGGCGCGGGGACGGCGGGGGGCGTCATCGCCGTCCTGCGCGCGCCCGTGCCGAGTCTGCTTCGCGGACGCTTCGCCTCGGCCCTGGGCCGGGAGGCGGAGCAGCGCCGGCTCTTCCCCTGGCTCGCCGTGGCCTTCGGGGTCGGCATCCTCGTCTTCTTCGGCCTCACCGACGGGCGCCCCTGGCTCCCGGCGCCGCTGATCGCGGCCGCCGCCGCCCTCGCCCTGACCGCCCGCCTCGGCGAGCGACCGGTGGCGCTGGCCGCCGCCCTCGCCCTGGGGTTCGCCTGCCTCGGCTTCGCCGCCGCCGCCTGGCGGGTGGAGCGGGTGGCCGCCCCCGTGCTGGGACGGGTGATGATCGCGCCCCTGAGCGGTGTCATCGAGGCGCTGGACGAGCGGGAGGAGGGCGCCCGGCTCATCGTGCGCGTCGAGACGCTCGGGGCCCTCGCCGCCGGGGTCCGGCCCCTGCGGGTGCGGGTGTCGTTCCGCAAGGCGCCGCCCCTGCGGCCGGGGGACCGGCTGAGCGCCACCGCCCGGCTGATGCCGCCGCCCGAGGCGGCCCGGCCCGGCGGCTACGATTTCGCCCGCGATGCCTACTTCCAGGGCATCGGCGCGGTGGGCTCCCTGATCGGCCCGATCACGGTGGCGCCCGCCGCCGACGCGCCCCTCGGCCTGCGCCTCGCTGCCGCCCTGGACGACGCCCGCAACGCCTTCACCCGGCGGATCGCCGAGGGCTACGGCGGCCAGCCCGGCGCCGTCGCCGCCGCCCTGGTGACGGGCAAGCGCGGGCTGATCGGCCCCCGCGCCAACGATGCCCTGCGCGCGGCGGGAATCTATCACGTCGTCTCGATCTCCGGCCTCCACATGGTGCTCGCGGCGGGCGTCGTGTTCTGGCTCGTCCGGGCGGTCCTGGCCCTGGTGCCTCATTGCGCCCTCGCTTGGCCGGTGAAGAAGATCGCCGCCGCCTGCGCCATGGTGGGGGTGAGCGCCTACTGCGCCTTCTCCGGATGGGACATCGCCGCCGAGCGCAGCCTCGTGATGACCCTGGTGATGCTCGGCGCGATTCTCGTGGACCGGCCCGCCCTCTCCATGCGCAACCTCGCCATGGCCGCGCTGATCGGCCTCGCCCGGGAGCCGGAGGCCCTGCTCGGCCCGAGCTTCCAGATGTCCTTCGGCGCGGTGGCGGGGCTCGTGGCCTGCGCCCGCCTCATCGACGGAAGCCTCTTCATCCGGCCGGGGGCCGGGCCCGTGCGGCGCCTGACGGGCCTCGCCGCGCGGACGGCGGTCGGCACCCTGGCCACGACCCTCGTCGCGCAGATCGCGACCGCGCCCTTCGCCGTCTACCACTTCCAGACGGTCCAGCCCTTCGGCCTCGTCGGCAACGCCCTCACCCTGCCGCTGGTGTCCCTGGTGGTGATGCCCTGCGCGGTGCTCGGCACCCTCGCCGCGCCCTTCGCCCTCGACCGGCCGGTCTGGTGGCTGATGGGGCAGGCGGTGGCGGGGATGCTCGCCATCTCCGAATGGATCGCCGGATTCGGCCGGGCGATCGTGGTGGTGCCCGCCTTCGGCCCAGGAGCGCTCATGCTGCTCGCCGCGGCGCTGCTCCTCGCGACCCTGCCCGCGACGGGCCTGCGCCGCTTCGCCCTCGCCCCGGCCCTCGCGGGCCTCGCCCTGGCCGCGACACCGCAGCACCACGACCTCTACGTCGATCGCCAGGGCCTGGGCGCCGCACTCCGGGGCGCGGACGGACACCTCGCCGTGCTCGGCAAGCCCTCCGCCTTCGTGCTGGAACAATGGCTGAAGGCCGACGGCGACGCGCGCCGGGCCGCAGACCTCCTCGCCGCCGGCACCGGCCGGCACTGCGACCGCCTCGGCTGCACCGGCACGCTGGCGGATGGGCGCTCCGTCGCCCTGGTGAAGGATCGCCGTGCCTTCCCCGAGGATTGCGCCCGCGCGGCCGTGGTCATCAGCCCGCTCTCGGCGCCGGAGACCTGTGCCGCCCCGCTGGTCCTCGACCGCCGCCGCCTGTCGGCCCGGGGCGCGGCGGCACTGCGCCTCGACGGCGATGGGGTGCGGGTGACCCACGCCAACAGCCGCGGCATCCCGCCCTGGCGCCCGCCACAGGGCTCGGCGGACGAGGACAGGACAAAGCAGACCAGGACGGAGCAGGGCGGAAAAGGCGAATCGGCCACGGGCGAGCCGATGGACACGGCGCCCGACGAGGCCCCGCCAGGACCGCTCTGACCGCCCGTCCGACCCCGCCCTGCGCAGGGACCGGCAAGCATCGCCCCCGGCGACGGACCGAACGCGCCGGCCCGGTCCCTCAGTACCGCCGAACGAGGCTCACGAGGCGGCCCTGGATCCGCACGCGGTCCGGCCCGAGCACGCGGGTCTCGTAGGCGGGGTTGGCGGCCTCCAGCGCGATGGAGGAGCCCCGGCGCCGCAGGCGCTTGAGGGTCGCCTCCTCGTCGTCGATCAACGCCACGATGATGTCGCCCGTGTTGGCCGTATCCTGCTTGCGGATGACCACGAGGTCGCCATCGAGGATGCCGGCCTCGACCATCGAATCACCGCGCACCTCAAGGGCGTAATGCTCCCCGCCGGCCAGAAAATCCGGCGACATCGTCACCGTGTGGCTCTGGTTCTGGATCGCGGCGATGGGGGTGCCGGCGGCGATCCGGCCCATGACCGGAATCGAGACGCCGCGGAACTCCTCATAGGCGCGGGGCGCCGGGGGCGCCGCCGCCGCCGGCTGCTTGGACAGGCCGCCCTCGACCACGCTCGGGGTGAAGCGCCGGGGCTCGGGCGCCGAGGCCGCGGCGGCTTCCGCCGCCTCAAGGCCGCGCCCGAGGGCGTCGGGCAGGCGAATCACCTCGATCGCGCGCGCCCGGTTCGGCAAGCGCCGCAGGAAGCCCCGCTCTTCCAGGGCCGTGATAAGGCGATGGATCCCGGACTTCGACTTCAGATCGAGGGCATCCTTCATCTCGTCGAAGGACGGCGGCACGCCGCATTCCTGCATCCGCTGCTGGATGAAGCGCAGAAGGTCCAACTGCTTGCGCGTGAGCATCGGTTTGGTCTCGCGGATCGGCGACGGGCGCACTGAAACAAATCGCGAACACGTTAAGCGTTCCGCAAGTGTTCTGCAAGCGCGAAGCGCGGGCCTTCGTCGGTGCTGCGCCCGTCGATGAAGAAAACGGCGGTCGGCTGCCATCGGCAAATGGCGTTGAAAACGAAGATTTCTTGAACGTTGTCACCGGCGTTGAAGGCCGATGATACCATCGCCGCTGTGTGCCAGTGGCGATATGAATTGATTCAGCCATCTCTAGCAGTTCCAAGGCGCTATGCGGATCGCGCTCGGCTTGTGCGTGAGATCGCTGGTCGGGAGCACCTATCGTCGAAGGGTCGACGAGCGCGTGTCGGCGAGCGAACCCTCCAGCGCTGGATCGACGCCTTCGAACGGCCAGCCCCCCTCGGTAGCTTTACGGCTCTCATGTGCAAGAAGCGAGCGGACAGCGGCGAAGCTGCCGTCATCGTGAGCCGCGCCTGGGACCGTATCGTTCCCTTCGAGGACCCGGTGAAGCGACGTATAGCGCAGAAACTGAGGCAGTATGTGCGCGGTCTCGACAAGGCCGGAGGGACGCTTTCATATATTACGCCGCTGGCCGCCTTGTGTAATTGACCCGCGCGGCGGGCATCGCAGGCGATGCCACGACACTGAAGGCAATCAGCGTCGCTCCCTACCATACAATCCGTGCCGAACGCGGCTATCGGAGGGTCCACACCTTCAAGGCAGATCGGACGACTTATGAGACCGCGAAGCCAAGAATTGAGTGCTTAAGAGCAGGCGTTGCTCCTACCGTTATTTGGGTTGGCGACGTTCATCCTGTGGACGTTCTGTACCGGCGGCACGACAGAGGCTCGACGGACGCAGGAAGCTCGCCCTGACATTGCCTAGCCCGCCGACACTAGCCGCCCCCTCGCGCGCCTGATCCTCTCCGCCGAAGCCGAGAGTGTCGTCCTCAACGCGGGGCTCTCGCCTCACGCAACGACCGCTCTCGCCCGACGCCAGGAAACAGCACGAAATCGCGCGGAAGCTGATTCTATTGCCAGGCGAACCAGATGCCGCGCCGCCCTCGCCAAAAGACAAGCCAATCGCACCGCTACCTCTGGAGATCCGTTATGAATGTCCACACACCCGCGAGGCTTCGACGATTTGTCTAACCTCGATCTACGATCAGATTGGCGGGGCGGTCCAATTTTCGATCGAACGACGAGCCGTGCCGCTCGTCGTAGGCCGACCTGGTAACGGCAAGACGATGTCGGTCCGACAGATTGGAGAGGACGACAGTCCTGCGCTCCTTCTGGATGAATAGCCTCGGTTTAAGACGACGAAGGGCATGCACACCGGCTTTATCGAAGCCGGAAATTGGAATCATGCTCACAAGACAGGCTGCAAATGGAAATCTGCCGCTGAGAAATACGCGCATCTTGCGAGCCTCGACGACAAATTTTTGTTGGTGGACGAATATCAAAACCTCGATCTTAAGGCGATCCGTACACTGTTGCGCTTCAATGACAACTAGCGACTTCCTATCATCCTGAGCGGCCAACGCCTTAGGTTACGCTGCACGAAGACGGAGGCTTACACCTTCGAGCAAATCACACCGCGCATCAGGCAGAAGGTCACGTTGGACAACCCCGTGCGATCGGGTTTCATAGAGTTTGTCGTTGAATCAATCTCGAAGGCCAAGAGGCCTACGAGGAGCTCATCGTCCTTGGCCACAACACCTGCATCCGCGCGGTCGCCCAGGTATCGGAGACCGCCCGCGCTCCGCGTGGCGAGCGCGGAAGCTTGAACGTCGAGTACCTGCGCGAGGCCGCGAACTTGCCCACGGGGGGCGCGACCAAACTTCGGCCTGGCCACTCCCGGTCCGAGGTACGGTGCGCTGAGCGTCCTCAACCGTGACGGTGAGCTGAGGCGACGCCCGGCCTCCACGGGTATGTCTCAGGTTGAAGCACGCGGTCTCCGACACAGGGGCCAGTTTAAATGCGACGATCAGAAAGGTTCGCGCTTCGCCTGCTACGCGATGAAGCCGTGACGAAGTCCTTCCGCTACGGCTTGCGCACGGTTTTTCGATCCCAACTTCGCCCGGATTCCCCGGAGGTGGCGATCGACTCCGTGTTCTGAGATCCTCATCAACGCGCCGATTTCAATATCGGTCTTCCCCTCGGCCATCCAATGCAGCGCTTCGCGCTCCCGCGGAGAGAGGGCTCCTTTGGGTTTCGAGGTATGGTCATGAAGTAACAGGGCGTGGCCGAACGCGTACGCGGCCACAAGCGTCAGGGCGCCCCTCTGCTCCGGAGCGAGGTCCATGAACCGTCCGGCGAAGGTCATGCCCCCATGGGCGCCCTCGATGGTCGCCACGGGAACGGTGAACCCGCGGCGAAGACCGTTCTCTGCGGCCTCATCCATGATCCGCGCCGCACGCCCGGCTCGCTTGGGGAGAAAATCTTCGTCGTCCCAGCCAAAGCCGGACGAACGGCATAGCGTCTCGCTCACCACCGGGTCTTGCAGCGCGTATTGCCGACGTAAGTAGTGCTTTTGCCAGTCTTCCGAAATCTTTGCCATCACGAGAAAGCGGCGATTGTAGCGGCATAGGTCGCCCGATCCGGGAAGAAGCGAGGCGATGATAGCCTCGACCCCGAAGCTCGCGAGTTGCGCGGCGAGATGGCTCACGATCTGCTCAATGCTTGGGGCTTTGTCGATCTGACGCAGCAGGGAAACAGTCTCCGATAAAGATGCGACACTCATAGCTCGATCTCACGCTAAGGCGGTATGATTTATTGAGTTATGTCGCAAGTGAATCACCCCAAGTTTCGTCTTATCGCAGCGCACCGTTGAGCACGAGGGAAAACGTACGAGAACGCGTACTTTCGGGAAGAACGGCCCTCGATCACAACGGTGCTCGGAGGTGATCCATGATACACGTTGTAAACGCCGATCAATTCCGCAACTATCACGATTTACTCGAAGAAGCTTGGAGGCTGCGCCACCGCATCTTCGTCAAGGAAATGGGCTGGTCCGCCATCGCACGAGACGACGGGCGCGAAATCGACGAATTCGACGACGACCATGCCGTTCATTTGTTGGCCGTCGCAGATGGGGAACTCGTCGGCTATTCCCGGCTGCTGCCGACGACCCGGCCCTACGTCCTCTCAAGCCACCTGCCGGAGCTTTGCGAGGGGCCGCCGCCCTCAGCGCCCCACATCGTCGAGTGGAGCCGGATCGGTGTCTCCGAGAAGGTGCGGACGTCCGGGCGGCGGCTCAATCCCACCGCGCTCGATCTCCTGACGGCGATCGTCGAATGGGGCCTGCCGCGGGGAATTCGAGGTTTCGTCTCCGAGATGCCGACGAGTTGGCTTCTGCGCCTTCTGCAACTGCACATCCACGCCCTGCCGCTCGGGCTGCCGCGCACGATCGACGGGGTCGAGATCGTTGCCGTGAACGCCGGCTTTGACGAACGGAGCCTGCGCCAGTTGCAAGCCGTGCGTGGCAGCACGGAATCCGTGCTCGCCGATCATTCCCGCTCAACGATCAAGCTGGCCAGCTGACGGGCGGTCGCTACACGCGGTTCGGAATGGCCACGTCGGCCTTCCGAACCCGGTTATCCCGGCATCTTGAGGGTCGCCGAGGCACCCGGAAAGCGGTCTCGGAGAGAGCAGCCATGGATCCAGCGAAGCGTTGAGCCCCATCATGGACGAGCCATGTGATCGCGGATTGGCCGAGGCTGCTACGCAGCGTCAGGCTGTGAACGGGGGCTCCGGTTTGGCCAAGAGCCACAGCGATATCGGAGCCATCATCGCCACGCTACTCGACCGGCGCTCCCGGTCGAAGAGAGAGGCCGATGTCATGCGCCGCCAAGCTCAGGCCGCGCGCCGCTCGAGTCTGCGGCGCCGGGCGGCGCAAATTCAGCAATGGACCTCGGCCCGGACCCTCCTTCGAGAAGCAGTGGTCGAGATCGATGCCGAACTCACCGCGGTGGGCTGCTATCTGTCCATGTCGGACGATCGGGCGGCCTCAGCCGATCTCGCCGCGGTAGAAATCCGCCTCTTCCTCGACGGCCATCCATGTGCGACGACTCTGGACCTCACGATACGCCCCGACGGCCGGCAGGCGCATGCGGACCTGAGCGGTGACGGGGGGATCCATCGCGGATTGCTGCCCTCCATCGCTACCGTCACTCGCGAAGACTATCGCGCTGCCATCCTCGCATATGTTGCCCGTGTGCTCACTGCCGAGAGAAGAGCCGGAGCCATCGGTTGCCACAAATGTGACTGTTTTTGATTGCCGATCCTGATCTCAGTTGGCGACGATTTCGCTCATATGTACGGATCTCCTCTCATGCCGGGACCACCACTGGCTCGACATCATCGAAGACACTCATTTTTTCGAAGAAATGCAAGTTTTACTGATAGATAAGGGCATTTATGCGCGCAAATTCTGTCATAGTATTATATTATGTTGCACCAATACACGCAGTAGTGGATTGTCGCTTGGAGCGTCTGCACGCCCGCGCATGGCCCAGGCACCATGGTCTACAACCGGCTTGAAGACCTTCGTCGCACCGCCACGCGCTGCAACACGCTTTCACACATCGACGTCTCTTCCCTGTTTGCCCGGGATGACGGGCGTGCCCCCCCTGTTGCGGAGGTCGGTGCGCAGCTAGTCGGCATCGTAGCCCGTGTCGGCGCTCAAGCGGCGGATCCGGCCCGGCGCCTCGGCCAGCACCGCTGGGGCAGTCGTCACGTCGCTGGCGTTGCCCGGCGTCAGCAGGAGGACGCCGGGCCGCCCGAGGGCATCGGTGAGTGCGTGGATCTCGGTCGTTTGACCACCGCGCGACGGGCCGATGGCCTGCGCCCGCGCCCGCCTTTCCCGCCATGAGCAGACCGGTGAGCCCGGACGTAGCTGCTATCCAGCGCCGTCGCATCACCAGCCCACCCAGCCTTGGCCGGTGCGGTCAGCATCGCCTTCCAGAAGCCGCGCCGCGACCAGCGGTTGAAGCGGTTGTAGACCGTGGTGCTCGGACCCTACGCGGCCGGGCAGTCGCGCCGGCGGCAGCCTGACGTGAGCACGTGCAGGATACCCGAACCGAAGGACCGCGCAGCGAGATGATCTGCCGGTCGTCCTTCCCCTCGGGTCCGGGCTGGTCCCAGGGCATGAACGGCGCGATCACCGCCCACGGCTCGTCGCAGAGCCAGAACAGGGCCGCCATCGTCACCTCCAGGCCGCAAACAGCCGCCTGGAATCACAAACTGCCAAACACTGCAATGCCTTGATCCGGTTCACACCCTAAGGGTCGGGATCGAGGGCATTTCGCCCTGCTCGCGACCAGCGCGAGGACGGCATCACATCGCCAAGGCGCTCAGTCTCCCGTTGGCCCTTCCAATAGACCGCCATCATTACGGTAATTGGATGTGCCCAAATTTTTCGGGATTTAAACTTTACGTATCAAGTTCTATTTCGAGATTATGTGCAGATTTATGAAATTGGACTCGGAGTTGTATATTTAGGAACCGAAAATTTTACTGCGGAGAAGCGTGATCCCGGTCCGTCATCGATCCACAACCGGACCGCTCCAGCCCGGGAGGCCCCCCCGACACCGCCCGGACATTGGCCGGGGCGGTGGCGGGGAGGGGCGGGCACGGCCGTTGACGCCCCCTCGGGCGAGGCCCTATCCCTCGTCCATGCGCGGCTCCCGGTCGACCGGACGGGTGATTCTTCGCGCGGCCATCGTCGTGGCCGCGCTCTACGCGCTCGCCCTCCAATCGATCCTCGGTGGCGTCGCGGCGGCGGATCATGCCGGGCCGCGCCCTCGCCTCTGCGCGCAGGGGGCGGACCACGGCGGCGAACCCGGCCGGCCCGCGCCGCCGCACGCGCTGCCGCCCTGCTGCACGGCCGCCCTTCCGGCATTCCCGGCGTTAGAGCCCGATCCGGCCACGCCGGCCGTCGTCCGGCCGGTGCGGCCCTCTATCGGCCTCGCTTGGCGGAAGGAGACGGCCGGGCATCCCCGGACGTCGCCCCGTGCCCTGCCGCAGGCCCGGGGCCCGCCCACCGCCTGAGCGTTCGGCCTTCCCGGGCTAACCCCCCGCCGGGCCGTCTCGCCCGTGGGAACTGCCGAACTTCCGGACACCGTGCCCGGTCCCGCGCGCCGTCCGCGGATCGGTATCCGCCACCCGGCGTCCCGGATCGGCGCCATCTACGGCGTGTCGCCCTCGGCCGATGCCTCGATCCGGACGGAGGCGCCCGCCGGGGCTGGACCGATCGATGCGAAGACTTGGCCCCGTGCTCACTCGCACGGCCGACGTGAGAGGGCCCGAGCACGGGGCCCGCAATCTGGCAAAACCCGGCACCACGCCCGACATCCCGGTCGTGGACGAGGCCCGCCAAGGCCCGCACCGTGCCTGGCGGCCCTCCGGCCCCGGCCGCCCTCCCGGCCGGCCGGGCGCGAAACGTCTTCGGCGGTTGTCCGCGCGTCGGTTCGACGGGCACTTCCGCTCCCCCGGCCGGGGCCGTCGCCCCGCCCATCTCGAGGAAAGGTCATTCGATGCGTCAATCCCTCCGTCTCGCCCTGCTCTGTCTCACGCCGCTGCTCAGCGGGACGGCGCTGGCCGAGGACTTCAAGGCCGGGTCCCTCACCATCGGCCAGCCCTGGTCGCGGGCGACGCCCAACGGGGCGAAGGTCGCGGGCGGCTACCTCACCGTCACCAATGCCGGGACGGAGCCCGATTCGCTGACGGGCGGCACCTTCGACGCGGCGGGCGCCGTCGAGATCCATGTCATGTCGATGGAGGGCGGGGTGATGAAGATGGCCCCGGTCGAGGGCGGCCTGACCATCAAGCCGGGCGAGACCGTGACCCTCAAGCCCGGCGGCTACCACCTGATGTTCATGGGCCTGAAGGCACCGCTGAAGAAGGGCGAGACGGTGAAGGGCACCTTGACCTTCGCCAAGGCCGGAACGGTGCCGGTGACCTATGCGGTCGAGACCCTCGCCGCCAAGGCGCCGGGCGACGCGACGGCGACGAAGGGCGGTGGCGACCACCACCATCATTGAGGATCGGGGGCGCCGCGCGGCGCCCCACCGCTCCGCGTGACGGGGCCGGCCCGCGATCCGGGACGGCGGCGCGAGGTTTCCTCGGCTCACCCCGAACGCCGGTAGGGCGGATCCAACTCAGAATTGTTTAGATATACAAATAACAACCAGAGCATTTACTTTGAAATCCGAGGATTAATACTTTCGCATTCGAGTTCTCTGCGGTACATCGCTTCGCAACGGCCCGAACCGAAGCGGCAGGAAGCTCCGTGACCACTCCTCGACCCCGCCGCCCCGGCATCTACGTCGCCAGCCCCGTCTACGGCGCGTCCTGCTACATGCCCTACGTCACCGGCATGCTCTCGCTGCAGAAGGCCTGCGCCGCGGCGGGAATCGGGTTCGATTACTTCTACGTCAGCGGCACGGCGCTGCTGCACCAGCAACGCAACGTGGCCGTGGCCGCCTTCATGCACCACAGCGACCTGTCGCACCTGCTCTTCATCGATGCCGACGTGGGCTTCGAGGGGGAGGACGTGGTCCGCATGTTCCGGACGGGTCAGGAAATGGTGCTCGGGCCCTACCCGGCCAAGCACATCAACTGGGGCTCGGTGGTGCAGATGGCCCGGCAACGGCCCGACCTGCCCCCGGCCGACATCGCGCTCTACGCGGCGGATTACAGCACGAACTTTTACGGTCTGGAGGGCCAGACGAGCTTCCAGCCGAACGAGCTCAACGAGATCTTCGCGGGCGGGACGGGGCTGATGATGCTGGCCCACGGAGTCTTCACCAAGCTCGAGGCGGCCTATCCCGCCGCCCGCGGCCAGTTCCCGGACGCCTACCGCCACCTCGTGCCGGACATCGACGAGTTGGTGGAGCACTTCGCCTTCGTCACCGAGACGGACGGGCGGCTGCTCTCGGAGGATCTCACCTTCTGCAAGAAGTGGCGCGACATCGGCGGCCGCCTCTACGCGGCGCCCTGGATGCGGACCATCCATGTGGGCCCGTACTATTTCCGGGGCGAATTGCCCGCGCTCCTCGGCGCGGCCGGACGGCGGCTGGCGGAGGCCCAATCCGAATTGGAAGGGTTCGCGTCCGGGGGCGGCGCGGCCTGAGGCCGATGGGCGCCGAGGCCGGGGACGGCGCGGCCTCGTGCATCGATCCAGTCGGAGGCGTCAGCCGAGACTGGAAAAATTGATGCAAGATCAACTAGCTCGTGCAGACACGCGTGAACGACGTGAGTGCGTGTCTGCACTAGCGCGGATCGGCGGGGATGGCGGCGGCGCGGTCGAAGCCGCCGAGGCGGTACACGAGGAAGGACAGGCCCCAGGCTCCGGCGAACAGGCCGACGATCCCGAAGCCGAGGAGGCCGAAGCTGTCGTTGAGGGCGCCGATCCAGCCCCAGAACGCCCCCTGCAGGCTGAGCCTGTCGGCGAGGAGGTTGAGGGCTTCGAGGGTTCCGATCCCGAGGGCGACCACCACCGACAGGGACGTGATGGTCAGGTTGTAGAACAGGCGCCGCATCGGCTGGACGGTGGCCCAGCTGTAGGCCCCGAGCATCAGCACGCCGTCGAGGGCATCGACCAGCGCCATGCCGGCGGTGAACAGGGCGGGGAAGACGAGGATCGCCCAGGGGTCGGTTCCCTTGCTCGCCTCCGCCGCCGAGAGGCCGAAGAGGCTCACCTCCGTTGCGGTGTCGAAGCCCAGGGCGAAGAGAAATCCCAGCGGGTACATGTGCCAGGGCCGGGTGATCAGCCGGAACAGCGGGCGCAGCAGGCGCGCCAGCAGGCCCTGGCCCGACAGGAGCCCGTCGAGGTCGGTCGCGGTGGCCCGCCCGGTGCGGCGAAACTCCCGGAAACCGCGCCAGATGCCGACGAGGACGACGAGGTTCACGAGGCCGATTACGATGAGGAAGCCCGCGGAGACGCCCGTGCCGATCAACGTGCCGAGCTCCCGGAACTCCGGCGGCGCGCTGAGCAGGCTCGTCGCCGCGAGGGCCAGGGCGGCGGCCGCCGCCACCACGACGGTGGAATGGCCGAGCGCGAACCAGAGCCCCACCGAGACCGGCCGCTGGCCCGCCTGCAGCAGCTTGCGGGTCACGTTGTCGATGGCGGCGATGTGATCGGGATCGACCGCGTGGCGCAGCCCGAAGACGTAGGCGAGGAGGGCGGTGGAGAGCAGGGCCGGGCGCTCGGCGAACAGCATCCAGGCCCAGGCCCAGGCGGCCACGTTGCCGGCGACCAGGAACAGGCCGAGGAGACCGATCCGGCGGCGGACGGATCCGGGGAAGGGCGCCTCGGGCGGAGGGTTCGGCGTCACGTCGGTCCTTGCGATCACGGGAGACGATAGGGCGCCGACGGTCGACGCGACAAGCGCGCCCGCGTCGCGGCGGGGTTCGGGATCGCCGCATCAGGCATGGCCGCGCTCCCCGTCGGCCTCGTCCCCGGCGGAGGGGGGAGGGGGGTCGTCGCCCCGCAGGAAGGCGGCCTGCACCGCCGCGGCGCGGCGGGCGCCCTGGACGTCGCGCCGCCGCAGGCCCGGTGGCCACGACGACCTGTCTCCCGCCTCGATCCCCGTTTCCGCCGCCCGCTTCACGGCGACGAGGGCCGGATCGCCCCAGACATCGAGGTGGCGCTGGAAGGCCTCCAGCCGGTCCCGCCGGAAGGGGATGCGGCGGCCCAGCATATCCTTGTAGGGATGGGCCGGGTGGATGGCCCCGCAGGGAACGAGCCCGGCCGGGATCGGGGTCGTCGCCGCATGGGTCCGCCCGGCGGAGAGGAGCTTCGGGAGGATGTGGGTGTGCGGCCCCTCGGGGCTGGTCCCGCCCGGGCCGGGGATCGGGGTGAACACCTCGATCCGGCCGATCCGCGTGAGGAACACCCGGTGCGGGCCCGCCGCGACCAGGGCCGCCGCGACGGGGCTGCCGGGGGAGAAGAGCGGTCGCCCGGCCCCCTGCCGCAGGGCGGCCAGGGTGCCGGGGTCGGCGGTGCGCACGCAGGCATCGACAGCCCGCAGGCCGAGGCCGAGATCGAACAGGATGGACCCGCGATCCTCCGGCCGGGCGGCTTCCGCATCCGGGCCGAGTTCCGTCACCGTGGCGCGCCCGGCCATGGCGCAGGCTTCCTCCGGCAGGCAGAGGGCGATGGCGTGGTTCCAACCCGAGGCGAAGGCGGTCTCGTAGGCCAGCGGTCGCAGCTCCGGCACGGGAGACAGGGCGATGGCGCCCCGCTCCGTCGCGAGGCCGAGGCGGCCGTCGTCGATGGCCCGGGCCGCCTCGTCCGGATCGCGGACGAACTCGGCGATGGCGCCGAAGCTGCCGAGGCTCCAGGCGGTCTCGGGATCGGCCAGCAGCGTCCGCAGCAGGGCTGCCGCGTCCTCCGGCCCCCGCATCGCCGGGCCGTCGCCCTCCGGCCCGGCCCTCATTCCGCCGCCGCGCGGGCGGCGGGGGTGGCGGCGGGCGAGACTTCTGCGTCGAGGTCCTTCCCCCTCGTCTCCGGCAGCATCAGCGCGGCGATCGTGCCGACGAGGCTGAAGGCTGCGAGGTAGTAGGCCGGGGCGAGGCGGTCGCCCGTCGTCGTCACCAGCCAGTTGATCAGGAAGTTGGTGCTGCCGCCGAAGATCGAGACCGAGAGGGCGTAGACGATGGAGAGGCCGGTGCTGCGCACCGAGCGGGGCAGGGATTCGGGGATGCCGACGATGATCGCCGCCGCGTTGATCGAGGACAGGGCCGAGAGCAGGAACGTCACCGCGTAGACCGCCGCAGGCCCGGGCGAACGCAGGAGCCAGACGAAGGCCGGCACGGCGAGGACGAGGATCGCCGCCCGGGGCCAGATCATGACGGGGCGCCGCCCGTAGCGGTCCGCGAGCCAGCCGCCGAGCAGGGGGAAGGCCACCGAGGCGAGGCCCAGCGCGATGGGCACCGCCGTCGCGGCGGTCTCGCTGAGGCCGAGCGTCGCGCCGGCATAGACCGGCATGTTGGTGCCCACCGCGTTCGAGACGGTGGAGGCGGCGATGACCAGGAAGGTGAGGGCGAGGAGGCGCCCGTGGTCGCGCACGAGGCGCCGGAGGACGCCTGCCGTGGAACCCGCCGCCTGCGGATCCTCGCCCTCGCCCGCCGTCTCCGGGAGATGGCTGCGGATGATGAGCCCCACGGGCACCACGGCGAGGCCGAGGAGGAACATCACCCGCCAGCCCCAGGCGTTCATGGCGGCATCGCCGACGGAGAGAGCCAGCACGGTGGAGATCAGGCCGGCGAACAGGGCGGCGCAGCCCTGGCTGGCGATCTGCCAGCTCGCGACGAAGCCCCGGTGCCGCGGCGGCGCCGCCTCCAGGAGGTAGGCGGTGGACGGGCCGACCTCCCCGCCGAGCGCCAGCCCCTGGATCAGCCGGCCCACGATCACGATGACCTGCGCCCAGCCGCCGATCTGCGCGTAGCTCGGACAGAGGGCGAGGATCAGCATCCCCACCGCCATGAGGGCGATGGTGACGAGCATGGCCGGCTTGCGCCCGGCCCGGTCCGCCAGCGCCCCGATCACCGCGCCGCCGATCGGCCGCATGACGTAGCCGGCGCCGAACAGGGCCAGGGAGGCGAGGAGGCTGTGGCTCGCGTCCTTGGCCGGAAAGAAGGCTTCACCGATGGGCTTGGCGAAGAAGGCGTAGACGGTGAAATCGTAGAATTCGAGGGCGTTGCCGAGGACCACCGCACCCACGGCCTTGCGGTTCAGTGCGGGGTGGGCGGGGGACGCGGTATCCATCGGGTGTCGTCTCCGTCCGGTCGGGTCGAGGGGAGGGGCGTGCCGACGGACCCTCCCTGTCCAGCTCAGCGATCTAGCGCGCCGCGCCGCGTTTGGGGATGGCCCGAACGGCCACGATCGCAGGCTCCTCCGAGCCGGGGCACCGCGTCTCCACAATCGTACGGAGAAGAGGCTGGACAGGAGCCGGGACACTCACTATACCCCGCCCGTCCGCAGCCGAGCACGGCACCGGACGATGCCCAGGTAGCTCAGTTGGTAGAGCATGCGACTGAAAATCGCAGTGTCGGTGGTTCGATTCCGCCCCTGGGCACCATTCTTCTGAGAAGCGCTTTCGCCTCAGAACTTTAAGCCCTACGAGGACGTTACGCCGAAGCGACCGTGTAGCAACGGCGTGTGGCAAATGCTCTTTCGGCTGGTCCGTCCGGTGAAGCGCCCCGACTCCCGCTTTGCGCAGTTCGACAAGCGCATCCCCGCCGACGTGCGAGCCCTCGCGGTTGGCCGAACGCTGGCGATCCCCGTGGGTGCCGAGACCGTCCTCATCACCGTCACTCCCCGTATGGCGGCGATCCGGCTTTCACTGCGCACAAGCGACCCGAGCGAGGTGCAGGCGCGACAGGGGCAGGTGTGCGCCTACCTCGCGGCCACGTGGGCTGCGCTCCGCTCCCATCGCCCCGTTACGCTAAGCCGCCGCCAAGCCAACGCCCTCGCTGGCGACCTCTACCGGGGGTGGGCGAATGAGGATCGGGGGCGAACCCTCGCCATGACACTCACCGCCGGGCAGTGGGTGCAGGACCGCTCTACCGCCGACGAGGAGCGGGAAGCGTTTGCTGGGCAGGTGGCGAAGCTCGAAGGGGCCGACCCGGAGAGCCTTGAGCCCTTACTTGGGCCCTTGGTAGACCGACTCCTCCTAAGGCGGGGCTTTGCCTCCATCACCGCCGAGACCCGCGCGGACCTACTCGATGCCTTTGCCATGGCCCTAAGGGACGCCTTTGCCAGCCGGGCGAGGAACGCAGACGGGGACTATAGCCCGGACCCGAAGGCCGCTCGCTTCCCCGACTGGGAGCCGCCAAGCCCCTCGCCCGAGGCCGCCCCGAAGACCTCCCTCACTGGGCTGGTTGACGGGTGGTGGGCGGAGCGGAAGGCCGCCGGCCTGAAGCCGAGCACGCACGAGAGCTACCGGCAGTCGATGGCTGCGTTCGTCGCCTTCCTGAAGCATGACGACGCGAGCCGGGTGACGGTAGAGGACGTAATCGCGTTCAAGGACCACCGCCTCCGCACCATCAACCCACGCACCGGCAAGCCCATCTCCCCGAAGACCGTCAAGGATAGCGACATCTCGGGCCTCAAAGCCATCTTCGGGTGGGCGGTGGCGAACCGGCGCATGGCCACCAACCCGGCGAAGGACGTGACGCTGAAGCTCGGCAAGCCGCTTAAGGTCCGGTCGCAGGGCTTCACCGACGACGAGGCCCGCGCGATCCTCAAGGCCGCGCTCACCTACCGCCGGGGGGAGCAGGAAATGGCGCAGACCGCCGCCGCCAAACGGTGGGTGCCATGGCTGGCGGCCTATACCGGGGCGCGAGTGGGAGAGCTGGCCCAGCTACGCAAGCAGGACCTCCGCCGGGAAGGGGCACACTGGGTGATCCGCATCACACCCGAGGCTGGGACCGTGAAGACTAATGAGGCGCGGGACGTGGTGCTTCACCCCCACCTAGTCGAGCAGGGCTTCCCGGAGTTCGTGCTCGCTGCGCCGCCTGGCCACCTCTTCCTCCGCCTGGGCGTCTTAGGAGACGTCGCTGGCCCACGGCAGGGAGTGAAGAACCGGCTAGCTGAGTTCGCCCGCGCCATCGTCCCCGACCCGAACGTGGCCCCGAACCACGGGTGGCGGCATAGGTTCAAAACGGTCGGGATTGAGGCCGGGATAGGCGAGCGCGTACTCGACGCCATTCAAGGCCACGCGCCGAGGACGACAGGAGGCAGCTACGGCGAGGTGACAGTGAAGGCCGTTGCGGCTGGCATTGAGAGGCTGCCTTGGATCGACTGTCTCAGATGACACACTGAGTTGTCTTTGTTCCGTTCCAGCTCAATCAGGGTTCGTAGCGTCGCCATTGCTATGAGGGCGATCTTGATGTCGCCATGCCACGACGAAAGCGTCGAGTTCTGTTCGGGACTGGCGAATTGACCAGGGGGTGTCTTGAAGCGCTGCAAGAGGCAATAAACCCTTTTTCTAGCCGAAAGATCACCCGGACGATCCTATCAGTAGCAGCTCAGGCAGCAGGAGATAGGAAGCCAATGGGCGAGGTCACGAAACGCGTTTCTCAAGCGCTTCGGAGGCGCAAAATCGGGGGGACAGTTTCGTCTGTGATACGACCCAGCATCGGCACAGCCTGGACGTTGCGGCATGATAGCTAGCCCCATATGAACGCTTGTTCTCTGTATGTTCTTATCGTAACGACATTCTTAAGGGTTGATGGTATGAGTTCGGGTGTGCAAGCGGCTTTGTGCTCCGGGCATCGCTCAAGCCACTTTGCACGCAATGCGAGGGTCTAGAATGCTGGCAACGCTTGGTGAGGCGTCCGGTGCAGCTCGAGCCCCTGTTTCCCAGTACCGGGAAATGGGTGCGTATGAGGCACTTTGGCTGCAGCAAGGTGCGTCTTTCAAGGCGATCGCGGATCGCTTCGCAGCCGATCCGCATGCTCTGCCGTCAGATTTTGTGTCCCCCGGCGAGGCAGAGCGGTGCGCCCGTGCCGTCATTGAGCGTTTTGATAATGCAGGCTTGAAGCGCTTCGGCGTCCGCGTACATCATGCGGGTGATTATCCTTCAAGGCTTCGAGATGCGAAATACCCTGTTGAGCTACTATATTATCGAGGAGATTGGGAGCTTACCGAAACGCGTTCTGTCGCTGTCGTCGGCACTCGGGAACCAAGTGAGGATGGAAAACGACGTGCGCGAAAAATCGCGCGCGAGTTGGTGGAGCGTGATTTTACAGTTGTATCGGGCTTGGCAGCGGGCATAGATCGCGAAGCGCACTCTATGGCGATCGAGGTAGGCGGTCGCACCATTGCTGTTGTGGGCACACCTCTTGATTCGGTTTACCCAGCCGCCAATCGAGAGCTTCAAGAAAAGATTGCAAAACAATTTCTGGTAATTTCTCAGATTCCAGTGCTGAGATATAGCAAGCAGCACCCCGGTCAAAATCGCCTATTCTTCCCAGAACGAAATGTGACGATGAGCGCATTGACCGAGGCCACTATCATAGTGGAGGCTGGAGAAACATCTGGGACTCTGACACAGGCTCGAGCAGCACTTTATCAAGGCCGAAAGCTTTTCATTTTGGACTCTTGCTTCAAAAGGACGGACCTTACATGGCCCGCAAGATTTGAAAAGCAAGGCGCCATTCGGGTGCAGGAATCTGCTGATATTTGGCAGCATCTAGGCTAAGATGACTCGACTTCAAAAAATCGACGAACTTACTCAAGAGCTTCATTATCATTTGAGGCCAGCTGACGATTGCTATTTTTTCTATGAGTATACCTCTGGTAAAAACTATAGCTTCAGCGAAACCAATCAGCTGATCAGTAATCTAAAAAAATCCCCCATTCGGAGGGGAATGAGCGACTATGCCTATAAGACCAGGGCGATAAACAGGGTGTCGTCACTGTTCACCGCTGCCCTTAATGCGGAGTGGCTCAAAGATGCTGTTTTGGTTCCGACGCCACCGTCAAAAATGCCAGATCACCCCGAATATGACGACCGTATCGAAAGAGTGTGCAAAGGAATAAAGCCTGAAGATGACGTTACGGTTCGCAATATTGTGCGGCAAACCAAATCCTATCAGGCATCCAGCTCATCGCCGGGATCAAGAATTACGGTGGATGAACTACTTTCAATATACAAAATTGATGAGAATGAAGCCATCCCTGATCCAAAGTATATTGGTATTGTCGATGATTTGCTGACCGCAGCTACGCACTATCGTGCCATGCATACAATGCTTCGCAGTCGCTATCCTACAAGCCATATCACTGGGCTATTCATCGCTCGCAGAGTTTTTCCTGAAACCGAGTCAGTAGTTATCTAGTAAGAGCATCAAATTTATGGGCATTGCCAGTGCCCGAACGATAACCGTTAAAAGTCGAACCCGCTTTGTGCCTGCTTCGAGCCGGCATCCCCGAGCAAGCAAAGGGGTCTCATACACGAGGCACCACCCACGGAGCGGTGGCGGTGAGTTCCCCCCATACCGGGCCCACCCCCCTCTCCCCCTACCCAGCAGCACCCTCCCACCCCCAGTCCCGCGTGTCATCATGCATCGAGGTTCGTTGATGGGAGTTGACACGGAGGAGGGGAGGACTCACCCTGGGCCTGCCAACCCGAGGGCCTGCCATGACAACCTACGTCGCCTACTGCCGGGTCTCGACTGACAAGCAGGGCCGCTCGGGGCTCGGGCTCGAAGCGCAGCGGGCCGCCATCAGCGCCTTCCTCCGCCCCGGCGACGCCCTCTTGCAGCCGCCCTACGTCGAGGTGGAGAGCGGGAGGCGAGCGGATCGGCCGGAGCTTCGGGCGGCCATCGAACGCTGTCGTAGGACGGGCGCCACCCTCCTCATCGCCAAACTCGACCGGCTAGCCCGGAACGTCGCCTTCGTGTCGGGCCTGCGGGAGAGCGGCGTCGAGTTCCGCGCGTGCGACTTCCCCGACGCGAACCGCCTCATGGTGCACATCCTCGTGGCCTTCGCGGAGCATGAGGCGGAGATGATCTCGGAGCGGACCAAGGCGGCCCTCGCGGCGGCCAAGGCTCGGGGCGTGAAGCTCGGAGGGGATCGGGGCTACCGGCCGCCCGCGCCTCCCACCGGGCTCGACACGGCGAAAGCCACGGCACTGAGGCAACGCAAGGCGGACCACGCGGCCTTCGCCGTGCTGCCCATCATCGAGCGGCTTCGGGGCGAGGGCGTCACGAGCCTCGGGGGTCTCGCCAAGCGGCTCAACGAGGCGGGCCAGCCGACGCCGCGCGGGGCCGGGGAGTGGACGGCGACTGCGGTGAAGCGGGTCCTGGCGCGGGTTGCGTGAGGCCGGCTCTCACGAGCGAGTCCTGAACGGACAATGCCTCTCAGATCGCCTAGGATGGCCGCTGACGGCTCTCGCGCTATTTTGGCTAGGGTTATAAGGCTCCGCGCTAACGGCCGCCAGCGGGCAAAAACAATAGGTAGCCATTTGAGGAAGGAGCCCGCCGTCCGCCGCTGTGTGTTTACCATGGCGAGGCCCCGCGCCCCTCGAATTAATTTCCGGCTATTTGAGAAGGCCGCCCCCGAGCTGGCATAGCCGGAACCTGCCGACGCGGAACAATTGTCGCTATCTTGAGAAGGCCGCCCCCGGGTTGGCATACTCCCTGTTGGCCAGGGGGAGGAGGGAACACCTTGAGTCAGGGGGGTTCTCTCCCTCACCCCTCACCCCCCCACATGGTGGACCAGCCGGGGTCGAACACCATGGCCTGCCTCCCGAACCTACCTCGTGCGGCCCTAGGGTTGGGCCCTGCGGAGTAGACCCCCCTAGCTGGGTGGGTGGATGAGTACTCCCTCACCGCCACCTCCCACCGTATGTGAGCGATGGGTCCGGATCGGGTACTATGCCCGAGGCCGACCACCCCGAGCACCCTACCTTTCGGCCACCTAGTGCACCCACTTCCCTACTAGCCCTCATCAAGGGGTCTGCCGAAGCCCGACATCAGGGCCCCCGCATCACGTAGCCGGGGGCGAGGGGGGAGGGGAAGGAGCCACCTACCTCAGGCAGCCCGCCACGGGGTAGCAGCACCATCACGGCGACCCCTCGCAGGTAGAGGGGAGATGGGGGGTCTACTTCGGCACCGAGCCGAGGGCCCTCAGGTGGGTGATACCACCGGTCCTAAGACAACCAACGACATTCCGCACGGAGCCGCCCCCTGAGACCTCGGGGCCCACGTGCGCACCCCTCTCACAGCTCGACCACCGCGAGGCCCAACCCAGGGCCCGAGACCTCATGCCGATGACATCGGGCGGGGAGGCGGAGGTCGGCCGTGGGCAAGTCCCACCCCACCAAGACAGAGACACAAGGAGACCCATCCCTATGGCCAAGAGACATCTCAAGACCACCCCGGAGAACGTAGAAGCCGTTCTATCGGCCTATCGCTTAGCAGTCGCCGGGCAGCCATTCCACGAGGAGCTAGCCAAGGTCCGCTCCCTCGGATCGATAGTGGAGGTGAAGCACACCCCCGACAACGCGATGGCAGTACAAGTCCGCACCCTCAAGGGCGAGCTGAGGTCGCCACGTAAGATGGATTGCTACGGGGCGCTCATCCTCGGTGTGCTATCGCTGCCGGGAGGATCGCCTTACTTCAACCCGGACCGCCGCAAAGGCTTCAAGGGGGAGCTGCACTACCTCTACGTCTGCGGCCAACCCATCGTTCGCGTCCTCGCAGACGCCCAGGCGGGTGAGAAGGTGGAGTACGGTGCAGACCACCGAGACCTCCGCCCGTCTACCCTCCGGGTGGTGCCTGTCAGTCGTGGTCGATCTTCTGCAACCCGGCCGGAGGCCACTGCCGAAGCCTTACGAAACTACGACGCCAACGCTGCTAAGTGGGGCCTCGCCGGCATCCTAAGCCGGGACGACTACGCCGCGACCATCGAAGGCTCCTACCGCCTCTTCGACCAACGCCACGCCGCCTACCTTAAGCCCGCCACCCGGGAGGCCGCCGAGTAGCGCCCGCACCAAGCTCCCTCGCGCGAGGGGAAGGGGCCGGGAGGGGATAGAACATGGGGATGGGCTTCCTCTCCCGGCTACCCGAAGGCGTTACGCACGCAAGGCACAGGACCCCCGAGGGCGCCGCGCTGAGCGCTCCCCCGGGTCGGCTCCGGCGCCTCCTACGCCAAGGCAGCCACGCAGGCCGGCACCGGCATCGTTTGCAATCAGAACCTCGCTGACCCGCGGACGCATCGCCTCGTCTTGGCTCAAACCTGAAGTGGTAAGATGAGCGACCGAATCAATCGGCCCCCTTCGTTCGGCGGCGGGCTTCTCCGCGGAGAGCGGATCGTGCAGCTTGTCTACCTTGATGAGGCCGGCATCTCCCGCCGCTCAGATGAGCCTTATGTCGTTGTTGCTGGCGTCATCGTGAATGCCGACCAAAAATGGAAATCGATTGAAGATAGGTTCATCGATCTAACCGACAAGTACGTACCAGACTACGAGTCTACATACGGACAACCATTCATTTTTCATGCAATGGATATCTGGCATGGCAGCGGAAATTTCCCGCGCGACAGGTATACCCGCGAGAGCAGAATCAAGTTGCTGGGGGAATTGGCTTCCATACCGTTCGAATTCGATCTCCCAGTCGTTGCTGGTTATCTGAAGAAAGCAGATTACGAGAATTACCTTCAAGCTAGATCGCCGGGCATGAAAGCCGAGGCCATAAGCAAATGGTCTCATGCAGTCGCCTTTTTCAGCGCGATCAGACGCGTCGAGCACTGGATGAAGACCAAAGCCCCAAACGAAGTAGCAATGCTGATTGCCGAAGACACCGACCGAGTGAAAGGTCTGATAGGTGCGCTACATGCCGCTTACACAGATCGCTCGTATCACTGGGTCGAGGGGGCATTTCAATCAGAACATATCGTAGACGCAGTTCATTTTACGAAGAAAAAACAATCCATACTATTGCAAGTAGCAGATCACATGGCCTTCATCGTCAAGCGTAGGCTCAACAAGTGCCCGCACATCGAGCCCTTGTGGAAGAAGGTTCAGCCGCAGATATCATACCGGGGGGTCGAAGATTATGGAATTGCTCTGCGGGTGCCGACCTCTGACGTCGAGGTTGTCCGCTTGCCGGAGCCTCCTGCATCAGCCTCCTCAGAGGCGTCGCCTTTGCAGAGACCCGTTCGAATGCCTCGCTCCTCTCCTCGCATCCGAGGTCGCGGGCGGCCTTTCTAAAGCGACCGAGCAACAGGCAGCTCCCCGCAGCCGCACGAGTTCTTTGTATACTCGCCATTCTCACACCTTCGCTCAGTTTATGGCGATCCTCGGGAAGTCAGAGAATGGTGACAACACTGTGAAACCCAGCTAATCACTCTCGAGTTATTTCCATGCCGCTCTTTGATACTGTGAATGTTGACTTTCCAAGGCCCCATCTTCGCCGGCCTGTCGATGCGGGCGGTTGCCTGGGCGTCACGCACGCGAAGCACGGGACCCCGAGACCGTCGCTCACCATCTTCCCCCCGTGCCGCCCCCCTGACCCTTCCGTGGGTGCCGGCGGGGGGTGCCTGCCTTGACGCCGGGGGCCGCCACTGTGTAGCGATGCCGTGTAGCAAACCGGCGAGGGCCACCGCCCGAGACACTGTAAAATCAACAACTTAGCGGCACTCTGGCATAATCCGCCCCTGGGCACCACTTCTGTATGACGACAGGCTAGCTGGAACATACGACAGCTAGTTGGAACAAAATCCCCGTCATCTGTTACTCTCGATCATTGCTCCGACAGCGCGCTTCCTGCCGAATCATCGGCTATGAAGGTGCGGTGGGGCGTCGTCATTGACGGCTGCCGTCCAAGCGTACTTCGCCGTCTTCAGGGACCCACCTCGGTGATCAAACACGTGGCTTCGCACCCTTCCGCCTGATCCCGGAGTGCCACCCCGTGGGCTGAGCCTCCGCCACGCTGCGAGGCTTCCATGCAAATTCACGTTGAACGCACGTGCGCCGCTCGCCGCGAGCACGGCACCCGCTCCTATCAACGCTTCGGCGAAGTCCCTGGGCTCCTGCTCGCGCTAGCCGGGACCGACAGGAGCGGGCGATGACCTCGCCGCGAATTCGCGCCTGGGTTTTCAGCGACCTCCACCAGGAGCACAGCCAGAACGCCTGGGACCCTGCCGCGCATGCTCCAGCCGGGGGCTTCGACGTGGCCGTGGTTGCCGGCGATGTCCACATGCCCCTGACCCGATCCCTGGAATGGCTCGCAGAGCGACTGCCAGGCGTCCCCGCGATCTATACCCCGGGCAACCACGATAGCTGGTGGAATGGTGGTGAAGATCGCTACACGATCTACGACCAGATAGAGCGTGGGCGGGAGCGAGCAGCCGCGCTTGGCATTCACCTGCTGCTCGACGACACCGTGGTGATTGACGGCACGAGATTCCTCGGCGGGACCCTATGGACGGATTTCCGGTTGGGCTCCTTCGGGCTCACGCATGCATTCCGGACCGCCCAGGGGCGCTACGGAATGATGGACTACCGGCGCATCAGGACGGGGCCCCGCTCCCGAAACAGGATCGAACCGGGCCAAGTGCTGGCGATGCACCAAGCGACGCGTGCCTTCATTGGAGCGGAACTCGCCCGGCCTTATGCTGGTCCGACCGTGGTCGTGACCCACCACGCCCCCCACCCGGCCAGCCTGCCGGACCCAAATGCCGACCTGAACTGGTGCTACGCGTCCGATCTTACTGAACTGATCGTGGAAAATGGGCCGGAGCTATGGATCCATGGTCACGTGCACCAGGCCACGGATTACGTGGTCGGGCGCACCAGGGTGATCTGCAACCCCCGCGGTCATGCCGATGAGTCCTGCGGCTTTGAGCCAGCCAGAGTTGTCTGCCTCACCCGTTGACCATGTCTGTTATTCCGGTCCTGGGCGTGCGTTCTCTGATCCAAAGACGCGCTGAGGTTGCTTGCTGCCCCAACATTAATCCAGCAAGTTGATCTATGCCTTCCGCACGAGGGCTGCGCCTCCGAATTTCACTGGGCCCCCGACCACGCGCGATGATCCCTCTTGTCTCGCCTTACGAGGTGCTATGCGCCGGGAAGTGGCGCGCGGCGCTCTTTACGACCTTCTCTCTCAGCCTCTCGTTCTTCGAGGCAGTGCCCTTGCACGCGCTGCGCAAGGCGGGCGCGCAGGACATCGGTATCCTCGCCGACGTGGTTGGCTACCGAGCATCCCTGGCCGAGGCCGGGGTGTCGGATGTCGGGCGCACCTATGACCTCGTTCCGCTCAAGGTCGGGGGCGGATGCTTCCATCCTAAAATCATGCTCCTCGATGGGCCGGACGGACTGCGTGCGACCGTAGGCTCGGGCAACCTGACCTTTGGCGGGTGGGGCCACAACGTCGAGGTCATGGACCTCCTCGTTCCGGCGCAGGCACCGGACGCTTTCGCCGACCTGGCCGATTTCCTTGAGTACCTGGCCCTGTATGTCGAGGAAGGGCGCATCGCGGTCCCTGAGCACCCCTTGATCGTGGGAACGATGGCTGAAGCCTGCCGTAAGGCAGGCCGTGCCGGCGGAGACGGCAGGACCCGGCTTATCCACTCGTTCGATGGGTCCATCGCCACCCAGCTTGCAGCTCACTCGGACGCGTTGGGGGGTGCCGAGCAGGTCACCATCGTCTCCCCCTTCTTTGGCGGCGTGGAGGCAGTGCAGGCGCTCTCCACCGCCCTGGGCTGCGGCAGGATCCGGGTCGCAGTGACCGGCAAGGCGCCCGAGTTCTTCGATTTCGCGGCGGCTAGGGCCGTTGGGCTGCGGGCGGAGCCTGTGAGGTCGGACGCCTTTTCCTCAACGGCCCTCCTGCATGCCAAGGTCATTGAGGTGACCTGCCGACGTGGTCGCTTGCTCCTGGGGGGCAGCGTGAACGCCACGAGACCGGCCCTCGTCACGTCCGGCAACGTCGAGGCATCAGTGCTCAGGATAATCGACGACCGGCTCACTTTTGGCTGGTCTCCTACAGATGCCCGGGATCCGAAGGAAGGGATTGGGGGCGATCTCGATCCGACTGGTGGCCCCTGCCTGTCTGCGAGGTTTGACGGCGGCGCGATCAAGGGCCGGTTGTTCGAGCGGGCAAGTCCGGCCGGCGAATGGGACGCACGGATCATCTCCGGGGCGGTCCACGCATCCCTTGGCCCCGTGTCCATAGGCCTGGATGGCTCGTTTGAGATCAAGCCAGGTCCGGCCCTCTCCATCCGCAACTTGATACGCTCGACCCAACTGATCGTCGCGCGCGACGCTGAGGAGATCAGGGGCTGGCTCGTTTTCGACCAGATCCTGGGAGCTGTCCGTGAGCGCGGTCCCGTTGCGGAGGCGATGATCCGCACGCTCGCCGGTGCCGAAGAACCCGACGATCTTGCGGTCATCCTCTCGTTCTTCGTCGTGAACCCTGGCGCGTTCATGGAGGAGGACGCCGGATCACCGGAGATAGCCGGCACAGGCCAGCGGCCGTCGGATCGCGTGACCGGTACCGTCGACCTTTCGAGCTTGAGGCCCTCATCCGCCTTCTCGGAAGGCCTCACTCCACTGGGGTCGCTTTCGGGGGCGACCGCCTTCGAACGGCTGTTGGCTTCGATGCGGCGCTACGTTCGGGAAGCAGCGCCTTCCTCGCGGGTCCTACCGGACGCGAGCGAGATAGATGACGTCGTTCGGAGCGACGCCGGGGGTCCCGGGGCGTTGCCACGCTGGCGCATCGATGAGGTCGTCCGGGCGTTGGCGACCTTCGTCCAGGCACTTCCACCAGGCAGTGCCGACTTCAGAAGGCATGCGGTCAGCCTTTTGGATTTTATTCTGTTCGCGTCGGAGCGTTCAGATGATCCTGAAGACCTCAAAGCCGAGCACCTCCGCCGGTGGGTCGGGATCGCGCGTGGCGCTGGCATGGCCGACGGCGAACCCGATGTGCTCGACAAGGCCTTCGTCGCCGTCCTCATCGCGAGTGTGCTGTCGGATCCTTCACAGGGCGGTCGCGTGCATTCGTGGCTTCAGGCTTGGTGCCATGGCCCTGTTGGCTCCGGATGGATGGAGGCCGTCATGCCATCGCCCGCAGGCATCAGGGAGCGACGGTTGGACGGGGAAGCGGGGGAGGATGCTTGGCGCGAGGCCATGCACCGCACGGTCGCAACCCGAACATCTTGGATGGTCGTTCACGAGATCCAGCGAGCTTTGGCCGGTGTCGGGCCGATGCCCGATCTTCCAGCCGCGCTGAAAGAAGAGGCTCTCATCCTCAATCGAGTGGCGTCCGGTAAGGCGTCCCCACAGCGGGTTATCGCGCTCGCAATCCGTAGCGACCGGCCATCCTGCAGGTGCGGTCTGAATTTGCCTGTCGTTGGGCGGGAGCGGCTACGCGAGCATCGCGTGTCGCTGACGTGCTGCGGCCTGGTCTTACTCGACCCCGTGCTGGAGTGACGCATGCCCACCATGTCGCTCGCCGAGCTTGACCGGTTGTTCGCGGACGAGCCTCACCTTCATCTCGTCAAGGAAATGCAGCTCGACCCGGGTGGCGTGGATCCGCTGGGCCTCAGGCAGATCAACCTGAACCTGATGGACGCGGCGTTGCCGGGCATCAACAACGTTACGCGGCACGTCCGGCCCTACGCCTTCATGGCGTGGGCATGGTGGAAGGTGGCGCAGGCCGCGGAGGCCCGGGGGGCGTCCACCGTCAACGTCGCCGACCTGCAGGACGTCGTCGACCGCCTAGAGGTGCTGTTCGTCTGGTCCCACTTCCTGGCGGGGGATGGCGAGGGACTACCGGGACGGCTTGTCATCAACGACAAGTTTCCCGGTTCCGGTTCGAAGCGAGCCTATGACTTCCACGGGGAAGGCTGGAAGAGCCTGAAGGCGGTGCGGCGGACGAGCACCGGCATCATGGCCCCTATCCAATACGGCCCCTCAATCCGGGCGTTGGGATGGCTGATCCAGACCCAGGAACGTGCCCTGCGCCCGTCAAGCGAAGCGATGACTGCGGTTGCCGCACTCGACCGCGAGATCGGCGGCCTCGTGCCCGAGGCCATGCTGGTCCCAGGCCCCATTTCGCTGCGTGCCGATCAGGCGGACGCGCTGCATTCCGCATGGCCGGTAAGCAGCCCCAGCGTCACGGAGCGCGAAGCCTTCAAGACTCTGTTCCACGGCCTGGGCGCGAACGCGCCGATGCACAGCGTCCCATGGCGACGCCGGCAAACCCTGGACCTGATCCTCGCCGTACTCGCACAAGCGAAGGAAGCCATGGGCGTCGTGGATATCCGGCGCGCGATGGCGTCGGCTCGCAACGATGGCGGCCAGCCTCTGAAGCTGACCGAGTCGCTGGCGGCAACCCACATGCATTGGGCTTCGCTGCAAGCACGTCAGCTTCAGAGGCTGGCCCTCGAAAGCCTGCTGCGCTGGATCGAGACCCGGATAGACGAGGGACGGTCGCTCTCGGAGGAACTTGCTGCCGACGCCGACGAGGCCGCTCGTGAGGTAGAGGACGATGCGGATGTCTCTACGGTCGGCGACTACCTCGACCGGGCCGCGGCCCGTGCCGGCGAGAAGGGATGGCCGAGCGCCTGCGGTCTGGGCGAGACGGACATTTTCAGGCTGATGGACGACCTGGTCGCGGCGCAGTCCGAGGTGGGATGCGTGCGGGTCCCTGGACTGGCGCTTCGCGCGCTCGCGTACGCTGATGCGATGGCCGTCGCCCTGTCGGAGGCCGGCGTCGCCGCTGGCAGACAAGGCCCGCTCGGTGGAGAGCCGGACCGCCTGCCGCTGTCCATCGCCAGCCAACGGCTAAAATCAGCACGTGGCCGAGGCCTCAGAAGTCTTTGGATCGAGATCATCGAGGCGTGGGTGATCGGTCAGCACGTCCGATGGTCCGTCGCCCGCAACGGAGATGGGACCCAGCGGCTTCGGATCGCGCTCGGCGACCGAGGTTGGATACGGCTGCGATCAGGGCGCCTGAGCGGACCCTTCGGTCCGACATCAGACAGGCTCTGGACGGCAATGGCCTTGGCTGCGGAGTGCGGCTTGGTAGACCGTCGCTCGACATCGACGGGAGATGCCTACATCGCCGCTTGACCGCTACGGTGTTGCCACAGGCGAATTCTGCCTGCCGATCTTTATGATGTTTAGAGTGCGGGCCCGGAGGCGATAGCTTCATTTAGGATGAATGACGGAGCCGTCGCGACGAGGAATGTCTCGACGATATTGTCGGCGGGTATATTGAAGCCGAGGCTCCGAAGAACATCTGCGTCGGCTTGATGAAGTCGGCCGCCTGTGTTGTGGCTCATTCTGCCGTTAAGGCGAACCGCGACCAATGCATTGTCACGGTCACGGCGGCCGTAAACGTGCGCGTGGATGTCGTCCGCACCCACGGAGGCGAAATGAGAGTTTCGGTCGATGCGAATGTTTTTCTCGTACCGTCCATTGACCCATTTCCCCTCGTGAAGAACCTGGAATCGGTCGTCAGACAAGATCCTTCCAGCAATCGTGATTTGCTCAGGAGCGCTGCCGGTCAGTTCTTGAAATAGCGTATTTCTATTTGTCATTGTGTTTCTCCATAGTATATTTTTATGGCTCGCTTATTTATGTATTTTATCGATAAGCGAACTGACTTGCTGACTCTTGTTGCACCTGCGCGAAGTGGGGCGATCTTCGCGCAGGGGTGATTGTCCTTATCGATGCTGCCTTGGCACTTTTCTTCTGGGCCGTCCGTCGGCGCACCAGTCAACGCGGCCGCTCCTGATCCAGAAATGGCAGGCGCAATCGTTCTGCTGATGCACTGAGGGACTGATTGAAGGACGGAGGAGCCAATCCGATTTTACGGACCACCGCGGACGACGCTTCGGATTGAGGTTCAGCGGGATCATTGCCCCGCACGCGCCGGGGCAGTGGAAGCAAGCCCACTTCTCGACGCCGCCGTCCACGACGTGGACCAACTCGCCGGCTTCCACCTCGTCCGATCGCGGGTAGTGCGACACCCGCCGCACGAGCAGGTCGTATCGTAGGAGGCCGAGTGCCTTCAGGACCTTTGCAAGCTTCCTGTGCATGGCCGTCATCCGAAGCGGTGCAGGAACGGCTCGACGTCCGCAAGGCCCCAGACACCGGGCCCAGCGCAGACCTCGCACTCAGGCCGAGGCCGGGCCTTGTTGGCGCGGTCCTCGCAGGTCTCGAACCGCCGCCGCCGTTCGTCCTTCATTCCGCCGGGACCGCGGAAGCCCGTCAGGGCCTGCAGGAACTCGTTGACGCCCATGCAAGCCGTCTCGGTGGTGAAGGTCACGACGGCCGGTGCAGGGTCGCCTCCTCCCGTGACGTATGCCTCGGCCTTCCGCCTTTCGTATTCGGCGGGATCCGTCCTGCGCAGCGCCTCCTCCGAGGCGATCCGTGGATCGACAAGGCCGCGGCACAGAAGGCACGTCGTGCCCGGCGTGAGGACGGTGACGCGGGCGCCCATCTCGTATGGCCGGTCCTCGGCAGCGGGCAGGACTCGCAAGCCCATGTCGATGACTGGGACCCCGTAGAAATAGGCGAACCGGTTCAGGAACAGCCGACCGTCATGGTCATCGGTGCATCCGAAAAGGAGGTCACAGGAGCGCAGCGCGTCCCGGACACCAGGGTCACCGACCCAACCCTTGAACCGCGCGACCGCGACACCCAGGCCGGCGGCCTCGATCTCGCGAGACAGCACGTCGACCTTCAGCACGGCCGCCTCGGCATCGGACCGACGCGCGCCGTGCACGCGGTTCAGATTCGTGACCTCCACGACATCGTCGTCGACGAGGAGGAGATGCCCTATGCCAAGACGGGCGAGCAGCATGGCCGTCGGGCTGCCCGTCCCACCGCAGCCGACAATGCCGACCCGGAGCGCCCGGATGGCGGGATTGAACGAGGCACCGAACAACCGTGCCTGCCGGTCGAGACTGTCAGGAATGCCGCCTGCCTCCTCGCTCGCATGCACCGCGAGGCGCTTGCCTGTCACGAGCACCCGCTCGCATCGCTGGGCGTGGTCGGGCGCCTTCCAGAGACGACCAACGACTGAGCCGTCGCCGCCCATCACAATGCTCGCGAATGACCTACAGTCACCGGAACGGTTCGCGACGATCTGGAAGAGATCCCGCTCGTTCCGATCATCCTGCTCGGAGAAGAATGCCGTGCTGCCGGGGTGCGTGTGCACGATGGCCGGGATGAGGCCATCGCGCTCGGCCTGCTTAAGGAGCCGGACGAAACCACGGGTGGACCATGTGACGTGGACCGGGGAGGCGGAGATGCGGTCCTCCTCAGGCACGGGGAGGACCGCGCGCGTGACGAGCCGCCGGCGAGCCGCGCCCGTCCACGGATCTGCAGCGATGTCAGCGGTGGCGAGGAGGACGTAGGCGGAAGCTTCGGCCCCGTCTTCGGTGGCGAGCAGCGCACGGAGTTCGGTCTCGTGCACGTCGAGCATGATCAGGTCCAGCATGTCAGGCAGCCTCGGCGAGGGCGCGCTCGACACGCTTGACCATGGTATGCAGCCCATCGATGCCGGGCCGCCATTCGCTGTTGTGGCGCGACCAGCGCTGCCAAGTGCGCCCCTGGAATGCGAGCCGGGCCTGGGTAGCCCGAGGCTCCGCGCCGGTGGTCGCGATCGTGAGGCAGGGGATGCAGTAGAACATGTCCGGCGCGCAGTCCGGATAGCCGGGCGGCAGGAGGATCAGCACGTCGGCAGACGGGACGTTGAACCTCCCGGGTGGGAGGAGGAAGTCGTGGAGGATAACACCACGGTGCCCCCCTTCGTCGACGACGGTGTGGTCGAGGCCGCGCGCCTCAAGATAGGTCGCGTCGCGCGGGGGGAGGGCCGAAAGGCCCTCCGTGGTCTGCGCGACGGCGGTGAAGAAGCGCTCGACGCCGGGCTTCGTCAGGTCGACCAGGTCGGTGTTGCGGACGAGGACGTCGTCGGCGCCACGGATCTCCTGATAGACATCGTGCCGAGCCGGATCGACGCCTGCGAGGCGCTTCAGGACGAGGCCGCTCACGACCGGCTTCGGCCACTCCATGTCCTTGCCGTCGATGAGGAAGCGGAAGGAACGGTCCGTGCGCACGACGATCACGCGCTCGACACCACGCTCACGCAGATCGAACAGCTCGTCGAGGCGGAGGTCCTCCAGCGTGCCGTCGGGCATGAAGGCCGAGGCGACGTAGTCCTCGACAGGGTGGGCTCCGGCCGCCTTGATCAGCTGGCGCCCCGTGGGCACGGGGTCGTCGATCTCGACGGTGCGGAAATTCAGGTTCTCGTCGCCGATCTCGACCTTGTAACGGGCGGGGCGGCCGTGGTGGGGGGCAGTGTCAGACATGTTTCAGCTCGCGTTCCGGGACGGGCCTGGATCGGCCCTCCTCTGATCCGGTAGCGAAGCTCGACCGTCTCAACCGGAAGTCGGCCGCGAACTTTTTTTGCGCGCTCAGCGCGAGGCCGACCGAAGAACGGCTAACCGGCGTCGCGCGTGCAGATGAAGTAGAACTGGCACGACGGGCAGTCGCGCGGATCCTTGGGTACCGGCCGGAAGTCACCGCTGCGGATGCCGGCCAAAGCATCCAAATAGGCCTTCATCGCGGTTCGATCCGGCGTGATCGGATCCGTCTCGCCGAGCGCAGGGTAGAAGGCTTCGAGCCGAATCGCCCGCCCTAAGAAGAGGGCCGCGCCGGCCTCACCCATGAGTGCCCAGATAGCGTTGTCCGCCTCACTCTTCGACTTTCGGCCTGTCTTGAAGCGTTGGGCAACAATGGTACCGTCTGCGGCCTCATAAACGCGGTCCGGGCGAAGGGTGATGAGGCTCCCGGCGAGACTTGTCGACCAGACCCTCTCGGCAGGAGGGCCGCCGTCGATGGCTCTGGTAGCTGTGGTCCTGAGCATCTTCTCGGCATTGCGCCAGTAAACGTCCTCGAAAGCCTCGCCGACGGGACCGCGCTTGGACCAGATTTCCCGCAGTTGTTCGACCGCCTCGTCCGGCGTTACGGGGTTTCCTTCGCCGATACGGTCACAGATCCATCCGATAGCTTGCCGAACCGTGCCGTGGAAGCGAAGGAACGCGCTCTTCCTCACCAGTCCACCGAGCTCCTCCACCACTTCGTACCGATAGCGAGCCGGGCATCGGAAATAGATCTCGATGTGCCGTTCCTCGAAGTCCGCACTCGGTGAAGGCGGCTCCATGGCGACCGGCGCGTGTAGCGGGGACGTCGCGGTTGCCTTGCGGCTGGCCGGCAAGATGCCTTTCAGGCGGTCGAGGTACTTCGAGGGGTTGCAAGTCTGATTGCCGGTGTAAGTTCCCGCGCTGTTGATCGTCAGGACGTCCCGTGCGCGAGACAGTGCGACAAAGAACAGGCACTCCTCCTCAGCGTCGTGGTCCGTCTTGCCGATCTCCAGTCGCTCAAGCCCGACCGGGGCCGGGCATGCGACCGGGTGCTTGCGGTGAGGCACGTAACGGGTTGCGATCTGGGGGAGGTGGACAGCCTGGAATTCCAGTCCCTTTGAGGCGTGGAGCGTCAGCATGCGCACGGCCGGTATGCCTTCTGCCTCCGGCGGAACGACGCGAAATGCCTTATCGTCGTCAAGTCTCTCCAGTCTGCGAACCGCCTCCAGAAGGGGACGGCGCCCGCCCGCACCTCTTTGCGCGTCGTGGTGCTCCCGGCAGAATTTGAGGAATTGGTATATCGCGAGCAGGCTCTGGCGCGCAGCAACATCTTCGGCCTGGAGCAGAGGTCGAAGATACTCGCTTTTCTCAAGCAGATACTCCGAAAGCATGGCCCATGCCGAAGTCTTCCACTCGACCGCCGCGAGGTGTTCCGCCAACCGGCTGAGGCCGAAGCGGCCCTGATCCGTCAGGCTGTCGAGCGTCTCGACACGCTTGAGCGTGGCAAGGATATCTTCCTCGCGCTGAGCGGCCTCTCGGATGACGACCAAGGCATCGGTTCGTGTCGCGCCGTATTCGGGAAGCTGGGCGACCCGTACCAAGCCAGCGCCGGACGGATCGGCGCCCAGCGAGACGAGCGAAAGGAGATCTCGGATTTCCGGACGCTCGAACAGGTCTCCGAGATACAGGACCGGCACCCCAAGGTGCTGCAGAAGCTTGCCGAAGCGCGCGAGGCACAGGTGGGTTCGCGCCAGTATGGCTTGTCTCTCGTAGGGGATGCTCCGCTCTTTCCGAAGACGCTCGATCTGATCGCGAACGGCTGCTGCCTCCGAGAGCAGGTCAGGCGCGTGGAGGACGTCGACGAAGCCAACTCGGCCTCGGTTCGCCCTCCAGGTGGTCTTGGGGTCCGGGGTCGACGCTATGGTGGAGCCGAACTTCTCAAACACGCGCACCACGCTCTCGCAGGAGCGATAGTTCGTACCCAATGGCAGTCGGCGAGCGTCATCGTACCGGTCGGTAAACGCGGCAGCGTTCGCCGGCGCCGCACCGCGAAACCGGTAGATCGACTGGCGCGGATCAGCGACCGCCCAAATTTTGCGGCCACGGTCGGCCAAGAGGTCGACGAGTTCGGTACTCGCTTGGTTCACGTCTTGGTATTCATCGACCAGAACATAATCGTGACGTGCGCGTGTCTCTCGAAGAACGTCCGGATTTTCCCGCAACAGGCGCACGACCTTGCCGATTAGATCGCCAAAATCGACACATTGCCTCGCCTGCAGGGTCTCTTCATAGATCCTGTAAGCGCGCGCTACCTCCATCGCTTTTTCTGCGCGGGCGATCTCATCGGTCGACTTTGCGGCGTCATACGTCTCTTGCGCTGCGGCCGCATACTCCTCCGCGCTCACCATCTCGTCCTTCGCGCGGGAGATCGCGCGAACGATGGACCTGAGTTCCAAGGTCGGGTCCCAGAGGTTCTGGAAGTGATCCAGGTCGAGATCTGACAGCCTGTCCTCAAGGATGGCGAGGCTCCCGGCTTCATCCAGGATCTTGAAGTTCTCGGGTAGCCCCGCAGCAGCGTGATGGAGGCGAAGAAGCTCAAGTCCAAAGGAGTGGAACGTGCCGATCCAGATCTGCGGCGCGGCTTCGGCATCGATCCTTCCGACGCGCTCGACCATCTCCGCCGCGGCCTTATTGGAGAACGTGAGCGCCAGGATCGACGATGCCGGTACTTTACGGGCAAGAAGGTGCTCGATCCGGGCTACCAGCGTCCTCGTCTTACCCGTGCCTGGCCCCGCATCGAGGATAAGTGGCCGTTCGTCCCATTCGGCGGCTTTTCTCTGATCGTCGTCGAGCGGGACGATTGGATCGTCATTCCGTTCCTCCCTCTCGTCGAGCGGCGGGAGGAGGAGGGCTCTCATCGCCTGCATTCGGACGAACTGGGGCGGCAAACCCATTTCCGTCGCGATCTCGGAGGGTCTTTTCCCGTCCCTGACGAGGCGCTCGCGAAGCTTGTCCGAAGGCAGCAGGAACTCCTGGGCGAAAACGTCGGCCTGGATTTCCCGGCGCTCCTTCGTGGAGTAAGCGATGACTCGTTCCGCTCCTGTCTCGAACGGAGCTCCGCCAAAGCCGGCCTCCAAGGATCGGATCATGTAGGCGGGCTCGTCGTGGAGCCACCAATGGCCGATCTCATGAGCCGTCACGACCGGCACTTCGGTGACGTCAAGGGCCGACGAAAGCCGTACAACGCGATCCTCGCGCTCAAGCGCACCCAGCACCCCCTCTCCGTAGATCGAGCCGGGAACGAAGCGGCTCGCGGAGAGGCGCGCGGCCTTTAGCCCGGCCACGGCCAGGGAGCCTGCGGAATGGTCCTTCGCCTTTGCTGCCGCCTCGTGGTGGCGCTGGCGCGCCGTCCTGCGGATGTCGCGCCAGATGTCCATCGGATCAATCTTCGTTAGGGAGCCACAGGGTTTTGTCTTCCTCGTCCATGTCGGAGGCGAGCACAGCCTCTTCCCAGGTCACTGGCTCACCCTGGACATAACCGGACTTGGACTTCAGCATCGCCAAGGCAGGCTGTTCTTTCTGACCAGCGATGATGGAGGCAATCTCGTCGATGGTCATTTTGAAGTAGTCGGCAGTCAGGCGCTTAAATTTCTGCGTCACCGTCTCCGGTCGGATGCGCCCCGTGTTGACGTCGGCGACTATCGCGGACGACAGGCCAATGTCCTCGGCGAAATCCGCGAGCGTCGTTCCTTTGGCACGGGCTATCTCCCTCAGCGTCCGGTTGTCGGTTGCCGCCGCGGGCTTGGCGACCGTCGTCTCGCCGCTCGATGGCTCAGCGGAGGCGAGAGCTTCCATGTCGATGATCTCGACCGCGTGGGCCCGGATCTCATCGGCGAACTGTGGGTACTGCTTCGTCCAAAGCGCGACATCGCCCGGACCGGGTATGTCGACGGCCTGATGGAACGCGAAGAGCACTTCGTCGAGTGTTGCGGGTTGGCTCATGGCTTCAGATCCAGGTGCTTCGCGACGGCTTTCCGAATGTCCCGCATCCATTGCTCAGCGGTCCTGACTGACACCGACATCATTGAGGCGATCGTCTCGCCTCCCTCGGCATCGGAACATCGATAGCCTGCGCGATAGAGGGACAGCGCCTTGCGATGCCGCTCGGACAGCGTGGTGAGGAAGCCTGCCGCGATGGCGGCTTCTTCGGGTGTGAGTTCGTCGCTTGGGTGGGATGGCTCCGGAACCTCCCCGGTTTCCGGATCCACAGCCGGCTGGTCGAGACGGTCCTGCTCGATGCGGAGCTTGCGGACCTGGTCAACAAGCCGCTGACGTAGCTTCTTCAGGAAGTTCGCCTCGTAACCGGGACCGTCGGCTGCCCCTTCGATGAGAAGGGCATCGACCATCCTGTCGATGGTCGCCTCGACCGCGCCACGGCCCTGGTCGGGTAGGTTCTTATCGACCCTCGGAGTCAGATAGCGCTCTGCACGCTCGCGCAGGTAATCGAGGAGCTTGCCCCGTAATCGCACGTCGCGCCCGTCATCCATTTCACGGATGGCGCCCGCGATCTCCTCCGGCCTTCGGCTATCGAGCTTCTGGGCATCCACCAGCTCCTGCCAGGTCTGCCCTCCTGGGGTGACCTGCGCGCTTTGTTCTTGGACCAAAATCGCCCCCTGTTCCGAGGGCCCATCCTCTTAGCGAAGGAAAGGGCCTTCGACCGGAAGTCCGGTTCGGACTTTTTTTCCAAATACCGCGGCCCGCGCCCGTGGGTGTTCGGAGGGGCGGCAAACGAGTGTAACCGCTGTGAAACGATTCGACCCCGATCACCACCGCTTCCGGCGAGCCATGCTTCGTCCCAGCTGGACAGTACGGAGCATGCATCGGATGATCGGCGGCGTATACCTCAACGACACGCCGCGGAATGGCACGCCCCTACCTTCAATCCGGGATAGCCGAGCTTGAACGGATCTTCGAGGCATCTCGTGGCGACCGCCGGGTCCTGACCAAACTCCAAGCGGAGTTGAGGTTGAGGAAGACCGATCGGTCGGATCGCCTCCGAACGCTGGTTGACCGGGCTATCGTGCTCAACGCAGGGACCGAAAAGGGGAGCTCCGGCGATACAACCGGACCATTGAGCAACACGGCCAAAAAACACGCACAGGTGGATCTTCCGCTCGAATCCCCCGGGAGTGTAGGCTGCGGGGAAGTGCCGGGTAGCGAGGGGACCGGGACGCTTGCGGGTGTGGCGGCGCCGAGCGCGCCTTGGGGAACCGGCCGGGGTACGATGCCGACGAACGGGGACGAGGACCACCTCAAGCTCAGCTACGAGAAGCTTCGCGAGAAGCTGCTCGACATGGGCCTCAGGAACCCGATGCTGAGCTACAAGCATCGTCCGACGTCCAAGCGCCAGCTCCAGATCATCGACGAGGTGCCCGAGGCGATCTTCGATCTCCTGGCCGACGGAACCTCGCTTGAGATCGTGCCCCTCCCGGAACCCGACGACGTCCCGCCGGACGAGAAGACCGACGAGTTCGTCTCCGCCCTCTCGTACGCGAAGGCCACGGAGACGGAATACCTGGAGGCCATCGAGGCCATCGAGGCCGAGGGCGGCGAGAATGCCGAGGCAGAGCTCGCCAAGGCGGAGAGGGCTCTCCGCAACCGGCTGCGTGCCCAGTTCGACCTTCCGCCGCTTGAGAAACCCAAGGCGGTCGATCCTGTCCAGCACGCTCGCACCCTGGGGTTCGACCCGTCCTTCGACCTTCAGGCGAAGGCGACGGAGGACAAGCACCGCGACAAGCGCCTGCAGACCCTGAAATTCCCCAAGCCGCTCGACGCAATCCTGGAGAAGATCCGGAGCGACGCTCGCCTGGCCGAGCAGGAGACCGGGCTCTCCACGCTGTTCCTGGTCTTCGGTTTCCTCGAATGGAGCGAGCAGGACAGCGACACCAAGCTCCTTGCCCCCCTCCTGCTGCTGCCGGTCCAACTCGTGAAAACGAGCCGCCACGGCAGGACGGTCTATGAGGTTTCGGCCACGACGACGGTGGCCGAGGGCAACCTCAGCCTCATGAAGCGCGTGCACCGTGACCGGGGCATCACCCTGCCCGAACCCGAGACCGACGTGGAGAACTCCCTGTCGGTCGAGGCCTACTTCCGGAAGGTGAGCGACGTCATCGCGGACCAGAGGGGGTGGCGCGTCCGCCGACTGATGACGCTCGGGCACTTCATGTTCGGTCGGTTCGCCATGTACGCGGACCTCGACCCCCTCCGTTGGAAGCAACATCCGACCGAGACGGACCTCGTGGGTTCGGTCATGCGGGGGATCGAGCACGGCCAGGGAGACGGACCGCTGTTCGGCGAGCGCGAGGATCACCGCATCGACGATCCCGCGGTGGCGGCCAAGGCGCCTGTCCTCATCCAAGACGCCGACGCGTCACAGCACAGCGCGCTCGTGGATGCGATGGACCGCAAGAACCTCGTGATCCAGGGTCCTCCCGGCACCGGGAAGTCCCAGACCATCACGAACCTGATCGCCAACGCCCTCATGGATGGCAGAACGGTTCTGTTCCTCGCCGAAAAGCAGGCAGCCCTGGACGTCGTCAGGCGGCGGCTCGACAACGCGGGCCTCGGTCAGTTCTGCCTCGAACTCCATTCCGACAAGGCGTCGCCGAAGGCGACCATCGCGCGGCTGAAGGAACGGGTCGAGCTGACTTCGGATCGGGCTGTTCGGGCAGGTGGCGGAATGGATGCCGCGCTGATTGATGCCCGTGACGCTGTCTCGAAATACGCGGCGGCGCTTAACGCGGAGACACCTGACGGGAAGACGCCGTTCGGGCTGATGTGGCAGGCGCTGAAGGCCAGGAGCGACATCGGTGAGGCCCTCGACGCCTTCAACGGCATCCAAATTCCTCAGGCGGCCACAGACAGGCTGCATGAGATCTCCGGCGCGCAGACACAGATCGGGCTCTACGCGGAAATCGCGACGGACTTCGTGACGGGTTTCGGACCACCCGAGCGTTCGGCGTGGTCGTCACTTGAGTTTGGTCCGGAAGTGACCCCGGGCACCGCAGGCCTTCTGGTTGGCGATCTGCGCGACCTGCGCGATCTTACCGGCGCGGTCGAGACGTATCTCACCACGGTTTCGGACCTCGGTCTTGTCGATATCGCGGGCTTCCGCAGGATGACGGCTGCCGTGGGCTCCCTTCCCGGGGACGTCCCGGATCACGGGGTGCTGACCAAGCTGCGTGCGCAGGCATCCGAGACGGTCACTGGCCATCTTCGTGACGTCGAACATGTGCTGGAACTCGACCGGCGTGCGGCCGAGGCCTCCCTACCGGGCGGCTCCGATGATGCGCTACTGGATGCCGTCGACGCCTTGGTGGCCGTCCTGGGGCGGGACAGGCGTGCGTCGAGCGAGATCATCGCCGAGGCAGAACGGACACTGGAGGCGGGCGGCGCGGCTCAAGAGGCGCTCGACGCGGCCACTCCTCTCATGGAGGTCCTGGGGCTCCGAGCCAACCTCCCGTGCGAGGGGCTCCGCGCGGCCATGGTGGCGGCCTACGCCGTGGCGAGGTTGCCCATCGAACTCCGGACCTGGTTCGCATGGCGCCCGAACGGCAACCTCGCCACCGCGCTCGCGGAGTGGCGGTCACTGAACGCTAACGAGGAAATATGGCGCGGGACCTTCGGTGCCGTGCGCGGCGACTGGCCGGACCAGGCGCTCCTGCGTGACGTCGCAGCCCATCTTCGGAAGGGCTGGTTATCGCGCAGCTTCTCTTCCTCCGGGAACAAGGCCGCCGTCGCCAGCCTGGCGGCCCAACTCGGCCTGCCGGAACTGACGGCGGCCAATGCTGACGCGCTCGAAGAGCTGGCCAAGCACGTAGACGCGGTTCGTGGCTTCTCGGCGAGGGGCGATCAGGCGGCGATGTGGGGTGCCCGTTGGGCAGGCCTCCATACCCCCTTCGAGCCTGCTGCCAAGGGGCAGGAGGTTCGCGGCATCACCCTGACCCACCTTGCCAACTGCGTGTGCGGCGCTGAGGTGGCCGAGCGCGTTGGGATGCTGGACGAGGACGCGCTCGGTCGGCTCGCTGCCATTGCTCCAGGTCTGGAACCAATAAGGCGCCTTCCCGAGGTTGCCTTCCCCGCTATGGGCAACGCATGCGATCAGGCACGGCGAGAGTTGCCTGCCAAGCGCGCGAAAGCCGACCGCATTCTCGCGGCCGACCCGGCGCATCGCCTCCGCGACCTGACCATCCCGTTGGAGCGCCTGGCTGTCGCGGTAGGGGTGGAGCGGGAACGTCGGGCTGCCCGGCGGCGCCTGAGCGAGGGTCGCCTAAGCGTCGCGCATGATGCAGCGTCGCTCGACAAGGCGCGTGTCGCGTGGCGCTGGTTCGAGGCAGTCGAGGCGTCGCCGGACCTTCAGTCCGTTCGCGAAGGACTGCTTGGTGCCGACGCTGGCGAAATCAGGTCCCGCCTGAGGGAGAGGCTCGAAAATGGGACCCGTCTGGCAGACAGGCTAGAGGAGGCTCACCGCGACCTGCGAGGCCGGTATGGCGTCCGCGGGCTGCCTATGGATCCGCCCGGGACTCTGCGGGAATGCCTGGACGGAGTGGTCAACCGGCAGGACGAACTGTCCGCGCTGGTGGACTTGCGCCGGCAGCGGCATGAACTCGACCGATTAGGGCTCCTGCCCTTCGTCGTGCGGGCTTCGGAGCGGGGCTTGTCCGCCGACGCGCTCCCCGGTCTGTTCGAAGGCCTTCTGGCTCGACGGCGGGCGGAGAACTTCCGTCAGCGGGACGAAGTGTTGGCCAGGGCGGTCGGCAGCCGCATCCAGGCCCAACGCAGGACCTTCATCGACGCCGACAAGAGAAAGATCGAGAACGACCGGCGGGCCGTGCGGGAGCGATTGTTGGCCCGGCACGCGCTTCCCGGCTCGGCCCAGGGCAAGAAGTCGACATGGACGGAAGGCGCCCTTCTCCGCAATGAGATGGGCAAGCAGCAGAAGTTCGTGCCCGTCCGAGACTTGATAAGGCGTGCCTCGGAAAGCCTGCAGCAGCTCACGCCCTGCTTCATGATGTCCCCGCTCTCCCTCGCTAAATTCCTACCGAGGGGGCAGGTCCGCTTCGACCTGCTCGTCATCGACGAGGCTTCGCAGATGAAGCCTGAGGATGCCCTTGGCGGCATGCTGCGGGCGAAGCAGGTCGTGGTCGTTGGGGACCAGAAGCAGCTCCCGCCCTCGGAATTCTTCAACCGGTCCGTCGGCTCCGACAGTTCGGATGGGGATGACGAGGTCGAGGACATCGACGATGAGTCGATCCTGGAATCGTGCGCGAAGACGTTCCGGGAGACACGCCTCCTCAAGTGGCACTACCGGAGCCGGTGCGAGAGCCTGATCGCCTTCTCGAACCGCGAGTTCTACGACGACAAGCTCATCACCTTCCCCTCGGCGGCGCCTCGCTCGTTCTCGGTGGAATTGATCCGGCTGAAGGGGCGTTACGAGGCCAGCCGCAATCCCATTGAGGCCCAGGCCGTCGCCGAGGAAGCGATCCTGTTCATGCGGCACCATGCCGAGGAGCCAGTTGCGCCCTCCCTGGGCGTCGTGGCCGTGAACAGCGAGCAGCGTGACCTGATCGACGAGGAGATCCAGCGCCTCGCGACAGAGGACGAATTGGTCCAGCGCTTCCAGGAACGTGTGGCGGAGCGAGGCGAGCCGTTCTTCGTCAAGAACCTGGAGAACGTCCAGGGCGACGAGCGCGACTTCATCTTTGTCTCGATGACCTACGGACCGAAGGAGCCGGGCGGACCCGTGATGCAGCGGTTCGGGCCCATCAACGGCAAGCATGGCCACCGCCGCCTCAACGTCCTGTTCACCCGGGCCCGCCTCCGCATCGCGCTGTTCGCCTCCTTTGGGTCCGTCGACGTCAAGCCATCTGACACGAGCCCGGATGGCCTGCGCGTGCTCAAGCGGTACTTCGAGTATGCGGAGCGGCGGGGCTATGCCGAGGTCGATCCCGAGGGTCGAGCCGACAGCGATTTCGAGGTTGAGGTGGCTCGCCGCCTTCAGAGGGAAGGCTTCCAGGTCGATCATCAGGTCGGCGTGTCGGGCTTCCGGATCGATCTCGGGATCCGTCATCCTGACTACCCGGAGAGGTTCATCGCCGGCGTCGAGTGCGATGGGGCTCGGTACCACTCCAGCAAGAGCGCGCGCGACCGGGACCGCCTCCGTGAGGAGGTGCTAACGGGCCTGGGCTGGAACATCCTGCGCGTGTGGTCGACAGATTGGTTCGACAACCCCGACCTGCACACCGGGAACCTCGTGAAACGCCTGCGCGAGCTTCAAGCTGCGCCCGCCCAGGCTCCGCACGGATACAAGCTGGCCACCAGCTTCCTGTCGGCGGTTGAGCCTGAGGAACCGGCGGCCAACGACGACGTGACCGAGGGTGTTGAGCCGGTCGATCCATCTGCCGAGCCAGAACCAAGGCAGGCCATTGCCGCCGACCCTGATCCGGTAGTCGTCGAGCCGGCGGCATCCTTCCTCGCCGGCGATGGCCCACTGAATGAGGAGGAGCTTCGCAGCGCCCTCCGGGAATTCAGGGACACGGTGATCGCACGGCAGATGCCCAATTGGGAGCCGCACAGGTCCATCCTGCGCGAACCGATGGTCGAGACGTTCGTCGCGCAGAAGCTCGACGATCCCGATCACTGGTTCCTGAAGGTCCCTGGGTTCCAGCGGAGCGGCACGGACCCCGTCGAGAAGAGGCTCCATCTGGATGCCATCTGCGATCTCGTCGCGAGGTTGTCGGAACGCGATCCTGGCCGGACCAAGCCGGTGACGAGGGATGCGCCCCCTCGCGACACGGGTGGTTTGGCCCCTCAGCAGGTCACACACCATACGGTCAGTCGGACTGGCGGCCCTTACGCTGTGGCTAAGGTGGAAGACAGCGGATTCATCCCGAACCAGGACAGGTTCTACGATCCGGAATACCAAGGCCCCCTCCGGCGGATGGTGGCTTACGTCATCGAGGTCGAAGGGCCGATCTACGCCAAGCTGCTGATAGACAGGATTGCCCGGGCTCACAGGTTTGACCGGAGCGGCGGCAGGATCGTCGAGAAGGTCCTCGCTGCAGTCAGTAAGCCTTGTTCTGTGACGGAGGACGACGGTCGAAAGCTGATCTGGCCCGGCCAACCGCAGCCCATGGTTCCCTTCCGAAAATCCGCCGGTCAGGAACGTGCCCTCGAAGATGTTCCGGTCGTTGAGTTGGCAAGCATCGCGGCACCTCTCGTCGCGCGTGGGATCCCGGACGAGGAGATACTGGTCCGCATGAGGGATCAGTTCGCACTCGGAAAACTTCGAGAGGCTACACGCCAGCGGTTCCAGGCCGCGGTGGAAACCTGTCGCAGGCAGCGCTTGGAGGCGGCGGAGTAAGCTGTCCTCGAAGACTTGCGAAATTAACCTTGCCTTCGCTTATCCACCCGTCTTCTTTTGGGAGGCCTTGCGAAGGCAGGGCTTGAGGTTCAGTTGAGACCTCATGTTCGCGCAGACCAAATGCACGGCGCTCCGGGCGGGGATCCCCGCACCGGCCCACGCCGATTCGTCCCGAGGATAGCCACGCGCGCCCGGGAAGCCCTTTGAAGGTTCGCTCCCGATGACGACCACGTTCCGGAAAACCGCTGTCTCGTAGGCCAGCCCCCCTGGCCGCCCCCGTCCGGGCGCCTTCGCGCCTGTCCGACATCCTCCTGGGCTGACCCGCCGCCATCGATTGCGGCCGGCTGCCCCGTGCGGAGGCAGCCCTCATGAACGATGCCCTGAAGCCTCCCGGCAGGCTGTGTGACGCCTGTGCGGGCTCCGCCCTGACCAGGCCACCTTCGCACACGGAGGATCCCGCCCGCCACGTAGGCGAACTCTTCCGCCGGCTGACCCTCGCGAGCGAGACGTACCCGGGCGAGGCGTTCACCCGCATCGTCACGGCGATGCTCGTCGCCATGGGGCGGGCCTGCCTGATGGAGGCCGAGGCGCAAGCCCTTTGGCTCCGAGAACGCGCCGAGCCAGGCCAGCCGGGGATCAGGGTCAGCGCGACCGCCCGCCGGGTGGATTTCGACGCCTGGGATCCGGGCGATCCCGCGTAGCCCACTCCGATCAGGATCTGCCCGATGCCCTACCGCTTCCACGTCAAACCGAAACCGTGCGCCTGCCGCCTGACAGCGGCCGGCACCCCTCTGACCAAATCCGAGACACCCCCCGGGGTCTGACCGGCGCAAAGGATGCGCGCGGCGGCCTTGCGATGGAGGCCGCCATGAACAGTTCGAAGAAGTCAGTCGCCAGGCGCATCGCTTCCTTGGCCCGCGCCGGACGCAAGACCCAACCTGCGCGCCAAAAGGAGACCGCCGATCCGCAAGGAGTGCCGGCGGATGACCTGACTGCAGCACAGCAGTACCTTCTCGATGGCGACGAGGATCATTCCAACGTCGAGCCAATGAGCGGGGCGCTCACCAGTCCCAATGCGAGCTTGGCCAAGGCCATGCTCGCCGCGGCGCTCAGCGGCCCGGCTTTCCGAAGGATGACGACGGCGCCGCGCCTGTCGGTGCTCATCGAGGCTCCCAGTCAATCGTGGGTCCAGCCGCTTCGCCAAGCCGTCGCGGCCGCGGGCACATGGGATAAGGTGGACGCCCGTGATGTCGTCAGCCGTCCCAGGCTTCGTGCCGATGAGGGCGAGGCCGAGCTCGTCAAGCTGATGGCGACGGGAAGCCGTATTGCTGTCGTATCATGGCTGCCGGAACGCTACGTCTCCCGCGCCTTCATCGACGGCGCCGACATGCGGGTCCGCCTCGGACACCCGACGAACGAGGTCCTACGATCGGTGATCCGGCAGGCCACCGGCCGGCGTCCGCGCCGGATGCCGGCAAGCGTCCAGGGACTGGATTACCCGGACTATCTTGCGGCCATCCGTGTCGGCGACCGGGCCGCCAACTGCGTGGCAAGGCTGGAGGCAACGGCGAGGGCCCGGATGGCCCCGGCTGCCAACTTGGAAGACGTGCCGTTGGTGTGTGACCTGGTCGGCTACGGCGAAGCGGGGTCGTGGGCGCTGCAGGTCGTTGCCAGCGTGGAGGCCTGGCGCCGTGGCGAGGGAATTTGGCCCGCCGGGACCCTCAATGCCTGCCTCGCCAGCCGACCTGGGCTCGGCAAGACAACGCTGTTGAGGAGCCTTGGCAAGTCCTGCGGCTTGCCAGTCGTCACGACATCGGTCGCCGGGTGGTTCGCGGGATCCGGGTATCTCGATGACGTGCTGCGCCGCATGCAGGCTGACCTTCTGCGGGCGTCTGCTTCGGCTCCATGCATCCTTTATTTTGACGAGGCCGACGCTCTTCCTTCGAGATCCGGCGGGGACGACCGTCATTCCTCGTATTGGATGCCGATCCTGGGGGCACTTCTGTCCTTCACGGACGGCCTCGGCCTCGAAGGGGCCGATGCGTCCCGGATCATCATCGTGGCGGCAACCAACGCCCCTGACCGCATCGACCCGGCGATGCTCCGCCCCGGTCGCCTCGGTCGCGTGATCCGCATCGCGCCGCCCGACGCCGAGGCGTTGGAGGGGATACTTCGCCAGCATCTGGGCGATGACCTCGCTAACGAAGATCTCTCCGGGGTGGTGTCGCTCGGGCTCGGATCGACGGGAGCCGAAGCTAGAAGCTGGGTCGAGAGCGCCCGACTGAAGGCACGGCTCGACGGCCGCCCCATGCGGGTCGAGGACCTCGTGCGTGAGGTGGCGCCCGCCGACGCCAGGTCGGACAAGGCGATCTGGCGATGCGCCGCCCACGAGGCGGGTCACGCCGTTTGCATGCACTACGCGGACGGCCATCGCGTGCGCCGGATCAGCATCGTCTCCAACGGTCAGGCTGGAGGGCATACGATCTCGACGCCGGTAGATGGGGCGACCATGTCGCCGAAGGACATCTCCGCCGTGCTCGTGGGACTGCTCGGCGGGCGGGCGGCCGAGGATGCCCTCGGTCTTGGGCTATCCAGCGGCGCTCATCACGACCTCGGCGAGGCCACTTCCCTGGCAGCAGCCAAGACCGCCAGTTTCGGGATGGGAGGTCAGTTGGTGAGGCTCGCACCGATGGACCGGGCAAGCGGCCTTCTCGACCGAAATGAGGACCTGCGTCTTGCGGTCGAGGTCGACCTGCAGGCCGCCTATGCAGAAGCCCTTGGTATCGTGCGCCAACATCAATCCCTTGTCGAAGGACTAGCCCGTCTGCTGGTCGCCCAGCGCGTTGTGGACGAGACGACCTTCTACAGGCTCGTCGAAGCCCATGATCGCGCGCTCGCCGGTGCCGTGCAGGAGGGCCCGCGTCATGGATGAGGCAGTCCTCGCCATGCTGGGCACGCTGTCAGAAATCGAACGCGAGCTCGGGAGGCCGGTATACGATAGCGCCGTTGAGCGGGCACGATTGGCCATCGCCGCCGAGGTTATGGTGGAGGCTGAACGGCGAGCCTTGAGCGTGCGCCGCCAATCGGACCCAATCCGGGCGAGGCTGAAGCTCCAGCCTGGCTTGCGAGACGGCAACGTCGTGCATCTTCGGCATCTTAACGGGGTGCCCAGCGATACGTCCGGGGGGCCCGATGCGACGGGCTGACGAGCGCCTGCGTGGACAGCGACACGCGAATCAAAACCGTCCCCACGACCCTGGACTCGGTCGCCGCGACCAGGGTCGAGGTCGTTCTGTCCATCGGGAGGACGCATCAGTCGGTGCGACCCGTTGGCACAGCGATGCCGCCCTCGTCGGTCCCGTTCCCGGCCGTGACGGGCCGGGCACGATCTACGGGATGACCTCCACGCGCCATCCCGATGGGGTCGCGCTGACCCGCTCCGAGTGCCTGGGCGGGGTCGAATTCCGGTCGGGTTCGAGGCCAAGCATCAATGCTCTGATCCTTGCGCGAGGCGTTCCCTGGCCGAGCGACGAGGCGACCTGTGCTACCCCCGGAGCGCTATCCATCCGGCGTCCGCGGCGGCTCGATCCGACCACAGCGCAATCCTTGCGCCGTGGTAGAAGCGTTATCTCGATCCACGCACCCTGGCCCACAATCGAGCCGGCAATCCTGCAGGATCGACTGAGCAATCCAGCGCGCCGAGCGCACTTCAGGATAACGTCGGCTAACCTTCGAAACTGGCCGTCGACGCGGCCGCACAGGCTGTCGCTCGCCGCTCCCATGCAACGGCACCCTAAACCTTGGAGCGATCACTGGCTGGCGCCGCCTCTCGATGAGGCCGTCACGTCGAAGATCGCGCCCGCATCTGCCGTGGCTGACCCCATGGTGTGGCCTGACGCGATGCCCGTTCAGCCGTCCCCGCAAGCATCTGCACGACTCGATGCAGGCCGGGGCTCCGACGAGCGCCCCCTTCCATCCCGCGATCGACGCGGCTTACGTTCGCATGCGTGGGGCCGGGATCGATCCGGCCGAGCCGGCCCGGCCCGTCCGGGCACACGGAGATGACCTGATGCTGAAACCGCTGCCCTAGCGAAAAGGGCGCCCCCAGATCGCTCCAGGGACGCCCTTCTTCATCGAGTTCCGCCAACGCCGGCAAGCACGTCGGAACTCGCCAGTCCCACAAGCCGTGGACCTACGGCGATCGTGCACAACAGCAACCGGATGGCAAGCCATCCGGAACGATCCCGTTTGGCCGCGGCACCCGAAACCGGGTGACCACGATGCGTACTTCCGACGACACCCTGAATGCCGCTGGCATCGGCGATGAGCGGCCCACCGCCTCGTCGAAGGCTCCCACGCGCCCCCGTTCGCGAGTGAACAGGGTCGCTCTCGGCCTTACAGCCGGCGCGAAGCCAGTGCGCCGGATCAAGGCGAAGACCAAGCGTATTTCCCGTCCCGGGCAGTTCGCAACGAGCAATACGTTCGTCCGCGAGCCCATCCGCACGGAGAGCGTGCTGGAGATGGACGGCCTCGCCCATGTCGAGACGAACCCTCGCTACATTCGGGTCGCCCCGCAGCCCCATCGTCTGACCTTCCACGTCGATGGGCCGGACGGCTCGACGAGGGTCGACACGTACGTGCCCGATCTCGCGGTGCTCACCGTCGAAGGCAATGTCGTCGTCGTCGATTTCAAGTGGAGTTGGCTGAGGTCGCTGCCCGAATGGGCGGAGGTCGAGCCGGTCATCCGTGAGGCCTACCGGGTCGATCACGGCGCGCATTTCGTGGTCCTGACCGAGGAGCACATCCACGTCGAGCCGCGGCGGACGAACGTCGCCATCATGCTGCTGCACCGGGCGCCGGCGGAGAACGCCCCCGCCGTGACGGCGGTGCGCGGCGCCATCGGTCGCGTGGGACTGCCCAGCACCATCGGCGCCATCCGTGCCGCTTCTGGCCTCAGCACAGACGGCGTCCGGGACCCCGCATTCTCCGCCCTGATGGAGCTCGCCATGGACGGCGAGATCAGCCTCGACATGAGCCACCTCTTCGACGACCGGACCATCGTCCGAGATGGGCCCGTCGTGTGATGTCGGGCCGACTGAGCCTTCCCAGCCTCGACGCACTGTTGGACCTGCGCCCCGATGACGGCCCGGCTTACGAGCTCCGCGTGGGCGACATCGTCTCGCTCGGTGGGGCGGACGATGGCGTCCGGCTCGTTGAGTTCGAGCGAGCGATCCCCGGCAGGCCGGCCACTTCCAGGCGTCCTGCCGGGCCGCGGATTCTGCGCTTTTCCGAGATCCCGAGCGGTGCCCAGGTCTTCCTCACCGACAGCGAGATCGCCTTCCTGCAGAAGGAAGGCCGGTTTCGCTTCGAGCTTCTCAACGAGGACCCGGACCGGCCGCGTCGGGAAAGGCCGACGAACCTCGGCCTAACCGAAGAGGAGTCGCGCTACGCCGATTGCCACTTGGACTACGTTGTCGCCTGCTACGGGATGCCTGGCGGCTACAAGAAGTCCCGACCGAAGCTCCGTCCCATTATCAAGGAGGTGGCCGAAAGACGGGGAGAGAAGCCGCCCAGTCCGTCCACGGTCATGCGTCAGGTCGAGAAGTGGCTAGTCGGCGGGGACGTCCTGGGCAAGGCGGCCCTTATTCGGAAGCGGCGCTACGCCAACACCCAGCAGCCATGGGCGCCCAAGCTGCTGGCGGCGATGAGGTCCTGCACCTACCGCGCACTCTTGTTGCCGAAGGGCAGCGCGAGCGACGTGCTGGCCCTGCTGCGCATCTGGGCGGACGAGAACTACCCGGATGGCAACGTCGCGCTCCCGAGCCTTCGCACGATGGAGCGCGAGCTCGCAAAGGTCGACAAGTATATCAAGGACTATCTCCGCAAGGGTGGAGGCAAGGCCGGACGCGCGAATGCCGCCTACTACGAGAGGCCGCTCCCCGCGCTGCCCATGGAAGAGGTCGAGGTCGACCACACGACTTTCGACGTCCAGCTGATCGACGACCAGTCGGACATCGTCTTCGGTCGTCCGGACGTCATCACGATCCGCTGTCGCCGGACCGGCATGGTCCTCGGGCTCGGGATCGGGTGGGAGATGCCGAGCTTCGCATCGTTCATCGAGGCCGTCCGCCACGCGATGTACGAGAAGGATTTGAGCGCCTTCCCATCCGTAAAGACCGGCTGGCCTTGCCGAGGCCGCTGGCGCCGGATGTTCGTCGACAATGCGATGCATTTCTTGGGCGTCAGCATCGCCCACGCCGCCAACGAGTTGCGGTTCGAGGTCGTTGAGCTGCGGCCCGGCGAGCCCTGGATGAAGGGCGCCCAAGAGAGGCTGTTCGGCATCCTGAATAGCAGGGTCGCCCACGCCGTCCCAGGCACCACCCTCTCGAACACCGCCGAGCGCCGGGAGCACGAGGAGGCGCTCGAACCGCCGGCCCTGACCCTGCGCGAGTTCGAGGCCTTCCTCGTCACGTACATCTGCGACGAGCACCATTGGGCGCCCCATACGGGATTGGGACCGCTCCGTACGCTTCCCGATGTCCCGATCCGGCTCTGGCGGCAGGAGATCGGCAAGGTCAAGATCCGGGACCTGCCGCACCCCGACACCTTCGCGTCCCTGGCCGGCGACGTCGACCACCGCACCGTCCAGCACTACGGAATCGACTGGGATTACATCAGGTACCAATCCGATGAGTTGATCCCCATCCTCACGCACCCCAAGCACAAGCCGGGCAAGGGTAAGCACAAGGGCACCCTGTACCGTGTCACCCGCGACCCGAAGGATCTGTCGCGGATCTGGGTTTTCGACCCCTACCGGAAGCTCTCGATTGAGGTTCCGGCGGTCCGCCAAGATTACGCCGCTGGCCTGACGCAGCACCAGCACGCGGTAATCATCGCACACCACCTCCGTACGGTCCGACAGTTCGTGGACATCGACGGCCTCCTGCGGACCCGCGGGCAGATGCTCGTCGAGATCGAGCGTTTGCGGAAGCGGCGCAACGTGCAGGGCATCGAACGGAAGCTGGCCCGCTTCCTCGGGCAGCAGAAGGCCAAGCGCATCCGGAGCAGGGTCACGCCTGCGAACGACAGCGCCACGGCCAGCGCCGAGCCCCTGGATATCGAGGATCCTTCCTTCGTGAAGGCCCCGGAAGTCCGGTCGCCGCAAGCCTCGAACCTGAACCGCCGCATGCGGGAGAACCCGGAGCGCGTGCGTCAGGTCGAGGCCGAGCCCGGCCGCCCCCCGAAGAAGATCGCGCGCATGCCCAAGAAGGACGCGGCTCAGGCGGCAGTCAAGGCGCCTCCCTCAACATCGAGCTCAGACCTCGACGCGATCCGAAACACCAATTCTGACTGGGACGACGTGTGATGAAGGCAATCACAAACTTCAACGATACGAAGCTGACTGGCGCGGAGCGGGCACGGGTGTCCCAACTACCGCCCGTCGACCGTCAGGCCCTCGTGGCGTCGGTCCTGGTCCGGTACCCAAGCTACAAGGATGCCTATGGCTTCGTCAGCGCGTTCCACAGGCCGGTAATCGGGGGGACCCACGACAAGGGCAACCTTGGCGCGCTCTTAGGCGAGAGCAGGGCCGGAAAGTCTTTTCTCCTACAGGACTACGCTTCTTCGTTCCCATCCGAGCGAGGCGACAGGGCGATGACCCGGCCGGTCGTGTACATCGAGATCAAGAACGAGATGACGCCGCACGACGTCGCCTCCTACCTTCACTACGCGCTGGGCTACCGATCCATCCCGAAGGTCAAGACCCAGGTCTTGATGGATATGGCCATCGAGGCCCTGCCGGATCATCGCGTAGAACTGATCATCCTCGACGACATCGATAATAGCTTGTCGAGCCCCCGCACCGGGTACATCAAGAAGACGATGGGGTTCATCAAGGGTCTGCTCGACAGCGGGACCTGCAACGTGCTGTGTTCGGGCCGTATGGGTCTGTACGGTATCCTGGCCGGGGCCGAGCAGATCGAGGGCCGGGGCGGCCTCCCTAACGCGGTGCTCCGCCCTTACCGCTGGAGGATCCCCAGCGAGCGCGAGAAGGTTCGCCTCCTCCTCGACGGGATCGACAACCGGCTCCCTTTTCGGACGAAGTCGGGTCTCGCTTCCATTGAGCGGGCGGCCCACTTCTACGACCTGTCCGGCGGCCTAATCGGCCGCATGATGAACATCATCACGGCTGCCTCCTACGAGGCCATCAACGAAGCTGCGGACCAGATCGAAGACAAGCATCTGATCTATGCCGCCAAGCTGCGGATGCCCCCAGGGGCGAAGTTCGTGCACTTCCAAGACCGGATCGACCCCGAGCGTGTCGACCTCGACGAGGACGAAGGCGACGACGCTCAGTCGGACTTCGTAGCCGAGCAGACCCAGAAGCGCATGTTCGACAAGAAGCGCCCGAGGAAGCGGTCGTGACCCGGGAAAGGCCGCTGCGCCGCCACCTCATCCAGCGCTGGCACGAGCCCGGAGAACATGAGCCCGCGACGGCGTATTTCTCGCGGCTCGCCGGACACAACTTGCAGATCAGCGCGCGCGTCCTCGCGACCGACATGGGCTTCGACGGCCGGGAGATGACGCCGGCCGACTGCCTGGATGCCGTGTCCCATCTCGACATCGCTGGCATGCAGGCCCTCGTCCATGCGACGCCGGTCGTAAAGGCCAGGACCGTCCGGCTGCTGGGCGTCGAGGTCCGGCGCCGGCATTGGTCCGAGGCGCCCAGGGTCTGCCCCGGCTGCCTGGCGGAGAGCCCGCACCACCGCACGTATCACAGCCTTCTTGCCTTCACGGTGTGCCCCCACCACGGCTGTGAGATCGTGGGCGGCCTCGATGGCCCGCTGGCATGGTGGCATCCCCATCTCGACCGGGCGCCCGACGGCACGATGATCGCCCGACCGCTGCCCCGCCTCCAATCGCCGCTCATCTCCTTCGAGGCGTGGCTGCTGGGCTGCCTCGGCGTCGACGAGCCGCTCGACGTCCCGCTCCTTGCCGATGTCCCCATCTTGATGGCCATCGACACCGTGGAGTTCCTCGGCAGGGCGAGCCTGGGCGGATGGCGCGTCGCTGCACCAAGGATCGGCGCCCCCGGCTTCGCGCGGAAGGATGTCGTTCGGGCGGGATTCGATGTCCTGTCAGGCGGTCCTGACGCGCTCGATAGGCTCTTCGATCAGGTCGCCTTGGAAAGCGAAAATCGAATCGGCGCGGGCGGGAGCCAGTGGGGTGCGGGGCATGCCTATGGCTGGCTCTACAAGGCCATCTTCTTCACCCGGAACCAGCCCTACCAGCTTGAAGCCATCCGCACCGCTGCAGCGCGGGTCGCGCGCCGACGGGGTGCCTTCGCCCGATCCGCCACCACCTTGGAAGGGGTCGATGAGAAGGTCCCCTTCCTTCACCAGGACGAGGTCGCCCGGGCGTGCGGTCTCCACTCTCGCTTCGTCCGCCCCATCTCCGAGCGCCTCGGGATCCGGCCCCTCCCGTCTCGCGACCGCTTCGTGAGGTACGACGCGTCCACAGTGCCGGCGATGCAGGAGGCTCTGGCGAGTTGCGTGCCGAGGGCGGACGCCGCCCGGATCCTCGGACTTCGGACGACCGAACTCGATGCCCTCGCACGGCAGGGGCTGATCACGCCGCTCTGCAGGCTTGGCGGTCCTACCGTGGCGAGCGACAGGTACAGGCGGGAGGAGGTCGAAGCGCTCCTCCCAGACGAGGACCTGACGGTCGTTGAAAGCGGCACGGATGGCCTGATGAGCCTGTCCGAGTACGCCGATTCCACCCGCCAGTGGCGCCCGGAGGTCATCGCGCTCTGGAAGACCGGCACCGTCCGTCCCGTTGGTCGGGATCCTGACCAAACGGGCCTAGCGGCGCTGCTGTTCGAGCCACCCGCCGTGGGGTCCTCCGGATCTGGCCCGCAACCCCTTTCCGAGCCCGGTGGCCGGATGCGCCGCCAGACGACCCGCCCCGGTCTCACTCGATGCGACGCCGCGGCCCTGATCGGGGTCAACATGGCGACCCTTGGCGGTCTCGTCGACGACGGATACCTCCGAACCCTGACGCCGGAGGAGAGCGGGACGACCCGCGAGCGCATCGACGAGCAATCCCTTCAGCGCGTCATCACCACCTACGCGCCTGCCGTCGCGTACGCCGACGTTCTGGACTGTGGGCGGACAGATGCGGTCCGGAGGCTGAGGGACCTCGGGGTCGACATCCTGGTGAAGAAGCCAGGGAGCGAGGGCCTTATGGCTATGGTGATGCGGTCGCAGGTCACTCGCGCGCTCGGTCTCGTGCGCGACCCACTGGCCCAACCCTCGACCGGTTGGTCCACCTTTTGGACGGCCTTCGGAGACCATCTGGTCGCGCGCTCATCCGTCTTCAGGCTCGCCAGGATCCCCAACGGGCCGGAGGTCCGCATGCGCAGCGGTGACCGCCGCACGGTGATAGCCATCGACATGGGCTGTGACGGACGCGCAGTGATTACCCTGGAAAAGGGCCCGAGCGCCCCGGCCGAGAGACGCGTCGAACGAAGCGGGTTTGCGCACCGCGATACGACGTCGTGGCAGACCTGGTTCGAGTGGCTGGAGACTGCAGGCTACCGGATGCGGATGGCTGGCGCCCATACCGACGCCGCCGCCTGACAGCGCAGAGCCAAGCACTGAGATCCGGGTGGGTATCCATGCCGAGGAGAGCGGCTACGGTTGCCCGGCCGCACTCCTTCTGGAACCCCTCTTACGCGTAGATCATGTTCCAAATAGCTTGTCGCAAGGCTGCGGTTGTTCCAAACAGCCTGTCGTTTTGTTCCAGACTGCTGTCGCCGAAGGCGGGGCTCACAGAGGGAAGAGCAGCGACTTGTGTTCCAACTAGCTTGTCGCCCTACAACTTCCTCGCTAAATAGTTCACAGCGCTGCCAAATCGGCAACACCGTGCAATGTCCGGTCATCGATCGGGGCACTCACAACCGCTGTGCGCAGGGCACTGATCAGCGTCAGGGCGATCCTTAGCGTCTCTGCGACTGAGTCATAGCAGTCCGGGCAAGCACCAAGCCTCGAAGCGATCCGGTGCCATGGGTAGCTCTGCCGGCACTCCCGCTGAGAAGGCGACAGGCAGAACATCTTGTCCTGCCGTCAGCTCATCAAACCGGTTCAATGGCCTGCCGACGCAGGTCTCGTCATCCTCGCATCCGTCGCGTCGCCGTCGCTCCGCGCGACGGCGGCGAGGGATGCGATCCGAGACGAAACGAGACCTCCCCGCCTTTCTCCACGGTGGCCGCCGGGAGAGGCCGTTTGAGAACAGTGCTCGCGCTTGGAGGGGCTCGCCCTCGGACGGGTAGGCGGCGCAACGGGCCGGGCGCGCGCCTGGCGTGGCGCAGGCGCCCGGCCTCGCGGCCATCCCGGACGCTGATCGGATGGAACGCCCGGTACGACCTCGGAAACGGTGTCGAAGACCCGGACCGTCCCGGACCTCCGTCGAACGTGATATAAGCGGGCTGCGCCCCCGCTCACAGAGACGGCTCTACCGGTATCGGCCGGTTCTTCGCCGTGGGCGCGGGGCCATGGGCCGACCGGGGGGCCGCGGGTCAGCCGATACCGAGGTCGGCGGCGAGACGGTCGCGGGCGCGGCTGACCCGGCTTTTCACCGTGCCCGCAGGGCAGCCGATCAGCATCGCGGCGGCCTCGTAGGTCAGGTCCTCCACCGCCACCAGGAGAAGGGCCTCCCTCTGACTCGGCTCCAGCCTATCGAGGGCCTCCTGGACGTCCCGGACATCGAGGCGATGCTCCTGGTCCGCCAGGCACGCGAGCCCCGCCGCGTAGGAACCCTCGGGATCCGGGACCTCCCGGCGGTACTTCCGGCGACAATTGACGTGCCCGTTGCGCATGATCGTGAACAGCCACGCCTTCAGGCTCGTGCCCGGCTTGAAGCTGGTCCGATGCTCCCAGGCCTTGAGCAGGGTGAACTGCACCAAGTCCTCGCTCTCCACCGCATCCCGGGTCACCGACAGGGCGAACCGGCGCAGGTCCGGCAGGACGCCGACGAGATCCGCGCCGAAGCGCCGCTCCGCCCGGGTCTCCGCCGCATCCAGCGCCTGCGAGAGGCGGCGCAGGACGAGGCCGAGGGGCGACGCCTCATCGACCTCCGGAACGTCCAACGAGAAACTCGGAAGGTCTCGCCCCAGGTCGCCGCCGCCGTACGAGATGACGGCGTCGTGAACTGCGGGCGAACGCAAGTGTTCGACACGATGCGACACGATACTACGCTCACCGATGACTGTGTGCATGCCCGGGACCGGCATCGGCCTGGCGGACTAGCTGCGCCTCATTTTTGGTCGCGCACCGCGCCGTCAATGATACGTGCGTACCAGGATCATAACATAAATTTTTGGAACCGACTTGCGCGCAACCTGTTTGTGGGTCGCTGCCGTACGGGCAGCGGTCGCACGAAGGAGGGTGTGGGCCGTGACGGCGGGCGTCGACAGGCATGAACTCCGGCAGATCATCGCCGGCCTGAGCGAGGGCGTAATCCTGGTCGAACCCGACCAGACCATCGCCTATGCCAACGAGGCCGCGCTGGCCATGCACGGCGCCGGCAGCCTCGACGAGCTCGGTCCCACCGTGGACGATTACCGCGAGCGCTTCTGCCTGCGCTACCGCAACCACGTCACCCCGAACCAGTACCCGATCGAGCGGGTGGTGGCGGGCGAGCAATTCCACGACGTGGTCGTGGAGGTCCGCCGGGCCGACAAGCCCGAGATGGACTTCGTGCACTCCCTGCGCAGCCTCGTGGCCACCGACCGGGAAGGCAAACCGAGCTGCCTCGCCCTCATCCTGAAGGACGTCACCGACCAGTTCGAGGCCGAGGACCGCTTCGAAGCGACCTTCAACGCCAATCCCGCCCCGGCGGTGATCACCCGCCTGTCGGACCTGCGCCACGTGAAGGTGAATGCCGGCTTTTTGGAGATGACCGGTTTCACCCGCGACGCCGTGATCGGCCGCAGCGTCTACGAGGTCGATGTCCTGGCCGAGGCGCGCAACCGCGACCTCGCGGTCAGCCGCCTGAAGGAGGGCGGGACCATCCCGCAGATGGAGGCGTGCCTGCGCCTGCCCGACGGCGGCAGCCGCTTCGTCATCGTGGCGGGCCAACCGATCGAGCTGGGCGAGGAGCCCTGCATGCTCTTCACCTTCGCCGACCTCGAACTGCGCCGGAAGGCCGAGACCGCGCTCCGCCAGAGCGAGGCGCGCTTCGCCAAGGCTTTCCGCCTCACCCCCGTGCCGACCGTGCTGGCGCGGGGCAAGGATCTCCATGTCACCGGCATCAACGAAGCCTTCACCCGCGTCTTCGGCCTCGGCGAAGACACGGTGATCGGGCGCAACCTCGACGAGGCCGGGCTGTGGGTGAACGAGCGGCAGCGCGAGGCCGTCGAGGCCGCGCTCGAGCGACAGGGCTACGTCCTCGGCGTCGAGGTCTGCCTGCGCCACGAGAGCGGGGCGAACCTCGATTGCCTCGTCTCGGCCGAGCGCATCGAGATCGAGGACGATCCCTTCGTCCTGCTGGTGATGCAGGACATCACCGACCGGAAGCACACGGAGCGCGAGTTGTTCGACGCCATCGAGACGGTGATGGCGGACACCTCGTGGTTCAGCCGCGGCCTCATCGAGAAGCTCGCCAACCTGCGCCGCCCGGACGTCACCCGGTCGGACGCCCTGGCGCTCAACCTCACGATGCGCGAGCGGCAGATCCTCAACCTGATCTGCTCCGGCCTCGACGACGAAGCCATCGCCCGCAAGCTCGACTTGTCGCGCAACACCGTGCGCAACCACGGTGCCGCCCTCTACCGCAAGCTCGGCGTCCACAAGCGCAGCGAGGCAGTGGTCTGGGGCCGGGAGAACGGATTTCCCCTGCAATCCGGCGAGATAAAATAACTATCCTACCAGTATAATACACCCATTGATTTTGGAGTTCGCGAAATCATCTCCCCGGCGGTGCATGGTTTCCTCGAACGGTACGGAGTTCCCATGGCCGAAGACAAGAATTCGACTTCGACCGAGCATCTCAAGGGCTCGGTCAAGGAAGCCCTCGGCAAGCTCACGGGCGATTCCCGGATCGAGGCCGAGGGACGTCGGCAGAAGCGTGAGGCCCACGCCGCCGAGACCGCCCGCACCAAGCCGACCGGCTCGGCGCGGGACTGACGATTTCCCCTCACGGGGCCCCGCGGACGGGACGCCCCTTTCCCACACACCAGGAGAACGACATGGTCGATACGGATCGGATCACGGGTGCCGCCAAGGAGCTTGGCGGCAAGGTCCAGAGCACGGTGGGTGACCTCACCGGCTCGAAGCGGGACTCGGTCGAGGGCCGCGCCCGCGAGGCGGCCGGCTCGGCGGAAAACCTGTACGGCCAGGCCAAGGACACGGTGCGCGACGCGGCCGAGCAGGTCGCCGACACCGCCCGCGACATCGGCGGCAGGATCCGCGACACGGTCGGCGGCCTCGTCGGCTCGGACGACCTTGAAGGCCGTGCCCGCCGCGCGCAAGGCGCCGCCGAGGATCACTTCGACCGGGCCCGCCGCTCCGTCCGCCGCGCGGCGGACGACGCCGCCGACTACGCCCGGGACACCTACGAGGACGCCTACGACCGCAGCTCCCGTGCCCTGCGCCACGGCAACGGCGGCGTGGTCGGCCAAGTCGCCGAATACCCCAT
>NZ_BPQE01000006.1 GCF_022179085.1 Methylobacterium aerolatum
AAAGCCGCCCTGTTCCTCGTCTCCGACGAGGAACAGGGCGGCTTTCGCGATGTCCCAGGCGGTGCCCATCTTGCCCGTGGGGCAGGCGGCGTCGCGCGCCCGGACCATCTCGTCGGCGTCGGCGTACTGCTCGGAGATCTGCTGGTGGATCAGGGGGGTGTTCATCAGCCCCGGCATGATCGCGTTCACGCGGATGCCCTCCTTCGCGTATTGGAGGGCGAGCCCCATGGTGAAGCTGTTCACGGCCGCCTTCGCCGCGTGGTAGGCGGGATAGGGGTAGCCCATGAACCGGACCGCCGCGATCGAGGACAGGTTCACGATCGCCCCCGAGCGGCGGGACAGCATGTGCGGCAGCACGTGCTTGCAGGTGAGGAAACAGCCTTTGACGTTGAGGTCGAAGGTCCGGTTCCAGCCCTCCTCGTCCATCTCGATGGGCCCGCCCATCGTCGCGTAGCCCACATTATTGTGCAGGATGTCGATGCGGCCGTGCTCGGCGATTACCTGCTCCACCAAGGCCTCGATGTCGCCGGAGCGGGTGACGTCGCAGGCCGCGGCCTCAGCCCGATTGCCCTCGCCGCCGATGATCGTCGCCGTCTCGCGCGCCGCCGCCTCGTTCACGTCGACGCAGACGACGGTGGCGCCCTCGCGGGCGAACAGGGTCGCTGCGGCCTTGCCGTTCCCCCAGCCCGGCCCGACCGAACCGGCGCCGAAGACGATGGCGATCTTGTTCTGGAGGCGCTGGCCCATGTCCCCACCCTGCGTGTCCCGCGCCCCGGTATTCCGGGCGGCGCAGTCGTCGGAGCGATCCGCGATAGCATTATTATGCAGACACTATGCGCGGATTGTCGGGACTGGAACTTGAGTTCGACGCAGGGAACCGTGAAGAAAACTCACAGGGACGCCGCGGAGCCCCGCAGTGGCCCGTCGCCGGGGACAGTCCTGCGAGGGGAAGCGCCGTGTCTCATCCGCGACTGCCGCTGAACGCCTTGCGCGCCTTCGAGGCGACGGCCCGCCTCGGCAGCATGAGCGCGGCGGCGACCGAGCTCGGCGTGACCCACGGGGCGATCAGCCGGCATGTGCGCGGGCTGGAGGCTCAGTTCGGCCTGCCCCTTCTGGAGCGCGGTCCCCGCGCGGTCGCGCCGACCCGCGAAGGGGCGCGGCTGGCCGACGAGCTTGGGGAGGCCTTCGCGCGGATGCATCTGGCCGTCTCGCAGTTGCAGCCCGGCCCCCTCACCCTGTCCTGTTCGGCCACGGTGATGATGCGTTGGCTGATCCCCCGGCTCGAAGGGTTCAAGCGAGCGAACCCGGCTATCGATCTGCGGCTCAACATCAGCTACGGCAACGTCGACTTCATTCGCGACGAGATCAGCGTCGCGATCCGCAACAGCATGTACCACCCGCCGCCGAACGCGGTGGCCGAGACCGTGATCCGGGAAGAGATCGGACCGGTCTGCCACCCGGACTATGCGGCCCGCCACGGGATCGCGACGATCGACGATCTCGCCAGGGCACGGATCCTCGGCTGCGCGACGCGCCTGGGGGGCTGGTCCGAGTGGACGGATGCGGTCGGGCGGCGGACCTTAGGGATCACGCCGCACGAGGTCTTCGGCCATTTCTACCTCGTGATCCAGGCGGCCGCCTGCGGCCTGGGCTTCGCCCTGGCCCCGCGCCTGCTCGTGGCCGACGAGATTCGGGCCGGCCATCTGGTGGCTCCCCTCGGCTTCGCGATGGGACCGCACAGTCTCCAACTGTGGATCGCGGACCACCTGCGGACCCGGGCCGATCTGCGCAGCGTTGTCGCGTGGCTGCGCAGCGAGCTGAGTGGCGGCCAACCCGGTTCGACCGTTCAATAGCAGCCCGTTTCCGGCCGGGCGTTGCCACGCGCTCCAAGGATTGCACGGAGCATACGCGATAGAGCTTCGTCCACACCCGTGACATTGCGAGGTCGACACCGCGGCAGCGGGTCTTGCGTCCCCGCTTTCCTGTATGAGAACACGACATGCATCGTCACAAAGCAGGCGGGTATACTCCGACGTTGAAGCAAATTCGCTTCTTCGTCGCCGCCGTCGACTGGGGCAGCCTGTCCCGTGCGGCCTCTCACCTGAATGTCGCCCAGCCCGCCCTCAGTCAGCAGATCGCCCAACTCGAAGGCGGGCTGGGTGGCGAACTGCTCAGCAGAACCACGCGAGGCGTTCATCCGACCGAAGCCGGCGATCGCTTCTACCGTCACGCCCGCGCCATCCTTCGGCAAGTGGAAAGCGCCGTTGCCGACATCACCGGCCCCACTCACATCATCGGCCGTGTCGCGATCGGATTGCCGACGAGCGTCGCCACGGTCCTGTCGTTTCCGCTTTTGAGTTCCATCTTGAATGAATACCCGGGAATTCGACCGGAGTTATTTGAGAGTTTATCTGGATATCTGCATGAGCTTGTCGTTCGTCACCGGCTGGAGCTGGCGATACTCTACAAAGACAAATCCAGCCAGGGGCTGATCGCACGCCCCGTCCTCAACGAAGATCTCTATCTGGTGGCGAAGAGGGGATCGTTGTCGGGCACCACGATCCGGATGGAGGACGTCTCGACCATTCCGCTGGTGCTCCCGAGTCCGACCCATACACTCCGAACGATGGTCGAGGCCGCGTTCGCGCAGGAGGGCCGTGCCCTCACCGTGATAGCGGATGTCGATAGCCTGCCCACGATGCGGAAGGTCGCCGCGTCCGGCCTGGCAGCCACCATCCTGCCCATCTCGTCCTTGTCGGGGTTCGACGACGCGCAGCGGCCGGACGCGGCCCGCATCGTGGAACCGGCGATCTCCCGCACGCTCGCCCTGTGCTCGGCGGCCAACCAACCCTTCGTCGGGCCGACGTCCCTCGTCGCCGATCTCACGATTTCCGAGATGCGCCGGCTGGTGCAGAGCGGTGCCTGGGGAGGGGCGGCGCTCATCGACCCATAAGAATTCTCGATAGCGGCCTCGTGAAATCCTTCTCGTTCTCGTGAGCTGACTCGGCCAGGATGGTCCAAAGCGGTTTCGGTTCGATCCGGTTCGCCTGTTCGACCGTCTTTGCGAGCGAAGCGAAGCCTTCCAGGGATCCGCCACGTTCGGGGATGTCCCGCAGCCCTGGATTGCTTCGCTGACACTCGCGAAAGTCGGGGCCGGCCTATGATCCGGGTTTCTCCGAAAACGCTCCAGCCGACGAACAAGACTTTCCGGGAGGGGGGAATGGCTCACGCGTTACGTCCGCGGATCGGCGCCGGAGCTGCGGGGCGCTTTTCATGAGCACGACGTCTTCGATGGAGGCGGTCGGTCCGCTCGCCGGGATCCGCGTCCTCGATCTCTCCCGCCTCGTCGCCGGAAACATGCTCAGCCTCCAGCTGGCCGATTTCGGTGCCGAGGTCATCAAGCTGGAGCCGGACCGGGGCGATCCCCTCCGCCACTGGCAGGAGAGCGGGATCCCCGCCTGGTGGAAGGTCTACAGCCGCAACAAGCGCTCGATCCGGCTCGATCTGAAGAGCGCCGAGGGCAAGGCGACCTTGCGGCGGCTGGTGCCGACGGCCCAGGTCCTCATCGAAGGCTTCCGGCCCGGCGTGATGGAGGCGGCGGGCTTCGCGCCCGACGTGTTGCTCGGCCTTAACCCCAAGCTCGTCATGGTGCGCATCAGCGGCTTCGGGCAGACGGGCCCCTATGCTCAGCGCCCGGGCTTCGGCTCGCTGATCGAGGCCATGAGCGGCTTCGCTGCAAAGAACGGCTTCGCCGACAAGCCGCCGGCCCTGCCGAACCTCGCCCTCGCCGACATGGTGGCGGGCCTGTCGGGCGCCTTCGCCACGCTGGCGGCGCTGCGGGTCGCGGAGCGGCCGGAGGGCCTCGGTCAGGTCGTCGACCTGTCGCTGCTCGAGCCGCTGCACGCCACGCTGGGCCCTGACGCCGCCATTCATCGGCTGACGGGCCGCTCGCCGTCCCGCATCGGCAACCGCGTGAGCATCACGGCGCCCCGCAACGTCTACCGGACCCGCGACGGCGAGTGGGTCGCGTTGTCGGCCTCGACCCAGGACATGGCGGCACGCCTGTTCGACGCCATCGGCCGGGGCGACATGATCCACGATCCCCGCTTCGCCACGAACTCCGCCCGCCTCGACAACGTCGACGAGGTGGACGCGATCGTGGGCGGCTTCATCGCCGAGCGCGATCTCGCCGAGAACCTGGCGTATTTCGAGAGAGCGGAGGTGACGGTCGGTCCGGTCTACGATCCGGCGGGCTTCGCCCTCGATCCGCACGTGCGCGGGCGTGGCGTGCTCGTGGAGGTCGAGGATCCGGACCACGGTGCGATCCCGATGCACGCCCCGTTCCCGCGCCTGTCGCGCACGCCCGGACGGATCCGGCGCCCCGCGCCGACGCTGGGACAGGACGAGGCGGAGATCGACGCCGAATGCGCGCGGGAGAGCGTGCCGTGAGGATGCGCACCCTTCTCTTCGCACCGGCCGATGCCCCTCGAAAGGTCGAGAAGGCGATTCTGTCCGGCGCCGACGGCGTCATCCTCGACCTTGAGGACAGCGTTGCGCCCGCGGGCAAGGCGGCCGCGCGCGAGGCGGCCACGGCGACCCTGCGCCTTCATCCCGATCGACTCGTGGTTCGGATCAACCCGCGGGGCACCCCGTGGTACCTCGACGACCTCGCGGCCATCGTCCCCGCGCGGCCGGCCGCGATCCTGCTGCCGAAATGCTCCGGGCCGGCGGACCTGCTGGCATTGTCGGAACAGATCGACGTTCTCGAAGCCGTCGGCGGGGTTCCGGCCGGTCGCGTTGCCGTGCTCCTGCTCGCCACCGAGACCGCCGCGTCCCTCGGCAGCATGGCCTATGCGGGCGTATCCCCGCGCCTGCGCGCCCTGTGCTTCGGCGCGGAGGACCTGTCGGCCGATTTCGGCATCGAGCCGCGCCGAGAGGGGACGTTCGCGACCCCGCTCGCGGCGGCGCGCACCCGGGTGCTGATCGCGGCGACCGCCGCCGGGGTGGCCGCGCTCGACACGCCGTTTCCCGATCCCCGCGATCCGGCGGGCCTCGCGGCCGAGGCGGCGGCCAGCGCCGCGGATGGCTTTTCGGGCAAGCTCTGCATCCATCCCGCTCAGCTCGATGCGGTGCGCGCCGCCTTCACGCCGTCGCCCGAGCGCATCGACTGGGCGAGGACGGTGGTCCGGCTCCTGGAGGGGAACGGCGCCGGGGTCGCGACCCTCGACGGCAAGATGATCGACATCGCGCACCTGAAGCTCGCGCACCGGGTGCTCGCCAGGGCCACCGATATGGCACACCCGACCGGTCGAGGAGTCGACCCATGATGCGTCTTCCCAGCAGCAGCCGCGCCGCCGTGGTGCGCGCGTTCAAGGCTCCGGTCTGCATCGAGGAGGTGCCGATCCCGAAGGAGCTGGAGCCCGGCACCATCCTGACCCGGATCGAGACGTGCTCGATCTGCGGCACCGATGTTCACCTGTGGCAGGGCTCGCTCGCGCTCAAGGTCGATCTGCCCGTCATCATCGGGCATGAAATGGTCGGGCGTATCGTCGCCATGGGGTCCGGGACGGATCGCGACTCCGTCGGCCAATCGCTGCGCGTCGGCGACCGCATCACCTGGACCCATACGGCCTGCGGGCGATGCTACTTCTGCACGGTCGCGCGGGAGCCGACCCTCTGCCAGTACAGCCGCAAGTACATGTACGAGCGGATGGACGTCGCACCCTATCTCCTCGGCGGGTTCTCCGAATACGGCTACGTGCTGCCGGATTCCGGGCGGGTGAAAGTGCCCGACTCCGTGCCGAACGAACTGGCCAGCATGGCAAGCTGTGCCTTCCGTTCGGTGATGAATGCCTTCGACGTGCTCGGGCGCATCGATCCGACCGACACCGTGGTGGTGCAGGGAGCGGGGCCCCTCGGGCTGCTGGCCACCGCCGTCGCCAAAATCTCGGGCGCGCGCCGGGTCGTCACCCTCGGCGCCCCCGATCCACGGCTCGCCCTCGCCCGGGAGTTCGGCGCCGACGAGGTGCTCTCGATCGAACGGACGACGCACGAGGAACGCCTCGATCACGTCCGCGCCCTCACGGACGGGCGCGGCGCGGACGTGGTGATGGAGTTCACCGGGCATCCGGGCGCCTTCGGCGAGGGGCTCGATCTCGCCCGTCGGGGCGCGAGCTACGTCGTCGTCGGACAGCTCGGCCAGGGCACGACGACGATCAAGCCCTCGACCCTCGTCAGCAAGAATCTCCGTGTGCTCGGATCGTTCTCCGGCCAGGCCAAGGCGTATTGGAAGGCCCTCGAATTCGTCGCGAAGCATCAGCACGAGGTGCCTTTCGCGCGCATGGTCTCCAATCGCTACAAGCTCGAGGATGTCGATACGGCACTGAACCGGATGAAGAACTTCGAAGAGATCAAGCCGATCATCGAATTCTAGTGCTCCGACGCAGTCGCTCCGTTCACGCGCCCGAGCACCAGACCTTTCATTTGCATCGATTTTCCCAGACTCGGCTGACGCCTCCGTCTGGATCGATGCACGAGGCTTTCATCGCCTGCGACTGCGGGCCCGGGAGGAGGGACGGCATGAGATTCCCCGGGCTCGGCCGGGAGAGCGGGCGGGCGGCGGTCCGTGACGATCTCGAGACCGGGGGCGTGTGCATGTCCACCGCGACGGAGGTGCCCGCCACCCCCTCCGTCCATCCGCTCACCAACGGTCAACAGAGCGCCGGAGAACGGCGCCGCGGCCACCCGAAGAAGCCTCTGGAGGAAACCCCATGTCGCGTGCTCCCCTCTCGCGCCGCGCCCTCGTGGCCGGCACGGTCGGTGCCGGCCTGATCGGTGCCGTCTCTCCGCTGAAATACGCCCGCGCGGCGGAATTCGTCTTCAAGCTCGGCACCGACGTGCCCGTTACCCATCCGCTCAACGTTCACGCACAGAAGGCCGCGGATGCGATCAGGGAACAGACGAACGGGCGCGTCGAGCTTCGGATCTTCGCGAACAACCAGCTCGGCGGGCAGAGCGACATGCTCTCGCAGCTGCGCTCCGGGGCGCTCGAATGCTTCGCCCTCTCGGGTGTGAACGTGCTCTCCACGATCATCCCCACCGCGTCGATCTACGGCCTCGGCTTCGCCTTCTCGGATTATCCTGCGGTCTGGCGCGCCATGGACGGCGCATTGGGCAAGCATCTGCGCTCCCAGATCGAGGCCGGCGGTTTCGCCGTCCTGGAGAGGATTTGGGACAACGGCTTTCGTCAAGTCACCACCAGCGTACGGCCGATCACCGAGCCGAAAGACTTGCAGGGCCTGAAGATCCGCGTTCCCATCAGCGCCCTGTGGACGTCCCTGTTCCGGTCGCTCGGGGCCGCACCGGCCAGCCTGAATTTCTCGGAAGTCTATTCGGCGTTGCAGACGAAGGTGGTGGATGCGCAGGAAAACCCGCTCGTCACCATTAAGGCCGCGAAGATCTTCGAGGTACAAAAATACTGCTCGATGACGAACCACATGTGGGATGGATGGTGGTTCCTGATCAATCGCCGCGCCTGGGCGCGGATACCGGCGGATTTGCAGGAGATCTTCGCCAAGAACGTCAATGCGGCCTGCTTGAACGAGCGCAAGGAGGTGGAGCGTCTGAATGCCGGGTTGCGCGAGGACCTGACGAGCCAGGGCCTGATCTTCAACGATGTCGATCCGGCGCCATTCAAGGAGGAGCTGCGCAAGAGCGGCTTCTATCAGGAGTGGCGCAAGAAGTTCGGCGACGAGGCGATGGGCCTGCTGGAGGCCGCGACCGGTAAGCTCGGCTGAGTCCTGGGGGGTCTCGCGCGCGATCCTCAGGCCCGGCTCGCTCTGGCGAAGCGCACCGGCGAACGCCTCACCGGAGGCAAGGGGCGAACCGCCGGGCGTCGCCGCTCGGAGCAAGCTCCCTCTCCCCCGGCTGTGCCCGTCGGACTGGAGAGGTGGCCGGCCGGGCCGGCGGAGTGCCCGCTCTCAGGCGTCAGGGATCCAGGTGCCGTGGAAGCCCTGCGGCACCCGCCGCGGCAGATGCACCCGTGCCACGGGCGCGGCCGCCACGTCCGACGCCGCGAGGATCACGAGGTCGCTCGCCCCGCGAACCCGGTCGTAGACGAAGCCCATCAGCCAGCCCTCGCCCGAGGCGCCGGGCACGTGGGCGAACTCGCTCGGGATGCCGCGGGCGAAGACATGCGTCGCGTCCCGGCCGCGCACGAGGTCGTAGCGCACCAGCGCCCCGTCGGCGGACGCATCCCCGCTCGGCCCGGCCCCCGTCTGCACGGCGTAGAGCGCGCCGTGCGCCAGCCCCGTGCGCCGCTCGTCGATGCGCGGGAACTCGATCGCGCGGTCATCCAAGTCCGACTCCCGCGCGCGGTCCGCGCCGGGGCCGATACGCCAGCGCCGCAGCCGCGCTTGCTCGAAGTGCGACGCGGAGGGGCCGCCCCGCCACAGTTCGGGGTACCACGCCACGTCCAGCACCAGCGTCCCGTCCGCCTCCTCGTAGGCGTTGCCGACATGGAAGACGTAGCCCGGCTCGACCGCGACCCAGCGCAGGGCCTCGGCTCCCGCGCCCCGCGGCAGCACGCCGAGGCGGGGCGCGTGCGTGTCGCTCCAGGCGAAGGGCATCGTGCCGCGCAGCGCCATGCCCAGGTCGAAGACGACCGGCAGGTCCATGAACACGACGTGTCCGCGCGTGAGAGCGAAGTCGTGCATCATCACCGGTGCAGGCAGCGGCAGGGCCACGCTGCGCACCAGCGCGCCCGCGGCATCGGCGACGTGGTAGGTCAGGAACGGCGGCCGCGGACTGTAGCCGAAGAAGTGCAGTTCACCCGTCTCGGGGCAGATCTTCGGGTGGGCGGTGAACGGCGTCGTCAGGCGCCCGCCGAAATCCTCGTAGCCCAGCGTCTCGAGTTCGGGACCGATGCGCATCGGCAGGGCGTTCTCGACGAGCGCGAAGGTGCGCCCGGCATGGGCCACGACGCTGGTGTTCGCCACGCTGCCGCGCAGGTCGAGCGGATTGCCGGAGGCGCGGCCCTCGAAACGCGGGGTGCGCACCCAGCGGTTCCGGTACCAGTCGGCCCGGCCATCGCGGAGCGCGACACCGTGGATCATGCCGTCGCCGAGGAACCAGTGACCGGAATGCCCATCGCGCGGGTTGGCGCCGTTGCGGGCGTAGACGCCGGAGAACTCGGGCGGGATCGCGCCCTCGACCTCCAGCGTGACGCTCGTGATCTCCTCTTGGACGGGGGCGAAGTTGCCGTCGAGCCAGTAAGGTGTCGCCTCGACCTCGGGCATGGGCATCTCCGTGCGCTGATCGATGTGCCGTCCGCAGCCGGCTGCATGGACGGCATGCCTCGACGCGGAGCCGAACGGACGTCTCGATCGACGGCGCGAACCGTTCTGCGGCTGGCCGGTGCCGAGGCGCGCGCAACCCCATCGTTGCTGGCTAGGGACATGGGGCCGGACGCCGACCTGTCGAGCGGCCGAAAGGACGGTTCGAACACCACGGAGATCGCTCGCCCGATGCCCGCTTTCGCGCAGCGAGGGGCTCCCGACTTGCCGCCGATCGCTCCGCCGGGCCCGGCGAACCGGTCCTCCTCACGATGGCAGGTCGTCGGCAAGCGCCTTCACCGACTCGACGAAGTCGCGTCGGGCGGCGGGAGTGACGGTTTGCAGATAGGATCGGACGAGGGAGAGCAACGCGTCATCCCTGATCTTGCTGGTCCCGTCCACCTGCGCCTTACCGTCGGCGGCCGGGTCGAAGTGCGACACCGGAAGTCCCAACGCGTCGGCAATGCGCGCGAGCGATGCGTTCCGGCGCGCCTCCATGGGATGGCTCACATCGTCAGGCACGGAGGGTCTATCTGCCAAGTTTTATCCCCCCGGTCGCCGACCGAAGCAGCGCTGCTGTGGCGCTTCTGTTTGTTGCTGATGATGACAGTAGCGACTTTTTGAGTGACATTAAATCAAGTGAGCTTGAGGGAGCGACCGGTGGGGCAACGACTGGATCAGTCAGTCAACGCGATCAATGGCTTCAGCGGACCGCTGGACCGCTTGCGCGCAGCCCTCGACGCATCCTGCGTGGTTGGCACATGGGACTGGGATATCGTCAAGGGAGGGATGGTCTACGACGCAGGGGCGGCACAGTTGCTGACCGGCGATGCCTCCCACGCCGATAGGGAGATCTTCGGCGTCGAATCCATTTCCGCCGTGCATCCGGCCGATCATGAATGGCTGATCGAGCATGTACAGCAGGCCCTGCGGCGCGGTGGTTTGATGCTGGCCGAGTATCGCGTTCTCGCAAACGACGGCACCGTGCGCTGGCTGCTGAGCCGTGGACGCATCTACCAAAACTCGCTCGGGCACCCCATCCGCTCACGGGGCATCATCATCGATATCACCGAGATGCAGGGAACTGGCGAGCGCTACGTCCTCAGCAGCGCATTGATGCCGGAGGACCCTCTCGATCGGGCGGCCGATACCGTCATCGCCCTCAAGCGGTCGCTCGCGGATGCCGCGCCACCCGAGGTCTGCGTGGCGGTCGATCTGCTTCTTCTAAGCCTTGGCCGGGCTATCGCGCAAAGCGGCGGCAGCCACTGAACCCCGCCACACCGTGAAGACTGCTGGCCGAAAAACCGGCAGGCCTGAACAGATCGCCGTTCCGGCCTTCGACGTCAGAAGCAGAGTGATCACCCCGACGCCGGGGCGATCGACGGGAAAGCAATCGGTTCGAGGCGCGACGATAGTCGCATGACCTGATCATCCTTCAAGCCACCGTACTCAGGACGCCACCGGTCGTACGTGACCTCGGCCACTCAATGGATCGGATTGCTTCAGCAACCTTCCGACCCTGCGAGACCGGAACGTCAACTTGGCGCAGCTTGGCGACAATCTCTTCGGCCGTACGCTTCTTCCGTCCCATGATGAGATCCGCCACATGGCTCAAAGCCATATCGCAGGGAGGACCACTTTTCAGCGACCAGGCCAGATCAGACGCCGTTCTCGCCGTCTGGTCTCGATTTTTCTCTTCCGAAATTGCCGCGGGGCTGGAGACTGGTTCGTAGGTTCCGCAGACACGAGAGTTCGTAACTACGGAGCGTGCGTTGCATCTCTTCCTGCGGACCGAGTTCGCTGGGGTTATGGGCTCCGCAACTCTAGCCGGAGTCTCATGAGCGTCAACGGTTTTGGACATCGCTGACGCTGCCTTCGATGAGGCGCAGCACGCTGGCGAGGGAGCCCAACCCTTGATCACGCACACTGCCGAGTTTGATGTCTCACCCGAGGCGGACGGCCTCCTATCGACCTAAATCGGTCGACGGGGACCGTAAGCGCAGGTTCTTCTAAGCGGTCGCTCTGATGGCATGCCAAAATCACGCGCCGCACACGGCGCAACAGACTTTAAGTTGAACTCAGTTTTTCAATTCGCCTATAGATTGAAAAACCGCGGAAACTCGAATCCGAGATCACAAAATAGAGATTTTTTTCGCAAAATTCGTCAAAATATGCAATCTCTATATCAGATCTTAAAGATCATTATCATAAATTTCGACCCATGTGCTGAGGGCCACTTCGGCATGAAGAATCATCATTTTAAAACAAAATTGCTAGAGGTATTCCTTCAATGAAAGTGACGGTCAAACTACGGCTTGTCGTCTTGCTTGGTATTTTGGGATTGCTTCTTGTTGCAACCGCAGCGTTAGGGAATTTCGCCCTTCATTGGAGCCATTCGAGCATCAAGACGATGTTCGATGACAGGGTTGTCTGTCTTCGACAATTTAGCGTCATCCGCGATGCCTATGATAACTTGATCGACGTCTCGCGCATGCTCGGCAGCAAGCAAATCGAGCCGGTCCAGGCTAAAGACAAGATCGAGCGCGATTTGTCTAAGCTCCACATCGAGTGGTCTGCTTATTTGGCGACCTACCTGACTCCGGAAGAGGAAGTGCTCGCCAAGGAGCTGCAGGGGCGCATCGATCAAAACGACGCGGCCGCCGCCGAGATTCTCAAGCGCATCGCCGCCGGTGCTGCCTCGGATTTCGAGGCCACGCATGCGGACCTCCTGAAGAGCATGAAGGACACCAACGCGACTCTCAGCAAGCTGACCGCGTTGCAGGTTCGAGAGGCCGAGGCGGAATACCGTCGTTCCGAGACGATTTCCGGCTGGTCGCGCCTTGCGCTTCTGGCTGCGCTCGCTCTCGCCGCACTCAGCATCGCCTACGGCGTCTACGTGATTGTCGTGCAAGTCGCCCGCCCGCTCGGCAGCCTCGTCGGTGTGCTTCAGCGGATGGCCCGCGGCGACGTTAATGCCGAGATCCGCGAGGCTGCCCGCGGCGACGAGATCGGTGCCGTCGGCAAGGCGGTCGAGGGCATCAAGGCCATGGTCGCGCAGAAGGCGGCCGAGCAGACCGAGATCAAGCGCATCGCCGACGAGGCAGCCGCGGCCGAGCGCAAGCGCACCATGGTGGAACTGGCCGACGGCTTCGAGCGCACGGTCGGCGGGATCGTCGGCATGGTCTCCTCGTCAGCCACGGAGCTCCAGGCCACCGCGCAGCAGATGACCGCCACCGCCCAGGAGACCGCCGCGCAGTCCGCTGCCGTGGCCGTCGCTGCTGAGGAGGCATCGACCAATGTCAACACGGTCGCGGCTGCGGCCGAGGAACTCGGCTCTTCCGTGCAAGAGATCGGCCGGCAGGTGCAGGGGTCGGCTAGCCTTGCGCATCTCGCGGTGAGCGAGGCCGATCAGACAGGCATTCGCGTGCAGGAACTCAACACCGCGGTCATGCGTATCGGCGACGTCGTCGGGCTGATCGCGAACATCGCCGGGCAGACAAATCTGCTGGCGCTCAATGCCACCATCGAGGCGGCCCGGGCCGGTGCGGCCGGCAAGGGCTTCGCGGTGGTCGCATCCGAGGTCAAGGCGCTGGCCGAGCAAACTGCCAAGGCGACGCACGAGATTTCGGGCCAGATCGCGCAGATCCAGGCCTCAACCGGGCAGGCGGTGACGGCGATCGGCGGGATTATGGGCCGCATCCGGGAGATCAATAGCATTGCAACCGCGATCGCGGCGGCTGTCGAGCAGCAGGGTGCGGCGACCCAGGAGATCGTGCGCAACGTCGCGCAGGCATCGACCGGCACGAACGAGGTAACAGGCAATATCGCCGGTGTGGCGCATGCATCGGAGGAGACGGGGATCGCGGCCGGACAGGTCCTGTCGGCGGCCTCCGAGCTCTCGCGCCAGTCGGAACATCTGGGAGGGGAAGTCGCGCGCTTCCTGTCCACAGTCCGGGCGGCCTAGTGCAGTGACGCACTCACGTCGTTCATGCGTGTCTGCACGCGCTCATTGTTCTTGCATCAATTTTTCCAGTCTCGGCTGACGCCTCCGACTGGATCGATGCGCTAGCCATCGAGCAAAGCGGAATTTTACTCGACACCGAAACAATGCGTGTCCGTTTTCCGAGCCTTTGGATTGGAAGGCGGGCAGGCCAAATTCCACCCACCTCGGACGCTACCGGATCTGCTCTATTCGGCCCTCGCGAGAAGCTCGCTATCTTCAAAAACCTCACTGTCCACAACGCCACCAAGACTCTGATCGCACGCAACTGGCCGCTCATGCATCACGGCGACGAGATGGACCGCTGGCCGACTGCTGATGGGGCCGCCCGGCGGGTGGCGGCCCCATCAGCAGAAGATCGATGTAGGCCGGATCAGAACCGATACGTGAAGTTTCCCTTCACCGCCTGGTCTTGTGCTCTGGAGCCGGTCTGGCCCGTATAGGCCACGCCGAAGGTCGCGTTCGGGGTGACCCGCAGGTCGAGACCGACCTCCGCCACCACAGCGTCTCGGTCGATCGGCACACCGGCCGACAGGAACGCCGGGCCGGTCCCGAAGGACAGGAGCGCCTTCGGCACCACATCGCCGAAGGCTCGGCGGTATCCGACCAGTGCGTGGGCTGAGAGCGGCAAGCCGGTGCCGAAGTCGAAGGCCGTCTGGCCGCGCATGCCCACCGTCAGGGCGCCGAGATCGTAGCCGCGGGCAAACCCGCGCAGGGCCGCGACGCCGCCGGTCTCGGCGAAGCCGTCCCGGTGGATGCCGACATACGCGCCGCCTACGAAGGGCTCGATGTAGGTCGCGCTTGGCTGCACCGGCTGTACCGCCGCACCCTTCGAGACCAGCGCCACCCGGGCGGGCTGGCCAACGAAGATCTTGTACCCGATCTCACCGAAGCCCTGCACCGTGTAGCCGCCGTAGCGGCCGGTGGGGGTATCGGCCACGCCGGGGAAGATCACCGTGCGGCGGGTGTGCAACGACTCGTCCGCGTAGACTGCGCCCAGGCGCAGGGACACCGGCCCCAGCTCGTAGCCGCCGTAGATGCCGCCGAACCCGCTCGTCACACGAGCCGACTCGAACCGGCCTGTCGTGTCGAGGGTGTTCTCGGTGTAGCCGCCGACCACGCCGAGCTTTATGCCGCTCGGCAGGCGCACGTCGAGGCCCGCCGCGAAGCCGGCAAGCGTCCGGTCGAGCCCGAACGCGTTGCCGCCGCTGCTGGCGCTACCGAAGGCGCCGAAGCCCTGGCCCCAGATTCCAACCACGGTGGGGTCGAGGGTCTGCATCGGCACACTCGCCACCGGCGGCCGGCGACCGGGCAAGTCGGCGGTGTAAGCGGCGGGTAAGGTGCCGAAGCTCAGGCCGTCCGCCGCGCCGGGGGTGGTGCCCCAGCGCAGCCGGTCGAGGATCGCCTCGCGAACGAAGAACGCCGTCCCGTAGGACGAGGAGACCGTCGAGCCATGGATGTCGCCGGCCAGGACGCGGAAGGCGCCCTGCGCCTCCGGCGTGGTCAGACCAACGGTGGCGCCGTAGATGGCGCTACTCGGCCCGCCCGACTGGATCGCGTTGGCGACGGAGGCGCCGTTGCGGGTCGTGGCGACGGAGGCGAAGGCCACGTCGTTGCGGGTGAGCGTCAGGTCGACCTCGGTCGGCTGATAGCGCAGGGTCGGGGTGAGGAAGGCGAAGTTGGAGGTGACGCCGGCGAACTGGCCGGTGACTCCGCCGGTGGCGTTGAGGATCGTATACTGGGTGCGCGGGTTGTAGGTGCCGTTCTGCGCCAGCACCTGCACCGTGCCGCCGGCCAGTGTCGCGGTGCCGGAGATCGCGAGCCGGTCCGACTGACCCGCCGCGTTGGCCTCGACCTGATAGACCGAGCCCGCCGCGAAGGAGGCGTTGCCGGCCACGGTCAGTGTGCCAATGGAATTGCCTGGCGCCACCGTGCCGCCGGATAGCGCGGCGAGCCCGCCCACCGTGCCGGTGCCGCCGAGGAGACCGCCTCCGTTGACGATGACTGTGCCGCCGATCGTGCCGTTGGCGTAAAGGGCGCCGCCGTTGCCGATGCTGGCGCCGGTGGTGAGCCGGTCGGTCGGATCCATCGCCAACGTGCCGGTGACGTTCCCGAAGTACCCTGCCGCCGAGTAGAGATCGAGGCGCGCCCAGTAGCTCAGCGCGGTGCCGTAGAAGGCGGCGAGCGCGTTGCCCTCGGTGTTCACGATGATCTGGTTGATCGTCCTCGTGGAGAGTTGGCCGTAGAGGCCGCCGTTCGGCGCGATGGACTTCGCCGCGCTGGTGCTGCCGCCGTAGAGCGGAGCGAGAAGGATCGAGGCATCGGGCCCGCCGACCGGCGCCTGTTCGCGAGGCGCCTGCGCGAAGGTTAGAATCGGCAGGCCGTAGGTGAGGCGCGATTGATAGAGCGCCTGATTGGCGTTGGAGGGGAGGTAGGGGTTGTTTGTCGTGTTCGCCGTGCCGGTGGCGCAGGCGGCGACGGTGTTACCGCATTGAGCCGAGAGGTAGGTCTGCAACTCACCCTGCGCCGCCGTGAAAAGACGCGGCATGTTGATCGCCGTGCCGGTCGTCGTCGCGTTGTTGATGTAGGCGGGATTCGTGAACGCTTGCGCGAGGTCGTAAGCCGAGAAGGCGCGCGATGCGATGATGTCGAGCGGGTAATGCACGCCAAGCACGATGCGGCTGTTGCCGTAGTCGGACGCCCGCAGCAGCATGTTCTGATACTGCTGCGGCACCAGCATCGCCAGCAGGTAGCCGTCCGTATAGGCGTATTGCGTGTGCCCGCTCGGGAAGGACGGGTTGGTGGCGATACCGTTCAGCGCTGTCGGATCGAATACGTTGTACTGGCTCTGCGCCACCTGGATCGGCCGCGACGAACCATAGACGTCCTGGCCGGGTTGCGTGTTGCGCACACCGTAGGCGAGGTCGAGCACGCTATCGAACCGGTTGGGCAGCATACCTGTGGAACCGGCCGCGCCGGCCGGCGAACCGGCAGGGATCGTGTAAGGGCCGGTCGGCAGGGTGTAACCGGCGGGCGCCACCGCCGGGATCGGGACATAGCCGGCGGGCGTCGTGCTCGGGTTCGTGGCGGCGCCATTGGCGAAGTAATTTTTTGCGACGCCGAGATCGGAGCTAAACACGCTATAGGCTTGGTTCAGAAGGTTGAACGTCGCCGTCAAAGGGCCTGCATTGGCGTTACTCGCGCGGATACCGGTCTGGTAGATCGCACCGAGCTGTGGACCGAGGCCGCCCACCGGCTGGAGCGGGCTCAGGCCGCCTGCGCTCTGTGGCGCTTGCGCCGGGAGCCCGCCCGCGAGGTTGTCCGCCGGGCCGAGATTGATCCGCGTCCCATTGGCGAGCGTGATCGTGGTGGTAAAGGCCGCGCTGCCGGGCAGGGCCTTGTCGCTAATCGCCTTCTGCTGATCCGCCAGCGAGGCGCTCTGGTTCTGGGCAACGGCCTGCGAAAGGTTGAGCTGAAGGGTCTGCTGGCCCACCTGCGTCGCGTTCAGCCCTAAGAAAGGGCTCAGCAGGTTGAGAACGTTCACGTTCGACGGCGTGGTATTGACCGTCTGCGCTTGCGCAGCTTGCGTGCCAAAGGCAGCAAGGGTGAGCGCAGCAAGTGAAACACTCTGCTTGAAGTCCATGACTGTCCCCATCCGGCTAGTCCCCGGCGGCGGAACCTTTAACGATTTTTTAAGATATACTCTTCGTCATAATCCAGTCACAATGTATTTGTCTATATGTATGTTACTTTGACGCAACAGTAGGATTATTTGAGTCGGCTAATTGATTAGGGAAGAATAGGCAAAACCACGTTGGATCGGTCTCATTTTGATGAAGGTGTCGCCGCGTCCGACGTTGAGCGGGGCGCATTGGTGCCAGTGCTCTAGAACTTCGCCACCGAGCGTTCCGTGTTCACAGCACTTTGGCCGGAAAGCCGACGCGGCAGCCCGAGCGTGGATGCTTTCCTAGCTTTTCTGGATGCTGTGTTCCCATCACCGACACCTTAGGATAAGCTGCTCGAAAGTCCGGCGGGGGTTTGAACGGTCCTTATGGCGATGTCTGCTTGTGGCCATCCGCTGACCGAGAGCTGACGGGCGGGAAACCACCCACCCCGGTCATTCAAAAGACAATCATGCGGGACTGGATCTGGCCGAAAGCTGCCGGTCCGCTTCGGAGAGGGGCCGCCGCAAAACCGGACCGCCTCCTATCGACCGCACTCAGTCGTTCAACCGCTTCTTAGTGGTTCCCGTAAGCGGACCTATGCTCCGCCGCTATCCTGGCGATGTTGATGACCTTCAGGGCACTGGAATGCCGTGTCGGACGGAAGCGACCTCCGGCTGGCCGGTTGCCGCAGAACCGAAGACCCGCGCGATAAGGACGTAAAAGAGCGGCGTGACGAAGACCGCGAGCACCGTCGCCGTCACCATGCCGCCGAGCACACCCGTCCCGATGGCCCTCTGGCTGTTCATGCTGGCCCCGGTCGCGACGGCGAGCGGTACGACGCCGAGGATAAAGGCGAACGACGTCATGACGATGGGGCGGAATCGCAGTTCGCACGCCTGCAGCGCCGCATCGTGCAGGGACCGGCCCTGCGCCACGAGGTCTTTCGCCACCTCGATGATGAGGATGGCGTTCTTCGCCGTCAGCCCGATCACCGTGATCAGGCCGACCTTGAAGTAGACGTCGTTCGGCATGTCCCGCAGCAGCATCGCGAAGACCGCGCCGACCACGCCGGTTGGCACCACGAGCAGCACGGCGAGCGGGATCGACCAGCTCTCGTAGAGCGCCGCTAGGCACAGGAAGACGCAGAACAGCGACAGCGCGAGCAAGTAGACCGCTTGGCTGCCCGACAGCTTCTCCTGCAGCGACTGCCCGGTCCAGGCGAAGTCGAAGCCTGCCGGCAACTGCCCCGCCAGGCGCTCCATCTCCGCCATGGCGTCGCCGCTGGCGTAGCCGGGCGCCGCGCTGCCGGAGATCTTGATGCTCGGGTAGCCGTTGAAGCCCACGACCTGCGACGGGCCCATCGTCCATTGCACCCGGGCGAAGGACTGGAGCGGGACCATCTGCCCCTTGGCGTTACGGACATTCAGGTGCAGCAGATCCTCGGCCTTCATCCGCCGGGCTGCCTCGGCCTGGACGATCACCCGCTGCATCCGCGACTGGTTCGGGAAGTCGTTGACATAGGCCGAACCCAGGCTCGTCGAGAGGGCGTCGTTGATATCTGCGAAGGTCACGCCGAGCGCGTTCGCCTTCTGCCGGTCGAGGACGAGCTCGATCTGCGGCGCGGTCGGCAGGCCCTCGACGTAGACGCCCCGCAGGACCGGGCTCCGGCTCGCAGCCTTCAGGAGCTGGTCGCGCGCGGCCGCCAGCGCCGCCTGGCCCTGCTGGCCCTTGTCCTGCAGGCGAAAGGCGAAGCCGCTGGAATTGCCGAGCGAGTCGATGGCCGGCGGCGAGAGCGACATGGCGATGGCGTCGGGCAGGCCGCCGAAGGCGGCGTTGGCGCGGGCGGAGATGGCATCCGCGCTATCGTGCGGCCCGCGCTCGCCCCAGGGCTTCAGCCCGACAAAGTTGAGGGCCGCGTTCTGGCCCTGGCCGGAGAAGCCGAACCCGAGCAGCAGGGTCTGGCTGTCGATGCCGGGCTCACGCGCGAAGTGCTCCTCGATCCTCTTGGCCACGTCGAGGGTGCGCCCGGTAGCCGATTCCGGTGGAGTCTGCGCGTCGACGATGACGTAGCCCTGGTCCTCGATGGGCAGGAAGCTTCCCGGCATGTGCACGTAGCCCCACCCGAGGGCGGCGACGAGCAGACCGTAGACGAGGAGCGCCCGCACCGGCCGGCGCAGCAGGCCCGCGACGCCGGAGCGATAAGCCAGCGTGCCGGCGCGGAAGCGGCGGTTGAACCAGCCGAAGAACCCACCCTTGGCGTGGCCATGCCCGGCCTCGACGGGCTTGAGCAAAGTGGCGCACAAGGCCGGCGTCAGAGACAGCGCCAGGAAGGCCGAGAAGGCGATCGAGGTCGCCATGCTGACCGCGAACTGGCGGTAGATCACGCCGACCGAGCCGGGGAAGAAGGCGAGCGGCACGAACACGGCGACCAGCACCGAGGTGATGCCGACGATGGCGCCGGTGATCTGGCCCATGGCCTTGGCCGTCGCCTGCCGCGGCGGCAGACCCTCCTCGCCCATGATGCGCTCGACGTTCTCGACCACGACGATGGCGTCGTCGACGAGGATGCCGATGGCCAGCACCATGCCGAACATCGTCAGCACGTTGATCGAGAAGCCAGCGAGCAGGAGCGCCCCACAAGTCCCGAGCAGCGCCACCGGCACGACGATGGTGGGGATCAGGGTGTAGCGGACGTTCTGGAGGAACAGGAACATCACCGCGAAGACCAGCGCCATGGCCTCAGCGAGCGTCACCAGCACCTTCTTGATCGAGACTTCGACGAAGGGGGTGGTGTCGTAGGGGATCGTCACTCGAACGTTGGCGGGCAGCGTGCGCTGGAGCTGGGCGAGCTTCGCCTTGACACCGTTGGCCGCGGCGAGCGCATTGCCGCCCGGTGCCAACTGGATGCCGATGCCGGCGGCGGGACGCCCGTCGAGGCGGGTCTGCATCGCGTAGGACTGACCGCCGAGCTCGATCTCGGCGACATCGCGCAGGCGCACCAGCGAACCGTCGGGATTGGCGCGGAGCACGATCTCCCCGAACTCGGCGACGGTGGAGAGCTGACCCTTCACCAGCACGTTGGCGGCGATGCGTTGGCCTTCCGCCGCGGGCTGCGCGCCAACGGTCCCCGAGGCCACCTGCGCGTTCTGTGCGCTCACGGCGGCGGTGACGTCGCCCGGCGTCATCCCGAACCCGACGAGCTTGACCGGGTCGATCCAGATGCGCAGCGCCTTCTCGGAAGAGAAGAGCGTCGCCCGGCCGACGCCCGGAACGCGCCGCAACTCGCCGAGCAGGCGACGGGCGGCGATGTCGCCGAGGTCGGTCTCGCTGAGGGAGCCGTCCTTCGAGGAAACGGTGACGAACTGGAGGAAGCTGGTGCTGGCTTCCTCGACGATCACGCCCTGCTGGATCACCGCCCGGGGCAGGCGCGCCTCGATGCGCTTGATCCGGTTCTGGACCGCCACGGTCGCCTTCGCCGGGTCCGAGCCCGGCGCGAAGGAGGCCGTGATCTGCGCCGTGCCCGAGGTGTCGCTGGTGCTCTCGAAGTACATCAGCCCCGGGATGCCGTTCAGTTCCTCCTCGATGATGCGGGTGACGCCGTCGTAGAGCCGCTCCGGCGGGGAGCCCGGGTAGGTCGCCGTCACCTGGATCGTGACGGGGGCGACGTCCGGGTACTGCGAGACCGGCAGGTACGCGATGGAGATCGCCCCCACCAGAGAGATGAAGATCGAGATCGCCCAGGCGAAGATCGGGCGTGCGATGAAGAAGCGGCTCATGGCGGTCGGTCCCGGCGCGGTCAGGGCTTCTCGGAGGCAGCGGCGGTCCGGGCGCCGTGCCAGGGCATCGGATTCACCGCCATGCCGGGTTGGATGCGCTGGAAACCCTCGACCACCACGGTCTCCCCGGCCTTCAGCCCGTCCTCGACGATCCAACCCGCATCGGTCAGCGCCCCCGCCCGCACTGGGCGCAGGGCGGCCGTCCTGTCCTCGCCGACCACGAAGACCTGCGCGACCCCGGCGCTGCTCCTCTGGATGGCCTGGGCCGGGACGACGACCGCGCCCGGCAAGATCCCCTGCGCGACGCGAACGCGGACGTAGGTGCCGGGCAGCAACGCGACCTTCGGGTTGGGGAACTTCGCCCGCAGGGACACCTGTCCCGTGCCGGGGTCGACGCTCACGTCGGTGAACAGGAGCCGCCCGGCGTCGGCGTGGAGCGAGCCGTCCGGCAGGACGAGGCGCACCTCCGCCCCCTCGGTCCCGCTTGCGGCGATGCTGACCGACTCGGCGGCGGGGGCGTTGAAGTCGGCGAAGATCGGGTCGACCTGCTGGATCAGGGCGAGCTTCGTCGCCTCGCCCTGGCCCACGAGGGCGCCCTCCGTGACCATGGCCCGGCCGATGCGGCCGGCGATGGGCGCGCGGACCGTCGCGTAGTCGAGGTCGATCCGGGCTCGGGCGAGCTGCGCCTTCGCGCTCGCGACATCCGCCTCGGCCTGCCGCAGGGCCGCCGTCGTGATGTCGTTCTGGGCATTGCTGGCCGCCTGGCGCTCCAGCAGCGTCTCGGTGCGCTCCGATTGCCTCAGCGCCTGCACCCGCGCCGCCTCGGCCCGGTCGAGCGCGGCGGACTTGGCATCGACCTCGGCCCGGTACACGGCGGAGTCGATGCGGAACAGGACGTCGCCCTTGCTGACGAGGCCGCCTTCCTCGAAGGCGCGCTCCCGGACGATGCCGGCGACCTGCGCCCGCACCTCAGCGACCCGCGTCGAGGCCAGGCGCCCCGGCAGGTCGAGGGTACGCGGCACCGTCGCCGCCTCGACGACGGCCGTCGAGACCGTGGGCGGCCCCGCGTCCGCTTCCTGCGCGGCCTTACCGTCGACGCCCCGTTCACATCCGGCCAGGGCGAGGATGACCAAGCCGACCGCGACCGGTTGCGAGCGACGGGCCCGCCCGCGCAGGGAGGGTGGAATCGGGCGCGACATCACGGACGCATCACCAGCATAGGGCATGACTTATCCAGGCGGACGGCTTGCAGGAGAGGGACGGCCCGCCCGTCTGAGCGGCGATACCGCCCCGGCAGGTCCGCACCGTCGTCACGTCGAAGGACATGCCCGTCGTGCGACCGGCTTCCCGGCAGATGCGGTCGGTGGCCAGCCCGCAATCCAGGGACGCCCCGTTGTCCACGCTCGGGCAACGGGCCTTCGCGAACACGAGGACCGGCCCGAACGACGGCGCTTCTAACAGGGCGGCGCCGAGGGACGCGACGGCCTCCGACCAGGATCGCTCAAGCGCGGCCAGCGGACCGTCGTCGGTGCGCGTCTGCGGCACCCCCGGGATCACGGGGGCCGCCGCCGCGGCGATGGACACCTCCAACCCCAGCACCGCGGCGAGGCAGCATGTCATGGTCGAGCGGGCGCTCGAACTCGGAAACCGCATCTCGAAAATCTCGTCGGGCCGGGCCAAGCCCCGGACGCCCGGTTCTCCGGGCGGCAGTCGGCAACGGCAGCCCCCTGTCTTCGTGGACCCGTGCCCTGGGAACGGGTGGGGGACCTGGGACCTCAATCGTCCCGGTCGTCGTGGAAGCCGAACGGCTCGAACGGGGGCTCGTACTCGTACATGACGAACCGGCGGCGATAGCCTCGGTCGCACTCGGGCGGCCCGTACTCGTTGCCGTCGTCGTAGGCCGGCTGCGCCCGTGCTGAGGACGCGGCGAGCGCGGCCGCGAGGATTAAGGCTTTGTTGCGCATGGGGTCACCTCGGCTCCCGGGAGGGAAGGTCGGGCCGATCCTAGCGGCCGAGGTTGCCGCAACATTACGCCCGGCGGGGTCGGTCGAGGGCGATGGTCAGGCCGCCGCGCCCGGGAACGTGAGGGAAACCGTCAGGCCGCCGCCGGGGGTCTCGTCCATCGCGACGCTTCCCCCGTGCATGGCCATCACCTGCGCGACCAGGGCGAGCCCGAGCCCCGTGCCGTCGCTCGCCTGCCCCCGCGCGAACGGCTGGAGCATCTCCGTCCGGGCGCCGTCCCCGACCCCTTCGCCGTGGTCGATCACGAGAACGGTCCCGGGGGGACGCACCTCGACCAGGACGGACTTTCCGGAACGGGCGTGCTGCAGGGCGTTGCGCAGGAGGTTGCCCACGGCAATGCGGGCGGCGGTTTCCGAACCGGTGACGAAGACGGCGTCGCCTTCCCCGGAGAAGGCGATGTCGACGTGGGCGGCGAGCGCGGAGGGAACATGCTCCGCGGTCGTGGCGCGGACCGCCGCCACGAGGTCGAACCGGCGCATCTCCGGACCGTCCGAGGACAGCCGCGCGATCTGGAGCAGCATCGTGACGGTCGACGACAAGGACTGGATGTCGGCCACGAGCAGCCTGCGCAGGTGAGGGTCGTCCACCCGCTCCAGGCCGGTCCGGACCCGGGTCAGCGGGGTTCGCAGCTCGTGGGCCGCGTTCGACAGGAACCGACGTTGCGCGGCCGAGGCCACCTCGATGCGCTCCAGGGCGCGGTTGAAGGCGGCCACCATCGGGACGAGTTCCCGGGGCGCCTCTCCCAGCGGCAGTCGAACGCCGTGTGATCCGCCGTCGATGCGCTCCGCCGATTGCGAGACCCGGCGCACGGGCCGGGCGATCAGGGCGGGAACGGTGATGAGCGCGACCAGGATGGTCGCGACGACCACGGCGAGGATGGGGATCGCCGTGTAGTTCACGTCGCGCAGGCTGCTCAGGGCGGCCTGCGCGGGGGTGTAGGCGGCGCCGCCGACCCGAATCCGTACGAATTCCCCTCCGAGCCGCGTCACCACTGTCGCGTTGGTCAGGCGCATGGCATCGCCGCTGTCCGAGAAGGCCGATGCATCGGGTGCCGCCGTGTCGCCATCCCGGACCGATGCCGGCACAGCGCCGCGATGCGTCGTCCCTCCCTTCGTCGTCACGACGTACCAGAGGTCGGGGAAGGTCCGCTCGATCCCCTCGAGCTCACTCGTCGGCGACACGACCGGCGCCCCGCCCGCGTCGCGCGAGAGCGACGCCTTGATCGCCCTCGCCGCGTCGTATTGGGCGAGGAGGCCGTCATCGCCCTGCAGGGCGATGACCAGGGTCCAGGTGCACAGGATGGTGGCGGCGACGACGAGGCTGAGCAGGACCGCGGCGAGACGGGCGATGGAAGGCTGCCGGCGCGGCATCACCCGGCCTCCAGCACGTAGCCCAGGCCCCGGAGCGGCTTGATCGCCACGGAACAGTCGGCGGCCCGCAATCGCTTCCGCAGGCGCGAGATGTGGGCGTCGATGGCGTTGGACTGGATCTCGTCGTCGAAGCCGTAGGCCGCGGCTTCCAGGGTTTCACGCATGGTGACCTGTCCGGCACGGCGGATAAGAGCTTCGAGCAGCGCGAGCTCCCGGCGCGGGACCGGGACGGGATGCCCCTCGATGCTGACCGACCTTGCGGCCGTGTCGAAGGACAGGTTGCCGATCCTCAGCACGCCCTTCCGGTCGACCTGGAGCCGACGGATCACGGCCCTGGCGCGGGCGACGAGTTCGACCGGCTCGAAGGGCTTCGGCACGTAATCGTCGGCCCCGGCGTCGAGCGCCCGCGCGATCTCTACGGGATCGTCGAACGCCGTCAGCATCAGCACCCCCGGCCGTGGCCTGAGTTGCGCCAGCCGCGCGATCAGCGTGATACCGTCGCCGTCGGGCAGCCTACGGTCTAGGACGACCAGATCGAACGGCTGGACGCTGACGGCCGCCAGCGCCTCGTCGAGGTTGTCGACGACGTCGGCGTGCCCGAGAGCCTCCGAGAGCGTGGCCTTGAGCCACGCGCCCAGCTGGGGGTCATCCTCTACGACCAAGACGCGCAAGACGGTGGGACCTCCGAGAAGTGATGGCAGCGAGCCGGGATGGCGAACCGGCAGCCGATGAGCGAACGCCCATCCCGACAGGCCAGGTCCGCTTGATCCGGGTCATCACGCCGCCTTGCGGACGAGACGGGCATAGGCGCCGCTGCTGCCCATCAACGCCTCGTGCGTCCCGTGCTCGACCACTACCCCTTTGTCGAGCACGATGATCTGGTCGGCCCGGCGCACGGTCGAGAGCCGGTGCGCGATGGTGATGGTGGTGCGGTTCCTGCCGGGGCGGTCGAGGGCACGGGTCATCGCCATCTCGGTGGCGGTGTCGAGCGCGCTCGTCGCCTCGTCGAGCAGCAGCACCCGCGGATCGCGCAGGATGGTGCGGGCGAGGGACAGACGCTGCTTCTCGCCGCCGGAGAAGCGGTGCCCCCGCTCGCCGACCACCGTATCGTACCCGTCTGGCAGAGCCGCGAGAAGGTCGTGCAACTGCGCCGTCCGGGCGGCCGCGTGGAGGTCCGCGTCGGTCGCGTCAGGCCGGGCGAAGAGCAGGTTCTCCGCGACGCTGGCATGGAGCAGGTACGGATCCTGGGTGACGACGCCGAGGATGTCCGTGAGCGAGTGCAGGCTCAGGTCGCGCACGTCGACGCCGTCGTAGAGCACGGCGCCGGCATCGACGTCGTAAAGGCGGGCGAGCAGGTAGCCGAGCGTGGACTTGCCCGACCCGGTGGCGCCGACGATGGCGGTGTGCGAGCCCGGCGGGATATCGACGGTGACGCCCCGGATGGTGGCGGGTCCGGCCTGGTCGTAGGAGAAGGCCACGCGATCCAGCCTGACGTGGCCCGTGACCGTGGCCTTGTCGAGCGTGACGGCGTCCCGCCGTTCCGTGATCTCGACCGGCTTGTCGAGGTACTCGAAAATGCGGGCGAACAGGGCCCGTGTCTTCCTGACCTCGACGCCCGAGCGCAGCACCTCTTCGAGCGGGAATAGGAGTTGCTCCTGCAGGGCGATCATGGCCACCAGCGTGCCGATGGTCATGGCGGTGCCCGACGCCATCATCCAGCCGCCGAGGAGCAGGGTCAGGGCCGGCATGGCCTGGAGCACCAAGTCGATGACCGACCACTGCCACTGGCCCGCCGTGTGGGACTGGACCTCCAGCGTCGCGACCTCGCGCGATGCCCGGGCGAAGCGTTGCGTCAGGTACGACGTGCGCCCCATGGTGCGGGCAAGGACGATGCCGGACACGGACAGGGACTCCTGAACCGTCGAGGACATCCGCGCGATCCGCTTCTGCTGCTCGTAGGTCAGGGCCTCGCGCGTCCGGCCGACCCGGTCGCTGATCCAGGTCGCCAGCGGCAGGACAAGAAACGAGAGCAGGGCGAGGCGCCACTCCAGGAGCACCATGGCCGCGGCGGTCATGACGACGGTGCTGGCGTTCCGGGTCGCCTCGCCGGCCGTGTGGGTCACCAGGGCCTGCAGGGCGCCGATGTCGTTGGCGATGCGGGACTGGACGTCCCCGGCCCGGGTGGCCGTGAAGAACCGCAGCGAGAGCGACTGGAGGTGGGTGTACACCGCCACCCGGAGATCGTGCATGATCGCCTGCCCGACCTTCGCGGTGACGAGGACCTGCAGCACGCCGATACCCGCCCCCACGGCTGCGAGGCCGACGAGGCTGCCGGAGAGCACGGCCAATAACGGCAGGTCGCCCTTGGGCAGGGCATGGTCGATGATCGCCCGGAGCAGGAACGGGGCGGCGAGCCCGGTGGCCGACGCCAGGGCGATCAGTAACAGGACGAGCGCGATCCGCCCCCGGTATGGCCGGAACAGGCCGAGGATGCGCGCCATCGAGACGTGCGCCGTCGCGCCCTCGTCGTAGGCGGTGTTGTCCGCCCCTTCCGATTCGAACTGGCTGGCAAGATTTTGTCTCATGGACCTGGGGGTACCGTCGTCCGGAGGAGTGATCCAACCTTGGCGGATGCATCGAACGCGATGCGCCGTTTACCGCGACCGAGGCGGCCGGCCGTTTTCTTGAGATCTGCCGAGAATGCGCCTGCCCGACAGGATGACCTGCAGGGTCTGGGAACTCAGCCGCTGCTGCTGGGCTCGCGCTTCGTAGTCCATCAAACGAATTATGATGTCATCATTCCACGAATGCTCATTTTCCAGCCCTGAGATGACGGCCTTCGTCACCGTTTCCCTCAGCAGTATCTCGAAAGCATCATCCGGATGCTCTGGACCTTCGGCCATGAAGCGCCTTCCTCCGTGCAGGAGGGGGCTAAGCGTGCTCGATTACGGCAGCATTACACGATGTCCGGTCCGTGGGATGCGCAAAGCCGTGTGCCTGCTCATCTCTTCACTGCGCCGACAATCGCGATCCGAGCTACTTCGGGTGTAGGACCACGGTCTTGAAGCCTGAGAAAGAGTTTATGCCGAGACTCATTTTATGCAATCATCGGAGATCATCTTCATAAGATCCAATACTTGAAAGCAGGCAATCTACACTCCACCCACCCCGGTCATTCAAAAGACAATCGTGAGGGACTGGATCTGGCCGAAAGCCGCCGGTGCGCTTCGGAGAAGGAGCGGGAACAGCGGACAGCCACTGTCCGACCCAAACCCGACGGAGCCGACCACCGGACTGGCGCTCGCAAGCGGACGCTGAGCCCGGACGCAAAATATCTCGCTTCCGCTGCATCCGATCACCCAGCCCATGGCTAGCGCCGTCGATGCCGATCCGCGGCAGATGGAGAGCACCATGCGACTGAACCTGATCGCTGCAACCCTCTTGGCCGGCACTTGCTTTGGATCGGTCGCGCATGCCGACATCGTCGCAGCGCTCGTCGGCGACGCCACACTGGCGCACGTCGACACAGCCGTGAAGACGGTTACGAAGACGGTGACGATCACCGGGATCGGCGGCAGTGTCCTCGGCATCGACGTCCGGCCGGCCGATGGCATGCTCTACGCAGTGATCTCGGACGGCAGCGTCGTCACGGTCGATCCGATGTCGGGCAAGGCCACGGCGAAATCGAAGCTCGATACGACGCTGGCCTCCGGCACTTCGGCCACGGTCGATTTCAATCCCGTCGCCGACCGTCTGCGCATCATCGGCTCGGATGGGACCAATCTCCGCGCCAACGTCGACGACGGCAAGGTCACGAAGGACGGCCAGCTCACGTTCGCCGAGACCGACACCATGAAGGGCAAGACCCCGAAGGTGATGGCGGGCGCCTACACCAATGCCTTCAAGGGCACCAAAGAGACGGCTCTCTACGACATCGAGGCCTCCGGCGCGCTACTGAAGCAGGCTCCGCCGAACGACGGTATCCTGAACACCGTCGGCCTGCTCGGCATGTCCGGCGAGGCGGTCGCCTTCGACATCGTGTCAGACGGACAGGGTGGCAACCAGGCCTGGGCCATGGCGGGCGACACGCTGTACAAGGTGGATCTCGCCACTGGGAAGGGCGAGGCGGTTGCCAAGATCGGTGGCGTGTCCGGCAAGGTCCGTGACATCGCCATCCTGCCCAAGTCCTAGTTCGCTCCGCAGATGCAGGACCGGCCAGATTGCCGGTCCTGCCGAGTTCCGGGAGGATCATGGAGCCGTTCGATCATGCGTCCGCCCTGAAGGGCTGCGCCCGCCAAGACCCCGCGGCGTTGCGTCGACTCTATGACCGGGAGGCCGGGTTCCTGCTCGCCGTCGCGCTCAGGATCGTCCGGCGGCGTGACGTTGCCGTCGACGTCCTCCACGACGCGTTTCTCGACATTTGGGAGCGTGCCGGCAGCTTCGACAGCAGTCGCGGGACGGGTCGCGCCTGGATCACCAGCATCGTGCGATACCGCGCGCTGAAGTATATCCGCGCAGCAAGCCGAGAGACGGATATCGATGCGGTGACGGTGGCGGAGATCGTCGACGCCGCGCCCGATCCGTTCGCCGCGCTGGCGGCGTCGCAGGACGGCGTGCGCCTGCACGGCTGCCTCGCACGGCTCGGCGCCGATAAACGGCAAGTGATCCTGCTCGCCTACGTCGATGGACTGTCGCAGTCGGAGATAGCCGAGCGGCTGGCAACGCCGCTCGGGACTGTGAAGGCGTGGGTCCGCCGCAGCCTCATCGCCCTGAAGGATTGCCTGTCATGATCCCGAGCAATCCGGCAGACCGCGATGTCCTGGCGGGCGAATACGTCCTTGGCCTGCTGGATGCGGTGGCGATGGCGGACGTCGAGCAAGCCCTGCGTACCGATGCAGATCTCGCGCGCCGCGTCGCTTTCTGGGAGGAGCAACTGCTGCCGGCGTCCTCTGCCCTCGGGAAGGCGGAGGTCGATTCGGCACAATGGGCACGCATCGAGCAGGCCCTCGCGACGCGCCGGCAGGCGCTCGATCGAAGCACGCCTCCCGCGCTAACGCGTTCGAAGTCCGGAATGATGCGGGCGGCGTGGCGAAGCCCCACGCTGTGGCGGACCACGACTGGTCTCGCTTCTGCTGCCGCCCTCGTTCTAGCGATCCTGCTGAGCCGCATGTCAGCGCCTGCCGAGAGCCCAACGCGCTACTTCGCGATCTTGCAGAGTCGCGACACCCTCGGTCAGGAGAGCGGCCCAGGATGGCTCATCCAGATTGCCCAGAATGGCACCGTCCGGTCGCTGCCGCTGGTTGATGTGCAGCCGGGAAGCGGGCGCGCGCTGCAGCTCTGGACGCTGTGGGACCAAGCTCGCGGCCCAGTTTCCCTCGGCGTGCTACCCCCGGGTGGAGCGATCCGCCTGCCGCCGGAACGGCTGGAGGCCATCGGAGATGGGCAACTGTTCGAGATTACGCTGGAACCTGAGGCAGGCTCCCCCATCGGTCGGCCGACGGGCCGAATCCTGTTCATCGGTCGCGCAAAAGGAGCCGCCACGCAGGCGCTGTGATGCGGCGAGCATGACGCCCGCAGCCAAGGGGGTAGAGCGGCGCGCCGCATCTCCGGCCGCTGCGAGGCGTCGCGTATCCGGGATAGATGCGACGCGACCGGCCGGATCGAGAGCGGCTCGTCTTTCCCGGCATTGGATGCGTCACGCGTGGCAGCTATTCAAATAAGGGAGATGTGGCGAGGCAGGGCGTTTCATGCGTGTTGATGCTTTCTGTAGGGTAGCCCTTTTCTCGCTGGTTCTGCTGCACGCTGGCGGCGCCTCAGCCGGGGAGGAGCGATCCGTCCTGATCGCGGGTCTCGACGGCAAGACGTTCTTCCGGCCCGATGGCCCGGTGAACGGGCCGAACGGCCACGATGGACTCGCCGTCATCGACATCTTGGATCCGGCCCGGCCGCGTCTCGCGCACGTCGTCAAGCTCGATACCTCCGTCTACGGGCCGCCGACCAACCTGCAGATCACGCCGGACGGCCGGCTCGGCCTCGTCACCAGCCCCGTCACCATGCGGCAGGAGGGCGAGAACTGGTGGGCGCAGCCGGACGACCGCCTGCACGTCGTCGATCTCGCCGCCGTGCCACCTGTCCTGATCGAGACGATCCGCGTTGGCCGGCAGCCCTCCGGTGTCGCGATCGCCAGGACCGGCGGCGTTGCGCTGGTGGCCAACCGCGAAAGCCGCAGCGTGTCCGTCCTGGCGATCCGGGATGGACGCGTCACCGTTGAGTCCGAGGTCGATGTTGGGGCCGAGGCCGCCGCGGTCGCGCTGGCGCCGGATGGGCGCCGAGCGTTCGTCGCCAAGAACAAGGCCGGCACGGTCGGCGTGCTGACCGAGGAAAACGGCCGGTGGCGCCATGATCCGGCCCTGGACATGCCGGTCGGCCCCGGCACCTACGGGCTGGAGGTGACGCCGGACGGGGCCTTCGCCCTCTCCAGCAACGTCGGCCCCACGCCGAGCGACGGCCACGCCGACACGGTCGCACTCATCCGGGCCGGCGCCACGCTTCCCGTGGTGCTCGATGTCGTGGGTGTCGGCGACACCGCCGAGACCCTGGCGATCAGCCCGGACGGCCGCTACGCGGCGATCGCTGTCGTGAAGGGCTCGGCCGCGCCCAAGGCAAGCTCGGCCTACACCCTGGACAGCGCGGTCGTGCTGATCGCGATCCTGCCAGAGGGACGGCTGCGCGTCCTCGGCCACGCGCCGGCTGGCGCGGTGGTCCAGGGCATCGCCTTCGATCCGAGCGGGACCTACGTCTACATTTGTAACTACACCGACCGCAGTCTCGGCGTGTACCGGATCGAGGGAGACATGATCCGGGAGACGGGCTTCCGCTTGCCACTCCCAGGCCAACCGGCCTCGTTGCGCGGCCGTCCCTGACGGGCCCTGCCGATCACGGCCGCACGGCCGGCGACTCCAGCGGCAGCGGGGCGGCCCGGGTCGCGAGGTAGAGTTCGAGCGCGAGATATTCCGGCGCGCCATACGTGAAGGGTTCTGCGCGCATGCCGCTGAGGCAGTTGCGCAGGCGTCGTTGTAACGAGCCGACACTCTGCCACTCGAGGCGGTAGAGCGGATAGCCGGTTGGTTGTCCCTGGGGGATCACCGCCGCGCCGAGGCGGCGACCCCAATGGTCGTCGTGGCAGACCGCGCAGGACAGGCCAAGCTGACCCTGACGCGCCTCGAACAGCGCGCGGCCCTCCGCCCGGGCGGGATCGAGCCGGGCATCGTCCGGTGGGGCCATCGGCAGACCGCGGGATTGCGCGGCAACGAAGGCTGTGAGTGCCAGCAGGTCAGGGCTCTCGTAGGCGAGAGGCTCGGCCCCCTGATGCTCGCGCCGGCACACATTCACCCGTCCCTGCAGGTCGATGGGCTTATCCGTCCGCGCGTCCCACGCAGGATAACGAGCCGCGACGCCCCGCATCGTGGACGAGGCCACGCCGTGGCAGCCGGCACAGGCGGGGCCGCCGGAGGGAGGCGCCTTCGTCCAGAGGTCTTCCCCATCTGCGACCGCGAGCATGCCGGGATTGGCCCCGTCGTCCCGCTGCATCGCCTGGATCTCGGGGCTCATCTGGTCGAAGCCCGAGCGCCGCTCAGCCTGTGGAATTGGCTCCGCCCCTGCAAGAGTGTGGGAGAGGAGCAGCCCGATGAGCGCCATCGGCAGCAAGCTCCCTGAGCGGCGCAACATGGCCGGGCTCAGGCTACGGTGATCGTTGCAGACTCAGTCTGGTCGAAACCGCCATCGCCGCGCCACGTGAAGCTGAAGCGCCCGCTGCGTGTCGCGACCCAGGTGAAGGTCAGATACGGGTTGGCCGCCGAGGCGGGAAACAACTCGGCCCGGAAGATCTCCTCGTCCTCGAAGCGGCAGATGAATTCCGTCACGATGCTGCGCGGCAGGATGCGGCCGTCCGTGCCGGGGCGGAAGCCCGTCTCCATCGGATGCGAGATCAGCGTCTTGATCGTGATCGTGTCGCCGGGCTTGGCGGTCTTGGGCACGTTGATCAGCGTCCGGGCCATCGGCGTCAGCCCTCCAGGCAGGCGGCGAGCGTCACGATGGCGTCCGCGCTCGCCGACCAATAGGTGCCGTCGCTCATCTCGGCGATGGCGGTGATGCGCTGCGTGTCCGCGAGCCGGATGCGGGTCGCGACCTGCGCGTGACCGGCGCCCGGACGCAGGTGGATCGTGATGACGTTCGGCTGCGGGTTCTTCTCGTTGAACACGCCGATCCGGCGGACATGGTCTTCGGGCGTCATCGCGCTCTCGACGCTCACTGAAAGCGGCACCGTGTTGCCGTTCTCCACAAGCGGCGGCAGGTCGAGCGTCACCCGGCCCGGCCGGATCGGATTGTCGCCCGCGAAGCGCCGGATGGCGGATTCCGTCGTTTCCGTGCGCGGTAGCGCCGTCGCGGCGGCAGCGGGGCGCAAGGCGATGGCGAGCGCGGTCCCGGCCGCCCCAGCGAGCACGCCGCGTCGGTCCACCGCACGCGCGCTCCGTCCCCTGTGCCCGATCATCGGCTTTCCCCGGATGCTTCCTCGCGCAGTGTCGCCAGGAAGGCGACGACGTCTTCGATTTCACTGGTGCTCAGGATCGTGCGCCCCTGCCACGCCCGTCCCACGCGGGCGAGCCCCGCCAGTGAGTAATAGGATGGCATGATCGTTTCCGGGTTCAACACCCGGCCGTCCACCAGCCGCAGCCGCAGCTGTCCCGGGCTCAACCGCCCGCCGACGCCCGTGAGATCCGGCGCGAGGTTGCCCTGGAACCGTTCCTCCGGGAAGGGTCCGGCATGGCAGAGAAGGCAGAGCCCACGGGCCCGGTCCGAGACGATGGCCCGGCCGCGCGCGGGATCGCCCGGCGCGCTGGTCAGGCTTTCGGGGATGGCGTCGCCGACGATCGTCGTGGGAACCAAGCCCTCCTCGGCCAGCGCCGGTAAGGTCATGAGGGCCAGAACGAGCAGGGCGGCCACGCGGCTCCGCCTCATCCGAACACGTCCCGCGTGATCGTCCGGTACCAGCTCTCGCCATAGGCTGCCTCTTGCGCACGCACCGCGTCGGGCGCGTCGAGGGGACTGATGCCGCCTGCTCCCGGAACATCCGCGAGGAGGCCGTCGGTCGGACGGAAGACGCCCGCGATCGAGATGCCGTTGCCGGGCGCGACGAGGCTCCAACAGGTGTTGATCAGCTTCGGGCTCTCGGGCTCCCGTCCGGCCAGCAGATCGATCACCGCCTGGGCGCAGACCTTGGCTTGCGCGTTCGCCGAGAAGGCGGATTTCGGCATCGCCCCGCCGATGGCCGCGTCGCCGATGACATGAATGCCCGGCACGAGGTGCGATTCGAACGTCACGGGGTCGATGGGGCACCAGCCGCTGCGATCGGCGCAGCCCGCCTGCGCCGCGATGCGGCCGGCCCGCTGGGGCGGGATGATGCAGGCGACATCCGCCTTGACCTGGGCGAAGTCGGTGCGAACGATCATCGCTGTGGGATCGACTTCGGTCACCGCGCCGCCCGAGGCGAGCGGCACGTATTCGAGCACGTCCGGATAGAGCTTCGCCCACGCCGCCTCGAACAGCTTCTGCTTCGAGAACGTGTCCTTCGCGTCGAGCAGAACGAGCTTCGCCTTGGGCTTCCGGGTCTTCAGGAAATGGGCGATCAGGCTAGCGCGCTCATAGGGGCCGGGCGGGCAGCGATACGGGTTGGCGGGCGCCGAGAGAACCACCGTGCCGCCCTCCGGCATGGCCTCGAGCTGTCGGGCGAGGAGCACCGTCTGCGCTCCCGCCTTCCAGGCATGGGGCATCACCTCCGCGGCTTTCGCGTCGTAACTAGGCACCGCGTCGAAGCGAAGGTCGATGCCCGGTGACAGGATCAGGCGGTCATAGGGCAGCGTCATGCCATCGCCGAGAGTGACCCGGCGCGCCGCCGGATCGACGGAATTCGCCATCCCCCGCACGAAGCGCAGCCCGGCCCGCCCGAGGGCCTCATAACCGAAGGTCTGGGCTTCGATGCCGCGCAGGCCCACGACGACCGCGTTGCTGCCCGTGCAGGCGACGTATCGCTCGGCTGCTTCGACCAGGGTCACGTCGACGCCGCCCGCCGCGAGGCAGCGCGCCGCCGTCGCGCCGCCGAACCCGGCGCCCACGACCACGACGCGTGGTGACGTGCCGCCAAGTGCGGGACGGGCCAGCGCAGCGGCCGCGGCTCCACCGATCAGGGCACGCCGGCTCGGCGAGGGGGAAGCGCGCATCACGGTTTCCCCTGCTCCGCGAACCAAGCAGCGATAGCTTGTGATTCCTGCGCGTCGAACCCCTTCGCGATGCGGTTCATGATCGTTGCCGGGCGCGAGCCCGAGCGGAAGGCTTCGAGCGCGCCGGCGATCTCCGCCTCCGGTCGCCCCGCGAGGACGCCCATGGCGGAGCCCTCGGCATGGCAGCCGGTGCAGGACGAGGCGCCGGGCGGCGGCCGCGTCCCGGCAGCGTCCGCGCCCCCTCCCCCGACGAGCAAGGCGGACAGAGTCAGCGCCGGAAGCAGGACCCTCATGCCCGGCGCAGGTCCGTGTCCTTCAGCGGAAGCTGGCGGACGCGCTTGCCGGTCGCCGCGAAGATCGCGTTGAGCACGGCCGGCGCGGCGACCGCGATGGTCGGTTCGCCGACGCCGCCCCAGAAGCCGCCGGACGGCATCAGGATGGCTTCGACCGCCGGCATCGCATCCATCTTCATGACCGGGTAGCTGTCGAAGTTCGTCTGCTCGATCCGCCCGTCCTTCACGGTGCAGGCGCCGTAGAGCGCGGCCGAGAGCCCGTAGACGAAGGAGCCCGCGACCTGCGCTTCGATCTGCTGCGGGTTGACCGCGTGGCCGGGGTCGGTGGCCGCCACGATGCGGTGGATCTTCAACTCGCCCTGGTCGGAGACCGAGACCTCGGCTGCCCCCGCCACGTAGCTGCCGAAGCCCATCGTTTGGCAGATGCCCCGGTAGACGCCCTCGGGCGGCTTGGTCTTCCAGCCGATCTTGTCGGCCACCGCCTGGAGCACGGCCCGGTGCTTCGGGTGGTTGTCCATCAGCTTCAGCCGGAACGCCAAAGGGTCCTGGCCGGTGGCGTGGGCCAGCTCATCCATGAAGCATTCGAGGTAGATGGCGTTCGGGTTCAGGTTCACGCCCCGCCAGAAACCCGGCAGGATGTGCGGGTTGCGCATGGCATGATCGATCAGAATGTTCGGGATCGTGTAGCCGATCGCCGCCTCCGGGCCGCCGGGGTTGAGGCCCTGGAAGGTGACCGGATCACGACCCTCGACCATGCGCTGGGGGGCGATGGCGGCCAGGATCGACTGGCCGGAGATGCGCATGTGCAGCCCGGTCAGGTTGCCGTCCTGATCGAGGGCGGCGCGCATCCGGCACTGCGTGACCGGGTGATACCGGCCATGCGTCATGTCCTCCTCGCGGGTCCAGAGCAGCTTGACCGGCGTGCCCGGCATCTCCTTCGCGATGAGCACCGCCTGCCGCACCCAATCGTGGGTGGCACCGCGTCGGCCGAAGCCGCCGCCGAGGTGGATCTTGTAGACCTCGCAGGATGTGGCCGGCAGCCCGGCCGCATCGGCGGTCGCGGCAAGGGCGGCCTCGCCGTTCTGCGTCGGCGTCCAGACCTCGCAGCGCTCCGGCGTCCAGAGCGCCGTGGCGTTCATCGGCTCCATCGTGGCGTGGTTCTGGAACGGCACGCCGTAGACGGCCTCAACCACCTTGGCGGCACCCTTCAGCGCACCCGCCACGTCGCCAGCCTTGTTGCCGACGAAGGCCTCCTTGGCATCGAGCCCTTCCCGCAGGACCGCCGCGATGGTCTCGCTGGAGACCTTCGCGTTCGGGCCCTCGTCCCAGACGATGGGCAGGGCGTCGAGGGCGGTCTTGGCCCGCCAGAACGTGTCGGCCACCACCGCGACCGCGCTGTCGCCGACCTGGATCACGCGCTTCACGCCGGGCATGCCCGACACCGCCGCGGCCTCGAAGCTCTTCACGCTGCCGCCGGTGACCGGACAATCCCGGATGGCGGCATTAAGCAGACCGGGCAGCTTCAGATCGATCCCGTAGACTTGGCTGCCGTCGAGCTTCGGCAAGGTGTCGAGCCGCTTCAGCGGCTTGCCTGCGATGGTCCAGTCCTTCGGATCCTTGAGGGTGACGTCCTTGGGCGGCTCGATCTTGGCCGCCTCGGCGGCGACCGCGCCGTACGTGGTGCTGCGGCCGGACGGGCCGTGGGTGATCACACCCCGCTCGACGCGGCATTCGGCGGGCGGCACGCCCCAGCCCTTCGCGGCGGCGGCGACCAGCATGAAGCGGGCGGCGGCGCCGCCCTTGCGCACGTACTCGTGGGAGTCGCGAACACCCCGGCTGCCGCCGGTCGAGTAATCACCCCAGACGCGCTTGCGGGCGAGGTTCTGCCCCGGGCTCGGGTACTCGGTGGTGACCCGCGCCCAATCGCAATCGAGTTCCTCGGCGACGAGCTGTGCGAGGCCGGTGAGCGTGCCCTGACCCATCTCCGAACGGGCGATGCGGATCACGACGGTCTCGTCCGGCTTCACCACGACCCAGGCATTCACCTCCGGCGTGGTGGGCGCCGCACCGAGCGTCGCAGCGCGTGCGGGGAACGGGATATGAAAGCCCAGGGTGAAGAGACCGGCACCGGCCAGCAAGGTGCGGCGGGTGGGGCGGGCGACCTGCGGGGCGGCCTTGGGTTCGAGGCTCATCGTTTCCCTCCCCCTCAGCCGGCCTGGCCGCGCTCGGCGGCGAGCTTGATGCCCGCCAACACGCGGTTGTAGGTGCCGCAGCGGCAGATGTTGGTGATCTCCTGGCGGATCTGGTCTTCGCTCGGGCGTGCGGTCTGCGCCAGCAGGGCCGCCGAGGCCATGATCATGCCCGGCTGGCAGAAGCCGCATTGCGGCACGTCGAGCTCGGCCCATGCCTGCTGGACCGGATGGCGGGCATCTGGGGCGAGCCCCTCGATCGTGACGATCTTCTGGCCCGGCTCGACCGCCGAGAGCGGCATCGAGCACGAGCGGACGGCCGCCCCGTCGAGATGGACGGTGCAGGCGCCGCATTGGGCGATGCCGCACCCGTACTTGGTGCCGGTCAGCCCGATCTGCTCGCGGATGACCCAGAGGAGAGGCGTGTCCGGCTCGGCATCGACCTCACGCACGACCCCGTTCACGTTCAGTCGTGCCATCGGATCCTCCCCCCAAACGAGCATTATGTATCAAGTATCCCTAAAAGGGACGAGCTCTCAAGGGAGGGCGCGAGCGGCCATCTGCAGCATTCATCCGGCACTCAGGCATACCGACCTCTGAGACCCGAACGGGCCGGGGCTCTCGAGGCGAAAGGCGTGGCCTTCTCCGAAGCGGCCACCCGCCAAGCGAGCGGCTTCAGAAAGGCGGCTTGGCCAATCGCATGACCTGTTGGACTTCTTCCGAATCCTGGTTGCCTTCGGCTCGATCGGCACAGGGCGACCCCGTTGCGGCCGCTGGCCCGAAGCCGTTCTTCGGGCGGATAGCCATCGTTCTTCGCCGCCCGACTCCGCACGACGGGTTCCATGATAGTTCACGCACAGTCTGCGCCCATCATTCAATGGGAGACGACGTCCGCTTCCGGGATACCGGCGTCGATCGCCGAATGGCCGTGATGCGCGCGCAGCCGAACGTCTGGTTTCGGGCAGCGAGCTCATGTCGGCTCTTGGCGCACAGCGGCAGCGATGCGTGACTTACTCGGGTGGATTTCTGCCTTTCCGCTTCCGAACGGTGATGAACGAAAGCGGACACACACTTAGCAAGCCGGATGCTAGGCGTGACGCCAAACCTTCACGGCTGAGACAACCAGGATCACGGCCAAGAGCGGGAGCAGGACGCCGCTCGGGACAATTCCGAGCAGTTGACCCCCGATGAAGGTGCCGATGATCGACCCCGCCGCCATGACAAGGAGGAACGCTCGGTTGCGTCCAATCACGGCAAAGCTCTGGTCTCGGCTGTAGCGTGTGAACCCAACGATCATCGTCGGCAAGCTCACTGCGAGGGACAGGCTCCCGGCAAGTTTGATGTCCGCGCCGAAGAGCAGGACCAGCGTCGGGATCAGTAGCTCGCCTCCCGCTACACCGAGCAGCGATGCCACCACGCCGATCAGGAACCCGACGATCACCCCGGCCACGATCTGCGCAGGGCCGGTGACTAGCGCCGCCCCGGTGCTGGCGTCGTGACCGAGCACAAGCACGGCCGCGATCATCACCAGCAGCATAGCGATGACCCGGTACAAGGTCTCCGACCGGAGCCGTGTGGCCCAGCCCGCGCCAAACCAAGCGCCGAGCAGGCTTCCTGCCAAAAGGTTGAGAATGATCGACCAGTGCGCGCCAACCTCAGCGAAGGGTACCGTCCTCGCACGGAAGGGCAAGGCGGTGGCGACCACCACGAGGCTCATGGCTTTGTTCAGGATCACGGCCTCCAGGGCAGCGAAGCGGAACAACCCGATGAGGAGCGGGAGCCTGAACTCCGCACCACCGAGCCCGATCAGGCCACCAAGCGCTCCAATGACCGCGCCTCCGCTGAAAGCGGCGGGAGCACTGCGCGGTTCGGAAGAGACGACGTTGTCCTGATGCATCGTGCTGGTATCCGCACGAACCAGCGCCACGCAACTTGGAGGCGTTAGCGACCTATGGCCGCTTCGGCGAAACCGCCCCCGTGATGTCTTCGGCTGGGTAGGGTCGGGAGCAGGAGGACGGCTCAGGGTGGATTGTTGCCATTCCGCTTTCGGGCGCAGCCTCGAAGAATGCGGACGCTTGGCGACTGGACGACTAAGTCGCCATCTGAGCGGCGATGTCGTGAAGGGCCTTTACGATGTCGTCCGGCGGGTACGCTTGGCGAAGGACGGGCCGTTCTCGGTCAGGTCCTCCTTCGTCACCTTCCGCCGCCCAGAGGTGACCGTGATCGACGCCGGCGGCCAGCGTTCGCGGACGGCGTGGGCCAGCTTCTCGTCCACGGGCTCACATTGTTGACGATCGACCGTGCGGCTAACCCTCCGGTGATCGAGGGGCTGTCGGCCCGCGTGACCGAGCGCCTTGTCACCGGCCTAATGCCGAATGAAATGCCATTGGAAAGGCGTGCTAGCAGCCTGAGCTTGCACGCAGGACCAGGGCCCCTTTGTAGGGGCCAAATCGTTTGGCGCCAAGTGCACACCGTGGAGCATCTCCATCAAGGCAGCCCGACCGGAAGGGTATCTCAAAGGATTTGCAAATCGATCAAGCGCACTTTGAGGCGTCAGCCTATCGACCCGGATTGCATCTCGGTCTCGCCGCGCTTCATCAATCAATGGCGAGCCCTGCCGCGAGGGCGTCGCGAATGCGCTGTCCATAGGCGGCGGCGACGGGAGATCGACGTCTCCGATCGAAACCGTGGTACGCACCCTCGACGATTTCCAACTCGCACGGCGTTCCGGCGAGCCGTAGGCGACGAGCATAGTCCAAGTCTTCCGCGTAAAAGAGATCGAGCGTGCCGACGCCGATCCACGTCGGAGGTAATCCCTTCAGATCTTCACGGCGCGCTGGCGCCGCATAGGGATGAGCCCAATCCTCGACTGGGAGATGGCCGAGATAGGCAGACCACGCGTACCGATTGGATTCCTCGGTCCAGACGATCTGGCCGCGTCCGGCCGGGGCAGATTTGAGGGTCGTACGGTCGTCCAGCATCGGGCAGCTCAACAGTTGAAAGGCGGGCATCTGTCCGCCTTCATCGAGCAGGCGCAGGCACAGTGCGGCCGTGAGACCACCGCCTGCGCTCTCTCCCGCGACTGCGATCCGGCGCGCATCGATGCCCAGTTCGTCGGCGGATGTCACAAGCCATCCCCACGCCGCATGAAGATCGTTCAAAGCCGCTGGAAACGGATGCTCGGGCGCTAATCTGTATTCGGCGCTGACGACGACGATGCCGAGATCGCGGGCATAGGCCGAAACGAACGCGTGGTAGTTCCGAGCAGATCCTATGATCATGCCACCGCCATGAGTGTACAACATCGCAGGGCCGGACGGTTTTATGCTCGCCGGGCGATACACGTAGACTTTGGTCGTCACGCCCTTGACGGTCACGCGATGCGTCTCGACGGTCACGCCGTCAACGCAGGCCGTCGCGAAATCGGCCATGCGGGCGAGCCTCAGCAGGATTGGGCCAAACGAGGGCGTCCGGAGGCGCAGCAGGGTGGAGCGGAGCGTCGGATCAATGCGATCGAAGCCCCGCGTGCGACGCGCATAGAGCCAAATCAACGCCACACCAGCAAGCATCCACTTCAGGCGTTGCCAGAGGCCCGAGGCAGCGGAGCCGCCCGTTGATCTTCGCCGAGGCCGCGTCATGCGTTGCTCCCTGAGACCGATCCGGTGAAGCGGTAGCAGCCAGCCTCGACCTCGTGGCGGCCGTCGAACAGGATTTCCGCCGTGGTGCCCGGGGGGACCTCCACTAACAATGTGACTTGATCGCCCCGTCGCTGGTTATGTGACATGTAGGCTCGGCCGCAGCGCGTGTAGCCGGGCCAAGTCTCCCAGGTCGTCGTCGCGCCCTATTCGACTTGATGGAGTAACGACGGCGTGGTCGTCTGCATCACGACACGATAGGCGGTCTCGGCATAGCCATGCGCGTCCAGTGAAGGCAGGAGCAGGGATGTGCTCAGGAAACCCGTCGCGAGATGGTGATCCGCCTCCACGACGAGTTGCGCCAGCCGTTCGGCGGCCGCAGGCCGTTCGTGCGCAGGAGGGAGCTCGAACGCGAGGGCTCTGATGTAATCCTCATGTCGGTCCTGACCGATGAGGCCGTCCTCCCGCACGAAGGCAGCCCGCCACGCCTCGCGAACCCGGCGAACCAGGGCTTCGTAGGTGCCGGCCTCCCGCTCGCGCCCTCCCGTCCGGACTCATAACCAGTAGCTGACGGTGGCGGCGGGCAGGCGTTCGCGCAGCAGCGCGCCGGCCTTGCAGTCTGCGGCCTGCCCGCCGGTCAGCAGGAAGGCGAGCGGGGGGCAGAAGCGGTCGGTGAGGGCGTGGATCATGGTCGTGCGCCGGCCCCGGGAGCGCCGATGGATTGGCTCCGCTCTCCCCTGCCCCCTGCGGTGCAGCGGTGGGCGTTCACGGCGGCGGAGTCGATCAGCACCTGAGAGGGCGGCCCGCCAGCTCGGGCCAGCGTCTCGAACAGTCCGACCCAGATCCCCTTGGCCGCCCAGCGCACGAAGCGATTGGAGAGGGTCTTCTTCGACCCGTAGATCTCGCGCGGCGCATCCGTCCAGCGCCCTCCGGATTTCAGCACGTGGACGATGCCGCTGAGCACGCGCAGGTCGCCCACGCGCTGCTTGCCCCGCGTGTCATTCGGCAGAAGCGGTGCGATCTTCGCGAACTGCTCATCCGTCAGCCAGAAATGGTCCATCGGCCCCTCCGTAGCAGCCGTGAGTCACTCCCGAGCCGTTCGCGCTACCAATATGGATCCGGGCGCTAGTGCAGTGACGCCCTCACTTCGTTCATGCGAGCCTGCACTCGCTCATTGTTTTTGCATCAATTTTTCCAGTCTCGGCTGACACCTCCGACTGGATCGATGCACAAGTGACTCTGGAAGCGGCGGCGAAGATCGCGGGGCCGACGAGGTAGCCGAGACCCAGCGTCACGGTCAGCTGGTATCACATCCCTGCGCGCGGGAGCGGCGGGCTTGAATGATCGATGCATCCCGGCTGCCTCCACGGTGGCGGCTCAAGGGAATGTGAGCGGGGGCGGCACTGGTCTGCATTGCCGGCAAGACCACGGTCAGGGATAGGCGTGATGCCGCGCGCGTTCGAGCTGTCGCTCGCACGCGGTGTCGAAAAGAGGACAGGGCGGAGCCTCGTCGTAGGGCTCCGTGAGCATCGGCTGGCCGCCGATGTCGCCGAGCGAATGCGCCTGCGAATAGCGCGATCTCGGATCGAAGTAGGGATCGCTCGTGTAGCTATTCATGAACGCACCGCCCGCCGGCTGTTCGTTGCGGGCCATTGCTGGAAGCGGCCATGGCAGCGTGATCGCTGTAAGAGCCAGCTTGAATATGCGGCCTGGTCTCATCGCAGCCTCCGAACACCAACGCCACCCCCGGTGGCTGTGAAGAGGAATGCTTGCGAACAACGCTGGATCGATCAATAATAATAAAGTTCAATCGATAAAATAAATATACATTCCAAATTTTATTTCAAACCGAATAATCTCGGTCGCGGCGAGAGTGCAGCCTTCACGCGCTTGAAAAAAATTCGGCAAAGGCAGCATGCAAGTTCGAAATTAGAATTTTGCTTTAAAAATAATTTTTAAAAAACAATCGCGAATTCATTCGAACAAATCAGCCTTTGAGGCTATATGATCTCTGTAATAGATCTTTATTGCGAAAATCACTCAAATCACATCTTCTCTGCTTTGAGACGGCGCGAGTGACGCGCCGGATCCGAGAGGGGATGCTCAGGATGCGCGATTGACCGATGAATCTCGTCCGGTTCGCCCTGAAATTCCGAAAGAGCTTCTATGTCCTTGCGATCCTCATGGGTCTGGCGGGCTTCGGAGCCATCACCGTGGCGCCCAAGGACGTACTACCCTCGGTTGATATTCCCGTCGTCGTCGTCGTGTGGACCTATAGCGGTCTCGACGCGACCGACATGGTACAGCGGATTACGAACTACAGCGAGTTCTCGCTGTCCAGTAACGTCAACAACATCAAGCGGATCGAAAGCACCTCGATCCAAGGCACCGTGACGGAGCGGATCTACTTCGATTCCTCCGTGAGCATCGATCTCGCGATGACGCAGGTCGATTCCGCGATGAATGCCATCCGCTCGCGTATGCCGCCCGGTGTGCAACCGCCGGTGATCATGCGCTTCTCGGCCTCCTCGGTGCCGGTGATCCAGCTCGCGCTCTCATCGAAGACCCTGCCGCTCACCAAGGTGTTCGATTACGCGCAGTACCGCACCCGTCAGCGCCTCGCGCAGGTGCCGGGCTCGACCCTGCCCTCGCCCTATGGCGGCGCGCCCAGGCAGGTGATGGTCGATCTCGACCTCGCCAAGCTCCGCGCCGTGGGGATGACGCCTCTCGACGTGACCGAGGCGGTGCTCAAGCAGAACCTTGTGGTGCCCTCAGGCCTCGCGAAGATCGGTCGGCAACAGTACACGGTGCGTCTCAATTCGAGCCCGCAACTCATCGAGCAGCTGAACCGCATCCCGATCAAAGTGGTGAAGGATCAGCCGGTTCTGCTGCGCGATGTCGCCCATGTCCGCGATGGCTCGCCGCCGCAGATCAACATCGTCCGCGCCGATGGCCGGCACTCGGTGCTCCTTCAGGTGTTGAAGAACGGGTCCGCCTCGACGCTCGATGTCGTCAACGCGGTCAAGCGAGCCCTGCCGGATATCCGCGCGGCTTCGCCGAAGGGCATGACGATCGCACCGCTCTTCGACCAATCGGTCTTCGTCTCGGATGCGATCGGCGATGTCGTCCGCGAGGCGGTGATCGCGGCGGGGCTCACCGGACTCGCGATCCTGCTGTTCCTGGGCTCGTGGCGCTCGACCCTGGTCGTGCTTGTCTCAATCCCGCTCTGCATCCTCACGTCGCTCTCGGTACTGGTGGCGCTGGGGCAGACCATCAACGTCATGACGCTCGGCGGCCTCGCACTCGCCGTTGGCATCCTTGTGGACGATGCCACGGTCGCCATCGAGAACACGTACCGGATGTTCGAGGAGGGCTACCCCTTCAGGCAATCCGTGCTGGAAGGCGTGGCCGGTATCGCCAAGCCGGCGCTGATCTCGACGCTGGCCATCTGCTCGGCCTTCTCGGCGGTGTTCTTCCTCACCGGCGCCCCGCGGTACCTGTTCGTGCCGCAGGCCGAGGCGGTCGTCTTCGCGATGCTCGCTTCGTACCTCCTCTCGCGCACGCTGGTGGCAATCCTCATCGACGTCCTCGTCGCGCCGGAATACGCCAAGCATCACGGCGGCATCGCGGCTGCCCCGATGGCAACGCCTCGCCGACGCTCTGTCCTGTCGCGCCTGCTCGCACCGTTTGCTTGGGTGCTGGGGTTCCCCCTGCGAGGCGCCCTGGCTTTCCGGAATGCATTCGAGCGCGGCTTCACCCGCTTCCACGCCGGATATGTCGGGGTTCTCGGCGGCGTGATCGGGCATCCCAAACGGGCGCTCGCTGGCGTGGCCTGCATCCTCGTCTTGACCGCCGGGATCTTCCCCTTCGTCGGACAGGATTATTTCCCGCAAATCGAGTCGAGCCAGATGACGCTTCACATCCGCACCCGGCCAGGGCTGCGGATCGAGGAGGCCGAGAAGACCTTCGCACAGGTCGAGGACATCGTCCGCCAAGTTGTTCCTAAGGACGAGCTCGGTTTGATCCTCGACAATATCGGCCTGCCGGCCTCTAACTACAATTACGCATTCATGGATGCCTCATTCGTCGCGTATAACGATGGTCAGATGCTCATCAACCTCAAGGGCGAGCATAAGCCGATCTCATTCTACGAGCGGAAACTGCGGAAGGTGCTGCGGCAGGCATTTCCGTCGGATGTCTTCTATTTTCAACCAGCCGACATCATCACGCAGATTTTGAATTTCGGCACCGTCGCGCAGATCGACGTGCAGGTTTCCGGTCGCCACGACGAGAAGGATCTCGCCGTTGCCCGCGACCTCGTGCGTCGAATCTCGGCCGTGCGCGGCGCAGTGGACGTCCATCTGCATCAGATCGTCGACGCGCCTCAGATGTACGTGAACGTCGATCGTCGTCTCGCTTCGGAGATGGGGGTGAGCGAACAATCCATCGCCCAGAATCTCAACGTCTCGCTCTCGGGCTCCTTCCAGGTCAGCCCCAATTTCTGGGCGGATCCGAAATCCGGCACGCCCTACCAGCTCTGGGTGCAGACGCCGGAATGGCGCAATGCCGACATCTCGCGACTCATGAACACGCCGGTTTCGGTGCACGGCAGCGGCGATGGCGAGCCCGGCATTCCGATCCTACTCTCGAACATCGCCACGATGGAGCGGCAGCCGGAGCAGACCGTCATCAACCATGTCAACACGCAGCCGACCTTCGACATCCTCGCCAACGTGCAGGACGCCGACCTCGGCAGCGTGCGCAACGCGGTCGAGACGATCGTCGCGCAGGTGCAGGCGCAATTGCCCGCGCCCGACAAGATCCGCGTGCGCGGCCAGATCGAGAGCATGGAGGGCGCCTTCACGCATATCGAGATCGGGCTCGGGATCGCTCTGGTCGCCGTCTATCTGCTGCTCGTCCTCAATTACCAGACCTGGGTCGATCCCTTCGTGGTCATCGCCGCGCTGCCGCTGGCCTTCTGCGGCATCGTGATGAGCCTGTTCCTCACCAGTACCGCCTTTTCGATCCCGGCGCTGTTCGGAGCGATCATGTCGGTGGGCGTGGCGAGCGCGAACTCGATCCTGCTCGTCACCTTCGCGAAGGAGCACCGGGAGGCCACCGGTTGCTCGGCCGTCGAAGCCGCGCTGATGGCCGGCAACACCCGCCTGCGCCCGGTGCTGATGACGGCCTCGGCGATGTTTCTGGGTCTGATCCCGATGGCAATCGGCTCCGGCGAGGGCTCCGAGCAGAACGCCGCCCTGGCCCGCGCCGTCATGGGCGGCATCGGCATGGGTACGCTCTCGACCCTGCTCTTCGTGCCGCTTCTCTACACCCTTCTCCGTAGCAACCCGATCAAGCCCCTCGAGGATTATTGATGAGCCTGCTCACGCACCCCCACGACGCCGCAAGCGACGCCGCGGAGCGGGCTCACGCCCATGCCGTCGAGATCGATCCGCTTCGCCACGACACCGCCGGTGAAGCCCTCAGCCACGCGCGCCTGCCGCCGCCGCGCAAACGTCCGGTGCTCGTGGCGATCCTGGCACTCGGCAGCGCGCTGGGCCTGGGCGGCTGGCACCATTGGCAGACCTACCGCACGTCGGTGGAGACGCAGGAAGACGCGGTGAGCTTCGTCCCCACGGTCCGAACGGTGCCGGCTTCCGAGGACGACGCACCGATGAGCCTGACCCTGCCGGGTCAGACCCAGGCCTTCGACCATGCCGACATCTTCGCGCGGGCCACCGGCTACATTTCGGAGCGCAAGGTCGATATCGGCTCGCGGGTCAAGAAGGGCGATCTGCTAATTCGGATCGCCGCGCCCGATCTCGATCAGCAGAAGCGCCAAGCCGAGGCGCAACTCGGCCAGCTCGAAGCCCAACTCTCCGTCGCGCAGGCCGACGTGGAGCAGGCCAAGGCCAACGTCACCCTCGCGAACGTGACCGATGCCCGTACCTCGACGCTGGCGGGGCAGGGCTGGGCCTCGAAGCAGAACGCCGACCAAAGCCGGGCGCAAATGCTCACCGCCTCGGCCTCGCTCACGGCCGCCGAAGCCAAGGTGAAGGTGGCGCAGGCCAACATCACCGCACAGCAGGCGACCGTCGATCGCCTGAGGACCCTCACCACCTTCGAGAACGTCACGGCACCCTTCGACGGCATCATCGTCGCCCGCATGGTCGACGTCGGCGATCTCGTCCATGCCGATTCCGGCAACGGCACGCCGCTCTTCTCGATCGACAGCTCGGATGTGCTGCGCGTGTCGGTCCAGGTGCCGCAATCGGCCGCCGTCAGCATCCACGATGGCGTGAGCGCGTCGGTGATGGTTCCGCAGATGCCCGAGCGCACCTTCAAGGGAACCGTGTCGCGCAGTTCCGTCGCGCTCCGGTCCTCCGTACGCACGCTCGACACCGAAGTCGATGTAGCCAACCCGGACGGGATCCTGCGACCGGGCCTCTACGTGAACGTCACATTCGACGTGCCGCGGGCGCATCCCTTCGTGACGATCCCCTCGGAAGCCCTGATCTTCGACGCGGCAGGGACACAGGTCGCCGTCGTCCAGCCCGACGACACGGTGATGCTGCGCCCGATCACGATTGCGCGCGATCTCGGGACGAGATTGGAGCTTCGCACGGGCCTGAAGGGGGGCGAGACCATCGTTCTCAACCCGCCCGCCGACCTGCGCGACGGCAGCCATGTGGCGCCGAAACCCGAAGGGCGCTCTGAGGGATCGGTCGCAAAGCTCTCCGTCCAGGCCAGTGCGGAGTGACGGGATGCCTCACGACGATCCCTACGCGGCACTCGGCAACGAGACAGTGCACCCGAGCCAGCCGGACGAACCTCCAATTGACTCAGATCAGGGAGATCATAACTCCGCCGAACCGCAGGGTCGGAGGCCCGCCCGGCGGATACATAATAAAAAGGAAAAACGGATGGCGAATGTCTTGGTAGTGGAAGACGACCAGCGGGTTGCCGCCGAGATCGGTTCCGCGCTGACGGAGTACGGCTTTCTGGTCGACGAAGCCTCGAACGGGTCCATCGGCTTGCGCAAGGCCATGGATGGCGACTTCGACGTCATCGTGCTCGATCGCATGCTTCCAGAGATCGATGGCCTCGCCCTCCTGACCAAGCTGCGGGCCGCCAAGGTCTCGACCCCTGTCCTGATCCTCAGCGCCCTCTCGGCGGTGAACGAGCGCGTCGACGGACTTCGCGCGGGCGGCGACGATTACCTGGCCAAGCCGTTCGAGTTCATCGAATTGACTGCCCGCGTCGATGCCCTGGCCCGGCGCAAGATGGCGGCGGAGGCGGGGAGTGAATTGGTCGTTGGCGACCTGAAGCTCGACCTCATCGAGCGCGTGCTTCACTGCGCGGGTCGCGAAGTCGAACTGCTACCGAAGGAATTCGCGATCATCGAGTTCCTGATGCAGAACGCGGGCGTTCTGGTCAGCCGCAAGATGATCTTCGAGTCGGTTTGGGGATACAGCTTCAATCATGAGTCGAGCGTCATCGACGTCCATATCGGCAAGATCCGCAAAAAGCTCGATCCGGATGGACTGAACCCTCGCATCCACACGGTACGAAATACCGGATTCATCCTCCGTGCGATTGCTTGAAGTTCGCCGCACGAGCGGTTTCCGGGTCGCGTGCCTCTTCTTCGCGACCTTCGGAACCGCCTCGCTCGCGCTGTCCGCCTTTCTCTACGTCGACACCCGCAGCTATGGGCGCCGGGCGGCGTTCGAGTGGGTAAGCTGGGAGTCGAAGCACCTCCTGAGCCTGCCGCCGCACGCCCTGCGTGAGCGCATCGATGCGTCGGAGGATTTCGCGGAAGGCGGACGTCCGCTCGTGCTGTTCGGCGCGGACCGTAGCCATAAGGCGGGGGCGCCAATTCCCTTTCCGGACAAGGCTCCGTTCAATCGGCCCTTCATCCTCACGCAGGAGGGAGCCGAAGGATTGCGCACGCTGTTCAGCCAGTTGACGCGCCTTCCGACCGGTGAATTCGTTCTCGTCAGTCGCTCCGCCAAGGATCTAGAAGCGCTGGAGAAGGCCCTCGTCGAGACCTTCTTCTGGGGCATGGCGGCGACGATCATCATCGGCCTCGTCGGCGCGGTGATCTTCGGTGCGGGCTCGCTCCGCCAGAACGACGCGATCACCAAGGCTGTCGAGCGTATTATGCGCGGCGATCTGAGCGAGCGCCTTCCGACACGGGGCGTTTCAGCCGATCTCGCCCACCTGACCCGCATCGTGAACGACATGCTCGACCAACTCGAACGGCTGATGCTCGAAATCAAGGGTGTGAACGAGAACATCGCTCACGATCTCCGTACCCCCCTGACCCGCGTGGTCGGAACGCTCGAGCGTTCCCTGCGCAAGGCCGACACCATGGAGGCGTTCCGCGCCTGTAACGAGGACGCGCTCGCCGAGGTAAAGGATATCGTGGTGCGCTTCTCGGCGCTGCTCCGCATCTCGGAGATGGAAGATCGCCTGCGCCGCTCCGGGTTCACGCACGTCGATCTCGCCCGGCTGCTGGAGGATGCGGTCGAGTACTACGAGCCCCTGGCCCTGGAACGCGAGATCGCACTGAGCTGGGAACGGCCGAACGATCCGTGCGCGGTTGAGGGTGACCGCAGCCTCATCTTTGAAGCAGTCAGCAATCTCATCGACAACGCCCTGAAGTTCACGCCATCCGGCGGACGTGTGGATGTCGCCTTGATGCGCGATCCGCCTGGCATCCGCGTGTCCGATACCGGCTGCGGGATCCCCGAGAAGGAACTCGGAGCCGTTCGGGAGCGCTACCGCCGGGGAGCCCTGATAACGGGAAAGAGCGGCTTTGGCATCGGCCTCAGCCTCGTCGATTCCATCGCGAGGCTGCACAGCGCTCGTTTCACCATCGCGAGCGATGAGGGGGGCACGCGCGCGACCCTGGTCTGGACGCCGCCCGTCACGGCGGCAGAGCCACTCCCACGGTTGGCGACAGTGCGCGCATAAGAGCTCGACGGTTCTCTCTCATCCCAGAGAGAACCGCCTGGCGTTCCTTCTTCAGTAGGCGTCACCGTAGGGCCGACGACGATTCGCCGGCAATCGGCTCCACTGGCGGTTGACCGGAATGGAACCCACGTAGGTCGGCCGCTGGGCCGCCAACGAGCTGCTGGAACCGGTGGCGCCCTCCCACATGCCACCGGTATGATCGTTCCCCTGCGCATAGGCATCGGCATCGAGCCCATCGCCGCCCGTGAGGGTGATCAGACGGGGATCGATGCGCTGCTGGGCGCCTTCGGCATAGGCCGCGCCGGACATCAGAACAGCGCCGATGGTGCAGGCCAGAGCAAAGGTCTTCATCGCGGTCTCTCGTATTGGTGGCGTCGCCCCTCGGCGACATGTCGCTATATTGCCGCTATCAAAGTATAAATTCAACATTTTATCGAACAATAATGGTTTGATATCGAACATGCATTTTGATTTGCAAAACGCATTTAAATTTCACCCTGCCGAACAAGAAAAAGCCGACCGGTTTCCCGGTCGGCTGAGTGAAGGGTCTGAAGCTTTGGTTGAGAGCCGACCGACCCCGGTACCTGGGTCGATCGGCACGGAAACCTAAGCAATCGCTCGGCGAAGGCCAGCTAAGCCACCGCTGAGCTGACTTTTTTGTAGATCATCTTGGCTGTGACGCAATGAAAAAAAGTTTTATTCGTTGAATGTCAATTCAATAGAGTGGCCCTCGCACAAATGAAAAGCCCGGCCGTGAGGCCGGGCGCAGGGGCGTGGATGATTTTGGGCCGGATCACGGCATGGCACCCGGAGGGCGCCGCGCTGTCGGGCGTCTGGCCGTCCTTCGGACAGAGAGGGTGGCGTCAGAAATCTCTCTGTACGCGGAAGCGGAACTGGGCAGCATCCTGCGAACTGATGTTGCGCAGCGAATTCTTCGAGATGTCGGGCGTTACGCCGCTGTTTAGGGCCGTGCGGACATACTCGCCTTCCACGCCGATATCGAGATCCTTCACTGGGGTCCAGATCAGGTTGGCACCGGTGACGATCTGGTTGTTGCCGCGCAAAATCGGGCTCGTCGAGAAGGCGAGGGCGTTGGCGGCATTGGTGCCGTTCGGAGCGAAGCCGAAGCCGAGTGCTCCGAGCGCATTACGGCCACGAGAATTATAGTCGATCTGCGCGTAGCTGCCGAATACGGACGAGCGCCAATCAGGTGACCAGTAGTGCAGCAGAGACGCCACTGCGGAAAATGACGTGGAAAGTTCGAGCCGCCCGGTCGCCGGGTTCAGCACGGCATCTGCGTAGTATTGCAGGAAAGACCCGCCACCGACTGGTGCTGCGGCAAGTGCGTCATACGGAGCCGTGTAGTTCGAAATGCCGGTATAAGTGATCCCGCCCCGGGCATAGGCGCCCTGCAGGTAGAGCGCGTCACCCTTGGCGATGAAGGGGAGGTTGACCTTCAAACCGCCCTGAACGGCGAAGCCATAGGCGTTCGCGGCGCGGCCGGTCGGCGAAACGCCGAGCCCGGCCGTCGCGGTACCGATTCCGGTGACGGTCGAGACTGCATCGCCGACGTTGATTTCGTGCACGGCGGCGGAGATCTGGGCGGAACCCCAGGCTTGATCGATGCGGGCGACGCCGACGAAGTCGGGCATCCGGCTCTTCTGCGTCACGTCGGCGAAGGCGACGGTGCCCGGCGCGACGATAATGGGAGCGAGGAAGGTCGCAGGTGTGAAGGGGTTGAAGCCGTTGCTGTAGCCAGCGAATCCACCCGCGGCCGAAAACGCACCAACGGCTGCGCCCGTGCCGAAAACCGGGAAACGCCGGTAGGTCGGATCTTCCATCGACGCCGTGAGGGTCACGCCATTACCGAGTACTGCCGAATAGGCCAGCAGATTCGTGCTATAATTGTCGGATCCGGCGGTGCCGCCAATCATTTCAAAATCGTGGGCGTAAAAGTCGAAGAAAGAGGATGCGCGCCCAGCCGTGAGACCTACGAATTGGATGAAGGCTTTGTCCGCGTTGACGAAATCCTGCGTTCGACCGAAGGCGTCTCCGCCGATTCCGGGGAAAGCCTGCCCCTCCCGCTGACGCGAGCCCGAAGTCACAAAGGGGCCGCTACGGGTCGCAATATCCGCACGCACGAAGGCGCGGAGCGTGCCGTAATCGGTCTGCGTCCGGGCATCGAAGTTGAGGCGGAGGAGGCCGACATATCCGGTGAGGTCACCGCCTGCGCCAGTGCGGACCTTGCTCGACTGATACAGGAAATCATACCGCGCCCGGCCGGAGATTCGGAGGCAAGTATCACTTCCAGGAATATAGAAAAATCCTGCACCATACGTCGTGCAGACGCGCACATACTCGACGGGGGCGGCCTTTTTGACAGGCAGATCCGCAGCGAGTGCAGGTTCTCCAGCGATCATCACAGCCGAAGTGCAGAGCAGAATTAACCTGAGATTTCGCATGGTGTCCCCGCATCCGACGCCAGACACGTCTGCGTACTGGCATCGACCCAAATCGTCGTGCAATCACAGACTTCGCGCCTCTGCGAAATCCAGTGTTGCAGCATTTTAAGTGATTTGGCTGGAACAACTTCCAGCAGCTTGACCATACGGCCTCAGATAATATTTGCCAAATAAAATAAGTTTTATTACCGAAATGAATTTTTCCGGAATTAAACTGATTTGGAATTTTAAACATAACTTCAAATCATAACCCCTGCCGGGATCATTCATGCCTGTGATGGGGCACAGTTCAGTCGAGAGTGGCGGGGAACGTATCGAACGGGGGTTGCGCCCGAAGGGCGTGAGGCATCATGCGAGACGCTGCGATTGGTCCGACGCCGGCAACCGCGGGCCGCGTGGACCGATACATCGGCAGCATCGGCCCCGGTGAGGCTTTTCGCCTCGATCCATTCGGCCATCTCCAGGCCAAGGAGGAATGACAAGCCGTCCCCAGAGGGGAGTTCGCGGGATTTGTCGGGTCGAAACTGGTTCAAGCCGGCCAAATCGGGGGATTATTTGATTGATATTAGAATATTGGTCGACGGCTCAACGGAAAGTGTTCTTGCAGCCCCCGCTGTGCGGCAAGCAATGTCGGATCAGCTTGGCTGTGATCCCGCTGGATGGGCTGAACATTCGTCGTCAAAAACGACAAAAAGTTTTGACATTGAGTCAGTTATTCAAGATCATGCTAAAAATCATACTATAGTTTTATGATAATATGCGGGCGCTCCGAGTTATGCGGCGTCAGCGGCGCGCTGTCAGGTTGGCTGATCCGCCCATCGCAGCCTTCATCAGCCACCCGAACCGAACTGAACGGATTTTGGCGACGCCCTGCCACGGGCGTCGGTCCGCCCGGGGATTGCCCCCGCCGCCACGGACTGGTCAGGTGGGCCGGTGTCACGAGGGCACGGGACAGCGTGAGCGACACGTCCAGGGTCTATGCGTTTAGGATCAGCGGCTTAGCGGCGAACGGATTCCATCTCCCTCTGTCTCCTCCCCTCCCCTGACACGCGGGGATACACGTGCCTTCGCCCGTTGTTGAAGCCATTGACGCAGCGCCATATTCTTCAGCAGCACGGCTACGAGCGGTCACAACGAGATCGCTAAGGACACGCGTCGTGCGTGGGCAATCGCTGGGGCGCGAACCGCTGGAGCGCCGCCATGGCCGCGATCAACCAGCCGACGGTTCAGCAGATCGTTTCCCTGCCGGTCGGCCTCCGCAGCGATGGCGGCAACCCCTATTTCCCCGGCTGGCCAGGCGGATCGCGCCAATGGGTCATGCGCTATCGCTTCGGTGGCCGATAGCGTGAACTCGGGCTGGGCAATGCCGGCCCCCACGGCCGCTTCCTCGCCGTAGCTTGCACCTCGGCCGAAAGCGTCCGCGCTCCGCTTTGCCAAGGCGTCAAACCACAACTCCGGCAGAAGTCTCGCTACCCGCTGCCGACAGACGGCAATACCCATTTTCGAGGCATCGCAATGGGCAGCGATCGTGATGCGAAATATTCAGCGTGCTTCTGACGATGCTACAACGAGTCAATCAGGCTTGTGGCACGGGCATCAGTCGATGCTGATCCGCAGACAAGACGGCCGTCGCTGCATTTCCCAGGCAGCCCGGGACGACGAACCAGACCGGAGGGCCGATCACCTGTCTCAAGCGTTCGAAGCGGTAGATGTTTGGTCGACAAAAGCTCGACCAACTCGAACATCTCCAATCGGCGCCTCATGATCCCATCAGCGTCGGATCTGCGCCAGACTCAAGGATGCGCGCTAACTCACATCTCCTTGGCAGCGATGTCCGCGACCAGCGCTCCGATGACTGAGCGCAAGATGTCGAGATCGATTTCAAATGCATCGATGCAAGTTTTTGACTTTCACTACTTATGAGTAACAATCAGTAAAATTCATGCAAACTATCTCGACCTTCTCTATCCGCCTTCGTTGAATACTCATCTTGGACAACGAACCTGGGGTTTTCTCCTGCGAGAAGTAGGCGTTCAATCAGTCCGTAGTAAGCCGGTTTGATCCGTGTCTCGAACTCGTAGTGATTCAGCACCGACTCGCGCGCCTTCACCCGGATCGCCTGAAATCGCTCCGGATCGACCAATGCCTCTATCATGCGCGCAGCGATCTGATCAGGCTCGAAGAATGGCACGAGGAGGCCAGTCTCGCCGTCCGTGATTGCTTCGCGCACGGGCGCGGTGTCCGATCCGATCACGAGTGATCCCAACGCCATCGCATCGAGAAGCGACCAAGATAACACGAAAGGATATGTCAGATAGACGTGCACGCGGGATACCCGAAGCAGATCGAGGTATTGTGCGTGCGGCAGTTGTCCGAGAAATATGACGCGGTCCAAACCGGGCGTGCCGTCCAGTTCGGCGAGCATCATGTCCCGCCAGGATCGATGACCGGTCGGAGCGGTTCCGTAACAGACGCGATCGGATCCGGCGACGCAGATCTGCGCCGTTGGACGTGCGGTAAGTACTCTTGAGAGTGCGCGCATAAAACTGTGAAAGCCGCGGTACGGCTCGAGCCCCCGCGCCACGTACGTCACCACTTCATCGCCGGTGCGCAACGGCCCGGCGAGAGCTGGGTGAGAGAACGTCGCATTACCGGGGATCAACCGCCGAGCATCAAGGCCGTCGTGGATAACCTCGATCTTATCCTGAAACGCCACGGGAAAGGTCGCACGTTGCCAGTGTGTCGGCGCGATGCCTGCATCCGCGTCCGCCAAAGCAAGCAAGGTCGATGCGTTGCGTGCGGCAATCCGGGTCAGGCCATCTACACCGAATTGTGGGAATTCGGTATCGAATCCCACGTCGGCGCCAGATGTCCGATAATAGAATTCACAGTAAACGCAGATGCGCGCCTGGGGGAAGAGCTCACGAAGCGGCAGGCTTTCTCCCCAGCCAGGATGAACGAAAATCACACGCGGTGTCATTCCGCGCAACTTGAGAGAATTAGCAGCGTAAATCACTTCCTCCGCCCGTCTTCCCTCGACGTCAAACCGGACTGCGAATGCGTGAACGTCACGGGGCCGAGACGCCGGCATCTCGTAGGTCGCCAGTTCGACGCCCGGGAGTGAACGAGCGGTCTGCGACCCGATCGCGAAGACGCGGTAGCGAGGTGTGCGGGCGAGGTCGGCCGCGATGAGGGCAAATTGACCGGGAAAGTTCGCGTGAACGAAGAGCACGTCGACGGGACGCTGCGAAGGAGATGCCGTCGCGCAACCAAGTAGCGCCATTGAACTGAGGATTTTCTGCTGCTGGCGGGTTCCTCCACATTAGCCAGGGGGAGCCTAAGCAAGACTGCTGACAACCAAGACAATTTTCGGCTTTGCAGCCACAAAATCCGATCTTGGGGTCTATCGTATCACCAAAACACCCATCAAAGTATACAGGAATAATTGCCGCAAATTAATATGTAAGTTATGGATTTATTTCGCAGATAATTACCGCATCGGAAAAAAATGTACAGTAATTATCAAATCGTATCTGATCCGTCGGAGTTCACAATCGCGTTGACAGTGACGATCATCGCCAATTAGCAACAAACGGCAACATGAGAGACACAGCGAGCCGAAGATGAGCAGTGGTGCTACCAAACTAGTTCCACAGTCTCAATCCCGAACCATTTCGGTCGGTAAGGGCATATTCGCTTTACGCTATGTCGCAAGTACAGCCGGGCGTGGAGCTCCGCGAATTGAAGTGGAGCCTTTCACGGAGGCCGGCCTGTCGCTTATCGCGGCACCTGGCTCCGCCGAGCGCGTTTTGAATGCACCTGGCGAATGCATCTTCATTCGGGCTGAGCAGCCTACCAAAATGGTGATTACCGCGTCCGGCACGACCGGTACACTCGAAGCCGACCTACAATTGGAACGCCTGGACAGCCTGGACACGGAGGTCGAGGGCGATGGGTCACCATACGCCGCTCCCCCTCGCATCGATGTCCTGGCGCATGTCTCGCGACGTGGTGATGTACCAGTCGAGATGGGCGAATGGATCGGCGGCCCGAGCTTGCCATGCCGGATCGAAGGTCTCACGATTCGCTGGCACGGCCGGCCGCCCGACGTCGATCTGCTTTGCACGGTCGTCAGCCGGGGCCTGAAGCTTCGCCGCTTCAACAGCTGCGGAACCGGCACCTTCGCCGGGACTCGCGGAGAGGCTGCACCACTCGTCGGCATCAGCATCGAGCTGAGCGGACGGGGCGCCTCACGCTATGTGCTGGAGGGGCAGGCCCTTTTCCTCGGCTCGCCAGTTCTCGCCGCCTCTGGCCCGCGCCTGCAATTCACGTGTCCGACGGGGCGCGAGGCGCTCGTCGGCCTGAGATTCACCCTTGCAACTGTCCGGCCTCGAGCGGAGCCGGACGTGCGACCGACACCCGCGCCTCCCTCGCGCTCGGCTTTGGGCAGGGTGCGGATGTTCCGCGGAGTGTCGATGACGGGGCGCTGACCGTCGAGTCACGATTCTTCCTTTCACTCCGAAAAGGAGACGTTGATGGGCAACTACAACTATACGCGCACTGAGCTCGACGATACGCTGGCGTCCTCCGGCGTCTCGGACGAACTGCGCCAGGAGATCATCTCGACGCTCGAGCATGTCGGCGTCTACGGCGCCAGCGATGCCTCGACGGCAGCAACGAGCTTGGTCGACGTCGGTGAACGTCCCTCCTCGACCGCCGACGTGGTCGTTTATGGCAGCGATGTCTCGGGAACCGTGAGCGGCGTACCAGCGTCGGCCAACGCGATCGTCTTCACGACAGCGGACGACGTGGACTCGACAATCGGTAGCAACGCCGACAAGATCGTCGTCTCGGGCAGCGGAAACGATGTCCTCACACTGACCGGAACCAGTGCCGACACGATCTATTCCGGTGACGGAGACGACATCGTGAGCGCTGGCGCTGGCGCCGACACAGTCTCCGGCGGCTCGGGATCCGACGAGCTCTACGGCGACGGCGGCAACGACTTGATCGACGGCGGAAGCGGTAGCGATACGATCTATGGCGGCGCCGGTCTAGACACGCTGTACGGTGGCACTGGAGCCGACGAACTCTACGGCGAGGACGGAGCCGATCTGCTCTACGGCGATAGCGGCAACGACATCCTCTACGGTGGCGGCGGCAACGACACACTCTACGGTGGGACGGGCAACGACCTGCTGTACGGAGATGCCGGCAACGACATCCTCTACGGTGGCATCGGAAGCGACACCCTCTTCGGCGGAGCCGGCGCCGACACGCTGGACGGAGGTAGCGGTCCGGACCGGTTGAACGGCGGCGACGGCAACGATGCCATCTTTGGCGGAGCCGGCGATACAATCATCGGCGGCAATGGCGACGACACCCTGACGATCAAGGATCACCTCGCGTCCGACGTGAGCGCGACGAGCCTCAAGAATGGCGTGACCACGTTGTCGTTCAGCGATGGGACCACGCTGTCCTACAGTGGAGTCGAGCACATCAAGTTCGGCGATCACGCCTGATCGCATCGCCCCGCCCGGCCGCCCGAGGCACCGGGCGGGGCTCCTTTTCAAGGAATGCTTTCTTTCGCCGAAGTGAATGGATGTTCGGCGCAAAAGTATGCTCTCCATCAAGAGATTGAGGCGTGGTCTGTGATCCATTGATTACAGAAGGCGCTGTTGCCCAGTCGAGGTCTGATCGCGCAGTCCGGCGTGGCAGTCCCGCGTACGGCGTTCGGCCGATGCGCATGGGTGGACCTTGTTTCTTCCTCACGCTTTACGAGGTGTGCCATGGCTGACCTGAATGGGAGTTCGGCGAACGACATCATCAACGGCACGTCCGACAACGATACGATCTACGGTCGTAGCGGCGACGACGTGCTCAATGGCGGCTCCGGCGCGGATCGACTTTTCGGCGGATCGGGCAACGACGTCCTGAATGGCGGCTCTGGAGCCGACTATCTCAATGGCGGATCCGGAGACGACGAACTGCGCGGCGGCTCGGGCAACGATGTGATGATCGGTGGCTCGGGCGACGATATCCTCTATGGGGAAACCGGCAGCGACGTGATGTCGGGAGGAGCCGGCGACGATCAGCTGTCTGGAGGAATCGGGAACGATGAGCTCAGTGGCGGTGCCGGCGACGACATCCTCGATGGCGGATCGGGCGCCGATGTTCTCGACGGAGGCTCGGGCGACAACGTCATTACGACCGGGTCCGGTTCAGACACGATCCGCGTGACGAGCGCCAGCGGTTCGGTCGTTATCACCGACTTCGACCCGACGGCCGACAAGCTGGATCTGACCTCCCTTGCCGGGGTGTCGTCGTTGGATGACCTGCAGATCGTGCAGAACGGGAACGACGTCGAGATCACAGGCACGGGTACGGCGGCCTCCATCATCATCGAAGGCGTCACGGTCGACGACTTGAAGGCGCCTGGCGTCGTCTCAGTCGCCTGTTTCGTGGCTGGTACTCTCATCCGCACCCCGAACGGCGACGTGCCGGTCGAGAGCTTGGCTATCGGAGACATCGTCTCGACTCCCGCGGGAGGCCGCGCCGTGCGCTGGATCGGACGCCGTGCGTTCTCGCGCCGATTTGCGGAACGGTCGCCGAAGGTGGTCCCGGTGCGTGTGCGAGCCCATGCGCTATCCGACGGCGTGCCCTATCGCGACCTGCTGATTTCGCCTGAACATGCCATACTCGTCGATGGTGTGCTGGTCCCAGCCGGCCGATTGGTCAACGGCTCGACGATCGTGCGGGACTCCAGCCTTGCGGTCGTGGCGTATCTTCACATCGAACTCGCGGAGCACGACGTCATCATCTCCAACGGCACGCTCGCGGAGACGTATGTCGATCACGGCAATCGCCGTATGTTCGCAAACTTCGCCGAATACGAGGCCCTGTACGGGGAAAGCGAATCGCCGGTCGACGACAGCGCCGGACGGGCTTACCCGACCCTCGTCGACGGCACCGAGCTCGACGATCTGAGGGCGCGCCTTGAGGCCCGTGCCCGACGCAGAGCGGCTTGAGGCTCCCGACGGGAAAAACCCTCTCCCCTCGAACTGGATACGGAGCGAGTTGCCGATCAAGCCTCCCGTCATCAGGAGTGTTTTGGCCGGCGGCTCGTTCGACTTTAGAGCCTCTCACAAAACTGCCGCTGCGCCGCCGAGGCCAGAGGAAGAACTCCCGGTGATCGGGAGTTTTGTGAGGAGCTCTTAACTTCTCGCTTCCCTCACCTGCCGCGCGCGGCCATCACGGCGCCCCGGTCCGCACCGCGATACTCAGACGGACGAGGTCTCGGTCGAGCCCGCGATCGCAGGTGCTCCAATTGAACCGGGTCAGGTAGAGTTGCAGGTGCTGTCCTGCCGTCGCGAATGTCGGAGACGAACTGGCCGGGTCGATGAGAGACGGATAATCGTAAAACGCTGCGCATTCCATCGTGCCGTACCACGGCCGCAGATCGACGAGCATCCGGGCTTCGCCCCAGGTCAGCAGATCGGGCGAGAGGCTGTAATAGATCCCCGCCGGGCGCTGCATTCCGTTCGCGACCGAGAAGACGCCGACATACAGATCGACCGTCTCCAAGCGGACGATCGAGCGCAGGATTCCGAGTTGCCGGTCGGCACCGATCACGTCGCACCGTGTCGGCGTGGTGTGCTCATCCCGCCCAGTCTCGTAGGCGCTCGGGAAGAATCCCGTGAAGCCGCCAGCACGACGGGCGCGCCAGGGGCCGGCCGGGCTGTCCGACGGGGCACGGAACAAGCAGTTGCCGCGCGTTCCGGGGATCTCGGCCCAGCTCACGAAATACAGCCACCCGCCCGCCTCCACGATGTTCGTCGCGGTAAAAAAGCCCGTGCGGGCCGTCGCCCCGGGGTCGAAACGGGTCGGCGGGGCTGCCACCACCCGCGTCGCCGGTGGTTCCAGGGAGAAGCTCAGGCCCTGCGCATCGGCCGTGGCGCCCACGATCGCGCTGTACCAGCATTGCGGACCGGGCCGCGACGCGCTGAGGCAACGTCCAGGATGGCGTTTACCCATGTATTCGTGACTGACGAGTGCGAAGAGGCCGCCCTTCGGCAGCGGCGCCAGACCCTGGACCCAGAACCGGTCGTCGAAGCGCTCGGGCTGGTCCAACTCCGCGCCGCCGGACGACGCGTGGCAGCGTGGCTTGAGGCGATCGAGTGAGGGGCCCGCGAACGAACCGTTCCGGAAATGGGCTGCGATCAGCATCACCGAACCGTCCGGGCGCCGGAAGGCCCGTGCCGGCGAGTCAGGGATGAAGTCCGACGGGCAGCCATCCTGCTTCCAACGGAACACGGTCTCGACCGGGCCGTCTACGTGAAGGCGCACCTCCGAGGCGGCAGCGGTGCCGAGCCAAAGCAGCCCACAAGCTGCCGTGAAAGCGCGTGCCGCCAAGGTGGCCTTGCTCGAAAGGGTCGCTGGCACCATCATTCGAATCCTTGCCCCGGATGACTCGAAGCCTCAGCCTAGTGCATCGATCCCGTCGGAGGTGTCAGCCGAGACTGGAAAAATTGATGCAAAAACAATGAGCGAGTGCAGGCTCGCATGAACGAAGTGAGTGCGTCGCTGCACTAGAGCAATTTGCGCCGTCGCGGACACTAGATCGACGCGCGCAGTCGTAAATACTTCGTCCGCAGGATCGGCCGAGATTTAGCTAAAAATCTGCGCAAGCTCTTCGCTATTCTCTTTGAAATCTCCGCCTAGGGTGTTTCGACCGGTGTCCTGCCTTGATCCTCATGCGCACGGGCCGGCGCGAACGAAAGATTTCCGCTGAGGAGTGTCAGTGTATGCGCGTCTTCCTGCTCGGAGCGTCGCCGTCGATCAGCCTACCTGCGGACGCGCATTGGGAAGCGAAGCTCGCTCAGACCGGGGGCAATACCGGAAATCAGATCATCGCCCACAGCCTTCTGCGGGAACTCCGCACGACGCGGGTGAGCTGGGATTACAGGATCCCGCCGCAGCAGGTCGGCGAGGAATTCGACATGTTCGTGATCGCGGCGGCGAACTTCCTGCATCCTGGCTGCGACCTGGCCGGGATGGCGAGCTACATCGAGGCAACCAAGTTGCCCTGCATGATGGTCGGCCTCGGTGCGCAGTCGAACAGTTACAGCACCACTATTGAGCTCCAGTCTGGAACCGAGCGGCTGGTGCGCGTGGTCGCGGAGCGCAGTCACCAGATCGGCGTCCGCGGACCCTTCACGAAGGCGGTGCTTGAAGCCAAGGGCATCCACAACGTCCAAGTGACCGGCTGCCCCTCCTATTACGTGAGTTGCCGACCGGAGATTGCGATCGAGAAGGCGCCGCTTCCCGAGCATCCACGCATCGTCGTCAACGCCTCACGCGACGTCTACCGCCACTCCTTCGATGCCGGCCGCATGGAGTCGCTGGTCCGCGGCCTCATCGCCGAAGGCGTGATCTGGGGGGCCGACTTCGTCGCTCAGAGCGAAGGCGACGAGATCGTGTTGGCGGAGTCCTACGGTGGGTCCGAGCAGGCGGCAGCCCTTGACCGGCTCGCCACCCTTTTCGCCGGCGTGGCGCCGGAGCCCGCTCTAAGGGCTTGGCTGCGAAAGCGCATGCGCGTCTTCTTCCGTGTCGAGGAATGGGAGGCGGCGATCCGCGCGTGCGACTTCGTCACCGGCACGCGCTTTCATGGATGTATTCTGGCGCTGCAGAATGGCGTGCCCGCCTTCGTCATCTGCCACGACACACGCACCGCCGACATGTGCGGCTTCCTCGGGTTGCCCCATGCGAGCATCCTCGATCTCGAGAGGATCGACATCCGCGATCTCTATATCCAGACCGATCTCGAGAACTTTAAATCCCGATACGCAACACTTTACCCAGCCTATAAGAGCTTCCTCGAGAACAACGGCCTGTCGCACCGGCTTGCCTGAGGCATCGCGGGACGAGCTTTCCCGCACGCGAGGCTGGGTGCTGCGAGCCCGCGCGGCGCCTTGAGCGGGCCCGCGGCTTCTGTCAGCGGCCGCAAAGGGCGTCGCTTCGGCGCGGAAGCAGAATGTCGATGCTCTCGAGCGCCTGGCGCAATGCAGCAACGCCGCGGTCGAAACCGTAGGTCGTCCGGGTGAGGTCACGTCCGCTCTCGGCGATCGCCTGCCAGCGAACGTCGTCCTCGCAGAGGCTGGCGATAGCGTCGACCCAGGCCTCCGGGTCCTCGGCCAGCAGGAAATCGTGGCCGGCACGCCCGCCGATGCCTTCGGCGGCGACCGGGGAGAGCACGGTCGGACAGCCATAGGCCATCGCACCGATCACCTTGCCTTTGATGCCGGCCCCGGAGACCAAGGGGGCCACGAACACCCGTGCACCGTCGTAGACTTCTGCCACCGTCGCCGCATGCCCGCGCACCACGATGTCGGAGCTTGCCAGGGCGCGCACCTCCTCGTCGATCTGGCTGCCGAAAATGTGCAGTTCGGTTCCGGGCAGGCGGTTACGCAGAAGCGGCATGACGTGGCGTGTGAAGATCTGCATCGCCTCAAGATTAGGCCGATGCCCGAAGCTGCCGAGAAAGGCGAGATGTCGCCGACCCGCCAGCGGGACCGCCCGATTGGGCGCAGGTGCCACCCAGGGGACCTGACCCACTTTCGTACGACCGAGGTGGTGACTGAGGATCACCGCCGCTTCGACCTCGGTGTATGTGAGGGTCAGATCGACCTCGCGCATCAGGGCGAGTTCGGTCTCCCGGGTCAGTTGGCTGCGCCGGACCGCCTCCGGACTATTGACGGCCAGCGCGGCGCGCAATTCGCGCAGGAAGTGCAGGTCGGCGACATTCAGGATGCGCTTCGCCCCGCGTTGGTAGCGCCGAAGCAGCGGTAGCACGACCCGGGCAACGTTGTAGCGGGTGATGTACACGAGATCGAAGGCATCGGCGCGGGCTGCCAGGGCGTCTTCGACGCTTTCGACAAAGGGGGCATAGAGGACTTCGATGCCGCGGGCCTGCAGCGTCTCGGTGTAGCGGCCGAGATGCGCGAGATTGAGGGGCAGGACCGTGACCTTGTAGCCCAGCGCCTGCAGCAGGCGAATTTCCTGATCGGCTGCATAGCTGCCGGCGTCGACATCGGGTCGCGGGATGCACAGATCGATGACGAGGGCCCTGCCGGCGACATGGCGATCGGCGGATCGCCAGGGCGGAGTGCCCTGCGGCAGGTTACGGCGATAGGAATCGAACCAGCGTCGGCGGAAGGCGGCGTCGCTCGGTGCCGCGGCTTGAGAAATGTCGGCATGTGCCGGTCCAGGGAACGCCGAAGTCGAGTATCCGTTCACGGATCGCATCGGATCCAGGCTGTCGCGCACGACCGCCGCGGCGGGCATATAGACGATCCGGCGGCCGACTTCGGCGAGCGTGAAGGTGATTTCGGCCGCATCCGGGACCGATTGAAGCCCGATCGAGTCGGTCCGCGCCAGTTCGGCAAGGCCCTCGCGATCGATCATGATGGCATCGGGGCCGAGCAGGTCGACCTGCCGGGCGTAGGAGGCACGCGGATCGCGCGGATTGCCGCCGAAGCTCAGCGGCTCGACGGCACCGGAGGCCCAGACGATGCGCCCCGCCTCAGCGAGACGGCCGGTTCGATCGAGGATCTTGGGGCCTGCGGCGCCGACGTTACCGAACAGAGTGAAGGTTTCCGACAGCGCGTCGAGCCAACCTGCGACGGGCTCGCAACCGATCTTCAGGAAGACGATTCGTCGGCCCCGCGCTTTCGCAGCGATCCGCGCGTAGAGTGATCGTTCTCCCGCCTGCGCAGCGAGGCCGTTCAACCCCGTGACGAGTTCTTCGATTCCTGCCGGCATCGGATCGAGCAGGATGGTCTCGAAGTCGGCGCGTGGACTGGCAAAAATAAGCGCGGCGGCGCAGCGCCAGAGCGAGAACGCATCGCGCCCGCCGGAGAGGACGATCGACACGTCCGGCGTTTTCGATGAGGGCAAAGCGAGAGGCCCGCCCTCGCCCGGGAGTTCATGACCCGCGAGGATGGCGTGGCATCGCGCCGCGATCGTCACCGGTGCCGAGGCTTCGCCCGAAGCCAGTTGATCGAGATGCGCCGCGAGGCCGCGATAGCGCTCCCGCGCCAGATCCTGGTCCGGCGCGGCGACCATGTGGCGCCCCGCCGCATCCCTTTCTTCCCCTGAGTTGATCACGGCGCGCAAAACCTCAGCCGTGCGGAAAAGGGCGGCCCCGGTGGTGGACTCGATCAGCGCGATCGTATGGGGGCGGCCATCGAGCCATGCATCCGGAACGCGCACGGCCATCTCGGCCCGGCCCTCGGCATCCGGGATCGCTTCGGCGAAGGCCGCCGCCCGGTCGTCGATCAAGAGAACCAGCGTGCTTGGACACGGAAGATCGGTGAGGACACCGATCAGTCTGAGCCCGTCGAAAGCGTGCAGCGTAAAACCGAGGCGTCCCGCTTCGGCAAGCTGTATCGGAGTTCCCGGTAACGGCCGACTCGCTTCGTCCTGAATGTTGAGGGCGTCGCCCGGCTGCCAGAGAGGAGGCAGCAGACATTCCAGCAGACGGGCACCCTGCGCGAACGCGACGGTTTCCTGCGGGGTGAGGCCGGGGCGAAACGGCGGCCTCGCCCCACCTCCCGCGAGACCGAGGTGGAGGCGGGTGAAGAAGAGGTGCGCGGCTTGCCCCCCCAGAGGTCGCAACGCCAGGCTGAGTCGGACGAAGCAGGCTTCATACGGCACGGTCAGGGCGGCGGCGGCGGCGGCGTAGTCGTCAATCTTGCGGCCGCCGAGCCGCTTTTCGATTGTCTGCTCAGCGAAGGCCACAACACAGCCATCGGCGCGCAGAGCTTCGAGACGCAGCAGGGCCTCGCAGCGATGAAGGCCAAACAGGCCGCGGGCTTCGTAGCGCCGGCCGCCCAACGCCGCGATGCGATCGCAACCGTCCTCGCCGACATAGGATGCGGCGATCTCCGCCACGCCTTCGCCAACGAGAAAAGCGGTGTGGCCGTCCTCCAGCGTCCATGCTTCCGTGATGTCCCGGCCCGTCCGGACACCCACGGTAGCCGCGGCGCGCCAGGGCAGGTGCGGTTCGGAGAAATCGGGATTGCGCAGAAGGTTGAGGCCGCCGAGCGCCTCCTCGCCGTGCACTGTCGTCCGGATTGGGACGACGGGCTCGTCGCCGATTGAAAAGCGCAGGGCCATCGAAGGATCACGGGCGAAGACGAGGGCGCGGCGCCCTTCGAACGCGACGAGCCGCGCCTCCGCCGGCGCGACGTCGCCGTCCTGGAATAGCCGGCATTCCGCCGCGACGAGCTTGATCATTGGAAGCCCCTGAACGGCAGCGACCATCTCCCAGTCCCCCTCAAGGCTCGGGCATCACGCAAAGCTTCGAGTTAAACGAAAAAATCGTCCGAGGCACTTCGAATATTCTCACATTTTAAATGATAATTTGGAGGATATTTTCGAGCAAAATAAGGTGGCAGCTTTAAATCAGTCTTCGTCCGCCAGCCTGTACTGAAGTACGAAAGGGGTCTGCGGAATGACGGATGGTTTGACGATCGAACGCCGGGCCGCTTCGGCGCCAGCCGATGGGAGCGAGCCGGCTTTGCTTTTGGCTGTCCCGAGCCGGCCTCGCGGGGCCGTCGAGACCGTCTCGGAAGACGGCATATCAGGCTTTTGTCACGAGCGGCGGGTGGCCGAGCGCCCGGCCCGCATCGACGTCGTCATCGGCCAGGACGTGATCGCGACGGTCTTCGCACTGCGATTTCATGCGGAGGCGGCAAAGGCGGGGCACGATGCCGAGTGCGGTTTTCGAATTCGCTGGAGCGATGTCGATGCGGCCCGCGTCAGCGCTCATGCCGCGCTCGATCCGACGCTGCCGATCCGTGTGATGAGTGCTGGTGAGGTGCTGGAGGCAGGCGCGACGCTGCCGACGGCGGGCGAGATCGAACGCTTCATCGCCGCCGAGGCCGCCAAGGGTCTGGTTCCCGAGGACGACCTTGCAAGCGCCTACGGACTCGTCCGGCTCAGCGGGCTGTTCGACGACGCCTACTATCTGGACCGGTACCCCGACATCGCCGCCGTCGGCATGAACCCCTTGCTGCACTACCTCGTGGCCGGCGACGCTGAGGGGCGGCAGGCCTCGTTCTACTTCGACCCCGAGGCTTATTCCGCTTCGACCCTCGTGCGACCGGAATGCAACCGTCTCGTCCACTACATCCGCGTCGGCAGTGCCGCACGGGCGAGCACCAGCCTTCATTTCGATGGGGCGTGGTACGCCGAGACCTACTCCCTCGACCGCGAGGTCGACGGGCTGCGAGACTATCTCTCGAACCGGCGCATCCGCAGCCCTAACCGCTTCTTCGACGTCGTCCGCTACCTCGATCTCAATGCGGACCTGCGCTCGCTCGCGGACCCTTACAAGCATTACGCGGAATGGGGCGTCCGCGAAGGGCGGCGTGCATCACGCGCGTTCAATGCCAAATTCTACTACCAGACGTACCTGAACGGAGACACAGCGCAGTCCGCATTGCTGCACTATCTTTCGGCCGGGCGCTTCCAGGGATTCCTGCCTGCCCCGCCCGCCGACGAGCCGTCGATCGCAGGCGAGGTCCGTACCTTCTCGCAACCCGGCCCGTTCTTCGAAAGCGAACCGGTGGCCGTCGAGCCCGGCCGAAGCCCGGTCAAGACCTTCGCCTTCTACCTGCCGCAGATGCATCCGATCCCGGAGAACGACGCATTCTGGGGCACAGGCTTCACCGAGTGGCGAAACCTCTCGCGCGGGCAGCCGCGCTTTGCCGGCCACTACCAGCCGCGCACACCCCGCGATCTCGGTTACTACGACTTGCTCGATCCGCGCACGATCCGCAAACAGGTCCATGCCGCGCAAAATTCGGGAATATTTGGATTTTGCTACTACTTCTATTGGTTTAACGGCCGGAGAGTACTGGAGAAGCCCCTCGACCTGTTCGTCCAGGACGAAAGCCTGACGATGCCGTTCTGCCTGATGTGGGCGAACGAGAACTGGACCCGCCGGTGGGATGGACAGGAACAGGATATCCTCCTGCGCCAGGATTACGATCCGGGGCATGATGAGGCCTTATTCGACTGTCTGGCGGGTTACTTCGCCTCGCCCCGCTACTACAGGATCGGCGGACGCCCGCTTCTCACGATCTATCGTCCCGGCATCATTCCGAACGCCGTCGACTTTTTCCGGCGGTTGCGGGCAGGCATCAAGGCGCGTCTCGGGGTCGAGCCGATCCTGTTCATGTCCCAGGCCTTCGGCGACGAGGATCCGCGACCGTTCGGCCTCGACGGTGCGATGGAGTTTCCACCGCACAAGGTCACCGCCCGCGCCAACGACACCGCTCAGAGCCAGCACGTCCTCGACTGGAATTTTTCGGGCCAGGTCTTCGATTACGACGAGGTCGCCACGATCGCCCTCGCCGACGAGCCGGACGCCTTTCCGCTCATCAAGACGGTCCTGCCGATGTGGGACAACGATGCCCGCAAGCAGGGCAGCGGCCTCTGTATCCACGGATCGACGCCGGCGAAGTTCTCGGCTTGGTTCGAGGCGACCTGCGCGATCGCGTGCCGCTCTCCGATCGAGGGCGAACCCCTCGTCTTCGTGAACGCCTGGAACGAGTGGTGCGAAGGTGCCTATCTTGAGCCGGATCTGCACCACGGTTGGGCGTATCTCAACGCGGTCGCGCGGGTCCTGTCGCAGGAGCCCCCGGTCAAAGAGGACGGGCGTCGCAGGATCCTCCTCGTCGGCCACGATGCCTTCCCGGCGGGCGCGCAATATCTTCTTCTCAACATCGGTCGTCAGCTGCGCGACTTCGGGTTCGACATCGCCTTCTACCTGCTGACGGGCGGCGATCTCGTCGAGGACTACAAGGCCGTGGGTCCGGTCCTTCTCGGCGCGGAGGAGCCGACCGGCGATGTGCTGCGGCGGTTGCGACGGGCCGGCTACGCCCACGCGCTGACCAATACCTCGGCCTCCGGAAGCCTCGTTCCCTGGCTGAAGGGTCATGATTTCAGGGTGATCTCACTTGTCCACGAACTCCCCTCGCTCATAAGATCTTATGGGCTCGAAGGCAGTTGCCAGGCGCTGGCCGAGAAGGCGGACCACGTCATCTTCGCATCGAGCTACGTCGCGGACCGCTTCTATGCACTGACCGGCACCGGATCGGAGCGGGCGCTGCTGCGGGAGCAGGGGCTCTACAACGACGTGACTGCGGCAGGCGACCTGCCGGGGCTGCGCGAGGAGCTCGGCCTGCCCCCCGAGGCGCGCATCGTGCTCGGCGTCGGCTACGGCGATCTGCGCAAGGGCGTCGATGTCTTCGCCAATTTCTCGCGCCAGATGCAGAGCGTTGACCCCGCTCTGCACTTCGTGTGGGTCGGGGCCCTCGATCCCGCGGTCGCGACTTGGATCACCGCCGACAGAGCCCGTGCGGCGAGTTCCACTCTGCATTTCGCAGGACACAGGTCGGATGTCGCCCGCTTCTACGGGCTCGCCGATTTCGTCTTCCTGCCCTCGCGCGAGGATCCCTATCCGACCGTCGTGCTTGAGGCACTCGCCGCCGGACTCGGCGTCGTCGGCTTCACCGATTGCGGCGGCTTCTCGGAACTGCTTGCCGACCCCAAGCTCGGACGCCTCCTGCCCTTCGGGGACTTCGAGGCGTTTACCGCGGCCGCGCGCGCCCTGGTCGCCCAGAACGGGGATGAAGGCCTGAAGGCAGAGCGAGCCGAGTTCGTGCGCAAGCATTTCGACTGGGGCGACTACTGCTTCGACTTGGCGAAGGTCCTGTTTCCTGATCTCAAGAGCGTGTCGGTTGTTGTGCCGAACTACAACTACGCGCGATTCCTCGATGAACGCCTGACCTCGATCTTCGAGCAGACCTACCCGGTACGGGAGATCATCGTGCTCGACGATGCCTCGACGGACGACAGCGTCGCGAGCGTCGCCGCCGCGAGCGAAAAGGCGCAACGAACGGTCGATCTTGTGATGCGGCGGACCAATTCAGGCAACGTCTTCCGACAGTGGAAAAAAGGTCTCGACTGCGTCCATGGCGACCATGTTTGGATCGCCGAGGCCGACGATGCGGCGGATCCTGCCTTCCTCGAACGTCTGGTCCCAGCTCTGGCGAGCTTACCGAAGCCTGGATTCGCTTTCTGCGACTCGCAGGCAATCGATAGCGAGGGACGGACCGTCTACGAGAATTACAAGGGCTATTACGCGGCCGATGGAGACCGCGGGCTCGACACTGATGCCGCTTTCGCGCCGCTGGACTTCTTGCGCCGGTTCCTCGTCGTTCGGAACCTCGTCCTCAACGTCAGCGCGGTTCTCTGGGACGGTGAGCAACTTCGCGACGTGTTCCGTCGCCTCGGGGACGAAGCCTTCAGGTTTCACTGCGCCGGAGATTGGCGGGTCTACCTCGAAAGCTGCCTTGCCGGCGGCGACGTCGCGTACGTCGCCGATCCGTTAAATCATCATCGCCGGCACGCCCTGAGCGTCACGCACGCGCTCGCCAAGCCGCAGCATTTCGGTGAGATTGCGCGCGTCCAAGACCTCGCTCTGGCCAGCGTTCCCGATGATCCGGAGTTGCGCGCGCGGGTCTCGAAAGTCCAGGCCGAGCTTCGCGCCTCCTGGGATCTCGGCGCCTTGGAAAGCGCTGCCTGAGCCCGTCTCTCATTCGTCAGGGATTCTCATGCGCATCCTCGTCACTGGCGGTGCCGGCTTCATCGGGTCAGCGCTCGTGCGGCATCTCATCTCCGAGACGGAGCATGAGATCCTCAACCTCGACAAGCTGACCTATGCGGGCACCCTGACCTCGCTTCAGAGCGTGGCCTCCCATCCCCGATACGCCTTCGTCATGGGCGACATCTGCGATCGTGCCCTTGTCGAGGCCACGATCAACCATTTCCAGCCGGAAGCGATCCTGCATCTGGCCGCGGAGTCGCATGTCGATCGCTCGATCGAGGGACCTGCCGCATTCGTGCACACCAACGTCGTCGGCACGTTGACACTCCTTGAGGCAGCGCTCGCCTATTGGCGGACTCTCCCCTCCGATCGTCAGGAGCGCTTTCGCTTCCAGCACATCTCGACCGACGAAGTCTTCGGCTCACTCGGCGACACCGGCCTCTTCTCCGAGACCACCCCCTACGATCCGCGCTCCCCTTACTCGGCGTCCAAGGCCAGCTCGGACCATCTCGTGCGGGCCTGGCATCACACCTACGGCTTGCCGACCCTCCTCTCGAACTGCTCCAACAATTACGGGCCCTACCAGTTTCCCGAAAAGCTTATCCCGCTCGTGACCATCAAGGCGCTCGCGGGCGAGCGGCTCCCGGTCTACGGGACTGGCGCCAATGTCCGGGACTGGCTGTTCGTCGATGATCACGTCGACGCCCTGCTCGCCGTCCTCGCGAAAGGGCGGCCCGGGGCGACGTACAATGTCGGCGGCAATGCCGAGCGGACAAATCTCGAGGTGGTCCAGGCGATCTGCGCGACACTCGACAACTTGCGTCCGCGCAGGGACGGTACCCCGCACGCCGATCTCGTGACTTTCGTGGCCGACCGGCCCGGGCACGACCAGCGATATGCGGTCGATACCCGGAACATCCGGAAGGAACTCGGCTGGAGCCCCGCTACACCGTTCGAGGCTGGGCTCTCGCGGACCGTCCGCTGGTACCTCGATCACCACGCGTGGTGGCAGGGGCTGCGCTCCAGCCGATACGCCGGCGACCGTCTCGGCCTACGCACCGCCTGAGTATCCAATCCTCCTTCTCCGTTTTGACGAGAGGCGAATTATGAAGGGTATCATCCTCGCAGGCGGTTCAGGCACGCGTTTGCACCCCGCCACCCTCGCGGTCAACAAACAGTTGCTGCCGATCTACGATAAGCCGATGATATACTATCCAATGTCGGTCCTGATGCTTGCCGGCATTCGAGATATCATGATCATATCGTCTCCTGAATATCTCGAAAACTATCAGCGCCTGTTCGGCGACGAAGCAGTGCTCGGCTTGCGGATGTGCTATGCGGTCCAGCCTGAGCCGAACGGACTGGCGCAGGCCTTCGTGATCGGGCGGGACTTCATCGGCGATGACAGCGTCGCGCTGATCCTCGGAGACAACATCTTCTTCGGCGCAGGCCTGCACCAGGTTCTCCACCGCGCTCGGGGCCGCAATCACGGTGCCACGGTGTTCGCTTATCGCGTGGACGATCCGCAACGCTACGGCGTGATCACGCTCGACGACCGCGGCAAGGCGAAACGCATCGTCGAGAAGCCCGCGAACCCCGAATCCGACCTCGCCGTCACGGGCCTCTACTTTTACGACAACAGGGTGGTGGAGATCGCGGCGCAGGTGAAACCTTCCGAGCGTGGCGAATACGAGATTACCGATGTCAACCAAGCCTATCTCGAGATGGGCGAGCTCCATGTCGAGCCGCTCTCGCGCGGCTTCGCGTGGCTCGACACCGGCACGCACGAGAGCCTGCTCGAAGCCTCCGAGTTCGTGCGGGTGGTGCAGAACCGTCAGGGCGTCATCATCGCGTGCCTAGAGGAGATCGCCCTCGCCAACGGCTTCGTCGGACGCGAGCACGTGCGTGACCGCGGGCGTCAGTTTTCGAAGACGTCCTACGGCCGCTATCTCATTGAGATCTCCGAGGCGGCCTGAACGGAGAGAACCGGCGATGAGGACCTCCCTTCTGCCATCCACGGCCCGCGTCCGGATGCGCTTCGATTCGGACGACACCGAGCTTGCGGACGCCCGCCCGGCCTCGCGTGTGGCGTCAATGCCCTTCGATGCGACGCGTCCCCGCGTCCTTCATGTCGGCTCCGGTCCGGCAGGTCCGACGAAGCTCCATCGCATTTTCCAGGGCCCCGCGTGGAGGGAGGTGCGGCTCGATATCGATCCGACGGTCGATCCGGATCTCGTCGCGTCGATTGTGGATCTTCGGCAGGTCGAGGCGTCGAGCTGCGATGCGATCTGGTGCTCGCACAACCTCGAACATCTCTGTGCACACGAAGTCACCTTGGCGCTGGCGGAGTTCCGCCGAGTCTTGGCGCCCACCGGCTTCGTGCTGATCCGCAGCCCCGACCTGCGTGCTGTGGCGGAACTGATCCTCAACCATGGGCTAGACTACGAGGCCTACCGGTCTCCTGCAGGGCCCATCACTGCAGCCGACATGCTCTACGGTCATGCCGCCTCCATCGCGCGCGGCAACGCCTTCATGCGCCACGGGACCGGCTTCACTCAGGAATCCTTGAGCCGTCTTCTAGCGACCGCGGGCTTCACGACTGTCCTCACGGCGCGAACGCAGGACTTCACGGTGTGGGGTGCGGCCTTCATGCCGGAAGCCGACATCGCGCGTGTTTCCCGCGCGTTGCGGCGGACGGGATTGAAGCTTGCGCCGCTCGGCGATGACGGCGTCCCGCGATGATGGAGCGCGATCTCCTCGATCCGGCACGGCACGCGGGTGCGCTCGCGGTCGCCGCCGCGCGGGCGCTGCGAGCCGGCGATATCGATCGCGCCCACGCATTCGCCGACCGGCGCTGTCGCATCCGCCCCCCTGCGGAAGCGCATGACTTCCTGCTGCGGGCTGCCTCGCGGCGCGCCTTGGGCGACCTCGACGGCGCGATCGACGATGCGCGAACCGCCGCAACGATTGACCCTGACAATCTCATCGCGGCGCGCTGGCTCCTGCGCGCTCCTTCGCCCGCGGAGCGCGTCCGCGCCGCGCGGGTCATCGCGCGCCGGGAAACGGTTGCGGGCCCGCTCGGCGAGGCGGTCGCTATCCTGGCTGGAGACCGGGCGCCCGCCGTCGGAACCTTCCGCGAAGGAGCCGACGAGATCGAAGGCTGGCTGGCGTGGCGCGGGACGGAGCCGATGCGCCTGACCGTCGCGTTCGACTCAGACGAGCGTGCCGTCTCGATCATGCCCGATCCGGCTCATGCGCTCGCACCGATCTTGGGCAGCGCCGCACGCGTGCGCATCGCATGGCCGAATGGGCGCCGGACGATCAGGCTTGGCGGGTTCGGGCCGGAGGCGGTGATCCTCGGGACGGATTTCGCGCGGACGGCGGGCGAAGATCCATCGGGCGCGATGTTGCACCGCACTGATGGAACAGGACCGGGAGTCACCGTCATCCTTCCGGTCTACGACGATCTCGCCTCCACCCGCCTTTGCCTCGCGACCCTTCTGGCGGACACGCCCAGGCACCTGACGCGGACGATCATCGCCATCGATGATGCGACCCCGGACCCCGAGATCGCCAGGTTCCTCGATGAACAGGAGCAACGCGGAACCATCCGTCTCCTGAGGAATCCGGTCAATCTCGGTTTCGCCGCCAGTGTCAACAGGGCGCTCGCCGGGCGCCCCTCTTGCAACGACGTTCTGATCCTCAACGCCGACACCGTGCTGTCCCCCGGTGTCCTCGATCGTCTGCGCCGGGCCGCATACTCGGCACCCGACATCGGCACCGTGACGCCTCTCTCGAACAACGGCGAGAACACGAGCCTGCCGCGCGCCTTCACGGAAAATCCGTTGCCGTCCGTGGCGGAGATCCACGCCATCGACGCAATGGTCGCCACGATCAATGACGGACGGATCATCGACCTGCCGAACGGCACCGGCTTCTGCCTCTACATCACGCGGGCCTGCCTGGACGCGGTGGGATCGCTCGGGCTTCAGTTCGGTCGCGGCTACCTTGAGGATGTCGATCTGTGCCTGCGTGCGGCGGAGGCCGGCTTCCGGAACGTTTGTGCGGCGGATGTCTATGTGGGGCACGCCGGCAGCCGCTCCTTCGGCTCGGACAAGCGGGCGCTCGTCGTGCGCAATCTCGCCCTGATCGAAGCGCAGTTCCCCGGCTACGAGCGCATCTGCGCGGCCTTCTTCGCCAGCGATCCGCTCGCGCCCGTCCGCGCGGCGGTCGATGCCCGAATGGTGATGCGACAGGCGCCCGCCCATCTCGTCGTCCTCGCGGAAGTGGATTCCGAGGCATGGCTCGGCGTCCACCGGCAGGTCTGCGGCGAGGCGTCAATCCTCGTCGCCCGGGTGATCCAACGGGCGGGCCGCATCGATCTCGCACTCGCCGACGCGGCCGGCGGCTTCCCACAAAACCTGCGCCTCTCCGCGCCGCTGCGGCGCGCCGGTCCTCGATTGGCTGCCGCCCTGTCACGCCTGCCGATCCGCAGCGTCGAGGTGCCGTTTCCGCATACCGTGCCGGAGGAGGTGCGCACGGCCGTCGCAGCGCTCAAGCGTCCCCTGCGCACGAGCCCGGCCGATCCTCCAATCACTCCGCCGACCCGACTGCCTATCGGCCACACGGTCCCGGAGCGCGTGGTCGCGTTGGCGCCCTCGGCCGGGACGGAGAGCTTCCGCCTCCTGTGCGCCATCGTCCGACGCTGGGCGCGGGATGGGAAGCTCCCGGAACTCGCCATTGTCGGCGCGACCCTCGACGACCTTCGTCTGATGGGCATGGGCCCTGTCCTCGTGACCGGGCCGGTCTTGCCAGAAGAGGCCGTGCCCCTGATCCGGCGTCTCGGCGCGACGACGTTGATCCTGCTCGATCCGGATCACCCGACAGTCACCGGAATGGCCTTCTTCGGCTTGCGCATCGCCGGCCTTCACCGCCGGTGCGACAGCGTCTCGGGCCGCGTCCACATCGATCCCACCGGCGCGCCGGAGGCCGTCGCAGACCGGCTGGCCCGTTGGGTGGCAGGAGCCGTTGTCGAAAGGCGCGTCGCATGAACAGCTTGGTTCGCGCCCTCGAACATCATCAGCTCGTGTCCGCCTTCGAGCGTGTCACGGACAACTGTTTCACGGGTTACGCCTTCGACCCGGCATCACCCGAGCGGCGCCTGATCATCGACATCCTGCTTGATGGCGTCTCGATCGCCCTGGTCCGAGCCGAGCGCTTCGACCGGCGTCTTTTGGACCTCGGCAGCATCGATGGTTGTCACGCTTTCCTCTTCCAGGCCGACGCGAACCTGCTCGTCGGTCAGCGTCTGCTCCATGCCTGCATCGCCAACACCGGCACCCCGGTCGGACGGCCCGTCGACCTCCTGCGGGCCTCCGTCTCGAAGAGAACACGCACGCATCGGACGGGTTCGGTCTCGTGGAACGCAGGCCTTCGCCTGTTCGGTACCGTTCGGGCTCGCGGCGGCCTCGCTCCGGACATTCGGGTCCGCGATGGAAGCCGGGTCGTCGCGCAGACGCGGCCGCGGCGATGGCCGGTCACGCGGAGCGCCGGCCTCGATGCGGACGAATGCCCGTTCAGCCTGCACCTGCCGGATAGCTACGCCGACGGTCTCGTCCACCGCCTCAGGGTCGAGGACGGATCGGGGCTCGAACTCGAAGGCAGCCCGCTTTCCATTCTCGCCTTCGCCAACGGCTTGAAACGACTGCTTCCGGTTGGGCCTGCATCCGCCGACGACCTCAGAGCCGAGTGGTTCGACCAGCTTTGCCCCACCTCGCTTCCCTTCGACCGATATCCGGATTGGATCGCCCACGTCGACGCGGGCCCGAGCGATACGACGGGATCGGTGCGCGTCGTCCTCATCGGCACGGACGGTCTTGATGAGACGCAAGCCGACTTGGAGTGTCAGACGCTTCGCCGCTGGTCGGCGGCTTGGATCGACGCGGTCGGCGGCGCCTTCGCGCCCGAGGACATGGACGAGGCGGTCACGGGCGATCTCGGGGAAGAAGACATCGTCGTCTTCGTCCGGACCGGAACGAGCCTGACGACCGACGCGCTGGCGGGGCTCGCCGATGCCCTGCGCACGTCCCCCGACAGCGTGGCCGCCTACGGCGATGTCGAGGTGGAGCGGGACGGCAGCGCCCATCCCGTTTTCTTCGGGGCATTCGATTACGAGCGGCAACTTGAACAAGGCTACGCTACCGCGCTCTTTGCCGTCCGCATCGACGCGATTCGCGAGGCCCTCGCGCGGCGGCCGACCTCGCTCGAACGGCTCTTCCTCGCGTTGCTCGAAGGGCCAGCCGGGACCGGCGACCGCATCGTGCATCGGCCGGGCGTCATCGCCCATGTGGCCGGATGGCAGCCGGCCGATACGGAACGGCTCTGCGCCGCGACCCGCGATCATCTCGCGGCGCGGGGCATCGCGGCGGAGGTGCGTCCGTCGACGGGGGGCATCTTTCCTGCCGTCCACGTGCGGCGCGCGGCGGATGCCGGATTGGTCTCGATCGTGATCCCGACGAGAGACCGCGTCGACCTGCTGGAGACATGCATCGCTTCGATCCGAGCACGGACCCAGCCGGGCCAGTACGAAATCGTCGTGATCGACAACGACTCCTCCGACCCCTCGACGCACCGCCTGTTCGAGACGTTGGCACGGGACGGAGTGCGGATCGTCGCCTGCCCGGGTTCTTTCAACTACGCCCTTTTGAACAACGTCGGCGTCGCGGCCGCGCAGGGCGAGCGCGTGCTCCTGTTGAACAACGACGTCGAGATTCGGTCTGACTCGTGGCTGACGGAGCTTGCCTCACGCCTGGAACGCGATGTCGGCGCGGTCGGAGCGGTGCTGCGCTGGCCGAACGGCATCGTGCAGCATGGCGGAGTGGTACTCGGCCCCGGCTTCTCGGCGGCCGACGCTTTCAACGACTGCTCGGGAGAGGATCCGGGCCACGGCGATCTTCTTCGGGTCGCCCACGAGGCGAGCGCGGCGACAGCCGCGTGCCTGCTCGTCCGGCGAAGCGACTATCTCGCCCTCGGCGGCTTCGACGCCGACACCTTTCCGGTGTTGTTCAACGACGTGGACTTCTGCCTGAGGTTGCGGGCCCGCGGGCTGCGCGTGATCGTGACACCGCATCTCGACATCCTGCACCACGAATCCGCGTCGCGCGGACGGGACGATGCACCGAGCCGCCGCGGACGTTACCGGCGCGAATTGACGGCTCTTCGAAACCGCTGGGGCGAGGTCCTGGCAGCGGACCCGGCCTATAGCCCCTTTCTGAACCTCGACCCTTACCCGTTCTCGGCGCTCGCGGCCGCTCCCCGACCGGCCATGCCGCGCCGGCGCCTTCTGCCGGGCGTCCTTCGTGCGTGACAGGGCCTAGTGCTCGCGCCTGCCTCGACGTTCATGAGAGGAATAGACGGCAAAAACCGACAAATTTCCCCGAAATTATCCCTTAAAATACAATATTTCATAACAGCAATTCTGTATTTTTACGTCTATATTTTACCATGCGAAGGTATCCGGCGAACTTACAGAGAGCTCACGACATGGATGGTCAGGACAGCTCCGATGTATCGACTTTGTCCGCCCTCATTCTTGTGGCGCGCTCCCACGGCATCCACCTGACCCTGCGCCAGCTCGCGCAGGAAGGGCAGCTGCCGACCCTCGCCGTCGATACACCGCAGATGCTGGCCTGCGCCGCCCGTGCCGGCCTCAAGGGGACAGCGCTGCATCTCGACTGGAAGAAGCTGGCCGGCGCAGAACGGTTGTTTCCCGTCATCGTCACGCTGGCCAACGGAACGCGCATGGTGGCGCGGGCCATCGTCGATAACGACGAGCGTGCGGAGATCGTACTCGAAGATCCTCAGGTCGGCGAAACCGGGCGCCTGACGCTGGACCGCCACCGCTTCGAGGCGGCCTGGACGGGCGAGACCGCCCTGATCAAGCGCGATTATGCGCTGCGCGACGAGGACCAGCCCTTCGGGCTTGGCCTCATCGCGGGTCTCGTGCTGCGCGAGAAACGCATCGTTCGCGACGTGACGGTGGCGGCGGTGGTGCTCAGTGTCTTGAGCCTCGTCCCGATCCTCTTCTTCCGGCTGATGACCGATCGGGTGCTGACGCACCACGCACTCAACACATTCTCGGTCCTCTGCCTCGCGATGCTCGCGATGGTGGGGTTCGAGGTCGTGTTCACGGCCCTGCGGCGTCACCTGGTCATGCATCTGACGACGCGGGTCGATGTGAAGATCTCGACCTACCTGTTCGACCGAATCCTGCGACTGCCTGTCGAGTTCTTCGAACGCACGCCGGTCGGGCTGATCGCCCGGGACATGAACGAGGTCTGGCGGGTGCGCAACTTCCTGACCAGCCAGCTGTTCGGCACAATTCTCGACTCGATCAGCCTGCTGTTCCTAGTCCCGGTGATGTTCGCTTTCAGCGTCCCGCTGACGTTCATCGTACTGGGATGCGGCCTCCTGATCGGCGTCTGGATCGTCGCGACGCTGCCAGCCTTCCAGCGACGATCCGCGGCTGTGGTCGCTGCCGAGGGTGCCCGAGGCTCGTTCTTGGTGCAGACGCTGCAGGGCATCCGCACCGTGAAGTCGCTGGCGCTCGAACCGCGTCAGCGACACGAATGGAACGTCCTCGTCGCCCGGGCGGCCCGCCTTCGACTGCGGGAGCAGACCTTCGGCAATTTGATCCAGTCTGCAGTCCTGCCCCTCGACCGCATGATGGTGAGCGGGACCTTGGCGATTGGTGTGTGGTTCGCCATGACGAGCGACGACCCGACGACCGTCGCATCCATCTTCGTGTTCCTGCTGCTCTCGCAACGTGTCGCCTCCCCGCTTCGGCAGCTCGCACAGCTCGTCGAGCAGTACGACCAGGCTTATTCGGCCGTCGAAGTCGTCTCTCGGCTGCTGAACCAGGAGCCTGAAGCGGGACGCTCCGGGCACGGCGTGCGCACGCCGATCGACGGCCACGTCGCATTCCAGAACGTGCGCTTCCAGTACACGGGGGCGACAGCCCCTGCCCTCGACGGCGTCTCGTTTGAGGCGGCACGGGGCACGACACTCGGGGTGATGGGCCGAAGCGGCTCGGGAAAGACCACGGTGACCCGGCTTCTCCAGAGACTTCACGCAAACTACGACGGCCTCATCAAGATCGACGGCATCGACCTGCGCGAGTACGACCTCGATCACCTGCGCCAGCATCTCGGAGTTGTGCTTCAGGACAACTTCCTATTCAGCGGCACCATCCGCGACAACATCACGGCGGCAAAGATCGACGCGACCTTCGACGAGGTCGTCCGCGCTGCCCGCCTTGCGGGAGCCGAGGAGTTCATCGACCGCCTTCCGCGCGGCTACGAGACCTACATCTACGAAGGGTCGTCGAACCTCTCCGGCGGACAACGGCAGCGTCTCGCCATCGCGCGGGCGCTCATCACGGATCCGAAAGTGCTGATCCTCGACGAGGCGACGAGCGCTCTCGATCCCGAGAGCGAAGCCATCGTCAATGCCAACCTCCAAAAGATCGCAGCCGGGCGGACCGTGATTGTGATCTCGCACCGTCTGTCATCGCTCGTGCCCGCGGACGCGATCCTCGTGCTCGATCGCGGACGCGTGCTGGATATTGGCCGACACACCGACCTCCTGGAACGGTGCGAGATCTATGGCGACCTTTGGAACCAGCAAAACGGGCACCTCACGACAGCGCGGCCCGAGCGTCGGCTGAAAGCGATCGGCGGACGGTCAGAAGGAGAGTCCCATGCGGCCTGATGCGGATCCCGAGCGCACGCTCCGCCGGTTCGCCTCGGAGACGGACGAGATCCGTGAGGCGCCGGAGCCGCTGACCGCGCGGTTGATCTTGCTGACGCTGACCGCGTTCCTCGTCACCTGCCTGGGACTGACGGCCATGGCGCAGGTCGATCGGGTCGTCACAAGCGAACGCGGCAAGATCGTGTCGACGCAGGCCGTGATGGTGTTCCAGGCCCTCGATGCCTCGATCATCAAGACCATCGACGTGCGGGAGGGCGACCAGGTTCGGCGCGGCCAGCTTCTGGCAACCCTTGACCCCACCTTTGCCAATGCCGACGCGGCGCAACTGAAGCAGCAGGTCGCTAGCCTCGATGCGCAGATCGCACGGGCAGAGGCGGAGCAGGAGCAACGCGCGCTTCAGTTCGGCCCGACGCGCGATCCCGACCAACGCCGCTACAACGATCTGCAGCGCGCCCTCTACGAACAGCGCGTGGCGCAATTCAAAGCGCAGCTTTCGAGCTTTGACGAGAAAATCCAGCAATCGACGGCGACGATCCAGAAGCTGCAGGGCGACGAGGCCAGGTTGGAGGAGCGCGAGAAGATCGCCCACCAGATCGAGATGATGCGCCAACAACTCGTCGACAGGCAGGCCGGCAGCCTCCTCAATCTGCTGCTTGCGACGGACCAGCGGCTCGAGTTGCTCCGGACCCTCGAGAATGGCCGCAACGGGCTGGTCGAGGCGCGCCACCAACTCGCGTCCACCATAGCTGACCGGGATGCGTTCCGCCGCCAATGGCAGAGTGCGCTCAGCCAGGAAATCGTCGCCGCCCGAAACGCCCGCGACACGGCGATGGGCCAGCGCCGTAAGGCAGACCGCCGCGAGGAATTGATCCGGCTCGAGGCCGCCGAAGACGGCGTCGTGCTTAACATGGCCAAGCTTTCGGTCGGTTCGGTGCTGCGAGAGGGCGACCAGCTCCTCAGCCTGATGCCGCTGAGCGCGCCGTTGGAGGCCGAGATCCATGTCGCTGCGCGCAACATCGGGTTCATTCGTGCCGGTGATCCGGCCACGCTCAAGGTAGATGCCTTCAACTTCATCGAACACGGGACGGCGGAGGGCCACCTCCGCTGGATCAGCGAGGGCGCCTTCACAACCGATGACGACGGGAAGCCGGTGGAAGCCTATTACAAGGCTCGGGTCAGCGTCGAGAAGGTGAACTTCGTCCGGGTGCCCGCAAGCTTTCGGCTCATTCCCGGGATGACCCTGACCGCCGACGTCCACATCGGCACCCGTTCGGTGATGGCCTACGTGGTGGGTGGCGCCCTGCGGGGTGCCGGCGAAGCGATGCGCGAGCCATGATCGCCGGATCGCTCGCCCCGACTCGCGACGGCGTCTTCGCCCGCGTCGTCAGCGCGATCGCCGGCAGATGGATCGCCGGGTTTGCAGAGGGGCACTTCCGGCTTGCCTGCCGGCACGTGGAGGCGAACCGTCCGGCGCGGGCCGTCCTTGCCTTTCGCCGCGCAGCGGAGGCAGGACACCGCGAGGCGCAGCTGCGTCTCGCCGACGCCTATCGCACCGGGCGCGGCGTCACCCGGGCATCCGCCGAAGCTGCGCACTGGTACCGGAAGGCCGCCGAGGTCGGATCGTCCCAAGCTCAGTTCCATCTCGGCCAGATGCTTCTCGGGGGAGCCGCCAAGGGTATTCCGGGAACGTCAGCCTGGATGGGCGCGCCTGGACGGAAGGACGACGCCGTGGCGCTCCTGTTCCCCCTTGGGACGACGGTCGAGCCCGATCATCGCGAGGCCTGCCGCTGGCTGCGCGCGGCCGCCGCCGGAGGGAGCGCGCACGCCACGGCTCAGCTCGCCTGGGCGCTCGCCACGGGGACCGGAGTCGAGAGGGACGTCGAAGCCGCTTTTCACCTCTTCACCCAAGCCGCCGCAGAGGGGCTTGCCGACGGGCAGTACGGCCTCGGCCGCGCCTTCGAGCACGGATTTGGCACCGCCGTCGATCCGGCAAAAGCCGTGGCGGCTTATACAGAGGCGGCAGCGGCGGGACATGTCGCCGCCCGTCTCCGGCTGGGCCGGGCTCTGCGCGACGGCTGGGGCGTACCTGCCGATGCAGTGCGGGCTCGGATGGAGATCACGGCCGCGGCCGAGGCCGGCCACCCGCAGGCGCTCTTCGAGAAGGCACTCCTCGACCTCGACGATCCCGGGCGCAATCCGGATTCGATCGAGACAAGCCTGCGGCGTGCCGCCCGCCAGGGGCACCGGCAAAGCCTCATGCGATTGGCCGCTCTTCTCACGCAGGGACACATTCTGAGGCGAGACGAGCGCGAGGCCTCGCGACTTATTCTGCAGGCCGCCGAGCTCGGAGAGCGCGAGGCCCAATTCATCTGCGGGCGCAACTTCGCGCGCGGCGAAGTCGTCCCGCGAGACCTGAAGACGGCCGCGCGGTGGTTTCGGAGCGCGGCCGAACAAGGTCACACTCTGGCCGCGTTCAACCTCGGGCAGTTCTATCGCAAGGGCCTCGGCGTCGAAGCCGATCTTGTGGAGGCACAGCGCTGGTGCCGCGCCGCGGCCGAGCGGGGACTCCCGGAGGCGCAGCTTGGCTACGGGCGGGCGCTCCTCGCCTGTGCCCTGACGCAGTCTGACCGTCGTGAGGCTCTCGCTTGGATCGAACGGGCCGCCCGGCAGGGCAGCCTGGAGGCGCAAACCGCTTGGGCCGAAGGCCTTCGCCAGTACGAGGAGGGAAACGACGGGCGCGTCCGCGCCGACGATCTTCTGGCAGAGGCCGCACGGCACGGTTACGGTCCGGCGCTCCGCCGCCTGGATCGACTCCAACGTGCCGGCAAGACCGCACTCTCGGCCGAATCCTATCGAACTCTGGTCCGCGACGCGGCCGCCGCCGGTCAGGTTGAGGCTCAATTCACTCTGGCTTCGCTCCTGGCCGAGGCGGAGGAGGGGCACTGGACTGAGGCCGCCCGTTGGGCAACCGCAGCGGCCGAGCAGGGCCATCCCGGAGCAGCCTATCTCGCAGGAGTCCTCTACTGCCAAGGCCGAGGTGTCGGCAAAGATCTCGAACAGGGTTTCGCATGGTACCTGAACGCCGCTCAGGAGGGCCATGTGCAGGCTCAGTTCAATCTTGCGATGATGTTGCTGAATGGCTGGGGTTGCATCCCTGATCGAGAAGCCGCACGGATCTGGTTAAGATCTGCTGCAGACAACCGCATGCCCCATGCCTTGGAAATTCTTGCCCAGATTGAACGTCATCCTGCAGAGTCGTCATCTCTAGAAGCATCGGATTGAACGACCCCGCGGCATGGTCCAAGAGGTCAGTTGGAGTCTGTGCTCGATCAGCACCGAAAGGCGAGGACGACGGCTGAGGCATCGTTGTGGGCGGACTTGTCGTAGTGGGTTGCGATGCGGCGGACGTCTTTGTGGCGGCGGAAAGTGACCTGGATCCGCCAGCTTGAACTTCCAGGGGCCGCGGCGAGACCGCCTGGTGCACCGGTTGTAGACCGTGATGCGCGCCCGAGACTGTGCCGGACAGTCGCGCCGGCGGCAGCCTAGGGTGAGCGCTCCAAGTTGCCGGAGATGGTCTGCCGATCGTCCTTCCGCTCTGGTCCAGGCAGATCGATCGTGGCTGCGCCGACGACCTCTCGAGCCTGTCGCATCGATCTGCGCACGGCATCGAGGAAGCCACGGCCGGCCTTCTCCATGAGGTGCCACCTTCCGGCGAACGGGATGGCCTCGCCATATCCGCCCCGCGATCGCGGGCGACGATCCGGATCGAGCCGTTCATCTTCAGCCATATCTGTGCGTCAGATCGCCCGAACCGTCTCCGAACCTCAACGCTGCGCCAGGGCAGTCACTACCCCCCTGTTGCAAGATCGCGACGGTGCCCCGCTAGGTGATGTGGACAACGGCGCTTGCCCCAAGTCGGTCAAGCTTTGAGCCTGAAGCTGACCGGATCACACGCGATCCGGCGTTCATCATGCTCGCACTGTCCCGCACCGTCATCCTCGACCATCGCGAAAGCACCGCCGTGCTACTCTCATCGACCCTATTTCTGATGGGGGCGTTCCTGGTGATCAGGATGCTCGGCTAGTCGACGCCGTCTTTGCTGACCGGTGCCAGGGTCAGCAGCCGCGCTTTGTCGAGAGACAAGGCCGTCGCGATTTCACTCAGCGCGACATGCTCAATTTCCGTGATGTCGTCATGATCGGCAACTTCGGCCGCGACCTGAAAGACATATTCGCGCTGCTCCAGGGGGCGATCGAGGATCGCTTCCACGCGCCGGAGATTGTCCGCTCGTCCGAAACCTGACCTTGCCCGGCTGATTGCTTCGGACAGTGCCTCCTGAAGCATTTGGAGGTCGTAATCCCTCTCGACGATCGAGCTGGTCAAGGCGCCGGTTAGCGCTGTCGAAAGTTCCTCGTTCTCCACTTGGCCATCGGCCACGATGACGTTGGCGGCGGCCGAAACCGCTGCCTGCATCAAGGCCTCATCGCCGGCATGTCCGGTCGCCGTTTTCGCGATGCGGTCGAGGAAGTCGGAGATGAGGCTCATGTCGGGTCAGCGTCTCCGGAGGCAGAAAAACCACAGCAGGATGATCAGGGGGGATCGGTACACCCAGAAGCCAGAGCAGACTGCCCGTCAGCGTCACGTCCTCCAACAGAGGATTGGGCAATCTCGTGAGCGGCGCTGTCGTTCCTGACCAAAATCTCAGGCCATGTCCTTGGCGATCACCTCGGCGGCATACTGAGATCGCGCTGCGGCGTCGGCCTGTCGGCCCTTGAGCTCACACCAGTACGCGAACGCGACCGGCTCGATCGACACGCGAACGACATCGACGCCGCTGCGCTGGACCTCCTGCTCCATCTGGCTGGTCGCAATCCGCCACGTCTCATAGGCGGATGGCAGCTTGGCGCCATCGGAAAGGCTGGCCCGCAAGGCTTCGTAGTTCTCAGGCTCGTACCAAGGCAAGCCGACGCGGCGAGGGCGGCTCATCATCCGGGCGCCATTCTGTCGACGGTCATCGTGCGTCTCGACCGTCACGATGATCGTCGAGTGTCTCGCCGCGAAGGGCCGCGTCGTACCCGGCAAGCCACTGGTCGTGCGCCTCCAAACCCTCGGCGTAAGGACACGCGTCCCGGCTGATGTGTTTGCCGGGAGCGTAAAATCCCAAGGCATAGTGGTCGAGATTATCGTCCGGTGGCTCGGTCATGGCTTTTTCCGATCAGGCATGAAGGTAGCGCGCCATCAGCCAAACGATCATCGATCAGTCCGTTCCGACCACCGCCTCCTTCACGATATCCATAGATCGGAGGATAGCAAACGCGGTCGCCTCTGCATCGGCTTCGCCTTCGGCTGTGTCTGGGAAGATCGCGACGGGCTCGGCGCCTTCGCCGCCCTCTCGGCCGACGACAACCTGAAGCGTCTCGCCCTCGTCGCCCGTCTCGGCCCGGATCAGCGCCACGAAATGGCCGACGGCGGTGCCGTAGACCTGAAGCGGGCTGAATTCCTGAACGACATCAGGCGAAGCGTCGGCGGGACGGCCGAAGGTAGGGCGGATCACATTGGTCATCGGCGGATCGGTTCGGACACGAGGGCTGTGCGCACAGCGCGGGCGCTAGCGTAACACTTAACGCGCCAAACTCACGTCCCCGCCGTGCCGAGAGCAGGTGCCATACCGTTGCAGAGGTCTTATTGCTCCGCTTCGATCACAGCGACATCATCCATCATGCCGATCCGGCGCGAGCACCGCTTCTTCTTCCCCATCGACCGGCCGCAGCTCTCGGCTGTGATCCGCTTCCGGCGCGCTGCGAGGGCTGCGGGCGTCCGCATGGGCAAACCGTCTGGCATCTCGGCGATGGTCGCTGATGGGACGCACAGACCAATTCCTGGCGCGATGGCAGCGGACGCTCAATTGATCCAGTGGTTTCGATCCACGTCTTAGCGACGATCGGCACAACGCGGGCGGTCCTGGCTACCGCTCACCGCAACCACGATACCGCCGACACCACGAACGCCAACCTCGCGGCCTTCTGCCAGCGGTGCCACCGTGGAGACGCTGGCGACCAAGACGTTCACCGATAACGAACGCGCCATCGTAAACACCTGTCGCCACAAAGAGTTTTTCGGCGGCGGGATCAGTTCGGAAGCTGATCTTCGGGATAATGGCATCCAGGGAAACATCTCGGAATCGATGGTTCGGGAGGCAAATTACCGAACTTCTTCCGAACTCCCGAGCTCCCTGGGCGGCGTCAATTCGGGCGCCATTGAGGGCAGCGAGATCGTCACCCACCAGGGTGTCCTGGGCCGGTTCAAGGAGATCCAACGCAGGGTCGCGTGCCGGCTCGACGAGGCCTTCGAACCCACACCAATGGAGCGCCTCCGCAAGGCCGGCCACACGGTCTGGGCGTTCGAGCCCGAGGACGGGTGCGCCTCACGCGGTGGTCGTGCTCGGCAGCCAGGGCCAGGTTGCGGTGCGCGCTGGCTGATCAAGCTCGGACATTCGGAGGTCGCCCGGCAGTCATGTCCGCGCCCGCCGCCTTATGGACCCGTTATCGCGCCATGCGTCACGCAACGCGACTGCGCCGTCTCGGCGTCGATGCATCCGACAACCTGAATGTGCATCGTCCTGCGGCTTTCGCCTCGTAAAGCGCGCGGTCGGCAGCGGAATGGAGAGCCTCGCCTTGGCAGGCAGTCCCGTCAGCGAGCACGATGCCGATGCTGACGCCGATCTGTCCCTGATGCTCGCCGAGATCGAATGGTGCCGAGAGGGAGGCGATCAACCGCTCCGCCATCGTGACGGCACCCGAGCGATCCGTCTCGGTCTGGATGATGACGAACTCGTCGCCTCCGAGCCTTGCGACCGTATCCTCGGTGCGAACCGCGGCCCGCAGGCGGTCGGCAACAGCCTGGAGAAGACGATCACCGACCGGGTGACCGAAGGTGTCGTTGATCGCCTTGAAGCGATCCAGGTCGAGGCAGAGGAGTGCGAAACCGGTGCGGCCGCGCCTGGCGCGGGCGACTTCCTTCTGCAAGCATTCCTGGAAATGAAGGCGGTTCGGCAAACCCGTCAGCCCATCGTGCCGGGCCAGGTGGGCGAGCCGGGCTTCTGCCTCCTTGCGGTGGGAGATGTCGCGCACAGAGGCGACGTAGCCCGACGGCTTGTTCGCGCCGTTCATGCGGTAGAGGCCGAACGTCACCTCGACCCAGACCCAGCGGCCGTCGCGGTGTCGATAGCGCTGCTGGGTCGTCGCGCTCTCGATGTGGCCGCGGGCGATCTCTCCAAGCAGGACGCCGTACGCACCGGCATCATCGGGGTGGACGAAGTCGAGGGGCCGTGTCCCGACGAGGGCCTCTGGCTCGTAGCCGAGGAGTGCTCGGCACCCCGGCGAGACATAGCGCCGTGTTCCGTCGAGGTCGGCGCGCACAACCATGTCGGTGGTGTTGTCGGCGAGCAGTCGATAGCTCGCCTCACGCTCTCGCAGGAGCCGTTCTGTCTTATGAAGCTGCAGTTGGGCGGTGACGATCCGGGCGAGGGTCTGCAACTGCCCGCGTTGCCTGTCAGTGAACGTGCGCGGCACGCGATCCATCACGCACAGGCTGCCGACCTGCAGGCCAGGAGCCGCTTCGAGCGGAGCGCCGGCGTAGAAGCGGATGCCCTGCTCACCCTTGACGAGGAAGCTGTCAGCGAACCGTGGATCGCGCGAGGCATCCTCGATGACGAGGAGCTCGTTCGACATCACCGTGTGAGTGCAGAACGATACGCCCCGCGCCGTGCCCGTGAGGTCGATGCCGCAGCCTGCCTTGAACCACTGGTCGGTCTCGCCGACGAGGGACACCAAGGCGATGGGCGCTTGGAAGAGGTCGCGCGCCGTTTCACAGAGCGCGTCGAACTGCTCCTCCGGCTCAGTATCGAGAATGTCGAGATCGTAAAGGGCGGCGAGGCGGGCGGCTTCGCGCGGATGCACAGGTACCATCGGGAACCCCGAACTCCAGGGACTGGGACGCCAGACCGGCATCACGCCGTCGAGTGCCCCGCACCGTAGTCTTGGGTGATTACGGGAAACCTAAGTGCCTCGTCCGAAGTGTCGGGTTTCCCAGAACCCGTCGTATACAAATATCGGCATGGCGCCATTCATTTGCGAGACACTTAACAAAATGCGCATCGTTCCCACGCTTGGGCCCGCCCGGAAGATCGACCCGGCTGACTTATCTATGGCTGCTGCCAAAAAAATCTAAATAGTTCGCTCAGTCCGCAATCCTTCGCGTACTTCGGGGACGGCATCGAAACGAAAGCCGGGTTTTGATTTTGCTTCGAACGATTTCATCCGGATCCCTCACTTGGATCGGTGAAGGCCACCGTGGTACCCCTGATACTTCGCGAGTGGTTTGCCGGCGCAGCCAGCCATTGCGTTTCGGTGCGGAGCACACGATGAGCGAGTCCTCGATGGCTCCGGCCCTGGCGACCCTGGCGACCGCCTGGGCCGGCCGGACGCAACTTCGGCTCGCGGTTGCCGTCAGCTTCGTCTTCGGCGCCGTCACGCTCGCGCTGCTGCCGATTGCCAGCAAGCCGATGCCGCCGATGCCGGGGTTCGTGCCGGTCTACCAATCGGCGCTGATCGTGGTCTACGGACTGACCACCTACCTGTTCCTCGCCCAGTACCGTCGCATCCGCTCGGCGCCGCTGCTCGTGTTGGGGGCCGGCAGCCTGTACGTGACGCTGGTCGTCCTCCTGCAGTTGCTGTCGTTCCCGAATCTCCTCGCGCAGGGACGGCTCCTCGGCGATGGGCCGGACACCACGACGTGGCTCTGGACCTTCTGGCACCTCGGCCCGCCGCTCTTCGCGCTGCCCTACGCCGTCCTAGAGGGGGACAGGCGTGCGCCGCCGGCCCCGCGCGGAATGGCCGGGTGGCTCGGCGCGACCACGATTGCAGGGACCGTTGCGGCCGCCGCGCTCACCGGCGTGGTGGTGGCCCGGTACGTCCATCTCCTGCCGAAGTGCGTCGAAGGGGACGATTACTGGCTGCTCACGACCTCCGGCATCGGTCCGGGCGTCGTCGCCCTGACCGTCCTCGCGCTGGCCGTGCTGTGGTGGAAGACCCGACTGCGCACCGTGCTCCAGCTCTGGCTGGCCGTTTCGCTGCTGTTGCTCGTGTTCGACAACATGGTCACCCTGCCGGGCGCCGCCCGCGGCACGGTGGGCTGGTTCGCCGGCCGGATGGAGGCCCTCGTGGCCGGCTTCATCCTGCTCGCCGTCTACCTACGCGAAGTCGACTTCCTGTATGCGCAGGCCGAGGCCACTGCCGAGGACCGCGAGGCCCGGCGGGCGGAGTTGGAGCGTGCCCGCGACAACCTCGACCTGGCGCTGGAAGCGGCCGAGATGGGCGACTGGGAGCTCGACCTACGTGCTAACACCTCGCGCCGGTCGCCGAGGCACGACGCGATCCTCGGTCACCGCGAGCCTGTGGCCGAGTGGGACGTTAAAACCTTCCTCGGCCAGGTCGTTCCCGAGGACCGGGACGCCGTGCGGGTGGCGTTCGATGCCGCCGTCAGGACGGGCCTCCTCGACATCGACTGCCGCATCCGGCGGGCCGACGACGGGACGACCCGTTCGGTCAAGGTGCTGGGCAAGGTCTACCGCGACGAAACCGGCCAGCCCCGGTCCATGGCCGGCGTCGTGATGGACACGACGCGCCAGCGCGAGGCCGAGGAGCGCCTGAACCAGTCGCAGAAGATGGAGGCCATCGGGCAGTTGACCGGGGGTGTGGCGCACGATTTCAACAATCTGCTGACCATCATCATCGGCAATCTCGACATGATCGTGCGCAAGCCCGAGAACCCGCAGCGGGTCGAGCGGCTGGCCACGTCGGCCATGACGGCGGCGCGGCGCGCGGCCGAGGTTACCGAGAAGCTGCTGTCGTTCTCGCGGCGCCAGCTGGTTCGGCCCGAGACCGTGAACCCGAACAGACTGCTGAAAGACTTCCAGGCGCTTCTGCGGCGCGCCGTGGGCGAAACCGTCGAGATCCGCTTCGACCTCGATGCGGTCCTCGACCCGGTGCGGCTCGATCCGGGCCAGTTCGAGAGCGCGGTGCTGAACCTCGCGGTCAACGCCCGGGACGCGATGCCGAACGGTGGCGTCTTGACGGTGAAGACCTGCAATGGGCATCTCGACGCCGCGGAGATCCCCGACCGGCCCGACCTGCAGCCGGGCGCCTACGTGCTCGTCTCGGTCACCGACACGGGCCAGGGCATGGAGGCGGCCACACGCAATCGCGCCTTCGAGCCGTTCTTCACGACCAAGGACGTCGGCAAGGGGACGGGGCTTGGCCTCAGCCAGGTCTACGGCTTCGTGCGGCAGGCCGGTGGCCATGCGCAGATCAAGAGCGAAGTGGGCCGGGGCACATCCGTCGAACTCTACCTGCCGCGCTCCGCCGAGAGGGCCGCCGAAGCCCGGCCAGACAACGCCTTGCCGCTGCGGCAGGCGGTCTTCGGCGAAGTGGTTCTAGTGGTCGAGGACGAGCCGGCGGTCCTGGAGATGGCAGTCGAGAGCTTGGGCGAACTCGGGTACCGGACCTTGACTGCGACCCGGGCATCAGAGGCCCTGGATCGGCTGGGCGGCCCCGAGCGCATCGACATCCTTTTCTCGGACGTGGTGATGCCCGGCGGTATGAATGGCGTGCAGCTCTCGGTCGAGGCTCGCCGCCTGCGCCCAGGATTGCGGGTGCTGCTGACGTCCGGGTACACGGGCACTGCGCTCGACGAGCACGCGGTGCCCGCCGACCTGCCGCTCCTCAGTAAGCCCTACCAACGGGACGAGCTCGCCAACAAACTCAGGATCGTCCTTGGCTGACCATCGGCAACAGAAACGATTGGCAGGGAGGCAATGCTTGCCTTCATGTTCTGCTGCCTCGAAGTAGTCCTGCGGGTATCTACCCCAAGCGGTCGTACGGCTTGCGACCCAACCCAGCCGCTCAGATCATAGTGGGAGCTTCTCCAAAGCAGCCGTTCACACAACGCGTGGTACGAAGCACTTTGGACGGCCACACCCAATCGAAAAATAGATTTTCTGGAACCGAAAGTAAAAGTCTGCTATCGAAGCAGATCACCGGCAGCAGAAAGCATGTCCTTCATGGCCGCGCCCGCAGCCCGATAGGCCGGAGTACCGACATCCCAATTCTGCGCCGTGAGCGCATCGATCATCCGCCCGGCCTCGGCCCGTGCCTTCGCTTCCGCATCGAGGAAGCGCTGGACCGCGCCCTGGTCGGCTTTGGGATCGTGCCGCAGCGCTTCGACAGCCTTCCGAGCCGCAAGCTCCCGTGAGATCGCCAACGACCGCTCGGGCGTCGTTGCTCCGAGGAGAACTGAGGCCAATGTCCGCTTCCAGACCCCAAGGTCGGCAGCCAGACGGGACAACTCAGTTGCAGTGGCATTTCCCCCTGCTTCGCTCAGTCCCGCCTGGGCCATCGCTTCCGCCTTCAGCAGGCGTTTGGTGATCGCGTCGATCTCGGTACGGGTCTTGGCAGCCTTCTCGGCAATGCCGTTGACGCTTCTGGAGATCTCAGACGTCGCGGCGCGCTGCTGCTCAAGGGCTGTCGCCAGAGCTTGGCCCATCTCGTTTGAGCGAGCGATCTGCGAACCGGCGTCCTCAACCTGCGCCCCCAGGGACGCTACCACGACACCACCTCGTTCGACGGCTGCACGGCTCTCCGCGACGGCCTTGGCGATATGCTCCATCTCGGCCTGAAGCGTCATCAGACCTGCCCGGATCTGTTCCGTCGACTTCGCGGTCTGACCGGAGAGGGCCTTCACCTCGGCGGCCACCACCGCGAAGCCCTTGCCGGCTTCGCCCGCTCGCGCAGCCTCGATCGTAGCGTTCAAGGCGAGAAGGTTCGTCTGGCCTGAAATGGCGGCGATCGTCCCAGCCATGCTGCCGATCTCGGATACGGCCGCCTGCAGGACGGACAGTCGCTCGTCGATCTGATGAGTCCGCAATTCGATCGCCTGCATTGCCTCCCGAGCCTGCCGAACGTCGTTCGTACAGGCCTGCATCGACGCCTGGGCGGAATCCGCGCTGCGTCCAGCGGACTGCGAATTTTCCGCGACTTCGTTCATTGAAGCCGCCATCTCCTCAATGGCGCTTGCGGCCGTTCCAGTCGACTGGGCGATGTCTCCAACGTCGTAGGTCGTCCAACCGATGTTGATCGCGGCCTCGGACGCCTCCTTGGCAACCGCCGCAAGCTGCAGGCGTCCCTTATTCAGCTGTGTCGCCCTCGCCTGTTGGATCTTGCTCAATGCCTGACCGACGATACCATCCGGAAGGTCGTCGAGATCGAGATCCTGGCAGTGCGCAAGTTGCTCCATCGCCGCCAACAAACGGGCCCTATCATGATCCACCGCCGGACTGGACGTGCGGGTTTCCGAAGGACTCGACGCTTGGCGGGATTTCAGGCTGAACATCGGAACCAACTTTTAGAACGTTCTATCGGACTAGCGTGAGATATTTAACAATCGGATACCGGCGATCTCCCATTTCGGGGTGATCTCTAGTTTGATCGAGCGACAGGGGGAGCTGTGGAGCTCAAACTCGACATCTTCGCCACCTTTTCCCTTCAGTTCTCAAGCGATCAACTCGCGGGCTCCGGCGAAAACAATCATCATGGGGCGACGATACGCGATTATCGGTCATCATCGCGCGATCTGCAGCAATCCATCATTAAGGAAATCTCGTTAAGCATCGTATTGCGGACCAAAGAGGGTCGATCCGGACGGACGTTGCCACGATGCGCTGCATGCCATGGCCGGCGTTGCTCACCATCGCATCGACGCTTCTGCTGCCGGTTGTCGCCGGGCTGGCAGGGGACGCACGCTCGGTCGCAGTCATCGCGCTCACACAGGACGGGCTCGACGCCTCCATCGCGGCCGTCGCGGTGGCCGACGGCGAGATCGTCGCCGTAGCGGCGAGACGAATCCTCATCGCCCGATCGGATCGGGCCGGCTTCAGCTCCCGCCTCCACGCGGCCGGGGCGTGGCTCGTGCTGCCCGCCCCAGTATCCGGCTGCGGCCCCAGCTCTCTCGTCCGTTGAAACAGATCCTTCGAGCAGCGCCCGACCATGACCGATCTCGACCAACTCAGGACTTCCTTCGCACGCCTCCTCGTCGTGCTCCTGTGGATCCACGTGCCGGTCACGGGCGCTATCGCTTACTACGCGAACAACGATTTCAGCGCTGGCCCGCCGCTCGCGGCTCTGGCGCTGGCGAGTCTTGCGACCGTCTCCTGGATGCGGGATCCAATCGGTCTGGCCACCCGCCTCGTCACGGGCGCGGCGCTGACCGGCATGGCCGCGACCATGCTCACCGCCCTCATCGACCACCCCTGGCAGGTCGATATGCACATGTACTTCTTCGCCTGCCTCGCGGTGCTCGTGGGCTGGTGCGACTGGAGGGTGATCTTCCTAGCGGCTGGGGTGACGGCTATCCATCACCTCGCCTTCGGCCTCGTCCTCCCCTTGTTGATCTTTCCCGGCGCGTCCGGAGCGAGCGTCGCCCGCGTGGTGCTGCACGCCGTGATCGTGCTCATCGAGACCGGTGTCCTCACCTGGGTATCGTGGACCGTCGCGCGGGCCTTCGAACATCTCAGGCTCTCCGCCGGTGAGTTGCAGGCCCGCCTCGACCGCACCCGCACCCTGGAGGCGGAGGCGGAGCTCGCCCGCAGCCAGACTGAGGAGCGACGCCGAGCGGCGATGATCGAGATCGCGGAAGGGTTCGAGGCTGCGGTAGGCGGCATCGTCAGCTTGGTCTCGTCGTCCGCGACCGAACTTCAGGCGACAGCGCGACAGATGAGCGAGACCGCTGCCGAGACGGCCACCCAGTCCACCACCGTGTCGGCCGCCGCAGAGGAGGCGTCGTCCAACGTCAGCACCGTCGCAGCTGCTGCTGAGGAGCTCGGCTCGTCCGTTCAGGAAATCGGTCGGCAGGTCCAGGGATCGGCCGCGCTCGCGCAGGCGGCCGTGGGCGAAGCCGCCCAAACCGGCCACCTTGTGCAAGCCTTGAAGTCGACCTCGACCAAGATCGGCGAGATGGTCGGCCTGATCTCGGGAATCGCCAGCCAAACCAACCTGCTGGCCCTCAACGCCACCATCGAGGCCGCTCGCGCGGGCGCAGCGGGCAAGGGCTTTGCGGTGGTGGCGACGGAAGTGAAGGCACTGGCCGAGCAGACGGCCCGTGCCACGCAGGAGATCGCCAGCCAGATTGGCGAGATCCAGGGGGTGACGGATCAAGCGGTGTCGGCCATCGGCGGTATCACGCACCGAATCCGAGAAATCGATACCGTCGCGACCTGCATTGCGGCGGCCGTTGAAGAGCAAGCTGCGGCCACCCAGGAAATCGTGCGGAATGTCTCGCAGGCTGCAATCGGCACTTCGGAAGTAACCGGAACCATCGCGGGAGTGGCCCAGGCCTCGGAGGAAACCGGAGCGGCGGCGAGCCAAGTCCTGTCGGCCGCCTCGGAATTGTCGCGGCAGTCAGAGCGCCTCAATGCCGAGGTTACCCGCTTTCTCGCGACCGTTCGAGCCGCCTGATCTCCGTTTCCGACTTCGTTACGCTGATTGAGTTTCCGCTCCGGTCATTCAAAAGACAATCATGCGGGATTGGAGCAGGCCGATCACGGCTAGTCCGCTTCGGAGCTTAGGCTGCAGGTAAGCGGACCTCCCCTCAGGTTGAGGTGAATGCCTCAGAATGTTTCTTCCAGACCTTCCACCTCGTGGCCTTGAGCGTTCGCACAGACCGAGACGGTGTTCGTCCGGCAGGCACAGCTTCCCTGCTATGGCTACGCGGACCCCGCCGTGAACCCGGCGATCAAGATCACTAACCGCAGCAGGATGCGCAAGCCGCGGCGAACGGTTGGGACGCGGCATACAACAAGGGATATGGACGCCCTGGCGAAGCTGTACGCCCAGGACGCCGTCGTCGTCTCGAAAGGCGCCTATAAGCGGAGCGGAGAGATCACTGAGTTCTTCTCAAGCTTGAAGACGAAGGGATGGGACGAGCACAAGACGACGGTCAACGGCGTGCTGCCGAAAGACGACCTCCTGATCGTGATGGGCCGTTGGGAGATGTCCGGACCCACCTAGGGTCTGGACTCGATCA
>NZ_BPQE01000007.1 GCF_022179085.1 Methylobacterium aerolatum
TCACATCCGCCCCTCGTCACTGCGAGCGGAGCGAAGCAATCCAGTGCGGCAGGACCTTTCAAGCCGTGGCCCTGGCTCGCCATACCCACCGGCGGCGCAATTCACGGAGAGCCGTAATGGCGTCCGCCGTGACCGGGGTTGGCGGTATGGCGGGGGTTGCGATCACGGGCCGGCGGGAGGCCGCTCGACCTGCTGGGGTGAGCCCATCCAATCCGTCACGACACGGATCTGCTCCGGGTCGAGGAGGGCGGGGGCGTGGCCGCAATCCGGGATCTCGACGCGGTAGGTCCGGGGACCGCGCCGCATCATCTCGTCGGCGGTCTCCGGCAAAAGGAGGTCCGAACGGGCGCCGCGCAGGAGGAGGACGGGGCAGCGGATGGCGTCCCAGTCCCGCCACATGCTGACGCTGTAGACCCGGCCGGGGCGGAAGGCATCGCCGATCGCCGGGTCGTAGTGCGGGCGCCAGCCTCCCGTCGGCTCCTGGACAAAGCTATGCACGGCGATGTGGCGCCACTGCTCGTCGGTGAGCGGCCCAAAGTCGCCGAGCACGGTCCGCAGCCGCGATTCGCCGGAGGCGAGGTTGTGGTGCAGGCGCGGCGCATCCCGCAGCCGGTTGCCGATCTGGCGGATCGGCGCCCAGGGCAGGAACGGCCCGATGTCGTTGATGACTAAGCGCCGGATCGGCGTGCCCTGCGCGGCCGCGAGCACCATGCCGGTGAGGCCGCCGAGGGAGGTGCCGATCCAGTCGATCGTTCCCGTGACGCCGAGATGGGCGATGAGCGCTGCCATGTCGGAGGCGTATTGCGGCAGGGCGTAGAGCTCCGGGTCGCGCAGCCAGCCCGACAGGCCCCGCCCCGGCAGGTCCGGGCAGATCACCCGGTACCCTATCCGGGCCAGGGCGTAGGCCAGGGCATCGAAGTCCCGGCCCTGGCGACTGAGACCGTGGACGCAGATCGCCACATGCGGGCTCGCCGCGTCACCCCACTCCACGTAGGCGATGCGGTGGAAGTCGCGTGGGGCGTAGGCGAGGAAATGGCCCCGCCGGAACGGGACGTCCCCGTCCGTCAGCCGGTCGAGCCGCGGAGGGGACGGGACGATCCGGTCGCTGGGCCCACTCACCGGGTTTCGGCGCGGGAGACGGCCTCGCGGGCGAGGCGGGTCGTGGTTTGGTGAAGGTCGACCACTTGGTCGGTGATCCGCCGGGACTGGTCCTGCAGGAAGGCCACTTGCAGCTTCAGCATGTCGCGCGGGTCGCTGGCCTTGGCGAGCTCCTCGGCGAAATCCAGCGAGGCGCGGACATTCGTGTCGGAGGCCACGAGCATCCGGTGGGCGATCTCGCGCATCGCCGCCATCATCCGCCCGGCATCGTCCTCGAAGGCGTTGTAGAGGCGCGATCCGGCGGTCTCCCACTGTTCCCGCGCCTTGCGGGTCTGCGCCACCTGGCTCTCGGACAGTTGCGTGGCCGCCTCGCGGGTGGCGTGCATCACTTGGCGCCAGCCCTCGAAGGCCTGGGCGAAGGAGGTCTCGGCGGCGTTGAGGGCCTGTTCCCCGGCCTCGGCATAGCGCTCGTACGCCTCGCGCGCCTTCCTCACCGCTCCCTCGGCCATCTCGCGGCGGGCTCCGTCGGACACGGCGGGCAAATGGTCGTGAGTCACCGGGGAGCCTCGTGCGCGCTTCCGTGGCGGAGCGAACGGCGAAGGTTGGTCAACGGCGGAGCGGCGTCAACCGCCGCGCAGTGACGGCGCCTCCGCCACCGTCATCGGGGACGGAGCCATGGCCCGTGTCAGCCCGCGCCGATTGACAGACCGCCGCCGTGCGAAATCATGGGAGCGCAGGGCGAACGCCACGCCTGACGACACAGAACGACCCCCGCTTGACCGAGAGGGCGCGCCCCATGCCGGAGTCCACCCATCCGACCACCGTGGCGGGGACGCACCCGTTCGAGGCCGGGCTCGAACGGCGGGCGGCGAACTACGTGCCCCTCACGCCCATCAGCCTGCTCGCCCGCGCCGCCGCCTCGTTCGGCGCGCGGATCGCGGTGATCGATGGCGACCGGCGCCTGACCTATGCGCAGCTCGATGCCCGCTGCCGCCGCCTCGCCTCGGCTTTGGCCCGGCGCGGCATCGGCCGGCTCGACACGGTGGCCATCCTGGCCTCCAACATCCCGGAAATGGTCGAGGCGCATTTCGGCGTGCCCATGCTCGGCGCGGTGCTGAACCCGCTGAACACGCGCCTCGACCCCGCGACCATCGCCTTCTCCCTGCGCCACGGCGGGGCGAAGGTCTTCCTCGTGGAGGCCATCCACCGGGAGCTGGCCGCCCGCGCCCTGGCCGAGTTGCCCGAGCCTCCCCTCGTGGTGACGATCGGCGGCGAGGGAGTCGCCGACGCGGTGCCCTACGAGGCGCTCCTCGACGAAGGCGACCCGGCCGCCGCGTGGCCGGGACCGGAGGACGAGTGGCAGTCCCTCTGCTTGCTCTACACCTCAGGCACGACGGGCGATCCCAAGGGCGCGGTCTACAGCCACCGCGGCGCCTATCTCCAGGCGCTCGGCAATGCGGTGACCTTCGGGCTCTCGGGCGAAAGCGTGTATCTCTGGACGCTGCCGATGTTCCATTGCAGCGGCTGGTCCTACCCCTGGGCCTGCGTGGCGGCGGGGGCGACGCAGGTCTGCCTGCGCAGGGTCGAGCCCGCCGAGATCTTCCGCCTGATCGCGGAGCACGGCGTGACGCACCTGTGCGGGGCGCCCATCGTCCTGTCGATGATCGCCCATGCGCCGATCCATGAGCGCCGCGCCTTCGAGCAGACCGTGCGCTGCGCGGTGGGCGGGGCGGCGCCCTCCTCCACCATCATCCGCACGATGGAGGAGCTGGGCTTCCGGGTCACGCATCTCTACGGCGCCACGGAGAGCTACGGCCCTGCCACCGCCTGCCTCGCGCAGCCGGACTGGGCCGAGCTCACGCAGACCCAGCGCTACGAGCGCATGGCCCGCCAGGGCGTGCCGCTGGCGACCCTCGACGCGGTGATGGTCGCCGACCTCGAAACGGGAGCGCCTCTGGAGAAGGATGGCACCCGCATCGGCGAGATCCGGCTGCGCGGCAACACCATCATGAAGGGCTATCTCGGCAACCCCTCGGCCACCGAGCGGACGCTGGCCGACGGCTGGTACGCCACTGGCGATCTCGGCGTCTGGCACCCGGACGGGGCCGTGGAGATCAAGGACCGGGCGAAGGACATCATCATCTCGGGCGGGGAGAACATCTCCAGCCTCGAGGTCGAGGAGGTACTCCTCCGCCACCCCGCGGTGATGCTCGCCGCCGTGGTCGCCCGGCCCGACGAGACCTGGGGCGAGACGCCCTGCGCCTTCCTCGAAGCCAAGCCCGGCGCCGCCCTGCCCTCCACCCAAGAACTGACCGCCTTCTGCCGGGAGCGCATGGCGCGGTTCAAGGTGCCCAAGACGGTGGTGTTCGGACCCCTGCCGAAGACCTCCACCGGCAAGATCCAGAAGTTCGTGCTGCGCGAGCGGGCGCGGGAGTTGCGGTGAGCTGCCGCCTCTACGGCCCCCACCCCGTCATTCCGGGGCTCGCGATCGGCGAGAGCCCGGAATCCAGAGACTTGACGTTAAAAGGAAGGGTATGGACGTCCTGATGAGCGGATCAGGCATCGTCGCGGATCCGGTTTCCGGGCTCCGCGTCGCAGCCCTGGAATGACAAGCCGTTAGGCAGCCTATCGCTCCGCCTTCACCCGGCGGCACTCGGTCTTCAGGTAGGCGGTCTTGCCGATGTCCTCGCGCAGGTCGGTGCGCGCGATAATCTCCTGCCAGCCCGTGGCGCAGCCGAGTTCGTTGGCGACGCGGACCTTGCGCACTTCCAGGGCCTGCTCGTCGTGGCAGGCTTCCTGGGCGATGCCGTTGGCGCAGACCAGGACGACGGCGATGAAGGCGTTCACGGGCATTCCTCCCGGTGTGGTGTCGGTCTCAGTACGTGCGGCGGCGGCGCAGGGTTTCAACGTGGCCCCTGCCCTTGTCGCCGGCCCGCGGGCCTTCTAGCGTCGCGCCGATGCCCCTGGTTCCCCCGCCCCGCCCGAAGGCTGCGCCCGCACCGCGCCCGTCCGACACGGCCGACGTCCCGTCCTCCTCCGTCCTGTCCGGCAACCAGCCGGAATGGTCGGTGGGCGAACTGTCGGCCAAGCTGAAGCAGACGCTGGAGGACCGCTTCGGCCATGTGCGGCTGCGCGGGGAGATTTCCGGCTTTCGCGGCGTCCACGGTTCGGGGCACGCCTACTTCGCCCTGAAGGACGGGCAGGCGAAGATCGATGCGGTGGTGTGGAAGGGCGTCTACGGGCGCCTGCGACAGAAGCCTCAGGAGGGCCTCGAGGTCGTCGCCACCGGCAAGATCACCACCTTCCCCGGCAAGTCGTCGTATCAGATCGTCATCGACGGGCTGGAGCCCGCCGGGCTCGGCGCCTGGATGGCCCTGCTGGAGGAGCGCCGCAAGAAGCTCGCGGCGGAGGGCCTGTTCCTCCCCGAGCACCGCAAGCCGATCCCGTTCCTGCCCCGGGTGGTGGGCGTCGTCACCTCCCCCACGGGGGCGGTGATCCGCGACATCCTCCACCGGCTGCAGGACCGTTTCCCCCGGCCCGTGCTGGTCTGGCCGGTGCGGGTGCAGGGCGAGGGCGCCGCCGAGGAGGTCGCCGCCGCGATCCGGGGTTTCAATGCCCTCCCCGCGGCGGGGCCGATCCCCCGACCCGACCTGCTGATCGTCGCCCGGGGCGGCGGATCGATCGAGGATCTGTGGGCCTTCAACGAGGAATGCGTCGTCCGCGCGGCCTTCGAGAGCGCCATCCCGCTGATCTCGGCCGTGGGGCACGAGACGGACACGACCCTCATCGACCATGTCTCCGACCGCCGGGCGCCGACGCCGACCGGCGCCGCCGAGATGGCCGTGCCGGTGCGGGCGGAACTGGTGGCACTGGTGGCCGACCTCGCCGCCCGGGGCGGGGGCGCCGTCCGCCGCCGGATCGAGCGCGACCGGGCCGACCTGCGCGGCCTTGCCCGCGCCATGCCGGGGCCGGACATGCTGCTGGCGGGCAAGCGCCAGCGCCTCGATCTCGCCGAGGCGCGCCTCGCCCCCGCGCTCGCCGCCGGCGCCGCCCGCCACCGGGCGCGGCTCCAGGCGGTGCTGGACCGGCTCGCCCGGCACTCCCCTGAACTCGCCCTGGCCCAGGCCCGCACGCGCCTCGCCCGTGTCGACGACCGCGCCGCCCGGGCGCTGCGGGTCGATCTGCGGCGGCGCCAGGACGGCCTCGCGGATCTCGGCCGCCGCCTCGTGCTGGCCCGGGATTCGGGGCTCGAACGGGCGCGGACGCTGGAGGCCCGCCGCCGGGACAGGCTCACGGGCGTCGTCGCCCGCCTCGTGCAAGCGGGCCGCCGCGACGCCGAGCGCCGCCGGGCACGGCTCGATGCCCTGGCCGGCCTCCTCGGCACCCTCAGCTACCGCGCCGTCCTCGACCGCGGCTTCGCCCTCGTCCGCGACCCCGAGGGGCGTCCCCTGCGCCACGCGCAGGAGGCCGCCGCCGCCGCCCTCCTCAGCCTGCAATTCGCCGACGGCAGCGTGGAGGCCGTGCCCTCGGGGGCCCCGGCGCCGGACCTGTCTCCGGGGAAGCCGAAGCGTGGAGCCCCCCGCGGGCCGAAACCGACCCCGGCGAAGCAGGGGACGCTGTTCGAAATCTAGCGCCCGTCGTCCCTTCGGACGCGGCGACGCAACCCAGGACAGCACCACGTTCGGGGGCGACCCGCAGCCCTGAATCGATGCCTGACGCCCGCACGGACGAATTCGCCGGCCGGCGAGACCGCGTGGATCGCGCGCGCCGAAGGGCCTTGCCGATGTCGCACCAGCTTGACCTCTGCGGGGGTCGCGCGATTTCGCCGTGATGACCGAACCTCCCGCCGACATCCTGTTCTGCCTCCACTTCCTCGGAGGCAGCGCCCGAACCTGGGAGCCCCTGGCCCGGGAACTCGGCGGGACGGCGCGGGTCGTCGCCATCGATCTGCCCGGTTTCGGCGCGGCCGCCGACGTGGCGGGCTACTCCGTCGATGCCATGGCCGACCATGTCGCGCGGGCGATCGCCGCCGAGGCGCCGGCGCGCTTCCGCATCGCCGGGCACAGCATGGGCGCCAAGGTCGCCCTCCTGCTGGCGCGGCGGGCGCAGGACGGCGACGCGGGGCTCGCGGGTCTCTCCGGCCTCGTTCTCGTCTCCGGCTCGCCGCCGAGCCCGGAGCCGATCCCCGACGACCGCCGGGCGCACATGCTGTCGTGGATCGACGCCGATGCCAAAACCCGTGCCCGGGAGGCCCGCGCCTTCGTCCGGGCGAATGTGGGCGGCGACCTTCCCCCGGACCTCGAAGAGCGCGCGGTCGCCGATGTCCTGCGGGCCGAGCCGTCCGCCTGGAAGGCATGGCTTCAGGGCGGCGCGAACGAGGATCTGGCCCGCCGGATCGGCGTACTGCGCCTGCCGGCCTTGGTTTTCGCCGGGTCGGAGGATGCGGACCTCGGCCCGGACGCCCAGGCGGCGCTGACGCTGCCTCACCTGCCGCATGGGCGGCTCACGGTCATCGACGGCGTCGGCCACCTGCTGCCGTTGGAGCGCCCCGCCGACCTCGCGCGCCTCCTCGCCGCGCCGCCTCCGGCGGGGGATCGCTCCGCCCCGCAGCCGCCCGCCGTGCCCCCGGCCTATGCGGAGCTGATCGCCTCGAAGCGCGTCAACTCCCGCCTGCGGGAGGCCCTGGCCGAGCGCGCCACTGCGCCCGATCCGGCCTACGAGCCGGAGGTGCTCGATCCCGTCGAACTGGCGATTCTGCGCGCCGTGTTCCACCGCATCGTCCCGGTGCCCGGCCTCGACCTCGCCGCGAAGCTCGATGCCCGCTTGGCTGAGGGCGGCGGCGACGGCTGGCGCTTCGCCAAGCTGCCGGAGGACGGTGCCGCCTACCGCGCCGCCCTGCGCACCCTCGACGCCGCCGCGCGGGCGGCGCACCGGCGCCCCTTCGTCGCCCTCGACGGCAACGGACAGGACGCGTTGCTCACGCTGGCCCAGAAGGGAGACCTCAAGGTGCCCGAAGCCCTCGGCGGCCGGGTCGATGCCGACGGGATGCGGTTCTGGTTCGAGGACGCGCGAGCCGACGCCGTGCGCCTCTACATCGCCCATCCGGCGGCTCTCGCGCGGATCGGCTTCTCCGGCATCGGCGCCGGGGGCGACGCGCCGACGCCCATCGCCGGGAACCTGCCCGGTTTCCACGCCACCGGTCTCGACAGCCCCGAGCCCTGGGAACCCCGTGCCGAGGAGATTGCGCGATGAACCTCGACGCGATGAACAGCCATTCCGAGGACCAGCCGGTCGATGTCGTGGTGATCGGCACCGGGGCCGGGGGCGCTCCGGTGCTGGCCCGCCTTGCGGCGGCGGGCCTGTCGGTCGTCGCGCTGGAGGCCGGACCGAACTTCACGCCCGAGACCTTCGCCTTCGACGAGACCCTCGCCGACGAGATCTACTGGACGGACGAGCGCCTCAGCGGCGGCCCCACGCCGGAAGCCTTCGGCGGCAACAACAGCGGCACCGGGGTCGGTGGCTCGATGCTGCACTGGGGAGCCTTCGTGCCCCGTGCCGACGCCCGCGACATGCGCCTGCGGACGGAAACCGGTGAGGGGGCCGATTGGCCGCTCACCGCGGAGGAGTTGCGCCCGTACTACGAGCGCGTCGAGGGCTTTCTCGGCGTATCGGGGCCGGCCCGGTATCCCTGGGACGACGGGCGGCGCTATCCCCTCGCCCCCGTGCCGCGCAACGGGCCCGCGCAGCTCATGGCGAGCGCCTGCGAGGCGAAGGGCGTGCGCTGGGCCGACGCGCCGGCGGCGGTCGTCTCCCGCGATTTCCAGTCCGAGCACGGCCCGCTCCGTCATGCCTGCATCAATTGCGGTTTCTGCCACCAGGGCTGCCGCAACGGTGCGAAAGCCAGCATGGACGTGAGCTACCTGCCCTACGCCGTGCATCACGGCGCGGAGATCCGGGCGGAGTCCTTCGTCCACGGTTTCGAGCGCGACGGTGCCGGGCGGATCACGGCGGTGCTCTACACACGGGACGGGAGCGAGCACCGCCAGCGCTGCCGGGCGGTCTTCCTCTGCGCGGGGGCGGTGGAGACGCCGCGCCTCCTCCTCCATTGCGGGCTCGCCAACGGCAGCGGTCAGATCGGCCGCAACTACATGGGCCACGTCGCGACCCAGGTCTGGGGCACCTTCGGCCACGAGGTGAGGATGAACCGGGGCTATCCGTCCTCGCTCATCACCGAAGATTACATCCGCGCGCCCGATGCCGATTTCGCGGGCGGCTACCTGATCCAGAGCCTCGGCGTGGTGCCCCTCACCTTCGCCAACGCCGTGGCGCGGGGGCGCGGCCTGTGGGGCCAACCGCTCCTCGACTACCTTGCCCGCTACAACCACCTTGCCGGAATCGGCATCAACGGCGAGACCCTGCCCTATGAGGACAACGTGCTCACCCTCTCCGGCGAGGTGGATGCGAGGGGGATGCGCAAGCCGAAGATCGACTTCGGCTACTACGCCAACGAGAAGCGCCTGAACGCCCACGCCACCAGGGTGATGCGCGGCCTCTGGGAGGCGGCGGGCGCCGAGGACATCTGGGTGCTGGAGCGCGTCGCCCATACGCTCGGCACCTGCCGCATGGGTCATGACGGCGACACGGCGGTGGTCGATCCGTTCGGGCGCAGCTTCGAGATCGACAACCTCTGGATCAGCGACGGCTCGACCTTCCCGAGTTCGCTGGCCGCTAACCCGGCCCTGACGATCATGGCGCTGGCGCTGCGAAGCGCGGAGCGGTTCCTGGAGGTGGGGCGGTAACGCGCCGCTCTCCGTGGGAGCGGAGGGAAGCCATGAGAGATGCGCCGCGGTGTCGGAGCCTGACAGAACCGTCGGCCTCCGACACCCGTCCTTCCGCACCTCAGTGTCTGGCCGAAAGGGCCGTCGCCCCCTCCGTCCTTGCGAGCGGAGCGAAGCAATCCAGGGATGCGCCACGGTAGGAAACGGCCCGTTGCCCTGGATTGCTTCGCTCCGCTCGCAAAGACGTGGAGGGCGTGACGGGCCGCCGGGATCTTTCCGGCCAAACACTCAGGTGAGGGGGTGGATCGGAAAGAGGGGCTTCTCGGCCAGGCTCACAGGATGAGGTCGCGCGAAGGGAGAAGAGGTGATCGTCCGGCCTGACTGTTTCGCTGCGCGCGCAACGACACCCAGCCTTACCCGATACCGTCCCGGATCACCGCCAAGCCCCGCCGCTGCCGACCCTCGGCGTCGAAATTCGCCGGATCGAGCCAATCCGAGAAGGCCCGCTTCACCCTGGGCCACTCCGCGTCCGTCACCGAGAACCACGCGGTATCCCGCGAGCGGCCCTTCACCACGACGGCGTTGCGGAAGATGCCCTCGAAGGTGAAGCCGTAGCGCAGGGCCGCTGCCCGCGAGGGGGCGTTGAGACTGTCGCACTTCCACTCGTAGCGGCGGTAGCCGCATTCGTCGAAGGCGCGGGTCATCATCAGGGCCATCGCCTCCGTGGCCGCGGCGCTGCGCTTCAGCGCCGGGCCGAAATGGATGTGCCCCACTTCGATCACGCCGTTCTGCGGGTCGATCCGAAGGTACGAGGCGATTCCCAGGGGCGCGCCCGTCGCCGCGTCGAGGATGGTGTGGAACAGCGGATCCTCACCCGCCGCCTGACGCTCCAGGCGCTCGCGGTAGGCGGCTTCGGTGACGGGCAACTCGTCGCCGAGATAGGTCCAGCTCCGCGAATCCGGCGCCGCCGCGAAGAGCGCGAACAGGCCCGCCGCGTGGGCCGCCGGATCGAGGGGCACGACGTGGCAGAACCGGCCGGTCATGGCCGTGCGCGGCGGGTGGGCGCGGGGCGTCCAGCCCGGTAGGGCCGGGCCGATGGGCTGGCCGTAGTCGTTGAGGCGGGGCGCGGGGCGAGTCGTCATCCGCCCCTTATAGCCGAGCTTGTTGTGGGCTTCTTGACGTCAGGCCATCTCCACCGCCAGCGGTGTCGGCCCCGCACGGTAGGCGGCGGCCGCGTCCTCGGTGTGCCAGCAGGCGACCTTGTGGCCGGGGGAGACCTCCGCGACCGGCGGCATCTCCCGGTGGCAGCGATCCCCCGCCAGGAAGCAGCGCGGGGCGAAGGGGCAACCCGGCGGCCGGTTGGCGAGGTCGGGCGGGCTCCCCGGAATGGTCTCCAGGCGGCTGCCCTTGGCCAAGGCGCCCTCGGCACGGCTGCGCAGCAGGCCGATCGTGTAGGGATGGTGCGGGTCGCGCACGATCTCGCGGGCGGTGCCCGTCTCCACGATCTTGCCCGCGTACATCACGGCGATGCGGTCCGCGACCTCCACCGCCGCCCCGAGATCGTGGGTGACGATGACGATGGACAGGCCAAGATCCCGCTGCAATTCCCGCAGGAGGAGCAGCACCTGGATCTGCACCGTCGCGTCGAGCGCCGTGGTCGGCTCGTCGGCGAGCAGCACCTGCGGGCGGCAGGAAAGCGCCAGGGCGATCATGGCGCGCTGGCGCATCCCGCCCGACATCTCGTGCGGGTAGTTGTCGAGGCGGCGCTCGGGGCTCGGGATGCGCACCCTCTCCAGGAGCGCCAGCGCCCTCGCCCGCGCGTCGGCCTGCGAGATGGTCTCGTGGCGGCGGATGGCCTCGATGATCTGCTGGCCCACCGTGTAGACCGGATCGAAGGCCAGTAGCGGCTCCTGGAAGATCATCGAGACGTCGCCGCCCCGGAACTCGCTGAGGGCGCGCTTGTCGAGGGCGAGCACGTCCCGCCCCGCCGCCTGGATGTGCCCCTCGATCCGGCTGCGCCCGGCCGGGAACAGGCGCAGGATCGCCCGCAGGGTCACGCTCTTGCCGGAGCCCGATTCGCCGATCAGCGCCAGGGCCTGTCCGCGCTCCAGGCGCAGATCGACACCATCGACCACCTGCGTCTTGCCGAAGGCGACGCGGAGGCCGGTGAGTTCCACCGCCGGAACCATGGGAGCCGTCGGGAGGGTCATGCGGCGAGAACCTGTGCGGGGGCGGCCGAGTGTCCAGAGCCGGGCTGGCGGGCGAGGCACGCCACCCGGTGCAGGGTCATGACCGGATCGAGGGGCGGCTCGACCTGCCCGCAGACGCCCTCGGCCAGAGCGCAGCGGGGATGGAAGCGGCACCCGCCGGGCGGATCGATGGGGTTGGGTGGGTCGCCCGCCAGCAGCGCCTTCTGCGTCCGGTTGTCGGGATCGAGGGACGGCATGGAGGCGAGCAACGCCTGCGTGTAGGGATGCCCCGGCGCGGCCAGCACCGAATCCGAGGGGCCGATCTCGGCGACCCGGCCGAGATACATCACCATCACCCGGTCCGAGATGAACCGCACCACGTTCAGGTCGTGGCTAATGAAGATGTAGGTGAGCCCGAACTCGGCCTTGAGATCGAGGAGGAGGTTGAGCACCTGCGCCTCCACGGACTTGTCCAGGGCCGAGACGGCTTCGTCCAGCAGCACGAGGCGGGGTTCGAGGGCGAGCGCCCGGGCGATGTTCACCCGCTGGCGCTGCCCGCCGGAGATCTCGTGCGGGTAGCGCCCGGCGAAGCGCTTCGGCTCCAGCCCGACTCGGGCGAGGAGGGCGCGGGCGCGCTCCACCGCCTGCCGGCCGGGCACGCCGTTCACCTTCGGCCCGAAGGCGATGGACTGCTCCACCGTCATCCTCGGGTTGAGGGAGGCGTAGCTGTCTTGGAACACCATCTGCGCCTGGCGCCGGTAGCTCCGCCAGGGCATGGCGCGCCCGCCGATCGCCTGCCCGTCGTAGAGCATGTCGCCGGTATCGCGCTCGATCAGGCCCATCAGCAGCTTGGCCGTGGTGGACTTGCCGCAGCCGGATTCACCGACGATGCCGAGGGTCTCGCCCTTCAGGACGTCGAAGTCGACGCCGTCGACGGCGCGCACCACGCGCTTCGGGCCCGTGCCCTTGCGGACGGGGAAATGCTTGACGAGGCCGGAGACCGAGAGGAGCGGCTGGGCGGGACCGCCCCGGTCGGCGGCGAAGGGATCGGGGCTGCTCGGGATGACGCTCACTGGCGAATCTCCATGGCGTTGCGCAGACCGTCCGAGAACAGGTTGAACGAGATCGAGACGATGAAGATCGCCAGCCCCGGCAGGGCCGCGACGACGGGGTTCACGTAGATCGCCGTGCGCAGCGTGTTGAGCATCAGGCCCCATTCCGGCTCCGGCGGGCGCACGCCGAGGCCGAGGAACGACAGGCCCGAGGCCAGGATCATCGACACCGAGATCAGGCTCGTGGAGTAGACGAAGATCGGCCCCACCACGTTGCCGAGCACCTGCACCCGCATGATCGTCAGCGCCGAGGCACCCGAAAGCTTGGCGGCGTCGATGTAGTCGCGCTTGCGGATGCCCGTGGTGACGCTCTCGGCCACCCGGGCGATCTGGGGCACGAACACGCAGGTCAGCGACACGATCGAGTTAAAGATGCCGGCCCCGAGGGCGCCCGACAGGGCGATGGCCAGAAGGACGGAGGGGAACGCGAAGAACACGTCGATGGTGCGCATCAGGATCGTGTTGGTCCAGCCGCCGACATAGCCGGCGAGGATCCCGATGGAGGAGCCGATGACGAAGGCGATGAGCACCGGGGTCACGCCCATGAACAGCGACAGGCGGGAGCCGAGCATCAGGCGGCTGATCATGTCCCGGCCGAGCTCGTCGGAGCCGAGCCAGTAGGTGGCATCGCCCACGGGCTTCAGGCGGCGCAGCATGGAGCCCTTGTAGGGATCCATCGGCGTGATCCAGGGCGACAGGACCGCGATGGCGACGACGATCAGGATGACGGCGCCGGCGGTCATCGCCACCGGGTCCCGGACGAGCCGGTGGCCGACATGGCCCCAGAAGCCGCGGGAGGCGACGAAGGCCTCCGGCGCGTCGGGGGGCGCCGCGAGGTTGCCGTCGAGGGCGACGGAGGCGGCGGTGAGGGGAGCAGTCATGGCCGGGCCTCCTGTCTCAGGCGCGCTCGATGCGCGGATCGAGGGCGGTCTGCATCACGTCCACGACGAGGTTGAGGGCGACGAAGAACATCGCCAGCACGAGAATCGACCCCTGAAGCAGGGGCAGATCGCGCTGGAAGATCGCCGCGTTGAGGAGGAATCCGGTGCCCGGCCATGCGAAGACGGTCTCGATCAGGATCGAGCCGCCGAGCAGGTAGCCGAGCTGGAGGCCCATGATGGCCAGCGCCGTCGGGGCGGCGTTGCGCACCACGTGCTTGAACACGCCCCACTCGCTTAGCCCCTTGGCGCGCAGCGCCTCCACGAAGTCCTGGGACAGGATGTCGGCGACGAGGGCGCGGACGGTGCGGGCAATGATGCCCATCGGGATCACCGCCATCGTGATGGCGGGGAGGATGATGTAGCGCAGGTGCTCGAAGTCCGGCCGCCAGTTGCCCGATCCGTCCGGCCCGGCCCCCGTGGGCGGCAACCAGCCCAGGGTCGCCGAGAAGACGATCACCAGCACCATGCCGAGCCAGTAATGCGGCACGCTCACGCCGAAGACCGAGAGGGCCGAGGCGACCCGGTCGAGGATCGAGTTGCGCCGGTACCCGGCGACGAAGCCGAAGAACACGCCGAAGGTGAAGCCGATCAGCGTCGCCACGCTGGCGAGGATCAGCGAGTTCACCACCGCACGTCCCACCTCCTGCGCCACGGGGCGCCCGGTGGCGATGGAGACGCCGAGGTCGCCGTGCAGCACGTGCCACAGCCAGATCGCGTACTGGACCGGCAGGGGCTTATCGAACCCGTAGGCGGCGCGCATCTCGTCGATGGTCGCCTGCGTGGCGTCCGCCGGGAGCACCGCGCTCAGGGGGTCGCCCGGCGCGAGGTGGACGAGCAGGAAGCACACCACGCTCACGCCGAAGGCGACGGGCGTGACGGTGACGAGGCGTTTCAGGATGTAGAGGAACATTGGCCCTGCGGTGCGATGAGCATGTCTTCGTGATTGTCCCGTGCCCACCGTCATCGCGAGCGTGACCTGAGGCAATCCAGGGCGAGACCTTGCGGAATCGTGGCGGATCCCTGGATTGCTTCGTGTCGCTCGCGATGACGTCGGGTGTCGTCAGGGCCCGTGGGAGCTACTTTCCCGCCGTCGCCATGGTGATGTTCGAGAAGTCCTGGAACCAGTTCTGCGCCTGAACGAAGCCCTTGACCTTCGGGCTCATCGCCCGGGGGTTCACGTCGTGGGTGATCATCACGAACAGCGCGTCGTCCACGAACTTCTCGTGGACCTTCTGCAGAACCTTCGCCTGTTCCTCCTTGTCGAAGGCGTTGCGGACTTGGTCAAACAGCTTGTCCATTTCCGGGTCGCAATAATAGCCCCAGTTCGTACCGTTCGGCGGCGCGAGGTTACACTGCAGATGGCGAATGAAGCCGGTGAAGGGGTCCTGGATGAAGTACGAGTAGTTGATGGCCGAGACGCCGCGCGAAATGTCGGCCTTGGCGCCGGCGCGCCAGATGTTGATCAGCGTGTTCCACTCCACGACTTGGTATTCGACTTGAACGCCGACATCGGCAAGGTTCTGCTGCACGAACTCGTTCATCGGCAGCGGCTGCATCTGGCCGGAGCCGGAGGCCGAGATGGCGACCTTGAGCTTCAGCGGCTTGGCCGCGCTGTAGCCGGCCTCGGCCAGCAGCTTCTTGGCCGCCTCGGGATCGTACTTCAGGTCGAAGGTCGGCTTGCCGAACCACTGATGGCCGGGCGGCATGAAGCCCTTGGCCGGGATGGCGAGGCCGCCGAGGAGCTCCTTCAGCCCCTCGCGGTCGATGGCGAGGTTCACCGCCTTGCGCACCCGGATATCGTTCCAGGGCGATCCCTCGATCCGGGACAGGTGCCATGTCCAGTTGTGCGGGTAGGAGTTCGTGACGATGGTGAAACCCGCGCCCTTCAGGGAGGCCACCGCATCCGGCGCGGGCGCCTCGATCCAGTCGACCTGACCCGAGCGGAGCGCCGCCACGCGGGCATTCGCCTCCGGCAGGGGCACGAGGACGAGCTTGTCGAGCTTGGGTACCCGCGCCTTGTCCCAATAAGCCGCGTTCGGCACCATCTCGGCGCGCTCGCGGGGGGCGAACAGGGTGAGCTTCCATGGGCCGGTGCCGGAGGGGTGCTTGGCGAACTCGTCCCAGGACTTGCCGAGCTTCTCCCACTGGGCGGGGGAGGACATCATGATCCAGGCGATCTGGTAGGGCAGCGTCGCATCCGGCGCCTTGGTCACGATCTCCACGGTGAGCGGGTCGATCACCCGGTAGCTGGCGACGGCCGGGATGCGCGTCTTGCCCTGGGCCGATTGGCGCGGATCGTATTGCGGCGCATCGGTCTTCAAGAGCTTGTCGAGGTTCCAGACGACCGCGTCGGCGGTGAAGGTCGAGCCGTCGTGGAAGGTCACGCCCGGACGGAGCTTGAAGGTCCACTTCGTCTTGTCGGCGGGATCGACGGACCAACTCTCGGCCAAGCCCGGCACGAGGTCCGACGCCTTGTCCGCCTTGCTGAGATCCCAATTGATGAGGCCATCGTAGATCGTATAGCCGGTGAACCGCATACCCTCGCCGCCGTTGTCGGCTTGGCCCGTGGTGAGGGGGATGTCCGAAGCGGTCATGCCGATCCGCAGGGTGCCCTGGGCGAGGGCGGCGGACTGGGCCGCCAGCAGGGCGAGTCCGGCGAGCGCCGCACGGGCGTGGAAAGTCTTGAGGTCCAAAGCCATGGGTGTGGGGTTCGCTCCTGTCCCCGGGCCTCCCGAGCCCGGTCGGGACGACCCTGATGCAAGCCCACGGCCAACCGGTGGATCGCGGGGGCAGCGAACCCGCGGCCCTCTCCCCTGCCGCCATTCGATCCCCCACCGAGGCTTCGTCGGCTCCATCGTCACCTTTGCCTAATTTTTAGGCGAAGCGCGCTCCTCACGCGGCCGGTGACGGATCACACGGTGGGGCGACCGAATCGGCGGCCTTCGCGGATTTCGATCCATGCCGAACGGGGTGAGTCACCTTGTCATCCACGGCGGATCTGCCCATTTAAGCGTCATCGCAGAGGCCTGTTCGGCAGTCCGAAACTGCGCCTTTTCCGCCTGTGCATGGCACCGTTGCGGCTTTTCCGCATCGTCGCCGGAAACTTTCCAAGATTTCACGGCTTTTGTCGCTTTGTCGCTTCCCATTCGGCATCGGCGTGGTTGCACAATCCGGCGCGGTCATGCGAAGGGCTGACGCGATCCCATCCTTGGTTCGACCCGAATGCTTCGCGGGCACGCAAGCCTTCCGGTCGACCCATCGGCATGAGCGATGGTTCGACGCGGTTCCGCTCCCCGGGGACGGGGCGAGAACTTGCCTCCGCCGTCCGGCTGAGAAGCCGGTCGTCCCCGCGAGACGCGTGACGCACCCAGAGAAAGGCCATATGAGCGCATTCGACTTTAGGAACTTCAACGACCGTCGCGAGCATTCCGCCAACGCCAAGGCTGCGTTGTTGGCCAAGTTCAAGGCCCGCCCTGCGGCGGACGACCCGGAAGTACAGGCCCGCGCCCAGGCTCGCGCCGAAGTGGCCCGCGCCCGTGACGAGCGCGCCCGCGAGCGCGAGGCGGCCCGGCTCGAGGCGGAGCGCAAGGCCGCCGAAGAGAAGCGGCTTCGCGAGGAGACGGAACTCGCCGCCCAGATCGCCCGCGAGGCGGCCGAACTGGCTGCCGCCCAGGAGCGGAAGTCGGCCGAGCTGGAGGCCAAGAAGGCCCTCCGCGACGCCCGCTACGCCGCCCGGAAGGCGAAGGCGAAGACCAAGCGCTAAGACGCCACGAGGAACCTCGCGCCGCGCGCCCCGCCGGGCCAGACCCGGCATGGGACGCGCGAAGAGGCTCCCCGCCAGCCGCCCGTTCTTGCGGGCGGCTTTCTTTTTGCCCGACGTCCAGGATGTTGATCGGCGTCCGCCGTCGACGATCTGGCGACCGATGACGTCTGCTGTCGAACTCCCTAACCGAATCCTTGCGCAGGAAAGCTTCACCGTGCGCGTCGCCGTTCTATCTCTGTGACGACCAGGGGTCGGAAGCGGGCGCGATGAGGCGGAATCGGACGGAGCGTGGCGGACCGGCCAGGGCCATGGCCTGCGCGGGCTTGCTCATCGTAATGGGCTGTTCCCCCGCCCTCGCCGAGCCGCCGATCCAGGGCCCGGAGGACGCGGCCTGCCGCGCCGAGGCGAAGGCGAAAGTCTTTTCGGCGCCCAATCCGAAGGGGCTCGAACTCGAGCAGGTCGGGCGCGGCCTCTACCATGCCTGCATGAAGCGGAGCGCCCCCGGCAAGCGCGGGACGCGGGGGCGGCGGGCGCGTTAAAGCGTCTTCGGTTTGATGCGGGTCGCCTGCTCGACTGTCTTTGCGAGTATCAGCGAAGCAACCCAGCCTTCGAAACGTTCGTCTAGGTCCCGCTGACCTGGATTGCTTCGCTGACGCTCGCAATAAGACGGGGCAGCGTATGGTCCAAGTTTCCCGTGATTGCTTCACACCGCCGTGAAGCGCCTCGTTCAGGCGTCGAGGGGAGCGCCGATCCGCATCCGCAGCAGGCGGCGCAGCCGGTCGTCGCCTCCCTGGGCGTCGAGGTCCGCCATCAGGCGAAGGAGCTGGCTGATGGGGGTCGAGCGGCTACCGACCGCCGCGGCGATCCGCTCGGAGAGCGGCACCGGACGTTGGGCCGAACGAGGATCAATCGCGACGTCACTGCGGTGAGACATGCGCGGCGCTTCCTTCGAGGAATTCCAGGGGCGGCGGCTCGATATGCCTTTCGCCGGCCCGGCGCCAGCCCCTCCGCCGACTTTTCCATAGCCGGCATCGGAGCGCGTGACCGCAGTGCAACATGCGATGGCGTGACGCATCGCGGCCGGACGTTCAGGCCGGCGAGAGGATCGGCGAGCGGTCGAAGCCCTCCAGAAGGTCCTGCGGATCCTTGTAAATCTCGACGCAGCCGGCCTCCGTGAGGCTGGCCTCGGGAAAGCCGCCGCAGAGGACGCCGATGGTCCGCAGCCCGGCTTTCCGGGCCGCCTCGGCGTCGTAGGGCGTGTCGCCGATCACGATCATGTCATCCTTGCCGATGCCGTCGAGCTTGTCGATGGCCGCCAGGAAGATGTCCGGATGCGGTTTCGAGTGGTCGGCATCGTCCGAACTCGTCGCCGCGTCCACGAGATCTGTCACGCCGAGGAGTTTCTGGTAATGCTCCACTTCGTCCTTCTTGCCGGACGAGGCCAGGGCGATGACGAGACCCTTGGCCTTGGCGCGCTCGAACAGGTCGCGCACGCCGGGGAACGGCCGGACGTGTTCGAGATACTTCCGTTTGAACAGGTCCGAGCGATACGCCTCGATCTCCTGGCCCTCGGCCTCGACCCGCTCCCTCGGCAGGAAGACCGGCATGAGCTGGTCCCCGCCCTTGCCGATCTGGCGCCGGGCATCTTCCTCCTTCACCTCGACGCCGAAGTGCCGGAACGCCTCGGCCCAGGCGCGGGCGTGGAGATCGACACTGTCGAGAAGGGTGCCGTCGATATCGAAGATCAGTGCGCGCATCGAACGACCTGTCGTCCCTTCTGGCTCGGGGACCGGACGATCCGCCCACACCCGCGCCGACAACCGGCGGTCACGGGGTGCGTTCCGTGCTCCGGAACGGACGAGGCCCGCGCCGGTGCCGGAGCGGGCCTCGCTGGTCTTGGATCGGATCGCGTCAGGGCGCGATCCGGGAGGGCTCATGGCCGTGGCTGGCGCCTCAGTGCAGCGCCGCGCGGGCGCGGGCCGGCTTGGCCTTCTCGGCGGAGGCCGCCGCGACGGTCGCGGTCGAAGCCTTCGGCTTCGCGGCCTTGCGTGCGGTGGTGGCCGGAGTCGCGGCCTTGGCGGGGGCCGCCGACTTGACCGGCGCCGGCGACTTGGCGGCCGGGGCGGCCTTCGCGGCGAGCTTGGCGACCTTCTCGGCGCCCTCGGCCTTGCGGGCCGCCTTCTTGGCAGGCGCCGCCGCGGTCAGCTCGGCCTCGGCCCGCAGCCAATGGATGTCGGCCTGGCCGTGGACCCGGCCTTCGCCTTCCCAGATGAAGTAGGCGCGCTCGCGCACCGCCTGTTCGTTGATCTGCATCTCGCTCCTCCGTCCGAATTCGCGACGGGAGCGTCCGCAGCCCCGCGAATTCTTCCCCGCGCCCTCTCCGACGTCCCGAAAACCGGTCCCGTCCGAGGGCGCCCCTGAATTGGACGATCGATCCGGCCGGTTAAGCACCGGTTAACGATGCGCTGGCGCAGCCCCGCCATGGTCGGCACGCATCCCGGCGGTTGAGAAATGCCGCCGGCCGGTCCACATGGACGGTGGTGCGCCCGCAGGCGTGCCATGTCCTTCCCCACCGGCCTTGAACCGGTGAAGCGGAGCCTCACGATGTTCATTCAGACAGAAGCCACGCCGAACCCCGCGACCCTGAAGTTCCTGCCCGGCCGGGTCGTGCTGCAGGATCAGACCTTCGAGGCGCGGGACGCCGGGGCCGCCGCCCGGTCGCCGCTGGCCTCCGCGCTCTTCGCGGTCCCGGGCGTGTCGGGCGTCTATTTCGGCCACGACTTCATCTCCGTGACGAAGGCCGAGGACGGGTCCGAGTGGCCCCAGGTGAAGCCCGCCGTGCTCGGCGCCATCATGGAGCATTTCCAGTCCGGCGCCCCGGTGCTGAGCGAGGCCGCCGCCGCCCACGACGAGGCGGGCGAGGAATTCTACGACGAGGGCGACCACGACACGGTGGTGACGATCAAGGACCTGCTCGAGACGCGCGTCCGTCCCGCCGTGGCGGGCGATGGCGGCGACATCACCTTCCGGGGCTACAAGGACGGCATCGTCTACCTCGAGATGAAGGGAGCCTGCTCGGGCTGCCCGTCCTCGACGGCGACCCTGCGCCACGGCGTGCAGAACTTGTTCCGCCACTTCCTGCCGGAGGTCCGCGAGGTCCAGGCGGTCTGAGCCGTCGGCTGGCCGGCGCAAGGCGGCCACACCCGCGACGAGACAGGGGACAGGACGTCCCGACGGCGCTGACGATGGAGCGGAACTGCTCTATGCCTCATCGTCCGCGCCCGTCGGCGCAAAGGGAGACGGCGTGCGAATCCTGGCCATCGACACAGCCCTCGAAACCTGTGCGGCCTGCGTGAGCGGCGACGGGGCCGTGGAGCCCCTCGCCGGGGAATCGCTCCCGATGGCGCGCGGCCATGCCGAGGCGCTGTTGCCGCTGATCGAGCGTGTGCTGGCCCGGGTGGAGGGCGGCTTCGCGGGCCTCGACAGGATCGCGGTGACGGTCGGGCCCGGCAGCTATACCGGGCTGCGCGTCGGCCTCTCGGCGGCCCGCGCCATCGGCCTCGCCACGGGGCGCCCCGTCGTCGGGGTCGGCACCCTCTCGGCCCTCCTCGCCCCCCTGCTGGCGGATGTCGCCGATGGCACGCTGGCCGCCGCCATCGATGCGCGCCACGGGGCGGTCTACGTCCAGGCCCTCACCACCGGCTCCGGCGACGGCTTGGCGCCCGCCCACCTTCCCGTCGCCGAGGCGGCCGAACGGATCGGGCCCGGACCCGTCACCCTCGTCGGGTCAGGCGCACCGCTCCTGGCGGAGGCCCTGGCCGCGCGGGGCATCACCGCCACCGTGGTCAGCACCGATGCCCCGGACATCGCCGCCGTGGCACAACTCGGCATGGTCGCGGATCCCACCCAGGCCCTGCCCCGCCCCCTCTACCTCCGCGGTCCGGATGCCCGGCCGCAGGACCACGCCCGCGTCGCACGCCGATGAACCGACCCGCCTTCCCGTTCTGGCCGATGGAGTGGTGGATGGCGTGGTGGGACGCGCTGACGCCGCCGCCCAGCTACGCGCCTCTCACCGACGCCGCCCAGTCCCCTGCCCTCGCCCGCCTGCACGCCACGGCCTTCGCCCGGCCCTGGGACACGCACGAGTTCGAGCGCATCCTGTGCGAGCGCTCGGCCTTCGCCCACGGTCTGTGGCGCGGGGGAACGCTTCAGGGCTTCGTGCTGTCGCGCCGGGCGGCGGACGAGGCGGAGATCCTCACGGTGGTGATCGCCCCCGCCATGCGCGGCGGCGGCCACTCCCGGGGGCTGCTGCGGCGGCACCTCGACGGGCTGGCCCAATCCGGCGTGCGGCGCGTCCACCTCGAGGTCGACGAGGGAAACGCGCCGGCCCTCAAACTCTACAACCGCCTCGGCTTCACGCAGGTCGGCACGCGCACCGGATATTACGGCAAGGCCGATGGCAGCCGGGCGACCGCGCTGACCATGGCGACCGACCTCTGACCACGTGGGCCGCGTCTCCCTCGCCCTGCGCGTTGCCGCCCTGGCGCTCGCCTTCGGCATCCTGGCGCCGGCGCATCTCTTCATCCTGAGGGTGCTGAAGCGGCCCTCCGGCGCGGTGCCGGTCCTGTTCCACCGGGCATTCCTGCGCCTGTTCTCTGTGCGGATCACCCAGAGCGGCACGCCCCCCGCGCCGGGCGAGGCGGCCCTCGTGCTCGCGAATCACGTCTCCTGGCTCGATATCTCCGCGATCGGATCCCTTTGTCCGCTTTCCTTCGTGGCGAAGTCCGAGATTGCCGGGTGGCCGGTGATCGGCTCCCTCGCCGCGATGCAGCGGACACTGTTCATCGACCGTGCCCGCCGGGGCGCCACCGCCACGGTCAGCCAAGCCATGGGGCATCGCCTCGCCAACGGCGAACTGGTGGTCCTCTTCGCCGAGGGCACGACGGGGGACGGGACGCGGCTGCTGCCGTTCCGCTCCTCCCTGGTGGGAGCCGCACGGGCGGCCCTGCAGGGCGAGGGCGATGCCGGGCGGGTGCGACTGCAACCGCTCGCCATCACCTATCCCCGCCGCAACGGATTGCCCGTCGTGCGCTCCGAGCGGGCCGAGATCGCATGGTACGGCGACATGGAGCTGGCGCCCCACCTCGCCGCCTTCGTCAGGGGCGGGCCGATCGACGTGCATGTCGTGTGGGGAACCCCGATCGTGTTCGAGCCCGGCAGCGACCGCAAGCGCGCCACCGCCGCCGCCGAGGCGGAGGTGCGCCGGGCGATCCAGGGCGTGGTGACGGGGCGCCCCGCGCGCGGGACCGCTTCGAGCCCGTCTCCTGTAACGGCGGAAGTCGATCCCGTGGCCGGGCTCTCCGCGGCCTGACCGCCGCGCGATTCTGTGCTAGAGGCCCCGTACCGAGCTGTTCGCTCCCCGCCCGCCCCGAACCGGACCCGGCCCGTTGAAGAAAGCCTACGTCAAGTCCTACGGCTGCCAGATGAATGCCTACGATGCGGCCCGCATGGCCGACGTCCTGGGAGCCGAAGGTTACGCCGCCGCCGACAGCGCGGAGGATGCCGATGTCATCATCCTCAACACCTGCCACATCCGTGAGAAGGCGGCGGAGAAGGTGTATTCGGAACTCGGCCGCCTGCGCGTCCTGAAGGCGGAGCGCCGGGCCGAGGGGCGCGATACGCGAATCGTCGTGGCCGGCTGCGTCGCCCAGGCCGAGGGCGCTGAGATCCAGGCCCGCCAGCCCGCCGTGGACGTGGTCGTCGGCCCGCAGAGCTATCACCGCCTGCCGGACCTCCTCGCCCGCTCCCGCAGTGGGCGGGTCGTCGACACGGAATTCCCCATCGAGGACAAGTTCGACCACCTGCCCGCGCGCCGGGGCCTCGGCCCGTCGGCGTTCCTGACGGTGCAGGAGGGCTGCGACAAGTTCTGTGCCTTCTGCGTGGTGCCCTACACCCGCGGCGCGGAGGTCTCGCGCCCGGCCGCCGCCGTGCTGGAGGAGGCCGCCCGCCTCGCCGCCGGCGGGGTCCGCGAGGTCACCCTCATCGGCCAGAACGTCAATGCCTATCACGGGGCCGGGGCGGACGGCGCGCCGGTGAGCCTCGCCGCCCTGATCCGGGAGGTCGCGCGGATCCCGGGCCTGTCCCGCATCCGCTACACGACCAGTCACCCGAACGACTTCGGCGACGACCTCGTGCGCGCCCACGCCGAGATCCCGGCGCTGATGCCCTACCTGCACCTGCCCGTGCAGTCGGGCTCCGACCGGGTGCTCGCCGCCATGAACCGGAAGCACACGGCCGACGCCTACCGCCGCCTTGTGGACCGGGTGCGGGCGGCCCGCCCCGACATCGCCCTGTCGTCAGACTTCATCGTCGGGTTCCCCGGCGAGACGGATGCCGACTTCGCGGACACGCTGACCCTCGTGCGCGACATTGGCTTCGAGAGCGCCTTCTCGTTCAAGTACAGTCCCCGGCCCGGCACGCCCGCCGCCGAGTGGGGCGATCAGGTGCCCGAGGCCGTCATGGCCGAGCGCCTCGCCGAGCTGCAACGCGTGCTGGACGCCCGGCGCCACGCCTACCAGAAATCGGCGGAGGGGCAGGTCTTCGACGTTCTGGTGGAGAAGGCCGGGCGCCATCCGGGGCAGGTGGCAGGCAAGACGCCGCACCTCCTGGCAGTGCAGTTCGACGCCCCGCAGGACCATATCGGACGGATCGTGCCGGTTCGGATCACCGAGGCCGGCGCCAACAGCCTGTTCGGCGCGCTTCTTCCGGAGGCCGCCGCCGCGTGAGGACGTCGATCGTGAGAAGCTGCGCTTGAGTGCGACGGATGGAGGACGCGGGGCCGGCTCTCCGCGCGGACGGGCCCCCGGTTTCGGCCGCCCCGGCGCGGACGAGGCGGTGGAGGTGCCGCTGACCTTCGACGACAACCGCCTCGCGAGTCTCGTCTTCGGCCAGTACGATCAGAACGTCGCGCATATCGAGCGGCGCCTCGGGATCACGGCGACGGCGCTCGGCAATCACCTCGTCATCAAGGGGCCAGCCGACTCCGCCGAGATGGCCCGACGGGCCTTCCAAAAACTCTATGCCCGGGTCCGCTCCGGCGGCAGCGCGCTGAGCCTCGGCGACGTCGACGGGGCCATCCGTGAGGCGACCGCGCAGGCCACCCTGTTCCCGGCGGCAGAGATCGCGGCGCAAGCCGACAAGCCGCATTTCGATCAGATCGCCACACGGCGCAAGGGCGCCGTCCGCGCCCGCAACCAGGCGCAGGACGCCTACATCAAGGCGCTCCGCAGCAACGAGCTGGTCTTCGCCGAAGGGCCCGCCGGGACGGGCAAGACCTGGCTCGCGGTGGGGCACGCGGTGTCCCTCTTGGAGCAGGGGCACGCCGAGCGGCTGATCCTCTCGCGCCCCGCCGTGGAGGCGGGCGAGCGCCTCGGCTTCCTGCCCGGCGACATGCGCGAGAAGGTCGATCCCTACCTGCGCCCGATCTACGACGCTCTCTACGACTTCATGGAGGCCCGGCACGTGGACCGGGGGCTGGAGACCGGCACGATCGAGATCGCGCCCCTCGCCTTCATGCGCGGGCGGACCCTGACCAACGCCGTGGTGCTCCTCGACGAGGCGCAGAACACCACCTCCATGCAGATGAAGATGTTCCTCACCCGCCTCGGCGAGGGATCGCGGATGATCGTCACCGGCGATCCGAGCCAGATCGACCTGCCGCCGGGGCAGAAGTCGGGCCTCGTGGAGGCCGTGCAGGTCCTCGACGGGGTCGAGGGGATCGGACGCGTGACCTTCAAGGACGTGGACGTGGTGCGCCACGACCTCGTCCGCCGCATCGTCACCGCCTACGAGCGCGCCTCCCACGGCGAGGGCGAGGCCGACCGCAATCCCAACCCCCGGCGGCGGCCGCTGGCGTGATGGCCGTGCACGACATCGACATCGCGGTGGAGGACGACCGCTGGTCCGGGTCCGTCCCGGACCTCGAATCATGCGTGGCCCGCGCGGTGGAGGCCGGGCTCGCCGCCATCCCCGACGGGCCGGACGGCCCCGTGGAGGTGAGCATCCTGCTGGCCGACGACGCGACTGTCCAGGATCTGAACAAGAACTGGCGCGGCAAGGACAAACCCACGAACGTGCTGTCCTTTCCGGCCGCCCCGCAGCCGGTCCCGCCGGGCTGTCCCACGCCGCTGGGCGACGTTGTCCTTGCCTACGAGACGATGGTGCGCGAAAGTGCCGAGCAGGGAAAGCCGCTCCAGAATCACCTCGCCCACCTCCTCGTCCATGGAATCTTGCACCTTGCCGGCCAGGACCATGAACGGGGCGACACCGAGGCCGAGGCCATGGAAGCCCTCGAAGTCGCCGCGCTGGCGACCCTGGGCATCCCCGATCCCTATTCCGAGTGAGCGGGCGACCACCCCTTCCCAGATCAGAGAGACATGAGCAACGATCGAAGTCGCGGCGCGGCCCAGGCCGCGCCGAATGCCTCCGAGGCCGACGCCCCCCAGCGGGAGCCCTGGTACGACCGCCTGCTTCAGGCCTTGCACCTGAAGCCGAGGGAAACGCTCCGTGAGGGCCTGGAAGAGGCCCTTTCGGAGCCCGACGAGAGCGAGACGGGCCTCTCCCCCCTCGAGCGGGCGATGCTCAAGAACGTGCTGGGCCTGCACAAGGTGCGGGTGGACGACGTGATGATCCCGCGTGCGGACATCGTGGCCGTCTCCAACGAGACCAGCCTCGGCGATCTGCTCAAGCAGTTCCGGACGGCCGGGCATTCCCGCCTCCCGGTCTACGGCGACACCTTGGATGACCCGCGCGGCATGGTGCACATCCGCGACCTCGTGGATTTCCTGGCCGCCAAGGCCGAGCCGAGCCGCCGTGCCGCGCCCCCACGGGCGGCGCCGGCCGCGACCGAGGGTGAGGCCGTCGCCGTGGAGGCCGCCGCGGCGCGCCCGCGCCGGGTGACCCCGCGCCTGCCCCGCGCCCTCGACCTCGGCAAGGTCGATCTCTCCATCACGCTGGCTGCCGCCCGGATCCAGCGCCCGGTCCTGTTCGTCCCGCCCTCCATGCCGGCCATCGACCTGCTGGTGCGGATGCAGGCGACGCGAACCCACATGGCCCTCGTCATCGACGAGTATGGCGGCACCGATGGGTTGATTTCTATCGAGGACCTGATCGAGGTCGTGGTCGGCGACATCGAGGACGAGCACGATGTGGCGGAGGCGAGCCAGGTCCAACGGGTCGAGGGCGAGGGCGACGTGTTCGTGGCCGACGCCCGCGTCCCCCTCTCCGAGGTCTCGGAGGCGACGGGGATCGACCTCGCCGCCGCCGTGGGCGAGATGGCGGAGGAGATCGACACCCTCGGCGGGATGATCGTCACGCTCGCCGGGCGCGTCCCCTCGCGGGGCGAGTTGATCACCGGCCCGGCCGACCTCGAATTCGAGGTGCTCGACGCCGATCCCCGGCGCCTCAAGCGCCTCCGCTTCCAGAGGGGCCCGGCCCGCATCACGGCGGTCGTCCCCCTCGCGCTGCCGCCGCCCTCCAACCCGTCGGTCGCCGAGACCCCGCGCCCGTGAGGGTCGGGGCCGGGGGCGCCGTGGGCCGCACCGGGGCGCGGGGCGTTTCCGCAGGCGTCGCGGGGCGGATCGCCGGGATTTCCGGCTGGCGGCGGCTTGGACTGGCGTGGCTCTCCGGCGCCCTGGGCGCCGCCGCGATGCCGCCCTACGGCCTCCTCTCGGCCCTGGCGGTCTCCCTGACCCTCGCGGTCTGGCTGGCGGATGGGGCCGTGGCGGATCGCACCGGGATCCGGCGCCTCGGCCCTGCCTTCCTCGTGGGCTGGGCCTGGGGTTTCGGCTACCTCACGGCGGGCCTGTGGTGGCTCGGCTCGGCCTTCCTCGTGGAGGCCGACGAATTCCTCTGGGCGCTCCCCCTCGGGGTGATCGGCCTGCCCTTCGGGCTCGGCCTCTTCTACGGCGCCGGCTTCTCCGTGGCCGGGCTCCTGTGGAGCCGTGGGCCGGGGCGGGTCGCTGCCCTCGGCTTCGGACTGGCGGGGGCGGAATGGCTACGCGGCCACGTCCTCACCGGCTTCCCGTGGAATACGCTGGGCATGGCGCTGGGCCAGAACCTGTGGCTGATGCAGGGCGCGTCGGTGCTGGGTCTCTACGGACTCACGGTCCTGGCGGTGCTGATCTGTGCCGCGCCGGCGACGATCCTCGACCGGGGCTCCGTCCTGCGCCGGTTCGCGCCGCCCGCCCTCGCGGCGGCGGCGCTCGCATGCCTCGCCCTGGCGGGCGCCGGGCGGATCGGCGGGGCCGACGCACCGGTGACGGGCGTCCGCCTGCGCCTCGTCCAGCCCAACATCCCGCAGGATGCGAAGTTTCGGCCGGAGAACCGTGACGGCATCGTCGAGCGCTACGTGGCCCTGACCCGGCAGCCCCCGGCGGCGGGCGAGCCGGAGCCGACGCATATCGTCTGGCCCGAATCCGCCTTTCCCTTCCTGGTGCAGCGCGACCCCGACGCGCTGGCGACGATCGCGGCCGGCCTGCAGCCGAAGAAGCTCCTCCTGACCGGCGCGGCCCGCGCCTCCGAGGCGCTGCCGGGCGAGCGCCCGCGCATCTACAACGCCATCCTGGTGATCGAGCCCGACGGGACGATCACCGACAGCTACGACAAGGTGCATCTGGTCCCCTTCGGCGAGTACCTGCCCGGCTTCCTCGACGGGGCGTTGCGGGCCATCGGCCTGCGTCAGTTCGTATCCCTGCCGGGCGGCTTCTCCGCCGGCTCGCCCCACGACCAGCGGATCCTGACGGTGCCGGGCCTGCCGCCCGTGGTGGCGACGATCTGCTACGAGGCGATCTTCCCAAGAGCGATCCGCCCGCACACGCCACCTGCCGGGGCGCGGGCCACGCCCGGCCTGATCCTGAACGTGACGAACGACGGCTGGTTCGGCGACACGCCGGGGCCGCGCCAGCACCTCGCCCAGGCGCGCCTGCGGGCCGTGGAGGAAGGTTTACCCCTTGTCCGTGACGCGAATACGGGCATTTCCGCGGTGATCGATCCCCATGGGCGGATCCTCGCCCGGACGGCCATCGACACGGAGACGGTATTGGACGCGGATCTCCCCTCGCCGCTCGACGGCGGGACCCTGTACGCGCGGTTCGGCGACCTTCCCTTCGCGGCGATGCTGGCGCTCTGCCTCGGCTGCGCGCTGGTCGGGCGGCGCGAATCGTGACGCTGCGCGAGCCGCGGGGCGGCCACGGGGCGGCCCGCGACGACACCGACGGGCACGATCCGAAACCCGAGGACGGTGGAAGCCGCAGCGTGCCCGGCCGGAACCGGTCCTGGCAGGGGCCGATCCTCGGCCTCGCCATGATGCTCGTCGCCTTCAACCTGCGGCCCGCCCTGAGCACCGTGGGTCCGCTCCTTGCCCATATCCGCGAGGCGACGGGGCTTTCGACCACGGCGGCGGCCATCCTGACGACGCTCCCGGTACTCTGCCTCGGCGTGGCCTGCGCCCTCGCCTCGCCCCTGATCCGGCGGCTGGGGCCAGATCGCGGCGTCCTCGCGGGCATGGTCCTCGTGGCCGTCGGCCTCGCCACCCGGGGCATCGAGACCGTGCCCGCCCTCTTCGTGGGCACCGCCATCGCCGCGTTCGGCATCGGCTTCGGCAACGTCCTCCTGCCCGCCCTGGTGAAGCGCGACTTCCCGGAGAGCGGCGGCGTCATGACCGGGCTCTACACCATGACGCTCTGCCTCGGCGCCGCAGCCGGGGCCGGGGCGGCGGTTCCGGTGGAGGCGGCGGTGGGCGGCTGGCCGGGGGCGCTCGCCGTGTGGGCGATTCCCGCCTGCCTCGCCGCGGTGCTCTGGCTTCCCTTCGCTGGCCGCAGCGGACCGGGGCGTCCGCCCGAGGCGGGGCGCCTCCTGCGCGATCCCCTGGCATGGCAGGTGACCGGCTTCATGGGGTTGCAGTCCTCCCTGGCCTACATCCTGTTCGGCTGGCTGCCGCTGCTGCTTCAGGGGCGAGGACTCGACCCCTTCCACGCGGGGCTGACGGCCTCCTTCGTCACCCTGTGCCAAGCCCCCGGCGCCCTCGTGACGGCGATGCTCGCGGCCAAGGCGAAGGACCAGCGGCTCTGGGTGGTCGGAGTCCCCGCCCTGGCGGCGGCGAGCTTCCTGCTCCTGGCCTTCGGACCTCCGGTGCTCCAGTTGCCCGCCTCCGTCGGCCTCGGCTTCGCCGTCGGCGGCTGCTTCGGCCTCGCCCTCACCCTCATCGTCCTCCGGGCCGCCGATGCGGCGAGCGCCGCGGGCCTCTCCGCGATGGCGCAGGGAATCGGCTACGCCTTCGCGGCCCTCGGGCCCCTGGCCTTCGGCCTCGCCCACGAGGCGACGGGCGGATGGGGGCTCGCGGGCGCGCTGTTCACCGCGATCACGGTGGCGGCCACCCTGTTCGGGTTGCCGGCCGGGCGCCCCCGCACCGTCGCCGCCGTGGGATCGGGCTCGGGCGCGCAAAGCCGCTGAAAAGGGCTGATTGCCTCCGTTCTGCGCAGTCGGCGAGGCCCGGATCGACGCAGGCCGACGCTTTTGGTCGATCCAAAGGCGATCTCGCGCGTTCACCCGCCAAGAAGCATCCTTTCATGGTGGATTGAATGACCCGTCAATTTCTCGGCCTCGCCGCTGCGGCGGCTCTGATCATCGGCCTCGCGCCGGTGGCGGCCTCGGCCGGCCAGGGCAATGCCCTCTCCGGCGGCTTCGCCGGTTCCGGTCCCGGCGGCAGCGTCGGCGGCTTCAGCCGCGGCGGCTTCGCGGGCGGTGGTTTCAACCGCGGTGCCATCGGCGGCGGCGGTTTCAACCGCGGCGGCCTCGCGGCCGGCGGCTTTAATCGCGGTGTCGGCATCGGCGGCGCAGGCTACGGCTTCAATCGCGGCTACGGCTTCAATCGCGGCTACGGCTTCAACCGGGGCTACGGATACAACCGTGGTTATGGGTACCGCCGCGGCTACGGCAGCGGCATCGGCCTGGGGCTCGCCGGCTTCGGTGTCGGCCTCGCGGCGGGCAGCCTCTATGGCGGCTACGGCGGCTATGGCGGCTACGGTTACGGCTACCCGGCGGCCTATGGCTATGATGACGGCTACTACGGCAGCGAGTACGGCCCGGCTGGCTACTACGCCCCCGCCGGATACGCGCCCGCAGGCTACGCCACGGAGACGGTGACCGTGTCCAGCGGCGGCAGCGACCGCGATGCCATCGCGGCCTGCGCCGCCCGCTTCAAGACTTACGACCCGCAGACGCAGACCTATATCGGCAAGGGCTACGTTCGCCGTTCTTGCCCGTAGTAACTTCAGCATCCGACAATGAAAGAAGCCCCGCGCGGTCCTGCCGCGCGGGGCTTCTCCATTCCGGTGACCCGGCCAGGGGCCGGGCCTCGGTCTTGCGTTACTCGGCGGCGACCTTGTGGGCCGACTCCGTGTAGGTCTCGGGCGGCAGGCGCTTGCCGGGGGCGGCACGACCCGGCAGCGGCGGCAGGGCCTTCGCCTTCTCCAGATCGATCCCGGCGCCCTCGGCGACGCGACGGCCGTAATCCTCGTCGGCGTGCCAGAAGTGCCAGACCATCCGAAGCTGGATCGGCTCCGGGCACTGCTTCATGTCGGCCACGAGGTTAGCGATCAGGTCGTCACGCTCCCAAGTCTCGAAGGACCGGTAACGCACGCCCGCCTGGGCGTAGTCGTCCTCGGTGCGCGAGGCTTGGTAACGGCCGAGCTTACCCTCCACCGGCTGGTGGTAATCCTTGCGCTTCGGCGCCTCGGCGAGGCCCTCGCCGAGGGTCGAGGGCTCGTAGTTGATGTGCCGGTTACGGCCCGTGCCATCGACCCCGTAAGTCATCTGGCCGTCGCGCTGGTTGGAATAGACCTTGACGCCCGGCTGCGGCGCGTTGATCGGCAGTTGCAGATAGTTGGCGCCGACCCGGTAACGCTGCGTGTCCGAGTAGGACAGCGTCCGGCCCTGGAGCATCTTGTCGTCCGAGAAGTCGATGCCGTCGACCAGGACGCCGGTACCGAAGGCCGACTGCTCGACCTCCGCGAAGAAGTTGTCCGGCACCCGGTCCAGGACCATCCGGCCGCAGGGAAGCAGCGGGAAATCCTCGACGGGCCAGAGCTTGGTATCGTCCAGCGGATCGAAGGAGAGGTGGTCGTTCGGGCCGTCAGGCATGATCTGCACGGCGAACTCCCACTCGGGGAAGTTGCCGGCCTGGATGTTATCGTACAGGTCGCGGGTCGCGTGGCCGACATCCTTGGCCTGGATCTCGGACGCCTGCTGCGAGGTGAGGTTGCGGACGCCCTGCTTCGGTATCCAGTGGAACTTGCAGAGCACCGCCTCGCCCTGGTCGTTGACCAGCTTGTAGGTGTTGACGCCCGAGCCTTCCATCTCGCGATAGTTCGCCGGGATGCCCCAGGGCGACTTCAGGTGCGTGACCATGTGGATCGCTTCGGGGTGCTGAGCCACGAAGTCGAAGAAGCGCCACGCCTCCTGCCGGTTCGTCACCGGATCAGGCTTGAAGGCGTGGATCATGTCGGGAAACTTGATCGCGTCGCGGATGAAGAACACCTTGAGGTTGTTCCCCACGAGGTCCCAGTTGCCGTCGACGGTCTTGAACTTCACGGCGAAGCCGCGCGGGTCACGCTCGGTCTCCGGCGACTCCTTGGCGCCCGCCACCGTCGAGAAACGCACGAACATCGGGGTCTTCACGCCGGTCTCGTTGAGGACGCGGGCGCGGGTGTACTTCGAGGCCGGCTCGTCGCCGATCTTGCCGTAGGCCTCGAACCAGCCGTGGGCGCCGGCGCCGCGGGCGTGCACGACACGCTCCGGGATCCGCTCGCGGTCGAAATGGGTGATCTTTTCGATGAACTGGTAGTTCTCGAGGGTCGCCGGGCCGCGCTCGCCGACGGTGCGCGTGCTCTGGTTGTCGCGGACGGGGTGGCCCTGCCGGGTCGTCAGAATCGGGCGCTGATCGCTCATTCGTCTCTCTCCTCGCGGCCGTCACGGCCGAAGCGGCGGCGACGTCCCTACACTGGAACCGTTGCGGGTGGGGTTATGGACCCAGGCCTACCATCTGACAAATGCATCGTCGCAAAGGTTATGATAGGCTGAGCCTATGAATCTATCCGGCCTGTCCCTGCGAGACCTCGAATACGTCGTCGCCGTCGCCGACGAGGGGCATTTCGGCCGGGCGGCGGAGCGCTGCAACGTCAGCCAGCCGACCTTGAGCGTGCAGGTCCGCAAGTTGGAGGGAGCGCTCGGCCTCACCCTGTTCGAGCGGTCGAACCGGCGGGTGCTGCTGACGGAGGCCGGACAGGCCATCGTCCGGCAGGCGCGGACCGTGCTGGCGGAGGCCCAGCGCCTCCTCGCCCTGGCGACGGAGGGCCGCGGCTCGCCGCTCACGGGGCGCCTCATGCTGGCGGCGATCCAGACGCTGGGGCCGTACTTCTTCCCGCTGATCCTGCGGCCGCTGCGATCCGCCTTCCCCCTGCTGTCCCTGTCGCTGATCGAGTCGCGCACCGCCGACATTCTCGATGGGCTGCGCGAGGGGCGGATCGATGCGGCCCTCGTCTCCCTGCCGGTGAACCAGGGCGGCCTCTCCCTCTCGCCGCTGTTCGTCGAGCCGTTCCACCTCGCCTGCCCGGCGGAGCACGCCCTGGCCAAGGGCGGCGCCCTCGCGGCGGGCTCGATCGCCGGGCCGGACCTTCTCCTGCTGGACGAGGGCAATTGCCTGCGGGATCAGGCCATCGCCGCCTGCGGGGCCGGCTCGTCGGCGGGCCGGCACGCCACCAGCCTGGAGACGCTGCGGTCGATGGTGGCGGCGGGGGCGGGCTACACGCTCCTCCCGGCGCTCGCGGCCCCGGTGAAAACCGATCCGAGCGGCCTCACCGTGATCCGCGCCTTCGACGTGGACGGGCCGGGCCGCACCGTCGCACTGGCGTGGCGGGCGAGCGACCCACGGGCCGCCGGCCTTGCCCATCTCGCCGCGTTCTTCCGCGCCCACGCGCCGGAGGGGACGTTGGCCTGCCGCGACGAGGCGTTTGCCGCGTGACAGCCCGGCGCCGGGAGTGTAGCGCCGGGATCGCCCGCCACCTCCGGCGGGACTCTCCCGAACGCCCGCCGTGCCATCTCTCCGCACCATCGGTCTCTGGGGCGCGCTCGTCGCGGTCTCGGGTGCCCTCGCCGTCGGGCTGACCCTCGCCCGGTTTCCGGCGGCCCTCCTCCTCGGACCGATGCTCGCGGCCATCGCCTTCGGCGTCTCCGGGGCCCGCATCGCCGTGCCCCGCTGGGGCTTCCTCGCCGCACAATCGCTCATCGGCTGCCTCGTCGCCCACGCGGTGACCGGCCAGATCGCGCAGACGCTGTTCGAGGACGGGCCGCTCATCGTCGCCGTGGTCCTCGTCACCGTCGCCGTCTCCGGCCTCGTCGGCTGGGTGCTCACCCGCCTGAGGATCCTGCCCGGCACCACGGCGGCCTGGGGCTCCTCGCCCGGCGGCGCCTCGGCAATGGTGGCCATGGCGGAGGATTTCGGGGCGGACCCCCGGCTCGTCGCCTTCATGCAGTACGTCCGTGTGGCGGCGGTGGTGTTCTCGGCCTCCCTGGCGGCCCGGTTCCTGATGCAGGGCGCTCCCGCCGGCGCGGCGGCGGGGGCTGGCGAAGCTTCGGAGGCGAGCTCCATCCTGGCGACCCTCGCCGTCGCCGTCGTCGGCGCCCTGGTGGCGATCAGGCTTCGGATCCCGGCGGGCGCCCAGATCGGCCCGATGGTGCTCGGCTCCGTGCTGCACGCCACCGGCCTGCTGCGCATGGCCCTGCCGGTAACCCTCCTCGAACTCGCCTATGCCTGCATCGGCTGGTACGTCGGCCTGCGCTTCACCCGCGAGACGCTGCGCCTCACCATGACGGCCCTGCCCGGCATCCTCGCGGCGACCTTCGCGGTGATCGCGCTCTGCGCGGGCTGGGGTTTCCTCCTGACGCTGCTCCTGCCCATCGACCTGCTCACGGCCATCCTCGCCACCAGCCCCGGCGGCCTCGATTCGGTGGCGATCATCGCCGTCGGTTCCCAGGCGGACGTCTCCTTCGTCCTCGCGGTGCAGACCCTGCGGCTGTTCGTGGTGCTGATCACCGGGCCGCTCCTGGCGAAGTGGATCAGCCGCTCGGTGCCCGGCAGCCCGGCGTCATAGGGACGCGACGGCGGGGAGCCGCGTCCTCCGAACGGCAGCCCCGACGCCACCGGCCTCGCCTCGCGGGGCGGAAGGGGCTATGGCGCGGGGATCATGTCCGATCCCGCGCCGACCACCGACTACATCAAGAAGATCCTGACCGCCCGCGTCTACGACGTGGCGATCGAGAGCCCCCTCGATCCGATGCCGCGCCTCTCGGGCCGGCTCGGTCGGTCGATTCTCCTGAAGCGGGAGGATCTCCAGCCGGTCTTTTCGTTCAAGCTGCGCGGCGCCTACAACAAGATGTCGGGGCTCGACCCGGCGCAGATCGCCCGCGGCGTGGTCTGCGCCTCGGCGGGTAACCATGCGCAGGGCGTGGCGCTGGCCGCGGCCAAGCTCGGTGCGCGGGCGGTGATCGTGATGCCGCGCACCACGCCGTCGATCAAGGTGGATGCCTGCCGGGCGCGCGGCGCCGAGGTCGTGCTTCACGGCGACGCCTTCGACGAGGCCCTGGCCGAGGCCCGCCGCCGGGAACACGAGGAGGGACTGACCTTCCTCCACCCCTTCGACGATGCCGAGGTGATCGCCGGCCAGGGCACCATCGGCAAGGAGATCCTGCAGCAGCACACCGCCCCCATCGAGGCGATCTTCGTGCCGGTGGGCGGCGGCGGCCTCGCCGCCGGGATCGCCACCTTCGTGAAGTATCTGCGGCCGGAGACGAAGGTCATCGGCGTCGAGCCGGAGGACGCGGCCTGCATGAAGGCCGCGCTGGCGACGGGCGCCCTGGTGGACCTGCCCTCCGTCGGCCTGTTCGCCGACGGCGTGGCCGTGCGCCGGGCCGGCGAGGAAACCTTCCGCCTCTGCCGCCAAAACCTCGACGAGGTGATCACCGTCGATACCGACGCGATGTGCGCGGCGGTGAAGGACATCTTCGACGACACCCGCGCCGTCTCCGAGCCGTCCGGGGCGCTCAGCCTCGCCGGGGCCAAGCTCTACGCCGAACGCGAGGGCGGGACGGGCACCCTCGTCGCCGTCTCCTCCGGCGCCAACCTGAACTTCGATCGCCTGCGCCACATCGCCGAGCGGGCCGAGATCGGCGAGCAGCGCGAGGTTCTGCTCGGCGTCACCATCCCCGAGCGGAAGGGCGCCTACCGCGCCTTCATTAACGCGCTGGGATCGCGGGCCATCACCGAGTTCAACTATCGGCAGGCGCCCGGGATGGAGGCGCAGATCTTCGTCGGCATCAATCTGAGCGGCGGGAAGCGGGAGAAGCAGGAGCTGATCGGATCGCTCCGCGAGGGCGGCTACCGCGTCCTCGACATGAGCGACAACGAGATGGCCAAGGTCCACGTCCGCTACATGGTCGGCGGGCGCAGCACCGGCCTCGCCCACGAGCGCCTGTTCCGCTTCCAGTTCCCGGAGCGGCCCGGCGCGCTGGTGAAGTTCCTCGATGCCCTGGCGCCGGACTTCGACATCACCCTGTTCCACTACCGGAACCACGGCGCCGACTACGGCCGCGTGCTCGCGGGCATCGCCGTGCCGCCCGTCGATCAGGCGCGGTTCGAGGCGGCCATCGAGGCGCTGGGCTATCCCGCCACCGACGAGACTGACAACCCGGCCTACCGCCTGTTCCTCGACGGGGCCGCCTGAGGATCAGCCCTCCGCCGTCTCCACCCGGACGACGTCCGGCGACGCGCGCAGCTTGGCCTCCAGCGTGCGGATCGTCGCGGGCGGCAGGCGGGAGAAATGCACCGTGGCGATCTCCAGATCCGGATCCTCGGCCGGCGCCAGGATGAACTGCCGGATCCGCGAGGCGTGCTCGCCCGTCAGCCCGTGCAGGCTCTCCACCGACAGCGTGCCCCGTTTCACGGTGAGGCGCAGTCCGTGGCCCCGCTGGCGGTCCCGCCACCGCTCCTCGAAGGGTTTGATGCCCGCCAGGATGCCGATCACCAGACCTGTGGTCGCGAGGGCGGGGACGTAGAGCCCGCTGCCCACCGCGAGGCCGACGGCGGCCACGGCCCAGAGGCTCGCAGCGGTGGTGAGCCCCTTCACGACCTCGCCGCGCAGCAGGATCGTCCCGGCTCCCAGGAAGCCGATGCCGGACACCACCTGCGCCGCGATCCGCGACGGATCGAGAACGACGCCCGGCGTGCCCTGGACGTCCTTGAAGCCGTAGGCCGAGACCAGCATGATCAGGCAGGCGCCGACGCAGACCAGCATGTGCGTGCGCAGGCCGGCCGCCCAGAGCAGGCGCTCGCGCTCCAACCCGACGATGCTGCCGAACAGGGCGGCCAGGGCGAGCCGCAGGATCATTTCGCCGTTGCCGATCACGGCGGCTCCTCCTTCCGTCCGCTCGCGCCTCAGGCCGGGCCGAGGGCGACCTTCTCGATCTCGTAGGCGGCCCGCACGGCCGGCGCCCCGTAGGTCCGCTCCAGGCGGCGGATGATGAAATGCGCCCGCGCCGTCGATTGGAAGTGGTTCATGAAGGCGGTGTTGACCGCCGCGCCCCCGACCGCGCCGAGGATCGGCACTGCCTGGGCGGCCACCTTTTCCGACACGACGATGCCGAAGCGGGCCGCGACCTGACTGGCGAATCGCACCAGCGCCGAGCTCGACTGGTCGAGGAGCGCGATGCTGCCGGCGTAGCGTGTCGCCTCGGCCATGGTCTTGGCGAGCGCCGCGCGGACGGCGAAGTACCCGCTCTCCGTCAGGGCGGCGCCGGTCTCGCCCGACACCGCAAGCTTGCCGCCGCCCAGGGCGAAGACCTGGATGCAGGACAGGGCGCCCTCCGGCGTGTTCAGGTTCTCCCCTTCCTCCCGGGCGATCTCGGCGATGGAGCGGAGCATCAGCGTCGTGGAGACGGGCAGCTCGACCGCGAGGGTCGCGAGGCCGAAGGCGCCGCCCACGGCGCCCGACACGGCGGCCAGGGCCCGGTGCTTCGCCTCGTTCGAGCCGAACAGCCAGTGCAGCCGTCCCTCGGCCTTGGGTGGGAGGACGGGCACGGTTCCGCCCGCGGCGGTCTCCGCTGCCTCCTTGGGCAGGGTCGCAAGGGCGACGCGAATCGCTCCGCGCAGGGCGACCTCGGTGGTCCGCCCCACCGCATCCATCACCGGCGTCGGCAAGCTGCGCCCGAGCATCTCGATCGGCGCGCCCGCCGCCGCGGTCAGGCGCGCGGCGAGGCCGGGCCGTTCGAGGGCGAGCACCGCACGGCGCAACGCCGCCAGATCCTCGTCCCGCAGGGTGGGCGCCCCCTGATCGGCGGCGGGCAGGATCTCCCCGCTCAGGATCACATCGCCGCTACTCATGGCTCGCTCTACTCCAGTGAGCTGCACGTCCGGCCGACCCTCAGGCCGTCTTCGGCTCCGGGGCCGCTGTCCTTGCGGGGGAAGGAAGCGGGGGAACGCCCGGCGGGTTCCCCGCCGCGGACTCTTCGGGACGCGGGGCGGCCTCGCCCGTCCGGTGTCCCACGGCCCAGCACAGGGCGAGCACCGGCAGGCCGATGAGCGAGGTGAGGATGAAGAAGCCGGGGTAGCCGATCGCCGCAACGATGAAGCCGGCCGACCCGGCGATGAGCTTGCCCGGCAAGGCGTACAGCGAGGAGAACAGCGCGTACTGGGTCGCCGCGAAGGCGGGGCTCGTAAGGCTCGACATGTAGGCGATCAGCACGATGCCCGCGAAGGACCCGCAGAAGTTCTCGATGGAGATCGCGACGGTGAGCCGCCAGATCTCCGGCGCCCCCGCCGAAAGCCATGCGAAGGACAGGTGCGAGGCCGCCGCGAGGAAAGCGCCCAGCACCAGGGTCCGGTACAGGCCGAGCCGGGCCAGGGCCCAGCCGCCGACGAACCCGCCCGCGATGCCGACCCAAACGCCGTAGAGCTTCGAGACGGTGGCGATCTCCTTCAGGTCGAAGCCGAGGGTCCGGTAGAGCGGGCTCGCCATCACGCCGGAGAGGAAGTCCGGGAGCCGGTAGAGCGCCACAAGAAGCAGGATCGCGTAGAGGACCGGCCCGAAGCGACCGCGCAACTCGGTCAGCGGCTCCAGCAGGGCCCGGCGGACGGACCAGAGCCGCGAAGCGGGCTCCGCCTCCGTCCGAACCCGGGGGCGGTCGTAGGGCGGGGCCAGCAGGGCCGCCGCGAGGCCGATCATCATCAGGCCGGCCATGCTGAGATAGGCGACCTGCCAACCCCCCGAGGCGGCGATGAAGAGCGCCCCCGCCCCCGCCGAGATGAGGCCGAGGCGGTAGCCGAGGTTCGAGGTCGCGGCGAGGATGCCCTGGAAATCGCTGCCGGCGGCGTCGATGCGCCAGCCGTCGATCACCACGTCCTGGCTGGCGGCACAGAAGGCCACGAGGAACGCCCCGAGGCCGAGCAGGGCGAGGCTGGTCTTCGGATCGGCGAAGGCCATGAGGACGAGGCAGAGGGCCGTGGCGACCTGTGTCGTCACCATCCAGGCCCGGCGACGGCCGAGGAGCCGGGTCAGGACGGGCACGTCCATCCGGTCGATCATCGGCGCCCACAGGAATTTCAGCGAGTACGGCAGCGCCACGTAGCTGAACAGCCCGATGGCCTTCACGTCGATATCGGAGAAGGCCAGGCGCAGGGTGAAGGTGCCGAGCACGAGGAGCAGCGGCAGCCCGGAGGAAAATCCCAGCGCGAGCATCAGCACGATGCGCCGGTCCTCGACGATATCGCGCCAGCGGAAGCGTCGGGAGGTTGGGGTGGATGCGGGCGGCATCGATTCGATCTCCTCGGCCTCGGCGGCCTTCCCTCGCGCGAAGGCCCATCGCGAGCTATCCCTGGCGGGGATGCGGCAATGCACCGCACCACCGCCGCGCTTGCGGGTTCACGGGAAGATGATGGTCAATATATCCTTAACGAGCCTTTTACTCCCGAGCGGCGGCAACCGGAGGGCGGGACATTCCGGATGAGGCTGTGAGTATCGGGCCGGAGCATGGCGCTCCTGTGGCTCCATCCCCCGGAACGGCCGAGGACGAGTTCGAGCGCTGCCTCACCGAGCGCACGGCGCAGCTTCGTGAGGCGCTCGACCGCCAGACGATGCTTTTGCGGGAGGCTGGGCACCGCGTCGCCACCAACCTGCAGGTGATCGCCTCGCTGATGGTCCTCAAGGCGCGGCGGACGCAGGAGGGTGAGGCCCGCCTCGCCCTGGAGGGCATGGCCGACCGGATCGGCGCCCTCGCCGTCGCCCACCGCCTCGTCGGGACCGAGGACAGTCTTGCCCGCTTCGCCCTCGCGGAGCTGGCCGAGGGCCTGATCGGAGAGATCGGCGCCGGCCTCGCCGATGACCGGGTCCGGCTGGCGACGGAGATCGGCATGGTCGCGCTTCCCGCGGCGATGGCCTCTCCCCTCGCCCTGACGATCCAGGAGCTGCTCTCCAACGCCGTCCGGCATGCCTATCCCGGCGACCGGCAGGGCGAGGTCCGGGTTCTCGGCCGTCTCGTGGACGACGCGCTCCACCTGGAGATCCGCGACGATGGGATCGGCATCGACGCCACGGCGGTGAACCGGCAGGGCTTCGGCCGCAGCCTCGTGGAAATGATCGCGCGTCAGGTGGGCGGAACGGTCGCCTGGAGCGACGCCGAGCCGGGGACGCGGGTGGTCCTCACCATCCCGGTGGCGCCGGGGGCATGAGCAAGCCGCTGGCCAATCTCGAGTTTTGACGGCGAAGCCATGCGCTTCCTGCCGTCGATCGCATCCTGAGCGTCTGGCCGAAAAGGGCGTTTCCCCTCCGTCTTCGCGAGGGGCGAGCCGGAGATCTGAGACAACGCGCTAGTGCATCGATCCAGTCGGAGGTGTCGGCCGAGACTGGAAAAATTGATGCAAAAACAATGAACTAGTGCAGGATCGCATGAACGGAGTGAGTGCGTCACTGCACCGGCGCGGCCGAACCTTCCGCCCTCTCGACCCTCCTACCCCGCCAACGCCTCCGCGCGCTCGCGCTTCAGCCGGTAGAGCGCCTCCAAAGCCTCCCGCGGCGTCAGGGCATCCGGGTCGATGGCGTCGAGGAGCGGGCCGAGGGGATCCTCCGCCGCGGGAGCCGGCGGCTCCTCCGGAGGGGGCGGGGCGAGGTTGGCGAACAGCGGCAGGTCGTCGATCCTGGCGCGCGCCGAGCGTCCGCCCTGCGACTTCTCCAGGCTCTTCAGGATCGCCCCCGCCCGGGTCACGACCGTGGCGGGGAGCCCCGCGAGGCGGGCCACCTGCAACCCGTAGCTGCGCTCGGCGATCCCGGGGACGACCTCGTGCAGGAAGACGACACCGCCGCGGTGCTCGGCCACCTTGAGCGTGGCGTTGTCGATCCGCGCCAAGCGGTCACCCAGGGCGGTCAACTCGTGAAAGTGGGTGGCGAACAGCGCCCGGCAGGCATTGGCCTCGTGCAGGTGCTCCAGGCAGGCCCAGGCAATGGACAGCCCGTCGAAGGTCGCCGTGCCGCGGCCGATCTCGTCCAGAATGACGAGCGAATGCCGGGTCGCTTGGTTCAGGATGGCGGCGGTCTCCACCATCTCGACCATGAAGGTCGATTGACCGCGGGCGAGGTCGTCGGCGGCGCCCACCCGTGAGAACAGCCGGTCCACCCGGCCAATGCGGGCCTCGCGGGCGGGCACGAAGGCGCCCATCTGCGCCAGGACGACGATGAGGGCGTTCTGGCGAAGGAAGGTCGACTTGCCGCCCATGTTCGGGCCGGTGATGAGGCGGATGCGCCCCCGCCCCTCGCCGGAGAGGTCGCAATCGTTGGCGATGAAGGGCTCGCCCGCCCGCCGCAGCGCCGCCTCGACCACGGGATGGCGTCCGCCGCCGACCGCGAAGGCGAGGCTGTCGTCCACCACGGGGCGGCGCCAGTCGTTCTCGATGGCGAGGTCCGCGTGGCTCGCGGCCACGTCGAGGGACGCCAGCGCCTCCGCGGCGGCCGTGATCCCCGCCGCCTCCGCGACGATCCGGGCGGCGAGGTCGTCGAAGACCTGGGCCTCCAGCGCGAGCGCCCGGTCCGCCGCGCCGGAGATCTTACGCTCCAGCTCACCGAGCTCGACGCTGGTGAAGCGCATGGCATCGACCATCGTCTGCCGGTGCACGAACTCCTTCTGCAGGCCCTTGAGGCAAGCCTCGCCCACCGATTGTGGGACCTCGATGAAATAGCCGAGCAGATTGTTGTGCTTGATGCGCAGGGTCCGGCAGCCGGTCTCCTCCGCGTAGCGCGCCTGGAGCGCCGCCACCACCTTGCGCGAATCCTGGCCGAGGAGCCGTGCCTCGTCGATCTCCGGGTGGAAGCCCGCGCGGACGAAGCCGCCGTCGCGCCGGGACAGGGGCAGATCCTCCGCGAGGCTCGCGCGCAGGATCTCCACCAGGCCCGCATCGACGGCGGAGAGGGTCTGTCCGATTGCCGCGAGGGCGGCAGGCAGGTCGGGGACCCGCGCCAGGGTGTCCCCGAGGCGCGCCGCCGAGGCGAGGCCGTCGCGGATCGCGGCGAGGTCGCGGGGGCCGGCGCGGCCGAGCCCCACGCGGGACAGGGCACGGGGCAGGTCCGGCGCGCCGGCGAGCGTGTCCCGGCAGATCTGGCGGAGGGCGGAATCGTCCACGAGCCGCGCCACCGCGTCCTGCCGCTGCCCGATCCGCGCGAGGTCGGTCAGTGGCCCGGCCAGATGCTCCGCGAGGAGGCGTGCGCCGTTGGCCGTCACCGTCCGGTCGATGGTGGCGAGCAGGCTTCCCGTCCGCTCGCCGGAGAGCGTGCGGGTAAGTTCGAGGTTGGCGCGGGTCGCGGCGTCGATGGCGAGCGTCGCGCCGGCCTCCTCCCGGCTCGGGATCGCCAGGGGCGGGCGGGCGGCGAGTTGCGTGCGCGCGATGTAGAGCAGGGCGGTTCCGGCGGCGGCGATCTCCGCCCGGGAAAAGCTGCCGAAGCCGTCGAGGGTCGAGACGCCGTACTGTTCCTTGATGCGGCGGTCGGCGGCGGCCGGCTCGAGTTCCGCCTGCGCCAGGGGCACGACCGCCGCGCGCGTCTCCTGCCACAGGCGCGCGAGGCCCGGATCGGCATGGATCGCCTCGGAGAGGACGATCTCGCGGGGATCGTGCCGGGCGATGGCGCCGGGCAACTCGCCGGCGGACACCTCGCTCAGGGAGAAGCGGCCGGTGGAGATGTCGATGGCCGCGAGCCCGTAGGCGAAAGCGGTCTCGGCGGTCTTCCGGCGGCCGACGGCCAGCAGCAGGTTGGCGCTCGCCGGATCGAGAAGCCGATCCTCGGTGATGGTACCCGGCGTGACGAGGCGCACCACCTCCCGCCGCACCACCGATTTCGGGCCGCGCTTCTTGGCTTCAGCCGGATCCTCGGTCTGCTCGCAGACGGCGACCCTGTGTCCGAGGCCGATGAGGCGATTGAGGTAGTCGTCCGCCCGGTCTACCGGCACCCCGCACATGGGGATCTCGGTGCCGGCGTGCCGCCCGCGCTTGGTGAGGACGATGCCCAGCGAGCGTGAGGCGATCTCCGCATCGCCGAAGAACAGCTCGTAGAAGTCGCCCATCCGGTAGAACAGGAGACAATCCGGGTTGGCGGATTTGATCTCGATGTACTGCGCCATCATCGGCGTGGCGCCGGCCGGATCGAGCCCCCCGGAATCCTGCGGCGGCGAAGAGGAGCGGAGTGTGCGGCCCATGGCGCACCTTACCAGACCCATCTTCCCGAATCAGTCCCGCGGCCGCGCTTGCCTGGGGACGTCGGACCCGGCGCGCGCTGCGCCGGGTCCGCGTTCTTAGGGTTTCGCTCAGTAGCGCGGGCCGCCGGTGGTGTTGCCGAGCTGCTGCGCGCGGCCGGGCATCGCCGGGTTGCGCGAGTTCGGGTCGCCGTGGCGCATGGTGTTCATGCGGCGCATCCGGCGCTCGTGCCGGGTGGAGTGGTGACGGCCCCAATGATGATGCCGGTGATGACGGTGCATCGCGACGGTCTCGATCAGATCCGATTGGCCGAGGCCGGGCTGAACGGGGGCAGGAGCGGCCTGGGCCGAGCCGGCGAAGAGGCCGCCGAGGATCAGGCCGGTGGCCAGCGTGGTACGAAGAAAGCTCAAGGGTCGCCTCCAGAGGCAGGGATTATGCGGCCACCAAATTGTGCAAAACCTTCAAGGGTTCCGTGGGACGGCTCGAAAAGATTCCTGCGTCTGAGCGGATTTTCACGGATTAAGGGCGCCTCGTGAACTTCCCCATGCGCCGGGGAGGCCCGGTGGAGAACTCTGAGGGAAAGGCGGGTGTCACGGGGAGGTCTCTGCGGCGGGCGAGCCCGGTCCGGTCCCGGCAGGGGCGAAGAACCCGGCCAGCGCGTTCGACACCGCCGCCGCCTCTTCGTGCTGGATCCAATGGGTCGCGACGGGAAACCACCGCACGCGGCCCTGGTCGCACAGGCGCAGGCTTTCCTCCGCAAGGCCCGCCTGGAGAGCATGGTCCCTCCGTCCCCAGAGGATGAGGGTCGGCATTCGCACGCGCGGCGCGTCCCGCCGGGGCAGGCGAGCGAGGGCGCGATACCACCCGAGCATGGCGGTGAGCGCCCCGGGCCGACGCCATTCCCGCACGTAGGCGTCGATCTCCGGCCCGGAGAAGGTCCCGGGACGGGACGTGGAGACCATGGCCCGGCGCAGGACCTTGGCATCCCGCGCGAGCATCCACCGCTCCGGCAGGGCCGGGATCTGGAACACGCCGACATAGGCGCTGCGCAGCCATTGGCCGGGATGATGGCGCAGGTAGTCCCGCACCACGCCGGGGTGGGGCGCGTTGAGGATCGCGAGCCGTGCGACGCGGTCCGGGTGGAAACTCGCCGCCCACCACGCGACGAGGCCGCCCCAATCGTGGCCTGCGAGGTCGAACCGGCGGAAGCCGCAGGCATCGGCCAGGGAGATCACGTCCCCCGCGAGGCGATCCAGATGATAGGCGGCGATGCCCTCCGGCCGCTCGCTCGCCCCGTATCCCCGCTGGTCCGGCATGACGACGCGGAACCCCGCCCGCGTCAACGGCCCGACCTGGCGGCGCCAGCCGCGGGCGCTCTCGGGAAAGCCGTGGAGCAAGATGAGGGGGCGGCCGTCCACCGGCCCGGCCTCGGCGACATGCAGGCGGATGCCCCCGGCCTGGACCATGCGGAAGGTGACGCCGTCGGGCCAGAGGCCGTCAAGGGAAGGATCGGTCTGGGACATGCTCACCCCGGATCGACGCGTTCCGACGACAAGCGTTCCGGTTTCACGCGCGGTTTCGCGGATCGGCCCGGCATCGGCCTTCGCGCGGAGCGCGGACTTGGCTACAGCCTCCCGGCCATACCAGCGCGGAGGACACCATGAGCGGCGAGGCCAGGATCGCGATCGTCACGGGGGCGGGAACGGGCATCGGGCGCGCCGCCGCCGTGTCTCTCGCGGGTGCGGGATGGCGCGTGGTCCTCTCGGGCCGTCGCCGCGAGCCCCTCGAAGAGGTGGCCGCCGAACTCGGCTCAGATGTCGCCCACGTGATCCCCACCGACGTGACGGACCCCGACTCGATCAAGGCCTTGTTCGACGGAACCGTCGCCCGCTTCGGCCGCCTCGATCTCCTGTTCAACAATGCCGGCGTCGGCGCCCCCGCCGTCCCCCTCGAGGATCTGCCCCTGGAGACGTGGCGGCAGGTGGTCGACACCAATCTCACCGCGATCTTCCTGTGCACGCAGCACGCCTTCCGCATCATGCGCGACCAGAACCCGCGCGGCGGGCGCATCATCAACAACGGGTCGATCTCGGCCCACGCGCCGCGTCCGTTCTCCATCGCCTACACCGCGACGAAGCACGCCGTGACCGGCATCACCAAGTCCACCTCCCTCGACGGACGCGCCTACGACATCGCCTGCGGCCAGATCGACATCGGCAACGCCGACACCTCCATGGGCGGCCGGATGAAGGCGGGCGTGCCCCAGGCGGACGGCAGCGTCCGCCCCGAGGCGGTGATGGACGTGGCCCATGTGGGCCAAGCCATCCTCGCCATGGCCAGCCTGCCGCTCGACGCCAACGTCCAGTTCATGACCGTGATGGCGACCAAGATGCCCTTCGTCGGGCGGGGCTGACGCCCCTCCCGTGCGGTGATGGAGGGGGCGGCCGGTTCCCCCGCTCAGGTCTTCCGCGCCACGGTGAACCGGGCGGCGTCGCGCAGGACGCGGGCGCCCTCGCCCCAGGAAGACACGGCGTCCTCGCAGACCGTCACGAGGCGGTCGCACTCGGCGCGGGCGCCATCGAGGCCCAGGCGGTCGACCAGGGTCGCCTTACCGGCATCCTTGTCCTTGCCCGTGGCCTTGCCCATGGCCTCGGGAGATGCCTCGCGGTCGAGGATGTCGTCGGCGATCTGGAAGGCTTGACCCAGGGCGTGGCCGTAGCGGAGGAGGGCTGCGCGTTCGGCCTCGTCGGCCCCGCCCACCAGGGCGCCGGCCTCCACCGAGAAGGCGAGGATCGCCCCGGTCTTCATGGCCTGCATCCGCAGGGTATCGTCCACATCGAGGTTCACCGCGCCAAAGCGGCCCTCGGCGGTCAGGTCGAGGAGCTGGCCGCCCACCATGCCCCCGAGGCCGGAGGCGCGGGCGAGGCCGAGGACGAGGTCGGCACGGATCGCCGGATCGGGCTGCCAAGTCGGGTCGGCCACCACCTCGAAGGCGAGGGTCTGGAGGGCGTCGCCCACGAGGATGGCGGTCGCCTCGTCATACGCCTTGTGCACCGTCGGCTTGCCCCGGCGCATGTCGTCGTCGTCCATCGCCGGCAGGTCGTCGTGGACCAGGGAATAGCAGTGGACCAGCTCGACGCCCGCGCCGGCGGCGAGCGCCGCGGCCTCGGTGCCGCCGAGCATCCGGGCGGTCTCGATCGCCAGGAACGGGCGCAGGCGCTTGCCGCCGCCGAGAACGGCGTGGCGCATGGCCTCCATCAGGCGCGGGGGCCGGGTGATCTCGCCGGGGCCGGTCGTGGCGCCGAGCCGCTCCACCAGAAAAGTCTCGACCTGCTGGGCGACCTGCGACAGCCTGTGGGAAAAGTCGGGCGCGGAGGAGTCCGCCTTGACCGGACGGGCATGGCCCTGCGTTGAGGAGTTCGAGGTCATCGGGCGCTGCGTCCGGTTGGGGCCGTGCGGGGTGGATCGGGCTGTGGCGTGAGAGACGAGGATGGCAGGGACCGCCCGGTCGACCGACCGTCCGCCGGGCGGGAGGCGATGCCGCCCTCCGCGCGGTCAGGGCGAACGGCGCCGTTCCGCCGGCTGGTGGGGTTTGTGCTGCTGCTTCCGGCCGTCCTCGCCGTTCTCACGCTTGTGCTGGCGCTCGTCTATAGCGCGGTGACGCCGCCGTCGACTCTGATGCTCGGCCGGTGGTTGACCCTGCAACCTGTGGAGCGGGTGGCCGTGCCCCTCTCGCAGATCGCGCCCGCCCTGCCCCTCGCCGTCATCTCCTCGGAGGATCAGCGCTTCTGCCTCGATCACGGCGTGGACTTCGGGGCGCTCCGCGACGTCGTGGAGGACGACGACGCCCGGGCCAGGGGGGCCTCCACCATCGCGATGCAGACGGTGAAGAACGTCTTCCTGTGGCCGGGGCGCTCCTACATCCGCAAGGCCATGGAGATTCCCCTCGCCCTGGCCCTCGACGCCCTCTGGGGCAAGCGCCGGATGATGGAGATCTACCTCAACGTCGCGGAATGGGGCGACGGCATCTACGGGGCGCAGGCGGCGAGCCGCCACTGGTTCCGCAAGGACGCCAGGGACCTGACCCGCAGCGAGGCGGCGCTCCTCGCCGCGGTGCTGCCCAACCCGATCCTGCGCAGCGCGGGACGCCCCTCGCCCGGCGTCCGCCGCCGGGCGGCGCGGATCCAGGCGATGATGGCGCATACGGAGGGGCTGGCGGGCTGCCTGCGGCCGTAGCGCCGCCGTCGCCCCGCCGCCCGCCGCGCTCCCCTCAGCCCTCGCGCTTCTTGCGCTGTGCCAGCGTCCGCAGCCGCAGGGCGTTGAGCTTGATGAAGCCCGCCGCGTCGCGATGGTCGTAGGCGACGGCCCCCTCCTCGAAGGTGACGAGATCCTGATCGTACAGGGAGTTCGGGCTCTCCCGGCCGATGACGTGGATGCCGCCCTTGTACAGCTTCAGACGCACCGTGCCGGTGACCTTCTCCTGGCTCCGGTCGATCAGCGCCTGGAGCATCTCGCGCTCCGGCGAGAACCAGAAGCCGTTGTAGATCAACTCCGCGTATTGCGGCATCAGCTGATCCTTCAAGTGGGCGGCGCCCCGGTCGAGGGTGATCGATTCGATCGCCCGGTGCGCCGGAAGCAGGATCGTGCCGCCGGGCGTCTCGTACATGCCCCGGCTCTTCATGCCGACGAAGCGGTTCTCCACGAGGTCGAGGCGGCCGATGCCGTTGTCGTGGCCGAGTTGGTTGAGCTTGGCGAGGAGGGTCGCCGGGCTCATCCGCTCGCCGTCGATCGACACCGCGTCGCCGCGCTCGAAGCCGATGGTGACGATGGTGGGCGTGTCGGGCGCCTCCTCCGGGGAGCGCGTCCGCGAATAGACGTAGTCCGGCACTTCCACGGCCGGGTCCTCCAGCACCTTGCCCTCCGAGGAGGCGTGCAGGAGGTTCGCATCGACCGAGAACGGGCTCTCGCCGCGCTTATCCTTGGCGATCGGGATCTGGTGCTGCTCGGCGAAGGCGATGAGCTGCTCGCGGGAGCGCAGGTCCCACTCGCGCCAGGGGGCGATGACCGTCACGTCGGGCTTCAGGGCGTAGTAGCCGAGCTCGAACCGGACTTGGTCGTTCCCCTTGCCGGTGGCCCCGTGGCACACCGCGTCGGCCCCCACCGCCTCCGCGATCTCGATCTGCTTCTTGGCGATCAGCGGCCGGGCGATCGAGGTGCCGAGGAGGTAGACCCCCTCGTAGACGGCGTTGGCCCGGAACATCGGGAACACGTAATCGCGAACGAACTCCTCGCGCAGGTCCTCGATGTAGATGTTCTCGGGCTTGATCCCGAGCAGCTCCGCCTTCCGACGGGCGGGCTCCAGCTCCTCCCCCTGGCCCAGATCGGCGGTGAAGGTTACAACCTCGCAGCCGTACGTTGTCTGCAGCCACTTCAGGATGATGGATGTGTCGAGGCCGCCGGAATAGGCGAGCACGACCTTCTTCACGGCGGGCTTGGCTGGGTCGGTCATGCGGCGTCCGAAGCGGGAGGGCTGGTGATCGCGGCGGCTTATCGCGGGCGACCCGTGGCTGCAACAGAGGTGCGCGGTTCGCGACCGGCGCGGTCGGCCCGATCCGTGCAACCGCCATGCCGGCTGAAGCGTAAGCCTCGACCGGCGGTTTGAGAGAAACGACCCCCCGCGCCTTGCTGCGGCGCTTGCCTAACCCAAGTTTGCCTGACCCGAGTTTGCTTGGCCGAGGTTCGCCTGAACCGAGGTTGGCGGATCGTTTCCTCCAGGCGAGGACGGAGAAACCGAGCACAATGGCGCGCCAGCCCACGTTGGAGTTCTGGTACGAGTTCGCCTCGACCTACTCGCACCTCGCCGCCCACCGGATCGAGGCGGCGGCGGAGGCGGCGGGGGTGGCCGTCCGTTGGCGGCCGTTCCTGCTCGGCCCCCTCTTCGCCTCTCAGGGTTGGACCACCTCGCCGTTCAACCTCTACCCGGCCAAGGGCCGGGCCATGTGGCGGGACGTGGAGCGCGAGGCCGCCGCCGCCGGCCTGCCGCCGCTGACCAAGCCCGATCCCTTTCCGCAGAACAGCCTCAACGCCGTGCGTGTGGCCGTCTACGGGCAGGACCAGGACTGGCTCGTCCCCTTCTCCAAGGCCGTGTTCGCCGCGAGCTTCGCCCAGGGAAAGTCCATCGCCGAGCCGGGTTCCGTCATCGCGATCCTCGATTCGCTCGGCCTCGACGGCACCCAGGTGCTGAAGGCCTCGGCGGCCGAGGCCAACAAGACCAAGCTGCGGGTGAACGTGGAGGAGGCGCGCTCGCGCGGCATCTTCGGCGCGCCGACCTTCCTGACGGATGACGGCGAACTGTTCTGGGGCAACGACCGGATGGATCAGGCGCTGGCCTGGGCGAGCGGCGACCGGCCTCCGGGCCTGCGGTGACGGGCGCAGGCGCGGCGACGGCCGGGCCGGCGATCGCGTCGCGCCAATCGGCCATCGTTTCGCCTGCCGTGGATGGATAAGCCACGGCCGTCCGCCGCCGACACGATGATCCCCATGCCCCTCACCCGTCGACACCTCCTGGCCGCCGCCGGCCTCGCTTCCGTCGGAGCCGCTGCCGCGAGGCCCGCCCGCGCACAGTCCTACGGCCAGCGGGTCGCGATCACGGGGGACGATGGAAAGGCCGTGGCGAACTCGGTCCTGCCCGGTGAGATCACGGGGCAGATCCCGGCCCTGCGCGGCGTGACCTATGCCGGGCCGAAGGACGCCGAGACGACGCTCTACGAGTTCTACGACTTCAACTGCCCCTGGTGCCGGAAGGCCGCCGCCGACGTCGTCTCCCTGCACGATTCGGACACGGCGCTGCGCATCGGCTTCGTGCAGAACCCGATCCTGTCGCCGGAATCGGCGCAGGCCGCCAAGGTGATGCTCGCCGTGCAGCGCAAGCTCGGGTCGGCGGCCGCGTTCCAGTTTTACCGGACGCTCCTGTCCCGCCCGGGCCGGATCGACGGCCTCGGCGCGCTGGCCGTGGCCACGACGCTCGGCATCCCGCAGGCCGAGGCCGAGGAGATCGCCGACAGCGACGAGGTGCGGCTGGCGCTGCGCAGCCACATGCGGATGGCCGCCGATCTCGGCCTCTACGCGACCCCGTCCTACGTTCTCGGCAACGCCGGCATCCTCGGCCACCCCGGCGCGAAATCCATGGCGAAGATGATCGCCGCAACCCGCCGGTGCGACCGGCTGGCCTGCTGAGCGCTTTCCCGCCGATCGCGCCGGATGCTGAACACTGCGTATCCGGCGCCCCGACATGCCCGCGTCCGCAGGGAAAAAGCGTCGCCGTGAGGGCGTCACACTTCCGCCGCCCTCACGCGCAGCCCGTGACGTCGCCTTGCGCCGGTCCGTGTAGCCATGCTAGGCGGTCGCCGCGCCGGACGGGGCGAGCGATGCCTTCCCGCTCCCGGTGAGTTCCAAAAACCTTGCCCAAGCCCGTAAGGTCTTGCGCAGCGCCCGGACCGGTCGCTCTGACCGAGACCAGGCGGGCAACGAGAGAAGAGAGCGACGGGTGGCGCAGAACGGTTCCGAAGCTGGTCCCCTCGTCGCTGGCGTGGCGGGACGTTACGCCTCCGCCCTCTTCGAGCTCGCACGGGACGAGCGGCAGCTCGATGCCGTCGCCCAGGGCCTCAATGATTTCGACACGCTCCTGAAGGACAGCGCCGACCTGCGCCGCCTCGTGCGGAGCCCGGTCTTCAGCGCCGAGGAGCAGGAAGCCGCCATCGGCGCCATCCTGGACAAGGCGGGCATCACCGGGCTCGCCGCCAACTTTATCCGGCTCGCCGCCGCGAACCGCCGCCTCTTCGCCCTCCCCGGCATGATCGGCGCCTTCCGCGCCCTCCTGCAGGATTCGAAGGGCATCGTGCGCGCCGAGGTCCGCGTGGCCGAGAAGCCGTCCGACGCCCTGGTCCAGGAGATCAAGGCGGCGCTCAAGGACGTCGCCAAGGCGGATGTGGACATCGACCTCGTGGTCGACCCGAGCCTGATCGGCGGCCTCATCGTGAAGATGGGCTCCCGCATGGTCGACGCCTCGCTGAAGACGAAGCTCAACGGTATCCGCCTCGCGATGAGGGCGGCGCGCTGACGCGCAGCCCCGCGACCCAGACACTCTCAGACGACTTAAGCCACAGGGGCCCCCATGGACATCCGCGCCGCCGAGATCTCCGCGATCCTCAAGGACCAGATCAAGAACTTCGGCGAGGAGGCCGAGGTCTCCGAGGTCGGTCAGGTTCTCTCCGTCGGTGACGGCATCGCCCGCGCCTACGGCCTCGACAACGTCCAGGCCGGCGAGATGGTCGAGTTCGAGTCGGGCGTGCGCGGCATGGCCCTGAACCTCGAGCAGGACAACGTCGGCATCGTGATCTTCGGCTCCGACCGTGAGATCAAGGAAGGCCAGACCGTCAAGCGCACGGGCGCCATCGTGGACGTGCCGGTGGGCAAGGGTCTGCTCGGCCGCGTCGTGGACGCGCTGGGCAACCCCATCGACGGCAAGGGCCCGATCCAGTCCTCCGAGCGTCGCCGCGTCGACGTGAAGGCGCCGGGCATCATTCCGCGCAAGTCGGTGCACGAGCCGATGGCCACGGGCCTCAAGGCCATCGACGCCCTCATCCCGGTGGGCCGCGGCCAGCGCGAGCTGATCATCGGCGACCGCCAGACCGGCAAGACCGCCATCGCGCTCGACACGATCCTCAACCAGAAGCCCGGCCACGCCGCCGGCGGCGACGAGAAGGCCAAGCTCTTCTGCATCTACGTCGCCATCGGTCAGAAGCGCTCGACCGTCGCCCAGTTCGTGAAGGTCCTCGAGGACCAGGGCGCCCTGGAATACTCCATCGTCATCGCCGCCACCGCGTCGGACGCGGCGCCGATGCAGTTCATCGCGCCCTTCGCCGGCTGCGCCATGGGCGAGTACTTCCGCGACAACGGCATGCACGCCGTGATCGTGTATGACGATCTGTCCAAGCAGGCCGTCGCCTACCGTCAGATGTCCCTGCTGCTGCGCCGCCCGCCGGGCCGCGAGGCTTACCCGGGCGACGTGTTCTACCTCCACAGCCGCCTGCTGGAGCGCGCCGCCAAGATGGGCGATGCCGCCGGCGCCGGCTCGCTGACCGCCCTGCCGGTCATCGAGACCCAGGCCAACGACGTGTCGGCCTACATCCCGACCAACGTGATCTCGATCACCGACGGCCAGATCTTCCTTGAGACCGACCTGTTCTACCAGGGCATCCGCCCGGCGGTGAACGTGGGCCTCTCGGTGTCGCGGGTGGGCTCCTCGGCTCAGACGAAGGCGATGAAGAAGGTCGCCGGCAAGATCAAGGGCGAGCTGGCGCAGTACCGCGAGATGGCGGCCTTCGCGCAGTTCGGCTCCGATCTCGACGCCTCGACCCAGCAGCTCCTGAATCGCGGCTCGCGCCTCACCGAGCTCCTGAAGCAGCCGCAGTTCTCGCCGCTGAAGATGGAAGAGCAGGTCGCGGTGATCTACGCCGGCGTGAACGGCTACCTCGACAAGCTGCCGCTGGCGAAGGTCCGCCCCTTCGAGGACCAACTCCTGAGCACCCTGCGCACCAAGCACAAGGACCTGCTCGACTCGATCGCCGCCTCGAAGGACCTGTCGGACGAGAACGCCGGCAAGCTCAAGAGCGTCGTCGAGAGCGTGGCCAAGTCGGTCGCGTAGGACTCCTCCCCTCCCCTCGTGGGGAGGGCTAGGGATGGAGGTGGTGCCGGAGAGATCGCCACGGTGCCTCCTGAACCACCCCCACCACCGGCTCCTCCCCGCACGGGGGAGGAGAGGCCCTAACTGAACGGACCTGGACCGCACCCGATGGCGAGTTTGAAGGACCTGCGCAACCGCATCACCTCGGTGAAGGCGACGCAGAAGATCACCAAGGCCATGCAGATGGTCGCGGCCGCCAAGCTGCGCCGCGCGCAGATGGCCGCCGAGGCCGGGCGGCCCTTCGCCGAGAAGATGGCGGCCGTGCTCGGGAACCTCGCGGGCAACCTCGTGGGTGGCGCCGGCGCCCCGCGCCTGCTCACGGGTACCGGCTCGGATCAAACCCACCTGCTGGTGGTCTGCACGGGCGATCGCGGCCTGTGCGGCGCCTTCAACTCCTCCATCGTGCGGATGGCGCTGCGCGAGCATGCCCAGAAGCTCATGGCCGAGGGCAAGACGGTCAAGTTCATGACCGTGGGCAAGAAGGGCTTCGACCTCCTGCGCCGGCAGTACCGGGACCAGATCGTCGAGAGCATGGACATCCGTGGCAACAGGCCGGTGGACTATGCCTTCGCCTCGGAGATCGCCGAGAAGATCGTCGCCCGCTATGACGCCGGCGAGTTCGACGTGGCAACGCTGTTCTACTCGGAGTTCCGCTCGGTGATCTCGCAGATCCCGACGGCCCAGCGCCTCATCCCCGCCGAGCTTCCGGCCAACTCCGGCCAGGAGACGGCGAAGGGCGGCGGGACCGCCGCCCTCGAATTCGAACCCTCTGAGGAGGCGATCCTCCAGACCCTGCTGCCGCAGAACCTCGCGGTGCAGGTCTACCGGGCGCTCCTCGAGAACGCGGCCTCCGAGCAGGGCGCGCGCATGAGCGCGATGGATTCGGCCACCCGCAACGCGGGCGAGATGATCAAGAAGCAGACGCTGGTCTACAACCGGACGCGTCAGGCCATGATCACCAAGGAGCTGATCGAAATCATTTCCGGCGCCGAGGCCCTCTAAGGCTCCTGGCACCGTCCGAACAGATTGAAGGGTAGGCAGATTATGGCGAACACCGCGCTCCCCGGCACCGGCTCCAACAAGGTCGGCAAGATCACCCAGGTCATCGGCCCCGTGGTCGACGTGCAGTTCGAGGGCCACCTGCCCGAGATCCTGAACGCCCTGGAGACCAAGAACAACGGCGCCCGCCTCGTCCTCGAGGTTGCGCAGCAGCTCGGTGAGAACACCGTCCGCTGCATCGCCATGGACACCTCCGAGGGTCTGACCCGCGGCCAGGAGTGCACGGATACCGGCGAGCCGATCAAGGTGCCGGTGGGCATGAACACCCTCGGCCGCATCATGAACGTCATCGGCGAGCCGATCGACGAGGCCGGCCCGGTACAGACCGACACCTACCGCGCCATCCACCAGCCCGCCCCCTCCTACGCGGACCAGTCCACCGAGGCGCAGATCCTCGTCACGGGCATCAAGGTGGTGGACCTCCTGGCCCCCTACGCCAAGGGCGGTAAGATCGGCCTGTTCGGCGGCGCCGGCGTCGGCAAGACCGTGCTGATCATGGAGCTGATCAACAACATCGCGAAGGTGCACTCCGGCTACTCGGTCTTCGCCGGCGTGGGCGAGCGCACCCGCGAGGGCAACGATCTCTATCACGAGATGATCGAGTCCAATGTGAACAAGAACCCGAAGGAGAACGGCGGTTCGGCCGAGGGTTCGAAGTGCGCGCTGGTCTACGGCCAGATGAACGAGTCCCCCGGCGCCCGCTCCCGCGTGGCCCTCACCGGCCTGACCATCGCGGAGCAGTTCCGTGACGAGGGCCAGGACGTGCTGTTCTTCGTGGACAACATCTTCCGCTTCACGCAGGCGGGCTCCGAGGTGTCGGCGCTTCTCGGCCGTATCCCCTCGGCGGTGGGCTACCAGCCGACGCTGGCCACCGACATGGGCGCTCTGCAGGAGCGCATCACCACCACCAACAAGGGTTCGATCACCTCGGTGCAGGCCATCTACGTGCCGGCCGACGATCTGACCGACCCGGCGCCCGCCGCCTCCTTCGCCCACCTCGACGCCACGACCGTGCTCTCGCGCTCGATCGCCGAGAAGGGCATCTACCCGGCGGTGGATCCGCTGGACTCCACCTCGCGCATGCTGTCGCCGACCATCCTCGGCGAGGAGCACTACGACGTGGCCCGCCGCGTCCAGCAGACCCTTCAGCGCTACAAGGCCCTGCAGGACATCATCGCGATCCTGGGCATGGACGAGCTGTCCGAAGAGGATAAGCTCACGGTGGCCCGCGCCCGCAAGATCGAGCGCTTCTTCTCGCAGCCCTTCTCGGTGGCCGAGGTGTTCACCGGCTCGCCGGGCAAGCAGGTCGCCCTCGAAGACACGATCAAGGGCTTCAAGGGCCTCGTGAACGGCGACTACGACGACCTCCCGGAGGCCGCCTTCTACATGGTCGGCACCATCGAGGAGGCCCAGGAGAAGGCTAAGAAGCTCAAGGCGGCGTAAGGCTGCCGTCTCCCCTCCCCGCCGGTCGCGACGGGGAGGGCATGGGTTGCAGGGGAACCGGGTCGCGCGATCCGGTTTTTCCTTGCCGACCCCCACCTTCACCTCCTCCCTGCGAGGGTGAGGAGCACGCGTCGCAGATGCGGGACACCTTCCACCGATGGCCACCTTCCATTTCGATTTCGTCGGCCCCGAGCGGACGCTGTATTCCGGCGAAGTGAACGCCGTTCAGTTGCCCGGCATCGAGGGCGAGATGACCGTGATGGCGGGCCACGCCCCGGTGATCACCTCCCTGCGCGTCGGCGTCATCGTCGTCACGGAGAGCGCCGGCACCGGCAAGCGGATCTACGTCCGCGGCGGGTTCGCCGATATCGGCCCCACGGGTGTGACGGTTCTCGCAGAGCGCGCCGCGCCGATCGAGGAGCTGAACGCCGCCTCGCTCGACCGGGATATCGACGCGATCCAGCTCCAGCGGGATGCGACCGAGGATCTGCAGCGCCGCGAGGAACTGAACGCGCAGATCGTCCAGCTGCAAGAGACCAAGAATCTGCTGAAGCTCTGAGGCCGGTGCGGGGCCGCGCCCCGCCCGTCCCACCGCTCAGGTGTGTCCCCCGGCCGTCGCCCGCGCGACGGCCGTTGCCGTTTCAAGCAGGGCGGCACGGCTGGCCTCGTCCTCCGGGCAACCCGCCGCCAGCCATTCGGCTCGCGCCCGCGCGAGACCCTGGCCGATGGCACGGCCCGGCGGAATGCCCTCTCGCACGAGGTCAGCTCCGACGAGGGGGAAGAGCGGATCGCTCCCACGGGCGCAGAGACGCACGATCTCGCCGGACGCCTCCGGCGTCAGCGCCGGGCGGGGCTCGCCGGCGAGCACCGCGAGGGTGTGCTCCAGGGTGGTGGCCCCGTGCTGCGCCGCCAGAGCCCGCGCCTGTGCCCTCTCGATCCCGTCGCGCCCGTGCAGGGCCGCGAGCGCCCGGGCATAGGCGCCGAGCGTGGCCGCCTCCGCCTTCGAGAGCCGAAGCCGCTCCTGCAGGCGCTCCGCGTCGGGTTCGGCATGGACGGCGAGGGAGGCGAGGCGCCACGCCGCGTCCTGTCCGGCCCTGGCGCTGCGTGCGAGTCGCCCGACCTCGCCGACCCCCCCGGTGATCCGTTGCAGGAGGCCGGTGGCGGACAGCAGACCCACCACGGAGACGCCGTGCTCCGCCAGCAGGAGCTTCATGAATTCGGACCGGACCCGCTCCTTTGAAAGCCCGTCCAGGGTATTCCGCGCGGCGATGCAGGCGGCGAGGGCGTCCGGGTCGGGGGCGCCGTCGAGGCCGAAGCGGGCGTGAAAGCGGAAGAACCGGAGGATGCGCAGGGCATCCTCGCGGATGCGGGTCGCCGCGTCGCCGATGAACCGCACCCGCCTCGCCTCCAGGTCGGCCACGCCGCCCACGGTGTCGTGCAGGGTACCGTCCGGCCCGAGGGAGAGGGCATTGATGGTGAAGTCGCGGCGCTCGGCATCGCGGGAAAAATCCCGTCCGAAGCGGACGACGGCATGCCGCCCGTCCGTCTCCACGTCCTCGCGCAGGGTCGTCACCTCGATGGGCTCGCCCCCGGAGACGAGGGTGATCGTGCCGTGCTCGATCCCCGTCGGCACCGCCTTCAGGCCCGCCGCGAGGCCGGCCCGCAGCACGGCCTCCGGGAGATGCGTCGTGGCGAGGTCGATGTCGGCGGCGGCGACGCCGAGGAGGGCATCCCGCACGCAGCCTCCCACGAGGCGGCTCTCCTCGCCCGGCATGTCCAGGGCCGCCAGGGCGGCGCGCACGGAGGGTCGGGCGAGCAGCGCCGCCGGACCCGCCCGGTCGAGGCGGCGCGTCATTGGAACCGGCCCGGTACAAGGCGCCCGTTCTCCATGTGCGCGGGGACGTAGCCGCCGTCCCGCCGCTCCGAGAAGAGCCCGTCGAAGACGAGGGTGCCGATGACGATGACGAGCCCGGCCAGCGTCAGCCGCAGGAGTTGCGGGCTCCAGTGCACGCCCCGCAGCGGGTTTCGCCCCGCGAGCAGCAGGTACACGAGGAACAGGGCGAAGGGGATCAGGAAGAGGCCGAACTCTTCGATGGCGCGGCGGAGCATGGCGACACGCTAACCCGCGGCGGGGCGGATGTCTCCGCGCACGGGCGGATCCTCGGGGTAGAGCCGTTCGCGCAGGTTGTTCAGGATGCCGGCGGTCACACCCCAGATCAGCCTGTCCCCGAAATGCAGGGCATAGAAATGTCGCTGGCGCCCCTGCCACTCGCGGGACCGCAGGACATAGCGCTCACGGTCCATCAGGAAGGCCAGCGGCACCTCGAAGACCTCCGCCACCTCGGCCGGATTGGGCCGGAAGGGTTCGGCGGGCCGCGCCAGCCCGATGACCGGCGTGACGAGGAACCCCGTCCCCGACAGGTACGGGTCGAGATAGCCGAGCACGCGCACGTCGGACGGCGCCAGGGCGATCTCCTCCTCGGCCTCCCGCAGGGCGGCGGCGGCAGGGCCGGGATCGGTGGGGTCGATCTTGCCGCCCGGCAGGGCGACCTGACCGGAATGGTTGCGCAGGCCCGTGGCCCGCTGGGTGAGGACGAGGACCGGCTCCTCGCCACGCAGCACGATCGGCACGAGCACCGCCGCGCGGCGATGGGGCGGCGGCGGGATCACCGCGGTCCCGGCGGGATCGATGCTGTGATCCCCGATCGGGTTGGAGGTCGGATCCTCCGGGCCTGGCGGGGAGGCCGAGAGACCCGCGAGCGCGCGGGCGAGGATGTCGGCGAGGGCGTCGCTCACGCCCCGTCCGCCGGCGCGATCCGGTGGAAGGTGCCACCCGCCGCGATGCCGAGCCAGGGCTGTCCGTCGAGGACACGCTCCTCGGCCAGATCCACGAGGTCGAAGGTCAGCGCGCGGGTCACGAGGGCCCAGAGGTCGCGCCGGACGTGGAGATAGGGCTTCAGGCCCCCGTCCGTGTCCTGCTCGAAGCGCAACCTGTGATCGGCATCGACCTGTACGAGGTCGTCAACGCTGGTGCGGAAGGCGAGGCTGCGCCCGTCGCCCTTTCCCTCCACGGCCATCTCGACCGCCAGGAACGGCGCATCCTCCACGGTGATGCCGACGCACTCGACGGGGGTGACGAGGGTGGTTCGCCCGTCCGGCTCCCGTCGCAGGATGGTCGAGAACAGCCGGACGAGCTTCTCCCGCCGGATCGGCGAGCCGTTGTGGAACCACGTCCCGTCGGCGGCGATGCGGATGTCGATCTCGCCGCAATAGGGCGGCGTCCACCGGTCCACCGGCGGCAGGCCGCGCTTCGGCAACGCGCCCAGCGCCGCGCTCAGGCGGCTCAGGGCCGGATCGGTGTCCTCGCTCATGCTCGGAACATAGCGCCCCCCGGCGACGGGTTCCACGCCGCCGACGCGACGGAGGGCCTCAAGCGTCGCGGGCGCGGAGGATCTTCCACACGCCGTCGCCGGTGGCGATCAGGCGGTCGCCGTCCCGCACCTCGGCGCGCATGAACACCATCGAGCCCGTGCGGCGGACGACGGTGGAATGCGCGGTCAGCCACCGTCCGAGCGTCCCGGCCGCGAGGAACTTCATGTCGAGCTGGATGGTGACGCAGGACGCCCCGTCCGCCGCCGCGATGGCCGCGATGCCCATGGCGCGGTCGGCGAAGCTCATCAGCATCCCGCCATGCACGACGCCGACGAGGTTGGCGTGCTTCTGCTCGGCGCGGAAGGCGTAGATGCCGTCGCGGGCGTAGATCGGGCCGACGGTGGCCATGAAGCCCTCGTCCTCGACCAACTGCCAGCCCGAGGCCAAGGGGTCGTCGTGGGTGGCCGACATCGTGAACCAAACTCCTGCCTGTCACTGGCGATGGTATCATTCGCGGGCATGGAACTCACCGCCTCAGCGTGACGGTGACGGGTCGGTCTCCCGGTCGATGGCGGATCGTTTGCCGGGCCTGCGGTGAAAGCTGCCCAAAGCCTCGTCTTCATGGCGGGGGACTTGTCGGCAGGCTTTTCACCGGCGCCGACACAGGCCCGAAGCCACGCCCCCTCACGTTCCCCGGGGCTTGGCCCGGCGGGTCGGCGCCTCGGCCAGGGGATCCTCCGGCCAGGGATGGCGGGGATAGCGCCCGCGCATCTCGGCGCGAACGGCGGCCCAGGAGCCCCGCCAGAAGCCCGGCAGGTCGCGGGTGATCTGGATCGGCCGCTGCGCGGGCGACAGGAGATGCAGGACCAGGGGGCGACCGCCGGCGCAGGGATGCCGGTCGAGGCCGAAGAGTTCCTGCACGCGCACCGCCAGGGCCGGCTCCTCGGCGTCGTAATCCACGGCGATCCGCGAACCGGTCGGCACCTCCACATGGGTCGGGGCGGCTTGGTCGAGGCGGCTGCGCAAGTCCCAGGGCAGGAGGCCGTACAGGGCCTGCGCGAGGTCGTCGGCGGTGATCGCGGAAAGGCTGGTGCGGCCGACGAGGGAGGGGGCGAGCCATTCCTCGACGGTGGCGGCGAGCCGTTCGTCGGAGAGGTCGGGCCAGGGCTCCCCCTCGGCCTCCCGGAGGAAACGGATGCGGGCGCGCCACTGCGAGAGGCCGGCGGTCCAGGGAAGGCGGTCGAGCCCGAGCCCGGCGACGCCCCGCGCGAGGATCGCGGAGGAGGCGTCGTCCGCCGGGACGGGCAGGGTCCGCTCGCCGAGCGTGACCGCGCCGAGGCGGCGCACCGCCCGGGCCTTGAGGGTCGCCGTCTGGGAATCGAAGGTGACGAGGGTCTTCGCCTCGATCCGGTCGGCGAACAGCGCTTCGATGGCCTCGGGCGAGATCGCGGCGGCGGCCAGGATGCGGGCGTTGCCCGCCGCCCCCGCGAGGTCGGCGACGACGATGTAGCCCTCGCGGGCCAGGGCGCCCGCGGCGTCGAGCCGCCCGGCGCGGCCGCTTGCCATCACGAACTCGCCGTCTCGGCCACGGGCCTTGGCGACCCGGTCGGGGAAGGCGAGCGCCAGGAGCGGCCCGGCGGGAGAGGGCTCGCTCCCGCCCGCGCCGCCCGCGAGGCGCGCCCAATTCTCCGCAAGGCGGCGCATGTCGGCGGCCCTCCCGCCCCGGTCGCGGGCGAAGCGCTCGACCCGCTCGTCGAGATCCACCGCATCGCCGCCCAGGCCGCGCTCCACCAGGACGGCAGCGAGCTGGGAGGCCGCCCGCCCGCGGCCGTCGGCGGCGGCGCTCGCCACCATCCGCGCGAGGCGCGGCGGCAGCGGCAGGGCGCGCAGGGCCTGGCCGGTGGCGGTGAGCCGCCCATCGGGATCGAGGGCGCCGAGCCCTTCGAGCATCGCCCGCGCCTCGGCCAGGGCCGGAACCGGCGGCGGATCGAGGAAACGCAGGCTGCGCGGGTCGGCGACGCCCCAGGCGGCACAATCGAGGAGGAGCCCGGCGAGGTCGCTCGACAGGATCTCCGGCCGGGCGAAGGCGTCGAGCCCACCCGTGGCGGCCTCGGACCAGAGGCGCCAGCAGATGCCCGGCTCCGTGCGGCCGGCGCGGCCCCGGCGCTGGTCCACCGCCGCCCGGGAGGCCCTGGCGGTGGTAAGGCGGGTGAGGCCGAGGTCCGGCTCGTAGACGGGCACGCGGGCGAGACCCGAATCGACGACGATCCGCACGCCCTCGATGGTGAGGGAGGTCTCCGCGATGGCGGTGGCGAGCACCACCTTCCGGCGGCCGGGCGGCGGGGGCGAGACGGCCCGGTCCTGCTCGGCGGGCGTCAGGGCGCCGTAGAGGGGCGCCAGATCGACCTCCGGCCCGACGCGCCCGGCGAGCAGGTCGGCGGTGCGCCGGATCTCCGCCTGCCCCGGCAGGAAGACGAGGACGGAGCCGGGATCGGCCCGGAGCGCCCGGATCACGGCCTCCGCCACGCTGTCGTCGAGGCGCCGGTTCGGATCCCTGTCGAGGTATCGGGTCTCCACCGGGTAGGCGCGGCCCTCGGAGGTGACGAGGGGGGCGCCGTCGAGGAGGTCGGCCACCCTCGCCCCGTCCAGGGTCGCGGACATCACGAGGAGGCGCAGGTCCTCGCGCAGGGCCCCCTGCGCGTCGAGGGCGAGGGCGAGGCCCAGGTCGGCATCGAGAGAGCGCTCGTGGAACTCGTCGAACAGCACGGCGCCGACGCCCGACAGTTCGGGATCGTCCAGGATCATGCGGGTGAAGACGCCCTCCGTCACCACCTCGATGCGGGTCCTCGCGGAGATCTTCGATCCGAGCCGGACCCGAAGGCCCACCGTGCCGCCGACCTCCTCGCCCAGCGTCTTCGCCATCCGGGCGGCGGCGGCGCGGGCGGCGAGGCGGCGCGGTTCGAGGAGGACGACCTTGCGGCCCGCGAGCCAGGGCGCGTCGAGCAGGTCGAGGGGCACGCGGGTCGTCTTACCCGCGCCGGGGGGCGCCACCAGCACGGCGGCGTTGCGGGCGGCGAGCGCCCGGCGCAGGTCGGGGAGCGCCGCCTCGATGGGCAGCGCGGTTGTCAGGTCGGCCATCGCCGCCGCTGATGGCGCGGCGTGGCCTTTCGCGCAACCGCCTCCGGTCAGCCGGTGGTGAGTGCCACGGACAGGGCGGGCTTGTGGTTCAGCGTCTGGAACACGACGCAGTAGCGCTCGGTGAGCTTCAGGAGCTGCCCGAGCTTCTCCTCCGAGGCGTCCGTATCAAGGACGAAGGAGAGTCGGATGTCGCGGAAGCCCACGGGGGCCTCCTTGTCGACGCCGAGGGTGCCCCGGAAGTCGAGGTCGCCCTCGGCGGAGACGGTGCCGGAGCGGAGCGGGATCTCCAGGGCCGTCGCCACGGCCTTCACCGTGACGCCCGCGCAGGCGACGAGGGCTTCGAGGAGCATGTCGCCGGAGCAGAGTTCCGCCCCGGAGCCGCCGGTGGCCGGGTGGAGGCCCGCGACGGCGAGCGCCCGGCCGGTCTCGACCTTGCAGGCGATGCTCGAATCGTCGAGCGTGCCCTTGGCCTTGAGGGTGATGACCGCCGCCTCCGGATTGTTGCGGTAGTTGTCCTTCAGCGGAGCCTGAAGCCCGCGTAGCGTGGTGGCGTCCATTCCGTGTCCTCCCTGTTGTTGCGGACCGGCCTAACCCGTCGGTGAGCGGTCCTCAACCGTCGCGATGCCGGGCGATGGCCTCGGCCAGGGCATCGACCTGCGCTTCGCTGTGGGCGGCGGAGAAGGCGACACGCAGCCGGGCCGTGCCCGGCGGCACCGTCGGCGGGCGGATCGCCACCACGAGGAACCCCTCCGCTTCGAGGCTGGCCGAGAGGTCGAGGGCCCGCCGCGCGTCGCCGACGATCACCGGCACCACGGCGCTCTCGGCCCGGGGCAATCCGAGGCGCTGCGTGAACCGGCGGGCCAGGAGGATGGGCCGGGCGCGGCGATCCGGTTCCTCCTCCAGGATCGTCAGCGCCTCCAGGGCGGCGGCGGCGGAGGCGGGGGGCAGGCCCGTGGTGTAGACGAAGCTCCGCGCCCGGCAGATCAGCAGGTCGATCACCGCCCGCGAGGCGCAGAGATAGCCGCCGTAGGAGCCCAGCGACTTTGACAGCGTGCCCATCTCGAGGGGGGCGTGGGGGCCGTCCTCCGCGAGCCCGAGGCCGTGGGCGTCGTCCACGAGGGTCCAGGCATCGTGATCGGCCGCCACCGAGAGGATGTCCGCCATCGGCGCGAGGTCGCCGTCCATGGAGAAGACCCGCTCGGTCATCACCAGGGCGCGGGGATGGCGGCCCCTTGCTGCGGCGAGCTTGGCGCGCAGGTCGTCGCACTCGTTGTGGCGGAAGGTGAGGATCGTCGCGCCCGAGAGCTTCGCCCCCGCCCACATGCAGCTGTGCGACAGCTCGTCGAGGAGGATCAGGTCGCGCGAGCCGACGAGGGCCGGCGCCACGCCGAGATTGGCGAGGTAGCCGGAGCCAAACACGAGCGCGGCCTCCTTGCCCTTGTGGGCGGCAAGCCGCTCCTCCAGCCGGCCGATCACGGGATAGTTGCCGGTGACGAGGCGCGAGCCGCCCGATCCCGCCCCGTGGATCTCCAGCGCCACCCGGGCCGCCGCCACCACCCGGGGGTGATGGGAGAGGCCGAGATAGTCGTTGCAGGAGAAGGAGACCATCGCCCGGCCGTCGCGCGCGGCGGCGGCCTTTGGGCCGCGCTCCGTCTCCTTCAGGCGTCGGCGGAGGGCTTGCGCATCGAGGGCCGCCAGCTTGTCGCTGGCGAAGGAATCCAGGCTGTCCATGGCCGGGAGAGGTCCGCCCGGCCGGACGAATGTCAAGCTCGCAGGCGGGCGCGCGGGAGCGGAAGGCCGTTGACCGCGCCACCCGCGCCGGGTCATGCCCCGGCCATGACCGACGGCGCGGCGACCCATCTCTGGCGGCCCTACACGCAGATGAAGACCGCCGCCCCTCCCCTGGAGGCGGTGGCGACGCAGGGCTCCCGCATCCGCCTCCGGGACGGGCGGGACCTCATCGACGGCATCGCCTCGTGGTGGACCGCCGTGCACGGCTACAACCACCCGCACATTGCGCAGGCCGTCTCGCGGCAACTCGCCGCCATGCCCCACGTGATGTTCGGCGGCCTGACCCACGCCCCCGCCGAGCGCTTGGCCGCCCGCCTCGCGTCGCTGCTGCCGGGGGATCTCGACCACGTCTTCCTGACCGATTCGGGCTCGGTGGCCGTCGAGGTCGCCCTGAAGATGGCCGCGCAGCTCTGGCTGAACCGGGGCGTCGCCGGCCGGACCCGGATCCTGGCGTTCCGGGGCGGCTACCACGGTGACACGATGGGCGCGATGTCGGTCTGCGATCCCGAGGAGGGGATGCATCGCCGCTTCGGCGCCTACCTGCCGGGCCAGGTCTTCGCCGACCTGCCCGTCGATGCGGCGGCCACGGCCGCCCTCGACGCCCTCCTCGCGCGGCACCGGGACAGCCTCGCGGCGGTGATCGTGGAGCCCCTGGTCCAGGGGGCGGGCGGGATGCGGATGCACGCGCCGGAGGTGCTGGCGACGGTGGCCCGCCTCGCGGCCCGGCACGGCCTGCCCCTGATCGCGGACGAGATCTTCACCGGGTTCGGTCGCACCGGCACCCTCTTCGCCTGCGAGCAGGCGGGGATCGTGCCGGACATCCTCTGCCTGTCGAAGGCGCTCACCGGCGGCACGATGGCGCTCGCCGCGACGGTGGCGCGATCCGAGGTCTTCGACGCCTTCTGGTCGGACGACCCGGCGGCCGCCCTAATGCACGGGCCGACCTTCATGGCCAACCCCCTCGCCTGCGCCGCTGCCAACGCCAGCCTCGACCTGTTCGAGACCGAGCCCCGCCTCGCCCAGGCCCGATCCATCGGCGAATGCCTCGCCTCGGGCCTGTCCCCCCTGCGTGACGTTCCGGGCGTGGCCGACGTGCGCGTTCTCGGGGCGATCGGCGTTGTCCAGTTAGACCACGCCCCGGATCTCGCGACGCTGAAGGCGCGGCTCGTGGGGCGCGGCGTCTGGGTGCGGCCCTTCGGCGACATCGTCTACCTGACGCCGGCTCTCACCATCTCGCCGGACGACCTCGCGGTCCTGATCGAGGCCCTTGTCGCGACGGTGCGGGAGAAGGCGGCCTGAGGGGTGGCTTCACCGGGCCAACGCTGAAAGGTTGAGGGTCGGCGAGCCTGCAACTTGCAGGCGTTTCTCCCGTTGGGATCACGAATGGGCTTCTGCCGAGCCCTCGTCGCCAGCGGGTTCGGTGCCGGAAGGAGCATGACGTGACGAGTGAGCAGATGACTGCGAACGATCGGCCGGTGATCCTCCTGGTCGAGGACGAGGCCTTGACGATCATGGACCTCGGTGATGTGCTGGAAGAAGGCGGCTACGACACGGTGCAATGCGCCTCGGCGGAGCGCGCGTTGAGCATCCTCCAGGCCCGGCCCGACATCTGCGGCCTCGTGACCGACGTGCAGCTTTCCGGCAAGACGGACGGCTTCGATCTGGCCTCGTCCGTCGCGGAGGCCCGGCCGCAACTGCCGATCCTCATCGTCTCGGGCCGCGCCGCCCCGGACCCCGACCGGATGCCGGACGGCGCCGAGTTCATCGCGCGGCCGTGCAGCGGCGAGGACATCCTCCACCGCCTCCAGCAACTGATGCAGTGCTGAACCCGCTCCGGCGGGAGACCTGTCATCCCACCGTCACCGGCTTCGGGCCATGAGCCTCGGCCATGAACCTCCGGCCGGAGGCGGGACGGGAATCGACGGGTGCAGGTCTTCGATCATCCGGCCGCCGAGGCCGGCAGCAGCGCGGGCTCTCCGGTGGGCGACAAGAGCAAGCTTGATCGCACGGAACAGGGGGGCGATGCCTCCCTCGGGGCCGTGGGCAAGAAGGTCCGCCCGCCGGGGTCGCGCAGCGTCGGATGGGCCCTCGTCCAGGCCGCGCGCCTGCACCGGGCCCGCACCGGCGACCGTCTCGCCAAGATCGGCCTGTTCGCCGGCCAGGAGCAGGTCGTCCAGGCGCTCGCCGCCGCCGGCACCATGACGATGGGCGACCTCGCCGCCCTGCTCCGGGTCCGCCCGCCCACCGCCTCAAAGACCGTGACGCGCTTGGCCGCCCTCGGCATCGTCGAGCGCCGGGCCGAGGCCGGGGACGGACGCATCGTCCGGGTGCGCCTCACCGAGACCGGCCTCGCGAAGGCCAAGGCCATCGAGCACATCCAGGAGGAGGTCGAGGAGGAACTCCTAGACCATCTCGACAAGGGTGACCGCCGCCGCCTGCGCAAGCTTCTTCGGCGCGCCACCAAGGGCATGGCGGAGGCGGCCGGGACATCGGGCCAAGCCACGGACCTCGACGCCGAACTCGATGGCGAGGACGAGGCTGACGCCTTGGCGCCGTAGGGCCGCCGGCGTTTCCCTTTCGTCATCCGCCCCGTTTTCGGGCGCGCAGGGAAGCCGTTCGCGGCAGCGGGCCTTTCTCACCTGTCGCGCGTCTAGGGACTGCTTCCGCTCGCATTCGCTCTGACGGTGGGTCCTGTGACGCTCGCGCGAACGCTCCGTGGAGGCCCGTTGCACCCAAGCCGAAGCCCACCGCAATCCCTCGCACGGCTCCGTTTTTGCAAGGACAGAGGAGACATCCAAGGCAGCGGGACGCCTCCCGACGGTAGGCATCCCTTGATGCCTTCGTTGCGCTCGACACGTCGATGCGATGGCGGCGCTCCCCTCCCAGCCCCTGCTTTTGTTGCAACGATGTAACGTTATTGGAATCTCGCACGGGACGATCCATTCGGCGCTTGCGGAGCCGACATGCGGATGGGCTATGAAACGCTATAACATGAGTTCATCGCATGCCCTCGACACTGCGTCTTCTGTCCTTCACCGCCCTTGCCGCTTTGGGCGGGACAGGGAGCGCTCACGCTCAGGCCGCGTCCACGACGCTCGAAGAGATTAGCGTCACGAGTCCCAGCCCCATCCTGGCGCCGCGCCTCGCGCCGCCGCCCGCGACCCAGGTACCCGCGGGCGTGCTGGCGGTTCCGACGGATACGTTCTCCCCCGTCGCGGTGGTGACGCGTGAGCAGATCGACCGGGATCAGCCGAAAACCCTTGGCGACGCCCTGTTCGACCGGCCCGGTATCTCGGGCACGACGTATGCCCCCGGCGCGGCCTCGCGGCCGGTGATCCGCGGGCTCGACAACGCCCGGGTGCGCATCCAGGAAAACGGCATCGCCAACGGCGGCGTGTCCGATCTCGGCGAGGATCATACCGTGCCGGTGAATCCGCTGGTCGCCGACCGGATCGAGGTCATCCGCGGTCCGGCGACCCTTCGCTACGGGTCGGGCGCCATCGGCGGCGTCGTCTCCACGGAAGACAACCGGGTGCCGACCTTCATTCCGGCCGGTGGGATCCGGGGCCAGGTCACGAGCGGCTTTTCCAGCGTGGACAACGGCCGCCTCGGCGCCGCCACGGTGGATGCGGGCGGCGACGGGATCGCGGTCCATGCCGACGGGTTCAAGACCGCTGCCGACAGCTACGCCATTCCCGGCGGTATCCAGCGCAACTCGTACAACGAGTCCCAGGGCGGGGCGGTGGGCATTTCGGCCATCGGCGACCGGGGCTTCGCCGGCATCTCCTTCAGCCATTACGACGCGATCTACGCGATCCCCGGCGGCGTGGCCGAGCAGGACCGCACCCGCCTGACGCCGAACCAGGACCGCGTCCTCTCCAAGGGCGAGTACCGGCCCCTCGACGGTCCCATCGAGGTGATCCGGTATTGGGCGGGTTACTCGGTCTACAAGCACAACGAGGTCGGGATCGGCGGCGACGGGATCGAGGGGATCCAGGCCACCTTCAAGAATCGCGAGGCCGAGGCGCGCCTGGAATTCCAGCACGTCCCGGTCTTCACCGAGTTCGGCAAGCTGACAGGCGCCCTGGGCTTCCAGTCCGACCGGCGGGTGATCAACACGGCGCTGGAATCCTTCCTGCCCAAGACCGAGTCCCGCGCGAACGCGGTGTACCTCTTCGAGGAGTTGGAGATCCGGCCCGGCACGCGGCTTCAGGCCGCCGGCCGTTACGAGGTGGACCGCGTCTCCGGCACGGCGGCGCAGTTCCCGGCGAACTTCACGCCGGTGGATGGGCAGGAGCCGTTCCAGTATGCCCGCACCCGGCGCTTTGCCCCGAAGAGCGCCAGCTTCGGCGTGTTGCAAGACCTGCCCTACGACTTCGTGGCGAGCCTGACCGGCTCCTATGTCGAGCGGGGGCCGAGCGGCTACGAACTGTTCTCACAGGGGCCGCACGACGCCACCGCCACCTTCGAGATCGGCAATCCGAACCTCAAGCGCGAGCGGGCGCGCACCGTCGAGATGAGCATCCGCCGGGCCGTCGGCCCCCTCCGGCTCGAGGCGACGGGCTACTACACGCGCTACACGGGCTTCATCTACCGCAATTACACGGGTCTGCTCTGCGACGACGACTTCGCCTCCTGCGGCGTCGGGACCGATAACCGGCAGATCGTCTACCAGCAGCAGAACGCGACCTTCTACGGGGCCGAGATCATCGGCCAGTACGATGTCGTGCCGGTGGGCGACGGCTTCATCGGCGTCGAGAGCCAATTCGATGCGGTGCGCGCGCAATTCGACGATGGAACCAACGTGCCGCGCATTCCGCCCTACCGCGTCGGCGGCGGGCTCTACCTGCGGGCGGATGGCTGGTTCGCGCGGGTGAACCTTCTGCACGCCTTCGCGCACACCCAGATCGCGCCCTTCGAGACCGTGACCCCCGGCTACGACGACCTGCGGGCCGAGGTCAGCTACACCAAGTCCCTCGATCCGAAGGTCTACGGCGCGTCCTCCGTCACCCTCGGACTGCAGGGCCGCAACCTGCTGAACGACGACATCCGCAACTCGGTGTCGTTCAAGAAGGACGAGATCCTGCTCCCCGGCCGCAACGTGCGGTTGTTCCTCACCGCCCGGTTCTGACCCTCACCCGCCGCCAGCCGAGGACGAGGCCCGTCACCGCCACGCCGGCGGCGAGCAGGTTGAGGATCCATTGGGCCGCCTCCCGCCCCAGCGGGCGGAGGGTGAGGCCCGGCAGATCGAGGCGGTGCGCCGCGTCGAACAGCCAACGATTGATGCGGCCCGAGCGGTCGAGGCGGTTCAGGATCGTTCCGTCGCGCGGGTCGATGTGCAGCCATGTGGCGGCGGGATCGTCGAAGATGAGGCGCAGCACCGGCAGGGGGCGCTCGGTGCCGTTCGGGTACCAGTAGGCGTCGTAGGCGGTGAGGCGGCGGACCTCCGTGAGGCGCGCGCCCGCGACCGCTTGCGAGGCGGCGGCGATGAAGGCCGCGTCGTTCGACGGTGGATGGATGTCGGGCACCGGTGGCGCCGCGGGATCGCTCCGTTGCGCCTCCGATGACGAGACGGTCCCGTCGAGGCTGGCCGTGACATCGCCCGCGTCGTCATCGCGCGCGCAGCGAAGCGCTCCATGGCTGAGGGACGTGTCCGATCCAGTCGCGATCGAGCTGCAAAACCCGGCGACGATCCGTGGCCGCTCCCCATCCTCGCGAACGATCCACCACCGCCCGCCGATGGGCACGAACCGCAGGGCCCGCGCCCCCGACCCACCGAGATCGGCCAGACTCGCGACGTCGACCCCCACGGCGCCGGGACGCCCGGCATAGGCGGCCCATACCGCATCCGGCGGGGTAAGGGACGAGAACCAGCGATTCGGGTTCATCGACAGCCAGCCGCTCACGATGAAGCTCACGAGCCCGATGCCCCCGAGGAGGCCGAACCCGTGGTGCCAGAGGGCGAGGCCGCGATAGGGGCTCATCGCGCCGCCGCGATACCGGTGGCGCAAGCGCAGGCGCCAGAGGCCGATCGTGACTCCCGTCAGAGCCGTCGCCGAGGCCACGCCCGAGAGCCACAGCACCGCCTGCCGCCACGCCTCCGGCCGCGCCCGGAGGGGCGTGAGGTAGACCCAGTGGGTCACCGCGCCGACCCAGTTCCAGCCCCGCTCCCACCGGGTGGTGTCGAGGGCGATCTCGCCGGTCACGGCGGACACGTAGAGGTCCGTTCCGGCCGCGTCGCCGAGGGCGACCTTGTGGAAAGGCCGCAGGGGATCGTAGCGGGCCGTCACCGTCCACTGGTCGCGCCCGACGACCTCGCTCCGGGAGCCGCCGGCGATGCGCAGGGCCTGCGCCTCGGTCACGGGTCCGAGGACGGCGCCGGAGACGGCCGAGACGGTGCGCCGGGCGCCCTCCGTCCCCGCGATCCGATAGACGGGCTCGCCGTCCCGCATCTCCAGGGTGAACAGGAAGGGCACGGTCGGGAGGCCGGCGGCGGAGAGCGCCGCATCGGGGCCGATCCGCACCCCGTCCCAGGCGATCGGCTCCAACCGGTCGAGCCGCTCCGCCCGGCTAAGACTGGGGAAGGGCACGGAGAGCATCACGAGCCCGGACCCGATCCACAGGGCGAAGAACAGCCCCGTCACGATCCCAAGCCAGCGGTGCCCGAGGAGGAGCCAGCGGCGTGCGGCCTTGCCCGCACCCTTGCCCGCACCGTTGCCTGCCCCCCTGCCCGCCCGGCGCACCTTCCTCACCACGCCACCGTATAGGCCACCTCAAAGGAGCGCGGCCGCCCCAGGAGCCAGTTGGTGCCGACGCCGTTCACGGCGTTGCCGCTGATCGCGTAGACCTTGTCGAACAGGTTGTAGACCCTCAGCGACAGCCGCGAGGTCTCGGTCACCTGACGGTCGAGGACGAGGTTCACGAGGTTGTAGGCCGGGCGCCGGGCGGTGTTGCCGAAATCGCTGAAGGTGGTGCCGACGTTCTGCCAGCCGATTCGGGCCGTCCAGTTTCGCGTGGGCTCCCAGGTCAGCCAGAGGTTGGCGACCCGCTCCGGCACGTCGATGGGCTGGCGGCCGGCATAATCCACCGCCGCCCCGTTCACGACCTGGGTGAAGCTGTCGTATTGCGCGTGGAGTAGGGCGAGGTTGCCGTCGAGGCGCCAGCCCGGCGCGATGGGCCAGCCCAGCGCCAGCTCGAACCCTTGCGAGGACTGGCTCCCCACCTGCACGCCCACCGCCGAGGAGCCCGGCAGCCGCGAGATCAGGTTGTCCTTCACGATCCGGTAGCCCGCGATCGTCCATTCCAGCGCCCCGCCGAAGGCAAGGCCCTTGGCGCCGACCTCGATCTGGTCGCCGGTGGCGAGCTTGAAGCCCGCGAGCGATTGCGAGAGCGTGATCAGGCTGTTCACCGGATCGGTGGCGAAGCTGTACTGCGCGTAGAGGGCGCTGTCCGGCGTCGGGTTGTAGACGAGACCGAAGCGGTAGCCGAGGGCGCGATAGGTCCGCTCGAATTGCGCGCCGGTCTGGAGATCCTGCCGCTGGAGCGTCGGCACGTCGAGGCGCACGCCGGTGAGGAAGGACAGCTTGTCCGTCAGCACGAGCCTGTCCTCCGCGAAGACCGAGGCTTGGCTGGTCTGTGTCGCGTAGGCCGGGCGGGCGCGGCCGTTCTGGGGGAAAAACCCCGGATCGTAGCCGGTGAGCGGGACGCTCGTGCTCTGATCGAAGTAAAAGTTGTTCGTGTGCCGGAAGTCGATGTGGTTCACGTCGAATCCGGCGACGAATTGGTTCGGCAGGCCGAGTATATCGCCCCGCAACGTCGCGTCGAAGCGGTTCCCGACCTGTTCCTGGCTGTGATAGATTTCGAGGTAGTCCGACCGGTCCACGAGCCCGGTGCCGCGGTTGTACGCGTACTGCTCCACGTCGAGCCAATGGCGGCGGCTCGTGAGGCGGTAGGCCGTGTTGCGGAGGGTGATGTCGGCGCTCGGCGACCATTCCGCCTTCAACTGGGTCCAGTTGTCGGCCCAGGTGATCTTCGCGTCGCGGACGTTGTAGTTGTTGAACCGGATCAGGTCCGGGATGCGGCCCTCCACCAGCGGCGTGCCCCAGTATCGCGCGGGCTCCTGGTAGCCGAGATCGTGCGAGAGGGTGACGGCGAGATCGGGGCTCGGCTGGAACAGCAGGGCCGCCGACACCGCGAGGTTGCGGAAATCGCCCTCCGGCCGGAGCCAGCCGTCGGCGCGGTTGCCGCTCACGTTCAGCCGGTAGGCGAAGGTGTCACCGAACTCCTGCTGCGCGATCCCGCCGCCGGAATCGAGGGCGAGGCGGGCGATACCGTCCGAGCCGACGACCGCGCGAGCGACGTTGATCGGCACGAAGACCGGCTTCTTCGGCACGACGTTGATCACCCCGCCGATGGCGCCGTCACCGTAGAGGACGGAAGACGGCCCGCGCAGGACCTCGATGCGTTCGACGTTCCATGTGTCGAAGGGAAAGGTGACGGTGTTGGCGCCGACGTAGAAACGGGTGCCGTCATAGAGTTGCTGCACCGAGTTCGGCCCGGCGAAGCCGCGGCTGGTGAAGGCGCCGTTGCCGTTGCCCGGCGCGGCGATGGTGGTGATGCCCGTGGCATCCTGCGTGACCGCGTCGGCGATGCTGTCCTGCCCCCTGAGCCGGGCCGTCTCCCCGGAGACGATATCGACGCTGGCGGGCGTCTGGAGGGGCGTGAGGCCGAGGCGGCTCACCGTGCGATCCGGCGTGCGCAGGTTCAGGCCGGTGGGCGAGGCCCGGGTCAGGCCGACGCCCTCCCCTTCGACGGCGAGCTGATCGAGGGTCACCGCTTCCTGCGCCCCGGCGGGCGGCAGGATGAGGGTGAGCGGTGCCTGCGCGGCGAGGGCGAGGACGCGTCGGCGGTGGAGGCGGGACATGGTTGTCACGATGGGGCTCGGATCTTCGAAACGCAGCCGTGCCCGGCCTCGACCCGTATTGCAACGTAATAATGTTGCGTATCCATGCTTGCGGGTGCGGGCACCACGTGAAGGCCGCAATGCGCCGCCTGTCGTTCACGGTGCGCCGTGACGGAAGCGATCATGGACGTGAGACGAGAATGGGCTGGCGGGCGCGCTCGCTGTGGCACGTCACCGCGAACGAGGCCGGGTGACGGGCTCGCCGGACGGCGAGACGATCCTCCGACACCCGCCAGGACACCCCGCCCGGCGCGTTTCGCGTGTGACCACGACTGACGGCAGGTCTCCTGGCTCACGGGTCGCCGCTGGTCCACCGTCTTCCCGGGCCGGTCGCCCAGTGACGTCGGTGGTGGACAAGCTCACCGTTTACAGTTGCGGGGGCAGCCGCGGCATCGGGGGTCAAGTCCCTCACCGCGTTCCCTTTTGATCCCCGAAGGGAACCGTCACGGCCAAGCTAGACGACGGCCGGGGCCGCCGTCAACGGACGATGCGAGTTCGTGGTCACGCCATCCTCAGCGTCTGACCGTCGAGACCCTGGCGGCCCAGGGAGCCATCCTCGTCTTTGTGAGCGCAAGAGAAGTAATCCGGGGATGGACCATCGTCGAAAGCGGCCCGCTGCCCTGGATTGCTTCGGCTCGCGCTCGCACAGACGGAGGGGGCGACGACCCTTCCGGCCGGACACTCAGGTCCCGCGCCCTCCTGCGGACTTTGCCGGACCCGTCCTGCGGTGCTATGCGGCTTCGATCCCGCAGCACGGCCGGGCAGCGGCCCCAGGCCGGGACGCCGGGGCAGATGGCACCCGGCGCGCGAGACAAGCTTTTCGAATCATGAGCACACGACCTCCCCGCCGCGGCGGCGGATCCGACACACCGAAGCGTCCCGGCGGGCGGCCGGGGGGGCGCCCCGGCGGCCGAGCCGGTTTCGGCGCGGACCGGCCCAAGACCGGGCCGCGCACGAGCGCGAAGGACGCTGCCGAGCGGGCCGCCCGCAACCGGGGTGACGATGCCGGCGAGCGGTCGCCCTGGGCATCCTCCGAGGACCTCGCTCCGGCCCGCCCCCGTCCGGCCCGCCCGGCGCCCGGCGCGTCGCGGGCGGACCGAAACGGCGAGACCAAGTTCAAGACGCGGGCCAAGCCCGGCCAGGACGTCGGCGCCTCCCGTCCCCGCGCGGTGGCGACGCCCGAGGCCCCGCCCGCGGGGCCGACCCGGCGCGAGCAGCGCGCTGCCGCCTCGGCCACCCTCGCCTCCGGCGTGCAGACGCTGACGGTGGAGGGCGACGAGGCTGGGATGCGGATCGACCGCTTCCTCACGGCGCGGTTCCCGCAACTGCCCTTCGCGCGCGTGCAGAGCATCGTCCGCAAGGGCGAGCTGCGGGTGGACGGCAAGCGCGCCAAGCCCAACGACCGGCTGGAGCCGGGCATGAGCGTCCGGGTGCCGCCTCTCAAGCTCGACCAGCCGAGCGAGCGCCCGCGCAACGCGGCCCGCGACGCCGACGATGCCGACTTCCTCCGCAGCCTCATCCTCTACGAGGACGCGGACATGATGGTGCTGAACAAGCCCTTCGGCCTCGCCGTCCAGGGTGGATCGGGCACCGTGCGCCACGTCGATGGCCTGCTGGAGGCCCTGACGGGACCGGACGGGCAGAAGCCGCGCCTCGTGCACCGTCTCGACAAGGACACGGCCGGCTGCCTCATCATCGCCAAGACGCGCCTGTCGGCCTCGACGCTGGCCAAGAGCTTCCGCTCGCGGGCGGCTCGCAAGATCTACTGGGCCCTCACGGCGGGCGTGCCCAAGGTGCGCCAGGGCCGGATCTCGACCTACCTCGCCAAGGAAGAGCCGACGGATGCCGACGCGCGGATGCGCGTGGCCCGCCACGGCGAGGAGGGCGCGAGCCACGCCCTCACCTACTACGCCATGGTCGATCAGGCGGCGCAGAAGCTGTCGTGGCTGTCCTTCAAGCCGGTCACCGGCCGCACCCACCAGCTGCGCGCCCACGCGGCCCATATCGGCCACCCGATCGTCGGCGATCCGAAGTACTTCTCGGTGGAGAACTGGGAGCTGCCCGGCGGCATTCAGAACCGGCTGCATCTGCTCGCCCGGCGAATCGTCATCCCCCATCCGCGCACCGGGCGACCGGTGGATGTGAGCGCGCCGCTGCCGCCGCACATGGCGCAGAGCTGGAACCTCCTGGGCTTCGACGCGGGCCGCTACGATCCCGTGATCGACGCCCCGGAGGATTAGCCGCGCCCATTCCTGACCCGCCTTCGCCTTGGCAAGGGCGGTGGGCGCCTCATATGCTCCGTCATCCCCGCCGGTTCGTTCCGCGCGGGGCCGACGACTGCCGAGACCCTGCCGCATGAAGCTTGCGACCCTGGCGTGCCTCTCCGCCCTGTGCCTGTGCACGGCATCCGCCCATGCCGCACCGGGCGATCCGGCGCCCAAGCCCGAGACGGCGGTTCCCGCCCCGAACGCGCCCGCCGCGAATCCCGCCACGGGTCCGTCCGCGGCGGCCCGTGCCGAACCGGCCGGCGCGAAGGCCGAGCCGCCGCGCGGCGAGAAGGCGGCCGGGCGCCCCCGCCGCCCGACCTACGCCGCCTGCAATCGCGCCTCGCATCAGCGTGGGTACCATGGCGGCCGCCGCCGCCGGTTCCTCATCCGCTGCCGCCTGGGCTACGAGCGCCCGCGGACCAACCAGCACCAGGCTCCGGCCGGGCCGCCGGCCCCGGTTCGCAAGCCGTGAGCCGCCGGCGGCGCTCCCCGACACGACGGGACCGGTAGGGCGATGAGGCTCGTCGTCTTCGACGTCGATGGAACGCTGGTGGACAGCCAGCACCTCATCGTCGCCGCGCAGGCCGTGGCCTTCGGCGAGGTCGGCCTGCCCGCCCCCGAGCGGCACATCGCGCTCTCCGTGGTCGGGCTGTCGCTACCCCAGGCGTTCCGGCGTCTGGTGGGGCAGGACGGACCGATCGACGAACTGTCCGAGCGTTACAAGCAGGCCTACAACCGCCTGCGCCAGGACCCGGAGAACGAGGAACCCCTGTTTCCCGGCATGGCGGACTTGGTCGAACGGCTTCATGCCAGCGAAGGCGTCGTCCTGGGCATCGCGACCGGCAAGTCCCGGCGCGGGGTGGACCGCCTGCTCGACCATTTCGGCTGGACCGACTGGTTCGTTACCACCCAGACCGCCGACGACGCGCCCTCTAAGCCCGATCCGGCCATGCTCCGGCGCGCCATGGCGGAGGCCGGAACCGCACCCGACAGCACCACGATGATCGGCGACACCACCTTCGACATCGCGATGGCGGTGGCCGCCGGCGTGGCGCCAATCGGCGTCTCCTGGGGCTACCACAGGCCCGGCGCCCTCTACGGCGCCGGCGCCGTCACCGTGGTGGACGACGTGACCGCCCTGGCGGCCCTCCTGCCGGTCGCGCCGGAGCGGGGCGTCTGAGGGAGACCCGCGCGAAAAAAGCCCCTCGCGGGGTGGGGCCGAAACGCCTATGTCCCGCCCATGAGCGACACGACGCGAGACTGGCTCGGTGAACCGGGCGACGGGACCAGGCCCGATCCGATGAGGGCGGCGCGCACGGGGGCGAAGCCCGCCCTGCCGCAGCGGTTCTACAAGCAGGCCGGATATGCCCCCGCCGAGGGCGGGTTCCGTCTCACCCTCGACGGGCGCCCGGCGAACACGCCCGCCCGCAGCCCCCTCGTGCTGCCGAGCCGGGAGCTCGCGGAGGCCGTCGCGGCGGAATGGGAGGCCCAGGCCACCGCCATCGATCCGGCGACCATGCCGCTCACCCGCCTCGCCAACACCGCCATCGACGGTGTCGCCGCCCGCCGGGAGGCGGTGGCCGACGACCTCTGCGCCTATGCCGGCACCGACCTCCTCGCCTACCGCGCGGCGGAGCCGGATCGCCTCGTCCGGGCGCAGGCGGAGGCGTGGGACCCGATCCTCGCCTGGGCGCACGAGGCGCTCGGGGCCCGGCTGATCCTGAGCGAGGGCGTCATGCACGTCTCGCAGCCGCCCCAGGCGGTCGAGGCGCTGTCCCGCGCCGTCCGGGCGGTGGACGATCCCTTCCGACTCACGGCCCTGCACACGCTGACCACGCTCACCGGCTCGCTGATCATCGCCCTCGCGGTCCTGCACGGGCACCTGCCGGTGGCCGCCGCATGGGAGGCCGCCCATGTCGATGAGACCTACCAGTTCGCGGTCTGGGGCGGCGACGAGGAGGCCGAGGCCCGTCTCGCCACCCGCCGCGCCGAGTTCGAGGCGGCGGCGCGGGTGCTGGCCGCGATTCCTTAACCGGCCCTGCCCTGGTTCAGATGCATTTGAGCCACATTGTTGCCCGGCTTTGACCAATTCGGAACGGTTCGAAAATCGGCCCTGGCGTTGGTGGCATCCACTGAATTAACATTGGATTCGCCAGATCAAGTACGCCGATGAACACCAATCCGCCGCACGAACATTGCCTGAGCCGGGAATTCGATGCTCTCCTCGCGCGCGTGCGTGAGCAGCGCGATGCCCAGGCGCGGCATGATCTGTTCACCGCCCTCCTGGCGCTCGAGCGCCGGGCCGGCGTCGCGGAGGTCAGCGACCGGTTCCTGCGGCAGATCTCCGAGGCGCGGTTCCTGGCCGGCATCCTCCGCGAATCCGTCGCACCCATCGCCTATGCCAGCCCGCTCGCGGCGCGACGCGCCCTGGGTCCGATGGCGCGCACATCCGGCGCCCAGGATCTCGACGCCGTCAACGCCGCCTGAGACGCACCGCGCGGCCCATGTCTCTCGGCGCGGCCCCTGTCGCACGACCGCTCCTGCCGGTCGAAGGGCTCATGCCGCCAAAGCCCCGTCGATAGCCTCCGACAGGGAGGCGGGCGACTTGGCGGGGGCGAAGCGCTGGAGCACCCGGCCGTCGCGGCCGACCAGGAACTTCGTGAAATTCCATTTGATCTTGCGGGAGCCGAGGAAGCCGGGCTTCGCCCGGGTGAGGTAATCGAAGAGCGGCTCCGCCCTCGGCCCGTTCACATCGACTTTCGCCATCACCGGGAAGGTCACCGCGTAGGTGAGCGAGCAGAAGCGGGCGATCTCGGCCGCGTCGCCCGGTTCCTGCTTGCCGAACTGGTTGCAGGGGAACGCGATCACGCTCAGGCCGGCGGCGGAGCGGGACAGGAACAGGCTCTCCAACCCCTCGTATTGCGGGGTGAAACCGCAGCGCGAGGCCGTATTCACGACAAGCAGGACCCGGCCGCGGTACTGGGCGAGGGGATGGGGCGAGCCGTCCGCCGCGCGCACCGTTAAGTCGAAGACGCTTGGCATGTCCGGGCGCTCACCTTCGATCAAGGGGGCCGGGGGCCCCTCTGGACAGGAATGAGCGATAACGCGGCTGGGCCGATTCGGATCGCCCCGGCGATGGCCTCACGCGATGGCCGCGGCGCGCACCTTCTCCACGTCGAAGGTCGGACCCTGCGGCGAGGCCCGCTCGCGGGTGACGATGCGCTCGTCTGGCGCGATGGTGCCGAGGGGCACGTCCCGGTCCGGCAGCACCATCGTCGTGGTCTTGTTGACGTGGACGAAGACGTGGCGCTTCAGCGGGACGGAGGCCGCCGCCCAGCGCTTCAATTGCCCGTAATAGGGCTCGCGCTTCCAGGCGCCGGCCTGTCCCGGATCGACCTGCACGTTCATGTTGCGGGTCACGGCATCGAGGCTCAGCACCATCTTGGCGCGCTCCGGTTTCCATTCCGGGCCGAGCCAGCCCTCCGTCATCCAGAGGCAGTGGAAGGCGCGGCAATGGTCCGGTCGCGTGGCGTGGATGGCGCAGCCCCGGCCCGAGAGGGTGTGGCGGCACCATTGCCCCGCGATGCTCTCGACGGCCGGCACGTCGTAGACCTTGCAGCACAGGGTGCAGGTTCCGCAGGCCCGTCCGGGGGCGGGCTTCGCGACGATCTGTTCGGGGCTCAGCATCGGTGTCTTGCGCGGTCCGGCCTGCGTCCCGGGCGACGAAGGGCCGGGTTCGCGCCCCTTCCTGCGCATCCATCGTGCCGGTAGTGTGGCGCCTCATCCGCTAGTGCAGTGACGCAGTCACTTCGTTCATGCGTGTCTGCACTCGCTAGTTGTTCTTGCATCAATTTTTCCAGTCTCGGCTGACGCCTCCGACTGGATCGATGCACTAGGAGCTGCGCCCGAATGCTCTCGAACCTCGCGACCCGCGACGTCGAAACGCTGCTGCATCCCTACACGAACCTGTCGGCCCACCGCCGGACGGGTCCGCTCGTGCTGGAGCGCGGCGAGGGCGTGCATGTCTTCGACACCGAGGGCAAACCCTACATCGAGGGCATGGCCGGGCTGTGGTGCACGGCGCTCGGCTACTCGAACGCGGAACTCGTGGAGGCCGCCCGCGACCAGATGGGCCGCCTGCCCTTCACCCACCTGTTCTCCGGCCGCAGCCACGATCCGGCGATCGAACTCGCCGAGACCCTGAAGGAACTGATGCCGGTTCCGACCTCGAAGATCTTCTTCTGTTCCTCAGGGTCGGAGGCGAACGACACGCAGGTCAAGCTGACGTGGTACTACAACAACGCCCGGGGCAAGCCCGGTAAGAAGAAGATCATCGCACGCCGGAAGGGCTACCACGGCGTCACCATCGCCAGCGCGTCGATGACCGGGTTGCCCGCCAATCACATGGAGTGGGACCTTCCCCTCCCCGGCTTCCTCCACGTCTCCACCCCGCACCACTACCGGGGCGCGGAGCCCGACGAGACCGAGGAGGCGTTCTCCGCCCGCCTCGCCGCCGAACTGGAGGAGGTCATCCTGCGCGAGGGGCCGGAGACGGTCGCCGCGTTCATCGCCGAGCCGGTCATGGGCGCGGGCGGTGCGATCGTGCCGCCGAAGGGCTATTTCCCGGCGATCCAGGCGGTGCTGGCCAAGTACGACGTGCGCCTCATCGCGGACGAGGTGATCTGCGGCTTCGGGCGGCTGGGCACATGGTTCGGCGGGCAGGCCCTTGAGATGCGAGCGGACAGCTTGTCCTTCGCCAAGGCCCTGACCTCGGGCTACATTCCCCTGGGTGGCCTCTCCATCGACCCCGCGATGGATGAGGCCCTGATCGGACAGAGCGAGAAGCTCGGCGGCTTCGGCCACGGCACCACCTATTCCGGGCACCCGGTGGCCTGCGCCGTCGCGATCAAGACCATCGCAATCTACAAGCGCGATCGGGTGATCGAGGGCGTGGCCGCGAAGGCCCCGCACTTCCAGCGCCGCCTCTCGGCGCTCGCCGAGCACGCCATCGTCGGCGAGGCGAAGGGCATCGGCCTGATCGGCGGCCTGGAGATCGTCGCCGACAAGGCGAACCGCCGCCAGTACGATCCCAAGGCCGGCGTCGCCGCCCGGTGCGTGGCCTTCGCCCAAGAGGAAGGGCTGATCGTCCGCTTCCTCGCCGGCGACCGGGTGGCGGTGTGCCCGCCGCTGGTCATCACGCCCGACGAGATCGACGCGCTGTTCGACCGGCTGACACGGGCGCTGGACCGGACGCGGGATTGGCTGCGGGCGGAGGGGTTGGAGGCGGTGGGGTAGGCCCAGGCCTCACCGTCACCGCGGGTGATCGTCCGTCATTGCGCAGAACGCGAAGCAATGACGGGAGCGGCGAGCCCATATTTCGCTCGCCATGGGGAGGGACGCTCGCCCCTCACCCCGCCTTGTGCAACACCGGAACGGCGGGCGCGCCCTCCCACTCGGTATTCGCGGGAATCGATTCCGCCTTCATCACGATGGTGAGCGGGCGCAGGCGGGCGTAATCGCCGACCTTGGTGTCGTAGAGGACCGTCGAGAAGGCCCCCACCGACACGCCCCGGCCGAGCACCACCCGGCCGACCTTCATGATCCGGTCCTCGTAGAGGTGGGTCTGGAGGGCGGAGACGCGGTTGATGGTGCAGAAGTCGCCGATCGTCACGCAGTCGAACTCGGTGATGTCGGTGGTGAGCATGCACACCCCCTGCCCCACCTTCACGCCGAACAGGCGCAGCGCCCAGGGCAGGAACGGCGTGCCCTGGAGATGCTCCAGCAGCACCTTGCCCGCGAGGCCCCAGTAGGCGACGGCGATGGCCTCGGTGCGCATGGCCCACCACGACCACATCGGCCGCATCCCCGGTTTGTAGACGCCCATCAGCGCCCACTTCATCAGGATGACCGCCGAGGACTGGATCAGCGCGATCACGACGCTGACCACGATGAAGCTGATCGCCAGCCCCGACCAGTCGCGCATCAGGATCGCAGGGTAGAAGTACCAGTCGATCGCGGTGATCGCGAGGGTGATGTACAGCATCGGCGAGAACGAGGTCGAGAACGCCTCGAAGATGCCGCGCCGGGCCTTCGGCCACAGGCCGGGCTCGTAGGTCTGCGCAGTGGAGCCGAGATCGACCTTCTGCCGGGCCGGCAGGCGGATCGGCGGCGAGCCGAACCACGTCTCGCCAGGCGCCATCGCCTCGTTGGCCGGCGGCTTCGACTTGATGCCGATGAGCACGTCGTCGGGGATGACCGCGCCCGGCGCCACCACGGCGTCGTTGCCGACGAAGACCCGCGCACCGGTCCGCACGGGGTGGAGATGCATCCAACCCCGGCGCACCTCCTCCTCGCCGAACACCACCTCGTCGGCGATGAAGTTGCGGGCGCCGACCTCCGCGAGGTCGTAGCGCCCGGCGAGGTTGGTGGAGATCTCCGCCCCCTCGCCCATCCGCGCGCCCATCAGGCGGTACCACGCCCGCATGTAGACGGTGGCGAAGAGCGAGGCCAAGGTCTCGAGCGTCACCTCGACGGCCAGCGCCAGGGACCACTTCCGGAGGTAGAACAGCGAGTGGACCGAGAAGGTGCCGTGCCGGGTCCGGGGCAGGATCAGCCAGCGGATGCCGGTGATGAGCAGCACCGTGCCGGCGGTCATCAGCATGGCGGTGGGCCATGTGAGGATCGGCAGGTACCAGTGATAGTCGACGTCCGTGACGTCAGAGAGCGAATCCGAGATCTGGTCGAAGATGAAGAAGGCCGGGAAGATCGGCAGCAGCCCCACCGCCGGGATGGCCCCGAGCAGCAGGATGTAGGCAGCCATGAAGGCGGCCCGGCGGCCGGAGGTGGCCTCGGAGGGCGCGGGCAGATCCGCCGTATCCGCCATGCCGACCTTGCGGCCGGGCGAGCCGTCCCACCGCTCCCCCGCGCCGACGCGGGTGCCGGTGGGGATCGTGGTGAGGTCCGCGATCTCCGCCTGCGCGCCGATCACCGTATCGTGCGAGACGACGCAGGACGTGCCGATGGCGGCATCCGCGCCGATCTCGACGGAGCCGATGACGAGTTCGTTGCCGACGATCTCGGCGTTGGCGATCACCAGCCGCCCGCCCAGAGAGGCGCCCTCGCCCACGGTGAGGAGATCGGGCGCGCCGATTTCGATGTCGGAAATGAGCGCGTCCTTGCCGATCCGCGCGCCCATCAGGCGCAGGTACACGGCGATGGCGGGTGAGCCCTGGAGCCACTTCACGTGAACCAGGGGCGCGAGTCGCTGCGCCAGCCACCAGCGGTAATAGTAGACGCCCCAGAGCGGGTAGCGGCCGGGCTTGGTCCGGCCGAGGACGAGCCATTTGCCCGCCACCGCCACCGCCGCCGTCACCGCGTTGATGGCGATGTAGACGAGGAGCAGCACGCCGAGTTCCGCGAAGAAGCTCAGGCCCCCGCCGGTCAGGAGCAGGTAGGTGACGAAGATGCCGAGCCACTGCACCGTGGCCAGCGCGATGACGAACGGCAGCGCCACCGCCTGGGCGAGGCCGCAGAGGGCCCGGCGCAGGAGGGGCGGCGGCGCGAAGCTCAGGTCGCGGACGGCGGCCTCGGCGCCGACGCCCCCCGTGCGCTCGATCAGCGTGTCCGCCATCGCCCGCAAGGTGCGCTTGGCGTAGACGTCGGGCAGGGTGATGCCGGCGAGCGCGGGCGTCTCGCGCACCGCCGAGACGAAGCGGGCGGCGAGCAGCGAGTGTCCGCCGAGGTCGGCGAAGAAGTCGCCCTCCAGGGGGATCGGCTGGGCGCCGAAGATCTGCTTGGCGGCGGCCAGCAGCGCGGCCTCGGTCTCGTTGGCGGGCGGCTCCTGCTCGCCGTCGGCGGCAACGACGGTGAGCGGCGCGACCTTCAACGCCTTGCGGTCGACCTTACCCGAGGTGAGGCGCGGCAGGGTCTGCGTCACCTCGAAATGGCCCGGGACCATGTAGGGCGGCATCTCGGCGGCGAGCCGCTTGCGCAGCGTGGGCGTATCGAGCGTCTGCCCCCGTTCGGGGATGAGGAAGGCCACGAGCCGGTCCACGCCGTCGTCGGAGCGGAGCACCACGGCCGCCTGATTCACCTCGGGCACGGCGCGGATGCGCGACTCGATCTCGCCGAGCTCCACCCGGAACCCGCGGATCTTCACCTGATCGTCGATGCGCCCGTGGAAGACGATCCGCCCGGCGGCGTCGAGGGAGACCGCATCGCCCGAGCGGTAGAGCACCGGGTCGGTCCCGTCGGAGCCGAAGGGGTTGGCGATAAACTTCTCGGCCGTCAGCTCGGGACGCTGCAGGTAGCCCTTCGCGACGCCCGGCCCGCCGATCAGCAACTCGCCCTGCTCGCCGCGCCCGAGGAGCTTCAGGTCCTCGCTCGCCACGTAGACGGAATAGTTCGGGATCGGCCCGCCGATGGTCACCGGCTCGCCGGGCTTCATCTCGGCGGCGGTGGCGACCACCGTCGCTTCGGTGGGACCGTAGGTGTTGAAGAGCTGGCGTGTCGCGGTCGCCCATTTAGCGATCAGCGGCTCCGGCAGCGCCTCGCCGCCGAGCAGCACGAGGCGGACCTTCGGCAGGTCGCCGGTGATCATGGCGAGCAAGGTCGGCACCGTGTCGAGCACCGTGATGCCGTTCCCGGCGATGATGCCGGGCAGGGCCTCCACGTCGCCCATCATCGACGGGCTCGCGACGAACAGGGTCGCGCCGACGAGGTAGGGAACCCAGATCTCCTCCATCGAGAGGTCGAAGGCCACCGAGGCGCCCTGGAACACCACGTCGTCGGCGCGCATCCCGTAGAGGGCGTTCCCCGAGCGCAGGAAGTGGCAGATGTTGGCGTGGGTGATGACGATGCCCTTCGGCACCCCCGTCGAGCCCGAGGTGTAGATCAGGTAGGCGGGGTGGCCCGGCGTGAGTCCCTTGGCGCGGGCGTCGGGCACGAGGGCGTCCGCCGGGGTCGCGGCGTCGAGGGCGGCGGGCGTGAGGGCCTGTACGCCACCGGGGGCCTGGGCTTCGAGGGCGGGCGAGACGAGGAGCGCCTTGGCTGCCGCGTCACCGAGGCAGATGCCGACGCGGTCCGCCGGGGCTTCCGCATCGAAGGGCAGCCACGCGGCTCCCGAGAGGGTGATACCGATCTGTGTGACGAGGAGGTCCGGCCCCCGCGCCATCCAGAGGCCGACGACGTCGCCCGGCCCGATGCCCCGGTGGGCCAGCCCGGCGGCGATGCGGCGAGCGCGGGCGGCGACCTCGGCATAGCTCAGGCCCGGATGAAGGCCGCCCGCCGCGAGACTCGCGCCGTCGATGAGGCAGGGATGATCGCCCCGCGCGGTCGCGGAGGCCAAAAAGATCTCGCCCAGCACCTCGTTGCGGACGAGATCGGGCCGCGAGTCGCCGCGCAGGATCGCTGCGCCGTCCGTCGGGCGCGCCGAAGGCGCCCCGGCGCCGGGCCGGGATGCCTCGGCGAGGTCGCTGGCCGAGTGGCTGGCAAGGTCGCTCATGCGCTGCTCCGCTGCCGGCCGCTTCCGCCGGCGCCCCGCATCGGGCGCCTATAGCCCGCCGATCGTGCCGATAGCGAGGCGGCTTTGAATCGTTCTTGAACGATGGCGGCGACAATTTCCCGACCGTCGCCATTGCGGCACAGGGCCGAAACCCCCGGCGCGCCCTCCCCGAGGGTGTCAGGCCCAGCGCCACCCCTTCCCATCGACGACGAGAACCTCGCCCTGATGGATGCCGAGTCGCGGCGCGGCATAGATGTCGAGCTGGCCGAGGGCCACCAGCATGGCCCGGGCGACGCCGCCATGGGCCACCACCACGGCGCGCGGTCCCAGTTCGGCGAAGACCGGCCCCACCCGCTCGACGAGCATGGCGTAGCTCTCGCCGCCCTGCCCCGGCGGACGATGGGACCATCGCATCCGGTCCCGCTGCGAGGCCGCCGACGGGTCGCGGCGGCGGATCTCGGCCCAGGTCGATCCCTCCCAGGCGCCGAAACCGATCTCGCGCAGGCGCGGATCCGTGCGATAATCCTGCGCGGGCAAGCCGAGGGCCGTGCGCATGATCTCCATCGTCCGGCGTGTGCGCAGGAGCGGGCTCGCGACGAAGTCGAGGCCGGCGAGGTCGTCCCCCGCCAGGGCGGCCAGACGCGGCGCGACGGCGGCGGCCTGCGCCTCGCCCGCGGCATTCAGATCGATGTCGCGGCTTCCCTGGAGACGGCCCTCGGCGTTCCAGCCCGTCTGCCCATGCCGGATGAAATAGATCGTCTGCACCACCCCAGACCCACCACCGTCCTGCCGGCCCCGGAACGAGGAGAAAGCCCAGCCGTTCCGCACCTGCACAGCAACGCCCCCACAGGCTTCACCGGATGTCCAAGAAGCACGGCAAGCGCAAGATCGGCCAGATCGATCCGGTGACGCAGGTATCAGACCATGGGCCGCTCGCCCACGGCCAGACCCGCCCGCCCTCCACAGCCTTGTGGGCCCACGCCGGTGACGCCATCGCGACATTGATGCCCGGGGCCGTGCGCGCGGCGACCTCGTCCCCCGTGAAACCCGCGGCGGGCATCGTCGTCCCCGGCGGCGGCGACCGGTTCGCCCTGGAGGCGGTGGAGACCAAGCCCACCCCAGCCTTCGACAAGGACTGGGCCGAGGAGGCGCTGAAGCATGAGCGCGAGCGCATTTCCACCCTTCAGGAGCGCCTCTACGCCGAGCAATCGCGCAGCCTGCTGCTGATTTTCCAGGCCATCGACACCGGCGGCAAGGACGGGACGATCCGCAGCGTCCTGAAGGGCGTGAACCCGCAGGGCTGCGCGGTCACCTCATTCAAGGTGCCATCGGCCGACGAACTCGCCCACGATTTCCTCTGGCGCTACCACGCCCGCACGCCGGCGCGGGGCATGATCGGCGTGTTCAACCGCAGCCACTACGAGGACGTGCTGGTGGTGCGGGTGAAGAAGCTCGTCTCCGAGGACGTCTGGGCGGCGCGCTACGGCCAGATCAACGACTTCGAGCGGATGCTCGCCGCCTCGGGCACGGTCATCCTGAAGTTCTTCCTGCATATTTCGAAGGACGAGCAGAAGGAGCGCCTGACCGCGCGTCTCGCCGAACCGGCCAAGCACTGGAAGTTCGACCCCGCTGACTTGGTGGAGCGCCAATCCTGGGACGCCTATCAAGATGCCTTCGCCGACGCCCTCGGGCGCTGCTCCACGCCCTACGCGCCGTGGCTCGTCGTGCCCGCCGACCGCAAATGGCTGCGCAACTACCTCATCGCCAAGACCGTGGCGGACACGCTGGAAGCGATGGATCCGCAATTCCCGGCATCGAAGCAGGACCTCTCCGGCATCGTCGTGCCGGATTGACGGCTGTGACCGTCATCGCGCGCCCGGAGGAGCGATTCGAGGGACACGCCACGCTCTGAGACGGCCCGCTGCCCGCGGTTGCCTCGCCTCGCCGGCCAGCCTGGAGGCACTCAATCCACCAGCGCGGCGTAGGTCAGCACCCGCAACTCCTTGCGGATCGGCAAGGCCGAGGACGGGATGAGCTGGGTCATCAGCACCACGGCCAGATCCTCCGACGGGTCGATCCAGAAGGCGGTGGAGGCGAGCCCGCCCCAGGCGACCTCGCCGGGGCTGCCGACGATCTGCGCCGCCGCCGGGTCGAGCATCACCGAGAACCCGAGGCCGAAGCCGATGCCGGTGTAGGAGGTCTCCGCGAAGCGCGGCGTGCCCATGGAGGCGAGGTCGCCGCCGAGATGGTTCGCGAGCATGAGAGAGACGGTCTTGCGGCCGAGGAGCCGCCGGCCGTCGATCTCGCCGCCGTTCAGGATCATCCGGCAGAAGCGGTGGTAGTCGCCCGCCGTCGAGACGAGGCCGCCGCCGCCGGAGGCGATGGCGGGGGGCTGCGCGTAGGCCGTCTCGACCGAATCGTCGTAGCGCCGGAGTTTGCGCTCCCGGTCGTAGATGTAGCAGGCGCAGAATCGCGGCATCAGGTCCGGCCGGACATGGAAATCCGTGTCGGCCATGCCGAGCGGCGCGATCACCTCCTCCCGCAGGTAGTCGGCGAAGGGACGTCCCGACAGGACCGCCACGAGATGACCCAGCACGTCGGTGGCCACGCTGTAGTTCCAGGCGCTGCCCGGCTGGGCGAGAAGCGGCATCGCGGCGGTGCGCGCCGTCATCTCGGCCAGCGTGCCCTCCCGGGCGAGGAAGTCGATCCCCTTCTCCCGGTAGGCGGCATCGACCAGCGTCGCCTCCATGAAGCCGTAGGTCAGCCCGGCCGTGTGGGTGAGGAGGTCGCGGACGGTGATGGCCCGGCGGGCCGGTTCGGTCTCGATCTTCGCACGGTTGCCGCCGACGGCCACGCGCATCTCGGCGAATTCGGGGAGGAACCGCGCGACCGGATCGTCGAGCTGGAACAGGCCCTGCTCGTAGAGTTGCATCACCGCCACCGAGGTCAGCGGCTTGGTCATGGAATAGATGCGCGTCACCGTGTCGAGGGTGAACGGCGTGCCGCGATCGCGATCCGCCTGTCCGCAGGCGCGGGCGAAGACGGTCTGCCCGCGCCGCTGCATGGTGACGGAGAGGCCCGCGAGACGGCCCTCCGCCACGAGGCGGTCCATCCACGGCGCGATGCGCGCGAGGCGCTCCGGGCAGACGCCCGCCGCCCGGGGATCGGTCTCGGTCATCGCGCCCATCGCTTCGCCTCGTCTCGCGCCGGAAGTCTCGGTTCGGGCCGGGACGCGCCGGAGGCGGAGCGCCCTTTCGCCCGTTCCGGGACGGTCTACGCGTTCGCAGGGCGTCGCGCGAGCGCGAGGCCGGACTGCGCCGGACCACTCAGCGGATGCGGGCGGGGCTCGGGTCGCTCCAGTGGGCGGCGCGCTGCGGATCGGTGCCCTTGCGGCCTGCGGCCTGATCCTCCTGCGGCGCGTCGGCCGGAAGCGCGGGGCGCAGGGTCCAGCCGTCGAAGGCGGCGGCGGCCACCGCCGGAGCCGCCACCGGATCGGTGGCGCCCGCCGGGGCGGCGAGGCCCGTCGCCGCGAGGAGAACGACACAAAAAACAGTTTTCATGGACGGTCACCCGGCGAGATCGACCTAGGTTTGAGCCAGGGTGATGAACGCGAGATCGAACCAGATGGTGCAACCCTCCGTTGCTCACATCAATTCTTAGTCGCGGTAAACGCTTCATAACAACCTAAAGGCGGGGGTTCGACGGAATGGCAACCAAGGTCGAGGGGGTGTCCGGCACACCGGAGCGGGCCGAGATCGGCAGTGTCGTCGACACGGACATCGCGGGACGCCTCGACCGACTGCCCTGGGGACGCTTCCATGTCCTGGTCATCGTGGCGCTCGGCATTACCTGGGTGCTCGACGGCCTCGAAGTGACCCTGGCGGGCTCCCTCGTCGGTGCCTTGCGCCAGCCGCCCATGGCGTTCTCGGAGTTCGATATCGGGCTCGCGGCGTCTTCCTACCTCGTCGGCGCCGTCACTGGGGCGGTCGGCTTCGGATGGCTGACGGACCGGATCGGGCGGAAGAAGCTGTTCTTCATCACCCTCGCCCTATACCTCGTCGCCACGGCGGCGACCGGCCTGTCGTGGAACGTCGCGAGCTTCTGCTTCTTCCGCTTCCTCACCGGGGCGGGGATCGGCGGCGAGTACACCGCGATCAATTCGACCATCCAGGAACTCGTGCCGGCCAGCGCTCGCGGCTGGACGAACCTCGTCATCAACGGGTCGTTCTGGATCGGGGCAGCCCTCGGCTCCTTCATGTCGATCGTGCTGCTGAAGCCCGACGTGATCGACCCGGCCTGGGGCTGGCGCATCGCCTTCCTGACCGGCGGCGCGATCGGTCTGGTGATCCTGTTCCTGCGGCGCTGGATCCCCGAGAGTCCGCGCTGGCTCGCGACCCACGGCTACGTCGCGGAGGCCGACCGGGTGGTGTCGGAGATCGAGAAGCGCTTCACCGACGCGGGCGTGACGCTGCCGCCGCCGGACCCGAAGAAGCACACCAAGGTGCGGGTCCGCCACCACACGCCGCTCTTGGAGGTCGCCAAGGCGATGTTCGTGACGAGCCGGAAGCAGACCATGGTGGGCCTGTGCCTAATGGTGGGGCAGGCGTTCTTCTACAACGCCCTGTTCTTCACCTACGCCTTGGTCCTCGAACGTTTCTACCAAGTGCCCGGCGAGCAGGTGGGTTGGTATCTCCTGCCCTTCGCGCTGGGCTCCTTCATGGGTCCGGTGGTGCTGGGCCGACTGTTCGACACGGTGGGTCGGCGACCGATGATCGCCTTCACCTACGGCATCTCGGCGGCGGCGCTGGTCGGTGCAGGCTACCTGTTCCTCATCGACGCCTTCGGCGCTTGGGGGCAGACGATCGTGTGGATGGGGGTGTTTTTCTTTGCCAGCGCGGCGGCCTCCTCGGCCTATCTCACGGTGGCGGAAACCTTCCCCCTGGAGATCCGGGCGCTGGCCATCGCGGCCTTCTACGCCATCGGTACGGGTGTTGGGGGCGTCTCGGGCCCGCTGCTGTTCGGCACCCTCGTGGAGGGCGGATCGCGGGACTACGTCTTCTATGGCTACCTGATCGGCGCGGCGCTGATGGCGGTGGCGGCCGTGGTCGGCGGAATCTGGGGGACGGCCGCCGAGGGGCGCTCCCTGGAGGATGTGTCGAAGCCGCTCGCGGCGGCCTGATCCCCGCCTGCACGGGGAGGATGGCGAGGGATCGCCATCCTCCCCGATGCGGCCTTTACCGGTCCGCGAGTTCGATCTTGGCCGTGGCGGCAGTGACCCGGCGCGTGGCCGGGGTGGCGGCGACGGGCTGGGGGACCACGGTGAGTTCACCCGCCGGACGGACGACCTGCGTGGGACGCGCCTGATCGCGGACGATCGGCGGCGTGACGTGGAAGTGGTCGTCGGCCGAGGCAACGCCCGCCGCGAGGGTCGCTGCGGCGAACGCCGACGATGCGAGGATGAGAATCGTGCGCATGTGAGCTCCGATGCGTCACCGGGACGATCCGGCAACGCTGTTAGAGCACGGGTTCGCTGCGACGCGGTGTGCTAATATCGCAATGCAACAAAGCGCCAACGAGTTACATTCGAGGGCATATTGTTCCATTCCCTCACCGGCCAGGTGAGAAGCTTTGCCGGTCTATCCATGCATCAGGCGCATGATGGCAGGTGCGGCCGGCCGTCCGAGCCGTGAAACACTATGGAACGAAGCCGACGGTTCTCAGCTCCCTTCCCCGTTCCGCCAGACCTGACCGTGGTAGACGAACGCATCGCCCTCGCTGGCGAGCGCCGCGAGGCCGTTGAAGGCCGGGTCCTGCACCGTGATCACGCTGGTGGGGATGGCGCGCATCATTCCCGCGAAAGGCGCCTTGCGTTCGAAGGCGTCGCGGAAGGCGCCTTCCTGCAGAACCTTGAGGATCCGGGGCGCGATGCCGCCGCCGATGTAGACGCCGCTCGTCGCCAGGAAGGTGAGCGCGAGGTCGCCGCAGACCCGTCCCAACAGCCGGGAGAACAGGGCGAGGGCCTCCGCCGCGTGCGGGTCCGAGGCGTCCAGCCCCGCGGCGGTGATCGCGGCCGGATCGAGCTTGTCACGGGGTCGCCCCGTCCGCACGTGGGTCACCGCTGCGTGGAGCCGGGCGAGGCCGGGGCCCGAGAGCACCGTCTCGACGGTGATGCGGTCCTCGACCCGTTCCAGCACGTGCCAGACCTGTTCTTCGAAGGCGTCCGCCGGGCCGAGCTCCGTGTGCCCGGCCTCCGTCGAGACGATGGCGAGGTGCGCGGAATAGGGGACGAGGGCCGCCGCGCCGAACCCGGTGCCCGGCCCAAGCACCACGCGCGCCCCGCCCGGGACGGCAGGGCAAGGACCGACGGGGGTGAGATCGTGCGGCTCGATCCCCGCCGCGCCCGCCGCGACGGGCACGTAGTCGTTCACCACCACCATGGAGGACAGGCCGAAATCCCGGCCGATCCGTTCGCCCGCGACCTTCCAGTGCGCGTTCGTGAGTTGCACCTCCGGCCCATCGATCCGCCCGGCGATCGCGAGGATCGCGGAGCGCGGTGGCGGTGAGCGGCTTCCGTCCTTGGCGAGGGCGGTGCGGATGGCGGAGGAGGGGTCGGCGTGTTCGGCCGTCGCCTCGTGCGAGAGCAGGCGCGGCTTGGCCCCGCGCGTCTCCACGAGGGCGAAGCGCGCATTGGTGCCGCCGACATCGCCGATCAGGACCGGAAACTCGAAGGTCGTCGCCATGCGGGTCGTTCCCTTGTGTGCGGTTCGGCGGGTCCGGCGCGGGCGGACGGCTCGGGTGCGCCTCAGGCGGCGGGCAGCGTGTCGAGGTCGATGGCCTCGCCCCGCGCCCAGGCGCGCAGCAGGGCGCGCACGGTGGCGGGATCCGGCAGGCGGCGCGTGGCCACCGTGTCCCCGTCCCCGACGCGGATCGCGACGCCTCCATCCTCGGTGACGCTCGCGAAGGCGATCTCGTCGGTCTTGTCGTCACCGAGGAAGACCGCCCGGCGGCCGGCATAGGGGGGCTGTTCGAGGAAGGACCGGATGGCGACGGCTTTCGTCGCCCCCACGGGCACGATCTCTCCCACGGCCTTGCCGAGCTGGAGGCGGTACGCGCCGCCGAGCGCCTCCGCCGCCTGCCGCACGAGGGCTTCGGCGCGCACGGCATCGGCGGGATCGGCGAGGCGCCAGTGGACGGCGACCGAGGCGCCCTTGTCCTCGATCAGCACCTGCGGCAGGGCCCGCGCCTCCGCCTGGAGGCGCGCGACCTCGGTCCGCAGGGCCGGATGGTCCTCCGGCCGTCCGCCGGTCAGGGCGCCGTCGACCCGCCGCTCGACGCCATGCAGGCCGGCCGCATCGATCCGGGCGGGCGCCAGGAACCCGTCGAGCTGCGCCACCGGCCGCCCGCTCACGAGGGCGAGGGCCCCGCCAAGCCGGTCCCGCAGGGCCAGGAGATCGTCCACGAGGCCCGGCTCCACCGTCACGGCTTCGGGCCGTGGGGCGATATCCACCAGCGTGCCGTCGAAATCGAGAAAGAGGGCGATGTCCATCGCGTCGGTCCTGTCAGGACTGGCCGCGGGCGCGGCGTCCGTCTCGTCGGGCGGGGCGGGTGTCGGGTGGAAGCGGGAAAACGCCGGAGATTCAAGGCACTGGCGCGTCCTCCCCTCGCCCGGCGATGCCGGGGGACGATCTACCACGGGCGGCGAGCCGGGCAAACGCCGTGCCGCGCATCCGTTCCGGGCCTTCGCGAGGATGGCGGCGGCGGCGGGTCCGTCCTCGCAATCCACAGGAAATGCGAGGTGCCCGATACGCTCTGGTAACGCTAACCCGGCGAGTCTGGCCCCCTTCCGTCGCGGATCGTGGACATGATGACAAGCCAGAAGCTCGCCGAGGAACTCAAGCGCATCGCGACGGCTCAGGTCAGCGACATCACGCGGGCTGTGAAGGAAGGTCAGAAGTCCATCGCCCTCAACGAGGTCCGGGACATGGCGCGCCGCCTGTCCCTGCTGGCCGATGCCTTCGATCCGAAATCCGCCGCCGAGCCCGCCGCCGACGCGGAAGCGGCCTGATCCGGGCCAGACGCCCTCCGGGACACGAGAGCCCCGCCCCATGCGCGCCTATTTCAACATCGTCCTCGACGGACAGGTGCTCCCCGATCCGGTCGGTCAGGAGGTCGTCGACGAGGCCGAACTCCGGGCGGCGGCCTTCGTCGTCGTCCGTGCCCTGGTGCAGCGCTACGGCGGCGCGGCCCAGCTCCTCGACGCCTCCCTGCGCGTCACCGACGCGGACGGCGCGGTCCTCCTCGCCCTCTCGTTCTTCGAGGCCCTGTACCTGCCGATCGAGGTGAAGGCCGATCCCAACCGGCGCCGGACGACCCCGCGCGACCGTGAGGGGCCGACCCTGCCGGGCGCCGCCCTCTCCTTCTTCAGGCGGGTCGGCGATGCGGTGAGCGCCAGGGTCCAGAGCCGCTCCGGCACCTGAGACGCGTGACGGACGGAGCGGCGGACCCACGCCGCTCCGTCCGGCTCAGCCGAACAGGTCGACGACGGCGAAGCCCCGCTGAGCCAAGCGCTCCGTCAGGATCCGGCGATGGCACCGCGCGGGGTCGCGCTCGAAGCACAGCAGGCAGACCGGCGCGCCCTCGGCCAGGGCGGCGAGCCCGTCGAGTGCCGCGATCCCCTCCGCCGTCTCCAGAACCTCCTCGCAATAGATCCTATGCAGCAGGGCGGCATCGTCCGCCCGCGCGGCCTCGCGGCCGGCCTTCGGCGTGCCGAGTTGCCGCCAGTGGCTGTAGCCGAGCCCGGCCTCCTCCAGCCCGGTCCTCAGGGCGTTCTTGGAAAAGCCGCGCTTGCGGGAATTGGCGACCGCCCGGACGTCGGCGAGGACGGCGACGCCAGCGCCGCGCAGGGCGCCCGTCAGTCGCTCGGGATCGAGCCCTTCGTAGCCGATGGTAAAGAGAGTCTTGCCCACGATCGACCGATCCGAACTGTCTTGCGGTATCGGCACTTAGATGCGCCGGGCGTCGCCGCCAACCCATCCGCCCCTTGCCGATGTCACTGGCATGCAACGGCTTGCGGAATTCCGCCGCAATGTTCGCAAAGGTCCGTTAACCGCGCAGGGGCCATCGATTACGCCTGACTTTGGCGCTTGTCTTGGAAGCGGGCTGTAGCACTGATGACGCGGGATCGAGTGTTTGCCCTGTCCCCATCCGGCGCGCGGCGTCCCGGCCTCCGCGCAGTCTTGTGGGCGTCGCGCCGGGCGGTCGCCGTGGCCGTCCTGGCCGGGCTCGCCGCCTGCTCCTCCAATCCCGACCTGTATCCCACCAAGGGCGATGCGAAGCCGCATCCCGGCGTCGCGAAGGCGAAGCAGCACCCGATCCAGGGAATCGACATCTCCAAGTGGCAGGGGCCCGTGGATTGGGCCTCCGTCCGCAGCGCCGGCACGCAGTTCGTCTTCATCAAGGCGACCGAAGGCGGAGACCACGTAGACGAGCGCTTCCGCGCCAACTGGGACGGCGCCGGGGCCGCGGGCATCCCGCGGGGCGCCTACCACTTCGTTTTCTGGTGCCGCTCCGCCCGGGAGCAGATGGACTGGTTCAAGAGAAACGTCCCGAACGATCCGAGCGCCCTCCCCCCGGTGCTCGACGTGGAGTGGAACGGCCATTCCCAGACCTGCCCGCGCAAGCTCCCGAAGGAGCAGGCGCTGGCCATGATCACGGAAATGCTCCACGAGATGGAGCGGTATACCGGCAAGCGGCCAATCATCTACACCGACATCACCTTCCACAAGGACGTTCTGGAGGGTGAGCTGCCGGATTACCCGCATTGGCTGCGATCCACGGCCGCCGAGCCTGAACAACGTTTCTCGAACCGCAAATGGATGCTGTGGCAATTCACGTCCACCGGGCGCGTTCCGGGGGTTCGGGGCGATGTCGACCGAAACGCATTTTATGGCACGCCGTCCGATTGGGCCTCGTTCCTGTCGACGGACTGCGATCCGAGGGACCACAAGCGGTTGTCAACGTTAGGTGTTTGCACCGATAAGTAACATCTCTGCAACGGACGTCATCATAACGACGACTGCACACCCATTAGACATATTCCAGTTCACAATCTGACAGACGACCTGTCTGCCGGCCGCTACAGAGAGGGGCGAAGGCAGACTGTTAAGACAACGATGCAAGCCGATATCGCCTCCAAGCCCGACGACAATCTTTTATTAAAGTCGTTGAGTGTGACGGATCGCGAGTTGATCGTCCCGCATTTGCAGCCGGTGACCTTCGCGAAGGCGGAGAGCATTTTCACGGTCGGTTCGCCGGTGACGCAAGTCACGTTCCCCTGCCGCCATACGGTCGTGACCCTGATGGTCGCGACCCGCGACGGCCGGAGCGCGGAGACCGCGACGGTCGGGCACGAAGGCGCGGTCGGCGGCGTGGTGAACCAGGGCTACCTTCCGGCCTCGACCTCCGCAATCGTGCAGATTGGCGGTCCGGCCCTGCGGATCGAGGCGGCGCTTCTCCGGGAAGCCAGACGTCGCTCGCCGCAGATCTGCGACCTGATGATTCGCTACTCGGATTGCCTCCTCGCGCAGGTGCTGCAATCCTCGGCCTGCAACTCCCTCCACCCGATCGACCAGCGGTGCCTGCGCTGGCTGCTGACGCTACGCGACCGGATCGGCTCGCCGTCGCTGCCGGTCACGCACGAGCTGCTGGCCGGGATGCTCGGCGTCCAGCGGACCTATCTCACTCGGATCCTGCGGAACCTGCAGAACCAGGGGCTGATCACCGTCGGACGGGGCCGCATCACCGTGAGCGACGTCGGCCGGATGGAACGCGCGGCCTGCGAGTGTCACGGCCGGGTGCGCGATCACTTCGAGACCGTCCTCGGCGCCGTCTATTCCGACGACGGCCTGGAGCGGATCGAACGGCGCGAGACGGATGCCGTTCCCGCCCCTTCGGAGTCCCTGGGGCGGCGCTGAGGCACCGCCCGGATCGGGGGCTTCACGTCGGCGATCGTTGAAGTACCTCGATCAGCGCGCCGTCCGGTCCCTCGAAGAAGGCGATGCGCAGGTTGGGGCCCCGCGACGAGATGCCGGCGCGGACCGGAACCCCGCGGCGGGTGAGGTCTGCGAAGGCCGCATCCAGATCATCCACGGCCAGGCCGATATGCTCGATGCCGAGGCTCGGCGTCGGCCCGGTGGGGTGAGCCTCGTCCCCCGCCTGCTCGATGAACACCGTCAGGCCGCCGAGATCGAGGACGACCCGTTGCACGAGCTCGCCGCCGATCCGCTCCCGTTCGACGGCGCCGAACGTCGCGGCATAGAAGCCGGCCGCCGCGACGGCATTGCGGCTGCGCAGGTGGACGTGATCGCACCGATACTGCATGCGTGGGCTTCCCGTTCTTCGTGACGTTGACGGGCGCTCCGGGCGCCCTTCTCCAGGGTGTCCACCGCCGCCGCTTGACGGCGGGGACGATCGCGCAGAGTTTTGCCGGCACGACCGTTGCAGAAGTACAACACGCCGTCCATATGGATAGCGATCCCGCTTCCCCGAAAGCACCAGACGACCGATGCGTAACCCCTACGACGTCCTGGGTGTGACCAAGGCCGCCAGCGAAGCCGACATCAAGAAGGCGTATCGCAAGCTGGCCAAGGAATACCATCCCGACCGCAACAAGAACGACCCCAAGGCGAAGGACCGCTTCGCCGAGATCAACGCGGCGTATGAGATCCTCGGCGAGGCCGACAAGCGCAAGCAGTACGACCGCGGCGAGATCGATGCGGACGGCAAGCCTCGCGCCACCGGCTTCGAGGGGTTCGGCGGCTTCGGCGGAGGCGGCGGTGGCGGGCGCGGCTTCGACTTCGAATCGATGGCGCGCAGCGGGCGTGGGGGCATGGGCGGAGGAATGGGCGAGGACATCTTCTCGCACATCTTCGGCGAGTCCTTCAGGGCCGGAGGGGCCGGGCCGGGCGGTCGCCAGCCCTCCAAGGGCGAGGACGTCTCGGCCGAACTCGTCGTGACGCTGGAGCAGATCGGCGGCGAGGAGAAGCTGCGCCTTAACCTGCCCACCGGGCGCGAGGTCGACGTCATGATCCCCCGCGGCGCAGTGGACGGTCAGACGATCCGCCTGCGCGGCCTCGGCCACCCGGGCGGCCCGCGCTCGGAACCGGGCGACGTGCTGCTCACCATCCGCGTCCAGCCTCATGCCCGGTTCAAGGTCGAGGGTGCGGACCTGCGCGTCAGCGTCGAGGTGCCGCTGGAGGATGCCATCCTGGGCGGGACCATCCGCGTGCCGACACTCACCGGCGCGGTTGAAATGAAGATGCCGCCGATGACGAGTTCGGGAAAGACCTTCCGCTTGCGCGGAAAGGGCCTGCCGAAGAAAGACGGCACCCGCGGCGATCTTCTCGCGACCACCGCAATCGTCCTGCCCGAGGGCGAGGATACGGCCCTCGCGGATTATGCCCGCGGTCGCCGCGCCGCCAAGGCTGCCTGACGGGCCGGCGGGGCCCGGGGGACGCGCGAGGCTGACGATCCGGCTCGTCCGATGGACGGCCGGACTTCCGTCCCCGTGCCGCCTCCGCTAAGGGGGAACCCTCGGCGCTCGTGGCGCCGCGGTTTACCGGGATGCGTCATGGCGGAACACGGGCACGGGCTTCTGGCCGGTAAGCGGGGGGTGATCCTTGGGGTCGCCAACAACCGCTCGATCGCTTGGGGCATCGCCCGCAGCGCCCGCAACCATGGCGCCGAACTGGCCTTCACCTATCAGGGTGACGCCCTGCGCAAGCGCGTCGAGCCCCTGGCGAAGGAACTCGACGCCCACGTCATCGGGCATTGCGACGTGACCGACGCCGCGACGATCGACGCCGTGTTCGAGGAGGCGTCCCGCGTCTTCCCCGAGGGGATCGACTTCGTGGTCCACTGCATCGCCTTCTCCGACAAGGACGAACTGACCGGCCGCTACATCGAGACCTCCGAGGACAACTTCACCAAGTCGCTCCTCATCTCCTGCTACTCGTTCACGGCGGTGGCCCAGCGGGCGGAGAAGATCCTCAAGCCGGGCGGCTCGCTGCTGACGCTGACCTATTACGGCGCCGAGAAGTGGATGCCCCATTACAACGTGATGGGCGTGGCCAAGGCGGCGCTCGAAGCCTCGGTGCGCTACCTCGCCGCCGACCTCGGGCCGAAGAACATCCGCGTGAACGCGATCTCCGCCGGGCCGATCAAGACCCTGGCCGCCTCGGGGATCGGCGACTTCCGCTACATTTTGAAGTGGAACGAGTACAACGCGCCCCTGCGCCGGACGGTGACGATCGGCGAGGTGGGCGAGACCGCCTCCTACCTCGTCTCCGACATGGCCGCCGGCATGACCGGGGAAATCCTCCACGTCGATGCGGGCTATCACGTCGTCGGCATGAAGAATCCCGAGGCGCCCGACCTCAGCCTCGACAAGGACTGAACGCCTTCCGCTCCTCCGTCCTGGCGGGGATGCGACGCGATCCGGGCGTGCGGCTCGACTTCGGGCTCGGAGCGCCCCGTCATCGGTTGGCGACCGCCTGCGTGCGGCGAGCGCATCGACCGTCGATCCCGTGCGGCCGTCGCCGCATCGGTCCTCCCGTCCTGGCAACGGCGGACGGGCGCCTTCCGCGGGAGGCGCCCGCCGATCTCGCGGCGAAGCCGGTTACTCGCCCGCCGGCGTGGCGCCGGTCGTCGCCGGCTTGCCGACGGGTTTCGCCGTGGGCTTGGCAGCGGTCGCCGCCGGCTTCGGGGGCATGTATTCCGGGTCCGTGCGCGGCCCGTTGGCGCCGTTGGTCGGACCCGCGAGCTGGCCGGGCACGAGATCGGTGACCTTCATCCAGGTCTGCGACTTGCACAGGAAGGCAATCAGGCAGCCCTTGACCGTCAGCTCGTTCGGCGCCTCCGTCCAGATCGTGACCTTGTAGAACTTGCCGTCCTCGGAATTGTAGATCTGGCCCTCGTACCGGGCGTCGTCGTTGGGCTTCAGGCCCATGATGAGCTGATGGCCCAACGACGGGCGGGCCTGCTTCTTCGGATCGGGGTTCTTGAAGTCGACGCGGGGCTCGCCCTTGTCGGACAGGGGAACCTTCAACCACACGACGTAACCGCACAAACGATCGTTCTGGGCGCCGCACTTCTCCAGGCGGACCCGGGCGCGGCCGTCCTCCGTCAGGTAGGTGCCGCTGGGGTCGGTCGGCGTGGCGGCGCGGGCCGGACCGGCGAGGCCCGCGAGGGCGAGGGCCGCCAGCGGCGCGACGCGGCGGCCGAGCGTGCGAAACATCATCCGTGTACACTCCTCCATCGCGGGCTGGGGCTTGGTGAGCCCGAACCTCTCCGTCGGGCTCCGGCCCGGCGGCGGCGCGCGGCGCCGATCGATTACCCCCGCCGTCTCCCGCGTGAAGTTGGCCGCATCATGACAGGGAGGGCGTTCCCGGTGGAAGGAGCGCCCGCGCAGGCCGACGGATCGCCCTATCGTGATGGGATGGATGCCGGCTCAAAAGAAGACGCCGGACTGGAGCCAGTCCGGCGCAAGACCATCAAGCGGGAAAGGGCTCGAACGCGGCCGGTGACACTGCGATAGCAGAGAACGTCTGACCCGATCCCGGCCGCTCGGGTCAGTTCTGCTTGGCTTTCTTATTCGCGTTGTGGTGGCCGACCGCGCAGCCGGCGGCGGCACCGAGCTTGCCGTGTCCGGCCATGTGTCCCGCGACGCCTCCGACCACCGCGCCCTTGAGGCAGCCCTTCGCCTCCGCGGGGGCGGCGCCGACGAGACCGGCGAGGGCGATCGCGGCGAGGCCGCATGCAAGATGCTTCATGATCCGTCTCCTGTTCGACCCGCAAACCGCCGGTCCGCCGCCGCCGTTCCTCCGGGACGATCACATCCCGGAGACGAGGGCCAAGGAGACGAGAACCAAGGAGACGACGGCCCACGTCGCAGCCGTCCGGGGCCGGTCCTGCCTCAGGCGGCGGTGCGCTCGGCCTCCCGCGAAGGATCGCGGAAGAGGGCCGTGCAGCCGGAGCCGCGATGCATGCTCAGGATTGACGCCCGGTCGATATCGGGGTGGCGGTCCAGCACGTTGCGGACGCAGGACAGGACCTTGTCGTACTGGCCCTGGTCGTAGTTCGGCTCGAGCGGGCTGACCGCGATGTAAGTCTCGACCACGAGGACGCGTTCGGCGCGCTCGCGCCCCACGTCCACGGCAATCCAGGATGCCTTGATCAGGCTGGTGCTGTTGAGCATGGACAACCTCCCTGGCGGCCGAGCTTGTCTGTGCGGCACGACACACGGCAACCACGGCACTCGGCAACATAGTACGCCTCTGCGCGTGCCTGCCAAGGGTTCGGGGCTGGCGCCTACGTTCGAAAGCGCGATTCAATCCCAGAAAACGGGACGGCTTTCCTCGAGATTCGGGCCGAGCCGCAGGGCCGCCACCTTGGTGGCCAGGCCGTCCGGCCCGGTTTCGATCGCGATGCCCGAGAGGGTGCCGGGTCCGCCGGCCACCTCCCAGCGGGAGCCCGGCGTCTTCTGAATGAGGCGGCGGATCGGCTCGTGCTTCTGCATCCCGATGACCGAATCGTAGTCCCCGCACATCCCGGCATCGGACATGTAGGCGGTGCCGCCCGGCAGGATGCGGTGGTCGGCCGTCGGCGTGTGCGTGTGGGTGCCGACCACGAGGCTCACTCGCCCGTCGAGGTAGTGCCCGAGGGCCTGCTTCTCGCTGGTCGCCTCGGCATGGACATCGACGACGATCGCGTCGGCGGCGCTGCCCAGGGGGCAGGCCGAGACCTCGCGCTCCACGGCCGCGAAGGGATCGTCCATCGGATCGAGGAAGACCCGGCCCATCACGTTGACGACGAGGACATGGGCGCCGCCGCGCGTCTCCACCACCGTCGCCCCGCGCCCCGGCGTGCCGGGCGGATAGTTCGCCGGGCGGATCAAACGCGGCTGGCGGGCGATGAAGACCAACGCCTCGCGCTGGTCGAAGCTGTGGTTGCCGAGCGTCACCGCATCGGCGCCGGCGGCGATCAACTCGTCGCAGATCGCCTCGGAGATCCCGAACCCGCCCGCGGCGTTCTCGCCGTTCACCACGACGCAATCGAGGTTCCAGCGCTCCCGCAGGGCGGGAAGCTGATCGAGGACCACCGCCCGTCCAGGCCGCCCGACGACATCGCCGAGGAACAGCAGTCTCATTCCGCCGGTCTCTCCAATTGGACGACTCCCGTCTCGGTGACGATGGCCGCAAGCGTCCGGTCATGCGGCTCCACCGGCACCCGCGGCACCTCCTGCACGGCGAAGGCCACGCCGACCGTCACCACCGGCCGCTCCCGCGACAGTCGCTCGATGGCGCCGTCATAGTAGCCGCGCCCGTAGCCCAGGCGGCGACCCGCCCGGTCGAAGGCGGCGAGGGGAACGATGAGGGCGTCGGGGAAGACCTCCGGCAGGGACGGATCCGGCTCGCTCAGGCCGAACTTCGCCCGCACCAAGTCCTGGCCCGGCGTCCAGGCGCGGAAGACGAGGCCCTCCGGCGTCACGCAGGGCAGCGCGATGGCGCGGCCCGACGCGGCGAGCGCCGTCATCGCGGCGCGAGGATCGACCTCGCTGCGGATCGGCCAGAAGCCGCCCACAAGACGCGCCCCCGCGAGGGCGGGGAGACCGGCCAGTATCCGTGAGATGGAGGCCGAGCCGTCCCGGCGGGCCTCCGCATCGAGCCCGTCGCGGGCGGCGAGCACCTCCTTGCGGAGGACGGCCTTGCCGGACGGGGCGGTAGAAGGATCAGGGTGCGGAGCCACGTGAGCCGTTGGAGGATCGATCCCGGGAAACCTACAGAGTAGGTGGGCGCCGTGTTGGCCAGGTCCAGGGACGAGGCCAGGGACAGCTCCCGAGGGAGTCGATAAGGCCCCGGGGATAGTGCTCCTGACGAACTCTGCAGCCCCGCCTCGTTTATGTAGCCCCCCGCACCATCGGGCGCCAGAGCCGGGGGACAAGAAACCCGGCGGGACGCCGCGACCTCATGCCGTCGCCGGGCCTTAAGGCGATCACCCGCTTCGGTCCGAGAGGCAGTCTCTCAGCGCCTGGGCGCAGTGCTCGATGTCGTCTTCATCGGCCCAGACGTGCGGGCTGATGCGCAGGGCGCCGGACCGCTCGCTGACGAACACCCGGCGCGCCGACAAGCGCTCCACCAGATCGGGCGGCAGGCCGCCGGCAGCGCGAAGCCCGAGCACGTGCCCGACGCGCCGCGGCGGCTCGGACACGGCGATGCCCAGGGCGGCGCAGCGCTCCGAGAGCTGTTCCGTCAAAGCCCTCAGCCTCGCCTGGATCGCGGCCGAGCCCCATCCGCCGACGAGCTCCAGACCCGTCGCGGCCATGGCGAGGGACACGGGATCGTGCAATTCGCCCCGGTCGAACCGGCGCGCTCCCGACGCCGACGGCCGGTTGCCGCCGTGCTCCTCCAGGGGTCTGCCGTCCCGACGCCAGGGCGCGACGTAGAGGAACGCCACGCCGTAGGGGCCGAGCGTCCACTTGTAGGTCGGGAAAGCCAGATAGTCCGGCTGCCAGCGCGCGATCTCGACGGGCATGGCGCCCACGGCCTGGGTCGCGTCGATGACCAGGGCGGCGCCTGCCGTCCTCAAGGCGGGAACGAGGCGGTCGAGGTCGATGGCCGCCCCGTCGGTCCAATGGGAGGGCGTCAGGGTGGCGACGGATACCGGCGCCGCGCCGGGCCGGTGGATCGCCGCGAGCAGCGCTGCTGTCCAGTCGCCGTCCCCGGGCCGGGGCACGACGTCGACCGTCAGGCCCCGGTCTCCGGCGAGGCGGTCGAAGGGCAGGCAGAGGGAGGGAAATTCGTCGGCGACGCGGAGGATGCGGCTGCCCGGCTCGGGCGCCAGATGCGCGGCCGCCGTCGCCATGGCGTGGCTGACGGATCCGACGATGGCGATGTCGTCCGCGCTCGCCCCGATGAGGTGCGCCGCCCCAGCCCGGGCCCGCTCGGTCCAGGCCGGAAAATCCGCCCGGCAATGCTCCCATGGGCGGGCCTTGGCGAGGATGCCGGCCTCCCCGGCGCGGCGGACGGCGATGGGCAGCGGCGTCCAGGCCGCCGCATCGAGGTAACTCACGCCCTGCGGGACCTCGAAGAGCGGGCGCTGGCAGGGCAGGAGACCGGCGGTCGTCATGGGCCGTTTCTAGCAGGCTGCCCGACCCCCTCGCCAAGGTCATGCGGGACGGCGAAGTCGGAGCGGCGGGGTTGATCCGGCGCGTCCCTTGCCGCAATCCGTGGGTTGCCCCGGAGGGGCGCGGTCGCCGTCACGGCTCCGCCCCTGCGATACGCCGCTCGATTCACGATGGGTCCGGTGATTCCCGACAGCAGCCCCCCCTTGTCCGTAGCCGACGCCCTCGCGACGATCCGCGCGAGCCTGTCGGTCGCGGTGGGCCGGGAGACGGTGGCGCTGTGGGAGGCGGATGGACGGATCGTCGCCGAACCGGTCCTCGCGCCGATGGCGTTGCCACCCTTCGACAACGCCGCCGTCGACGGCTACGCCCTGCGCTTCGACGACCTCGCCCCCTCCGGCCCGACGGCCCTGCCGGTCGCGGCCCGCATCCCCGCCGGCAGCGCCTCCGCGCCCCTGCCGCCCGGCACCGCCGCGCGGATCTTCACCGGCGCGCCCCTTCCTCCCGGCGCCGACACGGTGGCGATGCAGGAGGAGACGCGGATCGAGGGCGGCACCGTCGTCCTTCCGGCGGGGCTGGCGCGACACGCCAATCGCCGCCGGGCGGGCGAGGACGTGGCCCCCGGTGCCCTCGCCCTTTCTGAGGGCCACAGGCTCGGCCCGCGCAGCCTCGCCCTGGCGGCCGCCCTCGGCCTCCAGTCCCTGACGGTGCGGCCCCGGCTGCGGATCGCCCTGTTTTCCACCGGCGACGAGGTCTGCGCCGAGGGCGGTCGCCTCGGGCCGGCGCGCATCCACGATGCCAACCGGCCGATGCTCGCCGCGCTGCTCGCCCGGACCGGCGCGCGGGTCAGCGACGGCGGCATCCTGCCGGATTCCCGCGGGGCCCTCCGGGACCGCCTCCTCGGCGCGGCGGCCGACCACGACCTGATCGTCACCTCCGGCGGCGTGTCGGTGGGCGAGGAGGATCACGTCCGCGCCGTCATCGGGGACATCGGCGCGCTGACCCTCTGGCGCCTCGCCATCAAGCCGGGGCGTCCCCTCGCCTTCGGCCGGATCGGCCGGGTGCCCTTCGTCGGCCTGCCGGGCAACCCGGCGGCCGCCTACGCGACGGCGCTGGCGATCCTCGGCCCGGTCGTGCTCCACCTGACGGGCGCCGAGCCGGCGCCGCCCCTCCCCCTGGTCCGCAGCGGCTTTGCCTTCGCGAAGAAGGGCGGGCGCCGGGAATTCCTCAAGGTCAGCCTCCGCGTCGCTGCGGACGGCGTTACCGAGGCGGTGATGGCGCCGGGCGGAGCGCTTTCGGCGCTGGCGGCGAGCGACGGGCTGGTGGAACTGCCGGAGGACGCCGAGGCGATCCGGCCCGGCGATCTCCTCGCCTATCGGCCCCACGCCCCGGTCTGATCCGCGATCCGGGGGCCGCCGGAAACCGCATCGCGAGGCGTCTCTCCGCGTCCCGGCGATCCGCGCGACCTTGCCGCCGCCCGGTCGGCCCTGTACGGCCGACCCGCCCGTTCACGATCCGGCGGAACCACCGTGCCCCTCCTGTCCGACCGCGCCCCCGCCAAGGTGAACCTCACCCTGCATGTCCTCGGACGGCGGGCGGAGGATGGCTACCATGTCCTCGAAAGCCTCGTCGCCTTCGCGGGCACCGCCGACAGGCTGACCCTGCGGACCGGGGAAGCGCTCTCGCTGACGGTCTCCGGCCCGACCGCCGGACCGGCCGGGCCGGACGCCGACAACCTCGTTCTGCGGGCCGCACGGAACCTCGCGGATCGGGTTCCCGGCCTCAGGCTCGGGGCCTTCCACCTCGTGAAGCGCCTGCCCGTGGCGGCGGGCATCGGCGGCGGATCGTCGGACGCGGCGGCCGGCCTCCGTCTGCTCGCCTGCCTCAACGACCTTCCGCTGACCCATCCGGCGGTCGTCGCCGCCGCCCGCGCCACGGGGGCCGATGTCCCGGTCTGCCTCGATCCGCGGGCGAGGATGATGCGCGGCGCGGGCGAGGATGTCGGCCCGCCCCTCGGTCTCACTGCCCTGCCGGCGATGCTGATCAACCCCGGCGTCCCGGTTCCTACAGCGCCGGTGTTCAAGGCGCTCGGCCTAAGCGTGGGGGAAACGCTCCCCGGTGCGGCCCATCCCGCCATCGCCGCCGACGGCGACGCGGTCTCGCTGCTCGCCGCCCTGAAACCCGCGCGCAACGATCTGGAGGGCCCTGCCCTCACGGTGGCGCCGCCGATCGGTGAGGCCCTCGCCGCCCTGCGCGGCCAGAACTGCCGGTTGGCGCGGATGTCGGGCTCAGGTGCGACGGTCTTCGGCCTGTTCGCGGATCGGCACGCGGCGGTCGCGGCGGCCAAGCGCCTGCGGGCCGCCCACCCCACATGGTGGATCGCCCCGACCTTCCTGCGCTGAGCGGTGCGACCGAGGCGCGGGCGGTTGCGCCCCCTCCGCCTCAGCGGTTGGCGGTGGTGACGGGCGAGGTGGCGCCGCCGAGCGACACCCAGGCCTGGGTGTCCTGGCTCTCGCGCTTGATGAAGACGTAGCCGGTGCGGTGCCAGGGCAGGATCGTGTCGGTCTTGTTGTCGAGGATCAGATCGCCCCGGTCGGTGATCAGG